>JAZKCE010000062.1:0-10643 GCA_040388255.1 Pseudomonadota bacterium | reverse complement strand
TCCAGGGCCAGGTGCTGTCGGGCGACCGCTCCGACGTGCTGCTGCTCGACGTGACGCCGCTGTCCCTCGGTATCGAAACCATGGGCGGCGTGATGACCAAGATGATCAAGAAGAACACGACCATCCCGACCAAGTTTGCACAGACCTTCTCGACCGCTGAAGACAACCAGCCGGCCGTGACGATCAAGGTGTTCCAGGGTGAGCGTGAAATCGCATCCGGCAACAAGGGGCTGGGCGAGTTCAACCTTGAAGGCATCCCGCCAGCCGCACGCGGCACGCCGCAGATTGAAGTGTCTTTCGACATCGACGCCAACGGCATTTTGCATGTGGGCGCCAAGGACAAGGGCACCGGCAAGGAAAACAAGATCACCATCAAGGCCAACTCCGGTTTGTCCGAAGCCGAGATCCAGCAGATGGTGAAAGACGCCGAGCTGAACGCCGAAGACGACAAGAAAAAAGTCGAATTCGTGCAGGCCAAGAACAATGCCGAAGCCATGGTGCACAGCGTGAAAAAATCGCTGACCGAGTACGGCGACAAGCTCGACGCCGGCGAGAAGGAAAAGATCGAGGCCGCCATCAAGGACATGGAAGAAGCGCTCAAGGGCGAGAGCAAGGACGCCATCGACGCGAAGAACGCCGCCCTGATGGAAGCCAGCCAGAAGCTCGGTGAAAAGATGTACGCCGACATGCAGGCATCGCAGGCCGCACAGGCCGGCGGCGCGGCAGGCGGCGAAGAAGCTGCTGCCAAACCGGCCGACGACAATGTGGTGGACGCCGAAGTCAAGGAAGTCAAGAAGGGCTGATCCCCTTTTTGATGCACAGCCTCCGGGCAGCGAAGCGGAATCGGGGGCTTTCCCCGCATTCCGCTTTGCCGCATCCGGGGCACAGGAATCCTTTCCACTGAACACGCAATTGCCATGGCCATCAAAAAAGACTACTACGACACGCTGGGCGTTCCGAAAAACGCCAGCGATGAAGACATCAAGAAAGCCTATCGCAAGCTGGCGATGAAGCACCACCCTGACCGCAACCAGGGCAGCGCCAGCAAGGCCTCCGAGGAGAAATTCAAGGAAGCCAAGGAAGCCTACGAGATGCTTTCCGATGCGCAAAAACGCGCGGCCTACGACCAGTATGGCCACGCCGGTGTTGATCCGAACCGCGGTGGCGGTCCCGGTGCGGAAGGGTTTGGCGGTTTTGCCGAAGCCTTCGGCGACATTTTTGGCGATGTCTTTGGTGGCCAGCAACGCGGCGGACAGCGCGGCGGCCGCCAGGTCTACCGCGGCGGCGACCTCAGCTACGCGATGGAAGTCACGCTGGAAGAAGCGGCCACCGGCAAGGACGCGCAGATCCGCATCCCGAGCTGGGACGACTGCAGCACCTGCCACGGCACCGGTGCCAAGCCCGGCACCAAGGTGGTCACCTGCACCACCTGCCACGGCCACGGCGTGGTGCAGATGCGCCAGGGCTTTTTCAGCGTGCAGCAGACCTGCCCGCAGTGCAAGGGCACCGGCAAGCTGATTCCCGAGCCCTGCATCACCTGCCATGGCGTTGGCAAGACCAAGACCAACAAGACACTCGAAGTGAAAATCCCGGCCGGCATTGACGACGGCATGCGCATCCGCTCGACCGGCAACGGCGAGCCCGGCAGCAACGGCGGCCCGCCCGGCGACCTGTACATCGAGATCCGCGTCAAGAAGCACGAGATTTTTGAACGCGATGGCGATGACCTGCACTGCGCGGTACCGATCAGCTTCACCACGGCAGCGCTGGGTGGCGAGATCGAAGTGCCAACGCTGGCCGGCAAGGCTGCGATAGACATCCCTGAAGGCACCCAGGCCAGCAAGCAGTTCCGCCTGCGCGGCAAGGGCATCAAGGGCGTGCGCTCCAGCTACCCTGGCGATCTGTACTGCCACATCACGGTGGAAACCCCCGTCAAGCTCACCGAGCACCAGCGCAAGCTGCTCAAGGAGTTTGACGAGTCCATCAAAAAAGGCGGCGCCAAACATTCACCCAGCGAAGAAGGCTGGACGGACAAGCTGAAGAGTTTTTTTAGCGCCTGAGCGATCAGCGCCCATGCCCTTATGGCTGAAAGCGGATGGTGTTTGCCATCCGCTTTTTTGTTTATGGCGCTATCTAATTCATAGCTGTTAACGCAGGCAGCTCAAGGGTTATTTGCACTTTTTATGCATGAAACCGATTTTTTCAGCCTAGCCGGTTCGCTCGGGCATCCCGAAGACGCAGCAAGCAGCGTTCAGCCAAGCGTCTGCGGCACCGCCACACCCGGATAACTGAGCCAGAGCTCGAAGGGGTATTCGCTCTCCAGCACAAAACGGTCGCCGCGGTACCAGAACAGGCCTGCATAAGCGATGTGACCGGAGGCGTCGGAAATGCGCCTGACCATGTGCGCCATGGGCGTGGCGAACGAGCAGCCCAGGGCCTGCGCCAGCACCATGTCTGCCGGGGCCACTGTCAGCGTCTGCTGCATCTTCAGCATCCGGCTTTTTGAATATTCATTGAGCAGGTAGGCAATCTTGTGCTGCTGCTCCGAAGCTTCCGGAAAGCGCTGGTAGATCTCGCTGGCCACATAAATCTCGGCCAGGCAAAAAGGCTCGCCGTCCTGCACGTGGATCTTGCGCACGAAGGTGTAGCTCTTGTAGCTGGAGTCGGCCGCCGCCCCGCGCGACAGCGGCCCGGGCAGGTCCACGCCATGGCGCTGCTCCAGCACCTCAAAACGCACATGGCTTGCGCGCGGGTCGTTGATGGCGGCATGCATGCTCGCGGTCATGGAGGCCGCAGGCGCCGAGACATAGGTGCCACGCCCGCGGTCACTGGTAATCAGCCCCTCGGTCTTCAGCAGGCCATAAGCCTGGCGGACCGTGATGCCGGCAACCTTGTACTGGGCGGCCAGCTCCAGCACAGTCGGCAGGCGCTGCCCGCTGACCAGTTCGCCATGGGCAATCTGGTGCCGCAGGATGCTCGCCAGCTGCAGGTACTGCGTGACGCCGGCGCCCGAGTGCGCTGCCGGCGGGCGCGCTGTCACGGGCGGTGGCTTGACTGATAAAACCATGGTCGCAATGATCCTGCTTGAAAGTGCCTGTGCCCGTGCTTGCCTGCCTAGTTTGCGTCGATACGCAGGGCGCGGATAAAAGGTACCCATTTTGCCCGCTCGGCCTGGCCGTAGGCATCGGCCTGTGCCGGCGTGCTGGGGCCCAGGCTTTCGGATGCGCCCTGTGCCAGGTGCTTCTTCATTTCAGGCATTGCCAAAGCCTGGTTCAGCGCGGCATTCAGCTTGTCGATGACGGCCTGCGGCGTTTTTGCCGGTGCCATCAGGTTGTTCCAGGTGTAGGCCTCATACGTCGGCAGGCCCTGCTCGGCAAATGTCGGCACATCAGGCGCAACCGCGCTGCGTTTTTTGCCGGACACCGCCAGCAACCGGCCCCGGCCCTGCTGTGCAATCGGCGCGGCCGAAATCAGGCCGTCGAACAACAGGTTGACGTGGCCGCCGGACAGGTCGATCAGCGCGGCACCATTGCCTTTGTAGGGCACATGCAGCAGGGAAATATCGGCTGCCTTGGCAAAGTTTTCGCCCACCACGTGGCTGATGGAGCCCGGCCCGCCAGAGCCGTAGGTGATCTTGCCGGGATTGCTTTTGGCATAGCTGATGAGTTCCTTCAGCGTCCTGGGCGTGGAGGTGCTGGCGACCAGCACCAGCGGCGTGCGCGAGACCAGCCCGATGGAGCGCAAATCCTTTTCGATATCAAACGGCAGCCTGGGGTAAAGCCCGACGTTCATCACCAGTTGCGAGCTGGTCCCCAGGCCTATGGTGTAGCCGTCCGGAGCCGCCTTGGCGACCACGTCCGTGCCTATGGAGCCGCCCCCGCCGGCGCGGTTTTCCACCACCACAGGCTGGCCGAGGATGTCGCCCATGTAGCGCGCCAGCTCACGCCCGGTGATGTCGTTGCCGCTGCCGGTGCTGAAGGCCACGACCAGTCGTATCGGCTTGCCTGGATAAGCCTGTCCTGAGCTTGTCGAAGTGGCCTGCGCAAACGCTTGCGTTGAAAGTCCCACGCTCGAGAACAGCGTGGTGAAAGCTGCGGCGGCGGCGATACGCCTGCGGTTCATCTTCATGTTTTGTCTCCTTGTATGGATCTGCAAGAAACAGTATCAGTTCACGTCAATCTTCAGGGCGCGTATGAAGGGCACCCACTTGGCCCGCTGCAGGGCACCAAACGCATCGGCCTGGGCCGGTGTGCTGGGGCCGAGGTTCTCCGATGCACCCTGCGCCAGCCTGTCTTTCACGCCCTGCTCGGCCAGCGCCTTGTTGAGCGCCGCATTGAGTTTTTTAATGATGTCATCCGGCGTTTTGGCCGGCGCGAACAGATTGTTCCATGTGAAAGCCTCCATCGTCGGAAACCCAAGTTCGGCAAATGTCGGCAGGTCTGGCGCGGCAGGGCTGCGCCTGGCGGAGGAGATGGCCAGCAGGTGCGCCCGTCCCTGCTGGGCGATGGGCGCTGTTGATACCAGGCTGTCCAGCAGCAGGTTGATATGGCCGCCCGAGAGGTCAATCAAGGCCGCACCACTGCCCTTGTAGGGCACATGCAGCAGCGAGATATCGGCAGCGCGGGCAAAGGCCGCACCGAAGATGTGGTTGACCGCGCCCGTGCCGGCAGAGCCGTAGGTCACCTTGCCGGGATTGGCTTTCGCATAGGCGACCACTTCCTTGAGCGTTTTCGGCATCGATGTGTTCGCCACCATCACGGTAGGCGTGCGTGCGACGAGGCCGATGGAGCGCAGGTCCTTGTCCACATCGAAAGGCAGCGTCTTGATGAGGCCGACATTCATGACCAGTTGCGAGCTGGTGCCCAGGCCTATGGTGTAGCCGTCGGGCGCGGCCTTGGCAACAATGTCGGTCGCAATCGAGCCGCCGCCCCCGACGCGCGTATCGACCACCACGGGCTGGCCCAGGCTCTCGGTCATGTAGCGGGCAATGTCACGCGCGGTCAAATCGTTCACGCTGCCATTGCCGAAGGCCACCACCAGCCGTATCGGCTTGTGTGGGAAGGCCTGTCCTGAGCTTGTCGAAGTGGCCTGAGCCAGCGATGGCGCGGAAAAACCGGCGCCCGCGAGCAGCGTGGCAAGCGCGGCGGTGATGGCAAGGTATCTGCGATTGATCTTCATTGTTGTCTCCTGTCGTGTTTGTGTTTCATTCAGCGAGCAAGGCGATGGGCACCCGCACCGTCATGGACAACAGGATTTGCGCCATGCCTTTGCCCAGCGCATCGTTGCGCAGCGAAGCCATGCCGCCACCGCCCAGCGCCTGCTCACATACAAAGTTGAAGGCATGGATGCCGGGCACCTCGTAACGAGTGACCTTGCCCTTGACCAGGTGCGCCAGGTAGGCGGCCACGCTGGCCTCCGTCAGCTGCGCACGCAATACCGGCAAGAGGTTCGGCCGGCGCGCGATGATGCCGATATTGGAGATATCACCCTTGTCGCCGCTGCGTGCATAGGCCAGGCGAATCAGGGGCACCTCGGTCATGCTGCTGGGTGTGCCCGCGTCCATGCTGGAACCGGCCGCATTGCCGTCGGCCGCCCTGACCGCTGCGGCAGGACTGGCCTGGCCGGCAGGCTGGGTGATGGTCGTGGTTTCACCATTCACCAGCACGGTCGGGCTCAGGCGCGCCTTGTCGAGCAGGAAGGAATATTGGCGGATCGAAGGCGCAGCCGAAGCCCGCCCGCCCGTGCCCGTGGTGCCGGGTGCCCAGGACGTACCGGCCGGTGCCACCTCACGGGCAAACAGGTCCAGCGCCTCCTTGCGTGCATGGGTGACGGTCAACCGCAGGATGGCTTCGCGTGTCGCCGTGGCCCTGGCATGCGGGCCATAGCAGGACTCCGCGCCCAGCACTTCCAGGTTGCTCGCGGTATAAGGGCCAAGCCCGGCTTTTTCAAGCATCGCCGAGGTGCGGTCAAGAATGGCCGCGCCGGTTCGGCGTGCCTTGGCGACGGCGTCGAAACCGACGATGGTCAGCTGGGCGGAGGTCTTGAAACCCTCCACATGCGTTGCGCAAACCTTGTAGCTTGCGGTCGGCGCCCGCCCGCGAGCGCCGCGCACGTCCACGCGCTGGCTGCCGGCCTGCTTCAGGGTGACCTGGGTGAAATCGCAGATCACATCGGGAAGGATGTAGGTAGCCGGGTCGGCGATCTCGTAAAGCATCTGCTCGCCGATGACAGCCGGCGTGATCTTGCCGCCTGTGCCCTCGGGCTTGGCCAGTACAAAGCTCCCGTCGGCGCGGCATTCGGCAATCGGGTAACCCATGCTGTCCCAGCCGGGCACCGTGTCCCAGTCGGTGTGCAGGCCACCAGTGGCCTGGCAGCCGCACTCGAGGATGTGGCCGGCCAGGCTGCCGCCTGCGAGCAGGTCGTAGTCATCGCTGGTCCAGCCGAACTCATGCATCAGCACGCCCAGCGTAACGGCGGAATCCACGCAGCGGCCGGTGATGACCACCTGAGCGCCGGCATCCAGCGCCGCCTTGACGGGCAAGGCCCCGAGGTAGGCATTGGCCGTGAGCACCTTTTCGGGCAGCGTGGCGCCACTTTGCATTTCCTTCACATTGCCCGACTCGCGCAGTTCCGGCAGCAGCGGCATCACGTCGTCGCCCGTCACCACGGCGATCTTCAACTCAATGCCCTGCTCTTTTGCCAGCGCAGCCAGTGCGGCCGCGCAACCCTCGGGGTTCACGCCACCGGCATTGCTGACCACGCGTATGCCTTTGCCAACCACATCGCGCAGCACGGCCTTCATGGCCACGCTGACGAAGTCCGTGGCGTAACCGAGTTCCGGTTTTTTCAGGCGCGCGCCGGCAAGAATCGACATGGTCAACTCGGCCAGGTAATCAAACACCAGGTAGTCGACCTGGCCGCTGTTCACCAGTTGCGGCGCACCAACACTGCTGTCACCCCAGAAACCGGAGGCGCCGCCTATACGCACCACCCGACCGTCTGCCTTGCTGCCCGCTTTGTCTTTTGCACTCATGAGTATTCCTGTCATTCAAGTTGATTTTTTCAGTTGCCGGTCCACACCGGTTTGCGCTTTTCGCGGAAGGCCAGCTGCCCTTCGGCGGCGTCTTCGGTCAGGGCAAACAGGCCGATCTGGCTTTCGGTGAAGGCGATGCATTCTTCAAAGGACATGGCTTCGATCTTCTTCATGGTGTACAGGCCGCGGCGGATCGCTGCGGGCGACTTGTCCAGCATGCGGTCCAACAGCCATTGCAGCTTGCCATCGAGGTCCTCGCTGACGTAGTTGACCAGCGAGTATTCGAGTGCCTGGGCAGAGCTCAGGGGTTCGCCCGTCAGGCACATCTCGGCCAGCACACGGCGGGGAATCAGGTTGCCCAGCACGCTCAGCACCTGGGCCGGGAACACGCCGACCTTGACTTCGGGCAGACCGAAGATCGCCTTGTCGCTGGACACCACCATGTCGCACATGCCCATGATGCCCATGCCGCCCGCCATGCAGGCGCCGTTGACGCGCGCAATGAGCGGCACGGTGGACTGCTTCGCCTGCCTGAACAGGTTGGCAAATCCGACATAGGGCTCGGAGTAATCGAACTTGAAGGACTTGCCGCTTTGCAGATCTGCGCCTGCGCAGAAAGCCCGTGTGCCCGCGCCGGTGATCACGATGGCGCGCACATCACGGCTTTTGTTGGCGCGTGCCAGCGCGTCGCTCAATCCGGCCAGCACGGCCGGGCTGATGGAGTTGCGTTTTTCTTCCCGGTTGATGGTCAGCCACATGACGGGGCCGCGCATTTCCTCAAGCAGTTCGTTCTGGATGTCTGTCGTCATGGTTTCTCCTGGTACTTTGGATGGGGTTTAAAAAATCCGGCGACTGGCGCCGTCATGAAGCTGAAGGGCCTGCAGCCGGCGGCAGGCCCGGCCACACAAAACGGCCGGGCCGCCTGGCCACAAAATCGCCTATGGCCTCACGGTGGAAATCACTTGAAAAGGCAATGCCCTGGGCGCTGGCCTCAAGCTCAAGCATGGCCGCAAATCCTGTCACCTGGGACTGGTTCAGCGCCTGTTTTGTCAGGGCAATCGCCGCGGCGGAACCGCCGGCCAGCGCCTGTGCCATCGCCTGGGCATAAGGCAGCAGATCGGCGGGCGGCACCAGCTCGTGCACAAAGCCCCAGTCCTTGCCAGTCTGCGCATCCAGCTCGCGCGCCGACAGCATGGCCGCCTTGGCCCGGTGCAAACCCACACTGCGCGCCAGCGTGTACAGCGCGCCGCAATCAGGCACCAACCCGACCTTCATGAAGGACATGCAAAAACGCGCGGCCGGCGTGGCCAGCACAATGTCCGCGATCAGGGCCAGGCCAAAGCCGCCGCCATAGGCATAGCCGTCCACTGCGGCGATCACGGGTTTGTCGGTTTCGAAAAAAGCCTTGATGCCCGTATGCGCCGCCTGCATGCGCAGGCGCCCGGCCGCTGCGTCCAGCCGCTCGCCGGCCTGCATGTCCTTGATGTCGCCGCCGGCACAAAAGTGTCCGCCGCTACCGGTCAACACAATGGCCCTGACCTCGGGGTCGGCAACGGCATCCTGCGCCGCCTCGCCCAGCTCCCGGCGCATGTCAATGTCCAGCGCGTTGCGCCGTTCCGGCCGGTTCAGGCAGATGGTGGCCACATGCGAAGCGACCGAATAGTCCACAAAGCGAAAACGGCTTGTACCTTGCATCATGGCAACTCCCTCGCAGGTCCGCTTATTCGAACACCGCGCCGGACGCGATCAGCGTAGCTATGCGCGCCTCGTCATAACCGGCCTCGCGCAACACCTCGCGGCTGTGCTGGCCCACGCGGGGTGCCGGTGTGGCCTCGCCCGGTGGCGTGCCCGACCACTCGCTGGGGACTGCCATCTGCCGGATGGTTCCTACATGCGGATGCTCCACTTCACTGAAAAAACCTATGTCGTCAAGATGCGGGTCTTTCAGCAGCGTTTCAAAGGTGTGCATGGGGAACACCGGTATATCCGTGCCTTGCAGCAGGGCCTGCATTTGCGCCGTGCTGCGCGAAGCGATTTCATCGGACACCATGCCGTAAAGCGCATCAATGTGTTTGGTACGCGCAGAGATATTCGTAAACCGCGGGTCCGCGTCGAACAGCTCCGGCTGGCCTATGGCCTTGAGGAAAGCCCGCCACTGCACATCGGTGTAGATCAGGCAGCACACATGGCCATCAAGCGTTTTATAGGGCCGACGCTCTGGCGACAGCAGGCGCGGATAACCAAAATCGCCCTGCGCCGGGACAAATGTCTGGCCGTACAAATGATCGCCCAGCACATAGGGCACCATGGTTTCAAACATGGGCACATCGATGCGCTGGCCCTTGCCGGTGCGCTCGCGCCCGTACAGCGCTGCGCTGATGACACCAAAGGCGTACAGACCCACGGATCGGTCGGCGATGGTGATCGGCATGTAACGCGGAATGTCTCCGCTGCCCATGGCCACGGCTTGCGGCAGCGCGCAGGCCGCCTGTATCAGATCGTCAAAAGCCGCGCTGGCGGCATAACGGCCACGCTGCGAAAAGCCGAACATGCCAACATAAAGAAGCCGTGGATTGATGGCCGCAAGCGTGTCGTAATCCAGGCCCAGCCGTGCCATGGCCTGGGGCCGCACGTTGTAGGTCAGCACATCGGCGTCCTTGACCAGCTCCAGCAACACTTCCCGGCCCTCCGCCGTCTTGAGGTCCAGCGCAATGCTGCGCTTGTTGCGGTTCATGCCCAGGAAGAGCGGGCCCATGCGCTCATGGCCCTGGGGGCCAATGCCGCGCACCACGTCACCGCCTGGCGCCTCTATCTTGACCACATCGGCGCCAAGATCCCCCAGCATCTGGGTGGCCGAAGGCCCCATAAAAACGGTGGTGATATCCACCACCCTAACCCCCGTCAGAGGGCCCCGCTCACCGGGCTTGTTTGTCTTGATGCTGGCTGTGGTCATGGTCATTGTGTCTATAAGTAGCTTTATAGACTATAAAATGATTCATGACCTTAAGCAATGCATTTTGAAAACTTCGACCTAGGGATTTCCCTAGGCAACAAGTCCTCTGCTCAAGTGGCCCGATCCGGGCTGGCCCTGTCCGGCAAAACCTGGCTCAGGTTTTCTCAAAATTAAACACTTGCAGCAGCGCCTGCGACCAGGTCGTTGCGCAGGCCGCCAGCCACTGACTTATAGTGCGACTTCGCCGCTTTTCCTGCGGCAGCATGACACCTGTCGACTCCAACTTCACTGAGAACAACACCATGAAAACCAAAGCCGCCGTCGCCTGGAAATCGGGCGAACCCCTGACCATTGAAACCGTCGACCTGCAAGGCCCCAAGTTTGGTGAAGTGCTGGTCGAGATCAAGGCCACGGGCATCTGCCACACCGACTACTACACCCTCTCCGGCGCCGACCCGGAAGGCATATTCCCGGCCATCCTGGGCCACGAAGGCGCGGGCATCGTGGTCGACGTCGGCCCCGGCGTCACCACACTGAAAAAAGGCGACCACGTGATTCCGCTCTACACGCCGGAATGCCGCCAGTGCAAGTTTTGCCTCTCACGCAAGACCAATTTGTGCCAGCTGATCCGCGGCACCCAGGGCAAGGGCCTGATGC
>JAZKCE010000061.1:0-20858 GCA_040388255.1 Pseudomonadota bacterium | reverse complement strand
CCGGGCCAGTAGAGGACTTTCACCTCCAAGTAGATACGCCCTGCCGGGCGCACCGAAAAAAAAGGCGACTTGCGTCGCCTTTCCAGAAAACCTTTGCAGGCTCTAAAACAGACAGGTGGTTAAACCCTATTTCTTGTCGCGCAACTCGCGGCGCAAAATCTTGCCAACCGGCGTCTTGGGCAGGTCGGTGCGGAACTCCACCACCTTGGGCTGTTTGTAGCCGGTGAGGTTTTCTTTGCAGTAGGCCCGCACCTGCGCTTCCGTGAGGTCCGGGTTTTTCTTGACAATGACCAGCTTGACGGCCTCGCCGGATTTTTCGTCGGCCACGCCCACGCAGGCGCACTCCATCACGCCTTCCAGTTTGGCCACCACGTCTTCAATCTCGTTGGGGTAGACGTTGAAGCCGCTGACCAGGATCATGTCTTTCTTGCGGTCGACGATCCTGAAATAACCGTTGTCGTCCAGCACGCCGATATCGCCGGACTTGAAATAACCGTCGGGTGTCATGACCTTGGCGGTTTCGTCGGGACGCTGCCAGTAACCGGCCATGACCTGCGGGCCCTTGATGGCGATCTCGCCGGGCTGTCCTTGCGGCACTTCATTGCCGTCGTCGTCCAGCAGCTTGAAATACGTGCCCGGAATCGGCACGCCTATGGTGCCGGTAAAGGCCTTGCTGTTGGTCGGGTTGCAGCTGGCCGAAGGCGAGGTCTCGGACAGGCCGTAACCTTCGCAAATCGGGCAGCCGGTTTTCTCCAGCCAGAGCTTGGCCACCGCGCTTTGCACCGCCATGCCGCCGCCCAGCGAGATTTTCAGGTGCGACCAGTCCACGGTGTTGAAATCGGGGTGGTTGGCCAGGCCGTTGAACAGGGTATTGACCGCCGGGAAGCTGTGCACCTTGTGTTTGGACAGCTCCTTGAGCACGGCCGGCAGGTCGCGCGGGTTCGGGATCAGGATGTTCTTGCCGCCGGTGCGCATGCCCAGCATCATGTTCACGGTGAACGCGAAGATGTGGTACAGCGGCAGGGCGCACACGTAAACCGGCTGCACGCCGGCCTGCATGCTGGCCATGGCCGGACCGTTCCAGGCCTCGGACTGCAACACGTTGGCAATCACATTGCGGTGCAGCAGCACGGCGCCCTTGGAAACCCCCGTGGTCCCGCCGGTGTACTGCAGCACGGCCACATCGTCGGGTTTGATGTCCGGGCGTTTCAGCGTGGCGCGCGTGCCGCGTGCCACGGCGTCGTTGAAACGCACGGCACCCGACAGGTTGAAGGCCGGCACCATCTTCTTGACATTGCGCACCACATAGTTGACCAGGGCACCCTTGAGCAGGCCCAGCTGGTCGCCCATGGCGCACAGCACCACATGCTTGACCGGCGTGGCCGCAATGCACTGCTCCAGCGTGTTGGCAAAGTTTTCGATGATGACGATGGCCTTGGCGCCGGAGTCCTTGAGCTGGTGCTCCAGTTCGCGCGGGGTATACAGCGGATTGACATTGACCACGACAAAACCCGCACGCAGGATGGCGGCGACCGCCACCGGGTATTGCGGCACATTGGGCATCATGATCGCCACGCGGTCGCCCTTGGCCAGCCCCAGGCCCTGCAGGTAGGCGCCAAAAGCAACGGACAGGCTGTCGGTCTGGCCGAACGTGACGTCCTTGCCCATGAAGCTGTAGGCCACCTTGTCGCTGTTTTTCTTGAAGCTCTCTTCCATCAAGCCCACCAGCGAGGCGTACTGCGAGGCGTCTATGTCCGTCGGGACGCCCGCCGGATAGGCTTTGAGCCACGGACGGTCCAGGGTAGCTGCGTTCATGCTTGTCTTCTCCATTGCTGTTAACTGCCACGGATTTTCATGGCGTGCCCTCTGCGTGGCTATTGTGTTTTCCCTAGGAATCACGGGAAATCAGAAGGGAGTTCCCTCTAATTGATGCGTGCTGCGGCTTCACGCCAGCCACAGCGCGGCATGGACGCGGCGTTACTCGATGGCCTTGCCCATGTCTTCAATGACCTTCTTGGCATCGCCAAACACCATCATGGTCTTGTCCATGTAAAAGAGCTCGTTGTCCAGGCCCGCATAACCGGCGGCCATGGAACGCTTGTTGACGATGACCGTCTTGGCCTTGTAGGCCTCCAGAATGGGCATGCCGTAAATCGCGCTGCCCTTGACGTGGGCCGCGGGGTTGACCACATCATTGGCGCCCAGGATGATGGCCACATCGGCCTGGCCGAACTCGGCGTTGATGTCCTCCATCTCATGGACCTGGTCGTAAGGCACCTCGGCCTCGGCCAGCAGCACGTTCATGTGACCAGGCATGCGGCCTGCGACAGGGTGAATCGCATACTTGACGTTGATGCCCTTGTCCGTGAGCTTTTGCGCAAGCTCCTTGACCGAATGCTGCGCACGCGCCACCGCCAGGCCATAACCCGGCACGATGATGACGGTTTCGGCATTGCCCAGAATGAAGGCGGCATCGTCCGCAGAACCCGACTTGACCGGGCGCTGCTCTTTGGCGCCAGTGGCGGCCGTGCCGGCTTCACCACCAAAGCCGCCCAGGATGACGTTGAAGAAGGAGCGGTTCATCGCCTTGCACATGATGTACGAGAGGATGGCGCCGGATGAGCCGACCAGCGAGCCGGCAATGATCAGCATCGAGTTGTTCAGCGAAAAGCCAATGCCCGCCGCCGCCCAGCCCGAGTAGCTGTTGAGCATGGACACCACCACCGGCATGTCGGCGCCGCCGATAGGGATGATGATCAGCACGCCCATCACAAAGGACAGGGCCAGCATGGCAAAGAAGGCGCTCCAGCTGCCGGTCAGCATGAAGGCGATGCCCAGGCCCAGGGTGACCAGGCCCAGCACCAGGTTGATCATGTGCTGGCCGGGGAAGGACACGGGCGCGCCCTGGAACAGGCGGAACTTGTATTTGCCGCTGAGCTTGCCGAAGGCAATCACCGAGCCGCTGAAGGTGATCGCGCCAATCGCCGCGCCGAGGAAGAGCTCAAGCCGGTTGCCGGCAGGAATCGGGTCGCCCTTGGCGACGATGCCGAAGGCGTAGGGCTCGGCCACCGCGGCCACGGCGATGAACACCGCGGCCAGGCCGATCATGCTGTGCATGAAGGCCACCAGCTCTGGCATCTTGGTCATCTCGACGCGTTTGGCCATCAGGGTGCCGGCCGCGCCGCCTATCAGCAGCGCCACCAGCACGTTGACCATGCCCAGCGATTTGCCGCCCGAGGTTTCCACAATGAGCGCGCCCGTGGTCAGCACGGCAATCGTCATGCCGGCCATGCCGAACAGGTTGCCGCGCAGCGACGTTGTCGGATGGGACAGGCCCTTGAGCGCCTGGATAAAAAAGACAGAGGCCACCAGGTACAGCAGCGTGACGACGTTCATGCTCATTTGGCCACTCCTGCACCTGCGCCGGCTTCAGCGGCCGGGGCTTTCTTTTCCTTCTTGCGGAACATCTCCAGCATGCGCCGGGTAACGAGAAAGCCGCCGAACACGTTGACCGCGGCCAGCGCCACGGCCAGAAAGCCCATGGTCTTGCCCAGCGGCGTTTCGGTCAGCGCGGCGGCCAGCATGGCGCCGACGATGACGATGGCGGAAATGGCATTGGTGACGGCCATCAGCGGGGTGTGCAGGGCGGGCGTGACGGTCCAGACCACGTGGTAGCCCACATAGATGGCGAGCACAAAAATGATCAGGTTGGTAATGGTATGGGAGACTTCCATGACGGTTCTTTCTTCTTTCTGGCGGCCAGGCCTGCGCCTGGCCTGAATTTATTTGCGCTTGACGACGCCGCCCTGCGTCATCAGGCAGGCCGCGACGATATCGTCTTCCAGGTCGACGTTCAGCGCGCCTTCCTTGGTGATGATGAGCTTCAAAAAGTCGAGCAGGTTGCGCGCGTACAGTGCGCTGGCGTCCGCTGCCACCAGTGCAGGCACATTGGTCTCGCCTATCAGCGTCACGCCGTGCTTGACGACGGTCTTGCCGGGCTCGGTCAGCGGGCAGTTGCCGCCCTGCGGCGCGGCCAGATCCACAATCACGCTGCCGGGTTTCATGGCCTTGACCATGTCTTCGGTCACCAGCACGGGCGCGGCGCGGCCGGGGATCAGCGCGGTGGTGATCACCACGTCGGCTTGGGCCACGCGTTTGGCGACTTCGGCTTTCTGGCGTTCCAGCCAGCTTGGCGGCATGGGCTTGGCATAACCGCCGACGCCGACGGCGGCTTCGCGCTCTTCGTCGGTCTCGTAAGGCACGTCAATGAATTTGCCGCCCAGGGATTCGACCTGTTCCTTGACGCTGGGGCGCACGTCGCTGGCTTCAATCACGGCGCCCAGGCGTTTGGCGGTGGCGATCGCCTGCAGGCCGGCCACGCCGACACCGAGGATCACGACACGTGCGGCCTTGACCGTACCGGCTGCGGTCATCAGCATGGGGAAAAAGCGCTGGTATTTCTCGGCGGCCATCATCACGGCCTTGTAGCCGGCGATGTTGGCTTGCGATGACAGCACGTCCATGCTTTGGGCGCGGCTGGTGCGCGGTGCGGCTTCGAGCGCAAAAGCGGTCAGCTGCGCCGCGGCCAGGCGC
Organism: Pseudomonadota bacterium; assembly: GCA_040388255.1. Taxonomy (GTDB): domain Bacteria; phylum Pseudomonadota; class Gammaproteobacteria; order Burkholderiales; family Burkholderiaceae_C; genus Polaromonas. The sequence continues at coordinate 16,265 of JAZKCE010000061.1, read as the reverse complement.
TGCAGGCCGGTCGCATCAAAGGGGTTGAGCATGCCGACCATCACCGTGCCGGCCTTGGCCAGGCCGATTTCGCTGTCCAGCGGGCAGCGCACCTTGAGCACGATGTCGGTCGCGTAAGCGCCCGCCGCATCGGTGATCTCTGCGCCCACTGCGGTGTAGGCTTCGTCGGGAACGCTGGCGGCCACGCCGGCACCGGATTGCACACGCACGGTGTGACCCTGGGCTTTAAGCTTTTTGGCCGTCTCCGGCGTGATCGCTACGCGTGTTTCTCCAGCCGTAATTTCGGCGGGTACCCCAATCAGCATGGGTCTCTCCTCAATGCATTAGTTTTTATCGGAACTACATCGCCTGCGTGAGCATGTACGCAGATTTATAGCTGTCGTGAAGCTTACATGAGATTTTTGAAAAATCCTGTCACGGCAGTCTATCGTTTTTTCATACCAATAAGGCACTGCGCCCCGCGTACCAGAGGGCAGCGGGGCGCAGGCTTGGTCATCTAGGGATAACCCTAGGAGTCAATGAAAACTATTTGGCAGTCGGCATCACGAACTCCGCGCCCTTGCCAATGCTCTCGGGCCAGCGCTGCATGATGGATTTTTGCTTGGTATAAAAACGCACGCCTTCTTCGCCGTAGGCATGCATGTCGCCGAACAGGCTTTTCTTCCAGCCGCCAAAGCCGTGCCAGGCCATGGGCACGGGAATCGGCACGTTGATGCCGACCATGCCAACCTGGATGCGGCGCGAGAATTCGCGTGCCACATGGCCATCACGGGTAAAGCAGCTCACGCCATTGCCGAACTCATGCGCATTGATGAGATTGACCGCCTCGGCAAAGTCCTTGACCCGCACGCAGCCCAGCACCGGGCCAAAGATTTCTTCCTTGTAAATACGCATGTCTGGCGTGACATGGTCAAACAGCGTGCCGCCCATCCAGAAACCCTTGCCGCAACCTTCGCCCGCATCCGCACCGGTAAATGTGCGGCCGTCCACCAGCAGCTTTGCGCCTTCTTTCACGCCGGTCTCTATATAGCCGGTGATGCGCTGGTGCGCAGCGGCCGTCACGATAGGGCCCATCTCGGCATCCAGGTTCACGCCGTTCTTGATGACCAGGGTTTTGGCTCGGGCTTCCAGCAGGGGAAGCAGTTTGTCCGCCACGTCGCCCACCAGCACCGCCACCGAAATCGCCATGCAGCGTTCGCCCGCCGAACCGTAGCCGGCGCCAATCAGTGCATCCACCACCTGGTCGATGTCGGCATCGGGCATGACCACCATGTGGTTCTTGGCGCCGCCCAGGGCCTGCACACGTTTGCCGTAGTGTGCGCCGGTCTCGTAGATGTAGTTGGCAATCGGCGTGGAGCCGACAAAGGACACGGCCTTGACATCCGGGTGCACCAGCAGCGCATCCACCGCCTCCTTGTCGCCCTGCACCACGTTGAAAACGCCATCGGGCAGGCCGGCCTGCTTGAGCAGTTCCGCCATGAACAGGCTGGCACTCGGGTCTATCGGGCTGGGCTTGAGCACAAAGGTATTGCCGGCGGCAATCGCCACCGGAAACATCCACATCGGCACCATCACGGGAAAGTTGAAAGGCGTGATGCCGGCGACCACGCCCAGCGGCTGGCGCAGGGTCCAGTTGTCCATGCCGGTGGAGACCTGGTCGGTGAAGTCGCCCTTGAGCAGTTGCGGAATGCCGCAGGCAAACTCAACAATGTCAATGCCGCGCGCGACCTCGCCCTGTGCGTCGGTAAACACCTTGCCGTGCTCGGCCGTGATCATGTGGGCCAGCTTGTCCTTGTTGGCGTTGAGCAGTTCCAGGAACTTGAACATGACACGCGCGCGGCGCAGCGGCGGCAGGTCGCTCCAGGCGGGGAAGGCAGCTTGCGCAGAAGCCACAGCGGCATCCACATCGGCGGCGCTGGCCAGCGCCACATGACCGGATACGGCGCCAGTCGCCGGGTTAAAGACTTCCTGGCTGCGGCCTGCGGGCAGGCTGACACGCCCGTTCAGATAGTGGCCAATCGTTGCGGAAGGTGAAGACATGTGCGGTCCTTTGGAGGGGGGGTTACGGCTGTTGCAGACGGGTCCGCCTGCCTGATCCCAAGTCTATGGTCCGGCACCCGATTTGATAATCCCCTGTTTTGTGATTACATTGTTCATATATTTGAACAATTACCCCACCACATGTCCTCCGATCAACTCTCGCCGCTGATTGCCGACCTGCACCTGCTGACGGTGCTTGCCGGCACCAAAAGTTTTACCGAAGCCGCGCGCCGCCTGGGTGTTTCCAAGGCCTCGGCCAGCATGCGCATCAGCGAGCTGGAGCGCTCCGCAGGCGTCTCGCTGGTACGCCGCACCACACGCTCCGTCGGCCTGACCGAAGCCGGGCAACAGATGGTCAATGACATGCAGCCGGCGTTTGAGCGGATCAGCGAAAGCTACAGCGCCGCGCGGGACTTGGTCGGCACGCCGCGCGGCCTGATACGCGTGACGGCGCCGGTGGCGCTGGGCCGGCAGCACCTGGCGCCCAGCGTGGCCGCCTTTCTCAAGCGCTTTACGGAAATCCACATTGAACTGGAGCTGACCGACCGTTTTGTGAACCTGGCCAATGAAGGCTTTGACCTGGCCATACGCCACACCAGCACACCACCGGAAACCCATGTGGCCTGGGCGCTGTGCGAAACACGCTCCATCCTGATGGCCAGCCCCGACTACCTCAAGCGTCGCGGGGCGCCCCAACACCCCTCCGACCTCGCTGCGCATGATTGCCTCCTGTATCTGGGTGGTCACGCAGGCCACTGGACCTTCGCCAGGCCGGGCAAACGAAAGGCCCAGGCCGAGCTGGTCGGGGTCAACGTCAGGGGCATACTCAAGGCGAATAACAGCGAGGTACTGCGTGATGCCCTGCTGGCGGGCCTGGGCATAGGCCTGCTGCCGGACTTCAGCCTGCCTTCGCCATCCGGCCGGCAGCCCCAACTGGTACCGGTGCTGCCCGACTGGCAGGTACAGGGCTTTTTTGGCGAGCGCATTTACGCCCTGCGGCCCTGGGCGCCGCAGGTGCCCAAGGCGGTCCAGTGTTTTGTCGAGCATTTGCGCCAGAGCTTTGCCAGCGGGTTTCAGCCCGTGTCGGCGAACCCGGCGCCCGCCAAGGGTCACAAAGGGCACGGATAATCGCGCCCATGAATACACGATGGAAACCCAGCGTCACGGTCGCTGCGGTGATTGAACGCGACTTCAACGGCATCCGGAAATTCCTGCTGGTTGAGGAAGAAACCCGGGACGGCCTGAAGCTCAACAACCCAGCCGGCCACCTCGACCCCGGCGAGAGCCCGGTACAGGCCTGCCTGCGCGAAACCCTGGAAGAAACCGCCTTTCACTTCAAGCCCACGGCCGTCGTCGGTGTCTACCTGTCCCGCTTCGAACGGGTGGTGCCAGGCGAGGACGAGCCGCTGGACATCACCTACCTGCGCTTTGCGTTTTGCGGCGAACTGGGCGCGCATGTCCCAGGCCAGGCGCTGGACGTTGGCATCGTGCGTACGGTGTGGCTGACGGCCGATGAAATACGGGCCTGCGTAGACCAGCACCGCAGCCCGCTGCTGCTGCGCTGTATGGAGGATTACCTGGCCGGACGGCGCTACCCGCTGGACCTCATCACCACCGACCCCTCGGTTTTGCTACAACATTGATAGCTGGCTGCGACCGGATACCGGCGGTCCCGGCCGGTTTTACCTCCTAACGCCGGGCTTTCAGGGCGGCGCGCAGGTAATCATGGAACATTTTGGCCGGCGCAGGCAGCGCCGTGCCACGGCGCGTGGCCAGGCCCAGCACCCGTGACACGGCCGGCCGCCGCAGGGTAATGCCCACCAGCGCGGGATGCGCGGGCGCCAGTGCCAGGCGCGGCACAGCCGCCAGGCCCAGCCCGGCCTCGACCATGCCCAGCAGCGTGGCGATGTGGCTGACCTCAAAACGGTATGAAGGGTTAACGCCGGCCTTGGCCAGCGCATCGTCCAGCAGTTGCCGATTGCCGCTGGTGCGCGCCACCGCAATCAGGCGCTCGCCTTCCAGGTCTGGCCAGGCCAGGGTTTTGCGCGAGGCCAGGGCATGCTCACGCGGCAGGGCCAGCACAAAGGGGTCGGTGTGTATCGGGTCAAAGTCAACGCCGGGCACCTGGTTGCCCATGAAGTTGATGCCGAAATCAGACTCGCCCGAAACCACACTGGCCAGCACCAGGCCCGCCGCCTCGTCGATCACACGGATGCGGATCAGCGGGTAACGCTCCGAAAACGAACGCACCACCGAAGGCAAAAAATAAATCGCTGCCGACGGCACGCAGGCCACAGTCACCCGGCCGCTGCGGCTGGCGGCGATGTCCGAAATGCCCAGCATGGCCGACTCCAGGTCGTCCAGCGCGGCGCGTGCCCGCTCCAGGAACACCCGGCCCAGAGGCGTGAGCTCCACCTCACGCGTGGTGCGATTAAACAGGCGCGCACCCAGAATGGTCTCCAGCTTGTCGATGCGCCGGCTCAGCGCCGGTGCCGACAGGTGGATATGCTCGGCCGCCGCCCGGAAGCTCCCGCGCTCGGCCGCAGACACAAAAGCCTGCAGTTGCTGCAAATCGAAATTGATGCGCGCCATGCACTAATCGTAGCAAAAGTTGCACTTCACTGAACAGCTGCACGAGCCGATGATGCGGGCAAGCGTTCAAAAAACAGACACCCACTCCGGAGACCTGCATGCCCATCACCCGCCCCACCTTTGCATCACGCATCACACCCCTGATAACCGCCCTGTCGCTGGCGATGCTCGCGGCCGGCCCCGCGCTGGCGCAGGCCTGGCCCGGCAAACCCATCACCATCGTGGTGCCCACCGCGGCCGGTGGCGCCAATGACGCCATGGCGCGCATCCTGGCACAGGGCCTGAGCACCCGCCTGGGCAAACCCGTCATCGTGGAGAACAAATCGGGGGCCAACGGCGCGATTGCCAGCGAGTTTGTGGCCCGTGCCGCATCCGACGGCTACACCATCATGTTTGGCTACATCGCCACGCACGGCATCAACCCGGCGCTGCAAAAACTCAGGTACGACCCGGTGGCGGATTTCGAAGCCATAGGCCTGGTCGCGGCCTCGCCCACCGTGCTGGTCGCAAACAATGACGTGGCCGCCAAAAACGCCAGGGAACTGGTGCAGCTGATCAAGGCCAAACCGGGCAGCTTCAGCTACGCGTCGGCCGGCAACGGCACCGCGCCGCACATTGCCGGCGAGCTGTTCAAGCTTTCCGCCGGACTGGACGTCGTGAGCATTCCCTACAAAGGATCGGCGCCCGCCATTGTGGACACCATTGCCGGCAACACGCAGTTCATGTTTCCCAGCCTGTTCACGGCTTTTCCGCAAATCCAGGGCGGCAAACTCCGGGCCCTGGGCATTGCGGGCGACAAACGTTCGTCCGTCCTGCCGGATGTGCCCACACTGGCCGAGCAGGGCATCAGCAACGTCAGCATGTCGCAGTGGTACGCCCTGTTTGCCCCGGCAAAAACTCCCAGGGCCGTGGTAGACCGGCTGAACCGCGAACTGGGCAGCGTGCTGGCCGACAAGGCGGTGCAGAAAAAGATAGAGGCCCAGGGTGCCGAGGTTGAAACCAGCACGCCCGAGCAGCTGAAAACGCTGGTGCAAAAAGAAGTGCTGCGCTGGCGGGGCGTTGTGGCGGCCGCAAAAATCAAGGTCGACTGAACGAAGCCAATTTCAGCCCTCAAAAAAAATTCACCCCCAACGGAGAACCCATGTCAGCAAGCATCATCGACTCAAAAATATTCGGCGACATGTTCAGCGACGCCAGCATGCGCCAGGTCTGGTCCGACGAGAACCGCACGGCCAAATATCTGGACATCGAACGCGCGCTGGCCAAGGTGCAGGGCGAGCTCGGCATCATCCCCCAAAATGCGGCCGATGAAATCGTCAGGAACTGCGATATCAGCCAGATCGACTGGGTCAAACTGAAAGCCAAGACCGAGCAGATTGGCTATCCCATCATTGCCGTGGTGAACCAGATCAACGCCCGTTGCAAGGACAAGCTCGGTGAATATTGCCACTGGGGCGCAACCACGCAGGACATCACGGACACCGCTGCGGTATTGCAGATCCGCGAGGCGCTGGCCCTGGTCGAGGAGGATTTAAAAGACATCTCGGCCTCGCTGGAAAAACTGGCACGCGAGCACCGCAACACACCCATCATTGGCCGCAGCAATCTGCAGCAGGCCACGCCGATTACCTTCGGCTACAAGATGGCCAGCATACTGGCCGGCATAGAACGCCATCGCGAGCGCCTGCAGCAACTGAAACCACGCGTGCTCGTCGGCGAGTTTGGCGGTGCATCGGGCACGCTGTCGTCGCTGGAAAAAGGCGCGATGGAAACCCAGGCTGGCCTGATGAAAGAGCTAGGCCTGGGCCAGCCACTGATTTCGTGGCACACCGTGCGCGACAACTTCGCCGAGGTCGGCGCCTTTCTCGGCATTGTTGGCGGCTCGCTGGGCAAGATCGCGATGGACGTGAAGCTGTTGATGCAGACCGAGGTCGCCGAAGTCTTTGAACCGTTTGCGCCGGGGCGCGGCTCCTCATCGACCATGCCGCAAAAACGCAACCCGATTTCCTGCCTGTATATCCACGCGAATATCTCGGTGGTGCGCCAGCTGGCGGCCTCGCTGATGGACGCCATGGTCGCCGACCACGAGCGCTCCACCGGCCCCTGGGAAATCGAATGGGTGACGATACCCGAGATCTTCTGCCTGATGTCGGGCGCGCTCAAGCAGACCAAATTCATACTCGCCGGGCTGGAAGTCGATGCCGTGCAGATGCGCAAAAACATCGACATGACGCACGGCCTGGTGATGTCCGAAGCGGTGATGATGGGCCTGGGCCCCTACATCGGCCGAGAGTACGCACATGACCTGGTCTATGACATCTGCCGCGATGCACTCAAACAACAGCGCCCGCTGATCGACCTGCTGGCCGAACACCCGGAGATCAACAAACACGTGACCCGCGAACAGCTGGCCTCGTTTTGCGACCCTATGAACAACCTGGGTCAGGCCGGTGTGATGGTGGACAGGGTACTGAACTCCATCAAGCCCTGATCATTCAGCCGATATTTTCCGCTCGCGAACCACCTTGCCCCAGGTTGCGGACTCACTGGCCATGAAACGCGCCAACTCATCGCGCGTGCCGGGCTGGGGCGTCAGGCCGTGCTTGAGCAGCTGCTCGCGCACATCGGGTGCATTGAGCACCTTGACCAGTTCCAGGTTCCAGCGATCGAGCAGGGGCTTGGGTGTTTTGCTGGAGGCTACAAATGCATACCAGTTGGTCGCATTAAAACCGGGGTAACCCGATTCGGCGATGGTCGGCACATTGGGCATAAAAGCGGGCCGAGTCAAGCCTGTTGTGGCCAGCGGAATCAGCTTGCCTGACTCGAAGTACGGGCTGGCGGTGGAGGGCGTGGAATAGTAGGACGCCACCCGGCCGCCCAGCAGGTCCTGCAGCGCAGGCGCCCCACCCTTGTAGGGAATGTGAACGGTTTCGATGCCGGCCCGGGCATTGAACAGTTCCCCGGCCAGGTGCGAGGCCGACCCGGCGCCGGTGGACGCAAAGTCCAGGCCGCCGGGCTTCTTCTTGGCCAGCGCCACAAATTCGGCCAGGGTCTTGACGCCGACGCCCGCATGCACCACCAGCACGTTGGGAAAGTTCACGCCCATGGTGATGGGTGACAGGTCGCGCACCGGGTCATAGCCCAGCTTCATCAGGTGCGGCGCAATCGTCAGTGGACCGACAGAACCAAACAGCAGCGTCGCGCCATCGCCCGGGGCATTGGCGACAAACTGGTGGGCGATGTTGCCACCCGCGCCGGGCTTGTTGTCCACAATCACCGCTTGCCCAATGTTCTCGCCCAGCTTTTTGGCGATCAGGCGGGCAGCGGTATCGGCCGCACCGCCGGCCGCAAAGCCGACGACCAGGCTCACCGCCTTTTTGGGCGGAAAGTCCTGCGCCTGTGCCGGCAAGGTAAATGCGGTCAATGCGGGTAGCAGGGCCAGCGCCGCGAAGGCTTGAAGCAGGGGGCGTTTTTTCATCATGTTCTCCGTTTTTTGCAGATAAATTCAGTCGGCACCCAACCCTATGGGGTTGGGCTGGCGTTTTTCGACCGCATGGCGCAGCAGCGCGGCAGTGCGGAAAATGCCATGGGCAAACTTGCCGTAGGGCAGCGTCGCAAACAGCGCCATCACCACGCCCAGATGGACAGCCAGCAAGGCCGCCAGCGCCGGTGTTCCGCGCGCCAGCCACAGCGCCAGGCCGCTCAGGCTGGTGAAGAACAGCAGCGCAATGAAACCGAGGTCCATAGGCTTTTGCGCCGCGTCGCCGTGCCGCGGGTGGCGCTTGAGATTGAGCCGGAACAGCCCCGCCGTGCCCAGCAGCAGGCTGACGCCGCCGATGACGCCCAGCAGCTTGGGCAGGCTGGGCAGCTCGTAAGGCGCTGACCAGCCAAAGGCATAGTGGTACAGCGTGGCGAGGCTGGTGGCGGCAAAACACAACATGAAGCCGTAAAAGGTCAGGTGATGGGCGCGCCGCCGTGACAGGGTGAAAGCGTCGTCTTCGTTGTTGCAGCCCGCGCCGTGGCCGCCATCCAGATACTTCAGCCGCAGCACGTCGCCGGTCGCGTCAAAGGCGGCCGGCGAGGTGACGGGCAGGCCCGAGGTGGCGGGCGTCACATCGCGCCAGAAACGCCGTACGCCCAGACCAAGCGCCAGCACGGCCCACAAAAACACAGGCGCAAACATGGCCACCAGCAAGTTGTGCGGGAACAAGTTGTAGAAATTGCCGCGCAAATCGCCGCCCCACAGCGTGCCGTTGAGCGCCAGTGCCAGCAGCAGGAAAATCGCCAGCCCGGCCGCCAGCGCCAGCGACAACGTCAGGCCGTTGCGCTGGTAGAGCCGGCCCAGCGACTGCGGCCAAGCGTAGTCCACATAGGTCTGGCCGCGCACCTGGGCCATGGCCTGCGGCACGTTCACCGCAAACTCATGCGGCGGCGCGTACTGGCAGGCGTGCAGGCAAGCGCCGCAGTTGTGGCACAGGTTGGCCAGGAAATGGATGTCGGCCTTGCCGAACTCCAGCCGGCGCGTCATGGCCGGAAACACGGCGCAAAAGCCTTCGCAATAGCGGCAGGCATTGCAGATCTGCAGCTGCCGCGCGACTTCGGCTTCGGGTGCGCTGAGCATCAGCTCTGCTCCCACATTTCCATTGGCCAGCGCCACGGCGTCCCTGGTCAATGCCTCAAGTTGCTGCATGATTCACTCCTGATTTCATAGCTGCCTGTGCAGACTGGACGCCGGCTATACGGCCAAATGCCGTACCAATCGACATGCCCACGCCCGCCGTGTAGCCCTTGCCGAGCACATTGCCGGCCATCATTTCACCAGCGACGAAGAGGTTCTCGCTGGGCTGGTTGTTGAAGCGCACGGCCGCCGTGTCGTCGGTGTGCAGGCCCAGGTAGGTGAAGGTCACGCCGGGCTTGAGGGCGTAACCGTAGAACGGGCCCGTGTCGATCGGGCGCGCCCAGTGCGTCTTGGCCGGTGTGATGCCTTCGGTATGGCAGTCATCGAGCGCCGTGTGGTCGAAGCTGCCGACGCGGCAGGCGGCGTTGTAAGCATCGAGCGTGCGCATGAAGGTGTCCACGGGCAGGCCGAGCTTTTGCGCCAGCTCGGGCAGGCTGTCGGCCTTGACGCCCGGAAATACCGGCGGCATGAAGCGGCCGATGGCCTTGCTGTCGATGATCGAATAGCCGATCTGCCCCGGCTGCTGCGCCACCAGGCGCCCCCAGATCGCATAGCGCTTGGGCCAGAAGTCCTCGCCTTCGTCATAAAAGCGCTCGGCCTCGCGATTCACCACCACGCCGAGCGACACGCAGTCAATGCGCGTGCAGATGCCGCCGTCGTACAGCGGCGCGCGCGCGTCTATGGCCACCATGTGGGCCTGCGTCGGGTCGCCAATGCGGTCGGCGCCGTGGTCGTCGAGCAGGTGCCTGAGCAGCACGCCTTTGTTGTAGGCCGTGCCGCGAATGGCAAAGTTGTCCGACGGCCACTCGCCGCGCTCGTTCTGGCCCCAGGCCTCGCGCAGCCATTCGCGATTCGATTCAAACCCGCCGGCGGCCAGCACACAGCTTTTGGCGGCGATGCGCTCATCACCCACGTAGGCGGCGACAAAGCGGCCGTTGTCGATTTCGATGCGGTCCACAGGTGATTCATAGCGCACCTCGACGCCCAGCTTTTCGGCGCTGCGGAAATACGCATTCACCAGCGCCTTGCCGCCGCCCATAAAAAAGGCATTGGTGCGTGCCACGTGCAGCGCGCCCGACAGCGGCGGCTGAAAATGCACGCCGTGGCTGCGCATCCAGTCGCGGCAGTGGCTGGATGCGCGAATCACCAGGCGCGCCAGGTGTTCGTTGGTCAGGCCCCCCGTCACCTTGAGCAGGTCCTGCCAGTATTCTTCTTCGGGGTAGGCCTCAATCAGCACGTCCTGTGGTGCATCGTGCATGCAGCGCAGGTTGCGCGTGTGGGCCGAATTGCCGCCGCGCCATTCGCGCGGCGCGGATTCGAGCAGCAGCACGCTGGCGCCGGCCTCGCGTGCCATCAGCGCCGCGCACAAGGCGGCATTGCCACCGCCAATCACCAGTACGTCCAGGTTCACAGTTACCTCATCGCTTGTCAGAAGGTGCTGACTGTAGGCGGCAGGCTGGGGTTTTGTCAGCCCCGCCTCACGATGGGGGTATCACAAATTGTGATGGATCAACCGGGAGCCCTCCCATTGACCCGACCTCACCAGGACCCGGGCGCAATCAGCCAATACCACCCGGGTCGCCAGCGCGGCGGGCGAGAGCTCGTCGTCCGACAGGCTGCACAGCGCGTTGCTGCGGCGCACCTGGGCATCGGCGATTTCGACCCATTGGAGGCGCTGGGCCGCATTGGGCACCCGGACCAGCGCCGCCCAGGGCTGCACCGTGGAGCCCAGCCCCGCGCACACCGCGTCCATCAGCATGCTCAGGGAGTCCACCTCCGCCACCAGATGCGGCTTGATGTCGGCCCGGGCAAATGCCGTGTCCAGCGCACTGCGCAGGCCGTGCGCACCCGTCGGCAGAATCAGCGGCACGCCCTGGAGTTGCGCCATGCCGATGGCACCCGGGGTCTCGGCCATGGCGGTTTGCCCGGCCGGGCGCGGGCTCATCAAATACAGCTTTTCTTCCAGCAGCGGCATCACGCTCCAGCGCCTGGCCACGCCGGTGTCAAACAGCACCGCCAGGTCCAATTGGCGCGCGTTGAGCATTTGGGTCAGATGGCCGGACATGCTTTCGACCAGGTGCAGGCGCACATCGGGGTAGCGTTCGCGCATGGCCCGCATCAGCGGCACCCCCAGCACGCCCGCCGTGGTGGAGGCCAGCCCGACGCTGGCCGTGCCGCTCAGGCGCGACTGCTGGGCGGCGCGCACGGCATGCTCGGCGTGACGCAGGGTCAGCTGCGCTTCCCGGAAAAACGCCAGCCCGGCCTCGGTCGGCACCACGCCCTTGCTGCTGCGTTGCAACAGCCGGGTGGCCAGCTCGCCTTCCAGCCGGCTGATTTGCTGGCTCAGGGCCGACTGCACCAGATCGAGGTCCAGCGCGGCTCGGCTCATGCTGCCGAGTTCGACGACACGAACGAAATACCGGAGTTGCCGTAGTTCCATGGCGGCGGCTAAAAACGCAAACAAGTCATGACTGGGATAATCGCACACCTATGGACAAGCAACACGGCAGGCAACGGGTAGTGGTGGGTTTGAGCGGCGGCGTGGACTCTGCGGTCACGGCGCACCTGCTCAAACAGCAGGGCCACGAGGTCATAGGCATCTTCATGAAGAACTGGGAAGATGACGACGACAGCGAATTCTGCTCGTCCAACATCGACTTTGTCGACGCCGCCGCCGTGGCCGACGTGATCGGCATCGAAATCGAACACGTCAACTTTGCCGCCGATTACAAGGACCGTGTGTTTGCCGAGTTCCTGCGCGAATACCAGGCCGGCCGCACGCCGAATCCCGACATTTTGTGCAACGCCGAGATCAAGTTCAAGGCCTTTCTGGACCACGCGATGCGCCTGGGCGCCGAAAAAATCGCCACCGGCCACTACGCCCGCGTGCGGCAGAACGAGGCCACCGACCTGTTTGAGCTGCTCAAGGGACTGGATCCGGCCAAGGACCAGAGCTACTTTTTGCACCGCCTGAACCAGGCGCAGCTGTCGAAAACGCTGTTCCCCGTGGGCGAGCTGCGCAAGACCGAGGTGCGGCGCATCGCCGACGAGATCGGCCTGCCGAATGCGAAGAAAAAAGACTCGACCGGCATCTGTTTTATCGGCGAGCGGCCGTTCCGCGATTTTTTGAACCGCTACATCGCCAAGGCGCCCGGCCCGATCAAAAGCGACAAGGGCCGTGTGCTGGGCGAGCATGTGGGCCTGTCCTTTTACACCCTGGGCCAGCGCTCGGGGCTGGGCATAGGCGGCGTGAAAGCCAAAGGCGCGGACCTCAAGGCCGCGCAGGCACGCGGCCAGCGCGGTGTGGGCGAACACGAACCCTGGTTTGTGGCACGCAAGGACATGGAAAGCAACACCTTGTGGGTGGTGCAGGGCCATGAGCACCCGTGGCTGCAGTCCACCGTGCTCAACGCCCAGGACTGCAGCTGGGTGGCAGGCTCGGCGCCGGCCACCGGCACGCTGGCGGCCAAGACCCGTTACCGGCAGGCGGATGCAGCCTGCGAGCTGCGCAGCGCGACCGCGACGGATTGCGAACTGGCCTTCACGCAGGCGCAATGGGCGGTGACGCCTGGGCAATCCGCCGTGCTTTATGACGGCGACATCTGCCTGGGCGGCGGCGTGATTGCCGGCAGCAATGTGCAGAACATGCCCAAATAAGGATTTCGAGTCGTTTTAGGACATAAAAAAGGCCTGCAGCCCAATCAGCATGTGCGCATTCAGCTATCTTATTAATAGCATACGAGTGCCACGCAGAGGACAGCTCACCCTGGCATGGCTTACTGTTCAGTCCTGGGGGTCGGTGATGCGGTGATGGATGACAAATGGTTCATCGCTTTCCAGCGCCTGCTGCACTCAGGCCTCCCGCATGAAACCACCAAAAAACGCGGCCAGTGCCTCGGTGTCGCCAAGCGGCAGGATGTGCGCGATGTACTGGTCTGGCCGCACCACCACCAGGCAGCCCTGCTCGCGGTCTATGCGGCGCAAGGTGTAGATGTTGGCGTTCGCATCGTCCAGCGCACAGAACGCTTTTTCATAATCGCGCAAGCCGTAGCGGCCCTTGGGCGGGAACAGCAATTCGGGCATGGCGGCAATGGTCAGTTGATGGTGGCTCTGCTGAAACACGGCTCGCACATCGAAGATGGCGTCGACGTCCGCGCCTGCCGGGGTGTAGCGCCTGAGCGGGGATAAGGGCGATTCACCAAGGTAGCTGCACAGCCTGCCGACGGGCGATGCGGGCTCTGCGCGGTCATTTTGGCCCGCAAAAACCATCAGGCGCCAGCGCCCATCCGCAGCCAGCGTTTGGCCCAACTGCATCAGCTTGCCGTCGCCCAGGCGGACGACCGGCGTGGAATGAAAGCGTGTGCCTATCAGCAGCCCCTGGGCCAGGTGCTGGTGGGCGGATGGCCCGGTGAGCAGCGCAGGCTGGTAACGCGTGGCGGTGCCCGCCGTGTAGCGGCCATGCTGCACGAAGTAACGTGGCACCTCGGCCGGGTCAACCCCGGTTCCCGCCGGATCACCGGGTTTCTGCAGTGGAGCGCTGAGCATCGCAGCCCATTCGCGGTCAAAGTCGATCAACTCCTTGGCCACCGCCTGCCGCTCGGCGGAATAGGTATGCAGCAGGCTGGGCGGGCAGCGCCCCCGCAGCACGGCCTCCAGCTTCCAGCCCAGGTTGAAGGCGTCCTGCATGGAAACGTTCATGCCCTGGCCCGCTTTCGGGCTGTGGGTGTGGCAGGCATCGCCCGCGATGAAGATGTGCGGCAGGCGGGCGTCCACCTCCTGGGGCTGGAGGTCGTCGAAGCGATCGCACAGCCGCTGACCGATTTCATAGACCGACCACCAGGCCACTTCTTTCACGTCCAGGGTGTAGGGGTGGAAGATGCGCTGTGCCGCTGCGATGATCTGGTCAATGCCGATGTTGCGGGCTGCAACCCGCTCGTTCACGGCGAGCTTGTCCAGCTCCACATAAAGGCGAACCAGATAACCGCCTTCACGCGGAATGATGACGATGCTGCCGTCAGCTGCGGACTGGATCAGCGCCTTGAAACGGATGTCGGGGAAATCGGTGACGACCAGCACGTCCATCACGCCCCAGGCATGGTTGGCAGAATCGCCCTTCAGCGACAGGCCCATGGACTGGCGCACGGCACTGCGCGCGCCATCGCAACCCACGACGTAGCGGGCGCGTATGGTTTCCAGCTTGCCTTCGTGTCCGGCGTCCTGCCGCTCGAAGCGGGCCGTGACGGGGTGGTCTGACGTGCCATCCGGCGCACGCTCCAGCCCAGCCAGACGGCGGCTGTAATGCGGCACCAGGCGCGAGGCCGACCGCTGCATGGTCTCCAGGTAGAAATCGTGCACACGCGCCTGGTTCAGGATCACGTGCGGCATGTGCGACAGGCCGTCCTCCACGTCCTGCACGCGTCCGCTGCGCACAATGCGGCTGCGGTCGCCGTCCTGGCTATCGTCGGGTTTCCAGAAGGTCGTCTCGTTGACCCAATAGGCTTCCTTCAATACACGTTCGGCAAAACCGAAGGCCTCGAACATCTCCATCGTGCGGCAGGCCACACCATCGGCCTGGCCCAGTTGCAAGGGGCCGGGTTTCTGCTCCACGATCACCGTTCGGATGTCCGGGAATGCCGCCAGTTGCGCGGCCAGCGTCAGGCCGGCCGGGCCGCAACCCACGATCAGCACATCGGCCTCGGCAGGAAGGGCGTCCCGCGCAGACCCGTCCATGGCCGATACCGAAGCTGAGGGAGCAGCGTCCAGAAGCCCGGGGTCCCCGGTTCTAAATCCGTTGAGATGAAATTGCATGTTTGTGTCGCACCTATGGTTTGACGAGACTGTCGCAGGCCTGGACTATTTCGTCAAAGCCAAATACAAAATACTTCCCATATCATTTTTATATACTCATGCATGGCTAAACTCGATCTCGACTGGCTCGGCGTCTTCGTCGAGGTTTACAAGACGCAAAGCGTCTCGCGCGCGGCCCAGCGCCTGGGCATGGAGCAGGCCAGCGCCAGCATCGCTTTGGCCAAGCTGCGCCGCCACTTTGACGACCGCCTGTTCACCCGCACCTCGCAAGGCATGGAGCCGACGCCCCGGGCCCAGGGCATTTACCCGGACCTGGTCGAGGCGCTGGCCCGCATCGCCAAGGCGCGCGGCGCGGGCGATGCCTTTGTGCCGGGTGATGCGCAGCGCGAATTTCGCATCTGCATGACTGACATCAGTGAAATCGTGCTGCTGCCGCGGCTGATCAACCACCTGCAGCAAACCGCGCCCGGCGTGATGCTGCAAACCGAGAAGATATCGCCCGACAGCAGGCGCAGGTTAGAGTCCGGCGACATGGACCTGGCGATCGGCTTCACACCCGCCCTGGAGGCCGGCTTTTACCAGCAAGCGCTGTTTGAGCAGGACTTCGTCTGCCTGGCGTCCAGCCAGCATCCGCGCATCCGGGCCATCCTCACGCCGCAGGCCTTTTCAAGGGAAGGCCACATGGTGGTCAGCACCTCGGGCACCGGGCATTCCATCGTCGACAAGGTGCTGGCCAAGCACAAGATAGAGCGCCGTGTCGTGTTGCGCGTGCCAAGTTTTCTGGGCGTGGCGCGCATCGTGGCGCAGACCGAGCTGCTGGTCATAGTCCCCAGGCAGCTGGGCCGAGCCCTGGCTACGCAGGAGCAGGTCCAGTTCCTGGAGCCGCCCGTGCCCTTGCCAAAATACAAGGTCAAGCAGCACTGGCATGAACGTTTTAATGCCGATGCCGGCAACATCTGGCTGCGCAAGACCCTGGCTGAACTGTTCTCGGGCTATGGCCAGGGGGGCGCCATGCCGCAGCGCCCGGCCAGCGCCAAAACAAGCTGAATTCAGACTAAAAAAGGTTCTCTTCCGTTTCGAGTGGCGCGCCAGGAGTAAGGAAATTGTGTTGACATCCAAGTTCAAAGGAGAAACACAAATGCAAGAA
>JAZKCE010000060.1:0-17607 GCA_040388255.1 Pseudomonadota bacterium | reverse complement strand
CGCGCCACGCAGCCGATCGAGATCGTCGCCTCGCTCGACGACAGCAAGGCCTCGGGCGAAGTGTTGTCGCTGCTGAAGGACGTGGCCGAAGTCTCGCCGCTGGTCAAGCTGACCGAAAGCCGCGACGACAACCACCGCAAGCCCTCGTTCTCGGTCAATCGTCCGAGCGAAAACCACGGCCCGCGTTTTGCCGGCCTGCCCATGGGCCATGAATTCACGTCGCTGATCCTTGCGCTGCTGCAAATCGGCGGCTACCCCCCCAAGGTCGAGCAGGCCGTGCTCGACCAGATCAAGGCACTCGACGGCGATTTCGAGTTCGAAATCTACGTCTCGCTCACCTGCCACAACTGCCCCGATGTCGTTCAGGCGCTGAGCCTGATGGCGGTGCAGAACCCGCGCATCCGCGCCACCATGATCGAGGGCGGCACCTTCCAGGACGAAGTGAAGGAACGCCAGATCATGGCCGTGCCGACCGTGTTTCTCAACGGCACCGAGTTTGGCCAGGGCCGCATGAGCCTGGAAGAAATCCTCGCCAAGATCGACAACAGCGGCGTCGAGCGCGAAGCCAAGAAGATCGCCGCCAAGGATTCGTTCGACGTGCTGATCGTCGGCGGTGGCCCGGCTGGTGCCGCGGCTGCGGTCTACGCAGCCCGCAAGGGCATCCGCACAGGCGTGGCCTCGGAGCGCTTCGGCGGCCAGGTGCTCGACACGCTCGGTATCGAGAACTTCATCTCGATCAAGGAAACCGAAGGGCCGAAGTTTGCCCATGCACTCGAAGAGCATGTGCGCGACTACGACGTTGACATCATGAATCTGCAGCGCGCCAAGGCGCTCGTGCCGGGCAAGGACCTCATCGAAGTACAGCTCGAAAGCGGCGCCTCGCTCAAGAGCAGGACGGTCATCATTTCGACCGGCGCGCGCTGGCGCAACATCAACGTGCCCGGCGAGCACGAGTTCAAGAACAAGGGCGTGGCCTACTGCCCGCACTGCGACGGCCCGCTGTTCAAGGGCAAGCGCGTCGCGGTGATCGGTGGCGGCAACTCGGGCGTCGAGGCGGCCATCGACCTGGCCGGCATCGTGGGCCATGTCACGCTGATTGAGTTCGACACGCAACTGCGCGCCGACGCCGTGCTGCAGCGCAAGCTCAAGAGCCTGAAGAACGTCGATGTGTTCACCAACGCGCAGACCACCGAGATCACCGGCAACCAGAAGGTGGGCGGCCTGGTCTACAAGGACCGCGCGACGGGCGAACTGAAAAAGGTCGAACTTGAAGGCGTGTTCATCCAGATCGGCCTCGTGCCCAACACCGACTGGCTCAAAGGCACGGTCGAGTTGTCCAAGCACGGCGAGATCATCGTGGATGCCCGTGGTCAGACCTCGGTGCCCGGCGTGTTCGCGGCCGGTGATGCAACCACGGTGCCCTTCAAGCAGATCATCATCGCGGCCGGGGACGGTGCAAAGGCTGCACTGGGCGCGTTTGATCACCTGATACGCACCTCGGCTCCGGCCGCCTGAAGAAGAATGTTTATCACTCCCATTCGTTCTTAATCCGGCTCTGTGGGGTTATGGCTTTTTTCCTTGCCTCACAGTGCCCGCCTGCCGACAATACGGGGCATTAAAACAAATAAGGATTTCCAATGAAAGGCGACGCTCAAGTCATCTCGCACCTGCAGGCCCAGCTCAAAAACGAGCTGACCGCCATCAACCAGTACTTCCTGCATTACCGCATGTACAAGCACTGGGGCCTGGACAAGCTGGCCAAGAAGGAATATGAGGAATCCATCGGCGAGATGAAACACGCCGACAAGCTGATGGACCGCATCTTCATGCTTGACGGCCTGCCCAATTTGCAGGACCTTGGCAAACTGAATATTGGCGAAGACGTGCCCGAAGCGCTGAACTGCGACCTGAAGGCGGAAATGGGCGCGCAGGACACCATCAAGGCCGGCATGGCGCATTGCGAAAGCGTTCGTGACTATGTGTCGCGCGACCTGCTGCAAGGCATCCTGGACGATACCGAGGAGCACATCGACTTTCTGGAAACCCAGATTGAATTGATAGGCAAGGTCGGCCTGCAAAATTACCTGCAAAGCCAGGTCGGCGAACTCAGCTGACCCAGGCAAGCCAGCCAACCACGCCGGACGCCACGCCCGGTGAAATAAAAAAGGACCTTTCAGGTCCTTTTTTTATGCCCATTGCGGTGTTGCTGCCAAACCCAGCATGTCCCGGGAGGGGCACATCGGGCTTCATCTCAAGAACTTAGTGCGAATCATTATCATTTGATATACAATTCTTGACGAAACTTTACATGCTAGCCAACTCGCGTCCCAAGGGACTGTTTGAGTACAGCCAAGCCACTTCCTGAAACCCGGTTCCTGCCGTCAAGGCATACCCCCTGCTTGGAGGCCATCTTGGCACACCCTTCCGCTCGCGCTTCACGTGCTGAAAATTCTGCGCGCAATAAAAAGTCCCGTCCTGCTGTCGGTGTGAACAATACACGCCATACACCTGCAGCATCTGACAAGGCGTTGCTGCCGCTGGGCGCCATCATGCTGGCCGTGTCGGTGTCCGGCTGGGCGCAAAGCGTCACGCCCACACCCAGCACCGGTACAACAACAGCCACCTCGGCCGCGCAGGCCGATGGCCGGAGCCTGGCACCTGTGACCGTCACGGGCACACGGGACCGCGCAACCGAAACCTACCAGAGCGGCGTGACCAATATCGGCAAGGTGCCGGTCGCCGCCAAGGACGTACCGCAATCCCTGACCATCGTGAACGAAAAACTGATTCACGACCAGGGCAAGGACAGCTTTAAAAGCGCGCTGGAAAACGTTATCGGCATCACTTTCGAGGCCGGTGAAGGCGGCCGTATCGGCGACAACATCCGCCTGCGCGGTTTCAGCGTGGCCGGCGACATTTACCTGGACGGCATGCGTGACATCGCCCAGTACAACCGTGACACCTTCAACTATGACCGCATCGAAGTGCTGCGCGGCTCGGCCTCCATGCTGTTCGGCCGCGGCTCAACCGGCGGCGTGGTCAACCAGGTCAGCAAGGTGCCGCGCCCCATCACCGAGCATGAGGTCAACGTCACGGCAGGCAATGGCAACTACCTGCGCACCACCGGTGACTTCAACTTCAAAACCGATGACGATGCAGCCTTGCGCATTGGCGCCATGACGACCGATTGGGACGGGCTGGGCGGCAAGGCGTCCACCAGCCGGCGCGGACTGGCACTGGATTACCGGCTTGGCATAGGCACCGCCAATGAGTTCACATTCAGCCTCTACCACCTCAACTACAACGACAAACCTTTCCTCGGCGGACGCTGGCTTGAGGGAAAGCCAGCCGCCTTCCCCGCCGACAAATGGTATGGTGCGGACTCCGACTACCAGAGGGACAGCGCCGACATTGCCACCGTGACGCACGTGCATCGCTGGACCGACGGAAGCACGCTCAAAACGACATTGCGCGACGGACATTTCAAGCGCGACCTGTGGGCGACGCAAATCAATGGTCTGGCTGCCGGCGTGACGCAGGCCAACTTCGGGCTTAACACGGTGGTGCCGCGCGGTACCCAGACGCGGGCCGGTGCGGAGCACCACACCTTCCTGCAAAGCGACTACATCACCAACACCAACTGGTTTGGACTGAAAAACCAGCTCCTGGTCGGTGCTGATATGGCCCGTGAAAATGCCGTGGTTTATCGCTACACCGGCGTACCAGCACGCCCCAATACTACGGTCGGATCGCCCGATAACACGGCCCTCATAGACACGCGCCAGCTTGTGCGCTCCACCGAGTTCACCTCCACGGCTGTTGGCGCCTATGTGCAGGACACCATCAACCTCACGCCTTTCTGGAAACTCGTCGGAGGTTTGCGCCTGGACAATTTCTCCGGCAACTACGACCGTTCCGGTCTCGCCGTTCCGGCTGGCCCCCTGTCGCGCAGCGACACCGTGCTCAGCAAGCGCGCCGGCGTGATGTACCAGCCAAACGACACGGTGAGCTATTACGCGGCTTACGGCACGTCCTTTAACACCTCTGGCGACCTTTACCAGTACGACGCGAACAGCGCCAACACACCGCCGGAAAGCAGCCGCAACATCGAGATCGGCGCAAAGTGGGAACTGTATGAGGGCGACCTGTCGCTGCGCACGGCCCTGGCCCGCACCGACAAGTTCAACGAGCGCAACACCGACGTGAACCAGGCCACCGGCGAGTTCCTGCTGTCCGGCCAGCGCCACACCAATTCACTGGAATTCGAGGTCGCCGGGCGCATCAACCCACGCTGGGATGTCTTTGCGGGCATCGTTTTTATGCACGGCGTGATCGACAAGGCCGGCTCTGCTGCAGCCGCACAGGCCACTGTCGGGCTGAACCCGGGCCTGACACCCAATATGCAGGCCAACCTGTGGAGCACTTACAAGCTCGATGACAAATGGCGCATAGGCGGCGGCTTGACGCATGTCAGCGCCAACGGCCCGTCTTCGGCCAATGCCGCAGCGCTCGCAAACCGCGCACCGGCCTATACAAAATATGACGCCCTGCTCGAATACCGCATCAATGAGGGCAACACCGTCAAGCTCAACGTCGACAACCTGACCAACCAGGTTTATTACAGCTCCCTCTACCAGGGCTGGCCAACGCCCGCCGCCTTGCGCACGGTGCGCATGACGCTTACCAGCAAGTTCTGAGCCCTGAAACGCTTTTTCCAGGTTTAGACTTCGGGCATCCCTGCGCAGGCCGGGGTGCCCGATTTTCTTTTTGAATGATCAAGTCATGCTGCTTCGCATTCCCCAAGCCTTAACACCGGACGAGCTCACCCAGGTTCGCCAGTTGATCACCTCGGCCGACTGGGCCGACGGCCGCATCACGGCCGGCAGCCAGAGCGGTGCCGTCAAAAACAATCTGCAGCTTCCGGAAGAGTTGCCCGCCGCGCAGCAAGCCCGGCATATCGTGTCAGTGGCGCTGGCCCGCAATCCGATGTTCATCACGGGGGCACTTCCGAAATCCGTCTATCCGCCGCTGTTTAACCGCTATGGCGGCGGCGCGAACAATTTCGGCAACCACATCGACAACGCGGTGCGAACACATGCCGCCACGGCGCGCCATGTGCGAACCGACATTTCATGCACACTTTTTTTGAGCGATCCGGCGTCCTACGATGGCGGCGAACTCGTTGTGCAGGACACCTATGGCGAACAGCGCATCAAGTTTGACGCTGGCGACCTGGTGATGTATCCCGGCACCTCGGTGCACCGGGTCGAGCCGGTCACGCGCGGTGAGCGGCTGGCCTGCTTTTTCTGGATCGAAAGCATGGTCAGGCTGGATGCCCAACGACGCCTGCTGTACGAGATGGACATGGCCATCACGGGACTCCGGCAAAAAGACCTGGACCAGCACAAGGGCGATGAAAACCAGCCGGAAAGCCAGGAAGTGGTACGGCTGACGGGCTGCTACCACAACCTGCTGCGCATGTGGGCCGAGGTTTAAGCGCCTGTTTACGGATTTTTACGCTATCAAAAGCGTAGCTGGCTATGCCCTATGGGCGGTGGCTATGGCCTTTTTTGATGATTTTTTGGGGGAATGGGGAACCCCGTAGCATAAAAAGTCGGCACAACTGATTGCAAATGCGATAGATTCGCATTTATAATCAAGCCACTGACTTAAATCATTCAACCAGCAAGCCAATCCATGATCGTCTGCGTCTGCCACAGAATCTCTGACCGTGAAATTGCCCGTCACGCGCGCGCCGGCATGGGCTTTGACGAGATCCAGTTCGAACTCGGTGTCGCTACCCAGTGCGGCCAGTGCGAAGGTTGTGCCCGTGACGTGGTGGCGCAATGCAGCGCAAGCTGCCCAAGCGCCAACATCAAGCTCGCCACCAACCTTCCAGAAGGCGGCACATGGCAAACGTCTCAATCCTATTTGCAGCACTCCCCATCAGCCTGATACTGGTGGTCGGCTCCATGCGCTGGGTTTTCCGCCGCTAAACACCATCGGCACTGTGGCCTATAGCTTTTGAGGCGCTTGCCGCGCCCTGCTTTCATTACATTGCTTCCATGAACGCCACTGCACTTTCCTCCGCCCAAGGCGGCCCCTCGCTGGGCCTGCCTTCAGGTCTGGTTGCGGCCGAAAAAATCCCCGCCAAAGGCATGCAGCTGAGCCGCAATGCCGTGATTGCCCTTTCAGTGGTGGTGCTGCATGTGGCTTTCATATGGGCCCTGCAAAGCGGACTGCTGATGCGCGCGGCGGAAATTGTCATACCCGCTGAAGTGCTGTCCCAGTTTGTCGACCCGCCCGCCCCCAAAGCCGAGCCTGTGCCCCCCACGCCACCGGCACCGCCAACCCCGGTCAAAAAGGTCCAGGCGAAGCCGCCCGCACCCCGGCCGATCGCGATTGCCGACAACACCCCTTCGCCCAATGCACCAACCGGCGTGACAACACCCGAGCCGGCCCCGGCACCGATGGCAGCGCCAGTTGCCGCCGCACCGGCGGCCCCGGCCGGGCCGCCCACGGTGCAATTGCCGTCCAGCGATGCAAATTACCTGCAAAACCCCAAGCCGCCTTACCCGCCGCTCAGCAAACGACTGAATGAACAGGGCAAAACAACCATCCGGGTATTGATTGGCGTGGATGGCCTGCCGCAGCGTGCCGAGATCGCAAAGTCCAGCGGCTTTGACCGGCTGGACCAGGCCGCGATGGCCACAGTGATGCGCTGGCGTTATGTGCCCGGCAAGCGCGGCGGCGTGCCCGAAGCCATGTGGTTCAACGTGCCCATCAACTGGGTCCTAGAGTAGTTTTTAAACAGTTTCCTGATATTTTTTGCACTGTGGAGTATTGATTCATGAATTCCCAATTCGGCCTTGCCAATGTCTGGGCCCAAGGCGATATCGTCACCAAATCCGTCGCACTGCTGCTGCTGGTCATGTCGCTCGCGTCGTGGATGGTCATCATCATCAAGACGCTTGACCTGATCAAGTACAAAAAGATTGCAAAAAGCGCCGAAGACTTCTGGCACAGCGAAGACTTTGCCGCGGGCCTGACCAAACTTGGCAGCGACCCCTCCAACCCGTTCCGCCAGCTGGTGCTTGAAGGCCGCGAAGCCACGCTGCACCACCGCAACACCAAGGCCCATTTGCATGATGCGCTGGATGTCAGCGACTGGGTCACGCGCACACTGCGCAACGCCATAGACGAATTCACGTCCAAGCTGCAATCCGGCCTGGCCATTCTTGCCTCCGTGGGCTCCACGGCGCCCTTTGTCGGCCTCTTCGGCACGGTCTGGGGTATTTACCACGCGCTGCTGTCCATAGGCGCGGCCGGCCAGGCCACCATAGACAAGGTGGCAGGCCCGATTGGCGAGTCGCTCATCATGACGGCGCTGGGCCTGGCCGTGGCCATTCCCGCGGTGCTGGGCTACAACGCGCTGGTGCGCGGCAACAAGGGCGTGCTGCAAAAGCTCAACCGCTTTGCGCATGACATGCACGCCTACTTTGTGACCGGCGCCCGGATCAGCGCAGGCGGCTCGGCCAATGTGCTGCCAATGAAAAAAGCCTGATTCCCAGGAACCCACCAAGGAAAATCAAGCATGGCTTTCGGAACCCAGGACGACACCGACGATGTGATGAACGAGATCAACATGACGCCCATGGTGGACATCATGCTGGTCCTGCTGATCATCTTCATCATCACCGTGCCGGTGATGAAACACTCGGTCAATATTGACCTGCCGCGCGCGACCAATGAAGCGCAGAACATCAAGCCGGAAACCGTTCGCCTGAGCGTGGACGCACAAGGCGCGTATTTCCTGAATGAAACGCAGATCACGGATGCAGAACTGGCGCCACGCCTCAAGGCAGCGGCGGCACAAAATCCGCAGCCCGACCTGCACATTCGCGGCGACAAAAACGTCCGCTACGAGCGCGTCGCGCAAGCCATGGCGGCGGCCCAGCAGGCCGGCCTGCACAAGATCGGCTTCATCACCGAACCCAAGAGCTGAACAGCAGCCGCCTGAAGCCTGTACGCCCGCCGAACAGACTTCAGGCCAACAAACTCATAAAGAAAAGTAACCGTCGCAGCCCCTCATTCGCTTGACTTTTAAATGCGAATGGTTATCATTAACCCATCGATTCACAACAGGCCACCCAACCGGTTTAACCATCATGCCTCCAGCGCTGCCGACTCCCCATACCCTGAGCTTGCCCGCCCGCCCTGCCGTCCATGCAGCGCATCCGCAAGCAGTTGGCGCACACCCGGCGGGCACGCCTTCCGGCTGCCTGAACAGCACAGAGATTTTGCGCGGGCAAAAGGCAGTGGAGATCAATCACAACGGCTCCACCTATCGCCTGCAGGCCACACGCCTGGGCAAACTGATACTGACCAAATAGGCGGCAGCAAACAAACAGCATCAACATTTTCATCGTGGGGCGATCCGAGGCTTTGACTCAAAGTCTCCAAGGTCGTTTTTGCCAGCCACGGACCTTTAGCGGTCGTTTAGCCAGGCTTTTTTTTCCATGCCCTCCGATGAACACAGATAAAAAAAAAGCCGACCCAAGGGTCGGCTTTTTTGTGGGCGCGGCCAGGGCCGGCTATTTACAGGCCGATGGCGGCAATGCCGGCGCGCGCAATCTGCGCATCTTCATTCGACTTCACGCCGCTGACACCCACGGCACCAATGCACTGCCCATCCTTGACAATGGGAACGCCGCCTTCAAGCATGCCGTGGATCAGCGGCGCACTCAGAAAGGACACACGGCCGCCATTGATGATGTCTTCATAGACCTTGCTTTCGCGACGGCCAAGCGCTGCCGTGTTGGCCTTGGAAGGTGCAATGTGCGAAGAGACAGGGGCCGCACCATCCAGGCGCTGCAGGTGCAGCAGGTGACCGCCGTCGTCAACGATGGCGATGGTCACAGCCCAGTTGTTTTTAAGGGCTTCGGCCTCGGCGGCGGCGGCGATGGCTTTCACGTCGGCAAATTCAAGCACTGCTTTTGTTTTCATGGTTTTTCGGAAAATGTTTGATAGAAGTCGTGAGCATAACGCGAGCGGGACGCCCTGATGACGACCCCTGTGCTCTGTAGAGCCCCTACAAAAAATAGGAAGTGCCATGCGCAAAACTATTGAAAAGACGGGGGTGCACCCTAAAATGGAATTGCCTGCATTTGCTGGCGCTTTGGAGATACCGCTCATGACTGACAACGTTCAAACGATTGACTACGGCCTGGCGACGTCAAGCGAACAGCGCAACAAGGTTCTGCGCAACACTTATTGGCTGTTGGCCCTGAGTTTGCTGCCGACGGTATTGGGCGCCTGGCTGGGTGTCGCCACCGGCATTACCCGCTCCCTGACCGGCGGCCTGGGAATGATTGTGTTCCTGGGTGGCGCTTTCGGCCTCATGTTCGCCATCGAAAAAACCAAAAACTCCGCCGCAGGCGTGCCTGTGCTGCTGGGCTTTACCTTCTTCATGGGCCTGATGCTGTCACGCATGATTGCCATGGTGCTGGGTTTCAGCAATGGCGCCTCGCTTGTGATGACCGCATTCGCCGGCACCGCAGGCGTGATGTTCGTGATGGCCAGCCTGGCCACCGTCATCAAGCGTGACATCAGCGGCATGGGCAAATGGCTTTTCGCGGGTGTCCTGGTGCTGCTGGTGGCGTCCATCATCAACATCTTTGTCGCATCGACCATGGGCATGGCCGTGATCAGCACGCTGGCGATTGCGATTTTCAGCGCCTACTTGCTGTACGACCTGAAGCGCGTTATTGATGGTGGTGAAACCAACTACATCAGCGCAACCCTGGCCATCTACCTGGACCTGTTCAATATCTTCCAGAGCCTGCTTGCGCTGCTTGGCATTTTCGGCGGCGAACGCGATTAAGCCGGCCTTATCTGGCCTTAGCCGCGCCAAAGAAAAAGGGCCTTCGGGCCCTTTTTTCATGCTTTCTCGAACACCGCGATGCTCTCCACATGCGCCGTATGCGGGAACATGTTCACCACCCCCGCCGCCGTGCAGCGGTAGGCGCCGCTCTCCAGCAGCACACCGGCATCGCGCGCCAGCGTCGCCGGGTTGCAGCTCACATACACAATGCGCTTTGGCGGCGTCCAGTCGCCCAGCACCAGGCTTTGCTGGTTTTTTCCGTCGTCACAGGGCACGCCCGTCACCATCTGCTGGTGCAGCGCGGCCAGCGACTTGAACAGCTCAAACGCGCCTTCACGCGGCGGGTCCACCAGCCACTTGTCGGCCATGCCGTCTTTGGTGAGCAGGGCCGGGGTCATCTCGAACAGGTTTCTTGCTACAAAAGTAGTAGCTGACAGCGCCCGTCTCACGCTGGATGCAGGCCTGTTTCTCTCAAAATTCTCACGCGAGCGGGCGACCAGCACCTCGCTGCCTTCTATGCCCAGCACCTCACGCGCGCGCGTGGCCAGCGGCAGCGTGAAATTGCCCAGGCCGCAAAACCAGTCAATCACCCGTTCCTGCGGCTGCACGTCCAGCAGGCGCAGCGCACGCGAGACCAGCACCTGGTTGATGTGCGGGTTGACCTGCGTGAAGTCGGTGGGCTTGAAAGGCATGAGCACGCCAAACTCCGGCAAGCCGTAGCTCAGCTCCTGCACCGCATCATCGAGCAGCTTGACGGTGTCCAGCCCGCCCGGCTGCAGCCACCACTGCAGGCCGGAGTTAAGGGCGGCGAAAGCGCGCAGCTTGCCGATATCGCCACTGCTGAGCGGCTCCATGTGCCGCAGCACCATGGCCGTCACCGCGTCGCCGCAGGCCAGCTCGATCTGCGGGATGGTTTCCTTCGCATCCATGCCGGCAATCAGCGCACGCAGCGGCAGCAGCATGTCGCTGACATGCGGCGGCAGCACACGGCATTCACTCATGTCGGCCACATAACTGCTTTTGCGTTCATGAAAACCGACCAGCACAGCGCCCTTTTTACGCACATAACGCACCGACAGGCGCGCGCGGTAGCGGTAGCCCCAAGCCGGCCCTTCGATAGGCCTGAGCAGGGTTTCGGCCTTGAGCTTGCCGATGTGCCAGAGGTTGTCTTCCAGCACGCGCTGCTTGACGGCAACCTGCGCACTGACATGCAGGTGCTGCATCTTGCAGCCGCCGCAGGCGCCGGTGTGCATGCCAAAGTGCGGGCACTCCGGACGCACGCGCTGCGACGACTCGCGGTGAATCGCCATCAGGACGGCTTTTTCAAACGTGCTTTTTTTGCGGAATACATTGGCCGTGACCAGCTCAAAAGGCAAGGCGCCTTCAATGAACACAACCTTGCCATCGGGGCGGTGGGCGATACCCTGGGCCTCAATGTCCAGGGACTCCACGGTGAGCAGGTCCGGCAGATATTCCTTGATTTCGGGGGGCTGTTTGTTCTGGATTTCTTCTGACATGGCTGAATTGTCTCAGGCGCGGCCCGCTGTTTGTGTTCTGGGGCCGCCCGCCACCTTTGACCGGCGCCAGAACGCTACAAAATCAATAGCTGTTTGCACCCGCCCCTGTTGGTCTGCAGGCATTTTTCCTGTTTATTTTTTCGCCACACAATAAAAAAGAGGCCTGCAATGCAGGCCTCCCTTGGTGCCGGATACTGGCAGCTTATTTCGCAGGCAGGTATTTGGCCGGGTCCACCGGTTTGCCCTGGCGGCGGATTTCAAAATGCAGCTTCACGCGGTCGGCATCGCTGTTGCCCATCTCCGCAATCTTCTGGCCTTTTTTGACGGTCTGGTCTTCCTTGACCAGCAAGGTCTGGTTGTGCGCATAGGCCGTGAGGAAGGTGTTGTTGTGCTTGAGGATGATCAGGTTGCCGTAGCCGCGCAGGCCAGCACCGGCGTACACCACCCGGCCATCGGCAGACGCGATGACGGCGTCCCCAGCCTTGCCCGAGATGTCAAGGCCCTTGTTCTTGGCATCGTCAAACCCGCCAATCAGGCTGCCTTGCGCCGGCCAGATCCAGGCAATGTCATCGTCGCCGGCAGTAGCGGCGGACGATGCTGCCGGGCGTGCCGCGCTGGCCGCCGCTGCAGGCGCAGGCGCCGTCGTCGTTGTGCCTGCGGTCGCCGTGCCGGAGCTGACCGGGCGTGTCACGACCAGCGGGTTTTCTGCGGTGGGCGGCACCACGCGCAGCACCTGGCCGACTTCAATGAGGTTGGGGTTTTCAAGGTTGTTCCAGCGAACGATGTCACGCCAGTTCTGGCCGTTGTCCAGGCCAATGCGGATCATGGTGTCGCCGGGCTTGACGGTGTAATAACCGGGTTTGCCGGCATTTTCAAAGCCGGGAAGCTGCTTCACGCCGGCGGTGTCCACCGCGCCCGCCCCGGGACGCGACAGGCCGGTGCCGCGGT
The DNA here is from genome assembly GCA_040388255.1 of Pseudomonadota bacterium. Classification (GTDB taxonomy): domain Bacteria; phylum Pseudomonadota; class Gammaproteobacteria; order Burkholderiales; family Burkholderiaceae_C; genus Polaromonas. The sequence goes on along the minus strand of JAZKCE010000060.1, from coordinate 5,259 downwards.
CTTCCACGGGCGCACGGTTCAGGGAGTTCGAGCCGCATGCCGCCAGCAGTAAAACGCCCACCGCCAGCAGGCATGACAAGCCCAGGCGGCCTGCACTTTTTCTCAAGGCCTGTCCTGCAGGTAGTGTGGTCTGGAAAGCTGCCATGTTGCGCCCTGTCGTTTGATTCATTGCTTCTTTCGTCTTCAATGCTGGTCGGGAGTTGACCAGGTGATTACTGCCTAGCTTGTACCTGATTTTAGAGGTACAAAATGTACGGCCTCCAGCAAGGTCTGCTGGATGCCCTGCGGGGTCTTGTCTATCACCACCAGCGCCTGCGCGCCACCGGCGGACTGCAGCGGGGCGACCAGCCGCCCGCCTACGGCCAGTTGCTCGATCCAGGCGGCCGGTATGGCCTCGCCGCCTGCGGCCGCAATGATGGCCGCATAGGGCGCGCCCCTGGCGTAACCGACCATGCCGTCGCCAAACAGCAAATGCACATTCGGCAGCCGAAACGGCCTGAGGTTGTCGCGCGCCTTGTCGTGCAGGCCGCGCAGCCGTTCAATGCTGTAAACCTCGGTCGCAAGCTGCCCCAGCACCGCGGCCTGGTAACCGCAGCCGGTGCCGATTTCCAGCACCCGGCCCAGCCTGGCCTTGTTGCCCTGGTCGCCGCGCATCAGCAGCTCCAGCATGCGCGCCACCACGTTGGGCTTGGAGATGGTCTGCCCCAGCCCAATGGGCAGGCTGGTGTCTTCATACGCCTGGTTGACCAGCGCGCTATCGACAAAACGATGGCGCTCGACCTGGCCCATGGCGGCGAGCACCTGGACATCGCTCACGCCCTGGGCGGCGAGCTTTTGCACCATGCGGGCGCGTACCGCGTGCGAATCCAGCCCCAAACCACTGGGAACCGGCCGCTGCAGCCCATTTTTTTCATGATTTACGCCCTTGGCCAGCGTGGAATGGGCGCTACCAGCTATGCTTTTGGTAGCGGACGGCATGCCGGCGTTGGGCTTGAGCCGAACCGGAAAGCCCGGCCGGCTGGCTGCCGCGCCGGCTTTTTTCAGCGGCGCAGCAGAAAGCGGCTTGCCGGGTGTTTTCATGCGCGGGCTTGTGTCAGGCCTGCGGCAGCCGCCGCGGCATGGGAGAACGACTGCGCCCAGTAAGGCAGGCGCTCATGGTCCGTCAGGTCAACCTGCAGGGGCGTGATCGATATAAAGCGCTGCTTGGTGGCGTGAAAGTCGGTGCCGTCGCCCTCGTCCTTGGCCGGGCCGGCACCGCCTATCCAGTACATGGTCTCGCCACGCGGGCTGGTTTGCGTGATCACACGCTCGGCCGCATGGCGCCGGCCCAGTCGCGCGACCTTGATGCCCTGTATCTGTTCGTCAGGCAAATTGGGAATGTTGACGTTCAGCAGCCAGGGCGGCACCGTGGGCGGGTTGCCCTCGGTAATGACTTCCAGCGAGGGGATCAGCTGCGCCACCATGTCGCGGGCGCGCCGGGCCGCCACATCTATATGCGCCCAGCCCTTTTCGGTTTGTGAAAAGGCAATCGCCGGAATGCCGAACAGATAACCCTCCATCGCCGCGCCCACCGTGCCCGAATAAATGGTGTCGTCGCCCATGTTGGCGCCGTTGTTGATGCCGGACACCACCAGGTCCGGCCGGTAGCCCAGCAAGCCCGTCATGGCAATGTGCACGCAGTCGGCCGGCGTGCCGTTGATGTAACGAAAACCATTGGCGGCCGTCTGGACGTACATCGGTGAATGCAGGGTCAGCGCGTTGGATTTGGCGCTGTTGTTCTGCTCGGGCGCCACCACTTCAACGTCGGCAATATCTTTCAGGGCCTCGTACAGGGCCACGATGCCCGTGGCCTGGTAACCGTCGTCGTTGCAGATAAGGATTTTCATCGCCTGATTTTAGGTCACCCGAGTTACGGACGTGACAGCAAAGGCTACTGCCGGCCGCTGTCTGCCAATCAACCTGCCTATGATGCAACATCGATCAATAACGGAGATGACCATGCATGCCTGGCTTTGCGAGAACCCCACGGGCGTTGACGCCCTGAACTGGAAAGAATTGCCCACACCGCAACCCAAGGCCGGCGAAGTGCTGCTGGAAGTCAAGGCGGCCAGCCTGAACTTCCCGGACCTGCTGATCGTGCAGAACAAATACCAGATCAAACCGCCCCTGCCCTTTGTGCCCGGCTCCGAATACGCCGGCATCGTGCAGGCGATCGGGGAAGGCGTGAAACACCTGCAGGTCGGCCAGCATGTCGCCTGCCTGTCGGGCACCGGCGGTTTTGCCACTCACACCATTGCGCCGGCCGCCCTGTGCATGCCCCTGCCCGCCGGCTTTCCCTTTGTGGACGCCGCCGCCTTCATCATGATTTATGCCACTTCGCACCACGCGCTGGTAGACCGCGCGCAACTCAAGGCCGGTGAAACCGTGCTGGTGCTGGGCGCCGCTGGCGGTGTCGGCACCTCGGCCATACAGATTGCAAAAGCCGTGGGCGCGCGCGTGATTGCCGCCGCATCCACCGATGAAAAATGCGCGCTGTGCAAATCGATAGGCGCCGACGCCACCATCAACTACAGCACCGAAAACCTGCGTGAAGCCATCAAGGCCCTGACCGACGGCAAGGGACCCGACGTAATTTATGACCCGGTGGGCGGCGACTTTGCCGAACCGGCCTTTCGCTCCATCGCATGGCGCGGCCGCTACCTGGTGGTCGGGTTCGCATCCGGCCCGATTCCATCGCTGCCGCTGAACCTGACCCTGCTCAAGGGCGCGTCCATCGTCGGCGTGTTCTGGGGCGGCTTTGCCAAACAGGAACCAAAAGCCAGCGCCGCCGCTCTGGCCGAACTGGCCCAGTGGTATGTGCAGGGGAAAATCAAACCCGTCATAGACCGCACCATGCCCATGCAGGAGCTCAAGGCGGCCTACGCCCACATGGGTTCGCGCGGCGTCAAGGGCAAGCTGGTGATGGTGAACTGACGCCAGCCTGATTTACCTGGCCAGCGCGGCCGGAAACAAAAAAGCCCGCTACCAGTTTGATAGCGGGCTTTTGAATTACCCGGGGCGGCAGGCCGGGATTTGCGGGTGCACTCAATCCTGTTTTCCCCGACTTTGCGCAAGCCCATGCTGGACATGGAGCCCTTGGTTCCGGCTACAAGGTATCTGTATGGGCTCAGGCAAGTTTTCGCGCCCGTTCCCCTATTGAGCTCAGCAATTCGAGCGCTCTATTCGCAGCTTTCGCGCCTCCGTCCATGTCTCCGCGGACGAACAGGGGACGAAGCTCCTCAATTTCTTCAAGTTGTGCGATCAGCTCAGGCTCGGCAAGCTTGTACTTGCGAAGTACGCTGACCATGGTCATGGAGGCATGCACCATGTCTTCCGACATCGCACTTATGCCGGTTTTATGCAGGACAAAGTTGATCCAGTGCGTACCTGCAAGCATGGCTGCCTCAATCCGTATTTCCCGGTCCGAGTCAGTGAGCTTGGCAAGTGATCTTTCAATTCGTTCTGCTTTATCGCGATGATTTTCTGGGCTCATGAATGTCTCTCTTGACGGAGCAGTGCTTCGTAAACGGATATCGCCTGCAATACCGCGCGATTGCAGTCATCGACAATCGCTTGCGTTGGCGTGCGATCTCCGCGCAGGCAAGGATCACGGTGTTCTTCCAGTGCATGCAATGCGGCCTCCAGGCGCTGGATGGGCTCGGGCATGTCACCAGGAATGGCGGGCCAGCCGACATGACTCACATCGCCAGGACCGCGTAGTTCCCTGCGGTAGCTTCCGTCACTTTGAGGTACGACATGCACACCGGGGATCGTGGAGAAAGCGCGATCCTCACTGGTAAATCCGGTTGCATGCAGCGAGGCATTCCAGATGTTGGTTCCCGTTGTAAGACACGTCCAATACCAGAGTTCAAAGTCTTGCAGAGGGTCGAGTCGCTCGCGGAGTTGCAAAAGACGGCTGATCTTTTCAACGTGAGAGGAAATCTTCATGACCTCTCACTCTGCCTTGATATTTCCGTCTACGACGACCTTGCGCCAGGCAGCCAGGTCGTTCGCTATCAATTTCTTGAATTCCTGACGACTCACGGGGGTTGCAGGCGGGATATTCTGCTCGCGAAGTGATTCCGCGAACTCTGGCTTGACCAATTCATGATTGATGGCTGCATGCAGACGCTCAAGCAACTCTGGTGGCGTATTCTTTGGTGCAAAAACGCCTTGCCAACCCGTGGCGGTAAATGGGTAGCCTTGCTCGGAAAGCGTTTTGACATCAGCCAGTTTGGGGCTGCGAACCGTGCCCGACAATGCGATGCCGCGCAGTTTCCCTTGCGCAATAAAGCCCAACGGAGAAACGACATCAACCCAGCCAATAGGAATCACGCCGCCAACAATGTCCGTCAGCAGCGCAGGCGATGTTTTATAGGGGACGTGATTGATGGTCAGGCCTGTTCGTTGCTTGATCCACTCCATCGTCAGGTGTCCATTCGAACCGACGCCCCAACTTCCATACGATTGGTATTTCTTGGGATCGCTTCGCAACAGAGCAACCAGTTCAGGAAGCGTCTTCGCAGGTACCGAAGAATGCACTGCAAGCAGAACACCACCTACTGCAGATAGCGCCACGGGCTCCAGGTCCCGCAAGGCTTTAGCCGAAATCTCTGGATTCAGCGCCTCAGCCATCACCATTGACGATGCGGTGCTATGCAAAATCGTATAGCCATCCGGTGCAGCGGTTTTCACCGCGAGGGTACCAATCAATCCATTTGCGCCCGTGCGATTGTCTATGATGAATGACTGGCCCAGCGTTTTTCCAAGGTTGTTGTAGAGCTTGCGCGCCATCGCGTCCAGAATCCCGCCTGCTCCGCCTGGCACGATGACTTTGACGGGGCGTGATGGCCAGTTGTTGCCAGCCTGAGCGCCAGCCAACGGGGTCATCAGAGAAGCTGCCGCTCCGAGTACGAGCTCTCTACGGGTCAATGATGTAGTCATATATTCATTCCTTGATCAAGGTTCACGTGCTAAAGGGCACATTGGCACTCATACTTTCAGATGCATCAATTTGATTTTGATGCACCCAGGTGTCAATGCTGGTTGCGTGGAAACCGGGTTCCCGCGCTTATGGGAAGGGGAACTTCAAATCCAGCCTGAGTCCGCCCCAAAAATGCCGGGCGATTCACAAAGCATGTCATGTCAGTCCCCTTGGGGTTGGTTCAGTCCGGCTTGCGCAGAAAGCCCTGGTTGCCGCCCTTGCGATTGGGCGCAAAG
>JAZKCE010000059.1:0-21395 GCA_040388255.1 Pseudomonadota bacterium | reverse complement strand
GGAGGCTCCAAATGAGCATCGAAATGATTGAAATCGAAGAGTTCAACCAGGGCACACAAATCAAGGTGATCGGTGTCGGCGGCGGCGGCGGCAACGCCGTGGACCACATGATTGACTGCGGCGTCCAGGGCGTCGAGTTCATCTGCGCCAATACCGACGCGCAGGCGCTCAGCCGCGGCAATGCGCACAAGACCATACAGCTCGGGGCCAGCGGCCTCGGCGCCGGCAGCAAGCCCGACAAGGGCCGCGACGCGGCCGAACTGGCGGTCGATGACATTCGCAGCGCCATTGCCGGCGCGCACATGCTGTTCATCACGGCCGGCATGGGCGGCGGCACGGGGACGGGCGCTGCACCCGTCATCGCGCGTGTGGCCAAGGAGATGGGCATTCTCACGGTTGGCGTGGTGACCAAACCTTTCGAGTTCGAAGGCGGTCGCCGCATGACCAATGCCGACCTCGGCCTGGCCGAGCTGGAAGCCAATGTCGACTCGCTGATCGTGGTGCTCAATGAAAAGCTGCTGGAGGTACTGGGTGACGATGTGACCCAGGACGAAGCTTTTGCGCACGCCAACGATGTGCTGAAGAATGCCGTGGGCGGCATTGCCGAGATCATCAATGTGCCCGGCCATGTCAACGTCGACTTTGAAGACGTGCGCACCGTCATGGGTGAGCCCGGCAAGGCCATGATGGGCACGGCCAAGTCCAATGGCCCGGACCGCGCGCGCATCGCCGCCGAGCAGGCCGTGGCCTGCCCGCTGCTGGAAGGCATAGACCTGTCGGGCGCCAAGGGCGTGCTGGTCTTGATCACGGCGGCCAAGGGTTCGCTCAAGCTGAGCGAATCCAAGCTGGCGATGAACACCATTCGTGCCTACGCGTCGCCGGATGCGCATGTGATTTACGGTACGGCTTATGACGACGAACTCGGTGACGACATCCGCGTGACCGTGGTTGCCACCGGCCTGAGCCGCCAGGGCGTACGCCGCACGGCGCCACCGCTGCAGGTGCTGCGCACCGGTACGGACAACGTGCCGTTTAATGTGCCCACGCTCAACTCGGTGGCCGGTGGGGTTGGCGCAGGCCAGTCGTCCATGGGTTCCGCCCAGCCCGACTACGGCAACATGTCCGTGCCCAGCGTATGGCGCACCAACCGCACGCAGGCAGCGGCCAAGGTCGATGCGCTGGCTTCGGGTGGGATGGATGACTTCGAGATTCCCGCGTTTCTCCGGAAGCAGGCGGATTAAGAACCGTCTTGTGCTGCAGGCGGCGGGCAATGGGGCCAGGGCAGATGGCCGTGCTTTACGCAAGGTTCATCTGCCCTCTTTAAAATAACGCCATGCTTGCCCAAAGAACCCTCAAATCCCTGACCAAGGCCGTTGGCGTGGGCCTGCACAGCGGCCAGCGGGTTGAGTTGACCTTGCGGCCGGCCGCGCCTGATACGGGCATTGTTTTCCGGCGGGTCGATTTGCCCCAGCCTGTGGACATCGCCATTTCTGCGCTGGCGGTTAGCGATACCCGGCTGGCTTCCACCATCTCGGCAGGCCATGCCAAGGTCCACACCGTCGAGCATTTGATGTCGGCTTGCGCCGGTTTGGGCATTGACAACCTGTACATCGACATCACGGCCGAAGAGGTGCCCATCCTGGACGGGTCGGCATCGTCGTTTGTGTTCTTGCTGCAGTCGGCGGGCATTGAGCTGCAGAACGCTCCGAAACGTTTTGTCCGTGTGCTTAAACCTGTCGAGGTGCGTGAAGGCGAGGGCGCTACAGCCAAATGGGCGCGCCTGAGTCCCTACAACGGCTACAAGCTCAGTTTTGAAATTGACTTTGACCATCCGGCGGTGGACTCCACCGGCCAGCGTGTCGAGTTTGACCTGGGCTCCGGCTCCTACACGCGCGACATCGCCAGGGCCAGGACCTTTGGTTTCACCAAGGACGTCGAGATGATGCGCGCCAACGGGCTGGCGCTGGGCGGCGGCCTGGACAATGCCATCGTCATGGACGACTACAAGGTCCTCAACAGCGATGGCCTGCGCTACAACGATGAGTTCGTGAAGCACAAAATCCTCGATGCCATGGGCGACCTGCACCTGTTGGGCAAGCCGCTGCTGGCGGCCTACAGCGCCTTCCGTTCCGGCCACGCCATGAACAACAAGCTGCTGCGTGAACTGCTGTCGCACCAGGACGCTTATGAAATCGTCACCTTTGAAGACGAAAAACGCGCACCCCAGGGTTTTGCGACCCTGGCGCGCGCCTGGTAGCCCTTCTTAAAGACGCCCATGCTGCTTTTTCGCTGGCTTATCCTGCTCCTGCTGCTGGCGGCCGTGGTGTCGTTTGTGTTTTATGCAGGGACCGGGCAGGCGCGGTTTAAACGCTACGGCCTGGTCATTGTCAAATGGACCCTGATAGCCGCTTTTGGCTTTTTTGCGGTGCTGATTCTGGAGCGCATCGCTTAGCGCTTGGACGCGTCTGGCCGGGTCAGCGGCTGCGCCCACCCCGGTAGTTCCCCGTCATCTGTGCGTCCGTGCCGCTCGCCTGCGCCAGCCGCGCCATGGCGCTGCCCACATGGGCATGCGTGATCGCCAGGCCCAGGGCATCGGCCGCATCCTTGCCCGGCAGTGCGGGCAGCTTGAGCAGGCGCATGACCATTTGCTGCACCTCCGCCTTGCCGGCCTTGCCATAACCCGCCACCGCTTTTTTGAGCTGCAGGGCGGTGTACTCGGCTACCGGCAGATCACGGGACACCAGGGCCGTCACGCAGGCCCCGCGCGCCTGACCCAGCAGCAGCGTGGCCTGCGGGTTCACGTTGACAAAAACAATCTCGACCGATGAGCATTCCGGCTGGTAACGCTCGACGACCTCGCGCACGCCGTCAAACAGCACCTTCAGGCGCGCGGGCAGGTTGCTCCGGTCAAGGTGCGTGGTTTTGATGGTGCCGCTGGCCACATAGCGCAGCTGCTGGCCGTCCACATCGACCACGCCGAAACCGGTGATCTGCAAGCCGGGATCAATGCCCAGGATGCGCATGGTTATATGGCCCCCACGCTTTTCACTGTGTGTAATACGCGAGGCCTTGCAGGCCGCGGCTTGCGAGACGCTTCGCCTCTGTCGCCCGTCCAAGCCTGCGCAGGCAGGCTTGGAGCCGCAGGCTCCAGCCCCTTGGGGGCTAATTTCCCTTGGGGTGGCCCTGCGGGAAATTGTCTGACCCCCACGTTTGTAGTGCGGCTCATATTCCAAAATACCATCGAACCGAATGAAAAAACACGGGCGCCGCAAAACACAGGGCATCCACCCGGTCCAGCAGTCCGCTGGCGCCGGTGACGGATTGGCCTTCGGAACCCCAGTTGGTGATGCCGCGGTCGCGTTTGAGCGCCTTCATGACCAGGTGTCCCAGTGAGCCGGCCACGCAGGCGATCAGCGCCATGGCCACGGCCTGCGCCGGTTTGAAGGGTGTCAGGCCCGCCATCAGGCCGCCGACCAGGCTGGCCGCGAGCACGGCAATCAGCCAGCCGCTCCAGTTAAAACTCTGGCTCACACGGGGCGCTATGGGTTTGCGTTGCAGCTTTTGGTTCACCAGGTGCTGCACGATCATGCAGCTTTGCACCACAAACACCAGGAAGAACACCAGGAAGGCGTTTTTGCCCTGGTAGCCCGGAAACTTGAGCAGCAGCAGGGCCGGCACATGGCTCATGCCGTAGACGCAGACCATGATGCCCCATTGCAGCTTGGCATTGCGCTCCAGGAAACGGTGCGGGTCGTCCGCCAGCGCGCTGACCACCGGAATCGCCAGGAAGACATAAACCGGGATGAACACCGTGACCAGGTCGAAATAGCGCATGATGACCAGCGCAAACTGCACCGGCAACACCACAAAAAAGGCCAGCACCAGGCTGCGGTGGTCGCCCTGGCGTGTGGGCGAGAGTGTGATGAACTCGCGCAGCGCAAAAAAAGCGACCAGGCCAAACAGCACGGTGGCCACCGTTTCGCCCAGCGCCCAGCCGACCCAGAATACCGTGGACATCACCCATGAGGTCCTGAGCAGGCCGTTGAACTCCCGGAGTTTTTGCGTATGCAGGTCGTCCTCATGCCTGTCCTTGAGCGACATCACAAAGGCCACGATGCTGACCAGGGCCAACAGGCCAAAAAGCAGGACAAACAACAGGCCGACCTGGTGCGATGGGGACAGGTTGCGCAAAAAGTTGTTCATCAGGATTCCCTGAGCGCCATGACGGCCTGGCGCGCGCGGGCCAGGAAATGGCCGCGGTCTTCTTCGCTGCCCAGCGCGATGGGGGCGCCAAAGGTGACTGAACACAAAATCGGCACGGGCACGATTTCACCCTTGGGCATCACGCGCTGCACGTTGTTAATCCAGGCCGGCACCAGCACGACCTCGGGGAATTTTTGCGCCAGGTTGTAAAGGCCGGACTTGAAGCTTTGTGGTTCGTCCTGGTTGCCGCGCGTGCCTTCGGGGAAGAGGATGATGGAGTCGCCATTTGTCAGCGCTTCAACCAGGGGCTCCAGTGGGTCCTGCTCACTGGTCTTGACGCGGTCCACATAGATGGCGTTAAAGACCGCCGTGGTGATCCATTTCTTGAAAGGGGTTTTGGTCCAGTAGTCCTTGGCGGCAATCGGCCGGGTGATGCTGCGCAGTTCTTGCGGCAGTGCCGCCCACATCAGGATCAGGTCCGCATGGCTCTGGTGGTTGGCAAAATAAATGCGCTGTTCGGCTTTTGGCGGGCAGCCTTGCCAGCGCGCCTGTGCGCCGGTCAGCACGCGGATCAGGCCCAGCAAAAACAGGCTCATGAGCTTGGCAAGCACTAGATATGGCCCCCACGCTTTTCACTGCGTGTAATGCGCTGCCCCCCGGGGGGGCTAATTTTCCTGGGGGCGGCCCGTCGGAAAATTGTGTTGCCAGTGGTTTTTTTAGAGTTCATCAGCTGACTGTCAAGGCAGTTCCACGCCGCCCATGCGCGCGGCGATGGTGCCGGCGCGTGAGGCCAGGTAGCCCGAGCCCGGGCGGGTTTCGAAATATTTGGGCCGCGGCAGCATCACGGCCAGGCGTGCGGCTTCATAGGCGCTCAGCCGCGATGCCGGCTTGCGGTAATAGTGCTGTGCGGCGGCTTCTGCGCCAAACACGCCTTCACCCCATTCGACGCTGTTCAGGTAAATCTCCAGAATGCGTTCCTTGTCTAGCAGGGCTTCCAGCATCAAGGTCAGCACCAGCTCCTGGCCCTTGCGCAACAGGGTGCGCTCGCCGGATAAAAAGAGGTTTTTCGCCAGCTGCTGCGTGATGGTGGAGCCGCCCACAATCTTGGGCGCTTTGACGGCGGCCTTGCCGGATGTGTTTTGCTGTTTGCTGGCGGCGAGCCGGCTGGCAGCCTGTTGTGTGCGTTGCTCTGCCTTGGCGTTTTTGTCCCAGGCTTTTTCGAGCGCCTCGATATCGACTCCGTCATGCTCCACAAAGCTGGCGTCCTCCGATGCAATTACGGCCCTTTTCAGGTTGTCGGAAATCTGGCTGTAGGGCACCCACTGCTGCCGCCACTTGAGGCTGCCGGTGTTTTTGGCCACCCGGTAAATTTCGGAGCGCTCAAACGCGCTGGACTCAGGGTCAACGACAGCCATCAGTGCGATGCGGCCGGCAAAATAAAGCTGCAGGGCCAGCCCCGCGATCAGCACCAGGCCCGCCAGGCGCAGCAGGGCTTTCATGCTGCGGCTCCGTACCCTGTGGTGTGTGTATGCATGTCCGGTCAGCGGCTGGTCAGCCGTGTCTCAAGCGTTTCGTCGCGGGTGAACCTGAAGCGCGACACCACCACAATCTGGTCGGCCTTGCGCCGCATGGCTTCGGTAAAACGCTCGAACGGGCCGGTGCCCTTGACGATGCTTTGCGCCCGGCGGTCCAGCGTCATGTTGCCTGAGGTTTCCACGACTTCGGTGGCCAGCACACGGCCGTCAAAATTGACGGTGACGACCATGGTGAGCTCGCCGTAGAGCTTTTTGCCGGCCTGCTCCGGGAAGTTGACCGTGCCCTTGTCCTCGATTTTGCGGCGCAGGCTGTCGTAGTACACCGCATACACCTCTTCGCGCGTGGCCGGGCTGATGTAGCGTTTCTTGGGCCTGGCGTTTTCTTCGTTGATGCGCTTTTCGATCTCCGCGAGGATCTTGATGAGCTGCTTGCGTTTTTCTTCGCGTTCCGCCTGCACCGGGTCGTTGGCCGGCAGGCTGGGGTCTGGCGGCGGCATGATGGCCAGTTGTTTCTTGATTTGCGCCAGCAGCTGCGTTTGCTGCTCCTGCAGGGACTCGACCTTGCGCTGTGCGTCTTCGGCGGCCTCGCCGAGATCCGTGAAGGCCGATGGCGGCAGCGGCGATGTGGCGCGGCCCTTGTCCAGGTCACCGCCCCCGGAGAGCGAGGTCTGGGCGATGGCCTTGGCGAACTCCGGTTTTTCATTGGCCCTGGCGTTGACCAGTATCACCTCCAGCGGCGTGTCATGAAAAACCCGGTTAAAACTCTCCGGGTCCACAAAGCGCGTCGTCAGCAGCACTGCGTGGACCAGGACGGACGCTCCCAGGGCAAGTTGCAGTGTGCTGAATGATTTCACAGGAATGAATTATCAGGCTTAAACGCTGCGGGAACACCGATAAAACACCGATTAACCGGTAGAGGAAACAGCCGCCGCATCCGCCGCCGGCTCGTCCACATCGACCGCAATCGAGATCGGGCCGGCGGTCATGCCGGCCTCGTCATCGTCTTCTTCCGCCGCGTCTGCCACTTCATCGGCCATCAAGTCCAGCCGCTCTATCACGGCTCCGCTGATGTCCAGCGTGATTTCGTCGATCTCGCCCAGGCGCACGCGCACCCTGGCGCCGCGCGGCAAGCCCTGCGCACCCACGGCCGGCAGCACCAGCGGCAGCTCGTCGGCGCGCACCAGGTTGTCTTTAAACGCCGTGGCGGTCAATTCCGTGATCTTGTTTTGCTGCAGGTATTTCAGCGTCCAGTAGCGCTCTATGCCGGCCTGGAAGCCGTTGTAGGCGCCGTAGGCCGCATCAAAACCCGAGATGATGGAAAACAGCTCGGCGTCCTTGGGTTTGAAGGGCGCGGCCAGCGCGGCCGTGCGGCCGTGTTTGGCGCAGGCAATGATTTGCCACTGGTTGACCAGGTCGGTGTAGCGGCGCAGCGGCGAGGTGCTCCATGCATAGCTTTTGACGCCCAGGCCGGCATGCGGCAATGATTTGGTGCCCATGCGCACTTTCACGCCGGGCGCCATGCTGGCCTGGCTGCGGTAAATACCGGGCACGCCGTGCTCGGCCAGCCACAGGCCCCAGGTGCTGTTGGCCAGGATCATGGCCTCGGCCACGATCAAATCGAGCGGCGCGCCGCGCTGGCGGGTCGTGATGCTGACGGCCTCGTTGCCCTGCGGCTCGCCGCCCGTGGGGTTGTCCAGCCTGAAGTTGTAGTCGGGCCGGTTGAAGTTTTCCGGCTTGCCGCGCACGATCTCGCGCTGCGCCTTGAGGTGTTTGGCCAGCCGGTGCAAAAAGCTCAGTTCCACGCCCCACTGCACGCCGGTGGGCGGGCTGGTTTGTGCGGCTTCAAAAAAGGCCTCGGTGAAGGTGCTGTCCAGCACGTCGTGGCGCAGGTTGCTGACGATGGGCACTTGCTCCAGCCGGGTGACGCTCTCCTTGATCTCCAGCGTGGTTTCGTCCAGCGTGATGTACAGCGACAGGGACGGGCAGTTGCGGCCTTCCTGCAGGGTGTAGCTTTTGACGATTTCATCGGGCAGCATGGTCAACTTGTAGCCGGGCATGTACACGGTGGAAAGCCGCGCGCGGCCCACTGTGTCAATCGGGCTGCCGGGCAACACGGCCAGGCCGGGCGCCGCAATATGGATGCCCAGCGTGACGGTGCCGCTGCCCAGCCCTTGCACCGACAAGGCGTCGTCGATTTCGGTGGTGGCCGAATCGTCTATGGAAAAGGCCCGCACATCGGCCAGCGGCAATTCGTCCTTGACCTCGGGCGCCTGCAGTGCCGGAAAGCCCGTGCCCTTGGGGAAGTTTTCGAACAAAAAGCGCTTCCAGTGGAACTGGTAGGGCGAGGCGATGGCGCCGGATTTCTGCAGCAGGTCCAGTGGTGCCGTGTGGGCGCTTCGCGAGGCTTCCACCACGGCCTTGTATTCGGCGCTGTTTTTGTCGGGCTTGAAGAGTATTTTGTACAGCTGCTCGCGTATCGGCTCCGGGCAATCGCCCTGCGCCAGCGCCTCGGCCCAGGCCGTGATCTGCAGTGCCAGCTGCTTTTTCTTTTCGATGGCGGCCAGCGCCAGTTGCAGGATTTCAGCGGGCGCCTTTTTAAAACGGCCCTTGCCGGCGCGCCTGAAATAATGCGGCGCCTCGAACAGGCGAAACAGCGCGGCGACCTGTTGCTCCTGCGAAGCCGCTTTGGACGGATCCGCGCTGAAGTAATCGCGCGCCAGGTCGGCAAAACCAAACTCGTCTTCGCTGGCAAATTCCCAGGCCAGTTCCAGCTCGATGTCCGCGCTGAGCTTCTGGCCCGCGGCGATCAGTTCCGCAGGCGCGGGTTTTTCAAACTTCAGCAGCGCATTGACCGCCTTGACCTTGACGCGTTTGCCCGAGTCGAGCTCCACCTGCAGCGAGCTGTCTGCCTCGGACAAAATACGGCCGGCCAGAAACTTGCCGGCTTCTTCAAACAATACAAACAAAATGGGGTCCTTAAATGGCTTGTAGCGAGTGTAATCAGGCTGCCAGGTCCAGAAAATCGAGGATGGCCGGCAGGTGGTCGTCAAAATCGCCCAGCGCATGGTCGCCGCCTTCCAGCAGGCGGATGTGCGCGCCGGCATAACGTGCCGTCATCTCGCGCCAGTCCAGCACCTCGTCGCCCTTGGCGATCACGGCCAGGTAGTTTTGTGCGGCCTTGAGCGGCCCGGCATGCAGCTCGCGCAGTTCATCGACAAATTCAGGCCGGAAGAAAAATTTTTCATCCGGCTGGTGCCAGGCGGTTTGTTCGCCTATATAACTTGCCAGGTCACGCGCCGGCTCCACGGCCGGATTGAGCAGCACGGCTCTGCAGCCCGTTTGTTCGGCCACCCAGGTGGCATAAAAGCCGCCCAGTGAGGAGCCTATGACGGCCATGCCTTCAAAACCCTTGCTGGCGGGCCAGCCGGCGATCCCGGCCATGATTTCATGCATGGCCTGTTTGGGGGAGGGCGGCAACTGCGGGCACCACCAATGCGCGCCGGGGTAGTCCCGCGCCACGACGGCTGCCATTTTTCGGGCTTTGACGGACAGGGGGGAGGAGCGAAAGCCGTGGAGGTAAAGCAGGTGGGTAGTGGGCATGGGGCAATGGTAAAGGTCGATACAGGCCGGCTCGCCGGTCGCAGCCTGATCAGTTTGAAAATTTATAAGAATTATGGCTTTTACCCAATAGGGATGGGTGCAGGCAGCTATCAAAAGCGTAGCGCCTGACGCGTGCGGACCAGCGCGGCCTACTTGACCTGTTGCTTTTCGAGCTTGCGGGCCAGCGTGCGCCTGTGCATGCCCAGCCGGCGCGCGGCTTCGGAGATGTTGAAGTCGGTCTCCACCAGGGTCTGGTGTATGCGTTCCCACTCCAGCGTCTTGATCGACGAGGAGCGGTTGGTCAGCTTGACCTCGGTGTTGCCTGTGACCCGGCCGAAGGCGGCCTCTATGTCGTCGGTGTTGGACGGCTTGGCCAAGTAATGGCAGGCGCCCAGCTTGATGGCCTCGACCGCCGTGGCGATGCTGGCAAAGCCGGTCAGGACCACGATCAGCATCTGCGGATCGTGTGCATGCAGGGCCTGCACACAGGCCAGGCCGGAGGCGTCGCCGTTGAGTTTCAGATCGACCACCGCGTAAGCCGGTGAGTGGCTTTGCAGCAGGATGGCGACATCGTCCAGGCTGGCGGCCAGCTGCACTGTATAACCCCGGCGTTCGAAGGAGCGGCCCAGGGTGCGGGCGAAGGCCGCATCGTCCTCGACGATCAGCAACAGGCGGTCAGCCGTCATGGGCGGCGTCCTTTCCCAGCGTGATGGCTGCGAGTGGCAGGCTGATGTTCACGACGGCGCCGCCCTCGGGGCGGTTGCGCGCAGCGACGCTGCCGCCCAAGGTGCGCGCCACATTGACCACCAGAAACAGGCCGAGACCGCCGCCCAGCCGGCCCTTGCTGGACTGGTAGGGTTTGCCGAGCTGCGCCAGCATCGCCGGGGCAAAGCCGGGACCCTGGTCCGTGACCGTCAGCGTCAGGGTGTCGGCATCACGCGCCGCCGCAAGACCGACCCAGCCCGGCGAGGCCTCGAGCGCGTTGTCCAGCACATTGCAGAGCATTTGCTTGAGGGTGGAGTCGGAGACCATGGGCAAATCCTCGTCCACCTGGTTCTCATAGGAAAA
The DNA here is from genome assembly GCA_040388255.1 of Pseudomonadota bacterium. GTDB lineage: Bacteria > Pseudomonadota > Gammaproteobacteria > Burkholderiales > Burkholderiaceae_C > Polaromonas. Next base: position 10,989 of record JAZKCE010000059.1, on the reverse strand, counting down.
GGAGGGCACCGGGCGTGTGCTGCGCCATTCTTCCGCCAGATCATCAAGAAAGGTGCAGATGGAGGTTTTTTCCGACGATTCGCCCCTGGCCTCGCCGGCCGACAGCAGGATGCCACTAACTATGGTTTTGCAGCGTAGGACCTGGGCCTGCATCTCGCTGATTTCCTGCTGCAGGTCGGGGTCGGCCGTGAAGGCGGGCATGTGTTTCCAGTCGCCCAGGATGACGGCCAGCGTCGAGAGCGGGGTGCCCAGCTCGTGCGCCGCGCCCGAGGCCAGCAGGCCCATGCGCACGATGTGTTCTTCCTCGGCTGCGCGCTGGCGCAGGCTGGCCAGACGCGCATCGCGCTCCTGCAGGTTGTGGCTGATGCGCGTGATGAAGGTCACCAGCAGGCCCGCGTTGAGGACGAAGCAGACCAGGATGCCCTGCATGTAGGGGCTGGCGAGTCCGTTCTCGAGATCCAGCGGCAGCGGCAGCGGGCGGCCGAAAACAGTCAGGCCGACAAGGCAGGCCGTGGTGATGGCGACCATGGTCCAGACCGACCAGGCCTGCAGCAGCACCGCGCCCAGGGCGATCTGCAGCAGGTACAAAAAAGTAAAGGGATTGGTCGCGCCGCCGCTGAGGAATAGCTGCGCGGTCAGCATCGCCACGTCCACCAGCAAGGCCAGAAACAACTCGTTGTTGCTGACCTTGCGCCGGGTGCGCCAGCGCAGCTGGCTGATGATGTTAAAGAGCACCAGGCCGCTCAGCACCACCAGCATCTGCTGCAGTGGCAGTACGATGCCAAAGCCGAAATCCACGACCGCGATGGTGGCGAGCTGGCCTATCACCGCGATCCAGCGCAGCTGTATCAGCTGCTGCAGGTTTTTCAGGCCGGTGGCATCGTCCAGGCGTTCGAGCCCGCCCGGCACGGGTGGCGTGCCGTCGGCCTCAGTCTGGGGTGGCATCGACGGTTTCGCGATCGACATGGCTGGTATTGTCCTCCAGGCGTTCGCGGCGGCGCTGGCGCTCCTCACGCACGATCAGCGCACTGGCGACCAGCACCATCAGCGCCAGGCCGAACCAGGTGAGCGCGTACACCAGATGGTTGTTTTTGAAGGTGATGACGGTCAGGCCGCCGAGCGGCCAGGCCGGGGCGGCGCTGGTGCTGTTTCGGGCCGGCGCGCCGGCATCGAGAAAGAAGGGTGCGGTCTGGCCCAGGCCGCGCGCCTGGGCGATGGCCGCGACATCGCGCGAAAACCAGCGGTCGCCGGCGGGGTCGTTGTGGCGCAGAAACCCGCCGACGGGCTCGCTCAGGCGCAGCAGGCCTGCGAGCGTGACTTCCGCATCGCTTTCGGTCGCGCGCCGCGAGGCACGCGTACGGGCCTCGGGCGGCACAAAACCGCGGTTGACAAGCAGCGTGGTGCCATCAGCCAACAGCAGCGGCGTTAAAACCCAGAAGCCGGCGCCCTGGGTGGTGACGGCCTGGACCAGGGTTTCGTGCTCATGGAGGAAGCGGCCGCTGACCTGCAAGTGCCGGTATTCGTCGCTGGCGGCCGTGATCTGCGGCCATTGAGCCGCGAGCGGAGGTGGCGCCGCCGGCGCAGACACGCGCTGCGCCACGCGATCCATCAGGTCCAGCTTCCAGGCGCGGCGTTCCACCTGCCAGATGCCCAGCGCCAGAAAACCCACAAACAGCAGGAGCGCGCAGACGGCCAGCGCGAGACAGGCGGCGGTGGAGCGCGGCGCGCGGCTGGCCATGGGTTTTGTCAGGCCTGTGCAGGCTCAGGGCATGTTCTTCATGTCGTGGATGGACATGGGCATCATGTTTGCGTTCATGTGGTACATGACCCACAAGGAACCGGCCAGCGCAATCCCGACGATCAGCAGGGTGAACAGCAGGGCCAGGAAGGACCAGCCGCCCTCGGAGCGGGTGTTCATGTGCAGGAAATAAATCATGTGAACCACGATCTGCACCGCAGCGAAGGCCATCAACACCAGAGCGGTGGTGCTGGAGCTCTCGAAGACCTTGCCCATGACCAGCCAGAAGGGAATGGCCGTCAGCACCACGGCGAGGATGAAACCCGTCACATAGCCGCTCAGGGTGCTGTGGCTGGCGCCGCTGTCGTCGTGACCGTGGTCGTCGTGGTGCTCTTGGCCGTGCGCATCTGTTGCGCCGTGGTGGTGTTGGTCGGTATGCGCGCTCATGGCAGCACTCCCATCAGGTAAACAAAGGTGAAGACGCCAATCCAGACCACGTCCAGAAAGTGCCAGAACATGGACAGGCACATCAGGCGCCGGCGGTTCTCGGCACCGAGGCCGTGGCGCTTGACCTGGAACATCAGGGTGATCAGCCAGATGATGCCGAAGAAGACGTGCAGGCCGTGGGTGCCGACCAGCGCGAAGAAGGACGAGAGGAAGGCGCTGCGCTGCGGGCCTGCGCCTTCGTGGATCAGGTGCATGAACTCGTACATCTCCAGGCCCAGAAAGCCTGCGCCCAGCAGGCCGGTGATGGCCAGCCAGACCAGCACGGCGCGTTGCTTGTTCTTTTGCATCTCCAGCATGGCAAAGCCATAGGTGATGGAGGACAGCAGCAGCAGCGAGGTGTTCATTGCCACCAGAGGCAGGTCGAACAGGTCGGCGCCCGAAGGGCCGGCCGCGTAGCTTCGGCCCAGCACCGCATAGCAGGCGAACAGACAGGCAAAGATGAGGCAATCGCTCATCAGGTAGAGCCAGAAGCCCAGCAGGGTGCCGTTGGCCGGATGGTGCTCGCGCCGCATGAAGAAGCGCTCGCTCAGCGCGCCTGGGCTTTGTGGCGCCGCAGCGCCGGCCGAAGGGGAGGTCAAGGGGGCGGTGGTATCAAGCATGGCTGGCCAGCAAACGTGTGCGGTCGTTTTCGATGCGGCTCACTTCATCCGCAGGGATGTAGTAGTCGCGTTTGTAGTTGAACGAGTGGTAGATGGCGGCGCCCACGATGGCGACGAAAGACAGCACGGCCAGCAACCACATCTGCCAGATCAGGGCAAAGCCGCAGACCGTGCAGATGGTGGCAATGATGACGCCGGCGGCGGTGTTTTTGGGCATGTGCACGGGGATAAAGCCATCCACCGGACGTACATAACCGTGCTTCTTCATGTCCCACCAGGCATCGATCTCATGCACCACCGGGGTGAAGGCAAAGTTGTAGGCCGGCGGCGGCGAAGACGTGGACCATTCCAGTGTGCGGCCATCCCACGGGTCGCCGGTGTTGTCGCGCAACGAGTCGCGGCGGATGTAGCTGACCACGAACTGGATCAGCATCGAGGCAATGCCCAGCGCGATCAGCACGGCGCCCAGGGCCGCGATCTGGAACCAGATTTGCAGGGACGGATCTTCGAAGTGGCTCATGCGGCGCGTCACGCCCATGAAGCCCAGCACATACAGCGGCATGAAGGCCAGGTAGAAACCGACCAGCCAGAACCAGAACGAGCACTTGCCCCAGAACGGATCGAGCTTGTAGCCAAAGGCCTTGGGGAACCAGTAGGTGATGCCGGCGAACAGGCCAAACAGCACGCCGCCGATGATCACGTTGTGGAAGTGGGCAATCAGGAACAGGCTGTTGTGCAGCACAAAGTCTGCCGGTGGCACGGCCAGCAGCACGCCGGTCATGCCGCCTATGGCGAAGGTCACCATGAAGCCTATGGTCCACATCATGGGCAGATCAAAGGTGATGCGGCCGCGGTACATGGTGAACAGCCAGTTGAAGATCTTCGCCCCGGTCGGGATGGAGATGATCATGGTCGTGATGCCGAAGAACGCATTGACGCTGGCGCCCGAGCCCATGGTGAAGAAGTGATGCAGCCACACCAGATAGGACAGGATGGTGATGGCAAAGGTTGCATACACCATGGACGAGTAACCAAACAGGCGCTTGCGGCTGTAGGTGGCCACGACTTCAGAGAACACGCCGAACAGCGGCAGGATCAGGATATAGACCTCGGGGTGGCCCCAGATCCAGATCAGGTTCACGTACATCATGGCGTTGCCGCCGAATTCGGTGGTGAAGAAGTTGGTGCCGGCGTAGCGGTCCAGGCCCAGCAGGCCCAGCACGGCGGTCAGTACCGGGAAGGCGGCGACGATCAGGATGTTGGTGCACAGCGCGGTCCAGGTGAACACCGGCATCTTCATCAGGCTCATGCCGGGCGCGCGCATCTTGATGATGGTGGCCAGCAGGTTGATGCCTGATAAAAGCGTTCCAACCCCCGCCAGCTGCAGCGACCAGATGTAGTAATCCACCCCCACGTCCGGGCTGTTGATGATGCCCGACAGCGGCGGATAGGCCAGCCAGCCGGTCTTGGCGAATTCGCCGACGAATAGCGAAGCCATCACCAGGATGGCGCCGCTGGCCGTCATCCAGAAGCTGAAGTTGTTGAGAAAGGGAAAGGCCACGTCGCGCGCGCCGATTTGCAGCGGCACCACGTAGTTCATCAGGCCGGTGACCAGCGGCATGGCCACAAAGAAGATCATGATCACGCCGTGCGCGGTAAAGATCTGGTCGTAGTGGTGCGGCGGCAAAACGCCCAGGTTGTCGCCAAAGGCGATGGCCTGCTGCAGCCGCATCATCAGCGCGTCGGAAAAGCCGCGCAGCAGCATCACCAGGCCCAGCACCACATACATGATGCCTATCTTCTTGTGGTCGATGCTGGTCAACCAGTCGCGCCACAAGGGGCCCCACAGGCGGAACTTGGTCAGTGCAGCCAGTATGGCCAGGCCTCCGAGCAAAACCGCCGCAAACGTGACCAGCAAAATCGGTTCATGAAGTGGAATCGCCTCCCAGGAGAGGCGGCCGAAGATGAGCTTCGTTAAATTTATATGGTCGAACATCGTGGGTGCGTAAGGAGAAAAAAAGGAGGCGACTGGGGGTCGCGGCGTCAGATGGGGCGGGTGCCAGGCTCGGTCGCCGGTAGTGGCAAGCCCAGGGGGTTGCCGGGGCTGCACATGGCGCCCACATAGCTGCGCGGGGGCTGGTCGTCCAGGCCCAGCCGGACGCGCGTGGCCTGGTTCAGTGACGCAACGTTGACGGTGCCGGGCATGCCGAGGCCGCCGTTGGCGTCAATCGCCATCATGTCGTGCATGCACATCTTGTTGTCTTCAACGCAGCGGTTCAGGATGGCCTGGTAAAGCTCGGGGGCCACCTTGGCGTAGTGCTGGACGGGGTTGCGCTCGCTCGGCTTTTCAAGCTGCAGGTAGGTGTCGCGGTCCAGCGACTGGCCGCTGGACTTGACCTTTTTGACCCACTGCTTGAAGTCGCCATCGTTCAGGCCGTGGAACTTGAAGCGCATGCCGGAAAAACCCGCACCGCTGTAATTGGCCGACAGGCCGTCAAACTCGCCCGGCTTGTTGATGACCGCGTGCAACTGGGTCTGCATGCCGGGCATGGCGTAGATCTGGCCGGCCAGCGCAGGAATGAAAAAGGAGTTCATGACCGAGGAAGCGGTGATCTTGAACTGGATCGGGCGGTCCACCGGCGCGGCCATTTCGTTGACCATGGCAATGCCCTGCTCGGGGTAGATGAACAGCCATTTCCAGTCCAGCGCGACGACCTCGACGACCAGCGGCTTGGTGTCGGCCGGCACGGCGCGCTGCGCGTCAATGCGGTCCAGCGGGCGGTAAGGGTCCAGCTTGTGGGTGCTGATCCAGGTGATGGCGCCCAGCACGATGATGATCAGCAGCGGAACCGCCCAGATCACCAGCTCCAGCTGCGTGGAGTGGTGCCATTCGGGGTCGTAATCGCTGCGGTTGTTGGACTTGCGGTAGCGCCATGCGAACAGCAGGGTCAAGGCAATGACCGGGACAATGACCAGCAGCATCAAGCCTGTCGAGATGTAAATGAGGTTGCGTTGTTGCAGGGCGATATCGCCAGAGGGGCTCAGGAGCACCGCATTGCAGCCGCCTAGCAGGGCCAGGGCTGGAACAAGGAACAGGCCGAAAAGCTTTTTTGTGAAGGGCATGCCGGACGGGAGAGTGTTGTCAATAGGGGAATCACCGAATCTACCTTTTGATCCAAATCCAGGCAATTGGACATTTTGTCCATGGCATGATGGATCCCGGAGGAGCGCCTGCTGACGCCCTTGTTGCCACTTTTCGCATCGTGAGAGAACCGCATGTCAAGCCTGAGTCACAGCCATCCAGAGTCTTTGTTGTCCACCCCGTTGTCGTCGCGCACGGATCGCGCTGTCGACGATGCGTCCACGGTGGCGCCCAGTGAGATCGCCGTTGGCGTGATCATTGGCCGGGCCTCCGAATATTTCGATTTTTTTGTGTACGGCATCGCCTCGGCGCTGGTGTTCCCGGCGGTTTTCTTTCCCTTTGTGGACAGGCTGGAGGGCACGCTGTATGCCTTCATCATTTTTTCGTTTGCCTTTTTGGCCAGGCCGCTGGGAACCACCTTGTTCATGGAAATCCAGCGCCGCTGGGGTCGTGGAGTGAAACTCGGCATCGCGCTGTTCCTGCTGGGCGTGTCCACGGTGGGCATGGCTTTTTTGCCAAGTTATGCCAGCCTGGGCGTCGCCTCCATCGTGTTGCTCTCGATATTCCGGTTTTTCCAGGGCATTGCGCTGGGCGGCTCCTGGGACGGCTTGCCGTCACTGCTGGCCTTAAGCGCGCCGCCGCGGCGCCGCGGCTGGTACGCGATGATTCCGCAAATCGGTGCGCCGGTTGGCTTCATCGTGGCCAGCGGGCTGTTTTTGTACCTGCACTCCCAGCTGTCCACGGCCGATTTTCTGGACTGGGGCTGGCGTTATCCCTTTTATGTGGCTTTTGCCATCAATGTTGTGGCGCTGTTTGCCCGCTTGCGGCTGGTGGTGACCGACGAGTACGAGCGCCTGCTCAACAAGCATGAGCTGGCGCCGGCCGATGTGCCCGAATTGGTTCGGGCGCGCGGGAGCAACCTGCTGATCGGTGCTTTCGCGGCCTTGGCGAGTTATGCGCTGTTTCACCTCGTGACGGTGTTTCCCCTGTCCTGGATCAGTCTGCAGTCGACGCAGCCCATCAACGACGTCCTGGTTATTCAGCTGGTCGGCGCCGTGATTGCGATTCCGTGTGTGGTCGCCTCCGGCTGGATTGCCGATCGCATAGGCCGGCGCAGCACGCTGGGCATTCTCGCCTGCCTGATCGCGGTATTCAGCCTGTTCGCGCCCCTGCTGCTCAACGGCGGCGCATGGGGCCAGGATGTGTTCATACTGCTCGGGTTTACGCTGCTGGGGTTGTCCTATGGCCAGGCCGCCGGTGCGGTGACCGCCAACTTCGAGGCGCGCTACCGCTATACCGGGGCCGCACTCACCTCCGATCTGGCCTGGCTGATCGGAGCCGCTTTCGCGCCCCTGGTGGCACTCGGCCTGTCGGTTCACTTTGGGCTGGCCGCCGTCAGTGTGTACCTGCTTTCCGGCGCCGTCTGCACGCTGGCGGCGCTGCATATCAATCGGGCGCGGGAGCTGCGGGGCTGACGCTGCATTGACAGGCGGGGCATTCAAGCCGGCAGGCCGGCAATACATGGCTGGCAGATAATCTCCCCCCATGGCTGCTGTTTTCGACAAACCTTCCCTTTTCAGGCGCGCCGTGCCGTTGTTTGAGGGCTTTGACGGCCTTTTGGCGTTCGCGGTGTTTTTGCTGGCCTGCGCCGGGCTGCTGATCATGTATTCGTCCGGCTACGACCACGGCACGCGCTTCGCGGACCATGGCCGCAATATGCTGATTGCCGGCGCCATCATGTTTGTGGTGGCGCAAATCCCGCCGCAACGGCTGATGACGTTTGCCGTGCCGCTTTACACCTTTGGCGTGGCGCTGCTGATTGCCGTGGCGATTTTCGGCATCACCAAAAAGGGCGCGCGGCGCTGGCTTAACGTCGGCGTGGTGATACAGCCCAGCGAAATCCTCAAGATCGCCATGCCGCTGATGCTCGCCTGGTGGTTCCAGAAGCGCGAGGGCCAATTGCGGCCGCTGGATTTCCTGGTGGCCGGCCTGCTGCTGGTCGTGCCCGTGGGCCTGATCATGAAGCAGCCCGACCTGGGCACCTCGCTGCTGGTGCTGGCGGCGGGCGTGGCCGTGATCTTTTTTGCGGGCCTGAGCTGGAAGCTGATTGCGCCGCCGGTACTGCTCGGGCTGGTGGGTATCTTCCTGGTGGTCTGGTTTGAGCCGCAGCTGTGCGCCGACGGCATGCGCTGGCCGATCCTGCACGACTACCAGCAGCAACGCATCTGTACCTTGCTGGACCCATCGCGCGACCCGCTGGGCAAGGGCTTTCACATCATCCAGGGCATGATTGCGATTGGCTCAGGCGGCATTTTTGGCAAGGGCTTCATGGCGGGCACACAGACCCACCTTGAGTTCATACCCGAGCGCACCACCGACTTCATTTTTGCGGCGTTTTCCGAAGAGTTCGGCCTGGCCGGCAACCTGCTGCTGATCGCCGGTTTCATCTTCCTGGTCCTGCGCGGCCTGGCCATCGCCATGGAAGCACCCACGCTGTTTTCACGCCTGCTGGCCGGCGCCGTGACCATGATTTTTTTCACCTACGCCTTTGTCAACATGGGCATGGTCAGCGGCATCTTGCCGGTGGTGGGCGTGCCCTTGCCCTTCATCAGCTACGGTGGCACGGCCATGGTCACGCTGGGGCTGGCGGTGGGCATTTTGATGTCGATTGCGAAGTCCAAGCGGCTGGTGCAATCATGAGGTGTGCCGGAGCGGCGGTCTTGCCTTAAAACGCCTGAACAGGTACAAAGGCTTGCAGTGGCAGTTTCCTAACCGCAGTCTTACCCAAGAGGAGCATCTTCATGGCCGGTAAATTTGAACTCAAAAAGTCCAAAAACGACAAGTACTTCTTTTCTCTACTGGCAGGCAATGGCCAAATCATCCTGTCCAGTGAAATGTACGAGGCCAAAGCCAGTGCGCTCAACGGGATTGAGTCCGTGAAAACCAATGCACCAAACGATGGGCGGTATGATCGTCTGGAGGGCAAGGACGGTTCGCCGTACTTCACGCTCAAGGCCAGCAATGGCCAGGTTATAGGCAATAGCCAGATGTATTCCAGCGCCTCAGCGCGTGACAACGGCATTGCGTCCTGTAAAACCAATGCTCCCGGCGCGACGACCGACGACCAGAGCTGAGCGAAGCGCGGTATTCGTACCGAAGCGGCCGCTCATAAACCCCTGTGGGGGAGCGGCAGGCCCGGCCCAGGCCGGGCTCATCGGAGTCAGACTGCCTACAATGGCCCAATGACCTCACTTCGCCCTTCTTCCGCATCAGCGCTCAACGCCTCCATCACTTCTTCCACGGTCCGGCCGACCGCCGCGTCCACGTCGGAACGCCTGGAGATCGCGCAAAAACTGCTGCTCGCGCCTTTTGGCCTGACGGAGGCGCATTTGAGCCGCGCGCTGGGCGAGATCACTTCCCATGGCGCGGACGACGCCGACCTGTACTTCCAGTACACCCGCAGCGAAGGCTGGAGCCTGGAGGAGGGCATCGTCAAGACCGGCTCTTTCAGCATTGACCAGGGCGTGGGCGTGCGCGCCGTCAGCGGCGAAAAAACCGCTTTTGCCTATTCCGACGACATTTCCGACGCCTCATTGCTGGATGCCGCGCGCACCGTGCGCAGCATTTCCGCCGCCAGCAAGACCGGCCGCGTGAAAACGCCCAGCCGGAAAATCGCCAGCAGCCGTTCCCTCTACAACGGCCTGGACCCGATTGCCACGCTGGACAGCACGGCCAAGGTCAAGCTGCTTGAAAAAGTCGAAAAACTCGCCAAGGCCAAGGACCCGCGCATTGTGCAGGTCATGGCCGGGCTGGCCAGTGAATACGACGTGGTGCTGGTGGCGCGCGCCGATGGCACGCTGGCCGCCGATGTGCGTCCGCTGGTGCGTTTGAGCGTCACGGTGATCGCCGAGAAAAAAGTCGCCGGCAAAGTCCGCCGCGAGATGGGTTCGGGCGGTGGCGGCGGCCGTTTTGGTCTGGCGTATTTTGATGACGCGCAAATCGGCCAGTATGTGGATGAAGCGGTCAAGGCTGCCTTGACCAACCTTGAGGCGCGTCCGGCCCCGGCCGGCGAGATGACCGTGGTGCTGGGCTCGGGCTGGCCCGGCATCTTGCTGCACGAGGCGATTGGCCACGGGCTGGAGGGCGACTTCAACCGCAAGGGCTCCAGCGCCTTTGCCGGCAAGATAGGTCAGCGTGTCGCCGCCAAGGGCGTGACGGTGCTGGACGACGGCACGATTGCTGATCGCCGCGGTTCGCTCAATGTGGACGACGAAGGCAACGCCAGCCAGCGCAATGTGCTGATCGAAGACGGCATTTTGAAGGGCTACATCCAGGATTCGCTCAATGCGCGTCTGATGAAGGTCAAGCCCACCGGCAACGGCCGCCGCGAAAGCTACGCCCATGTACCCATGCCGCGCATGACCAACACCTATATGCTGGGCGGCGACAAGCAGCCCGAAGAAATCGTGGCCAGCATCAAAAAAGGCCTGTACGCCACCAACTTCGGCGGCGGCCAGGTCGACATCACCTCGGGCAAGTTCGTGTTTTCGGCCAGCGAGGCTTTCTGGGTGGAAAACGGCAAGATCCTCTACCCGGTCAAGGGCGCAACGATTGTGGGCAGCGGCCCGGAATGCCTGAAAAAAGTCAGCATGATTGCCAATGACATGGCACTCGACAGCGGGGTCGGCACTTGCGGCAAGGAAGGCCAGAGCGTGCCGGTGGGCGTGGGCCAGCCGACCTTGCGCATAGACGGCCTGACAGTGGGCGGGACCGCGTAAAACCGGCGGATTTGGGGCATTTCCCGACCTGTGCTACATTCAAAGCCATGCTTTCAGCAAAGTTTTATTTTGGTTACTTCTGGTTCTCAAGCGCCTCCGGCGGTAGAGAGATCTTCGCGTAACCTCAAAAAACGCAACAAATCTTTCAAAAACCGCCGGATGCCCGGCGGTTTTTTTTTGGTGCGCCCGGCAGGGCGTATCTACTTGGAGGTGAAAGTCCTCTAC
>JAZKCE010000058.1:0-6528 GCA_040388255.1 Pseudomonadota bacterium | reverse complement strand
ACTGCGCCGGCATGGCCGCCGACCTGTTCGAGACCTACGCCGTCACGCTGATCGCCACCATGGTGCTGGGCGCCCTGCTGCTGTCCAACGCCGGCGTCACGGCCGCGTCCTACCCGCTGGCTTTGGGCGGTGTCTCCATCATCGCGTCCATCATCGGCTGCTTCTTTGTCAAGGCTTCGCCCGGCATGAAGAACGTGATGCCAGCGCTCTACAAGGGCCTGGCAATTGCCGGCGTGCTGTCGCTGATCGCCTTCTACTTCGTCACCATGTGGCTGATGCCCGACAACGCCGTGACCGCCACCGGCACGCAAATGCGCCTGTTCGGCGCCTGCGCCGTTGGCCTGGTCCTGACCGGCGCGCTCTGCTGGGTCACCGAGTACTACACCGGCACGCAGTACAAGCCGGTGCAGCACATTGCACAGGCATCCACCACCGGCCACGGCACCAACATCATTGCCGGCCTGGGCGTGTCCATGCGCTCCACCGCCTGGCCCGTGATTTTTGTCTGTATCGCCATCCTGACCTCCTACTCGCTGGCAGGTCTGTACGGCATTGCGATCGCCGCGACCTCCATGCTCAGCATGGCCGGCATCGTGGTGGCGCTGGACGCCTACGGCCCTATCACCGACAACGCCGGCGGCATTGCCGAGATGGCCGAGCTGCCCAGCAGCGTGCGCGACATCACCGACCCGCTGGACGCCGTGGGCAACACCACCAAGGCCGTGACCAAGGGCTATGCCATCGGTTCCGCCGGCCTGGCCGCACTGGTGCTGTTTGCCGACTACACGCACAAGCTCGAAAGCTACGGCCGCGCCATCACCTTTGACCTGAGCAATCCCATGGTCATCGTCGGCCTGTTTATAGGCGGCCTGATTCCCTACCTGTTCGGCGCCATGGCCATGGAAGCCGTGGGCCGCGCAGCCGGCGCCGTGGTGGTTGAAGTACGCCGCCAGTTCCGCGACATCAAGGGCATCATGGACGGCACCGGCAAGCCCGAGTACGACACCGCGGTAGACATGCTGACCACCGCCGCCATCAAGGAAATGATGATCCCCTCGCTGCTGCCCGTGGTGGTGCCTATCCTGGTCGGCATCTTCCTCGGTCCGCAGGCACTCGGCGGTTTGCTGATGGGCACCATCGTCACCGGCCTGTTTGTGGCGATCTCGATGTGCACCGGCGGTGGCGCCTGGGACAACGCGAAAAAGTACATTGAAGACGGCCACCACGGCGGCAAGGGCTCTGAGGCGCACAAGGCCGCCGTGACCGGCGACACCGTGGGCGACCCCTACAAGGACACCGCCGGCCCGGCCGTCAACCCGCTGATCAAGATCATCAACATCGTGGCCCTGCTGATCGTGCCGCTGATGATGAAGTTCCATGGCGGTGAGGCCGCAGCCGCGCCGGCAATGCCAACGGCGGCGCCTGCCGCCATCAGCGCACCAGCCGCGGTCACACCGGCACCCGCACCGGCAGCACCAGTTGCGCCAGTGGCCCCGGCATCCAAATAAAGGAGCGCCGCTCTTTTAAAAACCCGCTTTCGCGGGTTTTTTTACGCCCCGGCATGGTTTGACTGGCCAGTCTCCGGTCCCGCCTGCGCCCCGCTTGTTACCATAACCAGCTCCACTCTTCAAAGCGGCCCTGACCCCATGAATCCACGTTACCCCCTGCTCACCGCGTGGCTGTCCTTAACGGTTTGCGCCGTGGCCCAGGCGCAGACGGCAAACGCCATGAGCTTTGAAACAGCATGGGAGCGTGTCAAAAGCGGATCGGACCAGCTGGCCGCATCAAGGGCCGCCGTCGATGGCAAAAGCCTGCAGGCCCAGGCGCTGAAGAACCTGGGCGGGCCTGTGGTCAGCCTGTCGGCGGCGGCGTTTGCCTACAACGCCAACCTCAACGTCAACCTGGACCCGATCAACCAGCGGCTGGCCCAGATCAACCAGCGCCTGCCGATTCCACTGCAAAACCTGCCCATCCCGCTGCCGGTGCCGCAGTTCCCGTCCACCTATAGCTACAACCGTTATGACACAGGCACCACCAAGTCGATTTCGGCGGTGTGGCCTATCTACACCGGCGGGGCCACCGATGCCGCGCGCGGTTTTGTGTCCGCGCAGGAAAGCGAAGCCCGTGCCGACGCCGACAAAACCGGGTATGAGCTGGCCACACTGCTGGTTCAGCGTTATTTCGGCGCGCAGCTCGCAGCCAGGGCAGCAGCCTTGCGGCAAGCTGCGCTGAACGATATCCGGCAGCACGACGAGGCGACGGCCAAAATGCTGGCGGCAGGCGTGATCTCCCGCATCGAGCGCCTGCAGGCCCAGGCGGCCTACGAGGAAGCCAAACGCAATGCGTCAAAGGCGCAGGACGATGCGGAACTGGCCGCCGTGGCCCTGGCCCGCACCGTCAAGTCGGATGCGCCCGTGCTGCCCGACACGCCGCTGTTTGTGCTGACGCAGCCGGTCGAGTCCCTGCCGCATTTCTTGAACGAAGCACTGCTGCGCCATCCGGGCCTGGCCAAGGTCACGGCCAAAAAAGCCCAGGCCGAGCAGTTGCACCATGGCGAAGAAGCGCTGCGCAAACCACAGGTGTTTGCCTTCGGCCAGCGCGAACTCAAAGCCGGCAATGCCGACTGGGTAGGCGGCATAGGCGTGCGCTGGACGCTGTTTGATTCGGTGGACCGCAACGCGCTGGCCGCCGCCTCCGGCAAACAGATTGAGCAGGCCGAACGCACCGAGTTGCAGGCGCGCAGCGACATCAGCCTGCTGGTTGAAAAAAACTGGCGCAGCGTGGAGCAGGCGCGCCGGCAGTTCCTGGCTACCGGGCCGGGCGTGGCCCTGGCGCATGAAGTCCTGCGCCTGCGTACGGCGGCCCTGCGCGGCGGCACCGGTACGGCGCTTGAACTGATAGACGCCGAAGTCAACCAGGCCAAGGTCGAAACAGAACGCGCTCAGGTGGCTTATGACTACGTCACGGCGCTGGCAAGATTGCTGGAGAGTTGCGGTCTGTCAGAAGAATTCAGTGCCTATGTCCGGCGTGCCGATGTGAAAGTCAATTGATCATGGAAAAAAACATTCCCAAAAAAACCCTGGCCATTGGCGTGGGGGCGACTGCCCTGCTGGTGTTGCTGGGTTATGGCGTCTGGCGTGCGTCGCAACCGCCGCCGGATGTTTTCCAGGGCCAGATGGAAGCCCAGGAAACCGACATTGCACCCAAGGTCACGGCACGCATCTCGCAGGTGCTGGTACGGGAAGGTCAGCAGATTGCGGCCGGGGCCCTGCTGATACGCACAGACAGCCCAGAAGTCACCGCCAAGCTGGCACAGGCTACTGCCGCGCAACAGGCCGCCCAGGCCGTTGCCGACAAGGCACAAAGCGGCGCCCGCCCGCAGGAAGTGGAAATGGCGCGCCTGCAGTGGCAACGCGCCCAGGCCGCGGCGGAGCTGGCGGAAACATCCTTCAAACGCGTGAATGGCCTGGCAAAAGACGGACTGGTCGCGGAACAAAAGCGCGATGAAGCCGAAGCGAACTTCAAGGCCTCGCGCGACCAGGCCCTGACGGCCAAGGCCCAGTACGACATGGCACGCGCCGGCGCCCGCCCCGAGGACAAGGCCGCAGCCAATGCGCAGGCGCGCCAGGTCGCAGGCGTGGTGGCCGAGGTCGAAGCCGCCAGGGCGGAAACCGAACTCAAAAGCCCGGTGGCCGGCGAGGTCGCCAAGGTGCTGGCCAAGGTCGGTGAGCTGTCGCCGCAAGGCGTGGCCGTGGTGACGGTGGTCGATTTGAAAAACCAGTGGGTGGTGCTCAATGTGCGCGAGGACCGTTTGCAGCGCTTCGCCAGGGATGCGGAGTTTGACGCCGTGCTGCCGGCGCTGGGCAACAAACAGGTGCGCTTCAAGGTGTTCTACAGCGCCGTGCTGCCCGACTTCGCCACCTGGCGCGCCACGCGTGCAGGCCAGGGTTTTGATGCGCGCACATTTGAGGTCAGGGCCAGGCCGGCAACGCCAATTGAAGGCGCACGCCCCGGCATGAGCGTGCTGGTTCAATAAAGCGTTCACCGCTTCTGGTCAAACACCCCCATGGGCTTTTTGCAGGAATTTTTTCAGGCGTTTACCGGCAGCGCCCAACGTGAAGCCGCGCGGCTCAGGTTCAGCCCCTGGGACCTGGCCATGATTTCATGGCTGCCGCTGCTGACGGCGGCGCTGATCTGGTGGATATTTTCCGCCGGGCTGCCCAATCAGCTGCCCATAGGCGTGATGGACCAGGACCATTCGTCCCTGTCGCGCCAGCTGGTGCGTTTTCTGGATGCAACACCCGGCCTCAAGGTCGTGCGCCCCTACAGCGATACGTTTGATGCCACGCAGGGCCTGCGTCGCGCCGAGGTGTATGCGGTGGTGAGCATCCCGCCGGATTTTGCACGCACCGTCAAACGCGGCCAGGCCGCGCAGGTCACCCTGCTGCACAACGCGCAGCTGGGCACCCATTCGGGCCTGATACAGCGCGACGTGCGCACCGCCGTTGGCACGCTGTCCGCCGGCGTCGAACTGGCAGCGCGCAACAAACGCGGCGAACCCAGGCTGGCGACAAAGGTCTCGATGGAACCGATCAAGACCAGCCTGGTGACGCTGTTTAATCCATCGCTCAACTATGAACAGTTCCTCGCGGCCGCACTGATTCCGGCCCTGCTGCACATCCTGGCCATGACGGCAGGCGCCTGGGGCGTGGGCCGGGAACTGCGTGATGGCACGATTGCCGAATGGCTGGCGCCCTCGTCACGCTCGTCTTCCGGCCGGCGCGCTACGCTAGGCGCGCTGCTGGGCAAACTGGTCTGGCCGCTGCTAGGTTTGGGCCTGGTCGGCGTGACGGCATTTGTCTGGCTGACCTGGGGACGCGGCTGGTATCCGGCGGGTTCGCTCAGCTGGGTCTTGCTGGCGCTTGTGGCCCTGCTGGCGCTGTCGCTGGCCATGGGTGCGTTTGCCGCTGCGGCCTCGCGCTCGCTTCGCACGGCCCTGTCGGCCACTGGTTTTATCACCGCACCGGCCTTTGCGTTTGGCGGGGTTGGTTTCCCGCTGCAGTCCATGCCGGTGCTGGCGCGCGGCTGGGCCGAGCTGTTGCCCTATACGCATTACATCCGCCTGCAGATGGAGCAACTGCAAATGGATGCGCCCCTGCGCTACTCCGTACCGATTCTTGCCGGCCTGGCAGGCGTGGCCGCGGCCCTGCTGCTGGCCTGCGTGCCGCTGCTCAAAAGCGCTGCGGCCAAGCCCGAAAGCTGGGGTGGCCGCTGATGCAGGTTTTCCGCAAACTGCTTGGCGCCTGGGCCGACACGCTTAAAACCATCGCAGGCGACACCGGTGTGCTGCTGATCATGGGCATCGCCCCCCTGCTCTACGGTTTTTTCTACCCCTGGCCTTACGGCACGCAGGCCGTGACGCGCGTGGCCGTGGCGGTGGTGGACCAGGACCACAGCAACCTGTCGCGCCAGATCACGCGTTTTGCCCAGGCCAGCCCGCGCATGGACGTGCGCATGGTCACCGGTGACGTGCATGAGGCGCAGCAGGCGCTCTGGGCCGGCGAGATCGAGGGCTATGCCATCCTGCCGGCCGACCTCAAACGCAATGTGCTGCGCGGCAGCGCGGCCGTCGTCACGGTAGAGGCCAACGGCAGTTATGCCCTGCTCAACAAGGCCGTGCTTTATGGTTTTGCGGAAGCCGCGGGCACGGTTTCAGCCGGGGTGGAAATCAGGAAGCTGCAGGCCGGCGGCCAAAGCGCCTTGCAGGCCCAGGCCAGCCGCAGCCCCATCAACACCCAGATGGTGGCGCTGTTCAACCCGACCGAAGGCTACGGCAGTTATGTGGTGCCGGCGGTCGCGCTGTTGATCATCCAGCAAACACTGCTGATGGGCGTGGGCATGCTGGTCGGGCTGTGGGCCGAAACCGGCCGGCAGCGCGCCGATGCCGCCACCTGGCTGGGCCGCATCCTGGCTTTCTCGACCGTAGGCTACGCCAGCGGCCTGCTCTACTTTGGCTGGATTTTCTGGCTGCAGGATTTCCCGCGCGGCGCCAACACCATGGGCGCGCTGGTCTTGCTGGCCTTTTACATCCCCGCCATCTGCACGCTGGGCGCCTTGCTCGGCGTCTGGTTCGGCAACCGCGAGCGCGCCCTGCAGGTGTTGCTGTTCACCGCCCTGCCCATGGCCTTTGTCTCCGGGTTCTCATGGCCCGCCGAAGCCCTGCCGGAGGTGCTGCAAGCCTTGCGCTGGCTGTTCCCCAGCACGGCGGGCATACAGGCATCACTTCGGCTCAACCAGATGGGGGCGCCGCTGGTCGATGTGGCGGACCTGCTGGCCGTGCTGGCGGCGCTGACAGCGGCTTCGGGCTTGCTGCTTTGGCGCTTTGCAGCTCCGGCAAAACCCTGATTTGCTACTGAATTAATAGCTGGCTATGACCGACTGGAGCCGGCCTCAGGCACTTTTCATTCAAAAATACACTACTGTCCGGTAAATTTCTCTTTAAAGGCAAGCAAACCTAGGCTGGGCGCG
>JAZKCE010000057.1:0-2890 GCA_040388255.1 Pseudomonadota bacterium | reverse complement strand
CACGTGCGGTGGTGTGAGAGGGCTGAGGGGGCAACCCCTCACCCTACTCGATCCCGTGCTTTTGTGCGGGGCAAGCTGCCCATCGGGTTTTGCTATCAATACAGTAGCTTGCTACGCCCATTCCACGGTCATCACAGGCATCTTCCGCTTATAAATCCGCCTTGAGGTAGTGCGCGCCGGCTATCGGGTTGTGATAGTAGGGCGGGATATTTTCAAAACCCAGGTCCTCATACAGCGCCCGGGCCGACTCCATGTCGTTCAGAGTGTCCAGCAGCAGATGGTGGTAGCCCGCCACGCGTGCGGCATCCATGATGGCCTCCGCCAGCTGGCGGCCCAGGCCGAAGCGGCGAAAGGCCTTGCGCACATACAGGCGTTTCATCTCGCAGGCGTTCGGGTAGTCCACGGAATCCTGTGGCCGCATGGCGCAGCAGCCTGCCAATTGCCCATCCACAAATGCTAGCAAAAGCGCGCCGCGTGGTTCTGCATAAACTGTGGGCAGGTTGTTCAGCTCGGCTTCGAAGTTTTGAAAACAGAGGTCCACGTGCAGGCTCTGCGCGTACTCACGGAATATCTCGCGAGTGATGTCCCATTCGGCCGGGTTTTCAGGGGTGCGTAACTGGATAGCTGGTGCGTGCACGGAATCTGACGTTTGTGTAATTCGCAAAGTCTAGCGCCTTTTAGCTACCGAGCCTGGCCACGACAGTCGCAGCACGGCTTGCGCAACATGGCCGTAAAGGGCGAATCCACCGCCATGCCGGTAAGTCCAGGGCCAGTACCTGCTTCGGGAGGGATTCACTGACAGCAGTGTTGCCATCATGTTGCCGTATATTCGGCTTCGGAGTTTCATCCACGGGAGTCCGAATCTCGTCAGTGATTTCCCCTAGAAAAGCATTGGGCGTAGAACTTTCGGATCAAAATCAAACCTATAGAGCACCATGAGCAGTGCCGCGATGCTGCGAACAGTTGCCAGACCAGAAAAACAAGGGAACAGAATGAATGAATTGTTGAATAATCCTGCGGTGCAAGCGGGCGTGGCCCCGTTTCTTGTGGCCTTGATACTCGCCGTGCTACTGCATCGCAGCAGACTTCTGGGCCTGGCCATCGGAGCAGGTTTCTTCACGGTGGTTTTCCTGGCGCTCGGTTTCTCCTTTGATTCACTGACTTCGGTACGCAAGATGATTCTGGCGGGAACTGGCGCAACCGTGCTGGTTCTGGTGCTGGAACTGGCCAGGGTGCAGGCGACAACTGCGGTGCGCCTCGCGCTTGCTGCTGTGGCAGCGGCGGTAGCCGTGTGGGTCATAGCCCGGGTACTGCAGCAGCGCGAAATGGGCGCAGCCCTGTTTGCGGGAGCCGCCGCCGCGCTCTACCTTGCGGCGCTGGTCGAGTCCGGAAACCGGATCAGCAGTGACCCGGTACGCGCCGCTTCGGCCGCATTGATGCTTGGGCTGGCAAGCGGAGGCCTTGCCTTGCTGGGCGCCTCGGCATCGATGGCACAGGCCGGTATTGCGATTGGCGCCAGCGCCGGTGCTGTCCTGCTGATTCAGATGTTGACCGGCAAACGCGCGCCTCTGGGCTGGACGCTGGCCTTGCCGGCAAATGTGGTGGCGGGTCTGGTCGGTCTGCTGGCCGTATTCACGGGCGCATTGCCCTGGTACTGCCTGCTGCCCACCCTGGCGATTCCCTGGGCCACTCGCGTGGTGCCGACCGGCAAATGGCCGGTCTGGCTGACAGCTTTTTTGAGCGCCCTGGCGGCGCTCATCCCCATGTTGCTCGCAGTCGCCCTTGCATGGTTTGCTGCGAGTTCATCGTCCACGTAGGTGGATTGTTCGTTGTCGTCACTTTATTCAATCAAGAGGAACTTGCCCATGTCCCGTCTTTCCACTGCCCTGATCGCCTGTCTGTTGCCTTTGTCTGCAATGGCTGCGCCAACGACCTATGTCATGGACACGCAGCACTCGTTTCCCAACTTCACCATCAACCACCTTGGTATGAGCACCATACATGGCCGGTTTGACAAGATGACGGGCACGATCACGCTCGATCAGGCGGCCAAAACCGGCTCGCTTGAGGCCAAGATCGCCACCGCTTCGGTCAATACCGGTGACGCCAAGCATGCTGACGGTAGCCGTTCGCGTGACGAGCACCTGCGTTCCGCCGATTTCTTCAATAGCGCAGAGTTTCCCGAAGTTGTTTTCAAATCAACCAAGTTCAATTTCAAGGGCGATGACGTTGAAAGCGTTGACGGCACACTGACCATGCTTGGTGTGACCAAGCCGGTCAAGCTCCATGTCGCGTCATTCAAGTGCGCGCCGCATCCCTTCAATAAAAAACCCATGTGCGGCGCGGACGTGCAGACGTCCATCAAACGTACCGACTGGGGCATGAAGTTCGGCGTCCCCGGGATTGCCGACGACGTCAAACTGACGTTCAGCATCGAGGCTTATCCGCAATAAGCAGGAATTCGTTTTTGAAGCAATAAAAAGGGCTGGATTCGCAGGAATCCAGCCCTTTGTTTTGATGGCGTGTAACTGGGTGGGATGTTAGCGGCTCAACTCTCGGCCAGCAGCTTTTCAATCAACTGGTGCAGGGCGGCAAAGTCGGGTTCACCGACGTATTGCTTGACGATCTCACCGCGCTTGTTCACCAGGTAGGTGGTTGGCGTCAACTGCACATCGCCCCAGGCTTTAGCGACAACACCGGTGTTGTCGATCGCCACCTTGAAGGGCAGCTTGCGCGTTTCGGTGTAATTGACGACATAGCTGGGCGGGTCGTAGCTCATGGCCACGGCCATGGTGTCGTAGCCCTGGCTTTTGTATTTGTTGTAGGTCGAGATGACCTTGGGCATTTCCGCCACGCAGGTGACGCAACTGGTGGCCCAGAAGTTGACCAG
>JAZKCE010000056.1:0-54723 GCA_040388255.1 Pseudomonadota bacterium | reverse complement strand
ATGGCCGGCTTGATGCCGCTGATGCCTTCCTTGGTGGTGCCGGCACGAATGCCTTCGTCATTGCTGACGGTGACCTGCTTGGTGGTCAGGCCCATGACCTTGTCGGCCACGCCGGCAGTGACGGTAATCGGCGCAATCTCGGCTTCAAACAGGCCGGCGGCCAATGCTGCCGTGGCCTTTTGCTGGCTCAGGGCACCGTATTCGTCCATGCGGTCGCGCGAGATGTTGTAGCGCTTGGCCACCTGCTCGGCGGTTTGCAGCATGTTCCAGTAAATCTCCGGCTTGTTCTTGGCAAGCCAGTCTTCACGCAGCATATGGGTGTTCATTTCCTGCTGCACACACGAAATGCTTTCCACGCCGCCGGCCACGTAGATATCGGCTTCGCCGGCAATCACGCGCTGGGCCGCCAGGGCAATCGTCTGCAGGCCGGATGAGCAAAAACGGTTGACGGTCATGCCCGACACCGTGACGGGGCAGCCGGCGCGCAGGGCGACCTGGCGCGCAATGTTGGCGCCCGTGGCGCCTTCGGGCGTGGCACAGCCCATGATCACGTCATCCACTTCGGCGGCGTCAATGCCAGCGCGCTGGATGGCGTGCTGTACGGCGTGGCCACCCAGCGTGGCGCCATGCGTCATGTTGAAAGAGCCCTTCCAGCTTTTGGCAAGCGGGGTACGTGCGGTGGAAACGATTACAGCTGAGGTCATGAATTTCTCCGGAATTGGGTTCTTGCGAATCAGTTAAAGGTCTTGCCTTCAGCAGCCAGCTTTGCCAGCAGTGGCGCCGGTTTCCAGAATTTGGCGTCGTCCAGCGGGTTCTGCGCAAAACGGTTCATGCTTTGCACCACGTTGAAAAGACCCACCTGGTCGGCGTAATTCATGGGGCCGCCACGGTAGATAGGAAAGCCATAACCCATGAGGTAAACCATGTCGATGTCGCTGGCCTTGGAGGCAATGCCTTCTTCCAGGATGTGCGCGGCCTCGTTGACCAGCGAATACACCAGGCGCTGCACGATCTCTTCGTCAGAAATCTTGCGCGGCGTGATACCCAGGCTTTTGCGATGCTCTTCAATCATCTTGACGACTTCGGCATTCGGGATGGCATCACGCTTGCCGGCCACATAGTCATACCAGCCGGCGCCGGTTTTCTGGCCGAAGCGGCCTTTTTCGCACAGCAGGTCCGCGGTCTTGCTGTATTTCATGTCCGGCTGTTCCGTGTAGCGGCGTTTGCGGATGGCCCAGCCGATATCGTTACCGGCCAGGTCGCCCATGCGGAACGGGCCCATGGCAAAACCGAATTTTTCAATGGCCTTGTCGACCTGCTCTGGTGTGCAGCCTTCGTCCAGCAGGAAACCGCCCTGGCGGCCGTACTGCTCGATCATGCGGTTGCCGATAAAACCGTCGCAGACGCCTGATACCACGGCCGTCTTGCGGATCTTCTTGCCCAGCGCCATCACGGTGGCGAGCACGTCCTTGGCGGTCTTTTCACCGCGAATCACTTCCAGCAGCTTCATGACATTGGCCGGACTGAAGAAGTGCGTGCCGATCACGTCCTGCGGGCGTTTGGTGAAATTGGCAATCTGGTTGACGTCCAGCGTCGAGGTGTTGGAAGCCAGAATGGCGCCCGGCTTCATCACGCGGTCCAGTTCCTTGAAGACCTTTTCCTTGACGCCCATTTCCTCAAACACGGCTTCGATGACCATGTCGGCCTCTTTCAGGTCGTCATAACTCAGGGTGGTGCTGAGCAGGCTCATGCGCTGCTCGTACTTGTCCTGCTTGAGCTTGCCTTTTTTGACCTGCGCTTCGTAATTTTTACGGATGGTGGCAATGCCGCGGTCCAGCGCTTCCTGCTTCATCTCGAGCATCTTCACGGGAATGCCGGCGTTCAGGAAATTCATGGAAATGCCGCCACCCATGGTGCCCGCGCCAATCACGGCAATCGACTTGACCGCGCGCTGGGGCGTGTCCGAGGGCACATCGGGGATCTTGGACGCGGCCCGCTCGGCCATGAAGATGTGCCTCAGGGCACGGCCTTCCGGGGTCCACATCAGGTTGATGAACAGCTCGCGCTCAAATGCCAGGCCATCGTCAAATTTGCGCGTGGTCGCGGCTTCGACCGCAGCCACGCACTTGAGCGGTGCCGGGTAGTTTTTGGACATGCCGCCCACCATATTGCGTGCGAACTGGAAGTAGGCATCGCCGTTGGGGTGTTTGCAGGGCAGATTGCGCACCAGCGGAAGCGGCCGCGTGTCGGCAACAGCCTGGGCGTAGGCCAGCGCTTCCGCGGCCAGGGACTCGGGCGAGGCAGCCAGCTTGTCAAACAGCTTTTGCCCGGGGATCTGGGCCAGGAGCTCGCTCTTGACGGGCTCGCCGCTCACAATCATGTTCAGCGCGGGCTCGACACCCAGCGCGCGCGGCAGGCGTTGTGTGCCGCCGGCGCCAGGCACCAGGCCCAGCTTGACTTCCGGCAAGGCCACGCTGCAGCCAGGGGCGGCAATGCGGTAATGGCAGCCTAGCGCAAGCTCCAGGCCACCGCCCATGCAGACCGAATGGACTGCGGCGACAACCGGCTTGGCGGAGTTTTCAATCATCAGGATCACGCTGAGCAGGTTGGGCTCGGCCAGCGCCTTGGGACTGCCGAATTCCTTGATGTCGGCGCCGCCCGAAAACGCCTTGCCCGCGCCGGTGATCACAATCGATTTGACGGCTGCATCCGCATTGGCTTTTTGCAGGTTGTCGGTGATGCTCAAGCGCGTGGTGTAGCCCAGTCCATTGACTGGCGGATTGTTCAGGGTGATGACGGCGACGCTGCCGTGAACTTCGTAAAGGGTTGTCATTGCGCTTGCTTCCTTGATTAAAGTTTCAGTTGCCCCGGTCGCTGGCGCAAACTTTTGCACCCGTCGTCCAGAATAGTACGGTCGTTCTTTTTCTTATTGTAGGGCGACTTTGTGTCACCACAAGTTCCATGGCTGCCCAGCTTGTCCCAGCGGCGACAAGCCGCCCCGATTTTTTTACACTTCGAGCCACTCTTTGCGAGTGTAGGCGTCAGCCCGCAGGCTGTCAGGCGTGCCCTGAAAAACAATGCTGCCATGCCCCATCACCAGGGCCCGGTCAGAAATGGCCATTGCGATGGTGAGCTTCTGTTCGATCAGCAGCACCGAGATGCCCCTGCTCTTGAGGGTCTGCAGGTATTGGCCTACCAGCTCCACAATTTTTGGCGCCAGGCCTTCTGTCGGCTCATCAATGATGATGAGGTCAGGGTCACCCATGAGCGTGCGGCACAGTGTCAGCATCTGCTGCTCGCCGCCCGACAACACCCCGGCTTCGGTGTGCTGGCGCTCCAGCAGGCGCGGGAACATGCTGTACATGTCTTTAAAAGACCAGCGCGAGCCCTTGCCCGAACCTTTTTGGCCCAGCAACAGGTTCTGGTGCACGGTCAGCTTGGGGAAAATATCGCGATTTTCAGGCACATACCCAATCCCGAGATGGGCGATTTCGTAGGCCTTTTTGCCGACTGTCTCGCCACCTTTCCAGCTGATGGAGCCCTGGCAATCGACCAGACCCATGATGGCCTTGGCGGTCGTGGAACGGCCCGAACCATTGCGGCCCAGCAAGGCCACGATCTCACCGGGCTGAACGTCAAACGAAACGCCGTGAAGTACATGGCTCTTGCCGTAGAAGGCGTGGAGGTTATTGATAGCGAGCATGTCAATGCCCTCCCGCTTGCTGGTCAGCGACAGACGAGCCGAGATAAGCTTCCTGCACGCGCTGGTCCGCGCGCACGGCTTCGGGTTTGTCGAAAGCAATGACCTCGCCGTAAACAACGACGGCAATCTTGTCCGCAAGACCAAACACCACGCCCATGTCGTGCTCCACCGTCAGCAGGGTTTTGCCCACAGTGACCTCCTTGATCAGGCCGATAAAACGGCTGGTTTCCGAGCGGCTCATGCCTGCCGTGGGTTCATCGAGCAGGATCACATCGGCGCCGCCTGCAATGGTGATGCCGATCTCCAGCGCACGCTGCTCGGCATAAGTCAGGTTGGCAGCCAGCACATCGCGCTTCCTGTCGAGCTTGATCATGCTCATCAATTCTTCGGCGCGCTGGTTGGCGTCGTCCAGATCGGCGAGAAACCTGAGGAAGGTGTATTTGTAGCCAAGGCTCCACAACACTCCGCAGCGCAGGTTTTCAAAAACGCTGAGTTTGGGGAAGATGTTGGTGATCTGGAAACTGCGCGACAAGCCAAGGCGGTTGATTTCAAAAGGCTTTTTGCCATTGATGCGCTGGCCATTGAGCAGCACCTCCCCGCTCGTGGGCTCAAAACGCCCGCTGATCAAATTAAACAGTGTGGACTTGCCCGCGCCGTTCGGGCCGATGATGGCCACACGCTCGCCGGCGGCCACCTGCAGGTTGGCGCCGCGGATGATTTCAGTTTTACCGAAGCTTTTGCGGAGATCTTTTAATTCAAGCGAATACACGCTATTTGCGGTGTTGTCGCTCATAGTGCCTCCCTGCGCTTAATCTCTTTTTCGATTTCATTTTGTATCTCGCCCCATTGCCGCAGGAAGTGGCGGCGCATCAGTTCAAACGTACCCAGGCCGGTCACCATCACAAAACCCGCACCGAACCAGCTGTTGATGTTGGTGGCATTGAGCCGGGCACCCATGAAGCCCAACTCGGGGCCAAGGGCCGCATTGAGCTGCAGGTGGTAAAGCATTTCAACCATGGCCGCCGCGCCGATCAGTGCCACCAGCGCCGTGACGGCAAGACCCAGGTAAGACACCCATAAATCCTTGAGCTTGCCAAAGCTGGCGACCCGCAGATTCATCATGATCAGGCTGGCAATGCCGCCCGGCGCATACATCACCATGAAAAGGAAGATCAGGCCTACATACAGCAGCCAGGCAATGGTCAGTTCTGACAACAAAATGAGCGCCAGCACCAGCAGACCGGCGCCGATAATGGGGCCAAAAAAGAAGGTTGCGCCGCCCAGGAAGGTAAACAGCAGCAGGCTGCCCGAGCGAACGCCGCTCACCACCTCAGAGGTCACGATCTCGGCGTTGATGGCTGCCAATCCTCCACCGATGCCTGCAAAAAAGCCCGCAATGATGAAGGAGTAATAACGCACCTTCTGCGTGTTGTAGCCGATGAACTCCACACGCTCCGGGTTGTCACGCACCGCGTTCAGGATGCGGCCCAAAGGTGTTCGGGTGAAGGCAAACATCGCCGCCGTACAGATGAAGCAGTAAAACGCGATCAGGTAATAGACCTGTATCTGCGGCCCGAAGGTGATGCCGAACAAGGGCTTGCCGTAGGCGCGGTTGGTGGTGATGCCGCCTTCGCCGCCAAAAAACTCGGGGAACATAAGAGACATTGCAAACACCAGCTCGCCCACGCCCAGCGTGATCATGGCGAAGGTTGTGCCGGCCTTTTTGGTTGTCACGTAGCCGAACAGTGCGGCAAAAAACAGGCCGGATAGTCCGCCAATCGGCGGTATCAGGGGCAGTGGAAGGTAGATGGTCCCTTTGGCAGCCATGTTCATGGCATGCACGGCCAGGAAGGAGCCAAGGCCTGCATACACGGCATGGCCAAAGCTGAGCATGCCGCCCTGCCCCAGCAGGATGTTGTAGCTTAGGCAGATGATGACCAGGTAGCCCGCCTGAGACAGCATGGTGAGCGACAGGCTGCTTTTGAACATCAGCGGCGCTGCAATGAGCAGCAAGGCGTAAAACGTCCAGAGGACCCAGCGGCCCACGTTGAACGGCTTGAATTCGTAGTACTTGGTGGATGACATGTGCTTAGCCTTCCCGCGTACCGAGGAGGCCTTTGGGCCGGAAGATCAGGATCAGAACGAGAAACAGGAACGGCAGGATGGGCGCAGTCTGCGAGATGGTGAGCTTGAGCAATGGGTAGCCAAAGGTTTCCGGGGGGATGGCCACTTTGAAGTAAGACAGCAGGGTGATCATCGACTGGTCCATCGCCACGGCAAAGGTCTGTATCAGGCCAATCAGCAGCGATGCCAGGAAGGCTCCCGACAGCGAGCCCATGCCACCCACCACCACCACGACAAAGATGATCGCGCCCACGGAGCCGGCCATGGCAGGCTCCGTCACAAAGGTATTGCCGCCTATGACCCCGGCCAGCCCGGCCAGCGCAGCGCCGCCGCCGAACACCAGCATGAAGACGCGCGGCACGTTGTGGCCCAATGCCTCGACAGTTTCAGGATGCGTCAGAGCCGCCTGGATGACGAGGCCTATGCGGGTGCGAGTCAACAGCAACCAGATGCTGAGCAGCATGAGCATGGACAGGAACATGATGAAGGCGCGGGACTTGGGGAAGTTGGTACCGAAGATGGTGAACAGCGGGCCCTGCAGGCCGACCGGCAGTTCGTAGTTGACCGCAGCACGGCCCCAGATCAGTTGCACCAGTTCAAGCAGCAGGTAAGACAAGCCGAAAGTAATCAGCAATTCCGGCACATGGCCGTATTTGTGCACCCGGCGCAGGCAATAACGCTCAAACGCTGCGCCTATGACAAACACCGCCATGGGCGCGACAAGCAGCGCCCACCAAAAGCCGATGACATGCGACAGGCTGTAGGCGATATAGGCGCCCACCATATAAAACGAGGTGTGCGCAAAGTTAAGCACACCCATCATGCTGAAGATCAAGGTCAGCCCTGAGCTGAGCATGAACAGCAACAGGCCGTAGCTGAGTCCGTTGAGCAGCGAAATGGTGAAAAACTCAAGATTCATGGATAGAGCCTGAATGGGAAAGAAAAAGGCCCGAGGGTTGGTCGGGCCTTGCGCCTATGAAATCGTCAGCGCCGGTTAGCGCATCAGGAAGGCCGCTTCATCTGGCAGGACGTTGGCGTGCTGGCGACGTAGGGCTCATAGTATTTGAGCGGAACGAAGGTGTAACCGGTGTTTTCAGAGTCCACAGGGTATTTGCCGCCGGCCTTGTCCCAGCGCTCGATGAAGAGGCCCTGCTGCAACTGGTGATCGGTCTTGCGCATTTCGACTTCACCGTTAAAGCTCTTGAAGCGCATGCCTTCCATGGCCTTGGCCACGGTCGCTGCATCGGTAGTCTTGGTCTTTGCCATGGCTTCGGTCAGGATGGTGAAGGCGTGGTAAATGGCACCGGTGTAGAAGTCGTCATTGAACTTCTTCTTGTAATCGTTTTGCAACGCCTGAATGTCACCCCCCATATTTGGGTGGAAGTAGGACACCATGTAGACCCGCCCGGCTGAAGCTGCGCCGCCCATGGCGGTTGGCGTGCCGGTCA
The DNA here is from genome assembly GCA_040388255.1 of Pseudomonadota bacterium. GTDB lineage: Bacteria > Pseudomonadota > Gammaproteobacteria > Burkholderiales > Burkholderiaceae_C > Polaromonas. The sequence continues at coordinate 47,448 of JAZKCE010000056.1, read as the reverse complement.
CACCACCGTAGTAGGTGTAGAACTTGACGTTGCTCAGGCCTGCTTCATTCGCAGCCTTGATCATCAGGGACAAATCGGACCCCCAATTCCCGGTAATAACCGAGTCAGCGCCGGACTGCTTGATTTTGGCGATGTAGGGGGCGAAGTCACGAACCTGCGCCAGAGGGTGCAGGTCTTCGCCGACGATCTGTATATCGGGGCGTTTGCTGGCCAGATTCGCCTTGGCGAACTTGGCAACCTGCTGGCCGTGTGAGTAGTTCTGGTTCAGCAGGTAGACCTTCTTGATCTCGGGCTGGTCTTTCATGAAGGCGGTCAGTGCCTCCATCTTCATGGAGGTGTCTGCATCCAGGCGGAAGTGCCAGTAGTCGCACTTGCTGTTGGTCAGATCAGGGTCCACCGCGGCGTAGTTCAGGAAGACAACTTCCTTGCCGGGATTGCGTTCGTTGTACTTGGACAGCGCATCCATGATGGCCAGCGCAGGGCCTGAGCCGTTGCCCTGAACGACGTAACGTGCGCCCTGGTCAATCGCAGACTTCAACGCGTTGGTGGTTTCCTGCGGGCTGAGCTTGTTGTCGATGCCGATAATTTCAAACTTGACGCCGGCCTTGTTCTTTTTGCTGAACTGCTCTGCCAGGAACTGGAAGCCCTTGAGCTGGTTGCTGCCGACTGCGGCCATCAGGCCGGACAGCGGGTCCAGCCATGCGATCTTGACGGTCTGGTTCAGGTTGACGGCGCCAGCCGGCAAGGCAGCGGCAGTTGCCATGCCGGGTGCTGCGGCTTTTGCCGGTGCAGCGGCTGCAGGTTTGGCCGGCACCTGTGCAAACGCGACGCTGCCGTACAGCACGGCAGACGCGGCCACCGCGATGCCGAAATGCCGACGTACAAAATAGGTCTGGGTTGTCATGCTTTGTCTCCTGAATATTTAAAAATCAACTCTGGAAAATTCAACTTAACACGCGCTGAGGTTAGGGCAAAACATGATGCAGAGCGTCAGGGATTGCCCTAGCCAATGTCGCTGTTGCGACCGGACTCAAGCTGTTGGTAATTTGTAGTCCTTGAGCATCTCCCGCAAACGGGTCTTGAGGATCTTGCCGGTTGCGCCCAGCGGGATCGCATCGACAAAAACCACGTCGTCGGGAATCTGCCATTTGGCAGTCTTTCCTTCGTAAAACTTGAGCAGTTCTTCGCGCGACACATCCATGCCGGGCTTCTTCGCCACGGCGATGATGGGGCGCTCATCCCATTTCGGATGTGCAACACCAATGCAGGCTGCCATGGCAACGGCCGGATGGGCCACCGCAATGTTTTCAACATCAATGGAGCTGATCCACTCGCCGCCGGACTTGATCACGTCCTTGCTTCGGTCGGTGATCTGCAGGTAACCATCCGCATCGATGGTGCCAACGTCGCCGGTCGGGAACCAGCCATCCACCAGCGGGTCGCCGCCCTCGCCTTTGAAATATTCACGGACTATCCATGGGCCCTTGACGTAGAGGTCACCAAAAGTCGTGCCGTCCCACGGCAGCTCCTTGCCTTCGGCATCGACGATCTTCATGTCCACACCATAGATTGCGCGCCCCTGCTTGAGGCGAATCTTCATTTTCTCGGCTTCGGGCAAGGCGTCGTGCTTGTTCTTGAGCGTGCACAGCGTGCCCAGCGGGCTCATCTCGGTCATGCCCCAGGCGTGCAGCACCTCTACACCGTAGTCGTCGTTGAATGCCCGGATCATGGCCGGCGGGCAGGCCGAACCACCGATGACGGTGCGCTTGAGCGTCGAGAAACGCAGGCCTGCCGGCTTCATGTGGCCCAGCAGCATTTGCCAGACGGTCGGCACGCCGGCCGCATAGGTGACCTTCTCGGCTTCGATAAGCTCATACACCGATTTGCCGTCCAGCGCCGGCCCGGGAAACACCAGCTTTGCGCCCGTCAGCGCTGCCGAATAGGGAATGCCCCACGCATTGACGTGGAACATGGGCACCACCGGCAGGATGGCGTCACGCGCCGACATGCTCATCACATCCGGCAGCGCGGCGGCGTAGGCATGCAAGGTGCTGGAGCGGTGGCTGTACAGCGCTGCCTTGGGGTTGCCCGTGGTGCCGCTGGTGTAGCACATGCTGGAGGCCGTATTCTCATCAAAACTCGGCCACTTGTAGTCGCTGGACTGCGCACCAATCCAGCTTTCGTAGCTGATCAGGTTGGGCACGCCCGAATCTTTCGGCAGTTTGTCTTCATCGCACAGCGCGATGTAGTGCTTGATGGTGGGGCACTTGCCGTGCACGGCCTGCACCAGCGGAAGAAAACTCAGGTCAAAACACAGCACCTGGTCTTCCGCATGGTTGGCGATCCAGCTGATCTGGTCCGGATGCAGGCGCGGATTGATGGTGTGCAGCACCCGGCCCGAGCCGCTGACGCCGTAATACAGCTCAAAGTGGCGGTAACCATTCCATGCCAGCGTGGCAACGCGGTCACTGAAACCAAGCTTCAAGCCGTCCAGCGCCTTCGCCACCTGCCTGGCGCGCGCCGCGGAGTCCTTATAGGTATAGCGATGAATATCACCCTCGACACGGCGCGAAACAATCTCCGCATCGCCGTGGTGGCGCTCTGCGAACTCGATCAGCGACGAAATCATCAGCGGTTGGCTTTGCATTAATCCCAGCATGGACAGTCCTTGGTGCATTTGTTTCAGATTCTTTATCGTAATGGTTTGCACGGCGTCAGGGAAAGTCCCATGTCGCCGAGGTGCCCGGTTTATTTCGTGAACTTCTCGCCGGGGCCGATGATGGTCAGCTCAACAAAGCGCGAGCCCTGGTGCGACGTCTTGCTAAAGCCAAGCTGAAAGCCGCCCAGGTTCAACTGCTTCATCTGCTCCAGCGCATTGACGAACCTGGCCCGGGTCAGGTCCTTGCCAGCGCTCCTGAGCCCCTCGACCAGTACCTTGGCGTTGAGGTAGCTTTCAAAACCCAGGAAAGACAGGTTGTCGTAGCCCGCGCTCTTCATCGCGCTGCGGTACTCGTTGGCAACCGGGTTGCTCTGGCTCCATGGGAAGGGCACGACCGAGGTCACGACCACACCAATGCCGTCAGGCCCCAGTGCGCGCAAGGTCGCTTGGGTTCCCATGACCGACAGCGCGTAGAAACGCATGCCCTTGCGGGCCTTGTTGTAGGCCTTGATGAAAGAGACGGTGGGCACGCCGGTGGTGATCATGATGATGACCTCGGGCCGCGTGTCATGCAGCACGGCAACGGCCTTGTCCACGTCCGAGGCATCAGGCTGGACCGGCGCATCGGCATACAGCTTGAGCCCGCGTTTGCGCATGGCTTTTTCCACACCGGCAAGTCCCTCCTTGCCAAAGCCGTTGTTGATCCAGAGCACGCCAATGCGCTGTACACCCACGGTGGTCAGGTGCTGGACCAGCTTTTCGGTCTCGTCGGCATAACCGGCGCGTACGTGGAATACGTGGCCGAGCGTGGGAACCCGCAACACGTCGGCACCGGTAAACGGCGCGAACAGCGGGACCGGCGGTTTTTCTTTCTCCAGCATGGGCAGGATGCCGACAACATTGTCCGTGCCGGTCAGGTTCAGCAACGCAAACACCCGCTCGTCCTCGATCAGTTGACGCGCGGTCTTCAGTGTGTTCGCCGGCTGGTAGCCGTCATCCAGCGTCACCAGCCGGATGCGGCGGCCGAAAATGCCGCCCTTGTCGTTCACGGCATCGAAATACACCTTCGCACCATTGACAATATCGGGCGCCAGTTGCGCCAGGGGGCCGGTCAGGCCCAGCGACTGGCCCAGCACGATTTCCTTGTCACTCACGCCGTTCTCGGCGCGAACCCCGGTAAAGGCCAAAGCCGTAGCGAGGCCGAGAAACCCCAGGAAAAATCGTTTGCTCCACAAATACATGTCTGCCTCCGTTGCGCCGGCAAGGCGCTGTTTTTGATCTGTTGTGCGGGAGTTTGGCGGCGCCGGCGATGCATGGCAAAACATGTCGCCTGATGGACATCTCGCAGGTGTTTACCCTGAGCGCCCCGCGCCACGGCTCAGGGGTGTGGCCGGTCGCCGCGCCAGGCTGATCTGGCGGTCACCTGGGCCTTGCTTAGGCGGGTTTTGTAATTCATGTCCTGTCTCCCCGATGCGGGTAAATATCAACTTGCACGGCCCGGGAAAATCACTTCCAATGGCCGGCTCGTGCGGTGCATGCCGCGATAAAGAATTCTATGGAGAAGGCACTGCCGGGCGGTTATCACAACGCGGCCAAAGTAGTGACTTCAGAACGCCACTTTTGATATGGAACGTAGCAGCTCATCCACCTGGGTCAAAGGTCTGGCCGACATGTTTGCCTCGCAAGGCATTGACGTACCGCGGCTGTTCAGGACCGCAAGGCTGGACATCTCGCTGCTGGACAAGCCCGCTGCACGTTTTGGCGCCGAAAAGATTTCCGAGCTCTGGGAACTGGCCGTGGCCTGGTCGGGCAACCAGGCTCTGGGCCTGAACTCCGGGCTGGCCGCCAGCTATGTCAATTTCGACGTCGTGGGCTACGCCCTGCTGTCCAGCCCCAGCTTGCGGGCCGGCCTGGAGAACCTTTCACGCTACCTGGCGCTGATCTCGGATTGCACCACTTTCGAGCTGGTGCCCGAGCGCAGGGACTGCTGGCTGGTGCTGGGCCACATCGGCAATACGCGGCGCGTGCCCAGGCAGCGGCAGGAATACAGCCTGCTGACCCTGCTGGTCCTGAGCCGCTGGCTGACGCGCCGCGACGTGCGTGTGCTGGGAGCGGACTTCATGTTTCCGGAGCCCACGGACTTCCATCCCTACCGCATGACATTTGACTGCCCCTTGCGGTTTGACCAGCCGGCCTCCCGCATCCTGCTTGCGGCGCAAGACCTGGACGCGCCCATACCGTCGCGCAACCCCACGATGTTCGACCTGCATGAACGCCTGATCACTGAAAGGCTGACCAGCCTGGGAAATACCCGCATCAGCTACCGGGTCAGCGAGGAAATTGCCCGGCGGCTGCATCAGGGCGAGCCACGCCGCGAAGACATCGCCAGCAGCCTGGCCCTGACGGACCGCACACTGCAGCGCCGACTGCAGGCCGAAAAAACCTCATTCCAGCAACTGCTGGACGAAGCCCGCAGCGAGCTGGCCCGCAAATACCTGACCGAGGAACACCACTCCTTGGGCCAGGTCGCCGACCTGCTGGGTTTTGTCGACCAGAGCAATTTCTTTCGTGCCTGCAAGCGCTGGTTTGACCTGCCGCCGGGGCAATACCGCCAGCGTTTTGGGGCCAGCAGCGCCGCAACCACGTGACCCTGCCACGGGTCTGGCCCGGACGCAGCCAGCGGGCGGACAATACGGACCATGCCTTTTGATGTTTCCTGCCCCTCCACCCAATTCCTCCAGGCGCAGCCCTGGTTTCGCCACCTGTCCGTGGCAAGCCAGGCGCGCATAGCCGAAAGCGTGCTCACGCAGGCTGGCAAAAAAGGCGAGGTATTGCTGCGCGCCGGTGACGAGGTGCACGGCTGGTACGCCGTGCTGTCGGGACTGGTCAAGCTGCAAAGCAGCTCATCCGAAGGGCGGGTGTCGGCGTTTTTGGGCGTGCCCGATGGCGAATGGTTTGGTGAAGGCTCGACCCTGAAGGCAGAGCCGCGTCGCTACGACGCGATCGCGCTACGCGATACCTTGCTGCTGTGCCTGCCGCGCGCCCGGTTCGATGAACTGCTGGCCGAATGCCTGCCTTTTAACCACTACCTTGTGGCGCACCTGAACCGGCGCCTCGGGCAAGCCATGACCATCATCGAGGCCGGGCGCCTGCGCGCGCCCGAGCAGCGGGTGGCACTCTATCTGAGCCGCGTGTTCTGGCAGGGCCGCCGCAGGCTGGTGCTGTCCCAGGAAGAGCTTGGGCATCTGGCGGGTCTGTCGCGGCAAACGGTCAACCGGGCGCTCAAATCCATGGAGCAGCAAGGCCTGGTCTCACTGGAGTTTGGCCGCGTGACCATGCTCGATGAGCAAGCCTTGACGGCGCATGCCAGCCGGCCCGAGGTTTAGGCTTTGCACGGATCACCGGAAACCCCACCCGGTTTACCCCCTGCGGCGCGGGGCTAATGGCGCCATAAGACAATGAGGGCATGAACCCTGTCATCAACGAGCCACTTGCCGCGCCTGCAGAGCTGAAGTGGGTAAACCACTTTGCCCGCCTGGGGCCGGACTTTTTCACCGAACTCCAGCCCAGTCCCCTGCCCGCCCCCTACTGGGTCGGCCGCAACCCTGGCCTGGCCCGTGAACTGGGTCTGGACACGGACTGGTTTGAGTCGCAGGCCGCGCTGGAGCTTTTCACCGGCAACCGCGTGGCCGACGGTTCGCAGCCGCTGGCCAGTGTTTACAGCGGTCACCAGTTCGGCCAGTGGGCGGGTCAGCTCGGCGACGGACGCGCCATCCTGCTTGGCGCGCTGGAAACCGCAAATGGGCCAGAGGAAATCCAGCTCAAGGGCGCGGGCCACACGCCCTACTCCCGCATGGGCGATGGCCGCGCCGTGCTGCGCAGCTCGATACGGGAATACCTGTGTTCGGAGGCCATGCGGGGCCTGGGCATTCCCACCACGCGCGCCCTGTGCGTCACCGGTTCGGACGCAAAAGTACGCCGCGAGGAAATCGAAACCGCAGCCGTCGTGACCCGAACCGCGCCCAGCTTCATACGTTTCGGCCATTTTGAGCATTTCAGCTACTCCGACCAGCACGCCCAGCTGAAAATACTCGCCGACTACGTGATTGACCGTTTTTATCCCGCCTGCCGTGAAACGGCGCAGCCTTATGCGGCACTGCTTGAAGCGGTCAGCGAGCGCACCGCGCACCTGATGGCCGCCTGGCAGGCCACCGGCTTTTGCCACGGGGTGATGAACACCGACAACATGAGCATCCTGGGCCTGACGATTGACTACGGCCCCTTCCAGTTTCTCGATGCATTTGATCCCGCGCATATCTGCAACCATTCGGATACACAGGGCCGCTACGCTTACAACAAGCAGCCGAACATGGCCTACTGGAACCTGTTTTGCCTGGGCCAGGCCCTGCTGCCCCTGATGGCGACCCAGGAGCAGGCGCTGGCGGCGCTGGAATCCTATAAAACCGTGTTTCCCGAGGCGCTGCAAGCCCGGATGCGCGCCAAGCTGGGCCTGCCCGATAGCCAACCCGAGGACAAGGTGCTGGTGGAGAGCACCTTCAAGCTGCTGGCCGCCAACAAGGTGGACTACACCATCTTCTGGCGCCGTTTGTGCACTTTCACACCGCAAAGCGGGCATGAGGCGGTGCGCGACCTGTTCTTTGACCGCGAATCCTTCAACGCCTGGGCGCTACAGTATTCAGAGCGCATTGCGCACGTGGACATTGGGCTGCGGGCCGATTTGATGCTGAAAAACAACCCGAAATTCGTGTTGCGCAACCATTTGGGCGAAGAAGCCATACGTGCCGCGAAACTAAAGGATTTTTCCGGGGTCGATACCTTGTTGACCCTGCTGCAATCCCCATTTGACGAACATCCCGGCCATGACAGTTTTGCCGGCTTTCCACCGGACTGGGCCGCCTCGATTGAAATCAGCTGCAGTTCGTAACTCTCTGCCTAACCCCTCATACAGGACATCCAAGCCATGAGCCCAAAAATCGAAAAAACCGATGCCGAATGGAAAGCCCTGCTGGCTGAAAAAGGCGCCGAACCCGTCGCCTTTGAGGTCACGCGCCAGGCCGCCACAGAACGGCCTTTCACCGGGAAATACGAGTCCGTCTGGGCCGATGGCAGCTACCACTGCATTTGCTGCGGCGCCAAACTGTTTAACTCCGATACCAAATTTGACGCAGGCTGCGGCTGGCCCAGTTTCTCGCAGGAAGCCGTCCCCGGCGCCATCGAAGAACACACGGACCGCAAGTTCGGCATGACACGCACAGAGACCGTCTGCGCCAGCTGCGGCGCCCATCTCGGCCATGTCTTTCCCGACGGCCCCACCGAAACCGGCCTGCGTTACTGCATGAACTCGGCCTCGCTGGACTTTAAGAAAAAGTGATGCTTCCTGGCTCCGTTCGCCCGGCGCCTGTCGATAGGCCTGGCCCGGACGGCATGGAACATTTCCCCCCAACAAAGGCTAGCAGGCTACCCGCGATAATTCCCTCATGAAAATTCTTTTCGACTTTTTGCCGATTGCCCTCTTCTTCGGCATGTTCAAGTATGCCGAAGGCCACAAGGACTGGGCCGCCGGCACCGCCACCGAATGGCTTGGTTTCATGGTCTCGGGTGGTGTTGTCGGGCCTGCCGAGGCACCGGTGCTGCTGGCCACCGTCGTCGTGATTGTGGCCACCTTCGCGCAGATCCTCTGGCTCAAGGCCATGCGCAAGAAGGTTGACACCATGCTGTGGGTCAGCCTCGGGTTGGTCACCGCGCTGGGTGGCGCGACCATCTACTTTCACAGCGAGAGTTTCATCAAATGGAAACCCACGGTGCTGTACTGGGTCATGGGCGGCGCCTTGCTGTTTGGCCAGCTCGTTTTCAAAAAGAATGGCATCAAGTCATTGATGGGCGCGCAGATGAACCTGCCCGACGCCGTATGGCGCGTGGTCAATTTCAGCTGGGTCGGCTTTTTTGCCGTGATGGGTGTCCTCAACCTCTGGGTCGCGTTTAACTTTTCCACCAGCACCTGGGTCAACTTCAAGCTGTTCGGCGGGATGGGCCTGATGATTGTGTTTGTGCTGGTGCAGGCGGTTTACCTGAACAAACACATCAAACCGGGCCCCACGCCATGAGCGCGATGTTGCCCATCAATGCCAAAGAGCTTGAAACGCAACTCATGGCCCGGCTCCATCCCACACAACTGGAGGTGCTGGATGAAAGCGCCGCCCATGCGGGGCACGCAGGCGCCAACGCCGAAGGTTTCGGCACGCACTTTCGCATACGCATTGCCAGCCCGGCATTTGCCGGCAAGAACCGCGTGGCACGCCACCGGCTTGTGTATGATGCACTGCAAAATTTCATCGATCAGGGCCTGCACGCACTGGCCATAGAAATCATTGAAACGCCGGCATAAACAATCATTTCAACAGGACAACACAGGACATTTATGAAGAAGCAATTTTTACTGGCAACGGCTGTTGCGGCCCTGATGGCATTGGGCGCACAAGGCGCTTTTGCCCAGAACGTCGCCATCGTCAATGGCAAGGCCGTTCCCAAGAGCCGTCTTGACTCGCTGGCGCAGCAGGTGGCCAAGTCCGGACGCCCGGTGACGCCGGAGATCCAGGGCCAGTTGCGTGAAGAAGTCATCGCCCGCGAAATTTTCATGCAGGAAGCCGAAAAGCAAGGCCTGTCCACCAGTGAAGACTACAAGGTACAGATGGAACTGGCGCGCCAGACCATCCTGATCCGCGCGCTGTTCGCCAACTACCAGCAGAAAAACCCGGTCACTGATGCGGAACTGAAAGCCGAGTACGACAAGTTCGCAGCGGCCAACGGCGGCAAGGAATACAAGGCCCGCCACATCCTGGTGGAAAAGGAAGCCGACGCCAAAGCCATCATCGCCAGCCTGAAAAAAGGCGCCAAGTTTGAAGACATCGCCAAGAAGCAGTCGAAAGACCCAGGCTCAGGCGCCAACGGCGGCGACCTCGACTGGGCCAACCCCAGCAGCTACGTGGCGGAGTTCACCGAAGCCATGCTCAAGCTGGGCAAAGGCCAGATGACCGATACGCCCGTCAAGACCCAGTTCGGTTACCACATCATTCGTGTTGACGACATCCGTACGGCCCAACTGCCGCCGTTTGAAGAACTCAAGGCACAGATCGCACAGCAACTGGAGCAGCAAAAGCTCGCGACCTTTCAGCAAGGGCTGCGGGACAAGGCAAAAATCGAATAAGCGCAAGCTTGTCCAGACCTGAAAAAACGCGGCTTTGTCCGCGTTTTTTTGTTTGGCCGTCTCATTCATTGCATACGCCGGTCGCCTTGGGGAGCCGCGGACCAGCCGGTCTGCGGGGATCGGATGCAAGCCATATCGTGATGACCCCATACGTCCAGGCATATATCCATTTTTTTTATGAATTTATAGATTAATGAAAATTGACGGATAAATAGAACTCTCTTAACCTGCGGATCAAGATCACATTTACAGGAGATAGCGATGATCACTACCGCAGAAGCCACTCGCACGATACAGGTCATCCCTTCCGGGAAAGCCCTGGGCGCCGACATTCGGGGCATTGATCTGGCACAGCCTTTATCCGCGGCTCAAATCACGACAGTCCGCGAGGCCTGGCGGCAACATCTGGTGTTGCGGTTTCCGGACCAGGATCACATCACGATGGCGCACCAGACCACCTTCTCCAGCTACTTTGGTGCGCTGGACAAGCGCCCCACCGCGAGCCACGCCATGAGCAAGGAGTACGACGAATTGCCAGGTGAAATTACCGTGATCTCCAACGTTCAGGTAGGCGGCAAGCCGCTGGGCGCGTTGGGCGATGGCGAAGCGGTCTGGCATGCGGACATGACCTATAACGAGAGTCCACCCAAAGGCGCCTGCCTGTTGGCCAAGGAAGTTCCGCCCACTGGGGGCGATACGCATTTCGCCAACATGTTCCTGGCTTACGAAACGCTGCCGACGGGCCTCAAAAACCGCATTCAAAGCCTGAGTTGCGTGCACGATGCCAGCCGTAACAGCGCTGGCGAGTTGCGGCTGGGCTTTGTCGACAATACCGATCCACGCCAGACCCAGGGTGCCGTTCATCCGCTGGTCATGACTTACGCCGGAACCGGTCTTCCATGCCTGCTGCTGGGGCGACGCCGCAATGCCTATATCAAGGGGCTTTCACTTGAAGAGAGTGAGGCGCTGCTGGACCAGCTCTGGGCCCATGCAACGCAAGAGCGCTTCACATGGACACAGGTCTGGTCGGTCGGTGACATGGTGATGTGGGACAACAGTTGCACCATGCACAAGCGCGATTCTTTTGACCCCAGCACACGACGCCTCATGTTGAGAACACAAATCGCGTCACGTTAATCTTTAAAAAAACAGCATTGCATGCTTGCTACGGAAAATTCAGAAGGGGACAATTTCATGGTTAATCGCATACGGCGTCAAGTTTTGACGCTTGGTCTGATGATTGGTTTTTCTGCCGCCTCCTGGGGGCAGCAGGCCGTCGTCCGAATCGTCCACGGCTCCAACGCGGGAGCACCGCAGGATGTGATGCTGCGCGTCCTGGCAAACGAGATAAGCAAGACCTCGGGCCGTACCGTCATCGTGGAGGCCAAGCCGGGCGCTTCGGGGCAAATCGCCATGAGCGCGCTCAAGCAGGCCCCCGCTGATGGCAACACCCTGCTGGCCGAAGGGACTGGCATCACGTCCATCCTGCAGCTCCCAGGCCATTTGCATGAGTGGACTGATTTTGAGCCTCTTTACAGGGTTCAGCTCGACCCCTTTGCCCTGTATGCCTTGCCACCGCGATTCAAGGATTTCGCGGCTTTCGCCGAGGAAATGCGCGTCAAGAAAGACCATGTGCGCATTGGCGGCTATGCGATTGGAGGGCCATTCCAGCTGGTCATGATGCAATTGAGCCAAAAGGTGAAAGGCGATTTCAGCTGGATTCCTTACGACAGCGGAGGCAAGGCCATTACTGCTGTGGCCGGCGACCAGATCGAAGCTGCGGTCAGCAATGTCAGCGTAGCAGCCACCTTCACGCCGCGTACCAAAATTCTTGCCCAGACCGGCGAGGCGCGCCTGGCCCAACTCCCCGATGTGCCCACTCTCAAGGAAATGGGCATAGACCTGGTCAAGTACCACTGGCGGGGATTCTTTATCAAGAAGGGAACGCCGCAGGACATCATTGAACGCAACTACGCCATGGTCAAGGCTGGCGTTAGCTCGGCACGCTTTCAGCAGTATCTGCGCGAGACGGGAACGATCGAAGGAACTATGAGTCGCCCGGCCATGGCCGAGATGTTGGCAGAGCAGGCCCGCAACGACACGCAATTGCTCAAACAACTCAAGATGGTCAACTGAGAAGCGCCATTGATTTCCGGGCAACGCCCGTTCAGGGCGACCCATTTCCTTTACTTGCGGGGCTGACTTTGTCCATCATTGAAAAAATACAACTGCATGACTTGCGCATGCCGTTCAAAGAACCGTACCCGACTTCGATTGCCACGCTCACCTCGCTGGACACCCTGCTGGTTATCGTCACCACCTCGGATGGTGCCCTGGGTTTTGGCGAGGCGGCCATTGTCGAAGGCTATACCCATGAAACACGCCAGGGCGGATGGGACTTTTGCGTGCACCAGGCCAGGCAGTCGATCGGCCTGACCGGCGAGCAGGCCATCAGCCAATGGCTGAGTCACCGCGCCTTGCACTCTCATGCGGTGGCCGCCATGGTTTCTGCAGTCGAAATGGCGCAATCCCACCCTGCCCTCGGTGCACACCACGACGAAACGATACGTGTCCCCTTGCTCGCACCTGTCAACTCCAAAAAACAGGCCCTGGTACAGGCAGAAGTGGACAGGCTTCTGGCGGATGGCTTTAAAACGCTCAAAGTAAAAGTCGGGTTTGACGTGAACGAGGATTTACAGCGCCTGGGCTGGATTCAGTCCCTGGTGGACGACAGGGCCTCACTTCGCCTCGATGGAAACCAGGGATATAAGCCCGAGCAAGCCCTTGACTTTGTCAGGCGGATGTCGCCACAAGCGATCGAGCTCTTCGAGCAGCCGTGCCAGGACTCCAACTGGGACGCTGCGGTGCAAGTTGCCCGGGTCAGTCCGGTACCCATGATGCTGGACGAATCCATTTATCTGTCTTCCGACATAGACAGGGCTGCCGAACTGCAAGCGGCGCAATACATCAAGCTCAAGCTCGTGAAATCGGGTGGGCTCAGCTCCCTGGTGGATGACCTTCGTCGCATCACCCAGCATGGCATGCAGCGCGTGCTTGGCAACGGGGTTGCCTCGGAAATAGGCTGCTGGATGGAGGCATGCATAGCCCATTCATACATTTCCAATGCGGGCGAATTCAATGGCTTCCTGAAGACCCAGGACAGCCTGTTTCAAAACCCGCTGGCGTTCGCCGATGGCGATATTGTTTTGCCGGCAGGCTACTGGCCTGTTCTGGACATGCAACTCGTCGAGCGCCTCTCCATCAACAAAACCCTCTTTCATTCGAAATCATCATGAATTTAAACCTTCAAAATCGTGTGGCGCTGATCACGGGCGGCAGCAAGGGCATCGGCTACTCCATGGCCAGCCAATTGGGCGCGGCCGGAGCCAAACTGGTGATTTGCGCACGTAACCCGCAAGGTCTGGAAGAAGCTAAAAAATCGCTTGAATCCAAGGGACTCGAGGTGCTGACTGTTTCCGCTGACGTCTGCATCCCCCAGGATATTGAAAGACTGGTTGAGGCGGCGCATTCGCATTTTGGGCGTATCGATATCCTTGTGAACAACGCAGTCAGTTCAAGCCAAAACGCCTTTGACGCGCTGTCTGATGAAGAGTGGCGCCATCACATTGATGTGAAGCTCATGGGTTATATCCGCTGCATCAGGGCCGTCTTGCCGCATATGAAATCGCAGAACTGGGGGCGCATCGTCAACGTCGCCGGCATCACGGCCCGAGACGTCAGCGCTTACCGAATGACCAATGGCGTGGTCAATGCGGGCATCACAAACTTTACCAAGCATCTTGCGGAACAGGTCGGCTCGTCAGGCATTACCGTCAACGCGATTCACCCCGGCTATACCTGGACGCCGCGCCTGGAATCAGCCCTGGAGAAGTGGGCCACCCTGGAAAACCTGAGTATCGAGCAGGTCATGGCGCTACGGCTGAAGGAAATCCCCATCGGCCGCTTCATACAACCCGAAGACATGGCGAATCTGGCTGTCTTTTTATGCAGCGGGCTGGCCGGAGCGATCACCGGACAGGCCATCGCCGTGGATGGTGGATCGAGTCGCGCCATACAGTATTGAAGACTGCGCCTGCCATCAGCGGGCGGGCCGTGGCGGTCTTCAGCAACTTCGGGCTGCACACAAACGATGCTAGACTCAAAAAAATCCTATTCATCGGCTGTGCAACACATCCCGAGGCAGCTGCGTGATGCCCCGGTTCTGACGCGACGTGCACTCCGGTTGACGCACGCCGCAACCCCGGGGCCATGCCCAAAAATGAGCATCAATTTTCGCCAAATTGAGGTATTTCTTGTAGTTGCGAGAACGCTGAGCTTCAGCCAGGCGGCATCCCTATGCCATTTGTCCCAACCCGCCCTCAGCGCGACCGTCAAACGTCTCGAAGAAACTCTGGGTGTGCGCCTTTTTGAGCGGACCACACGCCAGGTCGGCCTGACCGAAGTGGGTCTTGAGTTTCACCGCCTGGCGGAGCAGATTGCCGAGCAGGTCGAGCTGGCACAGACCCGCATCAAGCAGTACGCAGACGGAAAACGAGGCCGATTGACGATTGCCGCGGGGCCATCGGTGGCGGCGAGCTTCATTCCTAAAGTGATTCAGCAATTTGTCCCGCGACTGCCAGATGTGGACATACGGATCCATGACGAACTGTCTGACATCTGCCTGGAGATGGTGCGCGCGAGGAAGGCCGACATCGCGTTCACGCCGGTTGAGAGCAAGGATGCAGACCTTGTATCGCAGGAGCTTTTTCGGGATTACCTTGTTGTCATTTTTCCCGAGGGCCATGCGCTGGCCGCCAAAAAATCCCTGCGCTGGTCGGATATCCAGCGCCATCCCCAGGTTGCGGTGAACAAGAGAAGTCACATGCGGCAGACCATTGAAGACCACTACGCCCAAACAGGGGAGCAGTTTTCACCGGCCTACGAGGTTGCGCAAATAGCCACGATGCTGGGACTGATCGGAGCCGGTTTGGGCATAGGCGTTTTGTCGGAGTCTTTGCTGGAACGCATCAACATGACAGGCCTGGCCTACCGCCGTATAAGTAGCCGGACTGCCTATCGGGGAATTTATGCCACGGTGCTGGCATCCAGTATTCCCAGTCCACTCCTCGTCGAATTTCGGCAAGCATGTGTACGCGTAGCTGCAGAGAAAAAATGACCCGTCAGCCCGGCGAATGCCATTCGCACAGGCCACATGGAACGGCGGTCCATGACTTCCGGATGATGCGCATCCAGCAGCTACGACATCAATAGCGATTGCAGGGCCGCCTGGCCCTGCAACCAAAGCCTCAAGCCACCCAGCGCCGCGCGTTATGCCAGAGCTGCATCCATGGACTGAGCTGGCCAGCGTCACCCGAGGTCCAGCTCATCTGGATATTGCGGAACACGCGCTCCGGGTGCGGCATCATGGCGGTGAAGCGGCCGTCCGCCGTCGTTACCGCCGTCAGACCGCCGGCGCTGCCGTTTGGATTCGCGGGATACGTTTCCGTAGGCTGGCCGTGGTTGTCGGTAAAACGCATGGCGGCAATCGCCTTGGCGGCATCGCCACGGTGCGCAAAATTGGCATACCCCTCACCATGCGCCACAGCTATCGGCAGGCGGCTGCCGGCCATGCCCGCAAAGAAGAGGCTGGGTGACTCCAGCACTTCAACCTGGCTCAGGCGGGCTTCAAAACGCTCGCTGCGGTTGGTGGTGAAACGCGGCCAGGCTTCCGCGCCCGGGATGATGTCCGCCAGTTCGGCAAACATCTGGCAGCCATTGCAGACGCCCAGGCCAAAAGTGTCCTGCCGGCCGAAAAAGGCCTTGAACTGCGCTGACAGCACCGGGTTGAAGGTGATGGAGCGGGCCCAGCCTATGCCGGCGCCCAGCGTATCGCCATAGCTGAAGCCGCCGCAAGCCACCACGCCCTTGAAATCGGCCAGTTGCGCGCGGCCGGTTTGCAGGTCGGTCATGTGCACGTCTATGGCTTCAAAACCGGCCTGCGTGAAGGCGTAGGCCATCTCCACATGCGAATTGACGCCCTGCTCGCGCAGCACGGCCACCCTGGGCCGCGACAGGTTCAGCGCAGGCGCTTCTGGAACCTTGGCGGGCTCAAACGTCAGGTGCACATGCAGGCCGGGGTTGGACGGATCGCCTGCGGACGCATGCTCGGCATCGGCACCCTGCGGGTTGTCGCGCTTCTGGTTGATCTTCCAGCTGACCGAGTCCCAGACCTGGTGCAGGTCCTGCAGCGGCGCCTTGAACACGGCCTTGGTATCGCGCCAGACCTGGACCTCGCCCTTGCCGACTTCAAGCGCGGCGTGTTGCGGGCGGGTTTTGCCGACGAAATGGCTGAACTTTGACAGGCCGTGTTCACGCAGGGTTTGCATGACCTCGTTGCGCACATCCGTGTTCACCTGGATCACCGCGCCCAGCTCTTCATTGAACAGGGCTTTCAGCGTGAGCTCGTCGCGGCGTGCGCCTACCTGCGATGCCCAGTTCTTGCTGTCGCCGCTGTCCATGCGGCTGTCGCTGATGCCGTCGCCTTCGAGCAGCAGCATGTCCACATTGAGCGACACGCCGACATTGCCGGCAAAAGCCATTTCGCAGACGCTGGCAAACAGGCCGCCGTCACTGCGGTCGTGGTAGGCCATCAGCCGGCCCTGCTGGCGCAAGGCGTTGATGGCGTTGACGAGATTGACCAGGTCCTGGGCATCGTCCAGATCCGGGACCTCGCCCTCTTCCTTGTCCAGTGTCTGCGCCAGGATGGAGCCGCCCATACGGTTTTGGCCCTTGCCCAGGTCGATCAGGATCAGCGTGGTGTCGGCTTCAAGCGCATTGAGTTGCGGCGTGAGCGTGCCGCGTACATCGGCCAGCGTGGCAAAGGCGCTGACGATCAGAGACACCGGCGAGGTGACTTTTTTGCTGTCGGCGTCGTCCGTCCAGACGGTGCGCATGGACAGCGAATCTTTGCCGACGGGAATCGACACGCCCAGTGCCGGGCACAACTCCATGCCGACAGCCTTGACGGTTTCATACAGCGCGGCGTCCTGGCCCGGCTCGCCGCAGGCGGCCATCCAGTTGGCGGACAACTTGACGCGCGGCAACTCGATAGGCGCGGCCAGCAGGTTGGTGATGGCCTCGGCCACGGCCATGCGACCAGAGGCGGCAGCGTTGACGACCGCCAGCGGCGTGCGTTCACCCATGCTCATGGCTTCGCCGGCAAAGCCCTGGTAATCGGCCAGAGTCACGGCGCAATCGGCCACCGGAATCTGCCACGGGCCAACCATCTGGTCGCGGTGCGTCAGGCCACCGACGGTGCGGTCACCGATCGTGATCAGGAAACGTTTGGACGCCACCGTCGGGTGGCTGAGCACGGCTATCGCGCTTTTTTGCAGGTCCACGCCGGTCAGGTCGATCGGCTTGATGCTGTGCGCCACGCTTTTCACGTCGCGATGCATTTTGGGTGGTTTGCCCAGCAACACGTTCATCGGCATATGGACTGGAGCCCCCACGCTCCCCACTTCGTGTGGTTCACTGCCCCCCGAGGGGGCTTCGCTTGCTTGGGGCGGCCCGGCGCGGCGCGAGGCCGCTCCGTTGTCGTACAGGACCAGATCTTTTTCTTCTGTCGCCACACCAATCACGGCAAATGGGCAACGCTCGCGCTCGCAAAAGGCCTGGAACTGAGCCAATGACTCAGGCGCAATCGCCATGACATAACGCTCCTGGCTTTCATTGCTCCAGATTTCCTTGGGCGACAGGCCGCTTTCCTCAAGCTGCACGGCGCGCAGGTCAAAACGGGCGCCGCGTCCTGCGTCATTGACGAGTTCGGGGAAGGCGTTTGACAGGCCGCCTGCACCCACATCGTGGATCGCCAGGATGGGATTCGCTGCGCCCAGTTGGGCACACTGGTTGATGACTTCCTGCGCACGCCGTTCAATTTCGGGGTTGCCGCGCTGCACCGAATCAAAATCCAGGCTGGCCGCATTGGTGCCCGAGGCCATGGAGCTGGCCGCGCTGCCGCCCATGCCTATGCGCATGCCGGGGCCGCCCAGCTGTATCAGCAAGGTGCCGGCCGGAAAGAGGATTTTTTTGGTCAGGCCTGCGTCAATCGTGCCTACGCCGCCGGCGATCATGATGGGCTTGTGGTAACCCCAGCGCTGGCCGCCGACGGTCTGTTCGTATTCGCGGAAGTAACCCGCCAGGTTGGGCCGGCCAAATTCATTGTTGAAGGCCGCGCCGCCCAGCGGGCCTTCCGTCATGATCTGCAGCGGGCTGGCGATGTGTTCTGGTTTGCCGTAATCACCGTCAAACAGCTTTGAGACTGTAAAACCTGTCAGGCCGGCCTTGGGTTTGGAGCCGCGCCCGGTGGCGCCTTCATCGCGGATTTCACCGCCCGCGCCGGTGGACGCACCCGGGAACGGGGAAATGGCTGTGGGGTGGTTATGCGTCTCGACCTTCATCAGCACATGCGTCAGTACGTCATTGGTGGCGCTATAACTTTGGGAGCTGCTTGCGCCCGTCCCGCCTGGGCTGGAGGCCGGTTTGGCATAAAACCGCTGGATTTTTGCGCCTTCCATGACGGAAGCGTTGTCCGAATAAGCCACCACGGTGTGCTGCGGGTGCAGTTTTTCGGTGTTGCGGATCATGGCAAACAGGCTTTTGTCCTGCGCCACGCCGTCAATCGTGAAGTCGGCGTTGAAAATCTTGTGGCGGCAATGCTCGCTGTTGGCCTGCGCAAACATCATCAACTCGACGTCGGTCGGGTTGCGTTTGAGCTGGGTAAACGCGGTGACGAGGTAGTCGATCTCGTCCACGGCCAGCGCCAGGCCGAATTCGCGGTTGGCGGCTTCCAGCGCAGCCTTGCCGCCGGTCAGCACGTCAATGCTTTGCAGCGCTGCGGCATGCAGTTCGGTGAACAGGCCGGCCGCCTCGGCACGGTCGGTCATCACGCTTTCGGTCATGCGGTCGTGCAACAGCGCAGCCACCTGCTGGCGCTGGCCATCCGTCAGGGCGGCTTTGCCCAGCAGCTGGGATTTGAAGCTGAGCTGGAATTCGGTGATGCGCTCTATGCGCCTGACGGCCAGGCCGCAGTTGCGGGCAATGTCCGTGGCTTTGGACGCCCAGGGCGAAACCGTACCGAAACGCGGCGTCACGACAAAAGTCGATCCGGCGACCGGGTTGGCCGCGGCTGCCGGAGCCGGTTCGCCGTAGCGCAACAAGGCCGCCAGCTGGGTCTTTTCAGCCTCCGTCGGCACGCTGTCGGTCGCCACCAGGTGCACAAAACGTGCATGGATGCCCACAATTTTTTCGTGGATGGCTTGCAGGCGCGGGAGAAGTTGCTGGACGCGGAAATCGCTCAGGGCATTGATGCTCTCGGGCACGCCCTCAAAAGTCGTCAGGTGCAGGGTCACGGTAGCGGTGGCCTTGTGGTTGTGGCGGGCAGCCGGAAAGCTGCCCAAAGGTGGTTGGCACGCCCTCAAACCTGCGCCAGGTCCGGGGTTCGCGTTAACCCTGAATTTTACCCGGTCAAACAAGCCCCCACGCTTTTCACTGCGTGTAGTGCGCTGCCCCCGAGGGGGCTGGCCTTGCTTGGGACGGCCCTCTGACGGCACCAGCCTGGTGCAAAGCATGGGGCCTGCAATGCCTTGGCTGCGGTGGGATAATCGCGGCATGAGTATTACCTACAAAGATGCAGCCGGCATCGAAGGCATGCGGGTCGCCTGCAAACTGGCTTCCGAGGTGCTGGATTACCTCACGCCCTTCGTCAAGGCCGGCGTCACCACCAAAGAGATCGACAAACTCGCCAACGACTACATGGTGAATGTGCAAGGCACGGTTTCGGCCACGCTGGGTTACCAGCCGCCGGGTTACCCGCCCTACCCCGCGTCCCTGTGCACATCGCTGAACCACGTGGTCTGCCACGGCATCCCGAATGACAAGCCCCTGAAAAAGGGCGACATCATGAACATCGATGTCACCATCATCACCAAGGATGGCTGGTTTGGCGACAACAGCCGCATGTACCTGATCGGTGAGGTATCGATTGCGGCCAAGCGCCTGTGCCGGGTGACGTTCGAGGCGATGTGGCACGGCATCATGCGCGTCAAGCCCGGTGCCCGCCTGGGCGATATCGGCCATGCCATCCAGACCTTCGCGGAAAGCCAGGGTTTTACCGTTGTGCGCGAGTTCTGTGGCCATGGCATAGGCCGCAACTTCCATGAAGAGCCGCAGGTGCTGCATTACGGCCGCCCCGGTACGCTGGAAGAACTCAAGCCCGGCATGACCTTCACGATAGAGCCCATGATCAACGCTGGCAAGCGCGATATCAAGGACGGCCCGGAAAAGGACGGCTGGACCATCGTGACGCGCGACCACTCGCTAACGGCACAGTGGGAACACACAATCCTGGTGACGGAAACCGGCTACGAGGTTCTGACCTTGTCGGCGGGCAGTCCCGAAATACCGGCCTTTGTGCCCGTCCAGCAGCTTGCACACGCGGCCTGAGCCGGCGCCCAAGCGACGCTCCAATGACCGAGTTGTCCCAGGTACGCGAGCAATACCGCAACGGCAAAACCGCCCTTTTTGAGTCATTGGCTGCCAGCGGTTCATCCAGCCGCGGCATTCACAGCCTGTTGCAAAAGCTGGCCAGGCACACCGATGTGACCTTGCAGCTGCTGTGGCAGATCGCCGATTTCCCGGCAGCCGCCTGCCTGGTCGCGGCCGGCGGTTATGGCCGGGGTGAGCTGTTTCCGCATTCCGATGTGGATGTATTGCTGCTCCTGCCGGACGATGCCGGGGTGGACAACGACCCCGCGCTCAAGGCCAAGGTCGAGAGTTTTATCAGCAACTGCTGGGACAGCGGGCTGGAGATAGGCTCCAGCGTGCGCACCGTGGCCGATTGTGTGGAAGAAGCCGCCAAGGACGTGACGGTGCAAACCTCACTGCTCGAAGCGCGGCTGGTCGCCGGTCCCAAAAAGAACTTTGCGCGCCTGCAGGC
This sequence comes from Pseudomonadota bacterium, assembly GCA_040388255.1. Taxonomy (GTDB): domain Bacteria; phylum Pseudomonadota; class Gammaproteobacteria; order Burkholderiales; family Burkholderiaceae_C; genus Polaromonas. The sequence continues at coordinate 26,568 of JAZKCE010000056.1, read as the reverse complement.
AGAACTCGATGCCGTGCTGGACCCCAAGGCCTTTTTTGTCGCCAAAACGTTGGAGCTGCGCCAGCGCCACAACAAGTTTGAAAACACGCCCTACTCGCTGGAGCCCAATTGCAAGGAGTCGCCCGGCGGCCTGCGCGATCTGCAGGTGGTGCTGTGGGTGGCGCGCGCGGCCGGCCTGGGCAAATCGTGGGACGAACTGGCGCGCAGCGGCTTGGCAACCGCCTTTGAGGTCCGGCAAATCAAGAGTAACGAGGCGCTGCTCAGCCTGATTCGGGCGCGCCTGCACATCATTTCGGGCCGCCGTGAAGACCGGCTGGTTTTTGACCTGCAGACGGCCGTGGCCGAGTCCTTCGGGTATCACAGCGCCCCCACGCTCGGCACTGGCGTGTCCTCGCTGCCCCCCGAGGGGGCTGTTTCGCCTAGGGGCGGCCCGTCGGCGAAACGTCCGCTCATTCGCGCCAGCGAAGCCCTGATGCGCCGCTATTACTGGGCGGCCAAGGCGGTATCGCAGCTCAACCAGATCCTGCTGCTCAATATCGAGGAGCGTCTCAATCCCAGCACCTGGCCACCGCACGTCATCAATGAGCGCTTTTCGGACAAGGCCGGCATGCTGGAGGTGGCCAGCGACGACCTCTACGTACGCGAGCCGCATGCGATTCTTGAAACCTTCCTGCTCTACGAAACAACCATCGGCATCAAGGGCCTGTCGGCGCGCACGCTGCGCGCCCTGTACAACGCCCGGGGCGTGATGAACGCCAAATTCCGCAGCGACCCGGTCAACCACGACACCTTCAGGAAAATCCTGCAGCAACCCGAGGGCATCACGCACGCCATACGGCTGATGAACCAGACCTCGGTGCTCGGGCGTTACCTCTGGATTTTCAGGAAAATTGTCGGGCAGATGCAACACGACCTGTTCCACGTCTACACGGTGGACCAGCACATCCTGATGGTGCTGCGCAATGTGCGGCGCTTTTTCATGGCCGAGCATTCGCACGAATACCCGATGTGTTCGCAGCTCGCGGCTGGCTGGGACAAACCGTGGATTCTGTTCATTGCGGCCCTGTTTCACGACATCGCCAAGGGGCGCGGCGGCGACCATTCCGACCTGGGCCGCAAGGACGTGCGGGCATTTTGCCGCCAGCACGGCATTGCCACCGAAGACGCGAAGCTGGCGGAATTCCTGGTTGGCGAGCACCTGAGCATGAGCCGCATCGCCCAGAAGGAAGACCTGAGCGATCCCGAGGTCATCGCCGCATTTGCAAAGCGCGTCGGCAACGAGCGTTACCTCACGGCCCTGTATTTGCTGACCGTCGCCGACATCCGCGGCACCAGCCCCAAGGTCTGGAATGCCTGGAAAGGCAAGCTGCTGGAAGACCTCTACCGCTACACCCTGCGTGTGCTGGGCGGCCGGGCGCCCGATGCGGACGCGGAAGTCGAGTCACGCAAGCGCGAGGCCCTGACCACGCTGGCCCTGCATGCCGAGCCTTTCGAGGCGCACAAGGCGCTGTGGGACACGCTGGACGTCAGTTATTTCATGCGCCACGAAGCCTCCGACATCGCCTGGCATGCACGGCAGTTATCACGCCATGTCGGCAAGGCGAAGGCGATTGTCCGGGCGCGCCGTTCATCGGCGGGCGAAGGCATGCAGGTGCTGGTCTACACACCCGACGCGCCGGATCTTTTTGCGCGCATCTGCGGCTACTTTGACCAGGCCGGTTTCAGCATCCTGGATGCCAAGGTCCACACCGCCAAAAACGGCTACGCACTCGACACCTTCCAGGTCGTCAACCCCGACCTGGCCGAGCACTACCGCGAACTGGCCGCCATGGTGGAGGCCGACCTGGACCGCACGCTTGAAAATCCCGGCCCTCTCCCTACCCCCGGCAGGGGCCGCGTTTCGAGGCGCGTGAAAAGCTTTCCGATTGCGCCGCGGGTTGACTTGCGGCCCGATGAAAAAGCCCAGCGCTGGCTGCTCAGCGTATCGGCCAGCGACCGCGCGGGCCTGTTGTATGTCATCGCGCGCGTGCTGGCGCGGCACCGCATCAACCTGCTGCTCGCCAAGGTCACCACCCTGGGGGAGCGCGTGGAAGACACCTTCCTGATCGACGGGCCGGAACTGCAGCACAACAAGGCGCAGATTGCGATTGAGACCGAGTTGCTACAGGCGCTGAACGCCTGATAACGCCTGATTTTTGGTTACTGCGGCGTGGCCCGGGTGTAGCGCAACACCCGCCCCTTGTAGGCGCCGCCGGCGCCGGGCAGCACGGAAATGCGTGTTTCGGTATGCGAGTAACCCAGCGCGCACATCTTTCGGTTAAAGCTGGTCCGGTTGCCACGGTCCGGGTCAACGATAAGCACCTCCACATCCGGATTGGCGTGCAGGTCTATGAATTGCGACAAGGCCTGCGGCTGTTCACGGTCATACAGCACATCGCTGCCTATGATGAGGTCAAAACGCGCCAGCAGAGGGTTGCCGCGCGACCAGTTGCCAGCCTGGTATTTCATGGCCGGCAGGTGGTTGAGCTTGAGGTTTTCCAGCAAAAAAGCAGCGGCCAGGGGATGGCAATCGCTGGCGGTGATGTCGCCGCCGCGCCGGTGTATGACAAGGCTGGCCAGGGCCAGGCCGCAACCCAGCTCCAGGATGCGTTTACCTTCGAGTTCAAAGGTCAGCATGACATCGGCCAGCACCCGGCCGGAGGGCCAGAGCATGCCAAAAATCGGCCAGGCCGCAGAAGAAATGCCTTGCGCTTCGGCCTCGCCCAGGGGATCGTGGAATTGCTGCCGGTCCAGCAGCGAACGCATCTGCAGGTCAGCGCCGCTGCCGCTGACGGTTTCAAACTTCAGCTGGTAAGGCGGTGGTGAGGAGGCAGTTCCGGCAATGGGAACGGCGCCCGAAACGGGAGCGAGCGACATGCGGAAGACTTTCCTTGCGTGCAGCACGCCCAAACGGGGCGAAATAGCCCTCAACTGCAGTCAGTGTACGCCTCCGGGGCATAAAGCCCGGCGGGCGCTCAATCGTCCTGTACGTCCAGGCCGGGAAACAACACCTCTGTAAAACCAAACTGCGTGAAGTCCCTGATCCGCATCGGATACAACTTTCCGATGAGGTGGTCACATTCATGCTGCACCACGCGGGCATGAAAACCGTCCGCCGTGCGCTCAATCGGGTCACCATACTGGTCAAAGCCGGTGTAGCGGATATGCGAGAAGCGCGGCACCAGGCCGCGCAGGCCGGGCACCGACAGGCAGCCTTCCCAGCCGTCTTCCTCGTCCTGGCTCAAGGGCGTGATCACGGGGTTGAGCAGCACGGTGCGGGGCACCACAGGTGCATCGGGATAACGGGGGTTGATTTCGTCCGTGCCAAAAATGACCAGTTGCAGGTCAACGCCAATCTGCGGCGCGGCAAGGCCGGCGCCATTGACGGCCCGCATGGTGTCAAACATGCTTGATACCAGCAGGTGCAACTCGTCGGTATCAAATTGAACGACAGGCTGGGCCACGCGCAATAGCCGCGCATCGCCCATTTTGAGGATTTCACGAATGGTCATGCACCGATTATCACGGTGCGGGGCGAATCAAACGGTGACCGTTTAACGCCAGTGGCGATAACCCCGGTAACCCCAACCGCGATAGCCGAAATACGGCGCAGGCACAACCACTACCGGCGCGGGATTGGCGTAAACAGGCCCTGCCGGATACGCGGCATAGGGGCCCGGTTCGAGCGGAGCGACCACGCAGCCAGACAGCAAGGCGGCCAGGCTGCCCATGACAAGCAAACCGGAAAAGCGCAGGGATTTCATGAAAAGCTCCTTTGTGTTCAGAGTCTTTCAACGTACTACCCCACCGGGTGGCGTGACTTCAGGCGTGCAAAGCTGGGTAACTCGGTGTAAACAGGCCCCGTCCAGGCCTTTACCGGTCCTTACTCCGTGGTGCTGGCGCTCCAGTAGGCCTGGCTGACCACGGGCAGGTCCGACAGGCGCTTGACCATCTGGTCCATGACCGCACCGTCGACAGAGGTTGCGGCCAGGGTCGCCTGTATTTTCACGTCGTCATCGCCAAAAGCGAACACTTCCAGGTCGTGCGTGGGGTAATGCAGGTCTTCCAGCGCTTGCTCCAGGATGGCCAACACCTCTTTTTGGCGCTCCCCGCTGGTCACCACGTAAACGGTATTGGTCACCTCGGCCGACTGCACATCCAGCGGCAGGCGGTTGATCTGATTGACGATGGGGCGCAACAAGGTATTGGCGGCCAGCACAAACACGGTTGCAATCCCCGCCTGCACCACCAGGTCCGCGCCGGCGCAAGCGCCTACCGCGCCCGAGCACCACAGGGTGGCCGCGGTGTTCAGGCCGCGTACATTGCCTTCCTCGCGCATGATCACGCCTGCGCCCAGAAAACCAATGCCGGAGACCACATAAGCCACAACATGCGCGGCGCCGGCCGAGCCGGTCAGCCGGTTCGCCATGTCCACAAAAATCGCGGCGCCCACTGCGACCAGCACATTGGTCCTGAGCCCGGCGGTACGCTGCCGGTACTGGCGTTCAAAGCCGATCAGCCCGCCAAACACGAACGCGGCGCTCAGGCTGAGCACGGAGTCCAGCAAGTCAGTGACGTTGATGCTCTGGAATGCCTGCATGTCGCTGTCCTTAAAACCGGGGGAGTGTTCAGGTGCCCGAAGGGTCCAGCAACTGGAGCAGCGCGGCCTCATCAATGATGGCCACGCCAAGCTCCTGCGCCTTGAGCAGCTTGCTGCCGGCCTCCGCGCCGGCCACCAGGTAGTCGGTCTTTTTGCTGACCGAGCCGGCCACCTTGCCGCCGGCGGCTTCCACCCTGTCCTTGGCCTCGTCGCGACCCAGGTTGGGCAAGGTGCCGGTGATGACGAAGGTTTTGCCCGACAACGGCTGGGGCGCACGCGCAGCGGGCTCGCCCTCTTCCCAAGTCACGCCGCAGGCACGCAACTGATCCACCACTTCGCGGTTGTGCGGCTGGTCAAAGAAGGTGCGAAGACTTTGGGCGACGATGGGGCCCACGTCGCTGACTTCGAGCAATTGCTCCTCAGTCGCATCCATGATGGCATCCAGCTTGCCGAAGTGGCGTGCCAGCTCCTTGGCCGTGGCTTCACCCACATGGCGTATGCCCAGGCCAAACAGAAAACGCGGCAGCGTCGTCTGTTTGGACTTCTCCAGCGCTTCAAGCAGGTTGTTGGCCGACTTGTCGGCCATCCTGTCCAGGCCGGCCAGCGCCGTCAGGCCCAGCTTGTACAGGTCGGGCAAGGTGCGGATCACATTCGCGTCCACCAGTTGCTCCACCAGCTTGTCGCCCAGGCCTTCAACCTCGACGGCGCGGCGATGGGCGAAGTGCAGTATCGCCTCCTTGCGCTGCGCGCCGCAAAACAGCCCGCCTGTGCATCGGTAGTCGGCCTCGCCCTCTTCCCTGACCGCCGCCGAGCCACACACCGGGCACTGGCGCGGCATGGTGAACTGCGGCGCGTCCAGCACACGTTTGTCCAGAAGCACGCTGACAACTTCGGGAATCACATCACCGGCACGGCGCACGATCACCGTGTCACCCACCCGCACATCCTTGCGGCGAGCTTCATCCTCGTTGTGCAGTGTGGCGTTGGTTACCGTCACGCCGCCAACAAACACCGGTGCCAGCTTGGCCACCGGCGTCAGTTTGCCGGTGCGGCCGACCTGCACATCAATGGCCTCCACCGTCGTCAGCTGCTCCTGCGCCGGGTATTTGTGCGCCACGGCCCAGCGCGGCTCGCGCGTCACAAAACCCAGCTGCTTTTGCAGCGCCAGGCTGTTGACCTTGTAGACCACGCCGTCGATGTCAAAGGGCAGGCTGTCGCGAGAGGCCCCCATGCGCTGGTGGTACGCTATTAATTCAGTAGCACCTTGCGCACGTTCCACCTGGGCCGCGACCGGAAAACCCCATAATTTCAGGGTTTGCAGCATGCCGTAATGGGTTTCAAAGCTCGGCCCGCCCTGCTCCGGCGGAGTCACTTCGCCCAGGCCGTAGGCAAAAAAGCTCAGGGGCCGTTGGGCAGCAATCGTCGGGTCAAGCTGGCGCACCGCGCCGGCAGCTGCGTTGCGCGGATTGACAAAGGTTTTTTCGCCTTTGGCGCCCTGGGCGATCTTCTCGCGCTGCTTGTCGTTCAGCGATTCAAAGTCATCGCGGCGCATATACACCTCGCCGCGCACCTCCAGGACTTCCGGTGGGTCGGCCGGCAAACGCAAAGGGATTTGCCCAATGGTGCGTATATTCTGAGTCACATCCTCGCCGGTTTCGCCGTCGCCGCGTGTGGCGGCCTGCACCAGCACACCATGCTCGTAACGCAGGCTCATGGCCAGGCCGTCGAACTTGAGTTCAGCCGCATATTCAACCGGCGGGTCGGCGTCCGTCAAACCCAGCTCCTTGCGCACCCGGGTGTCGAAATTCTGCGCACCCGTGGCCTCGGTGTCGGTTTCGGTGCGAATGCTGAGCATGGGCACCTTGTGGCGCACGCTGGCAAACTGCGCCAGCGGCTTGCCGCCCACGCGCAGGGTAGGCGAATCCGGGCTTAGCAGTTCCGGATGCGCGGCCTCCAGCGCCTGCAGCTCCCGGAAAAGCCGGTCATATTCGGCATCGGGGATTTGCGGGTCGTCCAGCACGTAATAGCGGTGGGCATGTTCGTGAAGCTGCTTTTGCAACTGGGCCACGCGCTCGGCAGGTGATGCGGACGGGCCGGAGGGTTCAGGCTGGGCAAACAAATCTAGGGTTGCCATGGCAGACACCGGAAAAAATAAAACGAAAAAATCAGGGGCAACTCAGGCGTGGCTTGCGAAGGGCTCAGGAAAAGAGCCGGCGTCCCAACACCGAGCCGGCCGACAGCTCCCGGCCGTCCAGCGTGTCATACAGCTGCTCCAGGTCAGCATGAATGATTTCCATGGTTTCGGTGCGTATGGGGTTGCCGTTGTCATCGATGATCACGCCGTCCATATTCGAGGCCAGTGCCATGGCGGCTTCGCACATGCGCGCAAACGGCTGTTCGGAGCGCAGCACCTGCGGCACGTCCAGCGACAGGGTCAATTCGCGCAGCGCAGTCTGCTCCGGGTCTTCCGCCATCGCGGCCTGGGTGTCAAAGGACAGGCCGAGGATGGGCGCATGACCCTGCTGGCTGGCCGACAGCACCATGCGGCCGGGAATCGCGCCGGGTACAAAGCCCAGCTTTGCGGCACTTTGCTGCACGTAGCCGGGACTCCAGGCCGTGTTGACGGCGCGCAGGGTAAAACTCAGTTGCGCGTCATGGCCGCTGGCAAACTGGTCCAGCTCACGGGCCCGGGCCACCTCATCAAGCATTTCAGGAAACTCCGGCTCGCCGCTGATGGCATCGGCAAAGGCCTGCGCTTTCATGACGAATTCGGAGTACTCGATCTGGTTGAGCGCGCCGGTGCGGTTGGCCAGTTGCACCCCGCACTGGAAAGCGCTGTAGCGCTGGCCTACGGCCGGGAACTCCCATTCACCGGAACTCACGCTCAAGCCCTCGACGCCAAACGGTTTGCTGCCGGCGCGGCGCGTGCTGGGCATTGCGGCCAGCGCCGCTTCGCCGGACACCACGGACTCGACCACCACGGGCGCAATCACGTCTATCAGGGCGTCCAGGCCGGGTTTTTTCTCAATCGCCATCATTGTGGCCAGCGGCCCGAGGCCGGAGTCGCTGTCAAAGCTGGGCTCCTGCCTTTCGGCCAGTGCATCCAAAGGCGCGCCGTCCTGCTCGGCCGGATGGACGGCGTCCTGACCGGGCGCCACTTCAGGCGTGGCCCTCTTGGGCTGGTTTCTTCGGGCGGACCAGGTGCTGTGGGCAACAACGCCCGCAAGCACCAGCCCGCCTGCAACTGCCAAACTGATTTGAAGCGTGCTCATAAGCTCTGGTATCGGATGGTGTTGATCGTCAGGCGGTTTCGGCAAAGCCGAGTGCGGCTTCCATGTCCACGGCCACGATGCGCGAAACGCCCTGCTCCTGCATGGTCACGCCTATCAGCTGCTCGGCCATTTCCATGGCGATCTTGTTGTGGCTGATGAAGAGGAACTGGGTTTCCTTGCTCATGCTGGAAACCAGCTTGGCATAACGTTCGGTGTTGGCGTCGTCCAGCGGTGCATCGACCTCGTCCAGCAGGCAGAACGGCGCCGGGTTCAAATGGAAAATCGCAAACACCAGCGCAATCGCCGTCAGGGCTTTTTCGCCGCCCGACAGTAAATGGATGGTCTGGTTTTTTTTGCCCGGCGGCTGGGCCATGACCTGCACGCCGGCATCCAGGATTTCCTCGCCGGTCATCACCAGCCTGGCATTGCCGCCGCCAAACAGCTCGGGGAACATCTTGCCGAAATGCTCGTTGACGGTGGCAAAGGTACTGGCCAGCAGGTCGCGGGTTTCGGCATCAATCTTCTTGATGGCGTCTTCGAGCGTGGTCATGGCCTCGTTCAGGTCGGCCGATTGCGCATCGAGGAACTGCTTGCGCTCGCGTGCCGTGCTGAGTTCGTCCAGCGCGGCAAGGTTTACCGCACCGAGTGACTGGATCTCGCGGTGTATGCGGTCAATCTCGCCCTGCAGGCCGGTCAGGCGGACATTGCCCTCCTGAATCGACAACTCGACGGCAGCCAGGTCGGCCTGCGCGTCTGTCAGCAATTGGGCGTACTGCTCAAAACCCAGGCGCGCGGCCTGTTCCTTGAGCTGGAATTCGGTGATGCGCTGACGCAGCGGGTCCAGCTCGCGCTCAAGCTGCAGGCGCCGCTCGTCGCTGGCGCGCAGCTTGGCGGTCAGGTCGTCGTACTGGCTGCGTTTGGCGCCGAGGTCGGCTTCGCGCTCAAGCTTCACGCTCAGGGCCGACTGCAGCCCGGCCTGGGCTGCGGCGTCCGTCAGGCGCGACAACTCCTCCTTGGCGCGCTGCTCCTCGACATCAATGGTTTCGGCCTGCTGGGCCGCAATCTGTATGGAACGGGCTAGCTCTTCGCGCCGCGAAGCCAGGCTGCGCAGCGCAAATTGCGCTTCCTGCGCCTGGCGCTCCAGCGTGCGCTGCTGCTCGCGGGATTCGTTCAGCTTGCGCTCGGACTCGATCACGCGGTCATCGAGCTGCGCGTGGCGCTCCTGGCTGTCGGCAAGCTGCATGTCCAGCTCTTCAAAGCGCGCCTCGGCCGTGACCTTGCGCTCCTGCAGTTCGCCAAGCTGCGCATCGATCTCGCCCATGTCGGCCTGGATCTGCTGGCTGCGCGCACGGGTCTGCTCGGCCAGTTGCGTCAGGCGCAGCACTTCAACCTGCAACTCATGCGTGCGGCTCTGGCCTTCCGCAGCCTCGCGGCGGGCCGTGCCAAGCCGCTGGGCGGCGTCGGCGTAAGCGGCTTCCGCGCGCACCAGGGCGTTGCGCGCTTCATCGCTGATCAGCGCCTGGGCCTTGAGCTCCTTGTCGATATTTTCGATTTCCTGGGCCCTGGCCAGCAGGCCGGCCTGCTCGGAATCCTGCGCATAAAAACTCACGCTGTGCTGCGCCACGGCGTGGCCGCTCCGCACAAAAATCACTTCACCGGACTGCAAGCTCTCGCGTGCGGCCATGGCGTCGTCGAGCTTTTCAGCCGTATAACAACCGTGCAGCCAGTCGCCCAGCAGCGCCGACTGGCCGGCATCGTTCAGGCGCAGCAGCTCAGCCAGCGGCTTGAGGTTGATCGCCGTGTTGGAGCGGGCTGGCGCCGCGCCGTGGGGCGGGCTGTAAAAAGACAGTTTGGCGGGCGGCGTGTCACGGCCATCGGTGCCGGCAAAACCGCGCACCATGTCCAGCCGGCTGACTTCAAGCGCACCAAGGCGTTCGCGCAGCGCGGCTTCAAGAGCGTTTTCCCAGCCCTGTTCGATATGGATGCGGCTCCACAGGCCCTGCAGGCTGTCCAGCCCGTGTTTGGCCAGCCAGGGTTTGAGTTTGCCGTCGGTCTTGACCTTTTCCTGCAGCGCCTTGAGCGCTTCCATGCGGGCCGACAGGTCGGCGCGTTTGGCCGACTCGGTGTTGACGGCCTGCTGTTTGGCGCGCCGGTCTTCGTCCAGCTGCGGCACGCTGTCAGTCAATTCTTCCAGGCGGGCCTGGGCCTCCAACTGGGCTTCCTGCGCGCTGTTGAACTGCGTCGTCAGGTTCAGCAGCCGTGCTTCGTCCGGGGCATTGAGGGCATTGCGATCGGCTGTCAGGCGCTCCAGGCGCAGGCTCAAGGAGCGCGACTGCTCTTCAATATTGCGCTGGTCGGCGGCCAGCACCTGGATTTGCTGCTGCACCTGCGCCACGCCGGTGCGCTGCTCGTTGGCCTTGGCCTGCGCGTTGCGCAATGATTCCTCAAGCGCCGGCAACTGGCCTTGCTGCTCTTCGCTCTGCGCGGCCAGCAATTCGGCTTTTTCTTCGGCTTCAACCGCCTGGGCCGACAGGCTTTCGGTCTCGACCGCGGCGTCTTCCTTGCGTGTGGCCCACTGGGCGGTTTGCTCTTTCAACTGGGCCAGGCGCTGCTCGACACGCAGGCGGCCATCGACCACAAAACGGATTTCAGCTTCCAGCCGGCCGACCTCGGCGCTGGCTTCATAAAGCTTGCCCTGGGCCTGGTTGACGTGGTCACCGGCGGCGTAATGCGCCTGGCGTACGGTTTCCAGGTCGGCCTCGATATGGCGCAGGTCGGCAACACGACTTTCAAGCGCATTGACGGCCGCTTCGGCATCGGCCTTGACTTTTGCCTGGTCGGCCTCGCTCTCGCCGCGTTTCAAAAACCAGAGCTGGTGCTGCTTGAGCGTGCCGTCGGCCTGCAGCTTGTTGTAGCGCATGGCCACCTCGGCCTGCTTTTCAAGCCGGTCCAGGTTGGCATTGAGCTCGCGCAGGATGTCTTCAACCCGGGTCAGGTTTTCCCGCGTGTCACTCAGCCGGTTGGCGGTTTCGCGGCGGCGTTCCTTGTATTTGGATACACCCGCGGCTTCTTCCAGGAACAGGCGCAGCTCTTCGGGTTTGGACTCGATGATGCGGCTGATCGTGCCCTGGCCGATGATGGCGTAGGCGCGCGGACCCAGGCCGGTGCCCAGGAACACATCCTGCACGTCACGGCGGCGCACCGGCTGGTTGTTCAGGTAATAACTCGATGTGCCGTCGCGCGTCAGCACGCGCTTGACGGCGATTTCGGCAAACTGCCCCCACTGGCCGCCGGCACGGTGGTCGGTGTTGTCAAACACCAGCTCCACGCTGGAGCGGCTGGCGGGCTTGCGGGTATTGGTGCCGTTAAAAATCACGTCCTGCATGGACTCGCCACGCAGCTCCGAGGCCTTGCTTTCACCCAGCACCCAGCGCACGGCGTCCATGATGTTGGACTTGCCGCAGCCGTTGGGGCCCACCACGCCTATGAGCTGGCCCGGCAGTACAAAATTGGTCGGCTCCGCAAACGATTTGAAGCCGGATAACTTGATTGAATTGAGACGCACAGCTAACCCTGTATTCTTCTTGAGCCAAGTTGTTGATTTAATGCAACTTTTTGCAATGCGAACGCACAAGCGGAAGCTCTGCGCGAGCCGGTAATGTTACCCGACGCAAAGTCGGCGAAAGGCCTGTAAGCCGCCATGTAACGTTTTGAGGCTTTTTAGTGCGCCACACAAGCTTTTTTTGCCCATTTTCAGGTGCAAAAATGGGCTTTTATCCAGGCAGCATGAGCGCAGCCAGCTATTGATTTCATAGCATTCCGGCGTCCGGGCAGACCGTGGCTGCATTTTCAGGCTGGATAATCCGGGTATGAACCCCCTGCTTTCCCGCCTTCAGCCCTACCCATTCGAGCGGCTGCGCCAACTGCATGCCGGCGTCACGCCCAACCCGGCCTACAAACCCATCAGCCTCGGCATAGGCGAGCCGCGCCATGCCACGCCGCAGCTGATCAAGGACGCCTTGACCGGCAGCCTGACCGGCCTGGCCAGTTACCCCGGCACCTTGGGCGAGCCCAAACTGCGCCAGACCATGAGCGACTGGCTGGCACGCCGCTACGGCCTGAACGTGGACCCGGCCACGCAGATATTGCCGGTCAATGGCTCGCGCGAGGCGCTTTTTGCACTGGCGCAAACCATTCTTGACCCGAGCAAGCCGGGGGCAACCGTGTTGTGCCCAAATCCGTTTTATCAAATCTATGAGGGTGCGGCCCTGCTGGCCGGGGCGGAACCCTGGTTTGTGCCCAGCGATCCGGCGCGCAACTTTGCCGTGGACTGGGCCGGCGTGCCCGAAGCCGTCTGGGCCAAAACGCAGCTGATCTTTGTCTGCTCGCCAGGCAACCCGGCCGGCGCCGTGATGCCTCTGGATGAGTGGAAAACGCTGTTTGAGCTGAGCGACCGCCATGGTTTTGTGATTGCCTCCGACGAGTGCTACAGCGAAATCTATTTCCGCGACGAGGCGCCGCTGGGTGGGCTGGAAGCCGCCGTCAAGCTCGGCCGGCATGATTTCAAAAACCTGATTTCGCTCACCAGCCTGTCCAAACGCAGCAATGTGCCCGGCCTGCGCAGCGGTTTTGTCGCTGGCGATGCGGCGCTGATCAAGCCCTTTTTGCTCTACCGTACCTACCACGGCAGCGCCATGAGCCCCATCGTGCAGGCGGCCAGCCTGGCGGCCTGGGCCGATGAGCAGCACGTGGTGGAGAACCGGGCCATGTACCGGGAAAAGTTCGCCGCCGTGACGCCCATGCTGTCGGCCGTGATGCACGTGGCACTACCCGACGCCGGGTTTTATTTGTGGGCCGGCATCCCCGAGGTCTTCAAGGGCTCGGACACAGCGTTTTCAAGCGCGCTGCTCGCTGCCTACAATGTGGTGGTTTTGCCGGGCAGTTATCTGGCCCGTGAAGCGCTGGGCCACAACCCGGGCGCCGGGCGCGTGCGCATGGCGCTGGTGGCCGAAACCGCCGAATGCGTGGAAGCCGCGCAGCGCATCGTCCAGTTCATTCAATCGCAATCTCACTGAAACCTTACTGAAATCAAACCCAAATGACTCAAGACAACACGCTCCAGACCATCATCGACGCCGCCTGGGAAGACCGCGCCAAGCTCGCGCCAAAATCTGCACCCAAGGACATCCTAGAAGCCGTTGAGAACACCATTTCGCAACTCAACAACGGCACCCTGCGCGTCGCCACCCGTGAAAGCGTGGGCGTGTGGACCACGCACCAGTGGATCAAAAAGGCCGTGCTGCTGAGCTTTCGCCTGCATGACAACGAACTCATGCGCGCCGGCGACCTGGGCTTTTTCGACAAGGTCAAGACCAAGTTTGCCCACCTGAGCGAATCCGAAATGCGCGAGACCGGCGTTCGTGTGGTGCCGCCAGCCGTGGCACGCCGCGGCAGCTTTATCGCCAAGGGCGCCATTTTGATGCCCAGCTACGTCAATATCGGCGCCTGGGTCGGTGAAGGCACCATGGTCGACACCTGGGCCACCGTCGGCAGCTGCGCGCAGGTCGGCAACAACGTGCATCTGTCCGGCGGTGTCGGCCTGGGCGGCGTGCTCGAACCCCTGCAGGCCAACCCCACCATCATTGAAGACAACTGCTTCATAGGCGCACGCTCCGAAGTGGTCGAAGGCGTGATCGTCGAGGAAAACTCGGTGATCTCCATGGGCGTGTACATCGGCCAGAGCACGCCGATTTACGACCGGGAACTGGACACGGTGACCTACGGCCGCATCCCTGCCGGCTCCGTTGTGGTCTCGGGCAACCTGCCCAAGGCCGGCGGCAAATACAGCATGTACTGCGCCGTCATCGTGAAAAAGGTCGATGCCAAGACCCGCGCCACGACCAGCCTGAACGACCTGCTGCGCGACTAAGCTGACTGGCATCATCAGGGACCGAGCATGAATACACCGATGGGCACGATGGAAAGAATCCTGCGTTTGATGGCCGACAAAAAGGCCTCGGACGTTTACCTGTCGGCGCATTCACCGGCCCTGATCAAGATCAACGGCCAGGCGCTGCCCATCAACAGCCAGGTGCTGCCGCCCGACGCGCCGCTCGGCCTGCTGTCCGAAGTGCTGCCGCCCGAGCGTATTGAAGAGCTCAGGGAAATGGGCGAGCTGAACATGGCCCTGCCGATTGCCGGTGTCGGTAATTTCCGCATCAGCGGTTTTCGCCAGCGCGGCACCTATGCCGCCGTGATCCGTTTTGTGCCCAGTGAAGTCCCCGCGCTGGACAGCCTGAACGTGCCGCCCATACTGGCCGAGCTGATCATGGAAAAACGCGGCCTGCTGCTGATGGTGGGCGCCACCGGCGCTGGCAAAAGTACCACGCTGGCGGCCATGATGGACCACCGCAACGCAACGACGCTGGGCCACATCCTGACGATTGAAGACCCGGTGGAGTTCATCTTTGTGAACAAGAAATCGGTGGTCAACCAGCGTGAGGTGGGCAATGACACCCAGTCGCTGCAGGTGGCGCTTAAAAACGCGCTGCGCCAGGCGCCCGACGTGATCCTGATAGGCGAAATTCGCGACCGTGAAACCATGTCGGCCGCCATTGCCTACGCCCAGTCGGGCCACCTGTGCCTGGCCACCATGCATGCCAACAACAGCTACCAGGCGCTGAACCGGATTTTGAGTTTTTACCCGGTCGAGGTCCGCAGCACCATGCTGGGCGACCTGGCCGCCGCCATGAAGGCCATCGTCTCGCAACGCCTGCTGCGCACGCATGACGGCAGCCGCGCGCCGGCAGTGGAGGTCATGCTCAACACCAAGCTGATCGCCGAGCTGATTGAAAAAGGCGATTTCTCCGGCGTCAAGGAAGCCATGGAAAAATCCATGGCCGAAGGTTCACAAACCTTTGAGCAGGACATCGCCAAACTCATTGCCAACGGCACGGTCACCCGCAAGGAAGGCCTGCTGTTCGCCGACTCGCCGACCAACCTGATGTGGCGCCTGGAAAACGACTTCCATGTGGCCGCCAAGGCAGCGGCAGAGCCCGAAGAAGACCCGGACGACGAGCCTTCGTTTACCGAAATTACCCTGGATGTGAAACACTGATGTCGAGAACGCTGCAGCTCACTGAACAGCTGATCTCCCGCAACTCCGTCACGCCCGACGACGCCGACTGCCAGCGCATCATTGCGGACCGGCTCAAACCGCTGGGCTTTGAGTGCGAAACCATCGTCAGCGGGCCGGAAAACTTCCGCGTCACCAACCTTTGGGCAAAATTCAAGGGTTTTAGCGCTCTGACCGCCGATGCGCCTGCGCAGCCAGCTATCAAATCAATAGCAAATGAGGCGCTCCCAAAGACCTTTGTTTTTGCCGGCCACACCGATGTTGTGCCCACCGGCCCGCTGGAGCAGTGGCATAGCCACCCGTTCACGCCCAGCCATCGCAATGGCCTGCTGTACGGGCGCGGCGCGGCCGACATGAAAACCTCGATTGCGGCCATGGTGGTGGCTGTTGAAGAGTTCCTGGCGGCCAACCCCAAACCCAATCTGTCGATTGCGTTCTTGCTCACCAGCGACGAGGAAGGCCCGGCCAACGACGGCACGGTGGTGGTCTGCAAGCAGCTCAAGGAGCGCGGCGAGCCGCTCGACTACTGCATCGTCGGCGAGCCGACCTCGGTGGACCGGCTCGGCGACATGATCAAGAACGGCCGGCGCGGTACCATGAGCGGCAAGCTCACGGTCAAGGGCGTGCAGGGCCACATCGCCTACCCGCACCTGGCCAAAAACCCCATACACCTGTTTGCGCCGGCGCTGGCCGAACTGGTGGCCATGGAATGGGACAAGGGCAACGAATTTTTCCCCGCCACCAGCTGGCAGGTGTCCAACGTCCATAGCGGCACCGGCGCGTCCAATATCATCCCCGGCGATCTGGTGGTGGACTTCAACTTCCGCTTCTGCACCGAATCCACACCCGAAAGCCTGCAGCAGCGCCTGCAGGCCGTGCTGGGCAAACACCAGTTGGACTACAACCTGAAATGGGTCATAGGCGGCCTGCCCTTTTTAACCACGCCCGGCGAGCTGGTGGCGGCCGTGCGCGGCGCCATCCAGGCGGAAACCGGCGTCGCCACCGAACTCTCCACCACCGGCGGCACCAGCGACGGACGTTTTATCGCCAAGGTCTGCCCCCAGGTCATCGAGTTCGGGCCCATCAACGCCTCCATCCACAAGATCAATGAACATGTGCTGGTAAGTAGCATTGATCCACTAAAGAACATCTACAAGGGCGTGCTGGAGCGCCTGGCCGGACTCCCGGGCCAATGACGGACATAACCGCCCTGACCGGATCAACGGTTATTGAACTGATAGACGAAACAGCGGCCCGGCTTGAGGCCGCCGGTTTAAGCCTGGCCGACGGTTTTGGTCAGGGCACGCTGACCGCCTTTGACGAAGCCGCCTGGCTGGTGCTGTGGAGCCTGAAATTACCGCTGGATGACCTCGATTCAGTGGCAAACAATGCCGTAACCACCGCAGAACGGGCGCAGCTAGCTACACTTTTGGAAGCACGCATAAGCACACGCAAACCCCTGGCCTACCTCACAAAGGAAGCCTGGCTGCAGGGCGTGCCGTTTTATGTGGACGAGCGTGTCATCATCCCGCGCTCCTTTATCGCCGAACTGCTGGTCGATGAAAGCATTGATCCCTGGCTGGGCGAAGACACGCACCGGGTGCTGGACCTGTGCACCGGCAACGGCAGCCTGGCCGTGCTGGCGGCCATGGTCTACCCCGATGTGCTGGTCGATGCCGCCGACATCAGCCTGGATGCCCTGGCCGTGGCCCGCATCAATGTGGACAAACACGCCCTGGACAGCCGCATCACGCTGGTCGAATCCGACGGCCTGGCCGCCTGCACAGGCCCTTATGACCTGATTTTGTGCAATCCGCCCTATGTGAATGCCGTCACCATGGCCGCCTTGCCGGCTGAATTCCGCGCCGAACCCGCCCTGGCTTTGGCCGGTGGCGATGACGGCATGGACTTTATAAGAAGCCTTTTTCTAAACGCTAGCCGCCATATGAGCGAAAATGCGGTATTGGTGCTGGAAATCGGCAATGAGCGCGCAAATTTCGAGCGCGCCTTTCCGGAGCTTGAACCCCTGTGGTTTGAGACCAGCGCCGGGCCTGACCAGGTTTTGCTACTCACACGCCAGCAACTGCGTTGAGCCTCGCCTGAAACTTGTGTCGCGGCCTCCACGGCCGAATTTTTTGTCTGCTTTAAATGATTACCCTTAAAAACGTGGTGCTGCGTCGCGGCGCCAAAGTGATTCTCGACAGCGCTTCTGTCACCCTCAACCCCGGCGAAAACGTCGGCTTGGTGGGGCGCAACGGCGCGGGCAAGTCGTCCTTGTTTGCCATGCTCAACGGCACGCTGCATGAGGACGGCGGCGAGTTTTACATCCCGGCCCAGTGGCGCATGGCGCAGGTCGCGCAGGACATGCCCGAAACCGAGCAAAGCGCCACCGACTATGTGATCGAGGGCGACATCGTGCTGATGGCGGCGCAAGCGGAAGTCGCCGCGGCCGAAGCCAGCGGCGACGGCGACCGCATGGCGCATGCGTATATGGAGCTGTACGACTCCGGCGCACACGACTCGCAGGCACGCGCGCAGGCGCTGATCCTGGGCCTGGGTTTCAAGGTCAGCGAACTCGACAACCCGGTCAACAGCTTCTCGGGCGGCTGGCGCATGCGCCTGCAACTGGCGCGCGCACTGATGTGCCCGTCCGACCTGCTGCTGCTTGACGAACCGACCAATCACCTGGACCTGGACGCCCTGGTCTGGCTGGAAGCCTGGCTCAAGCGCTACCAGGGCACCATGCTGGTCATCAGCCATGACCGCGAGTTTCTCGATGCGGTAACTGATGTGACGGTGCACATTGAAAGTGCCAAGCTGACGCGTTACGGTGGCAACTACAGCAAGTTTGAAGACCTGCGCTCCGAGCAGATGGCGCTGCAGCAAACCGCTTTCAGCAAACAGCAGGACAAGATCGCCCATCTGCAGAAGTTCATCGCCCGCTTCAAGGCCAAGGCCAGCAAGGCCAAGCAGGCGCAAAGTCGCGTCAAGGCGCTGGACCGCATGGAGAAAATCGCGCCGCTGCTGGCCGAAGCCGACTTCACCTTCGAGTTCAAGGAGCCGGCCAACCTGCCCAATCCCATGCTGTCGATGCAGAACGCCTACTTTGGCTACCCCGCACCGGAAGACGCGCCCGAAGGCACACCGCCCACCGTCATCGTGCAAAACGTCAGCAAATCGGTGCTGGCCGGCCAGCGCATAGGCATTCTGGGCGCCAATGGCCAGGGCAAATCCACACTGGTGAAAACCGTGGCCAGAGCCCTGGCGCCTATCGAAGGCGAGATGATAGAAGGCAAAGGCCTGAACATCGGCTACTTCGCCCAGCAGGAGCTCGATGTGCTGCGCCCGGCGGACAACCCGCTGGAGCACATGATCCGCTTGGTGAAAGAAGTCACCGCCGCCGGCAAGATGGGCAGTCAGGCCACTCGCGAGCAGGACTTGCGTGCCTTCCTGGGCATGTTCAACTTCGGCGGCGACATGGTCAAGCAGGCCGTGGGCAGCATGAGCGGCGGCGAAAAAGCCCGCCTGGTGCTGTGCATGATCGTCTGGCAGCGCCCCAACCTGCTGCTGCTTGACGAGCCGACCAACCACCTGGACCTGGCCACGCGCGAAGCGCTGTCGATGGCGCTCAACGAGTTTGAAGGCACCGTGATGCTGGTCAGCCATGACCGCGCCCTGTTGCGCGCCGTCTGTGACGAGTTCTGGATGGTTTCGCAAGGCGGCGTCGCGCCGTTTGACGGCGACCTCGACGACTACCAGAAGTATTTGCTGGACCACGCCAAACGCCAGCGCGAGGAAGCCAAAAAATCCGGAAACAGCGCCGCACCGGCTGCAGTCGCTACCAAAACAGTAGCTGTCAGCGCCCCATCCACGGGGGCTACAGCCACTTTTGATGCCAAGAAATCGGCTGCGAACAAAAAAGACGACGCCCAGCGCCGCCAGCAGCAATCCGAAACCACCAAGCCCCTGCGCAAGGAGCTGGAGAAAATCGACAAGCAGATGCAGGCCCTGGGCGCTGAAAAAGACAGCCTGCAAGCCTTGCTGACGACCACAACGGCCCCCGCAGAAATTGCCCAGACTGGCAAGCGCCTGAAAGCCATTGAAAACGAAGTCGGCGCACTGGAAGAACGCTGGCTGGAACTGACCGAGCAGATCGAAACCGCGGCGGTGTAGAGTTGGTGCAGGGAGCCCCACAGCGCCCGGCACCGCCTTGAAAGGGATTGCGAACCATGCCCACTGCACTTCATATGGCGTCCGATGACGCAGCACTGGAAGCCGCCGTCAAACGCAGCCGCAAGCTGCTCAACAAACGCGCCCTGGTGGCCGCGGCAGCCAGCGCCGTGCCTGTGCCCGGCCTGGACTGGGCGGTAGACGCCGCCCTGCTCTCCAAACTGATCCCGGAGATCAACAGGGAGTTCGGCCTGAGCCCGGCCCAGCTCGACAAACTCGAACCCAAAAAGCGCGACCAGGTGCAAAAAGCCGTCGCCCTGGTCGGTTCGGTGCTGATAGGCAAGTTCATCAGCCGCGACCTGGTCATCAAGGCCGCCACCAAAATCGGCGTGCGCCTGAGCACCAAACAGGCCGCCAAACTTATCCCCCTGGCCGGGCAGATTGTTTCTGCCGTGGTGGGTTATGCCGCGATCCGCTACTTTGGCGAGGAGCACATGAAGGACTGCATACGGGTGGCCAAGCAGGCGGAATTGATGCCACCCCTGCTGGGACATGGCGCCTGAAAACTTGCTTGGCCGGTTGATGCGCTGCGCGACCGGCGCCGCAGTCACCACAACACAAACCAAAAGATTTTGCGCACCTGCCGCCCGCCAGGCTTTGCCCGTCTAAGATGCCCGTGACAATCAAGCCCCCATCCGGCGGCTTGCCAGTCACCCAACAACCATCTGGAAACCCATGAGCAATAAAACGAATTTGGCGAGCTGTTTCTTTCTTGCGGCCCTGCTCTTCACAACCGGTTGCGCGACAAAACCCCCGGTCGCATCAGGCCCGCCTGCGCAGGTGCCGTCCATCAAGGTCACACTTGACTGCGGCGCATGCCAGGTTCGCCCAACCGTGCCTGCCTTGATCATGCAAGGTTATAGCGAGGCCGCGAAAAATGCCGGGGCCGTCATCCTTCCTGCGCGTGAAGCCACAGTCAGTATTCAGGATTACTCCGCCCGCAGCGATGCCGGGAGATTCCTGGTCGGCGCTTTTGCCGGCAAGGATGAAATCAAGGTCCTCGTCAGCAACGAAGGAAAGCAGTTTTCAGTGGAAGATTACTACCGCAATGCCTGGCAGGGCATCGAATCGCTTGCCCTGAAAATTGGGGAAGATGTGTTCACCAAACTCAAGCCCTGACAGGACAACACGCCGGGGTTCGCGGCCATGGGCGCAAACGCCGGACAAAAAAAAGCCCGCTATCTTTTCAGACAGTGGGCTTTTTTAATGCCGGCAAGGCATGTATGGTGGGTTCTGCGAGATTCGAACTCGCGACCTACGGATTAAGAGTGGGATAAAACCCTTATTTATCAATGACTTACGCTCGCCTTCGCTCGTCACGTTTCGTTAGAGTTCGCCAAGGCTGTCACGCCAGTCTGGGGGCGATTGAAAGCCACACATAGCGTTGACAACTTCCGTAGGAAGCCCTGGCGATTTGCGCGGGATGTCAACCTCCCTTGGCGATTCGAGAACCTCACCCAAAGCTATAGACTATTGGCTCCGGTACGCGCTGCCTTCAAGCATTGCACTTGAGCGTTCGATCATTGCCATCATCGCAGGGTAATCCCTTTTTGAATAAATAGGGGTGGCACCACGAACATTCACGAGCATTCGAGGCAACTCACTGACAGTCGCCACTCTTGAGCCTGGTTCAGGTAGCACAGCAAAAAGCGCCCTCTTGCTCCGAAGACAGTATTCTGCTTGAGTCTTGGACCCGCTTTGCGCTTCGCCTTCAACAATTATTGATGCACAGGACAATCCGACTTGTATTCGATTGCGAAGCACAAAGTTAGCAGGTTTGGCAGGCACGCCTACGGCATGCTCCGATACCCATAAGCCCCCATTTTCAAGAATTCGCTGTGCCAAGTACCGATTGGTCACTGGCTGCGCGTTTTCTAGGCCATGTGCCAGAACTGCAATTGTCGGTGTCGCTCCGAGTAGTGCCCCTTCGTGTGCGGCGGCATCAATACCCAACGCCAACCCACTTACTACAGAACGGCCTTCATTGGACAGGAATTCCGAAATTCGACTGGCTATCGCAAGTCCATGTGCCGAGGCCTTCCGGGTACCAACGACGGCAACACCGGGGAGCGCCTTGAACGCGGATATCGAACCTCGGATATAGATTATCGGGGGAGCATCGAGAATGCCCCGCAGAATAGCCGGATACCTCTCTGATGAAATTGGAATAGGGTTGATGCCCAATTCAAGACCCCGCTCAATATCCCTGGTTGCTTCACCAACATCTGTCGTGACCGATTGCATGTCGAAGCCAGCGAACTCAATCACCTTCTCGACATCAACATCCCGTATCACAGAGTAGCGCAACCTGAGGAGCATGTCCCGCAAAGGAGCAACCTTCAACATTGAACTGCGTTGCAGCGCTAGCGCCGCAATGGATATGTCCAGATCAGACTCAATCATGGGTGGTTTTTCCGAACACCAACGGTACGATCAGATGTCGAGCATCAACCTGCCTTATGACGGTGATAGCACCGGTCAGTGAATTGCCGGAGGTCATCACATCGTCCAACAAAATTTTCACTCGTGGAGACCCTGGTTTCTCGCTGTAGTCCATCGAATCCAAATGCACATGTAGGGATCGATCGCCTCCTTTTGCAAGCTTATCAATCGTCCTGTGACGGAACAAGCTACCTTCAACATAAGTGAACCGTTTATCGGTTCGACAAACGGCCAAGACTATTTTCTCGAGACCCAACGACGTTTTTCCTTTTGTGCTCGAAGGGATAATCAGGAATTCAACAGACTCATCCTGGTGATTACTCTTCAAAAATGCTAAGAGGCGAGCTGCACAGTATTTAACCGCTGGATTGAAATAATTAGGTCTCTCGGGAGATTTCAGGTTGAGTATCTGTTGGGAATGATTGTCGAAGGCTGGATTGCGTACCTTTTCACCATTCTGTTTGATAAACAATGGGCGATAAGCATCGCAAGAAAAACCTCTTACTTTAGGTTCAGAGTTGTAGAGTATGAATGGCTGCCAAGTCATCTCCGCAGTATGCCACCACTGTTACAAACTCAAATATTGCATTCTGTGGAGCACACATGAAGTGAAAACGCTGCACGAGCGAATGCATTGGACAATAAAAAATATGCTGAGCTGTTGCCGGTAAATTAGTGATATTGCCAATCTGTAAACGCCACACCTACTCTCGCGCCCACTTTTGAGTTGTAAGAATGAAACATGCCGATTGACGTTGTGCTTAGAGGGAGATAGTGTATGTCTGTCCCATACGCTCTTTAAACCGTTGCTGTAGTTGAGTTCTAGATTGAGTTAGTAAACCGATCTAAGGCACACACATTCAAACCCGCGCCATTCAATTGGCTGCACTGCACCGTCGCGCGCTCTGGCCAAAAGTTGCCCATCGAATATAGAGCGCCCAGTATCAATACGCAGCCGGGCATATCAATGCGGTAATTCCATTCGCCATCAATTTATTTTCCCTAACTCCTGATTTCTTCCTCGCTAGGTCCGAGTTTCCATAGTGGAGGCACGTGCTTGGCTATCTACAGTGTGGCGTGTGTGTGACTTCCCTTAACTTTTGGAGTTACCGCCATGTCGAATCTTGTCCTATCGCCCGTCATCGATCTCAACACAACAGTGGGTCTGTTGAAAAATGCTGTTCCCGATTGGGAATGGCTGTTGCGTCACATCGAGTCCAGGAATGGTTTTTTCCGCTTCCCTAAGCAGGTCACGGATTTCATCGAGCGTTTTCGAATCGAAAACTATCCGCTGCTTTATCAGAATGAGGCAGCAATTAGCTGCGCATTCCTGCGGTCCTTGCTTTCTGAGTCGGAGATCAAGGAATTAAATGATGAACTTGCCGCCATGTCGGTTGATGAGCGCGGTCAGTTCACGCAAGTCTTGATTGATGGGGTCAAGAATGGTATCGATGACGGAATAGCTTACGTCGAAGAGCGCACTCAACAACAAATTGATGCTGAATACCTCGCGATGAGTCCGGAGGAGCAGCAGGACATCGTCAAACGAATTCAGTGGTTTGGAATGTCCTGTCTCTCGATGTTCTACCAGGTACTGTCCACGATGGTTCATCGGCAAAAGCTAACATCGTTGGTTGCACAGGCCAAGGCAGGCGACGACATCGCACTGGTCAAGGCTGTGCAAATTGATCCTCGAATCGCCGGGATTGATCCCTACTTCCGCAGTCGCTTTGCAAATCTTCATGCCGAAGGAAATGAAGTTTTTCGAAAGAAGCTTGCCTACGTAATGAAATCTGCGCCTTACAGGGGCAAAGTTAGGCATAAGTCTTTGTGGATGGGGCTCGCGTTCCTGGACATGTGCGGCCACCTGGACACGCTCAAGCACAGGGAAATACTCGATCTGTTCGACGAAGCGGGCATTGGCGGGTATGCCAATCGCATCGAGGATGTCAAATATCTTGGCAAGCGCATAGGCGAATACAGATCGTTTCAGCAGGGTTTGCTGTGTTTGTCAACTCCATGAAACTCTTTTTGATGGAGTCGTCTTAAAGGTCCGACATGTTTTCAATCGATAACCGTACCAGGAAGCCAACGTGGCATGCCTGGCGCGGTAAAGGAATGAAGACATGTCCACGGAAAACGCCAAATCGGGCAAGCCTGCCAACTCATCAAGTGACTCAAAATCAGCCGACCCGGTATTCGTGGACGAGCGCGAAGCGCCGGCCAGCGAATCCGGGTCGGAAGGTTTTTTTTCGGGTGCGCCGCCTAGTAACACAGCACCCCATAACAGCAATAACACCTTACCGGATGGTTTTCGGCTGCTTCGCCTGGCTGTCGATAGCCTGTATCTCTCCTACCCTGGAGACCTCCATCCTGGCGTTCTGACCCGTTTAACAGAGCTCAAGGGCAAGGCCCAATCCCCTGACCCGGTAGAGCAGTCCAAGGCCCAA
This sequence comes from Pseudomonadota bacterium, assembly GCA_040388255.1. GTDB lineage: Bacteria > Pseudomonadota > Gammaproteobacteria > Burkholderiales > Burkholderiaceae_C > Polaromonas. The sequence continues at coordinate 2,400 of JAZKCE010000056.1, read as the reverse complement.
TTCGTGGCCGGGGATCACATCTTCGAGGTCAAGGACAAGGGCGCGGGCATGTTCCCCTTTGTCCTGGACGACAACGCCTTCCGCATCCAGTTCTCCAGGCCCAACAAGAAACTGCCCATGGCCTACGTCAAGATTTCGGCGGAGTACCTGGCGCATAAAGGCCCCCGCCCTATCCAGGAGGAATTGGAGGCACTCCTGGCAGAGTTCGGAGAACTCACAGGAAGGAACATGGTCAGCCGTATCGATCTGGCTGCAGACTTCAGCTCGCCCTGCATCATGGACTCCTGGCACCGCTCGGCCTGGGTCACGCGGGCCGTTGAGATTCACAGCTACGCCAAGGACCAACAGTTCACCGGCTGGACCATTGGCATGGGCGGCATCATTGCGGCCCGGCTCTATGACAAAACCAAGGAAATAACCCACAGTGGCAAGTCCTGGGCTCAAAGCCTATGGCTGCCTGCAGGCTGGGAACCCGGGCAGCAGGTCTGGCGGCTCGAATTCGAGTGCAAGCGGGACTACCTCAAGGAAAGGGGTTTGTCGTCCCTGGAGAGCGTCCTGGTCAACCTCAATGGCCTTTGGCGCTATGCCACGACCGAATGGCTGCGGCTGACCGAACCCAACCCGAATGACTCGACCCGTGCCCGCTGGCCTACCCATCCCCTTTGGATCGCCCTCGCCTCTGTCGATTGGGACACTTCCGGCGGCGTGCTGCTCAAGCGCTTCACCAATGCCCGAATGCCGGACGAAAAGCGCCTCTATGGCACGGTATTCAGTTCACTGGCCTCGTACATGGCCATTCATCAGCTGGACGACAAGAACGTCGCCATTGATGGTCTGCTCGGGGACATGCACCAGCACTTCCAGGGGCTGGCCTACAACCAGGGGCTTGAAGTCGATGAACTCCTGGCGCAAAGGGTTGCGGCCCGCACCCGGACATTCAATTCCGGGGTGAACTACCAGGCACCGCAAGAACCCGAGGAATCCGAGGGCGTCAAGGCTTACCGCAAGGCCTCCCGTGGTGAATAGGGAGTCATCATGGATAAAGACCTGGATCAAGCGGGTTTACCGCTGCCTGCGGCACGCTGTCTCAGCAAGGAGCAAACGGCGGCCTACCTGGGGATTGGGCTCACCCTGTTGGCTGAGCTGGCTATCCCTCATGTGCGCTTTGGTCGTCGCTGCGTCTACGACAAACTTGACATCGATGCCTGGCTCGATGACTATAAGGGCGAGCGAAGGCGGGCCGGAAAGGAGAATTTATGGCCCGTAATGAAGGAATCTATCAAAGACCGGATTCCGGTTTCTGGTGGATTAATGCAACGCTCCCCAACGGCAAAAGAGTACGCCAAAGCACTGGGACTGAAAACAAAGGGGACGCCGAAGCGTATGCAGCAAAGCTAAAGCTGGATGCGTATCGGGAAACTCACTTTGGCATCAAACCTCAGCGTAGCTGGCAGGAAGCCGTTGTCCGGTACCTCGAACTGAAGCGGACATTGAGAAGTTTTTCGGATGTGCAGCGGATTTGCCGCTTTCTTGATCCTTACCTGGGGACCATGATGCTGAGCCAGATCAATGGTGATGTGGTTTGGTCAGTGGTTCAGGGTGAACTCAAGAAGGGCAATAAACCTGCGACGGTGAATCGGTATCTCTCAACCATGCGCAGCCTTTTTCGGATGGCGCGTGATGAATGGCAGTGGATCGATAACTTTCCGAAGATCAGGCTCTTGAAAGGTGAAGTCGAGCGGGACCGCTGGTTGACGCATGAGGAAGCGGATCGTTTGATTCGCTGTTGTGCGCCACACCTGGCGGCCCTGGTACGGTTTGCCCTGGCAACAGGCTGCCGTGCGGCTGAGATAACGGGTCTGGAGTGGGCTCGGGTGGATTTGAACCGGCATACCGCCTGGCTCAATAAAACCAAGAATGGCACGCCTCGGGGAGTACCGTTAAATGAAGATGCGAAAGAAGTCTTGAGGGAGCAGATTGGTAAAAGTCTGACGCACTGTTTCACCTACCAGGGCGAACCAATGCGTTATCAAATTACCAATTCTGCCTGGCATACAGCGCTTGAGGTTGCCGGTATTTCGGATTTTCGCTTCCATGACCTGCGCCACACGTGGGCCTCATGGCATCGTCAGGCGGGAACGTCTTGCGATGAGCTCAAGGAATTGGGCGGCTGGAAGTCCAGGGAGATGGTGGACCGCTATGCAAAGTATGGAACAGAGCACCTGGCCACGGCGGCAACGCGGATCGTCCGCTTGAAGCCTGAAACCGGGGGAAATCTGGTCACGTTTTTGTCACGTTCAGAAAAGACAAAGGACCTAGCCTTGCGGCTAAGTCCTTGAATCGATTGGTGGGTTCTGCGAGATTCGAACTCGCGACCTACGGATTAAGAGTCCCACGCCC
>JAZKCE010000055.1:0-19768 GCA_040388255.1 Pseudomonadota bacterium | reverse complement strand
CTTTGGCTAACTGTTCCCCTTGCCGGGCCAGTAGAGGACTTTCACCTCCAAGTAGGTACGCCCTGCCGGGCGCACCAAAAAAAAGCCGCTCAAAAAGAGCGGCTTTTCCTGGATGCAGGCTGCAATTACGCGGCCTTGGCGCCCAGTTTTTCCTTGATACGTGCAGACTTGCCGCTGCGCTCGCGCAGGTAGTACAGCTTGGCGCGACGCACGTCACCACGGCGTTTGACTTCGATCTTGGCGATCAGCGGGCTGTAGACCTGGAAGGTACGCTCGACGCCTTCGCCATTGGAGATCTTGCGAACGATGAAGCTGGAATTGAGGCCGCGATTGCGCTTGGCAATCACCACACCTTCAAAAGCCTGCACACGCTTGCGCGTGCCTTCAACCACGTTCACGCTCACGATGACGGTGTCACCAGGGGCGTAAGCCGGAACGGTTTTGTTCAGGCGGGCAATTTCTTCCTGCTCAAGGGTTTGGATCAGATTCATGATTTTTCCATCTAACTTTTTCGTTCATGCACGCGCTGCGCTAAAGACCGCAAATCCAGGGAAGCATCAATGTTGATGCCGTGGTTGCAGTGGCCGCCAGAGGACCGAAAAGCCCTCGATTATAGCAAGTCAGGCGTCTTTTTCAGGATTTTCAAGCAAATCCGCCAGAAAAGCTTCGTCGCCGGCACTCAATTTCCCGGCGTTTCGGGCCTTCTGCAGCAGTTCGGGGCGCTGCCGCTGGGTCAGGGCCAGGCGCTGGTCGCGGCGCCAGCGTTCAATGTGGCTGTGGTTGCCCGACAACAGGATGGCCGGCACCAGCTGTCCGCGCCAGTCCTCCGGCCGGGTGTAATGCGGGCAATCCAGCAGGCCATCGAGTGCCGGGTTAAAGCTGTCGAACTGGTGGCTGCCTTCGTCGTTCAGCACCCCGGGCTGGAGCCGGGCCACCGCGTCCAGCAAGGCCATGGCGGCGATCTCCCCACCCGACAGCACAAAGTCACCCAGGCTGATCTGGCGGTCCACATAAGTGTCTATAAAACGCTGGTCCAGCCCTTCGTAGCGGCCACACACCAGCACCGCCCCGCTGCTTGCCGACCAGGCCTCCACGCCGGCGTGGTTCAGCGCCTCGCCTACAGGTGAAAAAAGCACGACGGGCCCAGCCGGCACGCCGGTTGCCAGGCGGTCGGCGCGGATTTTTTCAAGGCAAAGGCCAAGCGGCTCAGCCTGCATGACCATGCCCGGGCCGCCGCCAAAAGGCCTGTCGTCGACGCGGCGGTAGTTGCCATCGGCAAAGTCGCGCGGGCTCCAGAGTCTGACCTCGACCAGGCCGGCTTCATAGGCGCGACGGGTCACACCGCTGACAAGAAACGGCGTAAAAAGCTCGGGGAAAAGGGTGATGACATCAAAGCGCATAAAAATCATTTTGCGCGTGAAGGGCGCCATGCCGCAACACGGGCGCCGGCTTTAGCCGCGCTCAGTAGTCGGGCTGCCAATCAACGGTGATGCGCTTGCCGGCAATGTCCACAGCGTCCACATAGACCGAAACAAACGGGATCATGCGCTCGGCGGCGGCTTGTGTGCCGTCTTCCTGCGTTGCCGTGTACTCGACACACAACACCGAATGCGGGCCGGTCGCCATCAGGTCGCGCACGCAACCCAAAGCCACGCCTTCGCGGTTGACGACATCCAGGCCTATCAGGTCCACCCAGTAATACTCGTCTTTGGAGGCTGCTGGAAAGCTGCTGCGCGAAAGAAAGATGCGCGCGCCGCGCAAGGCTTCGGCGGCAGTGCGGTCGTCAAGGCCCAGGACCTTGGCAACCACGGAATCGGAATGGGTTTTGGCTTCTTCGATGCTGATCGCAACGGTGCCGGAAAAGGCATTGAAGCCCGGACGGAATTTCGCGTCAGGGGCTTGCAAAAACCAGGACTTGGCCGCAAAAAGGGCCTCGGGGTCCGTGCTGTGGGTCAGGACTTTCAGCCAGCCCTTGACGCCCCACGCATCCAGGATGCGCCCAACTTCGATGGCATCGTCCGGCAGGCCAGACGGTGTTAAGCCGGACGACATCTGGATATCTGAACTCAGGCCGTTTTGGCGGCTGCTGCGGCGCCTTGCTTGATCAGGCGTTCGACGGTGGGGGACGCCTGGGCGCCAACACCGATCCAGTGGGTCAAACGGTCTTGCGCAATGCGCAGGCCTTCTTCGCCACCTTTGGCAATCGGGTTGTAAAAACCGATGCGCTCGATGAAACGGCCATCGCGGCGGACGCGCTTGTCAGCCACAACGATGTTGAAAAATGGACGGTGCTTGGAACCGCCGCGTGCAAGTCGGATGACGACCATGATTTATCCTTGGGTGGTGGGGCGCATGTTTAAAAAAGCACCCCATAGTTTCCTGCAGCGATTGAGACACACGACATGACCACCCGGTCAGCGAAATGCTGCAAAGCCTGCGATTATAGCCTGCTGTGGCGCAGCGCTCACCAATTTGCCCTTTTCACGGGAAAATCACCATGCGAGCGCCCCGCTTCACGGATTTCCCCCTAACCGTTGCCCACCATGCCCCTGATACGCCCCAGCCGCGACCAAGACATTGCCGCCATCACCGCCATTTATGCGCACCACGTGCTGCACAGCACCGGCACCTTTGAAACCGAAGCCCCCGGCGTGGCCGACATGACGGCCCGGCGGGCCGATGTGCTGTCCAAGGGCCTGCCTTACCTGGTGGCCGAGCAGGACGGCAAGGTTGCCGGATTTGCCTACGGCAACTGGTTCAAGCCGCGCCCGGCCTACCGTTATTCCGTGGAAGACTCGATTTACCTGGCGCCCGATGCGCACCGCAAAGGCCTGGGCCGCGCCCTGCTGGCCGAACTGCTGGCGCGCTGCGAGACCGCCGGCATACGCAAGGTGATGGCCATCATTGGCGACTCGGCCAACGCCGGCTCCGTCGGTGTCCACCTGGCGCTCGGCTTCGAGGAAGTCGGCAAGATCAAGTCCTGCGGCTGGAAATTCGGCGCCTGGCGGGATATCGTCATCATGCAAAAAACGCTGGGCGCGGGCGACACGCAGCCGCCGCTTGACCTGCCCGCTCCATAATCCCCCCATGCATTCACCCACCCCCAAAAACAAAACGGCCGCCGCATGGCTGGCGCTCATCTTCGGCCAGCTCGGACTGCACCGGCTCTATCTTTTTGGGCTGAAAGACCTCTGGGCCTGGGCCCACCCCCTGATCGCAGCCATTGGCTGGTGGGGCGTCCACCGGGTGCAGCTTTACGGCCAGGACGACCAGCTGGCCTGGCTGCTGATTCCGCTTTTGGGCTTCACGCTTGCAGCCACCTCCATCACAGCGATTTACTACGGCCTGATGCCTACTGAAAAGTGGAATGCCAGCTACAACGCGGCTGTGCCTGGCACGGCTTCCGGCAACACCAACTGGCTCACCATAGGCGCGGTGGTGTTTGCGCTTTTGTTCGGCGCCATCACCCTGATGTCCAGCATCGCCTTCAGCTTCCAGCGCTACTTTGAATACCAGGTCGAGGAAGCGCGCAAGATAAGCCAATGAAATAGAGCCCCCACGTTCGCTCACGACGTGTAGCTCTCTGCCCCCCCGAGGGGGCGCTGCGCCTGCGGTCTGGCAAAGCCAGTCCCGCGGCCCCTGCTTGAAAAGACAGGCTGCGGCATGCCGCCCGCCTGAGACCAGGCCGGTCAGAAGAGTTGCAAGCTTATCCAGTACCCGATCGCCGCGACAAAAGCCGATGCCGGGATCGTGAATATCCAGGCCCAGACGATGTTGCCCGCCACGCCCCAGCGCACGGCCGAGGCCCGCTGGGTGGAGCCCACGCCCACAATCGCACCCGTGATGGTATGCGTGGTCGACACCGGAATGCCCAGCCCGGTGGCCAGGAACAGTGTCAGGGCGCCACCGGTTTCAGCGCAAAACCCGCCCACCGGCTTGAGTTTGGTGATCTTCTGGCCCATGGTCTTGACGATGCGCCAGCCGCCGAACATGGTGCCTGCGGCAATGGCCGTATAGCAAACCACGATGGTCCAGGTCGGGGGCGATGCGTCGCTGGCGGAGGCATAACCCGTGGCGATCAGCAGCATCCAGATGATGCCGATGGTTTTTTGCGCGTCATTGCCGCCATGGCCCAGGCTATAGGCCCCTGCCGACACCAACTGCAGGCGGCGAAACCAGCGGTCCACCTTGGACGGGGTTGCACGCCGGCAGACCCAGGCGACCAGCAGCATCATCAGGGAGCCCAGAAAAAAGCCCAGCAACGGCGATATGAAAATAAAGGCCACGGTCTTCAAGATGCCGCCCGACACCAGCGCGTGCGCGCCCGCCTTGGCAATCACCGCGCCCACAATGCCGCCTATCAGCGCGTGTGATGAACTGCTGGGGATGCCGTAGTACCAGGTCACCAGGTTCCAGGTGATGGCGCCCGTCAGCGCGCCGAAAACCACGTGGGTGTCCACCACGCCGGGCTGGACAATCCCCTTGCCCACCGTGGCCGCCACGCTGAGGTGAAAAATGAAAATCGCGATCAGGTTGAAGGTGGCCGCAAACAGCACGGCCTGCCCTGGCTTGAGCACACCGGTGGACACCACTGTCGCAATTGAATTGGCCGCATCATGAAAACCATTCATGAAGTCGAAGGCAATCGCCAAAAATACCAGCAGGGCCACAACCCACAAGGCTGTCTGTACGCTTTCCATATTCAATTCCGTCCGGTGACGCTGAGCGTGGGGGTCAAAGTTTTTCCGCAGGGCCGCCCCAAGGAAAAATGCGCCCCCTCTGGGGGCAGCGAACTACGCGAAGCGAGGAGCGTGGGGGTCATATTTTTCAGGAGTTTTCGAGGACGATGCCCTCGATCAGGTTGGCCACGTCCTCGCACTTGTCGGTGATGGTTTCCAGCAGCTCGTAGACGGCCTTGAGCTTGATGACTTCACGCACATCGGGCTCCTCGCGGAACAGCCGGCTCATGGCCGAGCGCATCACGCGATCGGCATCCGATTCGAGCTTGTCTATTTCTTCGCAGGTCTTGAGCGCGGCTTCCGCGGTGGCGGCGTCGCTGACCTTGCCTATCAGCGCGACCACGTCCTTCAGGCGCTCACAGCACTTCACGCTCAGGTCCGTCAGGCGCACGATGTCGTCCGTCATGTGGCGCACGTCGTACAGCGCCATGGTTTCCGCCGAGTCCTGGATCAGGTCGGCCACGTCGTCCATGGTGTTGATCAGCTTGTGGATCTGCTCACGGTCAATCGGCGTGATGAAAGTCTTGTGCAGGGCGCGGTTGACGTCGTGCGTGATGCGGTCCGCAGCGCGCTCGGCGTTGTCGACTTCACGGTTGAAGGATTCGCGTTTTTCCACGTCGCTGTAGTTGGCGACCAGGTTGGAAAACGCGTGGGCCGCCTCCACAATCCGTTCGGCATGCTGGTTGAACATATCGAAAAAATTGCCTTCGCGCGGCAGCAGTTTGCCAAACAGCATGTGAGGTCCTCTGGGAATGTGTCAAAAATATGACGTTTTTATAACTGCCGGAAGTTTACCTTGCCCCCACGGTCGCTCACTGCGTGTGACTCCCTTCCCCCGGGGAGGCCGCGCGCCTGCTTCAAAAACGCTGTTTTTATCAGGCGCTGCGGAAGATGAAATACACCGCCCCTACCATGCAAAGCGCGGCCCACAAATAGTCCAGCTTGAGCGGCTGGTCCATATAAAACACCGCAAACGGCACAAACACCGTCAAGGTGATCACCTCCTGCATGATCTTGAGCTGCCCCACGCTGAACTGTGTAAAGCCGATGCGGTTGCCCGGCACCTGCAGCAGGTACTCAAACAGCGCAATGCCCCAGCTGACCAGCGCCGCCACATACCAGGGCGAGGTGGCCAGGTTTTTCAGGTGCCCGTACCAGGCAAAGGTCATGAAAATATTCGACAGCAGCAGCAGGCCAATGGTCTGCGCCGACACCGGGAGGGATTGCAGAAATTGCATGGATGGGCTTTCTTTCTGGGTTCAGGCGATTTTGCCGACCCGCAACAACAGCAGCGCCGGCGCGAGCATCAAAAAACCAGTTTTGGCGGATCTTTTAAGGCCACGGACCTTATCCAGCTTGCGCAGCCAGCTATAAAACTTATAGCAATCAACGGTGCCACGGGGAGCAGGGACAAGAAAACCAGCTGACTCATCTCACAATCTTAGCCCTTGCCCCTGCCCTGTACGTCAACAGTCTAGAAACTCGCCTGCAGCCCCACCTTGAGGCTGCGCCCCGGCAACGGCGCTTTCGGGAAGGCCGTGGTGGTCAGCACCGATGTGGCGCTGTAGGCCAGCTGGTTGGTGATGTTGTCCAGCCTGGCGTACCAGAGCAGGTTGGTCGGCCCTACCTTGACCGCATAGGTGGCAGCGGTGTTCCACAAGGTGTAGGCCGCCGTGGCGCGCTGGCCCGGTGCCACGCGGTTCTGCGCGACCGAGTGGTCAAACCCGAAGCTGCTGCCCCACGGACCGCTGGCCCATTTCAGCGTCGCGCCCACCCGCACGGGCGCAATGCGCGGCAGCGGCTGGCCATCGTTCAGGTTGGTCGCCCTGACCATGTCGCCGCGCAGCGCCAGGTCCAGGGTGTTCGCACCTTCAAGCAGGCGGATGTTGCCGCTGGCTTCAAAACCCACAAAACGCGCGCGCACGCCGGTGTAGGCCTGTTCTGGCAGTATCCGGTTGTCCGGGTCGTTGTCGTCAATCCCGTCACCATTGGCATCGGCCGGATTCAGCGCGCGGTTTTCCTGGCCGTAGGTATTGCCGGTGCCCAGCAGCGCGATGTAGTTTTTAAAGTAATGCGTGTACGCGTTGGCCATAAAGGTATTGGCCCCTGATTTCCAGTTGGCGCCCACATCCAGGCTGGTTGACTTTTCCTTGTCCAGGCTGGCGTTGCCCGTTTCCCAGGCACCGGTCGCCACGTGGGGGCCAAAGGCATACAGCTCGTAGTCCTTGGGCGCTCTTTCGGTATAGGCCAGGTTGCTGGTGAGTTGCCAGCCCGGCCTCACATTCCACAAGGCGCCCATCGCATAACTGGTGGGGTTGAAGTTGCGGCTGCCCGGCACAAACGCCGCCACCAGCGGGTTGCCCAAGGACTGGACCTTGACCGATTCCGTCCGCCCGCCAAAACTCAAACGGCCCCAGTTGGTGGCGTACTCTTCATAGGCAAACAAGGCGTTTTGCGAAGTCTTGCTATAGGGCGCAAAAGCCTCCGCACCGTCGGCTGAAAAGCGCGTGTTCTCGGACTGGAAGCCCAGCACGCCGCTCAGCTTGCCAAAGGCCGCATGTTTGGCTTCCAGCCGGAAATCACTGCCCTTGTTTTTAAACACAGTGCCCGGCGTCGCGCCTTCAAACTCGGTGTGGGTGTAGTCGGTCTGGCTGTACTGGCCCTTGACGCTTTTGAAAAAACCGCCCAGGTCGCGCACTTCGCCTTCCAGCGCCACGCGGTTTGACTTCATCCCTATCGTCACATTGTCTTCAGCCACCGTGCCGTAGGTGCTGCGGTAGGTGCTCATGGACGCGCCCAGGTAGCCGTGGTCAAAAAATACCGAACCACCCACCGCGCCGCCATCCACCTTGCTGGCCGAGTTGCAGATGCTGTTGGCCGTGGTGGCCGTGCCGCCTTTGGTGCAAGCCAGGCTGGCCGGCACCTTGACATCGCTGGTCTCACGGTTAAACACATCCACGTGCAGGGCGTAGCGGTTGGTGCCGGTCTCCAGCAGCAGGCCGCTGCCTTTTTCCCGGTTGCCGGTGGCCATGTCCAGGTTCACCTTTCCGGCGATGCCGCCCTTCTCGTCAAACAGCGCCTCGCGCGGGATGCGGTTGTCAATGACATTGACCACACCGCCCACCGCACTGCCGCCGTAAAGCAGCGCGCCCGGGCCGCGCAGGACCTCGATGCGCTCCATGCTGATGGGGTCTGACGTGACCGCGTGGTCATAGCTGAGCGAGGAGGCGTCCACCATCGCGCCGCCGTTGCCCAGGATGCGGATGCGGTCACCGTCCAGCCCGCGGATGATGGGCCGGCTGGCGTTGGGGCCGAAGTAGGTGCTGCTCACGCCCGGAATGCCGTCCAGCGTTTCACCCAGCGTGGTTTTGGAGCGCAACAGCAGCCCCGTGCCCGAGTACTGCGCGGCAGGCGCTATCAAATCAGTAGCGCCCAGCGGGTTGCCGGTGACCGTGACTTCTTTCAGATTAGGCGCCGGGGTCTGCGCGGTTGCAATGCCGCACTGCAGGCCGGCCGCTGCGGCCACGGCCAGCACCGCGAGTTGCAATGCGCTTCTGGAGAAAACGGGAGAGCGCAAAACTGAAGGCGCTCCGCCATTGGGAAAAAATGTTTTCATGGGAACTCGTTGAATCGGTGATGCGAACCTGCGCGGGCTTTAGGCAAGCAGACACAGGGGCAAAGCTGCAAGCGGCCGCAAGGCCACAACACAGCTGGAGGAGATTCAGCGAGTCAGGGGCGGGCCGCGCGCATCAAACAGCGCAGCCCAGCGGGCGAGTGCTTCGCCCTCAAAGATGGCCACCGCAAACGATGGCAGCAGCACCGGCAGGGCCAGGCAAGCCACATGCAGCGCAGCACTGCCATGGCTGGCCTGGTCGTACAGGCGGCAGTCGTTGTCGCCGTGGTGTGAGGAAAACAGTGCATCGATCCAGTTGCCCGAAGCGGGGCTTGCCTCAGCCTGGTCTGCGGCCTGAAGGGCTGCCAAGGCATGTCCACTTGCCGCCGCTTGCGGACTGTGCACCACCCCGTGCATCAAGCCCAGCGTCTGGGCGAACAAAAGCGCGCAGGCCAAAACCAGTGGCATCCACCAGGTGGCGGACTTGCTGCGGGAGTGGGAAAGGCGTTTCACAAAGGCGTACGGGCTGGCGGATCCGCATTATCGCCTGATCGGCCTGGCATCGCTGCTTTGACCTGCCTCCTGGAGCGCGGCGCCGCAAAAACCCCTGTATAACTATTGCCATGACTGACATAACAACAAAAGACAAGACTGACCCCAGCGGCCGGACACGACCGGCACACCTGCGCAGCCACAGCTTCCACGGCTTAACCCCCGGCCCGCGCCTGCTGGTCCTGGGCGCAGTCCACGGCAATGAAACCTGTGGCACGCAAGCCATCACGCAGTTGCTGGAAGAAATCGACAGCGGCCAGTTCGTCATCCAACGCGGCACAGTGACTTTTATCCCCGTCACCAATCCGCTGGCTTACCAGCTCAAACAGCGCAGCGGCGACCGCAACCTGAACCGCAACATGGCGCCGACGGCAAACCCGCAGGACTTTGAGGACCGCATTGCCAATGTGCTCTGCCCCATTCTGGAAGCGCATGACGTGTTGCTGGACCTGCATTCCTTCCATACCGGCGGTGCGCCCTTTGTGATGATAGGCCCGCAGAACAACAGCGGCGCGCTGGAGCCTTTCAACCAGGCCGCTGAAGAAATGCAGCTGGCCCTGCACACCGGCCCCTACCGCATCGTGGAGGGCTGGCTGGACACCTATGCACGCGGCGTACAGCGCCGGGCGGCAAGGGTCGCCGGAGATGGCGCTGAACGTTCACAAACGCTGGTCACAAGCACCAACTACGGCGTCGGCACGACCGAGTACATGCGCTCGCGCGGCGGTTACGGCGTGACGCTGGAATGCGGCCAGCACGATGACCCGAAAGGCGTGGAGGTCGCCCGGCATGCGATTTTGCAGACGCTGGCCTTGCTGGGCATCAGCGCTGCCGCCCCCGAGCCCGTGGCCATGGAGCGCGACATCCTGCGCCTGGTCGATGTGACGGACCGCGAGCATGTCGGCGACACCTTCAGCCGCGAATGGCGCAGTTTTGACGCGGTGGAAAGCGGCGAAGTCATAGGCACCCGCTACAGCGGCGAAGCGGTGACCGCACCCGCTGACGGCTTTGTCGTGTTTCCCAACCCGCGCGGGGAAGTCGGGCAGGAGTGGTTTTATTTTGCGCAGCGGCGGCTCTAGGCCGCCGCTTTAAGCATCAAACATGGCCGGGATGGCCATGCAGACTGCACAGCCAGCTATTGATTTAATAGCAAACTCAACAAGCCATCACGTCAGGCCTTGACCAGCGAGGCAAAAGTCTTGCGGAATTTTTCGACCTTGGGCGCGGCCACGGCCATGCAGTAGCCCTGGTAGGGGTTCTTCTCAAAGAAGTCCTGGTGGTAGTCCTCGGCCGGCCAGTAGTTGGCCTGCGGCAACACCTCGGTAACTATAGGTTTGCCAAACAGCTTGTCCTGGCTGGCCTCGCGGATGAAGTCGTCAATCACCTCTTTTTGCTCCGGTGTCGTGTAATAAATGCCGCTGCGGTACTGCGTGCCGGTGTCATTGCCCTGGCGGTTCAGCGTGGTGGGGTCGTGGATGACAAAGAAGATCTCAAGAATCTCGCGCAGCGTTATCTGCACGGGGTCGAACTCCAGCTTGACGACCTCGTTGCTGCCGGTGCGGCCGGTGCAGACATCCTCATAACTGGGCCGGTCGGCCTGGCCATTGCTGTAGCCCGATTCAACATCGGTCACGCCGCACACCTTGACATAGACCGCCTCGGTGCACCAGAAACAGCCGCCGCCCAGGGTGATGGTTTGGAGGGAAGGTGATGATGAAGCAGGCATGAAAATCTCCGGTCAAAAGCATTGGTCGCGATAAGAGCGGCCATCTTACGCCGCAGCCCATGCGTTTGCGTCTGCTCCCGCCGCTGGTGGCTCAATCGCGCCGGCGCGGGCCTTTGCTTTTATGCTGCGGCCCCACCGCCTTGCGCATCAGCCTGAGCGCCAGCAGCATGACGGCGGCCCCCGCCAGGGCCAGACCAAGCGAGCCCGCGCTGAAGTCCTTGTCATTGCTTGCGCCATGGCTGAGCAGGGCGGCTACAAAATCACCACCGATGTAGGCGCCGAACACGGCGACGCCCACGGTTTCAATGATGATGATTTTTTCGCTGATCTTCATCAGCAGGCAGGCCAGTCCACCAAGGAGAGCGCCCACCACACACCAGATATACGGGTTGATGCCGTTCTCCTGAATTTGTACAGATCAGCTGATACTGACAGCTTTGCCCGGGCGCGTCCGGTATTTCGTGTGAAGGGTCTTTGGCCGGCGACTTTCAGGGCTGCCGCTCACCCGCGCGCACTGGCACGCACCGCTTCCACAAACCAGGCAAGCGCCGGATGTTCACGCGCCGTCTTCCACAGGCAATAGGTGTCATAAGGCGTGGTTTCGCTGTCCAGCGGGATAAAGGCGGTATCAGGCAGGCCGGACTGGCGCAGCGCTTGCGGCACCAGCGCCACGCCCAGGCCCTGCGAAACCAGCGACACCACGCTGAGCCAGTGCCGCAGCTCGTAGCGGATCTCGGGGAGAAATCCAGCCTGGGTGCAGAGCGACAGTATCGCCTCGTGGTAGTCGGGAGCAACCGCACGGGCAACCATGGCGAACGGCTCGCCCTGCAACTGGCGCAGGGAGAGCTTGCGTTTTTTCGCCAGCGGATGCGCAGCCGGCAGGCAGCAGACAAAGGGCTGGCGCGCCACCAGGATGCGCGACAAATCCGGCGGCGCGCGCGTGGTGTGGACAAAACCCAGGTCCAGGCGCTCATGCGAGAGATCAATGAACTGGTCCTGCGAATTGAGCTCACGCAGCAACACCTGCAGCAAGGGATGCCGCGCCTGGAACTGGCGCAGGATTTGCGGCAAGCCCTGGTACAGCATCGCACCGACAAAGCCGATGTGCAGCCGGCCGACCAGCCCCTGCTCTACATCACGGGCATGGCGTCCGGCTTCCTGGGCCTGCTCCAGCAACGCGCGCGCCTTGGGCACAAAGGCCTGGCCCGCAGCCGTCAGGCGCACCTCCCGGCTGTTGCGGATAAACAGTTTGGCCCCGACCGAAGCTTCGAGCTGCTGGATATTCAGGGAAAGCGGCGGCTGCGAGATCGACAGGCGGCGCGCCGCCCGGCCGAAGTGCAGCTCGTCGGCCAGGGCCAGAAAGTAGCGCAAGTGGCGAAATTCCATGATCTAAAAATTATATCGCCCAAGCCATATTCAATATTGGACAGGTATAGCCACAAGGCAAACAATGCGCCAAGGAGACCAGCCCATCATGTCCATGCCCCAGACAGAAGCAACCTGCCACCCGGTGCCCGACCAGCACGGCGCCAACCTCTACACCACCGACCCCGGCCTGCGCGCGCTGCTGCAGGTCTACCTGCCGCCCGAGCTGCTGACGCACCTCACGCCGCATCTCGAAAAGCTGGGCGCGCTGGCCGGCGGCACGCTCGACGATCTGGCGAACACCGCCGACAAGAACCCGCCCGAACTGCAACACCGCTCGCGCAGCGGGCGCGACGAACAAAAGATCATCAAGCACCCGGCTTACGTCGAGATGGAGCGCCTCGCCTTCAGCGAATACGCGCTGGCGGCGATCTCGCACCGCCAGGATGTGCTGGGCTGGCAGGGCCAGATGCCGTCCATCGCCAAGTACGCGCTGACCTACCTGTTTGTGCAGGCCGAGTTCGGCCTGTGCTGCCCGGTCTCCATGACCGACTCGCTGACGCGCACGCTGAAAAAATTCGGTACGCCCGAGCTGGTGCAGCGCTACCTGCCCTCACTCACCAGCCTGGACATGGACGAACTTTCGCAAGGCGCGATGTTCATGACCGAACAGGCTGCCGGCTCCGACATCGCCGTCACCGAAACCACGGCCAGGCCAGACCCCGAGCAGCCCGGCGCCTGGCTGCTGACCGGTGACAAATGGTTTTGTTCCAACCCCGATGCCGCGCTGGCCATGGTGCTGGCGCGTGTGGATGAGGATGGCCAAGGCGGCCAGCCCGGTCTCAAGGGCGTGTCGCTGTTCCTGCTGCCGCGTGATCTGAAGGACGGCACGCACAACCACTACCGCATCATCCGCCTGAAAGACAAGCTGGGCACGCGCTCCATGGCCAGCGGTGAAATTCGCCTTGAAGGCGCGCGCGCCTGGTTGGTCGGCGAGCAGGGGCGCGGCTTTGTGCAGATGGCCGACATGGTCAACAACTCGCGCCTGTCCAACGGCGTGCGCGCCGCCGGCCTGATGCGCCGCGCCGTCAGCGAAGCTTTTTTCATCGCCCGCAACCGCCAGGCCTTCGGTAAAAAACTGATCAATCTGCCGCTGATGCGCCGTCAACTCCTGAAGCTGCTGGTGCCCAGCGAGCAGGCGCGCAGCATGGTGTTCCAGACGGCCGAGGCACTGCGCCGCGCCGACGCGGGTGATGCCAACGCCTTGCGCCTGGCGCGCATCCTCACGCCGCTGATCAAGTTCCGCGCCTGCCGCGACGCGCGCAAGGTCACCGGCGACGCCATGGAAGTGCGCGGCGGCTGCGGCTACATCGAGGAGTGGACAGACCCGCGCCTGGTGCGCGACGCCCACCTGGGTTCGATCTGGGAAGGCACCAGCAACATCGTGGCGCTGGATGTGATACGCGCGATCCGGCGCGAAGACTCGCTGACAGCGCTGATGGCGCATCTGGAACAACTGTTGGCCGAAACAACGCTGGACGACGCCCTGCGCGCCAGCCTGCAGAACGTGATGGCGCGCGCCACGGCGCTGGCCAACGCTGCGGTGGCCGACGGCGGCGAAGCATTGGCGCGGCGCGCGGCTTCAGCGCTTTATCACACCACCACGGCGGTGGCGATGGCCTGGGAATCAGCGCGCATGGGCACGCCGGATCGCCTGCACCTGGCGCAACTGGTGCTGCAGCACCGCCTGTTGCCGGCCGACCCGCTGGCCACCAATCACGAAACATCCGCACAGGCCGAAAACCTGTTGCTGGACCTCTGAATTTCCCTTTCACCACAACACATGGAGACAAACATGAACACACGCAGAACCACCCTGGTGGCACTGGCCGCCCTGGCAGCCACGGCGAGCGCCGGAACGGCCTGGGCCCAGACCAGCTTCCCGCACAAGACCCTGTCGCTGGTCGTGCCTTATGCGCCCGGCGGCCCCACCGACGCGATGGCTCGCACGCTGGCAAACGCCATCAAGCCCATCTTGGGCCAGATCATGATCGTCGAAAACCGGGCCGGCGCGGGCGCCAACATAGGCGCCGAGTACGTGGCCCGCGCCGAGGCTGACGGCCACACGCTGCTGTTCGGCACCTCTGCGCCGCTGGCGATCAACATGAACCTGTACAAGAAGATCAACTACGACCCGTTCAAGAGCTTCACGCCCATCATCCAGGTCGGCTACCTGCCCAATGTGCTGGTGGTGCATCCCAGCGTGCCGGCCAAAAACGTGAAAGAGCTGATCGCCTACGCCAAGGCCAATCCGGCCAAGCTGGCGTATGCCTCCTCGGGCAGCGGCGCCTCCTCGCACCTGGCGGGCGTGCTGTTCAACATGCGTGCCGGCACCGACATCCAGCACATTCCCTACAAAGGCACAGGCCCGGCACTGAACGACCTGCTGGGCGGCCAGGTGGCCATGTCCTTTACCGACGTGCTGACCGCCCTGCCCCACATCAAGGCCGGCAAGCTGCGCGTGCTGGGTGTGACCTCGGCCAGCCGCTCGCGCGCCCTGCCCAATGTGCCCACGCTGATGGAACAAGGCCTGAAGGACTTCGATGCCAGCGTGTTTTTCGGCATCGTCGCGCCCTCGGGCACACCGCAGGAGGTGGTGACGAAACTCAATGCCGCCTTCACGCAGGTGCTGCAGCAGCCCGACGTGAAACAGCACCTGGCCCAGCAGGGCCTGGAGCCGCCGCCGCAATACACCCCGGCGCAACTGGCGGTCTACATGCGCAGCGAAGCCGCCAAGTGGCGCGAGGTGATCAAGGTGTCCGGCGCGACGGCGGACTGAGCAGCATGAGCACCGAATCCAATCTCAAGGCACCGCAAGGTGCGCTGCAGGGCATACGCGTGATCGACCTGTCGCGCATCCTCGGTGGCCCCTACTGCGGCCAGATCCTGGGCGACCACGGCGCCGACGTGCTCAAGGTCGAACCGCCGCAAGGCGACGACACGCGCGCCTGGGGTCCGCCCTTCCAGAACGGCGTGGCCTCCTATTACCTGGGCCTGAACCGCAACAAGCTCGGCATGCAGCTAGACCTGGCCAGCGCAGCCGGACAGGCCGTGCTGCTGGGTTTGCTCGAAGGCGCCGACGTGGTCATCGAGAACTTCAAGACCGGCACCATGGAGAAATGGGGCCTGGGCTACGAAGACCTGGCCAAACGCTTTCCGCGCCTGATTCATTGCCGCGTCAGCGGCTTCGGCGCCGACGGCCCGCTGGGCGGCCTGGCCGGTTACGACGCGGCCGTGCAGGCGATGACAGGCATCATGAGCGTCAACGGCGAAGTGGGCGGCGAGCCGCTGCGCGTGGGGCTGCCCGTGGTCGACATGGTGACCGGACTGAATGCCGCGCTGGGCGTGCTGCTGGCACTGCAGGAGCGCGAGCGCAGTGGCAAGGGCCAGTTTGTGGAGGCCAGCCTGTTCGACTGCGGCCTCTCGCTGCTGCATCCGCATGCGGCCAACTGGTTTGGCAACGGCAAACGCCCCACCCTCACCGGCAACGCCCACCCGAACATCTATCCCTACGACGCCTTTCCCACGCGCACCGTGCCGGTCTTTCTGGCGGTGGGCAACGACAGGCAATTCGGCCTGCTGTGCAAGCACCTGCGGACTGACGCCCTGGCAAGCGACCCGCGCTTTGGCCAGGCGGGCGCACGCTCGGTGCACCGCGATGAATTGCGTGAACTGCTGGTGCGCGCGCTGGCCGGGCAGGACGGCGCGCAACTGGCCGAGGCCCTGATGCAGCTGGGCGTGCCCTGCGCTCCCATCCTGTCGGTGGACGCAGCCTTGCAGCACCCGCATACCCAGCACCGCGAGATGGTGGTGCGCATAGGCGAGGACTACACCGGCATCGCCTCTCCTATCAAGCTGAGCCGCACGCCGGCGACTTACCGCCATGCGCCGCCTGCCGAGTTGCCGGTGGATGGAAGCAAAGCCTGAAGGGGCAGACAAGACACTTACCCCACGCAATCAGGTTGGCCCATATGTCGGCTCATAATTTAGTTGACACTTAAAGCATTTTCGCCAAACTGGGTACACTGCTGGAAACCTCGAAAGGAAATTGCCATGAAAGCCAAATTCAACTGGGAAGACCCGTTTTTCCTGATGGAGCAGCTCAGCGACGACGAGCGCGCGATTGTGGAGGCCGCACACACCTTTTGCCAGGAAAAGCTGCAGCCGCGCGTGCTGATGGCCGCGCGCCACGAGAAGTTTGACCGCGAGATCATGAATGAAGCGGGCGCCATGGGTTTCCTCGGCTCAACGATCGAAGGCTACGGCTGCGCCGGTTTGAGCTACGTCGCTTACGGCCTGATCGCCCGCGAAGTCGAGCGCGTCGACAGCGGCTACCGCAGCGCCATCAGCGTACAGTCATCGCTGGTCATGCACCCCATCCATGCCTACGGCAGCGAGGCCCAGCGCCAGAAATACCTGCCCAAGCTGGCCACCGGCGAATGGGTGGGCTGCTTCGGCCTGACCGAACCGAACCACGGCTCGGACCCGGCCAGCATGCTGACGCGTGCCAAACCTGTCGAGGGCGGCTTCATCATGAAGGGTGCCAAGATGTGGATCACAAACAGCCCCATTGCGGACGTGTTTGTGGTCTGGGCCAAGCTGGAAGACCCGGACGGCAAGGTCGGCGGCCAGGAAAGCATTCGCGGCTTCATCCTTGAAAAAGGCATGAAAGGCCTGTCAGCCCCCAAGATCGAAGGCAAGATGAGCTTGCGCGCGTCGATCACCGGCGAGATCGTCATGGACGAGGTGTTTGTGCCCGAAGCCAACCTGCTGCCCAATGTCAGCGGCCTGAAGGGTCCGTTTGGCTGCCTGAACAAGGCGCGCTACGGCATCGCCTGGGGCGCTTTGGGTGCGGCCGAGGACTGCTGGTTTCGTGCGCGCCAGTACACCATGGACCGCCAGCAGTTCGGCCGCCCATTGGCGCAAAACCAGCTGATCCAGAAAAAACTGGCCGACATGCAAACCGAAATCGCGTTAGGCCTGCAAGGCTGCCTGCGCGTAGGCCGTTTGATGGATGAAGACAAGGCCGCGCCGGAGATGATCTCGCTGATCAAGCGCAACAGCTGCGGCAAGTCGCTGGACATCGCCCGCGTGGCGCGCGACATGCACGGCGGCAACGGTATCCATGACGAATACCATGTGATTCGTCACATGATCAACCTGGAAACCGTCAACACCTACGAAGGCACGCACGATGTGCATGCACTCATC
The DNA here is from genome assembly GCA_040388255.1 of Pseudomonadota bacterium. GTDB lineage: Bacteria > Pseudomonadota > Gammaproteobacteria > Burkholderiales > Burkholderiaceae_C > Polaromonas. The sequence continues at coordinate 2,502 of JAZKCE010000055.1, read as the reverse complement.
CTGGGCCGCGCGCAAACCGGGCTGCAGGCGTTTTATTGATGGTCTTTTAGGCCTTTAGCCCAATAGATACGTGCGTAGCCAGCTATCGATTTGATAGCTGACTTTTCTTTTTGCGCTTGCGGCAACACGCCCCGCAAGACATTACCGGCGTGCGCTCCCAGCCTGGCCACGGCTTCGTGCGGCGCTGATGCGACGGCCTGCCCGTCGCCGCATAATCAGCGACTAACCAAAGCCGCCATACCGGGAAGACGCCACTGCATGCTCGACGACATCAAAAAAACACTCTGGGCCACCGCCGACAAGCTGCGCGCCAACATGGACGCCGCCGAATACAAGCACCTGGTGCTCGGCCTCATCTTCGTCAAATACATCTCCGACACCTTTGCCGCCCGCCGTGCGGAGCTGAGCACGCGCCTGAGCAACCCGGCCGATGACTACTACTTTGCAGACGCCAGCGCCGAAGCCCTGGCCTCAGAGCTGGAAGACCGCGACTATTACAAAGAGGTCAACGCCTTCTGGGTGCCCGAGCCCGCCCGCTGGGAAGCCCTGCGCGCCGCCGCCAAACAAACCGACATTGGCAAGCGTATAGACGACGCGCTGACGCTGGTGGAAGCAGAAAACCCCAAGCTCAAAGGCATTCTGGACAAACGCTACGCCCGTGCGCAGTTGCCCGACGGCAAGCTGGGTGAGCTGGTGGACCTGGTGTCTACCATCGGCTTTGGCAGCAGCGCCGCCGAGGCACGCGACGTGCTGGGCCAGGTCTACGAATACTTTCTGGGCATGTTCGCCAGTGCCGAAGGCAAGCGCGGCGGCCAGTTCTACACGCCCGCCAGCATTGTCAAAACCCTGGTCGCCGTGCTGGAGCCCCACACCGGCCAGGTGTACGACCCGTGCTGCGGCTCGGGCGGCATGTTTGTGCAGTCGGAGAGGTTCATTGAAGCCCACGGCGGCAAGCTGGGCGATGTGTCCATCTACGGGCAAGAGGCCAACCCCACCACCTGGCGCCTGGCCGCCATGAACCTGGCCATTCGCGGCATTGACTACAACCTGGGCAAAGAGCCCGCCGACACCTTCACCCGCAACCAGCACCCGGATTTGCGTGCCGACTTCATCCTGGCCAACCCGCCCTTCAACATCAGCGACTGGTGGCACGGCAGCCTGGAGGGCGACGCCCGCTGGCACTACGGCGACCCGCCGCAAGGCAACGCCAACTACGCCTGGCTGCAGCACATGCTGCACCACCTCAAGCCCACGGGCCGCGCCGGCATTGTGCTGGCCAACGGCAGCATGAGCAGCAGCCAGAACAACGAAGGCACCATTCGCGCGGCCATGGTCGATGCCGACGTGGTGGAAGTGATGATCGCGCTGCCGGGCCAGTTGTTCTTTAACACCCAGATACCCGCCTGCCTGTGGTTTCTGACCAAGAAGAAAACCCACCGCAAAGGCGAAGTCCTGTTCATCGACGCCCGCAAGCTGGCCACCATGATCAGCCGCGTGCAAAGCGAGTTCACCGACGAAGTGATTGAGCGCATTGCCAACACCGTAGCGCTGTGGCGCGGTGACGAGTCGCTTCCCCTGCCTGTCATTCCGGCGAAGGCCGGAATCCATGCCCCCGAATCCGCTCCCGCACCTGAACCCACGCCAACAACCTACCAGGACATCCCTGGCTTCTGCCGCAGCGTGCCGTTGGCCGAAATCGCCCAACACGGCCACGTCCTCACCCCCGGCCGCTACGTGGGCGCGGAAGAGGTGGAAGACAACGACGAAGCCTTTGCCGACAAGATGGTCAAGCTGACCGAAAAGCTGGGCGAACAGATGGCGAAGGGTTCCGAGCTGGATACGCTGATTCGGCAGAAGCTGGGGGGGCTGGGGTATGAGTTTTGAGCCTCAGGAAATTCGGCTCGATAGCATTGCGCAAGTTAACCCTAAGCGCAAAGTCAGCAAGGGAAAATCGGTCCCCTTTATTGATATGGCTGCTTTACCGCAGCACTCTCGGGACATTAACCCCGCCGAGGTCGCTCTACGTGAGGCAAAAGGTGCTGGTGCACATTTTCAGAATGGTGACACACTGCTGGCACGCATTACGCCTTGCCTGGAGAATGGAAAAACATCGCAGGTTCGCTGCTTGAAGGACGGCGAAGTTGGCGAAGGCTCGACTGAGTTCATCACTTTGTGCGGCATTGATTCCGCTGATGACGATTTCGTGTACTACCTTTGTCGCGATCAGGCATTTCGCGAGTATGCGATCGGCCGAATGGAGGGAACATCTGGGCGTCAGCGTGTATCTTGGCAGTCCATTGCGGCCTATGAATTCTCTTGCCCACCACCAGGTGAGCGCCGTGCTGCTGCCCGAGTGTTTTCACTCATCGACGACCGTATCACTCTCCTGCGCGAAACCAACGCCACGCTTGAAGCCATCGCCCAGGCGCTGTTCAAGTCGTGGTTTGTCGATTTCGACCCCGTGCGCGCCAAGATGGAAGGCCGCGCCCCCGAAGGCATGGA
>JAZKCE010000054.1:0-18259 GCA_040388255.1 Pseudomonadota bacterium | reverse complement strand
CCTTCGGCCGAATCGTAAGCAGCAGCGTACACACCGGTCACCTTTTGTGTATCGGCGCGGTGGCGCCCGTAAATTTTTTCCAGTGCATCGCTGACCTCGCCCACCGTGGCGCGCAGGCGCACGGCCTTGATGCACAGGTCCAGCAGATTGCCATTGTTATTTTCGGCTGCGGCGGTCAGGGCGTCCAGCGCGACCTGCACAGCGGCGTTGTCGCGTTTGGCCTTGATGGCTTTCAGGCGTTCAATCTGGCCGTCGCGCACCGCCACGTTGTCGATGTCGCGCGACTCGATCGCGTCTTCGGTCTTCAGTTTGTACTTATTGACACCGACGATGACATCCTTGCCGCTGTCGATGCGGGCCTGCTTGTCGGCTGCCGCGGCCTCGATCTTGAGCTTGGCCCAGCCGCTGTCCACGGCCTTGGTCATGCCGCCCATGGCTTCGACTTCCTCGATGATGGCCCAGGCGGCGTCGGCCATGTCCTGGGTGAGTTTTTCCATCATGTAGCTGCCGGCCCAGGGGTCTATCACATTGGTGATGTGGGTTTCTTCCTGGATGATGAGCTGGGTATTGCGCGCGATGCGAGCGCTGAATTCCGTTGGCAAAGCAATCGCTTCGTCAAACGAATTGGTGTGCAGGCTTTGCGTGCCGCCAAACACCGCGGCCATGGCCTCAATCGTCGTGCGCACCACGTTGTTGTAGGGGTCCTGCTCGGTCAGGCTCCAGCCGGAGGTCTGGCAGTGGGTGCGCAGCATCAGGCTCTTCGGACTCTTGGCGTCAAAGCCTTTCATGATTCGGCACCAGAGCAGGCGCGCGGCGCGCATCTTGGCGACTTCCAGGTAGAAGTTCATGCCAATCGCCCAGAAAAAACTCAGGCGGCCGGCGAAACCATCGACGTCCAGGCCCTTGCCCAGCGCAGTCTTCACATACTCTTTGCCGTCGGCCAGGGTGAAGGCCAGTTCCAGCGCCTGGTTGGCGCCGGCTTCCTGCATGTGGTAACCCGAAATAGAGATCGAGTTGAACTTGGGCATGTTCTGCGCCGTGTACTCGATGATGTCGCCGATGATGCGTATGCTGGGCGCGGGTGGGTAGATATAGGTGTTGCGGACCATGAACTCCTTGAGGATGTCGTTCTGTATGGTTCCGCTCAACTGGTCCTGGCTCACGCCCTGCTCTTCGGCCGCCACCACATAACCGGCCAGCACCGGCAGCACCGCGCCGTTCATGGTCATCGAGACGCTGACCTTGTCCAGCGGGATCTGGTCAAAGAGGATTTTCATGTCCTCGACGCTGTCGATCGCCACGCCGGCCTTGCCCACGTCACCGGTCACGCGCGGATGGTCGCTGTCGTAACCGCGGTGCGTCGCCAGGTCGAAGGCCACCGACACGCCCTGCCCGCCGGCGGCCAGCGCCTTGCGGTAAAAGGCGTTGGACTCTTCGGCCGTCGAAAAGCCGGCGTACTGGCGAATCGTCCAGGGCCGCACCGCATACATGGTGGCCTGCGGGCCGCGGATAAAAGGCTCAAAGCCCGGCAAGGTGTTGGTGTAGGGCAGGTCCTTGATGTCTTCAGCTGTATAGAGCGGCTTGACGCTGATACCGTCCGGCGTTTGCCAGTTCAGCGCATTGACGTCCCCGCCGGGCGCGGATTTGGCCGCTGATTTGGCCCAGGCCTCAAGGCTGGCTGGATTGAAGTCGGGTTGGGCAGAAGTTTTTTTTGAGTTCATGAAAAGCTCGGACATGCGGGACACAGGATCAAGAGCGGCTGGATCAGGGCACCCTGATGCCCTGTGCCCTCTTCAGCAATTTCCAAATTTTACATCATTTATAATTATTGATGCAAAATTCAATTTGAAGTAAGATGCAAAAAACCTGCGATGGCGTCAAGCCAGGGTGGGAAGTTGTCTCAACCTATACATCCTGTTCATCCATGGCCGTAGTTTCCCTGACCCCACGCGCTTTATACGAAGAAGTCGCCGAGCTTTTGCGCCAGCGCATCTTCAACCGCGAACTGGCGCCCGGCAGCTGGATAGATGAACTCAAGCTGGCCGAGGAATACGGCATCAGCCGCACCCCCCTGCGCGAGGCGCTCAAGGTGCTGGCCACCGAAGGGCTGGTCACCATGAAGGTGCGGCGCGGCGCCTATGTCACCGAGGTCAATGAAAAAGACCTGACCGACGTCTACCACCTGCTGGGCCTGCTTGAAAGCGATGCCGCCAGCGTGGTAGCCAGGCAGGCAACGCCAGCCCAGCTCAAGGAATTGCAGGGCCTGCACCACGAACTGGAAAAAGCCACCGGCAACCGTGCGCGATTTTTTGAGCTCAATGAAATATTCCACATGCGCCTGCGGGAAATTGCCAACAACCGCTGGCGCGACCAGATGGTGGCGGACCTGCGCAAGGTCATGAAACTCAACCGCCACAACTCGCTTCTCAAGTCCGGCCGCATCGAAGAATCACTGGCCGAACACGCTGCCATCATGCAGGCACTGGCCGCGCGCGACGCCGACGCCGCCGCGCTGCGCATGCGCGAGCATTTTGCCAACGGACTGGAAGCGGCGGGTTAAGCAGCGCGCCGCTCAAGCGTGCGGCGGCAGCGCCTCCCAGTGCTGCATCACCTTGCCGTGGTTGTCCACGCTTTCTAGCAGGACACGAAATCCCCACAGGCGCGCGACATGCCTGATCACTTCCTGGACGTCGTCCGTGAGCGTCCTGTCGTTGTGGCGGCTGTGGCGCAAGGTCAGGGAGCGGCTCCCGCGTATGTCCACGTCCCAGACCTGTATGTTGGGCTCACGGTAGTTCAGGTCATGCTGGCGTGACAGCGCCTCGCGCACATGCCGGTAGCCGGCGTCATCGTGGATAGCCGCCACTTCAAGCGCAGCCTTGCCTGCATCATCCACCACGGAAAAAAGGCGAAGTTCGCGTATCAGATGGGGCGAAAGGTATTGCCCGATAAAACTCTCATCCCGGAAATGCCGCATGGCGTAGTCCAGGGTCACCCTCCAGTCCGAGCCGGCAATGTCCGGAAACCACTGCCGGTCCTCCTCCGTGGGCGTCATGCAGATGCGCTTGAGGTCGCTGAACATGGCAAAGCCCAGGGCATAGGGGTTCACGCCGCTGTAGCCCGGATGCGTCACCGGCGGCTGGTAGATCACGTTGGTATGGGAACGCAGGCATTCGATCATGAAGCCGTCGGTCAGCAAACCATCGTCGTACATGGCATTGAGCAGCGTGTAGTGCCAGAACGTGGCCCAGCCTTCGTTCATGATCTGGGTCTGGCGCTGTGGATAAAAATACTGCGCAATCTTGCGCACAATGCGGATCACCTCGCGTTGCCAGGGCTCCAGCAGGGGCGCATTTTTTTCGATGAAATAAAGGATGTTTTCCTGCGGCTCCGGCGGAAAGCGGCGGTTGGTTTTTTCGGCCGGCTTGTCAGCCGATTTGGGCACCGTGCGCCACAGGTCGTTGAGCTGCTGCTGCAAATAGGCCTCGCGGTCCTTGCGGCGCATCTCTTCCTCCGCCAGCGACAGCTTCTGTGAGCGCTGGTAGCGGTCCACGCCATGGCTCATCAGCGCATGGCAGGAGTCGAGCAACTGCTCGACCGCCTCCCAGCCGTGGTGCTCCTCGCATTCGGCAATATAGGCCCGCGCATACACCAGGTAATCGATGATGGCGGCGGCATCGGTCCACATCTTGAACAGGTAGTTGCCCTTGAAGAAGGAGTTGTGGCCGTAGCAGGCATGCGCCATCACCAGCGCCTGCATGGGCATGGTGTTTTCTTCCATCAGGTAGGCGATGCAGGGGTCCGAATTGATCACGATCTCATAGGCCAGCCCCATCTGGCCGCGGCGGTAATTTTTTTCCGTCGCAATGAACTGTTTTCCGAACGACCAGTGCCGGTAGTTCACCGGCATGCCCACCGATGCGTAGGCATCTATCATCTGCTCGGCGGTGATGACCTCAAGCTGCACCGGGTAGGTGTCCAGGCCGAAGGACTTCGCCGTTCGCGCGATCTCGCTGTGGTAGATCTCGATCAACTCGAAGGACCAGTCGGACGGGCTGGGCAGGCAGGCACGCCGGCGCCCGGCGCCAGGCAGGCCGGGCGCCGCCGCCTCGGAGTGCTTTCTCCCGGTCTTTGTCATGGGGTGACGCCTTTCTTGAACAGCTCCCTGAACACCGGAAAAATCTCCCCGGCCCCGCTGACCTTGCGCATCGCAAAGTTCGGGTTGTCATGGGCAACCTGGGTGTACTCCTCCCAGAGGTTCTGGTCTTCTTCGCCCACCTGAACATAGGCGAAATAGCGCGACACCGGCAGCAGCTTGCCGACCAGCAACTCGCGGCAGCGGGCCGAATCCTGGTGCCAGTTGTCGCCGTCCGAGGCCTGCGCGCCGTAGATATTCCAGTCGCCAGGCGGGTAACGCTCCTGGATAATCTGGTGCATCAGCGCCAGGGCGCTGGACACCACGGTGCCGCCGGTCTCGGTCGACTGGAAGAACTCCTCTTCGGAAACCTCGGTGGCCTGGGTGTGATGGCGAATGAAGATGACATCGGTCCTCTCGTAATACCGCCTCAGGAACAGGTACAGCAGTATGAAAAACCGCTTGGCAATGTCCTTGCGCGCCTCGTCCATCGAACCCGAGACATCCATCAGGCAAAACATGACCGCCTTGGCGGTGGGCAGCGGCACCCTGACCCGGTTGCGGTAACGCAAATCAAACGGGTCGAAAAACGGGATGGTCCTGAGCCGGCGGCGCAGCGTTTCAATCTGCGCTTTCAATGCAGGAATTTCGTTGTGAGGACCAGGCGTCTCGCGCAGGGCCTGCGCCAGTTGCGCCTCCAGCTCATGCAATTGCCGCCGGGTTTCACCGCCTATGGCGATACGCCGGCTGAGCGCGACCCGCAGCGAGCGCACCACGTGCAGGTTGGTGGGTGTTCCTTCCGAGACAAAACCGGCGCGCCGGAACTTCCATTCAGGCGCATCGGGCAAGAGCTGGGTACGCACCAGGTGCGGCAGCGCGAGGTCATCAAAAAAATACTGCATGAACTCTTCACGCGTGATGCGAAAGACAAAATCGTCTTCCCCCACGCCGTCGGGGCTGGCCTCGCCACCCGCCCCGCCGCCACTGCCGCCCTGCGGCCGATCGATGTGGTCGCCGCGCACGTAATCGCGGTTGCCGGGGTGCACGGATTCGCGCGTGCCGCCGCTTCCATGGCCAAACACCGGCTGGTAAACATCGCGCCGCGGCAACGTGACGTCTTCGCCCTGCTCAATGTCGTGGATGCTGCGGCCGGCCACGGCACGGCGCACGGCATCGCGTATTTGCTCGCGGAAGCGGCGCAAAAACCGCTCACGATTGCCAATCGACTTGTTCTTGCCCGACAAGCGCCTGTCAATGACTTGCTGGAGCACGGTGATCTCCGGTCAGATACAAAAGACGCGCCCGTCACGGCGCGCCGCGGACTTCAGGAACTCTTGCGAACCCGCAGGTACCAGTCGCACAGCAACCGGACCTGCCGCGTGGTGTATCCCTTGGCGACCATGCGGTTGACAAAGTCTTCGTGTTTTTGCTGCTCGTCCGCGCTGGCCTTGGCATTGAAGGAGATCACCGGCAGCAGGTCTTCGGTGTTCGAGAACATTTTTTTCTCGATCACGGTACGCAGCTTTTCGTAGCTGGTCCAGGTCGGGTTCTTGCCCGCGTTGTTGGCGCGCGCGCGCAGCACAAAGTTGACAATCTCGTTGCGGAAGTCTTTCGGATTGCTGATGCCGGCCGGTTTCTCGATTTTTTCGAGCTCGGCATTGAGCGCCGAGCGGTCAAAAATTTCGCCGGTGTCGGTATCGCGGTATTCCTGGTCCTGTATCCAGAAGTCGGCGTAGGTGACGTAGCGGTCGAAAATATTTTGGCCGTACTCCGAATAGGACTCCAGGTAAGCGGTCTGGATTTCCTTGCCGATGAACTCGGCATAACGCATGGCCAGGATTTCCTTGATGAAGGCCAGGTACTTCTGCTCGGTTTCGGGCGGGAACTGCTCGCGCTCGATCTGCTGCTCAAGTACATACATCAGGTGCACCGGGTTGGCGGCGATTTCGGTGGAGTCAAAATTGAACACCTTGGACACGATCTTGAATGCAAAGCGCGTCGAGATGCCGCTCATGCCCTCGTCGACACCTGCGTAGTCACGGTATTCCTGGTAGCTCTTGGCTTTCGGGTCGGTGTCCTTGAGGTTTTCGCCGTCGTACACCTGCAGCTTGCTGAAGATGCTGGAGTTCTCGGGCTCCTTCAGGCGCGTCAGCACGGCAAACTGCGCCATCATCTTCAGGGTGCCGGGCGCGCAAATGGCGTTGAGCAGCGAGGAGTTGTGAATCAGCTTTTCATAAATCTTGACTTCTTCAGAGACGCGCAGGCAATACGGGACCTTGACGATGTAAATCCGGTCCAGGAAAGCCTCGTTGTTCCTGTTGTTCTTGAAAGCCTTCCACTCGCTTTCGTTGGAGTGGGCCATCACAATGCCGTCGAAGGGAATGGCGCCAAAACCCTCGGTGCCCTTGAAGTTGCCCTCCTGGGTGGCCGTGAGCAAGGGGTGCAGCACCTTGATCGGGGCCTTGAACATCTCGACAAATTCAAGCAGCCCCTGGTTGGCCAGGCACAGGCCGCCGGAATAGCTGTAGGCGTCCGGGTCGTCCTGGGCGTAGGTCTCCAGCTTGCGTATGTCTATCTTGCCGACCAGCGAAGAAATGTCCTGGTTGTTCTCGTCGCCGGGCTCGGTCTTGGAAATGGCACACTGCTTGAGGATGGACGGGAAGCGCTTGACCACACGGAACTGGCGAATGTCGCCGCCGTACTCCTCAAGGCGCTTGACCGCCCACGGCGACATGACCCGCTGCAGGTAGCGCGGTGCAATGCCGTATTGGGATTCGAGTACCGGAACGTCCTCAGCATTGTTGAACAGGCTGAGCGGCGACTCGTTGACAGGCGAGCCTTTCAGGGCGTAAAAAGGCACCTGCTCCATCAGCTGTTTGAGCCGCTCGGCGATCGATGACTTGCCGCCGCCCACGGGGCCGAGCAAATAGAGGATTTGTTTTTTCTCTTCCAGGCCCTGCGCCGCATGGCGGAAGTAGGACACCACCTGCTCGATGGGATCTTCCAGTCCGTAGAAGTCCTTGAACGCCGGGTAGATCTTGATGATCTTGTTGCCAAACAGGCGCGACAGCCGCTGGTCGTGCCGGGTGTCCAGCAGTTCGGGCTCACCAATGGCAGCGAGAATCCGCTCAGCCGCGGTGGCGTAGACAAGAGGACTGCGCTTGCAGGCATCGAGGTAGTCCTCGATGGACAGCTCCTCCTCTCGCGTCTGTTCATAACGCGTCAGAAAGTTACGGACGACATCCATAAAGCCTCCTATGCGCGCGGGAACTGCTGGAGCCCTGACTCGTGATGGAAATTTGCTCCAGATTACCGCGCTATGAATCGAACTCTTGTCTCACACCAGGTGACTGGTAGATTGCAGGGTCAGCGGAAAGTTCCAACGAATCCTTGCCTCCATTATTTTCCAAATGCGTGGCGACGTACAGTGTGTTTTAAAAAAAATCTGCATGCTGCGTTCACGCATGTGCTTGTGCAAAGAACTGAATAAGGTTCTATCATCAGCGACGCACGCCGTCTGTGCGCTGACGCAGGACAAGATGACATCCGTCAACGCGGCCTGACGACTTTTGCTATATTTTTAATAGCTGGCTGCGCAGATGGTCAGGCGGCCACGGCTTGTTTTACTCAAGAAAAAAGCTCGCTCTCCACAACCTGCGGTTCAAGCCCGGCCAGATTAAAAAGACGCCGGCCATGCAGGCGCATGTCAGGAACGGGCGGCAAGCCTCGGCCTGAAGCCGCCAATCCGTGTCCGGAATTTCAGCCGCCGTCTGTAAGCATTGGCCCCGAATGTTTTTTGTCCGGCCCCATCCGGGTACCCGTTACAAAAAATACGCCAGGCAATATCAATGCAGCGCCCACGGCATGATGCCAACCCGGCGCCTCGCCCAAAAACACCCAGGCCGCCACAGCCGTGTACAGCGGGCTCAGGTAAAGCGCCACCGCAACACGGCTGGCACCGAGGATTTTTTGCGCCCAGCCATAAATCCAGTAAGCGCCCAGGCCAGGTATCAACCCGGCTGCCACAACCAGCCACAAGGCCTGAGTACCCCAGTACGTCAGGCCCGGCTGGAATGATTCCCGGATCGCAAAAGGCAAGAGCACGACCACACCGCCTATGCAAATGGCGGCCAGCCGTGCGCTGGAACTCAAATCACTGGGCCATTTTTTTTGCAGCAAGGCATATGCGGCCCACGCCACCGTCGCACCCACAATCCATGCGTCGCCCGGCACAAACTGCACCGAGGTCAGCGTTGCCCATTGGCCCTTGAGCACCACATGCACAACACCGGTCATGGCCAGCACCACACCCAGCCCCTGGCGCCAGCCAAAACGCTCGCCCAGCCAGCATGCGGCGCCCAGGCTGATCAGCACCGGTGACGCCGAATAGATCAATGCGATATTCATGGCCTGTGTGGAGCGCGCGCCCTGGTACACCCAGGCGCCGCAAACAAGCATGCCGAAAACACCCAGGATGACGTATTGCCACCAGACCCGGGCGATGGCGGCGCGCTGCTGCCACAACTCCGCGCCGCAAAAAGCGAGCAGCACCAGCGCCGCCAGTGCCCAGCGGCCCAGTGCAAGGGCATAAGGCCCGATCACCCCGGGCGCCTTGCGCGCCACAACGTAGTTGACCGTCCACAACAAGGGGACCAGCCACACCATGGTGAGCGCAAGCCTGACCTGACGCGCCGCCGCGTCAGGCATGGACTGCTTCGCGACCGCTCACAAAATGTTCAGGCGTTTCATGCGCCAGCGCCATCACATCGCGTGGATGCAGGCCCTTGAGTTTGTGGTCACTCCACACCTGGCGCCAGCGGCGGCTGCCCGCCATGCCATGGCGCAAGCCCAGCATGTGGCGGGCAATGGCGCTCCACGGCGTGCCATGCGCCGCAAACTCACGCGCCATGTAGTCGCACATCTGCTCTTCAACCATTTCACGCGTCAGCACCGACGGGCCAGCCCCGAAAAATGCCGCATCCCAGGAAGCCAGCCACCAGGGGTTGTGGTAGGCCTCGCGGCCCACCATCACGCCGTCCAGCTGCTGCAGTTGGCCAGCCACCTGCTCGCCGGTGGTGATGCCGCCATTGACGGCAATCGTGAGGCCCGGGAACTCGCGCTTGAGCCGGTGCACCAGCTCGTAACGCAGGGGCGGCACTTCGCGGTTTTCTTTCGGGCTCAGGCCCTTGAGCCAGGCGTTGCGGGCATGCACGATAAAGACCTTGCAGCCGGCCTCGCTGACCGCGCCTACAAAGTCGCGTACAAATTCATAACTCTCGGTTTTGTCTATGCCTATGCGGTGCTTGACAGTCACCGGCACGTCCACAACATCCACCATGGCCTTGACGCAGTCGGCCACCAGTTGCGGCTCGGCCATCAGGCAAGCGCCAAACGCGCCGCGCTGCACGCGCTCGCTGGGGCAACCGCAGTTCAGGTTGATCTCGCCATAACCCCATTGCTCGCCAAGCCTGGCGCAGTGGGCAAGGTCGGAGGGCTCGCTGCCCCCCAGTTGCAGTGCGACCGGATGCTCCTCCGCATTAAAACGCAGGTGCCGCTCCACATCGCCATGGATCAGGGCGCCCGTGGTCACCATCTCGGTGTACAACAGCGCGTGGCGGCTCAGCAGGCGGTGAAGGTAACGGCAATGCCTGTCAGTCCAGTCCATCATGGGGGCTGCCGACAAACGCCACGGGTTTGCAGCTGCGGGTAAAACCGTGCCGGACACGGGAACATCGGAGGGCTGGGGGAACATCCGCCTATTTTCCCAGAAACCGCGCCGGCCGCCTGCGGCCTGCCCGTCAACCGGCCAAGCCCTGGGGGCAAGTAACATAAGCATGGACAACGCAAGACATCCATACGTAAAAGGCGCAGAGAAACCATGACCACCCTATTCCTGGCTAAAGCCCGCTGCCGCTACGCCCCAAGCGGGGCGCTGATGCTGGCGCCCCTGGTGCTGCTCGCGGCCTGCACGTCCGTGCCCCTGCCGCCGTGGCACTCATCGCCGGCCCCTGCGCCTATTGCACGGCCTGCACCGCAAGCAGTGACCCCGGTACCTCAGGCTGCGGCACCGGAAGCGCCCCCCTTGGGCGTGCAGGTATCGCCGGTAGCCCGTGTCCCGTCCATAGTCAACCTGTCAGATACGCCCGCGCCCTATAACGCGGCAGTTGCCGCCCGTTTCCCGGCACCGCCGGTGATTTACAGCACGCCTGGGCTGCAGGCCAGCCGCAACACGTTCACAACACAATCGGAAATTGAGGCCTGGTTGCGCGACCAGGCCAATGCAGCGTCCCGCAGCGCAGGCGTGGCGGCGACCGTGGTGCCGGCCGGCAGGTCGCAGCGCGGCGAAGCGCTGGAAGCCCTTGTGCTGGCCCGCGCGCCCAACACCGATCCAGCGACCCTGCTGGCCAACGGACGGCCCACGGTGCTGCTGGTCGGCCAGCAGCATGGCAACGAGCCCGCCGGCAGCGAGGCCATGCTGGTCATTGCCCGGGAACTCTCGCAAGGCCTGCTGCAGCCCATGCTGGAGCGCATCAATGTGGTGATTGTTCCGCGCGCCAACCCGGACGGCGCGGCCAGCGACCAGCGCGTGACCGACAGCGGCATAGACATGAACCGTGACCACCTGCTGCTCAACACACCCGAAGCGCAATCGCTGGCAAAACTCGCGCGGGACTACCACCCGACCGTGGTGGTGGACGCCCATGAATACACCGTGGTGGGCCGTTACCTGGAAAAATTCGGCACGGTGCAGAAGTTCGATGCACTGCTGCAGTATGCCACCACGGCCAACCTGCCTGAGTTTTTGACCAAGGCCGCCGAAGAGTGGTACCGCCGCCCCCTCGTCACCGCGCTCAAGGCCCAGGGCCTGAGCACCGAGTGGTACTACACCACCTCGAGCAACCTGGCCGACAAAAAAATCTCCATGGGTGGGGCGCAGGCGGATACCGGCCGCAATGTGGACGGGCTTAAAAATGCCGTCAGCCTGTTGATAGAAACCCGCGGCGTCGGAATTGGCCGGCTGCACATACAGCGGCGCGTGCACACCCAGGTTACGGCCATCACCAGCGTGCTGGCCAGCACCGCCCAGCGCGCTGCCGATCTCAACCAGTTGCGGCCTTATATAGACAAGGAAGTCAGCGGCCTCGCCTGCAGGAATGAAGCGGTTGTCGAGGCCGCCCTCACCCCGGGCCGGTATGACTTGCTGATGCTGGACCCAAGCAGCGGGGCAGACAGGGCCGTCTCGGTGGACTGGGATTCGGCGCTTGCGCTGCGCACCGTCAAGGCGCGCGCCCGGCCTTGCGGCTACTGGCTGTCCGCCGGGTCTGGCGCGGCGGTGGAACGGCTGCGTTTGCAAGGCGTGCAGGTGCAGCGCCTGGCCGAGCCCGGCTCCATGCTCGGCGATGCTTACCGCGAAACCTCCCGATCCACCGGCGAGCGCCAGGACGTGCGCGGCACGATTGCCGATGGCGACAACAAGATCACGCACGTCCAGGTCAGCCTTGCACGGGGTGTGGTGGACGTGCCGCGCGGCAGCTATTACGTGCCGCTTAACCAGCCCCTGGGCAACCTGGTGCTTGCCGCGCTGGAGCCAGACACCCAGAGCAGCTACTTTGCCAACCAGCTCCTGGATGACCTGAACAGCACGGTCCGGGTGATGGCACCGCCCACCGTCAGGCTGGAAGACATGCCCTGAAGAACTCACGCCGCCGTCTTACACAGGCACGACGCGGCAGCTGATGGCGTATCCAGGGATTCCAGACTTGAATGGTGGGTGCATTCAGGACAGATAACCCAGCCAAAAAAGGATATGCCATGAAAAACTTCAGCCTCACGCCCGGCATGCAAACCATGGGTGGTGTTTTTTACCCCAAAGGTTACGTCTTCATCATGTTCGCCAATCTCCAGGATGCGGAACAGGTGGCCAATGCAGTGGATTCGGCCCTTGAGCAGGACGGCACGGTCATGCTGTTAAGCCCGGAAACGATTCTGGCGACCATAGGCAAGGAGCACGCAAAATCCGACCTGGAGCTTCCACCGGTGGGCACGGAGAGCGCCACGGTGCGCAAGTATGTTGACCTGGCACATGAAGGCCACCATGCGCTGATGGTGAAAGTGAACTCCGACGCAGACGTCAACCGCGTGATGAGCGCGGCTCGCAAAGTGCGTTTTTCCTATGGTCAGCGTTACCACCTGCTGGCGATGGAAGACCTGGAATAACTTTTCCCCCGCGCCTTGCCGGCCTCAAAACAGATCGCCCTGCCCGGGGCTGGCCGCAGGCCTGAACTGGCTCAAGTCGAGTTCCACCCGCTCGCGGTTAAAGCCCAGGCGGCGGCAGGTTTTTTCAAAACGCTGGCGAATCAGGTCGGCCCAGAGGCCATGGCCTTTCATGCGCGAGGCAAAGTCGCTGTCGTAATCCTTGCCACCGCGCATCTCCTGGATACGCGCCATGATGCGTGCCGCGCGCTGCGGGTAATGCAGCTCCAGCCACTCCCTGAAGATGGGCGCCAGCTCCCACGGCAGGCGGATCACGGTGTAGAACGCCGAGCGCGCGCCGGCCTCCCACGCGGCCTCCAGCACCTGCTCCATGTCGTCGTTCACAAACGGGATTTGCGGCGCCACACTCACGCCCACAGGCACGCCATGCTCGGCCATGCTGCGTATGGTGCGCAGCCGTCGTTGTGGCGATGCGGCGCGCGGCTCCATCCTGCGCGCCAGCTCGCCGTCCAGTGTGGTGATGGTGACGTACACCGCGGCCAGCCGGTCCCGGGCCAGCGGCGCCAGCAGGTCCAGGTCGCGCTCTATGCCGGCCGACTTGGTGATGACTGAAAACGGATGCCGCAGCTGCTGCAGCACTTCAATAACGCCGCGCGTCAGCCGCAACTCGCGTTCCACCGGCTGGTAGCAGTCGGTGTTGGAGCCTATATTGAGCAGGCGCGGAACATAGCGGGCTTTGGCCAGGTCGCGGCGCAAGACCTCGGCGATATTGCGCTTGGCGATGATTTTGGTTTCAAAGTCCAGCCCCGGCGACAGGTTCAGGTAACTGTGCGTGGGTCGGGCATAACAATACACACAACCGTGCTCACAACCCCGGTAGGGGTTGAGGCTGTAGTCAAAAAAAATATCGGGCGAATCGTTGCGCGAAATGGCGCTGCGCGCGTCCTCAAAAAACACCTCCGTCGCCAGCCTGGGCGCTTCGCCCGCAGCGGCTTCCTCAAGCGTTCCCCAGCCATCGTCGTAAGCATGGCGCGCGTCTTTCTCAAACCGGTGCGCAATGCGCGTGGCCGTGCCGCGGCCCTTGATGGCATGGATGGGGATGATGGTGTCACGCATGGCTTGCCGCCTGTGCTGCTCTGGTAGGCCGTTGCTTTTTGCGCCTGCCCACCTCGATAGCACTGATTAAAAACACAGTATATAGAATTTAAAGCCTGGCTGCTACCGGCATTCGTGGCTTGATATGACAATGAGGCAGTTTTAAATCCAGACCCTGTTGCCATGATCCAGCGCCCCGAAAACATTTACGACCGCTACCACGCCCATGTGTATTTCGGACCCGCAACCGTTGCGCAGGCCCGCACCCTGTGCGAGCGGGCCGGCAGGCTTTTCGGACTGGCCGTGGGACGGGTGCATGAGCGCGAAGTCGGGCCGCACCCGTACTGGAGTTGCCAGCTGTCGTTTGACAGCACGCAATTTGACAGCCTCATCCCGTGGCTGGAAAGCGAGCGCAACGGCCTGGATGTGTTTGTGCACGGCCTCACCGGCGACGACCTGGCGGACCACACCAGCCATGCGTCGTGGCTGGGCCAGCCGGCTGAGCTGAAGCTGGACATGTTCCGGCGCTGATTGGCACGAAATCCCTGGCACCGGTTAGCTATGAATTTAATAGCTAGCTGTACCCATTCCTGGCCGATCGGAGGCACTTTTTATCAAAAATCCGGGGCTGGAGCCCTGGTCAGGGTGACATCAGGCCCGACCGGGGCAAGAACTGCGAAGGCGCGCGCCGCGACTCCACCCCCCGGTACAGCGCCCAGCCCGCCAGCAGGGACAGCCCAAAAGCCGCCAGCATGCCCAGCGCATTGGCCAGCACCCCGGTTGGCCAGAAACGGCTGGCCAGCGCGTTGATGAGCAGACACACCGGGAAGTGAACCAGGAACACCGAATACGACATCTGACCCAGCCGTGCCAGCCAGGGCCGGCTTTGCAGCCAGCGCACCGGACCGGCCCCTGCGTTCTTTTGCAGCCAGACCAGTCCAAGCGCCACCACCAGCGCCACAGCAATCCGCCCCCTGAAATCCAGGGCCAGGGCGGTTACACCGAGTACGGCGATAAGCAGCAGCCACAGACCGCCACGCCTGGCATTGGATGCCCAGAAAGCCAGCATGCCCAGCGCATAGGAGCCAAAGAAATACAGGCCTGTCATGTCCAGACCGGCCTGGCGGTTAAAAACAAACAGGGACAACACGGCGAGCAGCAGCACCAATCCGACACCAAAACGGGCGGGTATTGCCAGCCAACGGCGAGCCAGCATGCGCTGCACGCTGAAGATCAGCACGCTGAGCACAAACAGCTGCATGTCGATGGCCACGTACCAGACGCCCGCCGACAGAGCCTCCTGGCCGAGCACATCCTGCAACAGCAACACATGGGAAAGAAGCTGCCACAAGGTGGGCGCATCGGACACGGACGGGTTGTCAAACCAGGGGCGCACCAGCGCGGTCACCAGCACACTCGCGGCCAGCGCAACCATGTAAGGCAGCACCAGCCGCCGGTAGCGGCGAAAAACCAGCCGGCCCGGTTGCGTGAAGCTGGCCGTGCCTTGCGGCGCCAGCGATGCGGCCGCGAGAAAACCGCCCAGCACCAGAAACACCTGGACCGCCATGCGGCCATAGTCATACAGCCAGTCGATCAGTCCCGGCGCGGTGACGTACACCACATCCGACATGGGCCCGTAAAAAGCCAGGTGGTGCCAGACAATCAGGACGCAGGCCATGGCCTTGAGCGCGTCAACACCGGGCAAGCGTCTGTCTGGCTGGCTCATGAATGGCGTGAAACAGCCTGCGCAGGGCTTATTACAGCGCCAGCCGCTGGCGCGCTTCCTGGTACTCGCGCTGGAGCTGGGCCACAAAGGCCGCGGCGCTTTGCACCTTGTTCACCCCGCCAATGCCCTGGCCGCAGCCCCAGATGTCTTTCCAGGCCTTGGACTTGTCGCCGCCAAAGTTCATCTTGCTCGGGTCGCTTTCGGGCAGGTTCTCGGGGTCCATGCCGGCGGCGCGAATCGACGGCGCCAGGTAGTTGCCGTGCACACCCGTGAAGAGGTTGCTGTAGACGATGTCGTCGGAACTGCCGTCAACAATCGCCTGCTTGTAGGCATCCGCAGCGCGCGCTTCGTCGGTGGCGATGAAGGCCGAGCCGATGTAGGCAAAGTCGGCGCCCATGGCCTGCGCGGCGAGCACGGCACCGCCGGTCGAGATGGCGCCGGACAGCGCGATCGGGCCGTCAAACCACTGGCGGATTTCCTGTATCAGTGCAAACGGGCTTTTGACGCCCGCATGGCCGCCCGCGCCTGCTGCCACCACGATCAGGCCGTCGGCGCCCTTTTCAATCGCCTTGCGGGCGAACTTGTTGTTGATGATGTCGTGCAACACCACACCACCGTAGCTGTGCGCGGCGGCGTTGATGTCTTCGCGCGCGCCCAGGCTGGTAATGATGATGGGCACCTTGTACTTCACGCACAGGGCCATGTCGTGCTCCAGCCTGTCGTTGGACTTGTGCACGATCTGGTTGATGGCAAACGGCGCCGCGGGCTTGTCGGGATTGGCCTTGTTGTAGGCCGCGAGCGCCTCGGTGATTTCGATCAGCCACTCCTCGAGTTGCTCCGCCGGCCGGGCATTGAGCGCGGGCATGGCACCCACCACACCGGCCTTGCATTGCGCTATCACGAGCTTGGGATTGCTGATGATGAACAGCGGCGAGCCAATGATGGGCAAGGGCAGCTTGTTCAGCGGTGCGGGGAGTCTGGACATGGTGTCTTTCGTCAAAAATCGAACGGGGTTTGTATTTTTTATACAAATTCAGGCTGCAGCCCGCATGCAGCAGGCGCAGCCAGCTATGAAATTTATAGTGACCTCAAAATGCTTCGAGCGCCAGCGCCGTCACGCAGTCCGCACCTTCGACAATGCTGTCGCGCATGCCCGGGGCCTTGGTCAGCAGGTGGTCGGCGTAAAAGCGGGCGGTGGTGATCTTGGCTTTCATGAAGCCAGCATCAACACCCTTGGCCAGTTGCTCCTGCGCCACCAGCAGGGCACGCGCCATCTGCCAGCCAGCCACCACATTGCCGGCCAGCATCAGGTAAGGCACGCTGCCGGCAAAAACGGCGTTCGGACTGGCTTTGGTGTTGCCGGCGACAAAGTCAACCACATCGACAAAAGCTTCACGCGCAGCCTTCAGGCGTTTCGCCACGGCAACCGCATCGGCACTGCCCTGCTTGGTCAGCTCGGCCTCCGTCGCCTGGATCTGCCCGGCAATCGCCTTGGCGGTCTGCCCGCCATCACGCGAGGTCTTGCGGCCAATCAGGTCATTCGCCTGGATGGCCGTGGTGCCTTCGTAAATGGTCAGGATTTTCGCGTCGCGGTAGTACTGCGCCGCACCGGTTTCTTCAATAAAGCCCATGCCGCCGTGCACCTGCACGCCCAGCGAGGTGACTTCCAGGCTCATCTCGGTGCTGTAGCCTTTGACCAGCGGCACCATGAATTCATAGAAGGCCTGGTTTTGCTTGCGCACCTCGGCGTCGGGGTGGTGATGGCAAGCGTCGTAAGCCGCCGCCGCCACCGAAGCCATGCCGCGGCAGCCTTCGGTATAAGCGCGCATGGTCATCAGCATGCGCTTGACGTCGGGGTGGTGAATGATGGGCGCGCTGGCCTTGATGGAACCATCGACCGGTCGGCTTTGCACGCGATCCTTGGCAAAAGTCACGGCCTTCTGGTAGGCCATTTCAGCAATCGCGATGCCCTGCACGCCCACGGCGAAACGCGCCGAGTTCATCATGATGAACATGTATTCAAGACCGCGGTTTTCTTCACCAACGATGTAACCGACGGCGCCGCCGTTGTCACCGTATTGCAGCACGGCGGTCGGCGATGCCTTGATGCCCATCTTGTGTTCAATGCTGACGCAATGCACGTCGTTGCGCGCACCCAGCGCACCGTCCTTGCCGACCATGAACTTGGGCACGACAAACAGGCTGATGCCCTTGACGCCCTCGGGCGCGCCACTCACGCGGGCCAGCACCAGATGGACGATGTTTTCGGCCATGTCGTGCTCACCGTAGGTGATGAAAATCTTGGTGCCAAACACCTTGTAAGTGCCATCGGCCTGCGGCTCGGCCCTGGAACGCACCATGGCCAGGTCTGAGCCGGCCTGCGGCTCGGTCAGGTTCATGGTGCCGGTCCATTGACCGCTCACCAGTTTTTCAAGGTAGACCGCCTTGAGCTCATCGGAACCGGCCGTCAGCAAGGCCTCGATCGCGCCGTCGCTCAGCAGCGGGCACAGGGCAAAACTCATGTTGGCTGAGTTGAGCATTTCACCGCAGGCAGCGCCTATGGTCTTGGGCAGGCCCTGACCGCCAAAATCCGCCGGATGCTGCAGGCCCTGCCAGCCGCCTTCAACGTATTGCTTGAAGGCTTCCTTGAAGCCAGGCGTGGTCGTGACAACACCGGCCTTCAGGCTTGAGGGGTTGATGTCGCCGTCCCGGTTCAGCGGTGACAGCACGCCTTCGTTGAACTTGGCGCACTCTTCAAGCACCGCATGCGCCGTATCAAAGCCCGCCTCTTCAAAACCGGGGATTTGCGCAACCTGGTCTATGTTGGCCAGGTGCTGTATGTCAAACAGCATGTCTTTGAGGGGGGCTTTGTAACTCATGTCTTGTCTCCGGTTTGTTGTGTCATCCCGGACTTGATCCGGGATCCACGGCGGCAAACGCACATGGATTGCGGGTCAAGCCCGCAATGACATCTATTTCAAATTTCTAAAGCGCTGCCACCAGCTCAGGCACAGCAGTAAACAGGTCCGCCACCAGGCCATAGTCAGCCACAGAGAAGATGGGCGCCTCTTCATCCTTGTTGATGGCAACGA
>JAZKCE010000053.1:0-25116 GCA_040388255.1 Pseudomonadota bacterium | reverse complement strand
TTCTTGCATTTGTGTTTCTCCTTTGAACTTGGATGTCAACACAATTTCCTTACTCGTGGCGCGCCACCCGAAACGGAAGAGAACCTTAAAAGTGGCTGCGACCAAGGCAGGGCGTGTGCAGCCAGCTATCAAAATAATAGTAAAAATTTTATGCCAAAGGTGGCCTGGCATCCGCCGCACCATGCTCGGCATGCAGCTGCCGGCGTACATAGTCCACATGCTGGCGCAAGGTGTAGACCCGGTCTGAAAAATCCAGCGAAAACTTCATGTGGCTGACCTCCTGCTCTATCTTGTCCAGCCTGGCGATGGCGCTGGCGATTTCGTCGGGGCTCAGGCGGCGCGAGGTGATGTCGCGCTCCATCTCCAGCAGCAGGCCGTAGCGCCGGTAAAGCCGGTTTTTCTCCTTGAACTCGAACAGCCTGGGCACGACCCTGAAGATGGGGATGGCAATCGCTACCAGCGGCACCAGCACCAGCAACAGGCGCTGCAGCGCGTTGGCCGCCCAGTAGGGCAGGTAGCGCTGGAAAAAGGACCGGCCGTCCCTGTAGTAGCGCGCGGCTTCGTCCGCCAGCGGGAAGTCGGTGGCATTGCCGTTCGGGAACATGCCGGGTTTGTTCAGCAGCGTGGCGCCTTTGTGAACGTCGCGCGCGGCCTCCAGCAGCAGGTAGGCCAGGGCCGGGTGCACATCCTGCCGGATCACCAGGTTGGCGGTGGTGGTGAGCAGCGTGATGTCCTGGCGCGGCCTGTCCTGCGCCGGGTCTATGGAGCCGGCCTTCAGGCTGACCAGCGACAGGTAGGGCAGCCGCCGCGTCAGCCCCTCGGCGTGTTCTATGGACACCAGGTACACCTGATCCTGCTTGCCCAGCAGCAACTGCACCGCCGGTGTTTGCGGTGCGCCTATGAGGATGAGCGCGTCAAGCTTGCCGGCCAGCAGCGCATTGGCGGCCACCAGCCCGCCGTCGGGGCTGAGGGTGGCGTTGGCGCTGGTGACGCCGTAGTTTTGCAACAGCTCCAGAGCCACCTTGCGTGTGCCGCTGCCCTCGGCGCCAATCGCGACCTGCTTGCCGGCCAGCGGCCCCAGCCCCCTGGCCAGCGTTTTTGCCAGTGTTGGGGAGGCAAACATCCATACCGGTTCATAGCCGATCACCCCCAGCGAACGCAAATCCGTGTCGCTGTCGGTTTCCTCCGGGTCCAGTGCCAGTATGCCCAGCCCGCCCTGCACAAAACCGACGGGCGTGCCGGCGCTGAGTCGCTCCAGGTTTTGCACGGCGCCGGTCGAGGGTTTGAGCTCCAGCGTGACGCCGTTGGCCTTGAGGTAGGCCTGGTAGCGCAGCGCAAACTGATGCGCTGCGCCGTCCACCGCGCCGGTTGTCATCTCTATCTTGCGCGGCGGCGCCGGCAGCATGGAGCGCGAAAGCATGGACAGCACGACAGCCAGGGAGCCGACGATGGCGACAACAAGCAGCAGGGTTTGTTTGCGGCTCAGGGAGGGGATGATCAGCATTGGCACAGTCTAATTCCACTTCCGGATCATCCGTGCCGCATTGCGCATCGAACGCATGCCCTGACCGGAAGCCTTAATCCCAGCCGGGCTTGTTAAACGCCTCAGCCAGGTATTCCACCATGCGCCGCACCTTGACGGAGAGGTGCTGCCGGCTCGGGTACACCGCATGAATGGCGAGCGTAGGCGCGCGGTACTGCGGCAAAACCTCCAGCAGCCGGCCGGCTTTCAGGTCGGGCCCGACGATGAAGTCGGGCTGCAGGATCAGGCCTTGGCCCGTCAGGGCGGCGGCCAGGCAGGTGTCGCCCGAGTTGCTGCGCAAGCGGGCCTGCGTCACCACTTCAACCGGGCCGTCCGGCCCCTCAAAGGCCCAGGCATCGCCGCCCGACCAGTAGCTGTAGGCAATCACCGGATGCGCGGCCAGGTCTTCAATGCGGCTCAGCGCAGGCTGGCGCTCCAGGTAGGCGGGTGAGGCGCACAGCACCACGCGGGTGCTGGCAAGCTGGCGCGACACCAGGCTGGAATCCGGCAGACGGGCAATGCGGATGGCCAGGTCGTAGCCTTCGTCCACCAGGTCCACCACGCGGTCGGACAGGGTGACGTCCAGCGTTACATCGGGGTGGCGCTGCAAAAAAACGCCCCACAAGGGCGCCAGGCACAGGTTGCCAAAACTCACCGGTGCGTTGATTCGCAGGCGCCCCACCGGCCGCGCAGTGCCGGCGCTGGCGGCCAGGTTGGCCTCGGCCAGGTCGTCCAGGACCTTGCGGCAACGCTCAAAGTAGTCGGTGCCGGCTTCGGTCAGCGACTGCCGGCGCGTGGTGCGGTTCAGCAGCCGCGTGTCCAGCTGGGCCTCCAGCTCAAGCACAAGGCGCGAGACCACGGCCTTGGATGTACCCAGCTTGTCGGCGGCTTTGACAAAGCTGCCGCTTTGCACCACGGCGACAAAAGCCTGTATCTGGCGGAGTTGGTCCATGGTTTGGCAGTCTTTTTGAAAGGACGGGGGGTTATTGTCAATCAATAAAAGACAATAAGTCAATGTTGCAATTCTTTATCTTTTATTCATGGACAACTACAGTAGGCGCATTACCCTGCAAAGAAAGTAGCCCATGATTGCAAGCCCACTTCCTGTTTTATACATTTCCCACGGCGCGCCGCTGTTTGCGATTGAAGCCGGCAGCACCGGTCCGGCCCTTACCCGCTGGGGCGAAGATCTTCTGCAGCGGCCTGAAAACGGCCTGCGCGGCATCGTCATCATGTCGCCGCACTGGATGGCGCGCGCGCCTGCGGTGATGAGCAATCCGGCACCGGCCACTTTGCACGACTTTGGCGGTTTTCCGGCCGAGCTCTATGAACTGCAATACCCGGCTGCCGGCAGCCCGGCACTGGCGGCCGAGGTGCTGGGCTTGCTCAAGGATGCCGGCATGGCGGCAGACAGTGACCCCGAACGCCCGCTGGACCATGGCGCCTGGGTGCCGCTGATGCATCTGTTTCCGCAGGCCAATGTGCCGGTGGTGCAGGTCGCCTTGCCGGTGGACGCGGGTCCGGCCCAGGTGCTGGCCATGGGCCGTGCGCTCGGCAGCCTGCGGTCGCGCGGCGTGCTGGTCGTCGGCTCGGGCAGCATGACGCACAACCTGCGCGAGTTTTTTGGCGGCGCGCGCGAGCCTGCGCCCTATGTGCTGGAGTTCAGCCGCTGGGTGGAAGCCGCGATTGCACGCGGCGACAAGGCCGCCTTGCTCGACTATCGCCGCCAGGCGCCGCATGCGCAACGGGCGCACCCGAGTGAAGACCATTTTCTGCCGCTGTTTTTTGCGCTGGGGGCCGCTGGCTGGGGCGACGAAGACGCCGTGCAGGCCGACTACCTGAGCCGCGAGGTGATGTACGGCATTCTCGCCATGGATTCGTTTGCGCTGGCGCAAGCTGCCTGAAACCTCATTAAAAAGGGAATTTTATGAATCAAAACAATACACAGCCCAATACTGACGGGCGCAAGCAGCTATCATTTTTGAAGCGTGCGGCGGCCCCGGGAAGCGTCAATCCCTGGCTGCTGGTGCTCATGCACGGCGTGGGCAGCAATGAACAAGACCTGTTCGGTCTGGCGCCATCGGTGCCGGCCAATTTTCATGTCGTCAGCCTGCGCGCGCCGAATGTGCTGGGGCAGGGCTCGTATGCGTGGTTTCAGTTTGGCGTCACGCCGCAGGGCCAGCGCGTCATCAACCAGGAGCAGGAAGCGGCCAGCCGCCAGCTGATCGCCGAGACGGTATCCGCCTTATCGCAGCAACTCGGCGTGCCGCCGGAGCGGGTGGTGCTGGGCGGTTTCAGCCAGGGCGGCATCATGGCCTTGTCGCTGTTGCTGACGCAGCCGCAGCTTGTGCAAGGCGCCATGGTGCTGCACAGCCGGCTGTTGGCGGAGGTGTTGCCGCTGATGGCGCCGGCCGGGCAATTGAAGGACAAGCAGCTGTGGGTCAGTGCAGGAACGCGCGATCAGGTGCTGCCGCTGGCCCATGCGCATGCGATTCGCGAGCAGGTTCAACATCTGCCGCTCACGCTGCGCTATGCCGAGTTTGCAAACGCCCACGAGATCACGCCCGATGAACTGGCGCAGGCCATGCAGTGGCTGCAGCAATTGTCGGCTTAGAGCTTGTCCCGCACCTGCGCCACGATCTCCAGTGAACGTCGGGCAATCGCCGGATCGTAGATGTGCGCCGTGAGCATCAGCTCGTCGGCCCCGGTGTCGGCAATAAAACCGCGCAGCCCGGCTTCCACGGTGGCGGCCGAACCTGCAATTGCATACCGCAGCATGCGCTGGGCGCCGGCTTTTTCGGCGGGCGACCAGTAGGCTTCGATATCGTCAATCGGCGCCGGCATGGGGCCGGGCGTGCCGCGCAGCAGATTGGTCATGGCCTGCTGCACGGACGTCAACTGGTAGCGCGCGGCCTCGTCGGTTTCAGCCGCCACCACATTGGCCAGCACCATGGCGTAGGGCTTTTGCAATTGCGCTGAAGGCTGAAAACGCTGGCGGTAAATGTCCAGCGCCTGCATCAGCATGTCGGGCGCGAAATGCGAGGCAAAGGCAAAGGGCAGGCCCAGCATGGCGGCCAGTTGCGCGCCGAACAGGCTGGAGCCCAGCAGCCAGAGCGGCACCTTGAGGCCGGCGCCCGGCACCGCGCGAATCCTTTGGCCGGGCAGCACGTCATTGAAATAAGTCCGCAGCTCCTCGACATCCTGCGGAAAAGTTTCGGCGTTGTTCTGGTGGTCGCGCCGCAGGGCACGGGCGGTCAGCTGGTCGGTGCCTGGCGCCCGGCCCAGGCCCAGGTCGATGCGGTCCGGGTAAAGCGAGGCCAATGTGCCGAACTGCTCGGCAATCACCAGCGGCGAATGGTTGGGCAGCATCACGCCGCCCGAGCCTACGCGTATCGTTGTGGTGCCGCCCGCCACATGGCCTATCACCACGGCCGTGGCCGCGCTGGCAATGCCCGGGTTGTTGTGGTGTTCGGCCAGCCAGAAGCGCTGGTAGCCCAGTTTTTCAGCCTGCTGGGCCAGTGCCAGGGTGTTGCGAAACGCATCGGCGGCGGTGTTGCCCCGGACTATGGGCGACAGGTCAAGAACTGAAAAAGGAATCATGGTCAGGACAGTTTAAAAGCGCCGCCCCGGCTGCGTGGGGGCAGGGGTGTAAACCCTTGTCCGGCAGGGCGCTCACAGCCACCGCGAGCGGGGACGGTATAACTGCTGTATGAGTCCTGCACCAACCCCCCAAATATCCGAACAACTCCAGCAGCTGCCGCAAGCCCTTGCGGCAGCTGCTGCCCGCCATGAAACGCCCTGCGGGAGCGGCGCCATGGTCTGGCATGCCTGGATCCCTGAAGTGCCCAACGATGCGCTTGCGCCACTGCTGCTGTTTCACGGCGGCAGCGGCAGCTGGACACACTGGCTGCGCAATATTCCCGCGCTTGTTGCGTCCGGGCGCCGGGTGTATGTACCGGACCTGCCAGGTTTTGGCGATTCCGCGCGCCCCGGGCAAGGCCGGGACGCTGATGCAATGCCTGAATGCATGGAGCAAGGGCTGCAGTTGCTGCTGGCCGGTCGCGCCTGTGATGTTGTGGGGTTTTCCTTTGGCGGCATGGTCGCCGGGTTTCTGGCCACGCAGTTTCCGGCGCGGGTGGCCCGACTGGTGCTGGTGGGGGCGCCCGGATTGGGCATCAAGCCGGAGCAGCCCGTGCATCTCGACGGTTGGCGGCATCTGGCAGACCCGGAGCAGCGAAATGCGGTGCACCGCGGCAACCTGGCCGCATTGATGCTCCACAACCCGGCGGCCATCAATGACCTGGCTTTGGGCCTGCATGTCGCCAACGTGCTGCGCGACCGCATGCCCGGCCGCCGGCTGGCGCGCACGGATGCGCTGGCGCACTTGCTGCCCGGCCTGCAGTGCCCGCTGTATGCCATCTACGGGCGTGAAGATGCGCTTTACCGCGGGCGGACGGACTTGCTTGGTCCGGCCCTGCAGCAGACTGGTGATTTCAGGGGCTTGACCTTTATCGAAGCGGCCGGGCACTGGGTGCAGTTTGAGCAGGCCCAGGCCTTTAACGATGCCTTGCTGGCGGTGCTTAACGCCGCCCCTTGACCTTGACCTGAACCGCTGCCGGCGGCATGGGCGCCGGGCCGGGGGCGGCCGGTTCACCGGAACAGGTATCTCCCCAACATTTCGCAGAACGAAAAGTGGGAAATATTCACTTGTGCAATGGGCCGCGTCATTGCATCCTCGGGGCCATGATTTTTGCACCCACTACCGGCCCGCGACATGACCATCAGCAGTGAATTGATCAGGAAGGTGACTGCCACCCTGTATGAGCGCTCACTCAAGAAAATCCCGGAAGACACCAAGGCAGTTTTGCGCCAAGCGCAAACGCAGGACAGTTCGGACACGGCCCGCAAGACGCTCACCATCATGCTCAAGAGCGCCGATGCGGCGGAGAAGCAGGACCACCTGATCTGCACCGATGTCGGCATTCCGGTGTATTCGATCAAGATAGGCGCGCAGGTGCGCTTTGAAGGCGCGGTGCGGCAGGCCATTGTTGACGGCCTGGCCGACCTGGCTGCCAATATCAATCCGCCCATCCTCAAGATGGTGACCAATCCGCTGACACACCAGCGCGGCCACACGGGCAAGGACATGCCGCTCATGACCTTCGACGTCATCGATGATGCCGATTACCTGGAAGTCATCTGCGCACCCAAGGCCATGGGCAGTGGCCGCTGGGAAGCACTGGAAACCTTTGTCTATCCCAGCCTGGAGGACATAGAGACTTATATCCTTGAGGTCGTGATGAAGGCCGGCTCGCAACCGTGCCCGCCGATTGTTGTTGGCGTCGGCATAGGCGGTACCTTTGACTATGCGGCGCGCATGGCCAAGCAGCAGATATTGCGGCCTTTCGGCCAGACCAATCCCGAGCCGATTCTTGCCGCGATGGAGCAGCGTTTGCTCAAGGCCATCAACAGCATGGGCTTCGGCCCCATGGGCACAGGCGGAGACACCACCGCGATGGCCGTGCATATCGATTACGCGGCCAGCCACGGTTTCATGCCCGTGGCAGTCGCCCTGAACTGCTGGATCAACCGCCGCACCGGTGCGCGTATCCGCAACGACGGCAGCGTGGAGTGGTTTGAATGAGCAAGACCCACTATCTGCAACTGCCGCTGGACGCGGACGCCGTGCGCGAGCTGGCCGTCGGTGACATGGTCATGCTGAGCGGCGATATCACGATCAGTATAGGCCTGCCTACGCACAAGCGCATGGTCAGCGAACTGCAGGCCGGCCATGAGCTGCCGCTGGACTTGCGCGGCGGCGCTTTTTTTCACCTGAGTTCCTACATCCGCGATGGTGATGACAGCGGCGCTGCGCCCGAGGCCCTGTACATGAACCCCAGCACCAGCACCCGCTACAACCCCTATATGCCGGACCTGATTCGTTTGCTCGGCTTGCGCCTGGTGGGCGGCAAGGGCGGGCTGGACATGGCCAGCGTGGCAGCCATGCAGCAGGCCGGGTGTGCCTTCCTGTCATTCCTCGGTGGCGGTGTGCCGATATTGTCCGAATCGATAGAGCAGGTCGTGTCCACGCACTGGAATGAATACATCTCCCAGTTCCGGCTCACGACCTTGCGGGTCAAAAACCTGGGGCCGGCGACGGTGGCCATTGATGCGCATGGCAACAGCATTTACGACAGCCTGCGCAAGCAGGCCGAAAGCCGCCTGCCCGGCATCCTGAGCGAACTCAAGCAACAGCGAAACATCAACCAAACGGAGACACCATGAAACGTCATCAATTCCTGAAAGCCGCCATCGCCGCAGCCGGCGCCTTGTTGCTGTCGCAAACCGCCGCGTTTGCACAGGACTGGCCCAGCAAGCCGGTGCGCCTCATCGTGCCATTCCCGGCAGGCGGCAGCACCGACATCGTCGCGCGTCAGCTGGCCCAGCACCTGAGCACGGCGCTTGGCCAGCAGTTCATCGTTGACAACCGCGCCGGCGCGGCCGGCAATATAGGCACCGATGCGGTGGCCAAGGCCGCGCCGGACGGCTACACCATAGGCCTGTCCACCTCGGGCCCGCTGGCGAACAACAAGTCGCTTTACAAGAGCATGCCCTTCGATGCGCAAAAGGACTTGAGCCCGATTGCACTGGTGGGGGAGATTCCCATGGTGCTTGTCACCAACCCGTCCGTCAAGGCGCAAAACCTCAAGGAGTTTGTGGCCCTGGCCAAGGCCAACCCGAACAGCTATTCGGTCGGCCACCCGGGCAACGGCACCATAGGGCACCTGACGCTGGAGTCTTTCAAGACCAGCACCGGCACAAGCCCGCAAGGCATACCCTACAAGGGCGACACGCCGGCCATGACGGACCTGCTGGGCGGCTCCATCCAGGCCATCTCGGCGCCCGTCAGCACCTTTATCCCTAACATCCAGGGCGGCAAATTGCGTGGCCTTGCGGTGACGTCGAAAAAACGCTTCCCCGGCTTGCCCAACGTACCCACCGCGCTGGAGCAGGGTGTTGACCTGGAAGCCACGGTCTGGTTTGCCATCGTCGGCCCGGCCGGCATGGCCAGGCCGGTGATTGCAAAACTCAACCAGGAAGTCAATCGTTACACCAACTCTGCCGAGGGCAAGGCCAAGCTGGCGCAGTTCGGCATGGTGGAAGCCAACGGCGGCCCGGAACTGCTGGGCAAGCTGATGAACGCCGAAGCCGCCAAATGGAAAAAGGTGGTGGAGGCCGCCAGGATTTCGCTCGATTAAACGTGTGCAGATCCACACACATCCACACCTGTAGCCAGGAATAAACAATGACAGCAAACAACAACACGACCCGTCCCCTTCTTTTTGACTCGCATGCCCATCTGGTGGCCGACGACCAGTCGCGTTATCCGCGCAACCCCATGCAGCGCGCCAAGGATGCGCCATATCGCCACCCTGGCGTGATAGGCAAGCCGGGCGGCCACCATGGCCCCAACCCTGTCAACGAAGTGCCCGACGCCTTGCGCATGCTGCAATGGATGAAGGATGAAAACGTCGATGGCATCGTGGCCGTGCAAAAACGCATGATCTACCGCTACGACAACAGCTACATCCTGGACTCTTCGGACAAGTACCCCGAGCTGTTCAGCGCCGTGGTGATCCTGGACGCCGAGGACGAGGGCACGCCAGCGCTGGTGCGGCAATACATCAGGAACAACGGGCTGGCCGGCGTGCGCCTGTTTGGCGGGCGCAAACCCGACGGCAGCATGCCCTGGCTGAATTCACCGCAGGCGCTGAAGACCTGGGATGTGGCCCAGGAGTTCGGCTTGGTCATGGACCTGGAAGTGCTGTCTGAAGGTGGTGGTGGCCCGTCCGTTCCGGCCATCATCGAGCTGGCCAGGACCTACCCGGACGTGCGCATCGTGCTGGACCACCTGCTGGAACCTGAAATGCAGGAGGGCGATCACTTCGGGCTGGACGAGCGTTACCAGACCCTGTCGGGCGAGAAGAACATCTTTTTCAAGTTCACCTCCATCAACCTGGACATCTGCCGCGAAGAGAACATTCCGGCGGAGAAGGTTCTGCGTCGTGCGGTGGACATGTTTGGCGCCGACCACCTCATGTGGGGCTCAGACATAGGCACCTCGTCGGGCACCTACAAGGAGATGGTGCAGCGTTTCCTCGATTCGGCAGTGGTACTAAGCGCCGAGGAAAAAAGCGCGGTATTTCACGACACGGGCAAAAGCGTGTTCGTGAAAGGCGGCATCAAGGCCTGAGCATCCGAAAAGATCACCTGTACATGTCGCACGAATTCACTACCCTGGACGCGTCCTCCATGGACACGGCAACCGCTTACCGGCTGCTGTGCGGCATTGTTGTGCCACGACCTATCGCCTGGATCACCAGCGTCAGCGAGGCGGGCATCGTCAACGCCGCGCCCTTCAGTTCATACAACTACGTGGCCCACAGCCCGCCCATGCTGGCGGTGAATATCGGCTCACGCAGCGGCGCGCTAAAAGACACGGCCCGCAACATCGAGCAGGGCCGCGAGTTTGTGGTCAATGTGGCGACTGTCGGCAACATGGAAACCATGCACAAGACCTCCGCCGAGTTCGCGCCTGACGCGAGCGAAGCCCAGGCCTTGGGCATAGAGCTGTTGCCCAGCCAACTGGTAAAGCCGCCGCGCATCGCGATGTCGCCGGTGCAGATGGAATGCAAATTGAGCCAGGTGGTTCGCCTGGGCCGGCTCAACACCTTGTACATAGGCGAGGTCGTGGCTTTTCACCTGTCCAGCGAGGTCTATGACGGCAGGCATGTTGACAGCGTGAAGATGCAGCCTGTTGCCCGTTTGGGCGGTCCGTATTACGCCGCGCTGGGGGAGATCTTTTTGCGTCCCGTCCTGCAAACCCCGCCAACCGAAAAATAAAACCTGCAAGTCCGCTTTGACAACTCCAAGAACACTGCTCCGCCAGCCCGGCCGCTACCAGGTCGGGACATTTATCAAGACAGCTTCCCCGCACGTTGTGGAGGTGCTGGGCACCAGCCGCATGGACTTCGCCGTCGTTGATGCCGAACACGCGCCGCTGGACCGCGCGGTCCTTGACCTCATGATGCTTGCCGGCCGGGCCGCCGGCCTGCCGCTGCTGGTACGCATTCCGGACAAGAACCCCGCCACGATATTGTCAGTACTGGACATGGGCGCGGCCGGTTTGCTTGTGCCGCATGTGGACAGCGTGGCCGATGCCGAGGCCGTGGTGAGCCACGCGAAGTTCCGCGGCGGCCAGCGCGGTTTTTCGGGCTCGCCGCGTTTTGCGGGCTACGGCACGCTGGGCATGAAACAGGCCTTGACGGCCGGCGACCAGGCGTTGGTGATCTGCCAGATCGAAGGCCCCGAGGCCGTGGCGGCTGCGGCCGGCATTGCGGCCGTTCCAGGTGTGGATGGCCTGTTTATTGGGCGCGCCGACCTTGCGCTGGCCATGGGGCTGGAAGACTCCAAACACCCGGATGTTTCCAGTGCGACGGATCGCTGCATTGAGGTGGCGTTGAAGGCCGGCAAGCTGGCCGGGGTTTTCACCGCAAGCCTTGCCGAGCGCGATGCCTATGCAGCCAAAGGCGTGAACTGGTTTGTCTTCGGTTCGGACCAGTCGCTGCTGCGCCAGTCCGCCGACGCGAGTGCGCATCCCGCAGCATGACTACAGAGAATCTTTTATCAGGAGCTATTTGATGAGCAAGCAGACAAGCATGGCCACGCAGGCGCGCCACTATGCAAGCGCCGCGCAGCAGGTGGCGCCCGGCGCCAGCACATGGATCACGCGCGGTGCCAATTTTGTGGTGGCGGTGACCCAGGCAAGCGCTGGCGCGGAACTTTCCCGCGATGACAACCCCGATGAATACATGGTGTACCTGGTGGACACCGCTGCAGTGATCGAGGCCGGCAAGGAGCGGATTGAGGCCAAAGCCGACAGCCTGACGATTGTGCCGCCCGGTGCCAGCCGTGTCAGGCTGTCCGGCGCAGGCCAGGTCGTGCGGGTTTTTTCAGCAAAAGCATCAGACCTGGCAAGCGCGGCCGGCAATGCAGAACTCTATGCGGCAGGCGCACCCGAGGTGGCCCCGCTGCAAGCCTGGCCCGACCCGGTAGGTGGGTTCAAGCTGCGCAATTACCTGTTGGACGAACACACCAAGGCCGACAGCAATATGCGCATCTTCCGCAGCAGCAACCTGATGATCAACATCATGACTGCGCGCCAGGTGGCGCGTGATGTGCACAAGCTCAGCCCGCACTCGCATACCGACTTTGAGCAGGGTTCGCTGGCGATCTCCGGTGACTGGGTACACCACATGCGCTACCCATGGACAGCGGACATGACCACCTGGAAAGAGGACGAGCATATCGAGATGGGTAGTCCGTCGTTGCTGGTGATTCCGCCCAAGGTGATACATACCAGCCGCAATGTCAATGACGGCGGTTCGGCGCTGATCGATATTTTTGCACCGCCGCGCATGGATTTCTCCAGCAAGCCGGGCATGGTTTGCAACGCGGCCGACTACCCCATGCCGCTGCCGGCGGCTCAGCCGGTCTGACGCGGGACGCGTTTTTGCGTTGCGGATTTTTTCCGCGATGCGGTACGCGCGGTTTCCATGGCTGGTTGTTTGCTGTTGCCGTCCAGCGCCGTCAGGCGGGCGCTGATCTTGTCGGCGGCGTCCTTCATGGCGGGGTAGAGCGTGCCGATGGCGTCCTTCTGCGACAGTGCCGATGAAAACCAGGTCAGCCCGAACGAAGCCACCACACGGCCATTCTCGAAGATGGGCAAGGCCAGCGTGTTGGAGACTGGGCGCACGGCCGGATTGCGCACCGCATAACCGTGCTCGCGTACTTCTTCCAGTGTGGCCATCACCGCTTGCGGGTCCCTGGCAGGTTCGTCTTCCGGGTCCGTTGATTGCGTCAGCAGGCCGAGAATGATTTCCTGTTCATCCGGCGGGCAAAAAGCCAGGTAAGCCCGGCCCAGCGCGCGGCTCACCAGCGACAGGCGCATGTTGATGGTGGAATGCAGCAGCGACAGCGGCGACTGGGCGATGGTGCTGTAACGCACGACCACGGCGTCGGTGTCAAACACGGCCACGGCGACCGGCCATTTGAAGCTGGCGGTAAACGCATCCGCGACCGGCGCGGCCGCTTCTATGATGCGCGGCTCGCTGTGGTAGCCGCAGGACAGCGTATGCACCGCCGAGGTCAGGTAATACGCCCCATGCTGTGGCGCGTGGTTCACCAGGCCCCTGGCAACCAGCGTTTGCAGCAGCCGCACCAGCGAGGGCTTGGGCAGGCCGGTTTGCCGGTGCAGCAGGTCAAGGGTGGAGATGGGCTGGCGGTTCAGGCACTGCAGGAGCTCTATGGCACGCTCGACCGAGCGAACCGGAGGAAAGGACGCCATCGCAGCTCAGCCCTGATCTCAGGCGTAGTCGCTTAAGGGAACACAGCTGCAAAACAGGTTACGGTCGCCATAGACGTTGTCCACGCGGCCCACCGGCGGCCAGTATTTGGCGTGCTGGGTCTTGCTGAGTATGGCTGCGCCTACATCGCGAGTATAGGCATGGTTCCATTCGCCCTTGAGCAGGCTGACCGCCGTGTGCGGTGCTGCCTTGAGCGGGTTGTCGTCCTGCGGCCACTCGCCTTTTTCGATGCGGCGGATTTCCTGGCGGATGGCGATCATGGCGTCTATAAAGCGGTCCAGCTCGTCCAGCGTTTCGCTCTCAGTGGGCTCCACCATCAGCGTGCCGGCCACCGGGAAGCTCAGCGTCGGTGCATGAAAGCCGTAGTCAATCAGGCGCTTGGCCACGTCTTCGGCGGTGACGCCGCTGGTTTCTTTCAGCGGGCGCAGGTCCAGGATGCACTCGTGCGCGACATGGCCGTTTTCACTCGCATAAAGCGTGGGGTAGTGGTCCTTCAGGCGCGCGCTGATGTAGTTGGCGCTCAGGATGGCGACTTCGGTGGCCCGCTGCAGTCCTTCTGGTCCCATCATGCGGCAATACATCCAGCTGATGGGCAGCACCGCAGCATTGCCCAGGGGCGCCGCCGAGATGGCGCCGACACCGTTGACGGGGATGCCCGCCGTCGCATGGCCGGGCAGGTAGGGCACCAGGTCGGCGACCACACACACCGGGCCCACGCCCGGGCCACCGCCGCCGTGCGGAATGCAAAAGGTCTTGTGCAGGTTCAGGTGGCTCACATCGCCGCCGAACTCACCCGGCGCGGCCACGCCGACCAGCGCGTTCATGTTGGCGCCATCGACATAGACACGCCCGCCGTGCACATGCACCATCTGGCACAGCTCTTTCACATGGGTTTCAAACACGCCGTGCGTGCTGGGATAGGTGATCATCACGCAGGCCAGGTTGGCACTGTGCTGTTCGCATTTGGCTTTCAGGTCGGCCATGTCCACATTACCTTGCGCATCGCAGGCCGTGACGACCACCGTCATGCCCACCATTTGCGCGCTGGCCGGGTTGGTGCCGTGGGCCGATGAGGGGATCAGGCAGATGTTGCGGTGGCCCTGGCCTTGCGCTTCGTGGAAGGCCTTGATGACCAGCAGGCCGGCGTATTCGCCCTGCGAGCCGGCATTGGGCTGCAGGCTGATGCCGGTGTAACCCGTGGCCTGGCACAGCCAGTCGCATAGTTGCTGGTCGAGCTCTGCATAGCCCAGCAACTGTTCTGCGGGCGCAAACGGGTGGATGTTGGCAAACTCGGGCCAGGTGATGGGAATCATCTCGCTGGTGGCGTTGAGTTTCATGGTGCAGGAGCCCAGCGGGATCATGCTGCGGTCCAGCGCCAGGTCCTTGTCGCTGAGCATGCGTATGTAGCGCAGCATGCCGGTTTCGGAGTGGTGGGTGTTGAACACCGGATGGGCCAGGAAGGGACTGCTGCGGCGCAGGTCCGCGGGGATCAGTGATTCGAGGCCCTTTTCGAAGGCGCTGACGACGGGAAGCGTCTGGCCGTCTGCGGCAAAAAAGGACCAGAGCAATTCAATATCACTGCGGCTGGTGGTCTCGTCGAGCGACACGCCCAGGTGATTCTTTAAGCGAAATCGCAGGTTGGCCCCCGCGCTGCGGGCGCGTCCAGCTATCAAATCAGTAGCGTCGCCGGTTTTGACGGTGACCGAATCGAATGCACCGGTGTTGGTAATCTCGTAGCCGAGCTCCTGCAGGCCGCGCACAAAGATGGCGGTATAGGTGGCTACCCGTTCGGCGATGCGCTTCAAGCCCTGCGGACCGTGGTAGACCGCATACATGCTGGCAATCACCGCCGGCAGCACCTGGGCGGTGCAGATGTTGGACGTGGCTTTTTCGCGGCGTATGTGCTGCTCGCGGGTTTGCAGCGCCAGGCGGTAGGTCGGGTTGCCATGCACGTCCACACTCACACCGACCAGGCGGCCGGGCAGGGAGCGCTTGAACTCGTCGCGGCAGGCCAGGTAAGCGGCGTGCGGGCCGCCGTTGCCCATGGGCATGCCAAAACGCTGGGTGTTGCCCAGCACAATGTCGGCATCCCATTCGCCGGGCGGCGTGAGCAGGGTCAGCGCCAGCAGGTCGGCGGCCACGCACAGGGCCGCGCCATCAACATGCGCCTGGCCGGCCAGCGGGCGCAGGTCATGGATGCTGCCGGTGGTGGCCGGGTATTGCGCCAGCACGCCGAAGTAATTGCCCTCGGCCATCAGCTGCGGCAGGGTCGCGGCCGCCGTGCTGACCTTGATTTCAATGCCCAGCGGTTTGGCGCGTGTCTGTATCACTTCAATCGTCTGCGGGTGGCAGTCGCCCGCAACGATGAAGACATTGCTTTTGCTTTTCACGCTGCGCCTGGCCAGGGTCATAGCTTCGGCCGCGGCGGTGGCCTCGTCCAGCATGGAGGCGTTGGCAACGGCCAAGCCAGTCAGGTCGCAGACCATGGTCTGGAAGTTGATCAGCGCCTCCATGCGGCCCTGCGAAATCTCGGCCTGGTAAGGCGTGTAGGCGGTGTACCAGGCCGGGTTTTCAAGGACGTTGCGCAGGATCACGCCCGGCGTGTAGGTGCCGTAATAACCCTGGCCGATAAAACTTTTAAAGACCTGGTTTTTTGATGCGATCGCCTTGAGCTGCTTGAGCGCCGCGGCTTCGGTCACCGGCGGCGGGATGGCCATGGCGCTTTTGCGCGCGATCGAACGCGGAACAATCCCGTCAATCAGTTCGCGGCGCGAAGCCGAACCGACCACGCCGAGCATGTGT
This sequence comes from Pseudomonadota bacterium, assembly GCA_040388255.1. Classification (GTDB taxonomy): domain Bacteria; phylum Pseudomonadota; class Gammaproteobacteria; order Burkholderiales; family Burkholderiaceae_C; genus Polaromonas. Next base: position 9,366 of record JAZKCE010000053.1, on the reverse strand, counting down.
ACTTCGTCCTGCTCATCAATGCCGATGTGGCGCGCCAGGAATTCGGAGGGGTTCTCAAGCTCGCCGAGCGGCTTGGCGGATTGCATCAGCATGTCGCGGTCCTAGGTTCAGGGTATTTGTATTTGTTCAGGCATTCGCCGAGAAGTTTGTGTAGCTTGTCTCGTCCATCAGGGCATCCAGTTGGGATACGTCGGACAGCTTGACCTTGAAGAACCAGCCGGCGCCCAATGGGTCGCTGTTGGCCAGCGAGGGGTCGTCGCGCAGGGCTTCGTTGACTTCTATCACTTCGCCGCTGACCGGCATGTAGACATCGGCAGCGGCCTTGACGGACTCGACCACGCCGGCGGTTTCTTTCTGAGCCAGTGTGGTGCCGACGGCGGGCAGGTCAACAAACACCACATCGCCCAGGGCATCTTGCGCATGGACGGTGATGCCTACGGTTGCGGTATCGCCTTCAATCTTGAGCCATTCGTGGTCTTCGGTGTATTTGACGGTCATGAGGTTCTCCTGTGGGTGAGTGAAAAAATCAGGGGCAAGGATAGAGGGTAAAGGGTAAAGGCCAGCAACGTGGATACGTCTCTAGCCGCGGTAATAGCGGGTGGCAACAAAAGGCATGGCACTGACCTCCATGGGCACGGGCTTGCCGCGCACCATGGCATTTAGCCGTGTACCGATGGTTGCAAACTCCGGGCTCACATAGCCCATGGCCACGGGCTGGTTGATGCTGGGGCCGAGCAGGCCGCTGGTGACTTCACCGACAGGCGCGCCGTCCAGGCTGTGCAGTGCGGTGTGCTCCCGCACGGGGATGCGCTCCAGCGCGACCAGGCCCACGCGTTTTTTGCCGAGTGTGGCCGGCTCCGAGAGTTGCGCAAGAATTTTGGCCGCACCCGGAAAACCGCCGGCCCGCGCGCCGCCGCTACGCCGGACTTTCTGGATCGCCCAGTTGAGGTTGGCTTCGACCGGTGTGGTGTTGGTGTCGATGTCATTGCCGTAGAGGCACAGGCCGGCTTCCAGCCGCAGCGAATTGCGTGCGCCCAGGCCTATGGGTTTGACTTCGGGCTGGGCGAGCAGGGCGCGCGCCAGGGCATCGGCCTGGCCGGCCGGCACGGAAATCTCAAAACCGTCTTCACCCGTGTAGCCGCTGCGCGTGAGGAAACAGTCGCAACCCGCGACGCTAAAACGGCCGCCGCTCATGAATACCAGTTTTTCGACACCGGGCGCCAGGCGTTGCAATGCGGTCACGGCCTGCGGCCCCTGCAAGGCCAGCAGCGCCATTTCGGGCATGGGAATGACCTCGCAGCGGCTGCCGATTTTTTGCTGGATGTGCGCAATATCACCGGCCTTGCAGGCGCCATTGACGATCACGAACAAATCGCCGCCGTTCGCGTAATCGCGATTGAAAAACATCAGGTCGTCGATGATGCCGCCTTCGTCATTGAGCAGCAGGCCATAGCGTTGTTTGCCGGCGGGCAGGTCCACGACATCAACGGGGATCAGGGTTTCGAGGGCGGCGGCCGCATCGGGCCCGACCAGGCGCAACTGGCCCATGTGGGATACGTCAAACAGTCCGGCGGCCTTGCGTGTGTGCAGGTGCTCGGCCATCAGGCCCGCAGGGTATTGCACAGGCATGGAATAGCCGGCAAACGGCACCATACGCGCGCCCAGCTCCAGGTGCAGGCCATGCAGCGGCGTTTTGAGAAGGCTTTCTGGGGAAGCGGGGGCAGGATTGGACAAGTGGGGTTCTCCGGGGGGCAAACATGTTTCCATGGCCGTCAAGCCATGGGCTGCCCCTGCTGTCCACTTTACCTGAGAGATTCACCCGGCGATGCGGGTTTGCTCCTTCGGTGGGCCACCACAAAAATGGCCTCTCTCCAGTAGGGAACGCCTCCGGCGCAGTGCGCCGGGAGCGGTTGCCAGTCCTTTTGCCTGAGCGTTCAGTACACCATAAAGGGTGCGACATGCGCCTTCGGCGGCTCTCCCGGGGAGAACTCTCTCCTGACCCGGCAAGTGTAACGGAAGCGGGTGAGGGCTTGACTATTTTGCATACACCAGGTCACGCAATGCCAGCGACAGCTGCGGCACATAAGTCACCACCATCAGGCAGGCCAGAATGACCAGCACAAAGGGCACGAGGTGCGTGACGATGCGGTCCAGCGAGATTTTGGCTACCGTACAGGCCGCGAACAGGTTCACGCCGAAGGGCGGCGTGATCATCCCCAGGGCCAGGTTGACCACCATGATCAGCCCGAAATGCACCGGGTCAATGCCGAAATGCACGGCCACGGGCGCCAGTATGGGCGCCAGCACGATGATGGCCGCGCTGGTTTCGATAAACATGCCGATCACAAACAGCGCCGCGTTCACACCCAGCAAAAACAGGGCCGGCGATTGCAGCACGGCTTGCAGCCAGTGGCCGATGGCGTCAGGCACGCCGGCCCGGGTGATCAGGAAGGCAAACAACCCGGCGTTGGCGATGATGAACATGATCACGGCGCTGGACAACACCGACTTGCGCAGGATGGCGTAGAGGTCCTGGAGTTTGATTTCCCGGTAGATCACGATACCAACGACAAGCGCATAAAACACCGCCACGGCCGAGGCTTCGGTGGGCGTGAAAATACCGCCGTAAATGCCGCCCAGGATGATCACCGGCATCAGCAGCGCCCAGCCGGCCTGTAGGGTGGCCTTGCCAAAGCTCAGGCGGCCATCGCCATCGTGTTTGCCCCAGCCTTTCCAGCGGCAGTACAGGTGCACAAACAGCATCAGCGCGAGGCCAATCAGCAGGCCGGGGCCAAAGCCGGCAATGAAGAGTTCGCCAATCGAGACCTCGGCGCTGACGCCGTAGAGGATCATGGGGATCGATGGCGGGATGATCACGCCCAGCTCCGCGCTGGTGGCCTGCAGGGCGGCGGCATAGGCTGTCGGGTAGCCGTGTTTGATGAGCGCCGGAATCAGGATGGCGCCGATGGCAAAAGTGGTGGCGACCGACGAGCCCGACACCGCTGCAAAAATCATGCAGGTCAGCACACAGGTCATGGGCAGCCCGCCCTGTATGCCGCCAACGATGCTTTTTGCAAACTCGACCAGCCGGCGCGAAATGCCGCCGGTTTCCATCAGGTTGCCGGCCAGGATGAAAAACGGGATCGCGGCGAGCGGGAACTTGTTGATGGCGGAAAACATTTCCTTGACGGAAATCAGCATGTTGGCATCGGCTGCATGGATGCCCAGCACCGAAGCCAGGCCTATGGAAACGGCCACGGATACGGTGAGCGCAAAGCACAGCACCATGGTTGAGATCATTACTGCAGTCATCTCACGTTCTCCGTAGCTGTTGTCTTGTTTTTTGTGCGAATGCCTGCAGGGTCACTGGGCTGTCTCCAGTTCATTGCGCTGGGGATCCATCAGGTTGCCGATCAGGCCGATCACGCAGAACATGCCGCCTACCGGCATGGCCACATAACCCCAGAACATGGAAACGGACTCCAGGCCGGCCATGGACTGCACGCGCCCGCGCAACGAATAGTCCCAGCCCCACCAGATGATGACGGCAACCAGCGCCAGGGCCGCCAGGCAGACCAGCCAGTCCAGCAGGCGCCGCATTTTGGGCGGGCTCCAGCGGTAGAGCACGTCCACGCTCACCATGGCGCCCTGGCGGAAAGCCATGGGAATACCCATGAAGACCATCCAGATCAGGCTCAGGCGGATCAATATTTCGCTCCATTCCGCGGGTTGCTCCAGCACAAAGCGGGTCACGATCTGGAACATGCCCAGCGTTGATGCAATGACCAGCATCAGGCAGGCCACCAGCATGGAAAAACCGGTGGTCCAGTGTTCGAACTTGAGGAAGGCTTGTTTCATGGCGGGTACCGGGTCATGCCTTGTTTTTAAAGGTTTTGACAATGAAAGCGCCCGCCAGTCACCGGACTGCGGGCGCAAGCAGCTACAAAATTTGTAGCAAGATCAAATCTGCAACGGCTTATTTGTAGTTGCGGATGGCGTCAATATTGGCTTTGCCAAACTGCTTTTCAAAATCGGCATTGACCGGCGCCAGCATGGCCACGAATTTGGACTTGTCGACGTTGTCGATAACGGTCATGCCCTTGGCACGCAGTTCCGCCACGCCGCTGGCATCGTCCTGGTCCACGCGGGCGCGGTTGGCCTTGGTGGCTTCCTTGGCGGCATCGACAAAAGCGGTTTTGTCGACGGCGCTGAGCTTGTCAAAGGCGGCTTTGTTCATCACAAAAATGCAGGGTGAATAAACGTGGCCGGTCAGTGACAGGTGTTTTTGCACCTGGTCAAACTTGGCGGACATGATGACCGACAGCGGATTTTCCTGGCCGTCTACCGTGCCCTGCTGCAGCGCGGTGAACACTTCCGGAAATGCCATGGGCGTGGTGATGATGCCCAGGCCCTTGTAGGCCGCAATGTGTACCGGGTTCTCCATGGTGCGCATCTTCAGGCCTTTCAGGTCCTCGGGCAGGCGGACATCGCGCTTGCTGTTGGTCATGTGGCGAAAACCGTTTTCAGCCCAGGCCAGCGCCTTGAAACCCTTGGCATCGAACTTCTTGAGCATCTCCTGGCCGATGGGGCCGTCAAGCACTGCGCGTGCATGCGCCTTGTCGCGAAACAGGAAGGGCACATCGAGAATCTTGGTTTCGGGCACAAAGTTGGGAATCGGGCCGGTAGATGAAAAAGCCAGTTCCTGCGTGCCCAGTTGCACAGCCTCGATGGACTCGCGTTCGCCGCCCAGTGCACCGTTGTAGAAGGTCTGGACCTTGTAGCGGCCCGCCGTGCGTTTTTCCACTTCTTTTGCGAAAGTGTCAATCGCCACGCCCTGGTGGGAGTTCTGTGCGGTGGAGATGCTGATCCGCATGGTCGTCTGTGCGCCTGCCGAGACCAGCAAGCCCATGGCCAGGGTCATGCCGACAAGCAATTTCGAAAGCTTCATGTTGTCTCCTAAGGTGTTGTAGGTATGCCGGGATCATCAATTTTGGGAACGCTACCCGTGATCGTAAGCAGACCTATTATTACGTCAGCATGCAGGCCGGCATGCGCGGGTTTTCGCCAATTAAAAAATGTCATTCAAATCACCTGTCATGGAGCGGATACGGCTGTCCGCCGCCAGGTCTGTGGGCGGTGCCACGCGGTCCACAAGTGTGATGCTTTGTATGGTTTGCGGCGCACTGCCCGCCCGCGACAAGCGGCCCCGCGCCAGCAGTTCGCGCGCAAGCCTGGCGCCCAGAAATCCGGCGCCACCGGTGATGACAATATGCATGCGGGACGGTCTCTCTGGATTTGTTTTGAAGAGGAAAATCAGCGCGAGCGCAATTTCAGCAGGCGGTCCTGCGCCGCCGCAAGATGCTCGCGCAGGGTGTACCAGCGTTCTGAAAATTCGTCCGGCAGGTCCAGTGCCACCACCTGGCGTTCGATGTTGTCGAGGCGTTCGAGAAGCCGCCTGAGTGCCATCGGTTGCTCGGTCACGACGCTGTCCATTTCGGTTTCAAGAAATTTCACGTCGCCATAAAAATGGTTGAGCGCTGCGCTGATGCGCCAGTCAAACAGCCGGGGAATCCAGGCGAGCAACACCAGCGCGATGGCCAGGATGGGGATGACGGCATACAGCAGCAGCTCCACCTGCTGCGCGGTGCCATAGGGCAGCAGGGTTTCCATCCAGGGCCGGGCGCCCAGGCTGTAGGCCCTGGCTGTGGGCGACAGGGGGAAGTCGCTGCCCCTGAAGCTGGGGAACTGGCCGTGGCGCTGGAGAAAGCTGGGAACTTCATGGATGGCGACGGCGGCATCCAGCAAGGCCCGTTGCAGGGCCGGGTGAACCTCGGGCCGGACCAGCAGATGGGTTTGCAGGCTCATCAGTGTCAGGTCACGCGGCGGGATGTCGCCGCGCAGCTCAATGGCGCCCTGGGGCAGCAGCAGCGCCTGCAGGTGCGGTTCCTGCGCAACAAGCGCGCCCGCATGCTCTGTCCCGAGCAACTGGATACTGCCTTGCCGCATGAGCAACTGCACGGCCTGCGAATCTTCCCCGGCGGCCAGGATCACCATGTCGATCCTGCCGTCTATCAGCGCCTCTGCCGCGGCCACACCGACGGCCGGGTCGAAGCGCACATCGGCGGGGTGCACGCCGGCATGCTCCAGCATGATTTTTGCCGCCATGAAGGAGGACGAGGATGAAGCGCCTGCCGCCACCCGTGCGCCCTTGGCTTGCGCCAGTGATGCAGGGCCGCCTGAAAAAACCCAGACCGGCTCCTGGCCCACAACCGCCAGGGCTTGCACCGGGGTGCGTGCGTTTGCGTAGATGCCGTGCGCAAAACCAATGCTCGCGGCATTGCGTGCATCCATCAATTGTTCCAGCGAGCCCTTTTGGGCGTCGGAGTAAACAATCTCTACATTCACGCCTATGCGCTCCAACTGCTCGGCATAACGCTGCGCCAGGCGCGAATAGCTGCCCTGCGGCGAGCCGGCGGCAATGACAGCTTTGGCGGGCGGCAGCACCAGCCACCGGGTGGAAGACCACCACAGCGCCGCCGCCGTGCAGAGAAGGACCGGCAGGTAAAACAGCCACCAGCGCCGACGATAAAGCAGCAGCAGTTTCATCGTCCGCGCATCCGGTAGAGCCGCTGGCGCACAAACTCTATGTGCTGGTGCAGCGTGTAGCAGCGCGCCATCAGGTCCCTGGGGCAGGCAAAGGCCATCAGGGTCCTGTCTATGCCGTTGAGGCGCAGCAAAAAGCGCGTGAGGTCCAGCCCCGACAGCGAAGGCTGGTTCAGGTCGTTTTCAATGAACTTGAGCTCGCCATACCAGCGGTTGACGCGGCTTTCCAGCACCCAGCGCAGGTAGGCTGGAATCAGTCGCATCAGCCAGAGGGCCATCAATGTCACGGGCAGGACGATCAGCAGGATGCGCTCCGTGACCTGCGCCCACCAAAACGGCAACACCCGCTCCAGCAGCGGCAGGCCGTGGACCAGCGTATCGCGCGCCTGCGGCGCTGTCGGGAAATCGATACGCCGCAGCGACGGGAAGTCGCCCGCGCGGTTAAACAGCCCGCCACCCGTATGGACGTCCATGGCGACCGCGATGGCCAGCCTTTTGAGCGCGGGGTGCAGGCCTTCGCGCGCGACCAGGCTGGCCGATGTGGTCAGCAGCGTGATGTCGCGTGGCGGCAGCCGGGTGTCCAGCGTGCCCTGCGCCAGCAGGCGCGACTCCAGGTAGGGATTGCGTTCCGTGATGGCGGCGGACTTGCGCAGGTTGGCCAGCTGTATGCCGGGCAGGCGCAGCATGTTCTGGACCGCGAAGGATTCCGGCGATGCAACCATCAGCACCACATCCATCTGGTTTTGTCGCATGGCCTGGACGGCGGCGCTGCCCGTGAGTTTTGACAGCGTCAGGTCTTTCATCTCTATCCTGGCCTGTTCCAGCAGCTTGAGTGCGACCTTGCGGCTGCCGCTGCCTTCCGGTCCTACCGCCACACGCAGGCCCTGCAGCTGGTTGAGGGAATCGATCTCGCGGTTGCGCGTGAATATCCAGACCGCTTCGGCGTCTACATTGGCCAGCGTTTCTATGCGGGCGCGGTCGCGCCGTTCCAGCGAGGTGCCGAGGTAACCAAAACCGCCCTGCATGAAGGCCAGGTCAGCGGGCGCCACCGCCTGGCGCAGGCGGTCCTGGTTTTGCTGCGATCCTTCGGACGGCAGGACTTCCAGCGTGATGCCATGCGCGGCAAAACGTTCAGCGTAGCGTTGCGCGTGACGGTAGTAGGCGCCGTCGGTGGCGGCGGTGGTGATGCTCAGCCGCGAGGGCGGCATGGGGAAGACCAGCAGCCACAGGCAGGCGGCCACAGCCATGGCCAGCGCAACGACCGGAAGCCGGATCAGGAGCCATTTGCGTTGATACAACTTAGCCATGCGCACAGGCTTGTTCCTGTTGGGGGGTGTGCCCCTTTATAGCGCAAAGCCGTGACGGTTGTCAGGCGGGCTAACGTTAGGTTAGGGCCATCCGGTGTATCCGGATGCCCCGGCGCGCCAGGCGCCTACATGCCGCTGTAGTTGGGCCCGCCGCCACCTTCTGGCGTGACCCAGACGATGTTTTGCGTCGGGTCCTTGATGTCGCAGGTCTTGCAGTGCACGCAGTTCTGCGCATTGATCTGCAGGCGGTCGCTGTTGTCTTCGTTCTTCACAAATTCGTACACGCCTGCCGGGCAGTAGCGGCTCTCCGGGCCGGCGAATCTGGCCAGGTTGACGTTGACCGGCACGCTGGCATCTTTTAATGTCAGGTGCGCGGGCTGCTGCTCTTCGTGATTGGTGTTGGAGACAAACACCGAGCTCAGGCGGTCAAAGGTGATCTTGTTGTCGGGCTTGGGATAGACGATGGGTGTGCACTCGGCCGCCGGCTTGAGCATGGCGTAGTCCGGCTTGTCGCGGTGAATCGTCCACGGCGGGCTCTTGATGCCCAGCTTTGGCAACAGCCACTGCTCGATCCCGGTCATGAAGGAGCCCACATACAGGCCCTTCTTGAACCAGGCCTTGAAGTTGCGCGACTGGTTCAGCTCCGCGGCGAGCCAGCTTTTTGCATAGGCCTCGGGGTAGGCAGCCAGCTCATCGTGCTGGCGGCCCGAGGTCACGGCCGCATAGGCGGCGTCTGCGGCCAGCATGCCGCTCTTGAGGGCCGCGTGGCTGCCCTTGATGCGGCTGGCGTTGAGGTAACCGGCTTCGCAGCCGATCAACGCGCCGCCCGGGAACACGGTTTTGGGCAGGCTCAGGGCGCCGCCCGCGGTGATGGCGCGCGCACCGTAGCTGATGCGTTTGCCGCCTTCGAGGTACTGGCGGATTGCCGGGTGGGTCTTCCAGCGCTGCATTTCCTCGAACGGGCTGAGGTAGGGGTTGCTGTAGTCCAGGCCGGTGACCAGGCCCAGTGTGACCTTGTTGTCTTCGAGGTGGTACATGAAACCGCCGCCATAGGTCTTGTTGTCCATGGGCCAGCCGGCGGTGTGGATGACAAGGCCGGGTTTGTGTTTGGCCGGGTCGATTTCCCAGAGTTCTTTCACGCCGAGTGCGTAAGCCTGTGGATCCTTGCCTTCGTCGAGCTTGAACTTTGCAATCAGCTGGCGGCCCAGGTGGCCACGCGCGCCCTCGGCAAACACGGTGTATTTACCATGCAGCTCCATGCCGAGCTGGAAGTTGTCGGTGGGCTGGCCGTCCTTGCCGACGCCGAGGTTGCCGGTGGCGACACCCTTGACGGAGCCGTCTTCGTTGTAGAGCACTTCGGCGGCCGCAAAGCCGGGGAAGATTTCGACGCCGAGGTTTTCCGCCTGCTGCGCCAGCCAGCGCACCACATTGCCCAGGCTGATGACGTAATTGCCTT
>JAZKCE010000052.1:0-24021 GCA_040388255.1 Pseudomonadota bacterium | reverse complement strand
CGCACGTGCGGTGGTGTGAGAGGGCTGAGGGGGCAACCCCTCACCCTACTCGATCAAAGCCCGGTATCAGGCGCTGCTTAAGCGGCTTTCGCAGGGCTTGGGTGGCTACAATCAATCCAACCTTCAAGCAGCAAGATTCGTGCCTTTATGAAACACCCCACCTATTTAATGGCTGTCGCCGCGGCAGTTCTTGTGCTGGCCGTGTTCCCGGTAGTGGCCGAGCAGGCCGATCGGGACAAACCCATGAACGCGGAGTCCGACGCCCTGCGTTATGACGACCTGAAGCAAACCAGCGTGTTTACCGGCAACGTGGTCATCACCAAAGGCACGACCATCATCCGCGGCGAGCGGGTTGACGTCAGCCAGGACCCCGAGGGCTACCAGAAGGCGATTGTGATCGCCGCCCCGGGCAAGCTGGCTTTCTACCGGAAAAAACGCGACGGGCTGGACGAGTTCATTGAAGGTGAGTCCGAGCGCATCGAATACGACAGCCGGCCCGATGTCGTCAAATTCATACGCAACGCCGTGCTGCGCCGCTACAACGGCGCCGTGCTGGCGGATGAAAGCACCGGCTCCCAGATCAATTACGACAACGTCACGGATGTCTTCACGGTCGATGGCGGCGCGCAAAACCGCTCTGCCACCAACCCCACCGGTCGTGTCCGCGCCCTGCTGTCGCCGCGCAACAAGGCTTCCGCCGCCGAAGGCTCAACACCCGCGCCGGCCGCCGGGCCATCCCCCAGCCTGCGCCCCAGCCCCGCGCTGGGCTCCGAGAAAAATTAAGACCAGCATGGACCTGCGTACTTCAAACGCTGCAACAGAACAGTTTGTGGTGGATGTGGCGGCGGCGCCGTCCGGCGAGCCGCCCAGCCGCCTGATCGCCACCGGCCTGCAAAAGTCCTATGGCAGCCGCAAGGTGGTAAAGGATGTGTCGCTGGCCGTGCAAAGCGGTGAGGTCGTGGGTTTGCTGGGGCCCAACGGCGCAGGCAAGACCACCTCCTTTTACATGATCGTCGGCCTGGTGCGCGCCGATGCCGGCGAGATCACGATTGACGGCAATTCGGTGGAACACATGCCGATTCACCGCCGTGCGCGCCTGGGCCTGAGTTATCTGCCGCAGGAGGCCTCCATTTTCCGCAAGCTCTCCGTGCAGGACAACGTGCGTGCCGTGCTGGAGCTGCAGCACGACGAAGCCGGCAAGCCGCTGGGTCCTGCCGACATCGAACAGCGCCTGGATGCCTTGCTCAAGGACCTGCGGGTAGACCATTTGCGCGACTCGCCGGCGCTGGCCCTGTCGGGCGGTGAGCGCCGCCGGGTTGAGATCGCGCGGGCGCTGGCGACCCAGCCGCGTTTTATCTTGCTGGACGAGCCGTTTGCCGGCATTGACCCGATTGCCGTGATCGAGATCCAGCGCATCATCGGTTTCCTGAAGTCGCGCGGCATAGGCGTGCTGATCACCGACCACAACGTGCGCGAGACGCTGGGCATTTGCGACCACGCCTACATCATCAGCGACGGGCATGTGCTGGCCAAAGGTACGCCGTCCGAGATTGTGAACAACGCCGATGTGCGCCGGGTCTACCTTGGTGAGCATTTTCGAATGTGATGGCCTCCCCCTTTCGACTGCAGCCGCCAATGTGCGTTGGTTTTTTCAAGCGGGCGCCGCGGAACTGGCTTTGCCAGGCCGCAGGCGCCGCCCCCTGCAGGGGGGAGGGTGCTACACGCAGTGAGCATCCAACGGGGGGGAGCCTTTGAAACAGGGTCTCTCGCTTCGTGTCTCGCAGCATCTGGCGCTGACGCCGCAACTGCAGCAGTCGATTCGCCTGCTGCAGCTCTCCACGCTTGAACTGAGCCAGGAAGTCGAGCAGATGCTCGATGAAAACCCTTTCCTGGAAGTCACGGAAGAAGCCGCGCCGCGTGAAGAGTTTGGCCTGGACCACACCAACACGCCGGTCAGCCAGGACAACCAGGAGTTCGAGTCTGCTACGGAATCGATAGCTGGTAGCGCCCATGAGACGGCGGCTGCAAGCCAGAATGACTCCGAAACCACGGCTGAAATCAGTTCCGAGGCGAAACTCGAGGAAAGCTGGGAGGGTGACGGCAGCGTGGAATCCACGCCTGACGACAGCGAGTGGGGCGGCGATGCGCCACCGCGCAAAAACAATGCCGACGACAGCGATGCTGAAGCCTCCGACCTGACAGGCGGCCATGAGTCGCTGCAGGACCACCTGCACCGGCAGTCGCTCAGCCTGCGCCTGTCGGAGGATGACCGCGCGGCGCTGCATTTCCTGATCGAATCGCTCAACGATGACGGTTACCTCGAAGACAGCCTGGCCTCGCTGGCCAGCGGCCTTGCCGGCGATGACCTGGAGCAGGCCGAAGAGCTGGAGCAGCATTTCGCCATGGCCCTGAAGCTGCTGCACCACATGGAGCCGGCCGGTGTAGGCGCGCGCAACCTGGCCGAGTGCCTGGGCCTGCAGTTGCTCGACTGCCGGGACTGCGCCGAGACCCGCGCCGCCATGGCCATGTGCAAACAGCCCATGGAACTGCTGGCCAAGCGCGACGTCAAGCGCCTGTCGCAGCTCTGCGGTTTTCCCGATACCGTCATCAAGGGCGCGATTGCCGTCATCGGCCGGCTGGACCCCAAGCCGGGCCGGCGTTTTGTGAATGTCGAGCGCAACCTGGTCGTGCCTGACGTCATCGTCGTCAAATCGGGCCGGGGTTTCAAGGTCACGCTCAACGGCGACGTCATGCCGCGCCTGCGTGTGCATGACATTTATGCCAATGCCCTGAAGCAGCACAAGGGCCAGAACGGGCAGGCGCTGCAGCAGCGCCTGCAGGAGGCGCGCTGGTTCATTAAGAACATCCAGCAGCGTTTTGACACCATACTGCGCGTCAGCACGGCGATCGTCGAGCGGCAAAAGAACTTTTTCACGCACGGTGAGCTGGCCATGCGCCCGCTGGTGCTGCGCGAGATCGCCGACGAGCTGGGCCTGCATGAGTCCACCATCTCGCGTGTGACGACGGCCAAATACATGAGCACGCCCTTCGGCACTTTTGAGCTCAAATACTTTTTTGGCTCCGCCCTGGGCACCGAGACCGGCGGCAACGCATCAAGCACGGCGGTGCGCGCGCTGATCAAGCAGTTCGTCACGTCCGAGAGCAGCAAAAAGCCGCTCAGCGACAACCAGATTTCTGAAATGCTCAAGGAGCAGGGCATTGAATGCGCCCGCCGCACCGTGGCCAAATACCGCGAAGCCCTGCGCATTGCACCCGCCAACCTGCGAAAGTCGCTATGAATATGGCCCCCACGGTCGCGCACTGCGTGTCGCTCCCTGCACCTTGCAGGCCGCCGCTCGCCAGAGGCTTCGCTTCTGTCGCCTGTCCAAACCTGCTCAAGCAGGTTCGGAGCCGCAGGCTCCAGCCCCGAGGGGGCCGCTGCGTCTGCGGTCTGGCAAAGCCAGTCCCGCCGCCCCTATTTGAAAAGAGTATGGTTTGATACGCCCCAAGGGCAACCCATAATTTATGAATCAACTTCAATTATTTTTACCCTGCGCCGCCGGCGTCGAGGCCTTGCTGGCCACTGAGGTCAAGCGTGTCACCGGCATCGATGGCAAAGCCTGGCGTGCCGGCGTGCAACTGCAGGGCTCGTGGCGCGACGCGCTGCAGCTCAACCTGCACAGCCGCCTGGCGCAGCGCGTGCTGATCGAGCTGCAGCACAACCAGTACCGCAGCGAGCAGGACCTGTACAACGCGGCCGCCAATGTCGCCTGGGAAATCTGGTTCACGCCCAAGCAGACCTTCAAGGTCGAGATCACAGCGCAGCACAGCCCGCTGACCAGCCTGAACTTTGCGGCGCTCAAGATCAAGGACGCGATTGCCGACCGCTTTCGCACCAAGTTCGATGTGCGGCCCGATGTGGACACACGCTGGCCCGACGTGCGCGTTTATGTGCACCTGACCACCGAGACCGTCACCATCTACATAGACACTTCGGGTGAGCCGCTGTTCAAGCGCGGCTGGCGCGAGGACAAGGGCGACGCCCCGCTGAAAGAAACCCTGGCCGCCGCCATGATCGCCGCCAGCGGCTGGGACCTGGCTTGCAAGGACGGCGTGCCGCTGTACGACCCCTGCTGCGGCTCCGGCACGATTGCCATCGAAGCGGCGCAGATCGCCTGCAACATCGCGCCCGGCATCAACCGCCGTTTTGCCTTCCAGAAATATTTGCCCTTCCAGCCCCACGTCTGGGAAGGCCTGCTGGACCAGGCCGAGGCCGCGATTACCGAGCCCACCGCCCCGGTGTTCGGCAGCGATGTGTCCTTTCGCATGGTCGACTTTGCAGAACGCAATGCAGAACGCGCGGGCGTGGCCAATGCTGTGCAGTTCCGCGGTGGCGACGCCTTGCAGCGCATGCCGCCCGCGCCAACCGGCGTGATGCTGGTGAACCCGCCGTATGGCGAGCGGATTGATGTGGCCGGTGTGGCCGGTGTATCCGGTGCCGAAGGCGCCCAGCGTCGTTCGCAGTTCCAGGGACAAAACATCGACGAGTTCGGTCAGCCGGTCAACCAGGACGAAGCGGGCCATGAAACGCGGCGCGACCGCAATGCGAATCCGGCGCGCGAGCAGGCCGTGACGGAAAGTGGCGAAGAGGCCTCCAATTTCTTCCCGCAACTGGCAACGCACTGGAAGAAAAACTACGCTGGCTGGACCGCCCACGTGCTCACGCCGGACCTCAAGCTGCCCGGCAAGATGCGCCTGAAGGAGTCGCGCCGCGTGCCGATGTGGAACGGCCCGATTGAATGCCGCCTGTTCCGTTTTGACATGGTGGCCGGCTCTGCCCGCACCAGGCCGCCACGTGAAGGCTGAACCCATCGTCCTGGACACCAACATCGTCCTTGACGTGTTTGTGTTCAACGACAGCGCCGCCCAGTCGCTGAAAAAATCGCTGCTTGAGGGCCAGCTCGACTGGCTGGCGACCCAGCCCATGCGCGACGAACTGGCCCGTGTGCTGGCCTATCCGCAAATCGTGCCGCGGTTGGTTTTTTATGGGCTTCAGGCCGCTGATGTGCTCGATGCCTTTGACAAACATGCACGCATCGTCGCGGTCGCTCCCAAGGCCGCCGTCACCTGCAGCGATGCGGACGACCAGAAATTCATAGACCTCGCGGTGCTGCACAAGGCCTTGCTGCTGAGCAAGGACAGGGCCGTTATTTCAATAAAAAAAAGGCTGCTGGACCATGGTGTGCGGGTACAGCCAGCTATGTAATTGATAGCGTGGTGCGCTTGCCCGCGCCGCCGGCTCAGGCCGAAAACGCATGTCGATATAGCGATTGTTTCGCGTCATGTGGTCATGACAATTGCTTCGTTGTAAAGCGGCGCAGGGACTTCTAGTATTCGCTTCTGGCCTTTTTTTGGCCCGATAAGCGAATACTTCATGACCACTTTCCCTTTTCTGAAACGTACCGCGTTTGCGTGGCTCTTTGCACATGCCGCGCTGGGTAGCCTGCCGGCGCAGGCGGAGTCCGCAAGCGACTATCCCAGCAAGCCCATACAGATTGTTTTCCCATGGTCGCCCGGCAGCGACGAGTTGTTGCGGGTGCTGGCCGCAGACCTCAGCACGCGCCTCAAGCAGCCGGTGATTGTCGATTTCCGGCCCGGTGCGGCAACCAGCATAGGTGCTGCGCATGTCGCCAGGGCGCCGGCCGACGGCTACACCCTGCTTTACGGCAGCAGCACGACTTTTTCCATCAACCCCAGCGCTTATGCAAAGCTGCCCTACGACCCGGCGCGGGACTTTGCGCCCATCTCGCGCCTGACCTCGTCGCCGTTTTTTGTTTTCTCCAGTCCCAAACTGCCCGTCAACACGCTGGGCGAACTGCTCGCGCTGGCCAAAAAACGGCCGGGCGAAATAAGTTACGCAACGCCGGGCATAGGCTCCGTGCCGCACCTGTCGATTGAGCGGCTGGCGCAGCAGGCCGGTGTCAAGTTGATCCACGTGCCCTACAAGGGCAACGGTCAACTCATGACCGATGTGGCCGGTGGCCATGTTGATTTTTCTTTCAGCATCCATGCCTTCCCCTTTATCCACGACCAGCGCGTGAAGGGGCTGGCCTTCACCGGTGCGCAGCGTTCCCCGGCCCTGCCGGACTTGCCTACCGTGTCCGAAGCCGGCGTCGGCAATTACGTTTCGTCGGTATGGTTCGGGCTGGTGGCGCCCGCCGGAACGCCACCGGCGATCGTGAAAAAACTCAACGAGGCGGTGCGGGACGTTCTGGCCCAGCCCGCCTTCAAGGCCAGGTTCGCCGGGCAGGGCATAGACCTGTCGCCCAGCACGCCTGAAGAGTTCGCGGCGCAAATCCGCAACGAGATCCCGGTCTGGCGTGATGCCGTCCGCCTGGCCGGTGTGACACCCGCCAACTGATTTTCCCCAAGCAACTCCATCAACTCCACAAAGGACATCCATGACCGAAAAAACCTTTCCCGCCATCCGCCTGTCGCCTAACGGCCCGGTGTTTGACCTGCCGATTTATGTGGCGCAACAGGAAGGCCTGTTTGAAAAATACGGCCTGCAGGTGCAGTTCGTCGAGAAATACAACGGCCATGAAAGCCATGCATCGTTCGACCCCTTCGAGCGCCGCAAGGAAAGCCTGTATGAAGACGGCAGCGCCGATGCCTACAACCTGTGCGAATGGGCCGGGCTGGACCGTTCCGAGAACAGCACGCGCGGCAGCCGTGTGCATGCGCTGCGCCCGGCCGTGGCGGCCCAGGCCATTTTGTCGTTTGACAGCGAGATACAGGAAGTGCGCGACCTTGCCGGCGTGCCGGTAGGCATCAATGAACGCACCGGCTCGCACTACACCACACTGCAAATCCTGGGCGGTTCGCTGCCGCGCGAAGACGTGGTGCTGGTGCACCGCGGCGCACCGCAGGAGCGTTATGACGAGCTCAAGTCCGGCAAGCTGCGGGCGGCCGCCCTGATGGAGCCCTACATCAGCCTGGCGCTGAAGGAAGGTGCGCACATTGTGAGCGTGGTGTTCTATCGCGGCGCGGAAGTCATTTCGCCGGATGTCGATGACGACCTGCGCACCGCCTACCGCGGCGCGCTCAACGAGGCAGCTGATTTGCTGCAGCGAGATTTCGGCAAGTACAAACACCACCTGACGGAACAGGTCAAGGGGCAGCTTGAGCCGCACGAGCTGTTTCACCACTTCGTCCACTACGCGCGCAGCCGCGAGTTTGACGAAAGCCGTTTTGCCTTCACCTACCAGTGGATGAAGTCATGGAACCTGACGCCCGGCGACAAGGCCTTTAACCAGCTGGCGATCTAGGCCGGCCCAAGCCGCTTTTTATACAGTCGACGCCCGGAAGCTGTGCGCACTCGCCAGCGGCCAGTAGTAGCGAAACACATTGTTCTGCGCAGCCAGCGGACCGAGCAGCGCGCCGGGTGCTACCTGCATGATCAGGTTGCTGAGCAGCCGCACCTCGGTGTCGGTCAGGCGCCGCACGATGTGGTGCGCATTGACTTCCTGCGGATGCGTCAGCCCGGCGGCCTGCACCAGCTCCTGCAGCGCGTGCAAGGTGCTGCGGTGGAAGTTGCGCACACGCTCGGCCTTGTCCGGCACCACCAGCGCCTGCTGGCGCACCGGGTCTTGCGTGGTCACGCCGGTCGGGCATTTGCCGGTGTGGCAGCTTTGCGCCTGTATGCAGCCCAGCGCCATCATGAAACCGCGCCCGGCATTGCACCAATCGGCGCCCAGCGCCATCAGTCGCACCAGATCGAAGGCGCTGACAACCTTGCCGGCCGCGCCAACCGAAATGCGATTGCGCAGGTTCACGCCTATCAGCGTGTTGTGCACCAGCAGCAGGCCTTCCTGCAGCGGCGCGCCGACGTGGTCGCTGAACTCGACCGGTGCCGCGCCGGTGCCGCCTTCCGCGCCGTCAACCACGATGAAGTCTGGCGTGATGCCGGTTTCCAGCATGGCCTTGACGATTGCAAACCATTCCCAGGGGTGGCCTATGCAGAGCTTGAAGCCGGTTGGTTTGCCGCCCGAGAGTTTGCGCAGGCGGGCGATGAAATGCATCATCTCCACCGGCGTTGAAAAAGCGCTGTGGCTGGATGGCGAGATGCAGTCCTGGCCCTGCGGCACACCGCGTGCGGCGGCGATCTCGGCCGTGACCTTGGGCCCGGGCAGTATCCCGCCATGACCAGGCTTGGCGCCCTGGCTCATCTTGAGCTCTATCAGCTTGACCTGCGGGTCGCGCGCGTTGGCGCTGAAACGCTCTTCGCTAAAACTGCCGTCCGTGTTGCGGCAGCCAAAATAACCCGAGCCAATCTCCCAGATCAAATCGCCGCCGTGCACGCGGTGATGCGCCGAGATCGAGCCTTCCCCCGTGTCATGCGCAAAGCCGCCGAGTTTGGCGCCCTTGTTCAGCGCCATGATGGCGTTGGCCGACAGTGAACCAAAGCTCAGCGCTGAAATATTAAAAACGCTGCCGTGGTAGGGCTGGGTGCAGGGCTCCACCGACGGCGAGGGCTGCTCCGGCGTGCCGCCTATCCAGATGCGAAAGTCGTGGGTCGGCAGTTTGGTCGGCGCCATCGAATGGTTGACCCACTCGTAGCCTTGCGCGCCCACATCCAGATGCGTGCCAAAGGGCTGGTTGTCAGGGTCGCCCTTGGCGCGCTGGTAGACCAGCGAACGCTGGGCCCGCGAAAACGGCGTGGCCTCGCTGTCGCTTTCAATAAAGTACTGGCGCATTTCCGGCCGTATGAACTCAAACAGAAAACGCAGATGCCCTATCACTGGGTAGTTGCGCAGCACCGCATGGCGCGTTTGCCGCAGATCGTGGATGCCGACACCGACCAGCGCCAGGCAGGCGATCAGGGCCAGCCAGCCGACGCCGAAAATAGCCAGGCTGAACAGCGCCAGCAGGGCGCCAAACGCACAAAGCGCCATAAAGCTGTAACGCACGGGGAATTGGGCATCAAGTCGCTGGAACATGGCTTTGCATCTTTTCTTGTTGGACAGGTCAAACCGGGCCAGCCGGCCAGCGGCTGCGAAGCGCGCAGTAGGTGGTAGGCGGCAGATACACTTATGCATCATAAGAGCGCCCTGTGGCGCTCAGCCCCCTTTTTCTCATGAAACCCCTTGCCACCCCCACCCCTGCCCCAGCTGCTTTCCTTGAAGTCGAGGCTTTCGACGAACTGGACGCCATTCTTGACGACCTGCGTACCCGTTACGACGAAACGCCGCAGTGGGAGTTTTGTGAAGGTTTTATGGCCGCCGTGATCTGTTCGCGCCGCCCGATTGCCGAGGACGAATACCTGTCGGTGCTGCTGGCCACGCCGGCCCCCGACGAAGAGACCGACCCTGAGGGCGGCTCTTTCGCCAATCCTGAACAGCGCGAGCGTTTCCTCGCTCTGTGGAAGCAGCGCTGGAAGGAAGTCGAAACCGCGCTGGATTCCGAAGTCGACTCTCTGGAAGACGACAACTGCTACCACCCCGAGGTGATGGACATACGCGGCGCGGTGGCCGACATGCCGGCTGAAGAGCAGGCCGGGTTCAAGGGTGAAGACCTGCCCGCGTTTGCCCAGGTCTGGGCGTTGGGTTTCATGTTCGCGGTCGAAAGCTGGCCCGACGAGTGGGCCGCGCCGCGCGACAAGGACGCCGCCAAATGGCTGGACGGCGCGCTGGAGGCCGTGGTCGCCATGACCGAAGACGACGATGCCGCGCCCGAAGTCTCACCCCTGAACGAAGAGGGCGCGCCCAGCACCAGCATTGCCCGGCTCAATGCCTTTGGCGAGGCGATCTGGGCGGTGTATGACCTGCGGGAATTGTGGAAGACCATGGGGCCCAAGGTGGAGACGGTGCGCGCCGAGGTCACACCTGGGCGCAATGATCTTTGCCCTTGCGGTAGTGGGAAGAAATACAAGAAGTGTCATGGGGCGGGGTAAGGAAAAGCCCTGAATATCAGCTCTGATTGCTTCTAAGTTTGTAGCGATTCGAGCGCGTAAGTAAAGGGCTAGCGGTCATATATTGCAGCCATGTCTTTGGGGCCAAAGCGCCATTTCTCTGCAATCTGCTTTGCCTCTGTGTTGGCTGATAGAACTTCGCCAGCAGAACTGAATGCATCGGCGTAGCTGAAGGAGAAGTGAGCCATGATGACAACGCCAATACCCAGAATCGACTGCGTAAGCATCTGCTGTTCTTCAATTGACTGTGCTTGACCGACTTGCAGTGCGCTGAGATAGCTGGAATGAGAGTAGCCACAGAGATAGCCATAGATGTTTTTGAAGTACGTCTCGTGGAACCCTGCTTGTACGCCGAGATCCGACCACCCGTTGCCCACTCGCCAGTCGCCTTCGAGTAGTTTTGCGCGCTGTTTGGGCGTGTACGCCTGAAACTGAGGGGTTGCCTCAATTTCAGATTTAAGCCTGTAGATTATTTGCTTCTCTCTGACCAAGGTTTCGCGATTTTCAGCGGTTGACGTGTGAATTAGCTGACGATCAGCCAGCCCGCCGAGGCGCCAAGTCTTGTGTCTGAAGTCGGATAGTGCGCGATCGGCGGTCCCATACAGATAAAAAAAGACGAGATACGTTTCCAGCGCTGCCCGCGCAACGACTTTGACCGATGCGTGGTCTACAAAGAAAACGGCTGGAACATGGTTCTGTTCAATGGTGGCGCCTGTGGCTAGCATCTGCATGGACACGAGATGTCTGAACAGTTTCACAGAAAGCGTTTGCGCGTCATTCCTCCATGCCTCACCGCATTCAATTTTCTTCCCAGCTTGCGATTGAATCAACCGAATGAAAAGGTCAAGCAGCGTAGAGTAGCTGGCGTTGTAATGCATGGTGATCACTAACGAATGAAAGGGATTTCCGGCTAACGGAGGGCTCCCAGATTTTCGGAGAACGGCATCAACGCGCTAGCAAGGAGAGGTCATGACCATTATTGCCGCAGGAGCCTGTCGAGACCCTCCCTGATTTAAGCGTCATTTATTTCTCGACCAAGCCGGGTCTCGCCCCGGCGGGCGAGGCACTTTGCTTTTGCTTCGCCAAAAGAAAGTACCCAAAGTTCACGTAGTGGGGATTCGCTCACTTCGCAACGCGAAGTTACGCGAATACCAAAAGGCGACCCGCAGTCTGGGCCCCTGCGCGGCGCCTCGGGCACCTTGCGCTGCTCGGAGTGGACGGAAACTTCAGAAACTTGTCTGCTGCGCAGCCTTCGGACATCTGAAATTTTTAATCCGTCCCCTCCTGTGCTGCTCAGCCCAGCCAGGACGGGTTGGGGGAAAGAAATCGGGATCGTGCAGATGCTGCTTCGCTTGTATTTCCTTGACCGGGCGTCAAGCCTTCAAGCGGCTGACCTGGTCCATCAACTGCTGCGCCACAGCCTCGAACGGTTCCAGGCTTTGGTCGGCCCGGCTAAGCACCACTGCGCCCTCAGCCGATGCAATCAGCACCAATGCAAAGGCCCTCGCCTGCGCAGCCGCTAGCCCCCCTTGGCGAAGCTGGTATTCCAGCCGCTCTCGCCAGGCGCGGAACACGGCGGTGGCATGTGACAGCAATTCAGCAGAGTCGGATGCCACGGTCACCGCCAGCACCGCACAGCCTGCTTCGCATTGCGATCGTGTGAGCACGGCACGCCAGATGGCCAGAAAGCGCGCGACCACCGCCTCAGCCGGTTGTCCGGCGACGGACTCCATTGCATCTGCAAACACCTCACCAGCGCGGTCTACCGCAGCAGCGACCAACTGGTCTTTGCCACCGGGGAAGTGGTGGTAGAGCGACCCGCGCGGCGCACCCGTGGCTGCCAACACCTCCGAGAACGAGGTCGCCTGCAGCCCACGCCGTCCCAACAGCGCCATTGCACCGTCCACCATCTGATCGCGTACCTCGCCTGCCATGTTTGCCTGTTGCCTTTACGTGCTGCATGTTTAAAATTATGATGATCATCATAATTGGTGCTGCTATGACAATTGTCATAGCTTTGAAAAGGCGCCTCCACCATGTCACTTAATCGTCACACCATTCTTCCCCTGTTTTTTTCTTTGGCCCTTGCGGCCTGCGGTACCACGTCATCCAACCATCCATCCACTCAAGGAGTTACTGCCATGACCGTTGAACAAACCCAGCAATCTCTTCTCGGCGACTGGATCAGCCTTGCCCCGGAGATTCGCCCCAGCGCGGCTAAAAATCCGGATGGCACGCTCAAGCCGTTCTACCTGAAGCGTGAATTCAGGTACTCGCAGGGTGATCGTTTCGAGCTTGCTATCGTCAACTCGGCAGATCCCTATGGCAAGGTACCGTTGGCGCGGATTGTCATCAAGGGCCACACATACTGGCGCGGCGATCACCCCATCGCGGCTGGCGCACAAAAGGTCGATTTCGTGGCCGACGAAGCCTATGAGGTGACGCCCTTGCTGCAAGGCTTCACGGATGTTCTGAATCAGGTTGCCGCGCAGGGCTATGCCAAATGGGAGGTTGGCCAGACACAAAATGTGTTCGGCAAAACGTTTGCTCCCTTTGGTTTGGTCGCGGGCAAAAACTTCATGGAGTACGACCTGGTCTACATAGCCCAGGGCATGCTGTTCTGGGGCGCCCGCAATATTGACGGCCGTGGTTTTGACACGGAGCAAAACCGTCCGACGAACCTCCAGATCCCGATGATGCGCAAGTGATCACCTCGGCCGCGTTCGCGGAGGACCTGCTTCGCGGACGGGCTTGCTGCCGCCACTTCCAGAAAGCGGTCACTGACCAATGCCGGCTAGGGCTTTTCCGGCTTGTGTGCAGCAACCGGCGTGATCCGGTAAACGCAGCGGCGCGCGCCGGCGATCAGGTGTTCTTCGCGGCGCAAGTTGCCGCCGGGGCCTGCGACCTCTCGGAAAATGTCCAGTTCGGAGCGGCAAAAGCCCTGGCAGCTTTCAGCCGCCGCGCAGATCGGGCAGTGGTCTTCGATCAATAGCCAGTCGCTGCCGTCTTGTTCTAGCCGCGCCATATAACCTTCTTCGTCGCGCAACTCGGCGAGTTTGCGCAGGCGCGGCTCCAGTTCAGTCAGGCCCTCACAGGCCTGCAGGTAGGCGCTGCGGGTCGTGCTTTCGCGCTGGCTTATCAATTGTTCCAGGCCGGCTTCGCCAAAGACCTGACGCACCGTGTCGATTAGCGAACGCGTGAGATCGGCATGGCGGTCCGGAAAATGGGCGTGGCCAGCTGCCGTCAATACCCAGGCCTGGCCGGGGCGGCCGGCGCCAGTGTGGGTTGCCTGTGCTTCAGTGGTGCCGCGCACCAGACCGGCCTCGACCAGCTTGTTGACCTGCTGGCGCGCGCCTTCCGTTGTGGTCTGCAGGGTGCTGGCCAGCTCGGCCGTCGAGCTTGGGCCGTGGCTTTTGAGCAATTGCAAAATGCGGTCGGCGGTGGAGCGGGTTGTCATATTAAGCAAGAGTTTACTTGCTTAATTCTGATGCGTCGAATATTATCCAAGTAATTGCTTTTGTATTTGCCTGCTTCCGGCGAGCTCTCACTGCCCTCCATGTCATGACCCAGCCTCTCACCACCGATCCGGCCAGCCCGCCCCAGGCGCGGCTTTCACCCACCGCCTCCTGGGGCGAGTTTTTGTCGGGTCGCAATGCCTGGCGGGCGGTGGCGGTTACCGGCGGCGTGGCGCTGCATGCGATCAATGTGCATATCGTGACCACGGTGCTGCCTTCTGTGGTGCAGGACATAGGCGGTGTGGCCTGGTATGCGTGGAACACCACCCTGTTTGTGGTGGCTTCGATTCTGGGTGCCACCTTGTCGGCACGCCTGCTGCAAGGGCTGGGGCCGCGCCGCGGATACCTGGCCGCGCTGGGGTTGTTTGTGCTGGGCAGCATGGGTTGTGCGCTGGCGCCGACCATGGCCTGGATGCTGGCCGGCCGCACGGTGCAGGGCCTGGGTGGCGGTGTGCTGGCGGCCTTCAGTTATGCGCTGATCCGTTATGTGTTTGATGCCCGGCTGTGGCCGCGCGCAGTGGCGCTGGTGTCCGGCATGTGGGGCGTGGCGACGCTGTGCGGGCCGGCGGTCGGCGGTGTGTTTGCGCAACTGGGCCATTGGCGCTGGGCTTTCTGGGCGCTGCTGCCCGTGGCGCTGGTGCAGGCGCTGATTGTGTCGGTGCAACTGCCGGCCCGTACCGATGCGCCAGGCCGCACCACCGCGCCGCAAACCGCCTTGCCGCTGCGCCAGATCGTTCTGTTGATAAGTTCCGCGCTGTGCATTGCGATGGCCAGCCTGTTCAGCACGCCATTGGCGCAGGTGGCGGTGGTGGTCGTCGGCTTGGCCTTGGGCCTGGCGGTGGCGCGGGTGGACAGTCATGCCAGGGCGCGGCTGCTGCCCACCGGGGCTTATGCGCTGTTCACGCCGCTGGGCGCGATTTATGCCAGCGTGGCGCTGCTGCTGATAGGCACAGACACGGAGATTTTTGTGCCCTATTTCCTGCAGCACCTGCATGGCTTCTCGCCGCTGGCGGCGGGTTATCTGACGGCCGCCATGGCCGGTGGCTGGAGCGCGGCTTCGCTGCTGTCCTCGGGGCTGCACGGCGCGAGTGCAGCGCGCATGCTGCGACTGGGCCCGGTGGTGGGCAGCTTGTCATTGATGGCGCTGGCGCTGCTGATGCCGGTGGCGCGCCTGGAGCCCGTGCTGCAGACGATCTGCATGGGGCTGGCGCTGGCGGGTGTGGGTTTTGGCGTGGGTGCCGGCTGGCCGCACCTGCTGACGCGTGTGCTTTCGCTGGCCCGGCCCGGTGAGGAAAACCTGGCTTCGACCTCCATCACCACCGTGCAGCTTTACGGCATGGCGGTGGGCGCGGCGATTGCGGGGCTGGTGGCCAACGCGGCCGGCTTGACGCAGCCGGGCGGCAATGCAGGGGCGCAATCGGCCGCGGTCTGGCTGTTTGCCAGCTTTGCCCTGGCGCCTGCCTTGGCGGCGCTGCTGGCGCACCGCATTGTGGGCAAGCGGGGCTGAACCGGCGGAGGCGCGAACAGCCCCTGGCGTTGATTTTTGCTATGGTTTGTATAGCTGATTGCGCTGATCCCTACTGGGTTTTAAGCACTTTTCATGCTTAATAGTGCTCCAAAAATGCCCCAAACTGCTTTCCATGCGCTCCCGAAGGCGAAAATCCCGGGTTTTTAAAGCCCAATCAGGCCTTGACCGCCGCAGGGTTTGTTTTGATCACACGCCTGGTCGTTGTCCGTCGAAGTCAGGACGCGTAAACCGGCTCGCAGCGCACATCGGTCCTGACCGAGTTGGCGATAAAACAGGCTTCATGCGCCGTGTGGTGCAACTGGTCCAGCTCTTCGCGCGTGGGCTGGCGCTCGCCCGAGAAGGCCACCTCGGGCCGCAGCGTGACAACTGTCATGGCCACCTTTCCTTCGGCATTTTTTTCCATGATGCCGCTGGCCTTGTCGAGGTAGCTGCCAACGCAGAACTTGCGTTTGGCGGCCATCGATAAAAACCACAGCATGTGGCAACTTGAGAGCGAGGCGACAAAGGCTTCCTCCGGGTCCAGCGCATAGGCATCCGAATACGGCAGCGGCACTACCTGCGGTGACGAGGAGCCCGGCACTTCCAGCCCGCCGTCAAAGCGCAGCAGGTGCTTGCGGCTGTAGCGGTTCGCCAGAAAATCCCCGTCACCCAGGGTCCAGGACACTTCAGCGCTATAGACGGACATGAGCGGCTCAGGTGAAAAATTTCAGTAGCGCCCCGGCGGTTGCCTCGGACTGCTCTTCGGGAATGAAATGGCCCGCCGGCATGGACTGGCCGGTGACCAGGCCGCTGCACTGGGCCTGCCACAGCGCCATCGGGTCGAACAGGCGCTTCACCACGCCGCGCTCCCCCCACAGCACCAGCATGTCGCAGCGCACCTTGTCGCCGTGCGCGCGGCTTTCGCGGTCATGCATCAGGTCTATGCCGGCGCTGGCGCGGTAGTCCTCGCAGGCGGTGTGCAGAGCCTCGGCGTTGCAAAAGCAGCGTTCGTATTCGGCCAGCGCCTGCGGTTCGATATACCCCAGCCCGGCGCTGCCCCAGCCACCCAGCTTGGCGTGCAGGTAGGCCTTGGCGGTCTCGGGGTGGTTGGCGCCCATCATGATCTCCGGCAGCGGCGCGGGCTGCAGCATATGAAACCAGTGGTAATAAGCCCTGGCAAACTCCATATAGGGCTGCGTCATGCTGGTGCCGTCATACATGTCCAGCGTGGGGGCGATGTCTATGACGCAGAGTTTTTGCACACGCGCGGCATAGTCCAGCGCCAGCCGGTGCGCCACGCGCCCGCCGCGGTCGTGGCCGCAGACATTGAAGCTGTCCACGCCCAGCGCATCCATCACCGCCACCACGTCGTGGGCCATATTGCGTTTGCTGTAATTGCTGTGGTCCGGCAGGCCGGCGGTTTTGGAGGAGTCGCCGTAGCCGCGCAGGTCCGGCATGACCAGGAAAAAATGCGCTGCCAGGTGCTGCGCCACGCGGTGCCACATCACATGCGATTGCGGAAAGCCGTGCAGCAGCAACAGGGCCGGGCGCAACACCTCACCGGGCGTGACTTTTGAAAACCGCGCCTCTATGGATGCGCCGTTGACTTCGAAACTGCGCGATTCAAAGCCGTCAAACCAGGTCATGCTGATACCTCGTTCAGTTTGTGCGGGAAGCCAGATATTTTTGCAGATTGGACGCCGCCTGCGCCCGGACCTTGTTGTGCAGCATGGGTGTCCAGCCCAGCAGCAGGCCGGGGAAACCCAAAGACTGGCGCGACCAGGCCCAGAAATTGAAGCTGTCGCGGTGCCGGGTGATCAGGCCCTGCTCGTTGAATTCAAAGACGCCATCAATGACGTTGTGCACCATGCGCCCGGTGGCGCTGAAGCGGTAGTCGGCTTCCCAGTGCGCCTTGCCGGTTTTGGCGTCCGCCTCGATGCCGCTGTAGGTGAGCTTCCAGACATCCGCGCCTTTGGCCTTGGTGGCCTCGGCAAGCATGCGCCACATGCCGGTGACTTCGCGGTGCCCGCGCAGTGAAAAGGCCTCGTCGTCAAATTGCGCGTCGGGCGCATAACAGGCCGCCATGGTGTCGGCGTCGAGCCGGGCGAATGCGCTGTAGAAGTTTTCAAGGGTCTTCTGGTTCGGGTGCATGCGGGCTCCTGTTTTAAGGGGTGTCGTCAATCTTCCGGCGGCAGCAGTTCAATCAGGCGTTGCAAAACGTGCCTGACGGTGGCCGCGCGCACCGCGGCTCGGTCGCCTTCAAAGCGCCGGACCTCCGAGACCAGCTTACCCGCTTTGCCGGGCAGGCCAAAACCAAACCATACCGTACCCACGGGCTTGAGCCGGCTGCCGCCGGTCGGGCCGGCGACGCCGGTGACGGCCACCGCCACCTGCGCATGCGAGTGGCTGAGCGCGCCCAGGGTCATGGCGCGTGCCACGGCTTCGCTGACCGCGCCTTCTTTTTCAATCAGTGCCGCGTCCACGCCCAGCGCTTCGGTTTTGGCGGCGTTGGAATAAGTCACAAAACCGCGCTCAAACCAGTTGCTGGAGCCCGCCAGGTCGGTGCATGCCGCGGCGATCAGGCCGCCGGTGCAGCTTTCCGCCGTCACCAGCAACCATTTGTTTTTTTGGAGTAAATCGGCTACTAGCGCCCAGCTGGCGGGCGCAAGCAGCTCCTGTTTTGATAGCGTTTCAGGGCTCACCAGAACCTCCAGACGGCGATCACCAGCAGGGTGCAAAACGCCGCGACGGTGTCGTCAAACAAAATGCCAAAGCCGCCGCGTGCGTTAAAACCCTTGAAGTGCTGGTCGGCCCATGCCACGGGGCCTGGTTTGACCGCGTCAAAAAACCGGAACAGCGCAAAGGCCGCGAGCTGGCCGTAAAAGCCGGTAGGCATGATGAGCCAGAGCACCAGCCAGAAGGCCACAACCTCGTCCCAGACAATGCTGCCGGGGTCGGCTACGCGCATGTTTTTGGCGGTCACGGTGCAGGCCCACCAGCCCACCAGGGTGGATATGCCTATCAGCCAGCCCATCTGCGCCGCCGTCAGCCAGCTTTGCAGCACCAGGTAGGCCAGCCAGGCCCACAGGGTGCCGGCGGTGCCGGGCGCAACCGGGCTCAGGCCCGAGCCGAAGCCCAGGGCGATGAAATGCGCCGGGTGGGCCAGCATGAATTTCGCGTTGGGTTTGCCCTGGACCAGCGGCGTGTCCGTGTGCGGGGGCGGCTCCATGTCTGTCATGGTTGCTTCTGGCCGGTGAGGGGTGTCGTGCATGGCGTCATGGGCTAAAGGTCGATTCTGTCACACAGCGCATGCCGGCTGGCGGCGCTGCCGGAACCAAGGCGCCGTTTGGCAGTCGTAAACTGGATAGGCAACAAGGATCCCGACATGCTTCAAAAAGCACTTCTTTCTGTCACCACAACAGTTTTGCTGCTGCTGGTCGGCTGCGCTGTCCAGACGGTGCCGCCAGGCGCTTCGCGTGAGGAGGTGATCGCGCTTTATGGCAAGCCCTCGCGGGAGGTGCCGCTGCCGTCGGGCAGCCGTTTGCAGTATTCGCGCCAGCCTTCGGGGCACAGCGCCGTCATGGTCGACCTGGACGCCACGGGCCGTGTGGTCGCCGTGCGCCAGGTCATGAACCCGTCGGACTTTGCGCGTGTGGTTCCCGGCCAGTGGACGCGCGCAGACACCGAGCGCGAGTTTGGCCGGCCGGCCTTTACTGACCAGGTGGCATCGTGGACCGGCGACATCATGACTTACCGCTGGCGCGACAGCACCGGGTTCGACATGTTTTTCTGGGTCTACCTGGACCCCGCCAACGTGGTGCGGCGCACCGGCCAGGGCATGGAGATCAAAAGCAAGGGCTTTGACGACTGAGCTCGCCTTGGGGTTTTATTCCGCATCATGGCTGGCAATCGCCCGCCCGATTTCCGGCCAGCGCTGGTGCAGGTAAACCCAGGCGACCAGACCGACACACAGCATGCCCAGGGACACGGCGGCCAGCCCCACGGTGGAATGCATCACCAGCGGCGCCAGCAGGCCGGCCACAATGCCGTTGGCGGTTGAGCCAATCACCGCCTGCAGCGACGAGGCCATGCCGCGCCGCTCGGGGTAAAGGTCCAGTACCAGCAAGGTGACCACAGGCACCATCAGCGCCCAGCCAAATGCAAACAGGGCAATCGGGATCAAGGCCCACGACACATGCGGCGTGAACAGCAGGTTGGCCGCCAGATTGAGCACCGAGACCGTCAGCATGATCACAAAACCATGGCGGATCTGCTGCTTGGGCGCAATCTGGCCGGCCAGCCGCCCGCTCAGCCAGGCACCCGACATGATGCCGCCTATGGTCAGCAAAAAGAACCAGAAAAACTCGGTAGGCCCGAGGTGCAAGTGGTCGCCCAGAAAGGCCGGCGCCGCCAGCACATATAAAAACATGCCGTTAAAAGGTACGCCGCTGGCCAGCGCCAGCAGCAAAAAGCGCGGGCTGGAGCCAAGCTGCCAGTAACCGCGCATCAGGTGTTTGACTTCAAAAGGCTGGCGTTGGCTGACATGCAGGGTCTCGGGCAGGTACCTGTAATTGGCTATCCACAGCACGGCGCCCACGCCGGTCAAAAACCAGAAAATGCTGTGCCAGCCGGCATGCACCAGCAGCCAGCCGCCGACGATGGGGGCAATCGCGGGCGCCACGCCAAAGTAAATGGTGACCTGGCTCATGACCTGCTGGGCCTGCGCCGGCGGGAACATGTCGCGTATCACGGCGCGTGAGACAACAATGCCCGCGCCGGTAGACAAACCCTGCAGCGCGCGGAAAAACACCAGTTGCCCAATGCTTTGCGACAGCGCGCAGCCGGCCGATGCAAGGGCAAACACCGCCATGCCCCACAGCACCACGGGCCGGCGGCCAAAGCTGTCGGCCAGCGCACCGTGGAACAGGTTCATAAAGGCAAACCCGAAGAGGTAGGCCGACAGCGTCTGCTGCATCTCCACCGGCGTGGCACTCAGCGACTGCGCAATGCCGGCAAACGCCGGGATGTAGGTGTCGATTGAAAACGGCCCCAGCATGCCCAGCAGGGCCAGCAACACCGCAAGCGTCCAGCGCGGGCCGGGCCAGAGCTTGTCGGCGTTGGGGTTCATTCGCTGCCGGCCTTTTTCAGCTTCAACGCGGCTTCGTACAAATCATTGCGCGGTGCGCCGGTGATGTCCGCGGCCAGCTTGACGGCTGTTTTTAAGGGCAGTTGCTCCAGCAGAAGCACCAGGACACGGCTGCCATCGTCCTGCGGCAGTGCCTGCGCTGCAGGGTGCAGCACCAGCGCAAACTCGCCGCGTGTGCGCTGCGGGCTGCCGGCCAGCCAGGCCGGGAATGCGCTTGCGGCCACGGTGGCGATTTCTTCAAACTGCTTGGTCAGCTCGCGGCCAATCGTGAGCAGTCTGTCGCCCAGCGGCGTCATCGCCTGCGCCAGTGCCTCGATGCGGTGCGGTGCTTCAAGAATCACCACCGCGCGGGCCTCGCCCTGCAGCTCTATAACGGCCTGGTCGCGCTCGCCGGCCTTGCTGGGCAGAAAACCCGCAAAGATAAAACCGGAGTCGCCCGAGATGCCGGCCGCGCTGAGGGCCGTCGTCACACTGCTGGCGCCGGGCAGCGGCATGATGGCCAGGCCTGCGGCGCGCACGGCCGCCACCAGCCGCGCGCCCGGGTCGCTCACGGCCGGTGTGCCGGCGTCGCTGACATAGGCCACACGCTCGCCGCGCTGCAGGCGCTCAATCACACCGACGGCGGCTTCCGCCTCGTTGTGCTCGTGCACCGCCAGCAGGGTTTTTTCAATGCCGTACTGGCGTAGCAGGCCCTGTGTATGGCGTGTGTCCTCGCAGGCAATCACGTTGGACAGGTGCAGCACATGCAGGGCGCGCAGGCTGATGTCGGCCAGGTTGCCTATTGGCGTGGCCACCACATAAAGCGTTCCTTCCGGATAATGCTGCATGCCGGCAGCGGCTTTAGCTGCGCCCAGTGCCAGGTCGAAAGAAGCGTTCAATGTGGTTTTCCAGAAAACAGGTTGCAAAGTCCGCAAAAGCGCCGCAAGGCCAGCTTGATTTGTTGCCGGATCAGCCGGGGGCTGCGCCAAATCAGCTTACCACCAAGCGTCAGGGCGACGCCGCCGAGTCGGTCGCGCTCAGGCACCTGCTCAAGGCCGGGCTCAAGCTGGTGGAGGCCAATTATCGGACACCGGGCCGCGGTGGCGGCGAGATAGACCTCATCCTGCGGGCGCCCGACGGCACGCTGGTGTTTGTCGAGGTGCGCCAGCGCTCCGGCCAATCACACGGCGGTGCCGGTGCAACCATCAGCGCCGTCAAGCAGCAGCGCATTGTTTTTGCCGCGCGCCACTACCTCATGCGCTTCGCCAGCCTGCCGCCCTGCCGCTTTGATGTGGTGCTGGTGCAGGGCGGGCTGGGCGAGGACGGTGGCGCCAGCATCGAGTGGCTGCGCGCGGCGTTTGACGCCTCGTAAGTTGGGTCCGGTTTTGTAACCAGACGTGATGCCCGCCCATGCATGGTGTCATTCTTGACCCGCTATCATTGGCACATGCTTGAACAACGTATTGAACAGCACTTCATAGACAGCGCGGACCTGAAATACCAGGCCGCACAGGTGTTATCCAAACCCATCGCGGCAGCGGTGCACGCCATCCTGGCCAGCGTTACCAGCGGCGGCAAGGTGCTGGCCTGCGGCAATGGCGGATCGGCTGCCGATGCGCAGCACTTTGCCGCCGAATTTATTGGCCGTTATGAACGTGAGCGGCCCGAGCTCGCGGCGATTGCGCTGACGACGGACAGCTCCATCCTCACGGCGATTGCCAACGATTACGACTTCAACGTGATTTTTTCCAAGCAGGTGCGCGGGCTGGGCGCCGCCGGCGACGTCCTGCTGGCCATCAGCACCAGCGGCAACTCCGCCAATGTGCTGGCCGCCATCGAAGCCGCGCACGAACGCGACATGACCGTGGTGGCGCTGACCGGCCGCGGCGGCGGAAAAATGGCGCACGCACTGCGTGAAACCGATGTGCACATCTGCGTGCCGCATGAGCGCACGGCGCGCATCCAGGAAGTGCACCTTCTTGTCCTGCATTGCATTTGCGATGGTGTGGACACCCAGTTACTTGGCGATCAGGAGTCTTCAGTATGAAACGTGTTGTGATGAAACGATTGGCTTTGGCGACCGCTGCCGCGGCATTGCTCTCGGGCGCATTGACGGCCTGTGTCCCGTTGATGATTGGCGGCGCGGCCGCCGGCGGCTCGCTGGTTGCAACGGACCGCCGCACCTCGGGTGCGCAACTGGAGGACGAAGGCATTGAGCTGCGCGCTTCCAGCCGCCTGCGCAGCAGCCTCGGGGAGCGGGCGCATGTGAATCTGACCAGCTACAACCGGCAGGTGCTGCTGACCGGCGAGGTCCCCACCGCGCAGGACAAACAGCTGGTCGAGCAGATCGTGACCCGGGTTGAGAACGTCTCGTCTGTCGTCAATGAACTGGCCGTGATGGGCAACTCCTCGCTGACCCAGCGTTCGTCCGACACGCTGGTGACGGGCCGCGTCAAGGCCATGCTGATCGACACAAAAGACCTGTTCGCCAACTCTTTCAAGGTGGTGACGGAGCGCGGCACGGTTTACCTGATGGGCCGCGTCACCCAGCGTGAAGCCGACCGCGGCACGGCCGTGGTCCGGTCCACCTCGGGTGTGCAAAAAGTCATACGGATGTTCGAGATCATCAGCGAGGATGAGCTGGCAGGCATGCTGCCGACACCGGCCAAGCCACAACCAGCAGGCACCAAGCCCGCAGCCAATTAACTCATCATTTCAGGCGTTTCACCAGGCTGGACGTATCCCAGCGCTGGCCGCCCATGGCCTGCACATCGGCGTAGAACTGGTCCACCAGGGCCGTGACCGGCAAACGCGCGCCGTTGCGTTTGGCCTCGTCCAGCACCAGCCCCAGGTCCTTGCGCATCCAGTCGACGGCAAAACCAAAGTCAAACTTGTCGGCGACCATGGTTTTGCCACGGTTGTCGAGCTGCCAGCTTTGCGCGGCGCCCTTGCCGATGACTTCCAGAACCTGGTTCACGTCCAGCCCGGCTTTCTGGCCAAAGGCCACGGCTTCGCTCAAACCCTGCACCAGCCCGGCGATACAGATCTGGTTGACCATTTTGGTGAGCTGGCCCGCGCCGCTCTGGCCCATCAGCGTGAAGGCTTTTGAGAAGGCCATGCCGACGGGCCTGGCCGCATCAAAGGCCGCCGTGTCGCCGCCGCACATGACGGTCAGGGCGCCGTTTTGCGCGCCGGCCTGGCCACCGGAAACCGGCGCATCGACAAACTGCAGTCCGAGCTTTTTGGCGGCGGCATAAAGCTCGCGCGCCACATCGGCGGAGGCGGTGGTGTGGTCCACAAAAATGGCACCGGGTTTCATGCCGGCGAGGGCACCGTCCGGGCCCAGCACCACGCTGCGCAGGTCGTCATCGTTGCCCACGCAGCAAAACACGATATCCGCGTCCCCAACCGCAGCTTTTGGCGTTAAACCGTGCGTACTCCCCGCAAATTCTGCGCAGAACGCTATGGATTTTGCAGCAGTGCGGTTGTACACGCTGACCTGGTGGCCAGCCAGCGACAGGTGGCCGGCCATGGGGTAGCCCATGACACCGAGACCGATGAACGCGACTTTGCGCGAGGGGGTGGATTCGTAGGAGCGGGTGTTGGTGCTGGACATGATGGTATGGATGGGAGTTGGGTTGGCAAAGAGGTATCAGGCGTAGCGAGCGGCTCGCAGGCGAGGCGGCCGGAGCACAGCAACCGGAACGTACTTCAGTACGTGAGGATTGCGCGCACCGCCCAACGATGGCTGCGGGCCGCGCAGTAGCCCTTTATACGATGGCGAAGTTCTCGGTGCCTGCCGCCAGGTCCACTGACTTGGCGCGCTGCGAATTGAGCTTGATTTGCAGGCGCAGGTCATTGACCGAGTCGGCGTTGCGCAGCGCGTCTTCGTAGGTGATCATGT
>JAZKCE010000051.1:0-3155 GCA_040388255.1 Pseudomonadota bacterium | reverse complement strand
TGAATCCCAATACCAGGGAAGCAAGTAGTTTTTTCATGTCAGTGTTCTCTTTTTTAGGCTGGTAGATGGGTGAGGCCTTAGAGCGCTTCCTTGCCGGTTTCACCGGTGCGGATACGCACTACTTGCTCCAGGTTGTAGACAAACACCTTGCCGTCACCAATCTTGCCGGTGCGCGCTGCGCCTTCCACGGCCTCGATGACGCGATCCACCAGGTCGTCGGACACGGCGGCTTCGATCTTGACCTTGGGCAGGAAATCAACCACATACTCTGCGCCGCGGTATAGCTCGGTATGCCCTTTCTGGCGGCCGAAGCCCTTGACTTCAGTGACCGTGATGCCTTGAACGCCAATACCGGAAAGTGCTTCGCGCACTTCATCCAGCTTGAACGGTTTGATGATGGCCGTAACGAGTTTCATGTTCAGGTTTCCTCCAGGGTGATCGATGGGAGCAGCAGCGCGATGTGCCGCTGCTCCCGCCGCATTACAGGGTTTTTGTAAGGGTGAAAATCAGGGTGTTTTTATTCAGCGATTTCGTGCTGCCGCCGGCGGTGTAGTTGAACGCCGCGTTGTTGGCGTTGGTTCCGCCCTGCAGAGCACCACCCAGCGCGAGGCCATTGCCGAGGTCGTAAGAAGCACCCAGGCTGTAGTCGGTGTAGTTCGGCACGCCGCCAGCCCTGACCGCCGATGTGAAGTAGGTCTGGCCAATCGCCGCCTTGACGGTCCAGTTGGGCGCAACTTCCTTGGCAAAAGCGACATTCAGGTATTGCGTGCCGCGGCCATCGTTGGTGGTGTAACCCGTGCCAAAGTAGCCCTTGGAAACGGTGTTGGAGTACTTGGCCGAGAACGGTCCGTAGCTGGTGCCGACATAGACCTCGGTGGTGTTCGCCTTGGTGGCATTGGGGTAGTAGTACTGCAGCGCGCCGATATCAAAACCCCAGTCGCCGACAGACCACTTGTAGCCGCCGTAGAAGTCCATCTCCAGCCTGGCACGCTTGTTGGTGGTGTTGGCCACATCGGGGTCGATGAAACCCACGGTCGAGTTCCAGTTGCCGAGGTAAAACCCGCTGGCAAAGGCGTAATCGACGCCGCCCTGCAGCGCCGGCTTGAAGCCCGACGTGCGCGAGGTGTCCTGGTCCTGGCCACGGTATTTGTAATTGCTGGTCAGGCCGATGTTGAACGACAGGGGCGATGCTTCTGCAGCCGGAGCGGCAGGGGCAGCGGGTGCCGCTGTTTGCGCAAAGGCGGCGCCGGACAGCGCCAAAACCGTTGTGAGGGCGATCTGGATAGGGGCAAATTTCATGAGGAGCTCCGCAGAGTTGTTAAAGGTAACGAGACTATTCAAGCGAATACCGTCTAGCACGTACCGTGCCAAAACAACGCAGCCCGGAGCAGGCAAGTCCACCATTTCATCGGCTGCCACGTTACACCTGTAGCCATAAAAAACCATGCCGCACCAAGTTGGGGCATAAAACATGCACAACCTTGAGGCATTTAGATCGGGAGTCCCTTGATGAGCTTGTCATTAGTGCATACCGCCGCGCCCTCAAGGCTGCGCACTGAGCAGCGCTTACCCGCCAGTCCGCTCGCCTGCCACCGGACTTACAAATCCTGTCTGGGCGCACGCCGGCGCAGGGCTTTCCACCAGCGCGCCAGATTCAGCCTGAGGTCGTGCTGCGGATGGGTGATGCGCCGCAGCGCGGTGGCATAGTCAAGCGCCAGGCCCGGGGTCCACGCGATGGATTCCGCGCGCACCCGGACACTTCCCGCCTGCCACATGTCGGGGTGGACCGCCAGCCGCAACAAGGTGATCCAGAAGGGCTTGTCGGCAAAGACCCCCTCCATCGCGGCATCAATGGCCTCGGTGACGGCGACCGAGCAGTTGCGGTTCGTCAGGTTGTAGGTGTCGTCGCGCTGGTAGGCCTGCCAGAACGATTCCAAGTAGGCCTGGTTGAACACGCGGAACCGGACGCGAAACGTCGACGGGCGCGTGGCTTGTGCCTCCTCGGCATAGGATGGCAGCCACACGCCAGGATGGTCGTTGCTGCTGCTGGCCCGGATCTGGTCGACCACGTTTTGCTGCGTGATGGACAGGCGCACGCGCGGATGGTGGCTGATGTAAAGGCCGGGGCCGCATTCGAGCGCCACATGACCGGTCGAGACGCTGCCCTTGCGCGACAGCGAAAAAATATACCTGTCGATCAGCGGCAGGTGAATGCGTTCACTCGCCACGTCCGAAGCCGTCCAGACATGGACCACCATGGGGTCCGGGTCCTTTGCCGCAAGCAGGGCCGGCGCGGCAGGCAGGGCAGCGGGCCAGCCATCCCTTTGGCGCTGGTAGATCTCTATGGCCGCCAGCCTGGAGCCGGTCGGCAGCCGGCGCAGGCGCCAGGCCCCGCGCATCAGCACATGGCCGCCGGCCATCAAGGCCATGCCCACGCAAAATGCGACGTTCATCTCTGAAGGCAGCGGCCAGTTGGTGGCCAGCAGCAGCGCCATCAACAGGTAGCCCCAGCCGATCAGGTTGGACGTGCGCCAGCCCGGATGGCGGATCAACAGGCTGGAAACAATCCGGAGCAGGCCGTTAAAAATGAATGCCGACGAGAAAAGAAGGCTGGTCGTCAGGGCGTTGTCCCAGGGGAAGTCCAGCAGCAGGCTGGCAAAAACCACCATGGCCGCGCCACGCAGCATCTCGAAACGGCGCCGTGCCCGGGTGTGCGTGGCGCCCACCACGATTTCCGCCAGACCCTGTATCAGCAGCAGGGTGCCCAGCACCCCGGTGGCGATATCGGCAACGCCATCCACCAGGTCGATCAGGACAACCGCCGCCATCACCATGGTCAAGGCACCGGCCGCCAGGAAAACTTTCCAGCGCCTGATGAGCGCATCGCCACCAAAAAGGATAAGTGCCAGTCTGAACATGTGTCGCTTTGCAGCCGGGGCGCGCAGGCCGGGTGTCAGCGCATCACGGCGCGCTGACACCCGGCCGGCAAGGCACACAGCAGAAGCTCTAGCGTGATGCAAAAACGTTTCATGGCCTTCTCTTCGTTGTCTTTTCTTCTTGCCGGGAGAGAAATGATAGCCTTACACCCCAACAAACGACAGGATCGAGTAGGGTGAGGGGTTGCCCCCTCAGCCCTCTCACACCACCGTACGTGC
>JAZKCE010000050.1:0-53479 GCA_040388255.1 Pseudomonadota bacterium | reverse complement strand
AGCCCGACAGGTACACGGCTTCCAGGCCGGCCTTGGCCTGCTGCATGGCCTGGCCCGCAGAGATCGCGCCGAACGCATTCACATAGCCCTTTTTGGCGCTGCCATTGATCTTGTCCCACAGCTTTTCGGCGCCACGCTTGGCCAGGGTGTGCTCAATCGGCAGCGAGCCACGCAGGCGCACCACATCGGCGGCGCTGTAACCGCGCTTGACGCCCTTCCAGCGTGGGTTGATGGCCCAGTCTTTTTCCAGGGCGGCAATTTGCTGTTCGCGGCTGAGTTGTTCTGTGAGGCTTTGTGGCATGGTGAACTCCGGTGGTTAAAGAGAAATGAGAAGTAGCGTGAAAAGAACTGACGCCAGTTTAAGTCTTCTACAAGACCTATCCATCTCTTATGTCTTATATAAGACAAAATTTAAATTCCAATAAAATCAATGGCTTATTAAAATAAATCCACAATATGAAATTTAATTTCTTGTATTGAGAAATAATTCCGCAGCGCAGCAATTAAATTTTTCACATTAAGGAATTCAGTTGTTGGATTGTGAAATTCAGGATGCCCATCCAACCCAGCGCAAGACATCCCAAAAAGCTGCGCCTCAAGAGCCCTTGGACAAGCGGTATTGCACCCAGTCGCCACTGGCAATGACGGGTTTGCCTTGCGCGCGCCGGGGGGCTATCTCATAAACGAGGCAAGCCACAACGCCCGACTCAATCCCGGCTACGCAAGCCTGCGGCGGCTCCAGCCGGACCTCGACCTCGCGCCTGGCGTATTCACCGGTCTGCTGCGGCCAGACTTCCTCAATTTCATCGAGTTGGCGCTCCAGCGCCGGACTGATGCGGTACACCTCGCCATGCACCAGGCCTTCCCCGCCCAGCAAGATGCCGGGATAAACACCCAGGTCGTACAAAACACCCTGCAAGCTGGCTTGCCCGGCCCACTCGGGGGCGGGTTGCAGGAAATTGATGTCGCGCTGCTCACCCCGGCGCAGGGTGCCGTAGACAAAGACATGGCGGGTGGCTGGCAAGGACATGGCTCAAAACCCAAAGTAAGGCATCATTTAAACCTGCGCCCGGCCCTCAGACCGGCAAATACGAACAAAGCAATAAACACGCCGGCCGCAGCGCCGGCACCATGGAAAACCCGGCCGAATGAACCGCATTGTGGCTTACGCCTGCCTCGCGCTCAGCATGTCTTTGGTCGGCAGCTATGTTGCCCTGTCCAAGCCGCTGGTGGCCGCCCTGCCCGTCTTTTTGCTGGCCTGGCTGCGCTTTGGCATAGGCGGAGCGGCCATGCTGCACTGGCTGAAAAAGCCCGCGCTGGAGCGCCCCATGAGCGGGCAGACAAAACGCCTCCTGTTCCTTGAGTCCTTCCTGGGCAACTTTTTGTTTTCAATCTGCATGCTGTTTGGCGTGAGCCTGACCAGCGCGGTCGCCGCCGGTGTCATCATGGCGTCCATCCCGGCGGTGGTGGCGGTCATGAGCTGGCTGTTCCTGCGGGAACGCATCAGCCTGCGGGTATGGCTGGCCGTCGCCTGCGCCGTGCTTGGCGTGGCACTGGTATCGCTATCAAAACAGGAGCTGCTTGCGCCCATCCATACTGGGCTACAGGCCAATTTGGCTTTAAAAAATGCCTGGCTGGGCAACCTGCTGCTGGTCGGCGCCGTGTTGTGTGAGGCCGCCTACGCGGTCATAGGCAAAAAACTCACGGGTGACCTCAGCCCCAAACGCATCACCGCGCTGATCAACCTCTGGGGTTTTGCGCTGGTCACACCGTTTGGTCTGTGGATGGCCTGGGACTTTGACTTCCGGGCGGTTGCGGGCCCAAGCTGGCTGTTGCTGCTGTTTTATTCGCTCGCGGCCAGCGTCTGGACGGTATGGCTGTGGATGACCGGACTGAAAACCATTCCCGCCAACCAGGCCGGCGTGTTTACCGTGTTGCTGCCTGTCAGTGCCGCAGCAGTAGGCGTGATCGTGCTGGGCGAAAAACTCAATGGCACACAAATTGGCGCCTTTGCCATTGCACTGGTCGGCGTGCTGCTGACTACCTTGCCGCAGCGGGGCCGGCCAGGGACGGGCCGGAGCGTGCCGCCGCACTGATTTCGCGGTCCAGGCGTTTTTGCCGCCGCATCATGAACATGCTGTAGCTGATGATGCCCAGCGAAACCACGGCAATAAGAATGGTCGCGGCCGCGTAGATGGACGGGTTCACCCCCCGCCGCGCGTAACTGAAGATCACCTGCGGCAAGGTCGTCACGCCCGGGCCGGACAAAAACTCCGAAATCACCACATCGTCAAACGACAGCGTGAAGGTCAGCAACCAGGCCGACACCAGTGCCGGCGCAATATTCGGCAGGGTCACCAGGAAAAACACCTGCATGGGCCGGCAACCCAGGTCCATGGCGGCTTCCTCGATAGAGCGGTCCATCTCGCTCAGGCGCGACTGGATCACCACCGTTGCATAGGCCATGCCCAGCAAGGTATGACCCAGCACAATGGTGATGAAGCCGCGCTCCGGAAAACCAAACGTGCGCTGCACAGCCACCGTCAGCAACAGCAGGGACAGGCCAATGATGACTTCCGGCATGACCAAAGGCGCGTTGACCAGCCCATAGAACAGGGTGCGGCCCGAAAACCGCTTGTAGCGCACCAGCACAAAAGCGGCAAAACTGCCCAGCACGACGGACAGCGTTCCGGTGATCAGCGCCACCTTGAGCGACAAGAAGAACCCTTCCACCAGCCGCGGGTCTTCCAGCAGCGCCTGGTACCAGCGCAATGAAAAGCCGGTGAACACGCCATCCTGCCGGGTGCTGTTAAAGGAAAAAACAATCAGGAACAACAGCGGTATGTACAGAAACAGGTAGACCATCACCAGCCAGAGCCGGCCGAAATTATTTTCCGCAAAACGCGAAGCAGAAGTCGCGATGGCGCTGCCCGGGCTTTTCATCTCAGTGCCCCGCCTCTGCTCGGGTGTCGCGCCCGGCGCTGGAACGGTAATACCAGGCCAGCGGCACCAGGATGGCGACAATCATCACCACCGACAGCGCCGCAGCGCGCGGCCAGTTGTTGCTGCTGAACATCTCGTCCCAGACCACGCGGCCTATCATGATGTTTTCCGCGCCGCCCAGCAGCGAAGGAATCACGAACTCGCCAACCGCGGGAATAAACACCAGCATGGAGCCGGCGATGATGCCGGACTTGCTGAGCGGTACCGTCACCAGCCAGAAGGCCTTCCAGGCGCTTGCGCCCAGGTCATGCGCGGCCTCCAGCAGGCGCACGTCCATCTTTACCAGGTTGGCATACAGCGGCAGGATCATGAAGGGACAGTACACATAGGTCATGCCCACCAGCATGGACACATCGGTGTAGAGCATCACCAGCGGCTCGTTGATGATGCCCAGCGACAGCAGCAGGTTGTTCAGCACGCCCTGGTCCGCCAGGATGCCTTTCCACGCGTACACCCGCAGCAAAAAAGAGGTCCAGAACGGCAACATCACCAGCATCAGCAAAGCCGGCCTGATCGATGGCCGCGAGCGCGCCAGGAAATACGCAAACGGGTAACCGATCAGCAGACACGACAAGGTCGTCAGCAAGGCGTATTTCAGGGAAGTTTTATAGGCCTCCACGTAAATGGTGCCGCCTAAACCACCCGAACCGCCTGCAGCCTGCGCGCCATCGCTGAAGATGGAGAGGTAGTTATCGTGCTTCAGCATGATGTGCCACGAGCCCGACGCCGCCTCAATCAAAGGTGCAAAAGGGTCCACCCCACTGCCCATGTCCGTCACGCTGATGCGCAGCAGGATCAAAAAAGGCAGCACAAAAAACACCAGCAGCCAGACATACGGCACGGCGATGACAAAACGCCGCCCCGGATTGAAGCGCAAACCTGCTGGTATCTTCATGCCGGCCTTATTGAGTCAACACCACGGGTGCGGTGTCATCCCACCAGAAAAACACCTGGTCGTCCCAGGTGATCACGCTGCTTTCGTGCCGGGTGGTGTTGGTCTCCGTGATCTTCACGGTGCGCTCGCCCGCCATTTCGACAATAAAGGTGTTGTAGCTGCCAAAGTAGGCAATCTCCCTGACCTTGCCTGTGAACAGGTTGGTAGTCACCCCTGCCGGTTTTGTCCTGGAGATATGGATCTTCTCGGGCCGCACCGCAATCGCCGCGGCCATGCCCAGCGCGCCACTGATGCCATGGCCCACATTCACGATGCCATGCGCAGTCGTCACTTCGCAGCGGTCCGCTGCGTCGACCGTCAACTCGCCTTCGAACAAATTGACGTTGCCGATAAAGTCGGCGACAAAACGGCAGTTCGGGTGCTCGTAGATTTCCTTGGGCGTGCCCACCTGCAGCACGCGGCCGTGGCTCATGACGGCAATGCGCGAAGCCATGGCCATGGCTTCTTCCTGGTCATGCGTCACCATCACACAGGTCACGCCCACCGACTCCAGGATATTGACCAGCTCGAACTGCGTGCGCTCGCGCAGCTTTTTGTCCAATGCACCCAGCGGCTCGTCAAGCAGCAGCAGCTGCGGTTTTTTCGCCAGGCTGCGGGCCAGCGCCACACGCTGCTGCTGTCCACCTGAAAGCTGGTGCGGCTTGCGTTTGGCGAAAGCTTCAAGTTGCACCAGCTTGAGCATTTCATCCACCCGTGCGGCGATCTGGTCTTTGGGCATGCCCTCGCGCTTGAGACCGAAAGCGATGTTGTCCCAGATGTTCAGGTGCGGAAACAGCGCATACGACTGGAACATCATGTTGATGGGCCGCTCATAGGGCGGCATCGAGGCGATGTCCACGCCATCCAGCACCACCGCGCCAGAGGTGGGCTTTTCAAAGCCGGCCAGCATGCGCAGCAAAGTGGATTTGCCACAGCCCGAGCTGCCCAGCAATGCAAAAATCTCGCCCTTGTGTATGGACAGCGAGACCTCATCAACCGCAGCCACGCCGTCAAAGCGTTTGACCAGTTGATCCGTTCGCAAAAAGCCGTCCAGCGGCAACCCCCCGCTCACTCAGGCGCCTTTTTTGAACAGGGTAAAGACATTGCTCATGGACTGGCGGGCTTCGTTGCTGAAGCTCGCGGGCGACACCATCTTCTGCAGGTTTGCTGCATCCGGGAACACCGCCTGGTCCTTGACTATCTCGGGCTTGACATTGGCCAGGCTTGCCTTGTTGGCCGTGGCGTAACCCAGCTCATTGGTCAGGGACGCGGACACTTCGGGCCGCAGGAAATAGTTGATAAAGGCCAGCGCGTTGTTCGGGTGTTTGGCATCCTTGGGGATGGCCAGGTTGTCAAAGAAGATCAGCCCGCCGGTGCTCGGCAACAGCGCCTCGACTTCATTGCCGTTATTGTTTTCGATGGCGCGGCCGCGCGCGATGTTGATGTCGCCGGCCCAGCCGAGCGCCACACAGGCCTTGCCGGCGGCCAGGTCGTCAATCATGGTGCTGGAAAACAGGCGGATGTGCGGACGTACCTTGGCGAGCATTTCACCGGCGGCCTTGTGGTCGGCGGCATCGTTCGAGTAGGCGTTTTTGCCCAGGTAATGCATGGCCGGTGGAATCACCTCCGTAGGCGAATCAAGGTAGGCGATGCCACAGGACTTGAGCTTGGCCGTGTAGACCGGGTTAAACACCAGTTCCCAGGCATTGCCCGGCAGGGGCGTGTCACCAAGGGCCTTGGTGACCTTGGCCTTGTTGATGCCTACCGTGACGAAGCTCCAGGCCCAGGGCACCAGGTAGGCGTTCCCCGGGTCAATCGCATCCAGCTTGCCCATGATGGC
The DNA here is from genome assembly GCA_040388255.1 of Pseudomonadota bacterium. GTDB lineage: Bacteria > Pseudomonadota > Gammaproteobacteria > Burkholderiales > Burkholderiaceae_C > Polaromonas. The sequence continues at coordinate 47,702 of JAZKCE010000050.1, read as the reverse complement.
GGCGTCGAGGTTGCCGTAGTTGGGCAGTCTGGTTTTGTCCAGCTTCTGGAGCAACCCGGCATCAATCTGAGGCTTGGCAAATACCGCGCCCGGCACCACGATGTCGTAGCCCGTGTTGCCTGCCACCAGCTTGGCCTGCAGGGCCTCGTTGTTCTCAAAGGTCTGGTAGTTGACCTTGATGCCCGTTTCCTTCTCGAAATTGACCACCATGTCTTTGGCGATGTAGTCGGGCCAGTTGTAGATGTTGAGGATTTTCTCTTCGGTGCTGGCGACGGCGGCAGGGGCGCTGCCGGCCGGCGCTGACGCCGCGGCTGCAGGCGTTTCATCCTTCTTGCCGCAAGCTACCAGTGCGATGGCTGAGAATGCGAAACACCACAGCTGCTTTTTCATAATGTCTTTTTAAATCCGTGAAGAATGTCAGAAAACAGGCGCCCGGGGACCAATGGACGCACCCGGGAAAACGGATTGTAAGAGCTATTTCAGGCCTTCCGGCCGCCATTTCCGGCGGCGCCAGGGCACACGATTGGTGCCTGCCGGCCACAACGGGGCGGCCAGGCACCGCGATGGATTAGGCGCAATTCCAGCATGGGTTTAAAGTGGGGCTTCCCTTCCACTTCAGGAGACACACCATGTATCAGCGGATTCTTATTGCAACCGATGGATCAAGTCTTTCCCGCCAGGCGGTGGACACCGGCATCAAGCTGGCTGCGCTGACAGGTGCGCAAGTGGTTGCCCTCAAGGTGATACCGCGTTATCCGGTGAGTTATTTTGAAGGCAATTCATCCCTGTCGGCGACCAATAAAAATATCGCCATCATCGAAAAGCAGTGGGCGGATGCGGCGCTGGCCGTGGTGGAAGCAGTCAAGGCCACAGCAGAAGCCCGGGGCGTCAAGGCCAAGGCCATCACCAAGGTGTCCGACCTGATCGCCGAGTCCATCATCGCCATTGCCAAAAAGCAAAAATGCGATTTGATCGTGATGGCCTCGCACGGCCGGCGTGGCCTCAAGCGGGTGCTGATGGGCAGCGAGACCACCCATGTGCTGACGCACTCGCACATTCCGGTGCTGGTTTTAAGATAAATCGGCCTGCTGCCCTTTAATGACGGGCACAGTCAGCTCCTGAATCAATAGCGCCCAGCAGCGGCTGGCAGCGGCTGGCAGCGGTTGGCTCAGGTAAATTCAGGCAAACAGGCCCTTGTGCTGCTCGCGCAAGGCATTCTTCTGCACCTTGCCCATGGCATTGCGCGGCAGTTCCCCGGCGACAAAACACCGCTTGGGGATCTTGAAGTTTGCGAGCCTGGACTTGAGCGTGGCCACGATCAGGTCGGCATCCAGCGTAACGCCCGGTTTGGCGATGACAACGGCCACGCCCACCTCGCCAAAATCCGGATGCGGCACGCCGACCAGCGCGCTCTCGGCCACGCCGGGCATGTCGTTGATATAGCCCTCAATCTCCGCCGGGTAGACGTTGTAACCGCCGCTGATGATGAGGTCCTTGCTGCGGCCCACGATGGTGATGTAGTCGCGCTCGTCGATCCTGCCGACATCACCGGTTTTGAAGTACCCGTCGGCGGTGAACTCTTCTTTCGTCTTTTCAGGCATGCGCCAGTAGCCCTTGAAAACATTCGGGCCCTTGACCTCGATGCCGCCGATCTCGCCAACCGGCAAAGCCTGGCCATCATCACCCTGCACACGCAGGTTCACACCCGGCAGCGCAAAGCCCACGGTGCCGCCGCGCCTTTCAGCGCCGGCATACGGATTGGACGTCAGCATCGCGGTCTCGGACATGCCGTAGCGTTCCAGAATGGTGTGGCCGGTGCGCTGCTGCCATTCAGTAAAGGTTTCGATCAGCAAGGGCGCAGAGCCCGCAATGAACAGGCGCATATTGCGGCAGGCCTGTTTATCCAGCCCCGGCTCGGCCAGCAAACGCACGTAGAGCGTGGGAACGCCCATGAACACCGTGGCTTCCGGCAATTTTTGCACCACCCGTTTCGGGTCGAACTTTGACAGCCAGATCATCTTGCTGCCGTTGATCAGCGCACCGTGCAGCGCGACAAACAGGCCATGCACGTGGAAGATGGGCAAGGCATGTATCAGCACGTCGCCGGGTTTCCAGCCCCAATAGTCCTTGAGCACCAAAGCGTTACTGAGCAGATTGGCATGCGACAGCATGGCGCCCTTGCTGCGGCCGGTGGTGCCGCTGGTGTACAGGATAGCGGCCAGTGCATCGCCGTTTTGAACCACAGCCACCTCGTGCCTGTCGCTGCAATGCGCGGCGCGCTCCAACAGTGAGCCGCTGCGGTCCTCGTCCAGCGTGAAGACGTTTTGTGTGCCGGCCTTGAAGGCGATCTTGCTGATCCAGCCAAAGTTTTTGCTGCTGCACACCACCACGGAAGGCTCCGCGTTGCCTATGAAATACTCGATCTCGGCGCTTTGGTAGGCGGTGTTGAGCGGTAAAAACACATAACCCGCGCGCAAGGTCGCCAGGTAGAGCATCATGGCTTCGACCGATTTTTCAACCTGCACCGCCACCCGCGCGCCCGCAGGCAGCTTGAGCGACACCAGCAGGTTGGCCATCATGGCGGTGGCGCGGTCCAGGTCGCGCCAGGAGTAATTCAGGCCGTTGTCGGCTTCAACGGCAATTGAGTCCAGCGATGCAGGAAAGGCCGCACGCAGCGCCGCAAACAGGTTATGGTTTTTCATGATTCAGGCTGCCAAAAAAATTCAGATCGACGCTTAGCGCCCAAAACGGGGCGAGCGTTTTTCAATAAATGCCGTCACACCTTCGCGGTGTTCCGGCGCGTCGGCGTATGCATAGGCATTCGCTATCAAATCTGTAGCTGCCTGCGCAGGCGGCACGGTAGCCAGAGCCCTGAAAGCCTGTTTATTCAGGCGTGCGGCGCCCGGCGCCAGGCTGCCAATGCGCTCTACACACGACTGCACCGCCGCAGCAAGTTCACTGTCGGCCACAACGCTGCTCAGAAAGCCGCGCTGCTTCATCTCCGTCGCATCCAGCACGGCGGCCGACAGCAGCAGCTCGCGCGCCGTCAACTCGCCCACCGCACGCATGACCAGCGCCGCCTCGCGCGGCGCCATCGGAAAACCGAGCTTTGCAATCGGCGCGCCAAAGCGGGCCGACGCACCGGCCATGCGGATATCGCAGCAACTGGCAATCTCCAGGCCCGCGCCCATGCAATTGCCCTCGATCTGCGCGACTATGGGCACGTCGCAATCGATGATGGCCTGCAGGCCGCCCCACACATCGTTCTCATGAAAGTCGCGCAGGGACGCTTCTGCAAAACGGAAACCGGCGTATTCGGAAATATCACCGCCCGCGCAAAAATGCCCGCCCTTGCCGCTGATCAGCACGCAGCGAACGTCCTGGTCCTGCTGGACAGTTTCAAACACGGAACGCAAGGCACGCCACATCGCACGCGACATGGCGTTGAACTTGCCGGAATGGGACAGGGTGACACGCGCAAGCGCGCCGGAAATATCCAGGGAAACTGTAGCAGTCATTACGGAAATAGATAATTCAAAACCCGTTCAGGCTGAGCCTGTCGAAGCCCTTCGACAGGCCCAGGGAGAAGGGTAAAAAAAGAATAGTGCCAGATCACTCCAGCTTGGCACCGGAAGTTTTTACCACCGCAGTCCAGCGCTTGACTTCCCCGCTTACAAACGCGCCAAACTGTTGCGGCGTCAGGTTGCCGAACTCCGCACCATTGCTGGCCCAGATGGCCTTGATCTCATCCGTTGCCGCAGCCTTGCGAATATCTTCAACGATGCGGGTCTGCACATCGGCAGGCGTGCCCTTGGGCGCCCACATGCCGTACCAGGTGGTCACGGTGTAATCGGGCAGGCCCACCTCCGCAGCGCAGGGCACATCGGGGAAAGCTGGGTTGCGTTTGCTGCCCGACACCATCAGCGCCTTGATGCGGCCGCCCTTGATGTGCGCAGCCGATGAACCCAGGCCGTCAAACATCATGTCGACGTTGCCGGAGATCAGGTCCTGCAGGGCCGGGCCGGCGCCGCGGTAGGGAATGTGCGTGATGAATGTTTTTGTCTGCTGCTTGAACAACTCGCCCGCCAGGTGGTGCGAGGTGCCCGCACCGGCGGAGCCGTAGTTGTATTTGCCCGGCGCCTTGCGCACCGCTTCGATAAAAGCCTTGAAATCCGCGTAGGGCATTTTTCTGGGATTGACCACCAGCACCTGCGGCACATTGGCCAGCAGGGCCAGCGGTACAAAATCCTTTTCGATGTCGTAGTCCAGCTTGGGGTACATCGACGGCGCAATGGTGTGGTGTACCGCGCCCATAAACAGCGTGTAGCCGTCCGGCACGGCCTTGGCCGCGATGCTGGCGCCCAGTGTGCCGCCCGCACCGCCACGGTTGTCGATGATGAGTTGCTTGCCGGTCAGCTTGGCAAACTGGCCCGACAGCGGCCGGGCAAAGGCATCGGTGCCTCCGCCTGCGGGGAAAGGCACGATCACCGTGACGGGCTTGGCCGGCCAGGTGGACTGCGCATGGCTGCCCATGGAAAGCAGCGCCAGTCCCGCCGCGCCCGTGCGCAGCACATCACGCCGGCTGGCACCCGGACCCGCCATCGTCTCAAGCTTGAAGTTCATTTTTGTCTCCTGTCCTTATTGAATTGACTACCGAAATCAACACCCGCCACGAATACCGCATACACACCCAAATACCTGCAAATCAAATGTACAAATCATCAATTTCCCCCGATACGGGGATTTTCCCCTGCGCAAGCATGGCCCGGTGCTTGTCCAGCCGCCGCAGGTCATACAGGTAGTTCACCATCAAGCCATAAGACTGCTTGAGCCCCTTGCTGGAAGGATCACCGGCCCAATTAAGCCGCTCCACCCGCGCACCGTTGCCCAGGTGAAAGCGCGCCACCGCATCAGCCGGTCGGCCATCGTCCGAAACACGCCCAAGGTATTGCGCGGCGCAACGCAGCAGCATCAAACGCACGGGTGATTTTTCAGGCAGGGCCGGCGCATCGTCGGCAGCGCTAAGGAAATGCCCGGCAGACGGCGGCTCAAAACCCACGGCACGGCCAAGCGCCGAGCGCGCCTTGTCATCCAGCTTGTCCAGCATGGCCGCGGCATTCTTGTTCAGCCAGCCGCGAAAGCCCGGAATCGGCGACAGCGTCGCAAACACCTTGAGTTTGGGGAATTCCTCCTTCAGCGTCTCGACCACGCGCTTGATCAGCGAATCGCCAAAACTCACGCCGCGCAAGCCGCCCTGCGTGTTGCTGATGGAATAAAAAATCGCGGTGCTCACCTTGTTCAGGTCTTCCACATCAGCCGACTCATCAAGCAACGGCGTGATGCTGCCGGCCAGGTCGTTGGTCAATGCGATCTCCACAAATATCAGCGGATGGTCGGGCAGGCGCGGGTGAAAAAACCCATAACAGCGGCGATCCGAATCCAGCCGGTTCTTCACGTCAGACCAGCTCTTGATGTCATGCACCGCTTCGTACTTGATGAGTTTTTCGATCAGCGATGCGGGCGAGTCCCAGCTGATGCGGCGCAGGTCCAGGAAACCTACGTCAAACCAGGTCGAGAACATGTATTCCATCTCGACATCCAGCGCCTGCAGGCGCTTGTCGGTCTTGAGGTGCGGCAGGATCTCGGCACGCAAATCCACCAGGAAACGTATCCCCTCGGGAAAGGCGCTGAAGCGCTGCAGCAAACGCCGGCGCGGCGACACCGTGGCGCGCCGGTACTGCACCTCGGCCACCGCCTCGTCGGGGGTGCCCACTGCCGCGGCAAACTGCGCCTGCGCCAGCTTCGTTTTTTGCGCATCCGCGACAAACTGCTCGCTCATCAGCAGCCACATGTCGCGCCGCTCGTTTGGCGCGGCCTTCGCATACCAGCCGGCAACACCCATGGCCCGGCGCCCGCCCTCGACCTCGCTGACGCGAGGGTCAACAATGGCCTGCAACTCCAGCAAGGTACGGCGCAGCACGCGCGGCGACAGCGCCTCTTCCTTTTTCCGCAAGGTCGCCTTCAGGCGCTCACGCGTCGAACGGCCTGTCGGCAGGCCATCAACTGGCGCTGAAACCGCTATCTTTTTAGGAGCTGGCTGCGCAGACTCCACGGCAGCCGAGGGCATTTTTGATTCTTTTTTCTCGCCTGCAAGGCGGGAAACGCCGCGATTGAGCCAGCCCGGGCCCGTCATGATGCAAACCTCGAACGCTGGCTGCGCGCCAGTTCACGCAGGGCTTCACGCTGGCGCGTGAGGTGCGTGCGCATCGCGGCCTCGGCGCCTTCACTGTCGCGGCTTTTCAGCGCCGCAAACACCGTCATGTGCTCGGACAGGCTTTGCGCCAGCCGGCCCGGCGCACCCAGCGACTGCAGCCGCGACAGCTTCAAAATCTTGCGCAAGTCGGCAATCGCCTGCGCCAGCCAGCGGTTGTTGGCCAGCAAAATAATCGCCTCGTGAATCGCAAAGTTGGTCGCGTAGTAGTCCGTGATGCGACCCGCCTGCGCATGGCTGTTGAGCCGCTCATGCAGAGCCGCCAGCTCCAGCAGGTCGGCATCCGTCGCGTTGCGCGCCGCCTCATAGGCACAGCGCCCCTCCAGCAAGGCAATCACCGGGAAAATCTCGTCAAGGTCCTGCTCCGTCACCTCATTGACAAAACAGCCCCGCCGCGGCTCATGGCGCAGCAGCCCCTCGGACGTCAGCACCTTCAGCGCCTCACGCAAAGGCGTGCGCGAAATCTCCAGCCGTTCACACAGCGCCACTTCATCCACAAAACTGCCAGGCGCAAGCACACCGGCAAATATCTGCTCACGCAAGGTATCGGCGACTTCCTGATGCAAGGAATTTTGAACTAGGCGCATGGTGCAGGCCGGTTGAAAGCGGGTTGATGAACGATAAATGGTGAAAGCGGCTATTTCGGGTTTGTAGGACACACGTTAACACGGGATATTTTTTATTATTTTTAGTAATTACCCGTAATTATGCAAATTTGAAACAAAAATCCTCCGGCAGACTCCTTCCAAGCGTAGATGCAGTAGCCCGACTACCGAGCGCGCACCGCCTGAGTCGCGTTATAAAAAACTTATCGATGGCCTACCATGCAGATTGAAATGGCTCTGACTTTGTACAAAGACCACGACATTGGCTTAGACCTCAAAGAGTCGCTGTATGCCCTTGCCCCCACCATCATCGAGCCATGTTCGACGTTGTTTCGATGCTGTGGGATTGCTTGACGAATACTTTGGTAAAAATGGTCGCCAGCGCGATCAGGACTGAAAGTATCAAACCGATTCAATCTCAGGTTAAGTTGTCCTGACTTTTTCCATAAATTTACCGGACAGTCATGCCAGCTCCCAATTAAATTGGCAAATTAACCATCAATCGCCGCCGCCGATCCGGCCTGTTTGCGCAGTTCGAACTTCTGGATCTTGCCGGTTGAGGTCTTGGGCAGCTCGCCAAACACCACCGCGCGCGGCACCTTGAAACCGGCCAGGTATTTTTTGCAATGCGCCACGATGTCCTCAGCCGTTGTTGCCGCGTCGGCTTTCAGCTCGACAAAGGCGCAAGGTGTTTCGCCCCAGCGGACATCGGGCCTGGCCACCACGGCCGCAGCCAGCACGGCCGGGTGGCGGTAGAGCACGTCCTCCACCTCTATCGACGAGATATTTTCACCGCCCGAGATGATGATGTCCTTGCTGCGGTCCTTGATCTTCATGTAGCCATCGGGGTACATCACCGCCAGGTCGCCCGAGTGGAACCAGCCGCCAGCAAACGCTTCTGCTGTCGCTGCGGGATTTTTCAGGTAGCCCTTCATGGCGATATTGCCCCTGAACATGATCTCGCCCATGGTCTCGCCGTCCATGGGCACGGGCTGCATGCTCGACGGGTCCAGCACACGCGCATCGCGCTCCAGGTGGTAACGCACGCCCTGGCGGGCGTTGAGGCGGGCGCGCTCGCCGATGTCGAGCTTTTTCCAGCAATCCTGCGCTGCGCACACTGTTGCCGGGCCGTAAACCTCGGTCAGGCCGTAGACATGCGTCAAATCGAACCCCAGCGCCTCCATGCCTTCGATCATGGACGCGGGCGGCGCCGCACCGGCCACCATGGCCTTGACGCCACGCGGCAGGCCGAGCTTCATCGCCTCGGGCGCATTGACCAGCAAGCCATGCACGATGGGCGCGCCACAATAATGCGTGACACCGTGCTGGCGGATCACATCAAAAATCGCCTGCGCCTCGACCTTGCGCAGGCAGACATTGACGCCCGCACGCGCCGCCACCGTCCACGGGAAACACCAGCCATTGCAATGGAACATGGGCAGCGTCCACAAATACACGGCGTGTTTGGGCATGTCCCATTCAAGGATGTTGGACACAGCATTGAGCGCCGCGCCGCGGTGGTGGTAGACCACACCCTTGGGGTTGCCGGTGGTGCCGCTGGTGTAGTTCAGTGCAATCGCGTCCCATTCGTCGGCAGGCAGCTGCCAGGCGTAGGCCGCATCGCCATTGGCAAGAAAGTCCTCGTATGTGATGCTGCCTATGCGCTCCACCGGCCCGGTGTAAACGGCGTCTTCCACATCAACCACCAGCAGCGGCGTAGTGGCCAGGCGCAGACCCAGCGCTTTTTTCATGACACCCGCAAACTCCGGGTCAACAATAACTACTTTCGCCTCGCCGTGGTCCAGCATGAAGGCAATTGTTTCCGCATCCAGCCGGGTGTTCAGCGCATTGAGCACCGCGCCGGTCACCGGAATGCCGAAATGCGCCTCCACCATGGGCGGTGTGTTGGGCAGCATCACCGCGACCGTGTCGCCCTTGCCTATGCCGTGCCGCTCCAGCGCACTGGCCAGCCGGCGGCAGCGCGAGAAGACCTCGGCCCAGTTGCGGCGCAGGCTGCCGTGCACCACTGCCAGCCGGTCCGGGTAGACCTCGGCCGTGCGTTCAATGAATGACAGCGGGGACAGCGGCGCGTAATTGGCCTCGGTGCGGGGAAGGTTCTGGTCAAAAATGCCGGTATGGGTGGACAAGGCGGTCTCCTCTGGTTTTTTTGTGGCGCTATGTGGCCATATTAGTCCTGCGACATTTTCGGGGCCATCCAAGCTTGCCGGAACCGGGGAGGCACAATATGACTTGTGTCCATCCCCCAATCGTTTATTCAAGAGCTTTTAGCCCGCGCCGACGTGGTCGACATCGTGGGCCGCCATGTGCAACTCAAAAAAGGCGGCGCCAATTTCATGGGCCTGTGCCCGTTTCATGGCGAAAAATCCCCCTCTTTCAGCGTCAGCCCGGCCAAACAGTTCTATCACTGCTTTGGCTGCGGCAAAAACGGCAATGCCATCAGTTTTCTGATGGAGCACGCGGGCATGAGCTTTATCGAGGCGGTGAAAGACCTGGCCCAGCAATACGGCCTGCAAGTGCCTGAAGACGATGTCTCGCCGCAAGACCGTGCCCGGGCCGCGCAGATGCGCGAGCAGCAGGCAACCCTGACCAGCGTGCTGGAAAAAGCCGGCATGGCCTATATCAAGGCCCTGCGCAGTTCCGAACGCGCCATCGACTACTTCAAGCGCCGCGGCGTTTCCGGTGAAGTCGCCAAAACCTTTGGCCTGGGCTACGCACCCGAGGGCTGGCGGGCGCTGGCCAGTGTTTTTCCCGACTACAACGACCCGCTGCTGGTCGAAAGCGGCCTGGTCATCACAGGTGAGCCCGGTGACGAAAACGCCGCCGGCGAAGCCAAGCGCTATGACCGCTTCCGCGACCGGGTGATGTTCCCCATCCGCAATGTCAAGGGCGAATGCATAGGTTTTGGCGGACGTGTGCTGGGCGATGAAAAGCCCAAATACCTGAACTCACCGGAAACCCCGGTGTTCAGCAAGGGGCGCGAGCTGTATGGCCTGTTCGAAGCACGCACCGCCCTGCGTGAGCATGGCTACGCGCTGGTCACAGAAGGTTATATGGACGTGGTAGCGCTGGCCCAGCTGGGTTTTGCCAATGCCGTGGCCACGCTGGGCACGGCCTGCACGGCCGATCACGTCCAAAAGCTGTTCCGCTTCACCGATTCCGTCGTTTTCAGCTTTGACGGCGACGGCGCCGGACGCCGCGCTGCCCGCAAGGCGCTGGATGCCGCCCTGCCCTTTGCCACCGATGTGCGCACCGTCAAGTTCCTGTTTTTGCCGGCCGAGCACGACCCGGACAGTTATATACGCGAGCATGGCCAGGAAGGTTTTGCGGCCTATGTCGGCAAGGCCGTGCCGCTGAGCAAATTCATGCTGGAAGCCGCTGCCGAGGGCTGCGACCTGGACACCGCCGAGGGCCGCGCCCACATGGCCAGCAACGCCCGCCCGCTGTGGAGCCTGCTGCCCGATGGCGCCCTGAAACGCCAATTGCTGGCCGAAATCGCCGACAAGGTGCTGATAGACATTCGCGACCTGATGCAGCTGTGGCAACCCGCTGCCGCCGGTCATAAAAGCGGCACCAAAAGCAACTATAAAAACAATAGCAGCCCACGCCTGAAGGCATTGGGCTCCAGCCAGAATTCACCATCAAATTCGGGGCACGGCCCGGCACCCGAGGACTTTTCGGGCTATCCCGAAGACCTGCACTACGAAACCGATTACGCTGGCTTCGAGCCGCATTACGCCCCGCCCGCCGCCATGGAGCGCAGCTACGCGGCTTCAGCCAGCAGCAGCCGGACGCCGCGCCGCGTGGCGGGCCGCCTGCTGCCGGCCAGCCGCGAAGACCGCGTCCTGCGCCTGCTGCTGACCGAACCGCAAAGCTGGGACCGCCTGAGCAGCGAGGAGCATGTGCTGCTGTCCGCCCTGCCCGCCCCGCACGGGCCGCTTTTTACCTGGCTGGAAAGCCAGTTGCATGAACACGGCCCCCAGCCCTGGGCGGCTTTGCGCGAAGGCCTGCGCGGCCACCCGAACGAAAACCACGCCATCACGCAAATCTCGCAAATCCCCGAGGGCATAGAGGGCGACTGGTCTGAAGTCAGGCGCATCCTGGACCAGCTCCTCAAACTGGGCCGGCAACAGGAAATGAAGGAGCTGGCGGCCAGGGCGGCCACCGACCCGCAGGCGCTGCAGCGTTACCGGGAACTGGCCGCCAGCCTGAAGACCATTAGCGAAAACGGGGCTTAAAAATAAGTCTCCAGGACGCCTAAAAAACGGGCAACAGGGTATAATCCGAATTTCGACACGGCAAGCGCGACAGCAGCACCTCCGGCACCGGCCTTCCGCAAACACGGAAACCTCACACACGAGATGGCCAACTTCCCGCAAGGACTGCACACCAAATGTTCGCCCACACAGCTTGCCTGCCTGCCCAACGTGTTTGGGCATTTTTGCGCCCCGTGCTTTGATGTCTTTTAAGGCCACCCCTTGCGGGAGGCCTTTGCGGATGTAAAACGCCGGTGCCTTGTGGTTAAAACGTTTTTTTGACACCCGGAGAGCTCGCGATGCCTTTGCAGAAGTCCAGGAAGCCAGCCGTCACAACCGTCAACAAGCCAGCCGCTGCCAAAACTGCAGTTGCCGCCCAAAAGGCCGGCAAACCAGCCGGCAAGGCCCAGGCGGTTGAAAAAGTCAAAAAAACCGCCATATCCATGAAGGCTCCAGCCGCCAAAGCAGCGACCAGCAAAGTGCCCGTGAAATCCGAAAAGTCTCCGAAGAAAGTCCCCACCGTGACCTCCAAGTCCAGCCAAGCCAAGTTAACCGAAGCCGCCGACGCGCTGCTCGCAGCCGCAGCCCCGGCGAAAAAGAAACCCGGCCGCCCGCCCAAAAACCCGGCAGCCGCTGTGGAAGGCGGCGCATCGGCCACCACCGGCGCCAAACGCGGCCGCAAGCCCAAGAGCGCAGCCAAGCCAGAGGGTGACGAAGACCTGTCCGACATCGAGGACGACCTGGTCGGCGAACCCGTGGTGGAAACGACCGAAAAGGTCAAACCGCTGCGCATGAAGATCAGCAAGGCGAAAGAACGCGCCTTGATGAAGGAATTCGGCCTGGACGAAACCGTGCTGTCCGAAGAAGACATGCTCAAGCGCCGCATGCGCCTGAAAACCCTGATCAAGCTGGGCAAGACGCGCGGTTACCTGACGCACGGCGAAATTTCCGACCACCTGCCCGACAAGCTGGTCGATGCCGAGACGCTGGAAGTCGTGGTCAACATGCTCAACGACATGGGCGTGGCCGTGTACGAGCAGGCGCCTGACGCCGAAACCCTGCTGCTGAACAACACCGGCCCAACCGTCGCGACCGAAGAGGAAGCCGAAGAAGAAGCCGAAGCCGCGCTGTCTACTGTTGACAGCGAGTTCGGCCGCACCACCGACCCGGTCCGCATGTACATGCGTGAAATGGGCACTGTCGAGCTGCTGACGCGCGAAGGCGAGATCGAGATCGCCAAGCGCATCGAGGGCGGCCTGATGAAGATGATGGAAGCCATCTCCGAAAGCCCGGCCACGATTGCCGAGATCCTGCGCCTGGGTGAAGACATCCGCGAAGGCAAGGTGGTCATCTCCACCGTGGTCGACGGTTTCTCCAACCCCAACGAAGCCGACGATTACGTGGCCGAGGAAGACTTTGACGAGTTCGACGAGGAAGACGACGACGACGGCAAGGGCGGCTCCAAGGCGCTGACCAAGAAGCTCGAAGAGCTGAAGAAGGAAGCGCTGAGCCGCTTCGACACCATTGCCTCCCTGTTCGAAAAAGTCCACAAGACCTACGACAAGGAAGGCTGGGGCACGCCCACCTATACCAAAGCGCAAAAAGCCCTGAGCGACGAGCTCATGACCGTGCGTTTCACCGCCAAGACGATTGAAAAACTGTGCGACCTGCTGCGCGGCCAGGTGCTGGACGTTCGCAAGAAAGAGCGCGAACTGCGCCGCATCATCGTCGAGAAATGTGGCATGCCGCAGGACATCTTCATCAAGGACTTCCCGCCCAACCTGCTGAACCTGAAATGGGTTGAAAAACAGGTGGCTGCGAACAAGCCCTGGTCCGTCGTCATGGCCCGCAACATTCCTCCCATCCAGGAACTGCAGACCAAGCTGGGCGAATTGCAGGCGCGCGTCGTGGTGCCGCTGGGCCAGTTGAAGGACATCAACAAGCGCATGAACGAAGGCGAGTCCAACTCGCGCGATGCGAAGAAGGAAATGATCGAGGCCAATCTGCGTCTGGTGATCTCGATTGCGAAGAAGTACACCAACCGCGGCCTGCAGTTCCTGGATTTGATTCAGGAAGGCAACATCGGCCTGATGAAGGCGGTAGACAAGTTCGAATACCGCCGCGGCTACAAGTTCTCGACCTATGCAACATGGTGGATTCGCCAGGCCATCACGCGCTCCATCGCAGACCAGGCCCGCACCATCCGTATCCCGGTGCACATGATCGAAACCATCAACAAGATGAACCGCCTGTCGCGCCAGCACCTGCAGGAGTTTGGCTTCGAGCCGGACGCCAGCATCCTGGCCGAGAAGATGGAGATTCCTGAAGACAAGATCCGCAAGATCATGAAGATCGCGAAAGAGCCGATCTCCATGGAAACGCCTATCGGTGACGATGACGATTCGCACCTGGGCGACTTCATCGAGGACAGCGCCAACACCGCGCCGCTGGAAGCCGCGATGCAGGCCGGCCTGCGTGATGTGGTGAAAGACATCCTCGACAGCCTGACACCACGCGAAGCCAAGGTGCTGCGCATGCGTTTCGGTATCGAGATGTCAACCGACCACACGCTGGAAGAAGTCGGCAAGCAGTTCGACGTGACGCGCGAGCGCATTCGCCAGATAGAAGCCAAGGCGCTGCGCAAGCTCAAGCACCCTTCACGTTCGGACAAGCTGCGTAGCTTTATCGATACGCTGTAAGGGCACCCGCCCGCAAAAAAGGCCAGCGCCCGCAGGGGCACTGGCCTTTTTTTATGGGCAAACCTTATGGCGCCAGCAAACCGACCCTGCGCACAAAAGCATCCAGCGGCACCGACCACATCCTGCCGCCGTAAGTCAGCAGCGAATGGCCGTCATGCTCGGGCAAGGGGCCGGTCTGTATGAACTGCGTGTCGCTGCCGCCGGCCTTGAAAGCGGCATGCCATTGCCTGGGCGCTTCCGGGCCCCAGTACTGGTCGTTCTCGGCATACAGCCAGAGGCTGGGCAGCCTGGCAAGTTTCCCGAATTCGGCATAGGTTTGGGTCAGGTTTTCGGGTTTGCAACTTTTGCCCGGCGAACCATCGGGGTAGCCGCCGGCACCGCCCGCAAAATTCACCGCAGCGATCACGCCGGGCAGGCTCAAGGCGGATGCCGCCACAGTGGTCAGGCCACCCACCGACTGACCCTCAAGCAAAATGCGGTCCTTGCGGACCCATGGCTGCTGGACGGACCAGGCATGCACGGCCACCACCACCTCCCGCGCGTTGCGCGCCACCGTCATGAAGTCGGGGTTGCTGGTACAGGTGCTGCCGCTCCAGCGGGAGAAGGAGTCTTCGCGGTCGGCACCGCCGGTCTCGCCATACCCGGGGCGCACCGGCGCCACCACTGCAACGCCCTTGCGCAGCCAGTAGTTGGCATGGCCGACCAGCACCGGGTATTGCAGTTTGGCCCGATCCGCCCGGGCGGCAGCGCGCCCATGCGAAAAAATGACCAGCGGAAACGGCCCCGCCCCATCCGGTTTGTAAACGTGTGTGGTGACCTCGCGCACACTGCCGTCGATCAGCAGCGGCAAGCGGACGATCTCCGGGCGCTTGAGTTCGGCAGCAGGCTGTGCGCCCGCCGGAGCGCCCAGCAACAGGCACAGCGAGAGCAGCGCGCCCAGGCCCGGTAAAACTGCTAAACCCATGAAATCCCCCGGCATGAATCCAAAAGCCTCAGGTCTGGCCTGATATTCAAGCCATTTTGGCACATGAAGGCCGCCCAATGGGTGCAGGCAGCTATCAAAAACATAGCGCCCGGAGAAAGGAGGAAAGCTTCGGTCTAGCGCGACACGCCCAGCAGGCGGTCCAGCAGCGCCGGCTGATCACGCAGTTCCTGTGCCGTGCCGGCATGCACTACCGTCCCGCGATCCAGCACCACCGCGCTGTCGGAGATCGCCAGAATCGCCTGCGGATGCTGCTCGACGATGATGGCGGACAGGCCCTCCTCGCGCGTGATGCGGCGAATCGCCCTGAGCAGTTCCTCGACAATGATGGGCGCCAGCCCTTCCAGCGGCTCGTCAAGCAGCAGCAGCTTGGGATTGAGCACCAGCGCGCGCCCGACGGCCAGCATTTGCTGCTCACCACCCGAAAGCTGTGTGCCCAGGTTGGTTTTGCGTTCAGCCAGCCGCGGGAACATCTCGTACACCCGCGCCGGTGTCCAGGCACCGGAGCGCGCCACCGCGCTCAGGTTTTCATCGACCGTCAGCGACTTGAAGATGTTGCGCTCCTGCGGCACCCAGCCAATGCCTACCGCCGCCCGCTCATGCGAAGGCAGCTTGTGCAGCAGCACACCGCCCATCGTGATGCTGCCGGCGTGCTGGCGTGTGGCGCCAGCCAGTGTATTGATCAGCGTGGTTTTCCCGGTGCCGTTGCGGCCCAGCAGCGCCAGTGTTTTTCCTTCGTCCAGCGCGAGGGAAATGTTGTTGAGCACCACTGCCTCGCCGTAACCGGCGCTAAGGGCTTCAACCTTCAACAGTTCAGCCATGGCTGACCTCCTCGCCATGGCCAAGGTACACGGCCTTGACTTGCGGATCATTGGCGATCTGCTCCGGGTCGCCTTCGGTCAGCACGGTGCCGTTGACCAGCACCGTCATGCGGTTGGCAAAACTAAATACCAGGTCCATGTCATGTTCAATCAGCAATATGGACACGTCCGCGGGCAAGGCCGCAACGGTCTCCAATAATTCTTCGCGCTCGCCGGCAGGCACACCCGCCACGGGCTCGTCCAATAGCAGCACCTTGGGTTCACAGGCCAGCGCAATCGCGATTTCCAGCAGACGGCGTTTGCCGTAAGCCAGCACGCGGGTGGGCTGGTCCATGACCTCGGTCAGGTGAAACTGTTCGAGCAATTTTTCGCAGCGTTCAATCACCTCGGTGTTCCTGCCCAGAGGCTTCCACCAGCTCGTGCCCAGACCGTGCTGTTGGGAAACCGTCAGTGCCAGCGTTTGCAGCGGCGTGAGAGAGTCAAACAACTGGTTGATCTGGAAGGTTCGCACCATGCCGCGCTTGACGCGCCGGTTCGGTGCGACATTGGTGATGTCCTCACCCAGCAGGGTGATGCGGCCTTCGGTGGGTTGCAACACGCCGGTCAACAAATTGATCAGCGTTGTTTTACCCGCGCCATTCGGGCCTATCAAGGCATGACGCGCACCCTTCTTCAGGTGCAAGGTGACATTGTTTGTGGCGGTAATGCCGCCAAAGCGCATGACCAGTCCATCGGCGGACAGCACTGTTTCAAGGGTATCGCTCATACGCCACCCCGCTTAAACCAGGTCCATGGGCGCAAGAGTTTTTCACGGCCAACCAGCATCAGTACCACCAGAAAGAGGCCTATCCAGAATGTCCAGTACTGCGGTGTGATGGACGATATCCAGTCCTGCAGGAGCTTGAACACGACAGCGCCGGCCACGCCGCCATAAAGCCAGCCCGTGCCGCCAATGACCAGCAGCAGCATGACATCGGCGGAGCGGTCAAAAGCGAACACATCCAGTGAAGCGAAACCGGTTGTCTGGGCCAGCAGCGCGCCAGCGGCGCCGGCAACACCCGCCGCGATGGCATAAATGACCGCCAGGCGCGAGGCGACCGGGATGCCGATGGCCATGGCGCGCAGGCGATTGTCGCGAATCGCCATCAGCGTGGCGCCAAACGGTGACTTGGCCAGCCGCCGTGCCAGGATGAAAAACACCAGCAGCACCACCAGCGAATAGCAGGCGGCCGTGCGTCCGTAAAGGTCGAAGTCAAAACGGCCCAGTACCGGCGCCATCACCACGCCCTGAAGGCCGTCGGCGCCGCCCGTGATCTCGCTGAACTTGTTGGCGAGCTCCAGCAACAGCAGCGCAACGCCCAGTGTCACCATCAGGCGGGTCAGGTCGCTGCCGCGCAGCACCGTCAAACTGCAAACAGCCCCCAGAACAGTGGACACGCCGATGGCCACCAGCAAACCGACCAGTGGATCGGGCATGACCAGCTTGGCGAACAGGGCCGCGGTGTACGCACCCATGCCGAAAAATGCGGCATGCCCGAGCGACACGATGCCGCTGTAACCGAGGATCAGGTCAAGCGAGACAGCAAAGAGCGCCACGATCGCGATCTCATTGATGATAAGTGCATGGCTTGAAAGCAGGAACGGCGAAGCGAGTGCCAAAAGCCAGAAAACCGGCTCCCAGGCTTTCCAGCGGCTGGTGTTGTTAAGGGCGAGTTGAACCTGGTTTTTCATTTGCCACCCTTGCGCACAAAAAGGCCTTGCGGGCGCCAGACCAGGATGACGATCATCAGGCCATAGACAATAAAGCCGCCCATTTTCGGAATGTAATATTTGCCCGCCACATCGGCGATGCCCAGCAACAGCGCTGCCAGCAAGGGGCCTGTGATGGAGGACGTTCCACCCACGGCGACGACAATCAAAAAGTAGATCATGAATTTCAGGGGAAAGGTTGGATCAAGCCCCAGCACTTCGGCGCCGAGCGCTCCGCCCAGGCCGGCAAGGCCGGAACCGACAGCAAATGTCGAAAGAAATACGACGTTGACATTGATGCCCAAGCCGGCTGCAACGCGCTGGTCATCCACGGAAGCACGCAGCCTGCTGCCAAACCGGGTCTTTGCCAGCACGTACTGCAGCAATACCGTCAGCAAGGCACACACCGCGATGATGAACAAGCGGTAGTGGCCCATGCCCAGCATCCAGGAGCCGCTGCCAAGCTCGGTACGGCCCCTCAGCCAATCGGGCAACTGCATGATCTGCTGCGACGAGCCGATGAAATAATCGGCAGCCGCAACTGCCATGAAGGTCAGGCCGATGGAAAACAGTACCTGGTCCAGGTGCGGTTTGCGATACATGGGGCGGTACAGCGTGCGCTCCAGCAGGCCGCCCAGCAATGCGGCGCCAATGAATGCCAGCGGCAGGCACACCAGAAAAGGCACGCCGAACCGCTGCATCAGCAACACGGTGATGTAGCCGCCCACCATGGCAAATGCGCCGTGCGCCAGGTTGATGAAGTTCATCAGGCCCATGGTCACGGACAGGCCGACGGCAAGAATAAAAAGCAGCATGCCGTAGGCTATGCCGTCAAAGAGAATGGTTAGCATGAAAAGTAAGGTTCAGCCCGCACGCCTTAGGGACATGCGGGGCTGCTGGTTGACTGATGAGCTGATCTTCCGGGCTGACCGCGAAGACTTACTTCTTGGTCTTGCCTGGGTCCTTCATGTCCTTGATCACGTCAAACTCCACGTTGTAGAGCTTGCCGTCTTTACGCTCGACCTTGCGCAGGTACATGTTTTGCACCACATCGCGGGTTTGCGCATCAATGAACATCGGGCCGCGCGGGCTTTCGAAGATCTGGCCTTTCATGGCCGCCAGCAGCGCGTCGCCGCCGCCGTTGCTCTTGGTGGCCCGCAGCGCTTCATAGATGACACGCATGCCGTCATAGGCGCCAACGGCCACGAAGTTGGGGCGCATGCCCTTGTTGGCCTTTTCAAATGCCGCGACAAATTTCTTGTTGAGTGCGGACGGGTGGTCAGCCGAATACTGGTGCGAAGTGACCACGCCAAGCGCGCCATCACCCATGTCATTGAGCTGGTCGTCATCGGTCAGGTCACCGGTACCGATCAGCTTGATACCGGCCTTGTCCATGCCGCGCTCGAGAAACTGCTTCATCACCGCGGCGCCCGCGCCGGACGGCACAAACACAAACATGGCATCCGGCTTCAGGTCGCGAACCTTCTGCAGGAAAGGCGCGAAGTCAGGGCTGCGCAAAGGCACGCGCAGGGAATCCATGATCTGGCCGCCATTGAAGATAAAACGCTCCTTGAAGTATTTTTCACCATCAAGGCCGGGGCCGTAGTCGCTCACCAGCGTCACCACTTTCTTGATGCCGTTTTTCGGCGCCCAGTCGGCCATGGCGACGGCGGACTGCGGAATGGTGAAGCTGGTGCGAACGATGTAGGGAGACGCTTCCGTAATGATGGAGGTGGCCGCCAGCATCACGACTTCCGGTGTTTTCGATTGTGTGGCGATGGGCGCCACGGCCAGCGCAATCGGCGTCAGGCCCATGCCGGCCAGCACATTGACCTTTTCATTGACCACCAGTTCCTGCGCAATACGCTTGGAGGCATCCGGCAGGCCGCCATCGTCCTTGATGATCAGCTCGATTTTTTTGCCGGCAACCGTATCACCGTTCATGGCCATGTAGGCCTTCGCGCCTGCTTCCATCTGCCTGCCGGTGGAAGCCTGCTGGCCTGTCAGCGGCGTGATCAATCCGATCTTGAAAGTATTGGCCTGGGCCATTGCGCTACCGGCAAAGCAGGTAGCAGCTGCAACAGCCACGGCACCGAGAAAAAATCGTTTGTTCATGGTCTCTCCAAAGGTAAACAGGAAGTTACGCACATCAACCCGAGAATGTCGCCTGTCGGGCGAAGATGCGCAAGCGATATTTCAGACTCTCAGTTATAGCAATTTTAAATACCAGATCAAATCCGCGGCGACCCCGGTTTATGCGGGCTTTGCCGCATGCATGAGGAATCTGGCACTGCGCCTGGCAAACCGCCATACGCCACCGTCGCGGACAAAGCTGTCATCAAACTCCCCAAGCACCAGGGGCTGCTCGACCGCCCGGCCAAGCGAACCGCTTTCGGCCTTGCTGTCGGAAGCCCACAAGGTCACCAGGCTGATCGCCCGGCAACCATTTTCGGACACATCGCTGAATCGGGTATTGGAGATTACGTGTAGAGACATCCGGTGCGCCGGACGGCCCTGGTAGGCGGCGAGGATGGCCTGCGGGCCATTCAGAATGCTGCCGTCGGGACGCACAAGCACCCCACCGGCAGTGAAAAGCCCGCAGAAGGCGGCATAGTCATTGCTATCAATATATGCCGCTGCATCATGTATCAGGCGCCGGCAGGCCGCTTCGGCCAGCAGCACCGTTTCAGGGGAAAGCACTTGTGTCCGCCCCGTAGCCTATTTGCCGGATTTGCCCGGATCCTTCACATCCTTGAGCGTGTCAAATTCGACGTTGTAGAGTTGTCCATTGACGCGCTCGACGCGCCGGATGTAGACGTTTTGCACGATGTCCCGCGTCTGCGCATCGATAAAGATGGGGCCACGGGGACTCTCGAAAATCTGCCCCTTCATCGCACCCACGAGGGCCGTGCCGTCGCCCTGCCCCTTGGTGGCCTTGATGGCTTCATAAATGACACGCATGCCGTCGTAGGCAGCCACGCCAAAGAAGTTGGGCCGCACGCCCTTGCTGGCTTTCATGAAGGCTTCAACGAACTTCTGGTTCATGGCCGACTTGTGCGCCACCGAGTAGGGATGGGAGGTCACAAGGCCAAGCGCGACGTCGCCCATGTCGTTGAGGATTTCGTCGTCGGCCACGCTGCCCTCGCCGATCAGCTTGATGCCGGCCTTGTCAAGCCCGCGTTCGGCAAACTGCTTGAGCAGCGCGCTCCCCGCGCCGGCCGGGACAAACACAAAAAGTGCATCCGGCTTGAGGTCGCGCACCTTCTGCAGGAATGGCGCGTAGTCCGGGTTGCGCAAGGGCACACGCAATGACTCCACGATTTGCCCGCCGTTGAAGGTAAAGCGGTCCCTGAATGTTTTTTCAGCGTCCAGCCCGGGGCCGTAGTCCGTCACCAGCGTCACCACTTTTTTGATGCCGTTTTTCGGCGCCCACTCGGCCACACCGAGCGTGACCTGCGGCAGCGTCATGCTGGTCCTGACGATGTAAGGCGAGGCCTCGGTGATGATGGAGGTCGCTGCCGCCATGATCACCATGGGGGTTTTGGACTGGGTTGCGATAGGCGCGGTCGACAGTGCCAGCGGCGTCAGCCCGAAACCCGCGAGCACATCGACCTTGTCGGTCACCACCAGGTCCTGGGCAAGGCGCTTGGTGACGTCCGGCAGGCCGGTATCGTCCTTGATGATCAGTTCCACCTTGCGGCCCGCCACCGTGTCGCCGAACTGCGACATGTAAAGCTTGACACCGTTTTCGATCTGCTTGCCGGTGGAGGCGAAAGGCCCTGTCATGGGCAGAAGCAAACCGACCTTGAACTTGCGGTCCTGCGCCAGCGCCAGGCCACCTTGCAGTGCCAGGGCCGCAGCCGTGACCTGGCCCAGGAACGTCCGTTTTGTTGAATCCATTTTCTATCTCCTTTTAAATTTGATCTGGAAAATTCAGCTTCTATCTCAGTCTCAGTCTCAGTCTCAGTCTCACCTTGTACATGCAAAGCTTGTACTGCGGCTACTCAGTTTCGTTTGCGAATCAGGCGTACACCCGGCATCTGGCCCAGGTCGTGGCTTTGCAGCGTTGCATGCAGGTTGCGCTGGGCGATGCGTGAGTGCTCGCGCATGATGGCTTCGGCGCGCGAACCTTCACGCTGTTCAATGGCGCTCAGCACCTGGCGATGCTGGTCCTGGGCCACGATCAGTATGTCGCGCGCCTGCGGGGAATTGGCCTGCAGCACGACAAAAGCGGAAGGCGAGGCAAACGGCAGGTTCACCACGCGGTCAAGCTCGCGCGCAATCACGGCACTGCCGGCCATTTCACTGAGCAGGTTGTGGAATTTCTGGTTCAGGGTGACATAACGCAGGAAGGCTTCGTCATCGAGCGCGGGCTGGTTCAACACCGCATCGACCTGATCAAGACAGGCACGCGCCTCGTTCAGCAGAACCGCGGCCACGCCTCTTTCGGCCGCCAGCCGGGCCGACAGCCCTTCCAGCGTGCCACGCAGCTCTATCGCCTCGGAAACATCACGCTCGGAAAAGGTACGAACCGCATAACCGCCATTTGCCAGCGCCTCCAGAAGGCCTTCCTGCTCCAGCCGCATCAGGGCGGCGCGAATCGGCGTGCGCGAGACTCCGAGCTTTTCAACAATGGCCAGTTCGGTAATCCGCGCGCCGCTGGGCAACTCGCCGGCCAGGATCATTTCACGCAAGCGCAGTTGCGCCTTGACAGCCTGGGACGCCCCCGAATCCTGGGCCTCGGGCACAGGAGAAGATGGTGAGAGCGTTTGCTTGTTCATTCATAAATTGTATACATCTAGGATTCAATTTTCACCATATTTACCCTAATAAATCCATATTCGTCCAATTTAACACCAAAATCTTCCATGAAAATTAAATTGATGTATACAATTCATTGGCGATTTTGCATAATACAGATTACGACCCCCCTTAACAGGAGACAGCACACGCGCCTGAACGCCTTGATGCACTCCCATTCCCACTAGGAAAGAGCCATGTTCCCCAAAAATACCTGGTATGTAGCCTGCACTCCCGCGGAAATCGACGACAAGCCGTTGGGCCGGCAGATTTGCGGTGAAAAAATCGTTTTTTACCGTGGTCCCGAAGGCAAGGTCGCAGCCCTGGACGACTTCTGCCCGCATCGCGGTGCGGCGCTCTCGCTGGGCACGGTTTGTGAAGGCAAGCTGGTGTGCGGCTACCATGGCCTCACGATGAACTGCGACGGCAAGGTTGCATCCATGCCCGGCCAGCGCGTGCAGGGCTTCCCGCGCACCCGCAGCTACCCCGTGGTTGAACGTTACGGCTTCATCTGGGTCTGGACCGGCGACGAAAAGCTGGCCGACCCCGACAAGATCCATCCGCTTGAATGGGCCGAGAGCCCCGAGTGGGCCTATGCCGGCGGGCTCTACCACGTCCAGTGCGACTACCGCCTGATGATAGACAACCTCATGGACCTGACCCACGAGACCTATGTGCACACCACGAGCATAGGCCAGAAGGAAATCGATGAAGCACCCGTGAACACCAAGACCGAGGGCGACATGGTGGTTACCAGCCGCTACATGGAGAACGTCATGGCGCCGCCTTTCTGGCGCGCCAACCTGCGCGGCAACAACCTGGCCGACGATGTGCCAGTCGACCGCTGGCAGGTCTGCCGCTTCACGCCGCCCAGCCACGTCATGATCGAAGTCGGCGTCGCCCACGCCGGCAAGGGCGGCTACCACGCCGACCCGAAAGACAAGGTGCACAGCATCGTGGTGGATTTCTGTACACCCGAAACCGAAACCTCGATGTGGTATTTTTGGGGCATGGCGCGCAACTTCAACCCGAAAGACAAGGCGCTTACGGCACAGATCCGCGAGGGACAAGGCAAGGTCTTCGCCGAAGACACGGTGGTACTGGAAGCTCAGCAGCGCAACCTCAACACCTTCCCCGAGCGCAAGCTGCTGCTTCTCAATATTGATGCCGGCGGCGTGCAATCCAGGCGCATACTGGACCGCCTTATCGCTGAAGAACAAACACAGGAACAGGTGCAATAAACATGGACAGTATTGAAGTCAAAGTCGTCCGCAAAATCAGGGAAGCCGAAGACATAACCAGCTTTGAGCTGGCCAGGCTTGACGGAGCGCCCCTGCCGCAGTTCAGCGCGGGCTCCCACCTGGACGTGCAAATCCCCGGCGGACTCACGCGCCAGTATTCGCTGTGCAACGACTCCACCGAGCAGCACCGCTACAGGATCGCCGTGTTGCGCGATCCGGCATCGCGCGGCGGCTCCATCGGCATGCACGATGCCGTGCATGAAGGCGATGTGATCCGCATCAGCGCACCGAAAAACCACTTCCCCCTGCAACACGCCCAGCGCACCCTGCTGTTCGCCGGCGGCATTGGCGTGACGCCGCTGCTGTGCATGGCGCAGCGGCTGGCGGCGATAGACGCGGACTTCACGCTGCACTACTGCACCCGCTCGGCCGAGCGCACGGCCTTCCACAAGGAGATCAGCGCATCGGCATTTGCCGGCAAGGTCAGCTTCCATTTCGACGCAGGTCCGCCCGAGCAAAAGCTGGATCTGCAAGCCGCCTTGGGCAGTCCCGAACCGGGCAAGCAGCTTTATGTATGCGGCCCGGGCGGTTTTATCGACTACGTGATCAACACCGCAAAAGCCGCGGGCTGGAGCAGCGGGCAAATCCATCTGGAATACTTTGGCGCGGCGCCGCAAGACACCTCCAACGACGGCAGTTTTGACGTGAAGATTGCCAGCACCGGCAAGACCTACACCATTGGTGCGGCGCAGAACATCATCCAGGTCCTGAAGGACAACGGCATCGAAATCCTCACCTCCTGCGAGCAGGGTGTGTGCGGCACCTGCATCACGCGCGTGCTGGAAGGCGAGCCCGACCACCGGGACATGTACTTTACGGATGACGAGAAGGAAAAGAACGACCAGTTCACGCCATGCTGCTCGCGTTCAAAAAGCAAAACCCTGGTTTTGGACCTGTAATCGCCCCTGCATGATTCCGGCCGCGCTGCCTTTTACCCTTGACTTATGTGCTTTAACAGTTGATTAAACAAAGGAAAGAGACATGACCCAGCTTCCCGCCCGCTACGACCACGTCGGCAGTTTTCTCCGCCCGAAATACCTGCTCGAAGCCCGGGAGCAAAAGGCCAAGGGCGCCATCACCCCCGAGCAGCTGCGCAAGGTCGAGGACAAGGCGATTACGGAAATCGTCAAGTTCCAGGAAGATGTCGGCCTGAAAAGCATCACCGACGGCGAGTTCCGCCGCACCTACTTCCACATCGATTTCCTGGACCAGCTAGGCGGCGTGA
The DNA here is from genome assembly GCA_040388255.1 of Pseudomonadota bacterium. Taxonomy (GTDB): domain Bacteria; phylum Pseudomonadota; class Gammaproteobacteria; order Burkholderiales; family Burkholderiaceae_C; genus Polaromonas. The sequence continues at coordinate 22,975 of JAZKCE010000050.1, read as the reverse complement.
AGACCGATATCCCGGTCACCTTCATCAAGCCGGACGGCTCACAGGAACTGGCTCCGCCGGTAATGAAAGTGGTCGACAAGGTGCGCCACGCCAAGGACATCCAGCTGGCCGACTTCCAGTACCTCAAGAGCCAGGTCGGCGCAGGCAACACGCCCAAGGTCACCATCCCTTCACCCACCATGCTGCACTTCCGCGGCGGCCGTGCCGGCATCAGCCGCGAAGCCTATCCCGAGCTGGACCCCACGTTCTACGACGATGTAGCCAGGGCCTATGGCGATGAGCTTCGCAGTCTTGCTGCCGCAGGCTGCACCTATGTCCAGATGGACGATACCAACCTGGCCTACCTGTGCGATGAGCGCATGCGCGAAGCCGCTCGCCAGCGCGGTGACGATCCCAATGAACTGCCGCATCGTTACGCAAAATTCATCAACCTGGTGGTCGCTCAAAAACCCGCAGGCATGCTGCTCTCCATGCACCTGTGCCGGGGCAACTTCAAAAGCACCCATGCGGCCTCAGGCAACTACGAACCCGTGGCTGAAGCCCTGCTCAAGGAAATGAACCTTGACGCCTACTTCATGGAATATGACGACGACCGCAGTGGCGATTTCAAGCCGCTGCGCTACCTGCCCAAGGGCAAGACCGTTGTGCTGGGCCTGGTGACCACCAAATTCGGCACGCTGGAAAACAAGGATGACCTGAAACGCCGCATTGAAGAAGCCGCCAAATATGCACCGCTGGAACAGCTCGCGCTGTCGCCCCAGTGCGGTTTCAGCAGCACGGTGCATGGCAACGACATCGCGGTGGAGGCACAACGCGCCAAACTGCGCCTGGTGATTGAGACCGCACGGGAGGTCTGGGGCACGGCCTGATCAAAGAACAAGAAACGGCCACGGCGGATGTCCCCTGCAGGCCATCCTGCCGGTGACGGTTTGCCCCCGTTTGTCAGCCTGGCACCAGGCAGGCAGGCCGGCTAGCTAGGCCACAAACCGATAAAGCGTTGTACCCCTGAGGCCCTGCCCGGGCTCATGCACCGATGAAGGAAATGCCGGGCAGTTGGGCGCATTCGGATAAGCCTGGGGTTCAAAACACAGGCCTTGCTGCTGGTAATAAACCAGGCCGCTCTTGCCCGGGCCGCCCGGCAAGGCTTCTGTGGGTAGCAAGCCGGTATAAAACTGCATTGCGGGCTCGGTTGACCAGACCTCCATCACGCGGCCGTTCCCAGGCGCGCCAACCCGAGCAGCCAGCGCCAGGCCGCCAGCCACAGGTCGATTGATCAGGTAACAACTGTCATAACCCGCCACCCCCGTGCTTCCGCGCAGACGCGTGTCCAGCACCACAGGCTGGCGAAAATCAAAGGCGGTGCGCTCCACCGGCAGCAGCTCGCCGGTTGCCACCAGGTCCGCACTCATGGCGAAGTACCTGTCTGCAAAAATTGTGACCTCATGGCCAAGCGCAGAGCCACTGGACTCACCATTGAGGTTGAAAAAAGCATGCGATGTAAAACTTGCCACCGTCGGCTTGTCCAGCGCCAGCGCTTCGTAGTCAATCACCAGCTCATTCGCCTCGGTAAGGCTATAAGTGAGGCGTAGCGCCAGGGAGCCGGGAAAGCCCTCCTCGCCATCGGCAAAAACATAACGCATTTCCACGCTGGACGCATCACGCTGCATGGCCGCAAACACCCGAAAGCGTGAGCCCTTGATGCCCCCGTGAAGACAATGCTTACCGTTGTTGGCGCCGAGAAGGTATTCGTCCTGGTCCAGCATGAAGCGAGCATTTCCAATGCGCCCGGCGTAACGCCCTATAAACGCCCCCGTGGAGGGCGCTCCGCCCATGAACCCCGCCAGGCTGTCATAGCCCAGCACAACATCGTCCAGGCGGCCGTGACAATCAGGCACCAGCAGTTGCGCAATCCTGGCGCCGTAATTGGTGATGCCGGCCACCATGCCACGGCTATTGCGCAGCGTGAAGAGATTGACGGCCTGGCCATCAATCTCCCCCTGAAAGCGCGCGGGGTCCAGCAACAGGGATGCCGAGGGCTGCGCTGCATGAGGCATGAAAAAATCTTTCGTTCAGTGCACAAGCCCATTTACAACAGGCGTCACAAGCTATCAAATCAGGCGTAAATCAATCCAGCTTGATACCCGCATCCGCCACAACTTTGGCCCAGCGCTCGCGTTCGCGGTTAAAGAATTCATCCTGCTTGGCCGGTGTCATGGTCACCACTTCTGCGCCCTGCCCCGCCAGCTTGGCGCGAATATCCGGGCTGCGGATGATCTTGATGAGTTCGGTATTCAGGCGATTCACGACATCGGCCGGCGTGCCCCTGGGCAGCAGCAGCCCTTGCCAGGTGCCCGACTCAAAGCCGGTCAAGCCCTGTTCGGCCAGAGTGGGCACGTTGCCAATCAGCGGCATGCGCGTGCTCTTGGAAACGCCCAGTATCTTGAGCTTGCCACTTTGCACAAACGGCAGCGTGGCCAGCATGCCGTTCATCAGAACCTGCGTTTGCCCGGCTATCGTGTCGGTGACCGCCTGGGAACCGCCTTTGTAGGGAATGAACTGCCACTTGGCGCCACTGGCGCGCTCAACGGCCACACCGGCCAAATGCGGCGCGCTGCCCATGGCGGTGACGGCAAAGTTCAACTCGGTTTTTTTCGACAGCGCCACCAACTCCCTGAGGTTGCTGGCCGGCACCGAAGGGTGCACCACCAGCAGATGCGGCGAATAGGCCAGCATGGTCACGCCGCGCAGATCCATAGAGGGATCGAACGCCAGCTTGGTGTACACCGACGGGCTGATCGCCAGCGCGCCGGTGTCACACAGCAGCAAGGTGTAGCCGTCGGGTGCGGACTTCGCGACAAGGTCCGCGCCGAGGTTGCCGTTGGCCCCGGCCTTGTTGTCGACGATAACGGGCTGCCTGAGTGCCTCGGACAAAGGCTGGGCAATGGCGCGCGCAATGATGTCCGAAGAGCCGCCCGGCGGATAAGGCACCACCAGCCGGATCGGCCTGGCCGGCCAGCCCTGTGCCTGCGCACTGGCCACACTCCAGCCCACAGCCAGCGAAGCACCCATAAGATCGCGTCGATTGATGGACATCCTGCCTCCTTGTCGTGATTCAAAAGACCGCCGGCGACACCCCCCCGCGGGCGGCTAGGCGATTTCGTGATTGCCCATGAGTTCCAGCGCGCGCACCAGCGCGGAATGGTCCAGGTCCTGCATGCCATTGGCGGCACAGGCCTGCATCAGCTGGGCGGCATTTGCCGTTTGTGGCAAGGCCAGGCCCAGGGTTTTGGCGCCAGCCAGCGCCAGGTTCAAATCCTTCTGGTGCAGGCCAATCCGGAAGCCCGGTGCAAAGGTCCGCTTGATCATGCGTTCGCCGTGCACTTCCAGGATGCGTGACGAAGCAAAGCCGCCCATCAGCGCCTGCCGTACCTTGGCCGGGTCGGCGCCGGCCTTGCTGGCAAACAGCAGGGCTTCTCCCACCGCCGCGATATTCAGGGCCACGATGATCTGGTTGGCGACCTTGCAGGTTTGCCCGTCACCATTACCGCCCACCAGCGTGATGTTTTTACCCATCAGCTCAAACAGCGGCTTCACCAGCTCAAACGCTGCATCAGGCCCGCCGACCATGATGGTCAGGCTGGCCGCCTTGGCGCCGACTTCACCACCCGAGACAGGCGCATCCAGATAGTCGCAAGCGAGCGCGTTGATCTTTTGCGCAAACTCCTTGGTCTCCATAGGCGAGATGGAGCTCATGTCGACAACCGTTTTGCCCTTGCTCAATCCGGAAGCCACGCCGTTTTCACCAAACAGGACCTTGGCCACATCAGGCGTATCCGGCAGCATCATGAAAATGATGTCGGCCTTCTCTGCCACCTCCCTGGCCGACTTGCAGGCCACAGCCTTGTCCGTCACCAGTTCGGCCGGCACCTTGCTGCGGGTGCTGAGAAACACCTCATGACCTGCCTTGACCAAATGCGCGGCCATGGGCGCGCCCATGATGCCCAAACCAATAAAACCCAGCTTGCTCATTGAATGATTCCTGAAAAAATAGTTGATGAAATAGCCTGGACTCAGACGCGGTAGCGGTCATGCAGGGCCTGCGTGGCCGACCGGAAAACACCGAGGTCACTGCCCACCGCCACAAAGGTGGCGCCCATTTCCATGTAGCGGCGCGCATCGGCTTCCACCGGCGCCAGGATGCCGGTGGGCTTGCCACAGGCTTTGGCATCCGCAAACACCGCGGCAATGGCCTGCTGCACGTCCGGGTGCCCGGCGTTGCCAAGGTGCCCAAGGCCGGCCGCCAGGTCCGAGGGGCCGACAAAAATGCAGTCCACACCATCAATGGCGGCAATGTCCTTTGCCGCATCAACGCCCTTGCGGCTTTCAATCTGCACCATCACGCAGATGTGGTCATTGATAGCCTTGAAATACTCGGGCACCGTGCCGTAGCGGTTGCTGCGCTGGGACACCGACACGCCTCGCACGCCCTGCGGCGGGTAGCGTGTGCCCCGAACGGCGCGCAACGCTTCGTCATGGCTTTCGACAAAGGGCACCAGGAAGTTGTAGAAGCCGGCATCCAGCAGGCGCTTGAGTTCGACCTCGTTGTTGCTGGTCGGCCTCACTACCGGCGCGCTCGGGCTGTCTTTCAGCGCCATCAGCTGCGGAATGAAGGTGCCCACGTCATTCGGCGAGTGTTCACCGTCGAGCAATATCCAGTCGAAACCGGCCACGCCCAGCACTTCTGTCGTGATGGCATTGGCCAGCGACGACCAGCAGCCGATCAAACGTTTGCCGGCAAGCAGGTCCTGCTTGAAGCGGTTGGGAAAGGGTTGGTAAGGGGTGGCTTGTGTCATGGTGGTTTGCTCTTGCTCTCTCGGTTCTGGATTCGGTTTTGTTCAAATCCGTTTTATTCGGCCTTGATGTTGGCGGCCTTGATGACCTTGGCCCATTTGTCCACCTCGGCCTTCTGGTAGGCGGCCAGTTGCGTGGGCGTCATGTTTGAAGGCTCCATGCCGAAGCCCTTGAGCCTGGCCTGGATATCGGGCTGGGCCAGCACCTTCATCACCTCGGCATGCAGGCGATCGACGATAGGCTGCGGCGTGTTCGCGGGCACAAACATGGCCTGCCACGACACCATGTCGAAACCCTTCTGGCCGCTCTCGGCAATGGTGGGCACATTGGGGTAGCCCGGCACGCGCTGGCTGCCCGTGATGGCGATGGGGCGCAGCTTGCCGCTCTGGATGTGCGGGCCCACGACCAGGCTGGTGTCGAACATCATGTCAAGCTGCCCGCCTATCACGTCCTGCACTGCGGGGCCGGAACCCTTATACGGCGCATGCGTGAACTTGACGCCCGACTGGCTGGCCAGCAGCTCCAGCGCCATGTGCGGCGAGGTACCTATGCCCGGCGAGCCCGAGCTCAGGCCGCCGTTCTTGGCGCGGCTAGCCTTGAGCACGTCATCCAGCGTACGCATCGGACTATTGGCAGGCACGACCAGCAACAGCGGGCTCACGCCCAGCATCGCGATCGGTGTGAAAGACTTGACCATGTCGTAGCCGATGGGCGTGGTGTAGAGGCTGCCGTTGATCGAATGCGAGCTGATGGTGCCGCCCAGCAGTGTGTAGCCGTCGGCCGGCGCACGCGACGCGATGGCCGAGCCCACGCTGCCCCCTGCACCGCCCTTGTTGTCGATCACCACGGGCGTACCCAGCGCAGTGGACAGCGGCTGCGCGATGAGGCGGGCCAGCGTGTCGGTGTTGCCGCCTGGCGGGAAGGGCACGACATAGGTGATGGCCTTGCCTGTGGGCCAGGTGCCCTGTGCAAATGCGGTCAGGGTTGCGAAACTGCCGGCGGTGGCGGCGATGGCGGTATGAATCAGGGTACGGCGTTGCATGGTGATGTTTCCTTTATGTATGTGATGGGTGCAAGTAGAAGGTCTTTGCGGACTCAGGGCATCTCGACGATCTCGACCCAATTCGGGTTCTTGCCCGCCGGCTGGCTCTTGCCCGCGCCGGGCATGCCGGTCACGGCGTCAATCATGTGCAGGGACACGCCGTGCGAGTCCTGGCCCGTGGCAATCAGGAAGCGGCCTGTTGAGTCCACTGCAAAACCGCGCGGCGTCTTCTCCGTCGGCGTCTGGCCCACCACCTGCAGCCTGCCGGTAGCGGCGTCTATCTTGAAGGTGGTCAGCGTGCTCGATGTGCGCTCGGACCCATAGAGGAACCTCCCATCGGGGGATATTTGCAGGTCGGCCGCCCAGACCTTTCCGGTGAAGCCCGGCGGCACGACAGTGCTGCGCTGTACATGGCTCATGGCGCCCTTCGCGGCGTCATAGGCAAACACATCAACCCCGCCGTCCAGTTCGTTGATCAGGTAGGTGTACTTCTGCGCCTTGTCCCAGAGGAAGTGGCGCGGGCCAGTCTTGGCGGGTGCCACATTGACCAGCGCCGGATCGTTGGCGCTCAGCACGCCGGTGCCGGGGTCGAACTTCCAGCTTGACAGGTTGTCGCCGCCCAGACTGGTCGCAAACACATAGCGGCCGGATGCGTCGGCATGAATTGCATGCGCATTCGGTGCGGTGCGCAGAATCTGCTGCACCGGGCCGACTACGCCGTCTTTCTCGATGCTGTTGACGGTGATCTTGTTACCGCCATAGGAGGCCGCGAACAACCACTTGCCGCTCGGGTCGAGGTCGATGTTCGGAACGCTGTCGGCCAGCGCGGACTCACCCAGCTTCTTCAGCCCTCCGGTCGCCCCGTCAATGCCGAAGGTGACCACGCGGAACGGCTGCGAACGCAGCGCCACATATAAAAACTTCTTGTCCCTGCTCACCACCATAGGCATCGCGGTGCCGCCCACCGGCACTTTGGCCACAGGCGTGAGGCTGTTGGCTGCGCGGTCCAGCTGCATCACCGAAATGTCCTGGCTATCGGCATTTGCAATGTAGACCCAGGTCGCGGCAGACGCTGCACCGCTGAATGCGGCCAGGCCGCATGCCAGCGACAGAACGGTGCGGCGCATGGCGCGCGACATGGATAAAAAACGGTTCATCTTGTGTCTCCTCTTTTTGGTTGTTCAAGGGTTCAGGTCACAGGTGCAGGGTTGAACAGCACCAGCGCGTTGTGCAGCTTCCAGTGCTCGGCCCAGGTCTTCTTGCGGCCGCTGGCAACGTCCAGCATGAAATTGAAAAGCTCCCAGCCAACATCGGCAATGCTGGCGTCGCCGTCTGCAATACGGCCGGCGTTGATGTCCATCAGGTCATGCCAGCGCCTGGCCAGGTCGGTGCGCGTGGCGACCTTGATGACCGGCACTTCTGCCAGTCCATAAGGCGTGCCGCGGCCTGTGGTGAAAACATGCAGGTTCATGCCTGCAGCCAGCTGCAGGGTGCCGCAGATGAAATCGCTGGCCGGTGTGGCGGCGTAAATCAGGCCCTTATGTTTGAGCTTTTCGCCGGGCGACAGCACCCCCGAAATGGGTGCACTGCCCGACTTGACGATAGAGCCCATGGCTTTTTCAACAATATTCGACAGCCCGCCCTTCTTGTTGCCGGGCGTGGTGTTGGCGCTGCGGTCGACCATGCCTTTTTGCAGGTAAGCGTCGTACCAGGCCATTTCGCGAATCATGGCTGCGGCGACTTCGGGCGTACTCGCGCGTGAGGTCAATTGATCAATGCCGTCGCGCACCTCCGTGGTCTCGGAGAACATCACGCTGGCTCCTGCCCTCACCAGCAGGTCGGTCGCAAACCCGACCGCCGGATTCGCCGTCACACCAGAAAACGCATCGCTTCCGCCGCACTGCACGCCCACCACCAGTTCGCTGGCCGGCACGGTTTCACGCTGGCGTGCGTTGAGCTTTTCAAGGTGCAGCACGGCTGCCTGCATGATGGAGTCAATCATGGACATAAAGCCCACGTGGTTCTCGGCCTGCAGGCAGACCACATCAAGCGGTGCGTCAGAGCTTGTTCCGACATCTGCGACGCTGCGTTCATCAACAATCTGTATCGTGCCCGGGGGCATCAAACGCTCGGGCTGGAGCTTCTCGCAACCCAGGCTGACCACCATCACTTCGCCGCCGAAGTTGGGGTTCAGCGAGATGTTGCGCAGCGTGCGGATGGGAATGATGGCATCCGGCGCATCAATGGCAACACCGCAGCCGTAGGTGTGCTCAAGGCCCACCACATCATCGACATTCGGAAATTTCGGCAGAAGCTCGGCCTTGATGCGTTTAACGGCAAAGTCCACCACGCCCGCCACGCACTGCACCGTGGTCGTGATGGCCAGGATGTTGCGCGTACCGACAGAACCATCGGCATTGCGAAAACCTTCAAAGGTGTAACCCTCCAGCGGCTCCATGGGGCTCGGCTTGACGGTCGCGATGGGCAGGCCTTCCAGGCCACGCGCGGCCGGCATCTCCAGCAGGCGCTCATGCACCCAGCTGCCGGCAGGAATATCCTTGAGCGCGTAGCCGATGGGCACGTTGTAGCGCAGCACCGCAGTGCCCTTTGGCAAATCCACCAGCGCAACCTTGTGCCCTTGGGGCACCTTGTCAACCAGCTTGAGGCCGTCTGCAAACACAGTACCCGCAGGCAGGCCACCGTCATTGGCGATGATGGCCACGTTGTCGCGGGGATTCATGAGGATATGGAGCGGAGCGGCCATGGTCAATGATCAATAACGGGGTTGCACGCCGGTAAAGGCTGGATCGTATTTGCGCATCTGCGCCAGGTCGTCGCGATTGCGGATACCGCAGTGCAGGTAGTTGTCATGCAGCCGGGCCAGGGCCGTTCGGTCAAGCGTTACACCCAGGCCGGGGGTCGTCGTCACGCGCAGGCTGCCGTCCTCAAAGCGCAAGCGGCCGCCCTCCACCACCTCTTCGTCCTGCCAGGGGTAATGCGTGTCGCAGGCATAGGCTAGCCAAGGCACGCTGGCGCACAGGTGGGTCATGGCCATCAGGCTGATGCCCAGATGCGAGTTGCTGTGCATGGACAGACCCAGATCGAAAGTACGGCACAGCCGCGACAGCTGCTGCGTGGCACGCAAGCCGCCCCAGTAGTGGTGGTCGCTCAGCACGATCTTCACCGGGCAACCCATGTCGGCGTTGCGGCGGAACTCGGCGAAATCAGTCACCACCATGTTGGTGGCCAGCGGCACTTCGCACTCACGCGCCACGGCCGCCATGCCATCAAGCCCAGGCGCCGGGTCTTCGTAATACTCCAGTACCCCGCGCAGTTGTTCCACGATCCGCAGGCTGGTCGCCACACTCCAGTTGGCATTCGGGTCTATGCGCAGCGGCGTGCCGGGGAAGGCTTTTGCAAGCGCCAGCAGGCCGGCCGCTTCCTCGTCGGGCGGCAGCGCTCCGGCCTTGAGCTTGATGCTCTTGAAGCCGTACTGCGCGATCATCTGGCGTGCCTGCGCCACCAGTTGATCCGGTGTAAGCGCCTCGCCCCAGGCGTCGGGTGCATAGGGCTTGCCCGCATGCTCGGCATACTTGTAAAAAAGGTAGGCCGAGAACGGCACGCGGTCTCTGGCCGGGCCGCCCAGAAGATCGACCACCGGTGCGCCGGACAGCTGGCCCTGCAAGTCCAGCATGGCGACCTCAAACGCGCTGACCACCTTGGCCACGTTCTTGGACACATGGGTGCCCGGCGCCAGCGATACCTGCTGGCCGAGAAACTCTGACGCAGTCAGAGTGGGCGGCGTGACCAATGCAGCCACGCGCGCCTCCATCTCTGTCAGCGACCAGGGCGAGAGACCGACGAGGCTGGGGGCAGCCTTCGCCAGGACATCGAGCATAGGCAGGTCGCCATAGCTTTCATTGATGCCGACAAGGCCCGAGTCTGTTTCCAGCTCGATGATGGAACGCAGCGCCCACGGTTCGTGGATGCCGGCCGCGTTCAGCAGCGGCGGATCACGGAAGGCGATCGGTGTGATGCGGATATGCCGGATGGCGTGCGAAGTGATCATGACGGGATCTGTGGCGGTATGGACAGACGGGCTGATTTATTTACTGACCGCCATGAACATGCTGGGCAGCCACATCGAGAACGCAGGCACAAAAGTCACCAGCGCCAGTGCAAAAATCAGCGCGCCGTAAAACGGCCAGATGGTGCGCATCACGGTGCCCACCGACACCCCGCCAATCGCGCAACCCACAAACTGTGTGGTGCCTACCGGCGGCGTGTTCAGGCCAAGCGCGCAATTGATCAGCAGCACGATGCCGAACTGCACCGAACTCATGCCGTAATGCTGGGCAATCGGCAAAAAGATGGGTGTGCAAAGCAGTATGGTTGCGGCCATGTCCAGGAAAGTGCCCAGCACAAACAGGATGATGTTGATCAGCAGGAAGATCACCCATGGCGTGCTGGTGATTTGCGACAGCATCTGGCCCGTCAGCTCGGCCACGCCGTAGAGGCTGATCAGGTAGCCAAAGGTGCTGGAGATACCGATCAGCAACAGGATGATGCCGGTGGTCTTGACCGCCTTGGAAGCCGCCTTGATGAAGTGCTCCCACTTGATGGAGCGGTAGACAAAGACAGTCAGCGCCAGCGCGTACAGCACGGCGACTGCAGCGGACTCTGTCGCAGTGAATACACCCGACAAAATGCCGCCCAGGATGATGACCACGATCATCAGGCCTGGCAGTGCAGCGGCCAGCGAGCGCGCAACAATGGACCAGCCGGGAAAGCTGCCTGCGGGGTAACCGCGCTTCACGGCCACCAGGTAAGCGGCGGCCAGGTTGCAGATGGTCAAGATGGCAGCGGGCACCAGCGCAGCAAGAATCAACGCGGCAATCGACACCTTGCCACCGGCAGCCAGCGAATAGATGATGAGGTTGTGGCTGGTCGGCATCAGCGCGCCCACCAGCGCGGCATGCGTCGTCACGTTGACGGCGTAATCGGCGTGGTAACCCTCTTTTTTCATCATCGGGATCATCACGGCGCCCATGGCCGACACGTCGGCCACAGGTGAACCGGAGACACCGCCGAACAGCGTGCAGGCCACAACATTGGACATGCCCAGGCCGCCGCGCACATGGCCCACAAGGTTGCGCGCCAGATTGACGATACGGTCTGCCACACCGCCATAGAGCATCAGCTCGCCAGCGAAGATGAAGAACGGAATCGCCAGGAAGGAGAAGATGCCCATGCCGGACGTCATCTGCTGGAAACCGACGGCCAGCGGCAGGCCTTCATAGGCCAGCGTGGCCAATGCAGACAGGCCAATGGAAAAAGCAACAGGAACACCCAGCAACAAAAACAGGGTGAACGAAAGGCAAAGAATGAGTAATGGAATCGTCATGATGTTGTTCTTGTTCTAGGCCCAGGCAGGTTCGACTTCGCGGCCCTGGGCGAGCGCGATGATGTGTTCAATGCAGAACATCACGATAAGAACGCCGGCCACAGTGGCAGGCACATATTTCCAGCCCTCGGAAATCCAGAGGGTTGGCAGGCGGTAACTCCACACGGATATGGCGAGATAACCGCAGTTCCAGGCCATCGCAGCGCCGAACAGCATGACCAGGGCATGGATCAGGTACTCCATCTTCAGGCGCAGCCAGTCGGGCGCAAGCACCAGCATGGACTCCAGGCCGATATGGCCGGCATCGCGCACGCCGACGGCAACACCCAGCATGGTGACGTAAATCACCAGCAAAAGCGCCAGGCTCTCAGCCCAGGTCGGCGTGTTGTTCAGCACATAACGGCCGAACACCTGCCAGCTGACAGCGCAGATCACTGCGACCAGCCCGAAGATACCCAGCCACATGCAAGCCCGGGCGAGCTTGCGGCAAATTGTTGTGTACATAAATTGGTCCGGATCTGTTGGGCCGGCGTTGATGAAAAAGAGACTGTTGGCTACGGTCTGTTCCGTGGCCTGTTATATTTTTTTATGCTCACTGACACCCTCACCACAACCGGTCCTCGATGACTGGTCATGGGAGGGTTTCACACCCTGCTTACTTGGTGTCCTGGATGCGCTTGACCAGGGCCTTCAGTTTTGCATCAACGATGAATTTGTCATAAACAGGTTTCATGGCGTTCTGGAAAGAAGCCTTGTCGACTTCGATGAACTGTGCGCCGCCTGCCAGTGCAATTGCCTTGGACTTGGCTTCACGCTCATCCCACAGCTTGCGCATGAAAGGCACAGACTCCTTGGCAGCCTGGCGAATCGCCTTCTGGTCGTCAGCGCTCAGTGTGTCCCAGGTGCGCTTGGAGAACAGCAGCATTTCAGGCGCCAGCGAATGCTCGGTGATGGAGTAGAACTTGGCCACTTCGAAGTGGCGCGAGCTTTCATAGGATGGGTAGTTGTTTTCGGCGCCGTCAACCAGGCCGGTCTTCAGTGCGGTGTAGACCTCGCCGTATGGCATGGGCGTTGCATTGGCGCCCATGGCTTCTAGCAGCGCAACCCAGAGGTCGGACTGCTGGACGCGGATCTTCATGCCCTTGGCATCGGCCAGCGTGCGGATGGGTTTCTTGGCGGTGTAGAGCGAACGTGCGCCACTGTCGTAATACGCCAGGCCAATAAAACCCTGAGGTGCGCAGGAGGCGAGGATTTCTTCACCGATTGGGCCGTCAAGAACCGTACGCATGTGCTGCGTGGAGCGGAACAGGAAAGGCATGGTCGGCACTTGCGTCTCGGCACAGATGTTGTTCATCGGTGCGATGTTCACGCGGGTCATGGCCAGCGCGCCTATCTTGGTCTGCTCGATGGTGTCTTTTTCGTTGCCCAGGGCGCTGTTGTTGAACACCTTGATGCTGTGCTTGCCGTTGGTCAAAACCTTCAGGCGCTCACCCATGAACTTGACGGCATCCACGGTGGGGTAGCCATCAGGATGGATGTCCGAAGAACGGAACTCGGTGGCAAATCCCGTCAGCGGCGCCATGGCCAGGACGGCGGCGACTGCAAACAATGTTTTTTTGATTTTCATGTCTTCCTCTAAGGTTGGTGATGGAAACTTTTTGAACTTTTTTAAAGCGCGCACGCGGCTTCGGGCAGCCCACGCACGCCTGGGCGCAACGCAAACACACCACCGGCCAGCGGCTGGTCAGATAAATCGACGCCCCCCGGGCGAATCGATGTCACGAACAGGGTGTCAAGCCCGGCGCCGCCAAAGGCGCACATGGCAGGTTTCTTCACGGGCACGGCCAGCGAGCGGTCCAGCCTGCCTTGCGGCGTAAAGCGGTGGATCAGGCCGGCATCGTTGCCGCAGATCCAGTAGCAGCCGTCTGCGTCGACAGCCGCGCCATCGGGCCTGCCGGGCAGCGGGTTCATGTCAACAAACACCCGGCGATTGGAGGGCGTGCCGCTTTGCGTGTCGTAGTCGTAGGCCCAGACCATCTGCACCGAAGGATGCGAGTCCGACAGGTACATGGTTTTGCCGTCCGGGCTGAAGGCCATGCCATTGGGCGTGATGAAGCCGTCCAGCAGCCGCGTCAATTCGCTATTTTTTTGATAGCTGTATACGCAACCCACACGGGCGCCAGCAGTCATATTCATCAACATGGTTCCCGCCAGGAAACGCCCCTGCCGGTCGCAGCGCCCGTCGTTAAACCGCATGCCGTCCTGCGCGTGCGCCACAGGCGCGAGCAAATTGCAATCCAGCGCGCCATCGGCCCGGGTTTCCAGGGCAAAGACGCCTGTTTCCATGCCCGCAATCCAGTTGCCGGGCTGGGCAGCGGGCGCCATGCAGGCCAGCATTTCAGGCGTCTCCCAGCTACTTGTCTGCGCGCTTGCGGCGTCCCAGCGCCACAAGCGGCGTGCGGGAATGTCCGTCCAGTAAAGCGCCTGTTCGGAACTGCTCCAGACCGGACTTTCACCCGTTGCATTGCGTGCATCCAGGATCAGTTCAGCTTGGATAGACATCGCCGGGCTCACCATCAGTTGCCGAAGGGACCGGCTTTAACAAAACCACCGCCCTGGTAGATGGCCACGGGATCGCTCAAATCGGGCTGGCCGGTTCTTGCATAGACCGCGTCACGAAATACATCGGAGCTGTCTTGCGGCACATAGCCGATATGGCGGGCGCGGCTGTTGTCCCACCAGGTCACGGCGTTGTCGGACATGCCGAAAATAATGCTGTGACCCAGCACCGGCGTGCTCAAGCAGGCCGTGATCAGGCGGTGCAGGTCATCAAAGCTCAGCCAGGTGGCAAGCATGCGGCGGTCTTTGGGCTCGGCAAAAGAAGAGCCTATGCGCACGCAGGCGGTCTCAATGCCGTAACGGTCGAAATACAGGCGCGACAGGTCTTCGCCAAAGGCCTTGCTCAGGCCATACAGGCCATCCGGGCGCGGCGGGTGGTCCGCCGTGATGGTTTCATCCTGGCGGTAAAAACCGGTGACGTGGTTGGAGCTGGCAAACACAACACGCTTGACGCCGTTTTTGCGGGCGGCTTCATAGAGGTTGTACACGCCCAGGATGTTGCCCTGCAGTATGGGCGTGAACGGCCCTTCGACCGAGATGCCGCCCAGGTGAACGATGGCGTTGACGCCCTTGACCATGGCATCGACTGCAGCGGCATCGGCCAGGTCGGCCAGGATTACCTCTTCGCCCGCAGCCGCCGCACCGAAGTCCTGCCGGTCCGACAGGCGCAGCACTGTGCAATTGGCTTTCAGGCGTTCCCGCAAAGCCTTGCCCAGGCCACCAGCAGCGCCGGTCAGCAACAGTTTTTCGTGAACCTTGATCGTCATTTTTTAACCTGGCCTCGCAGTGTTTTGCAAACACTGGACTTTTTTATGAAGTTTGCTAAAGTCAACCCATCGCACTTAAGTCATAGGTTGTCTGATGACTTGAGATTCTCTGGTTCTGGATTTAGCTTGTCAACAAATTTTTAATGGAATCAAGGAAAACCCCTAGCCCATTCGAAACCAGCCCGGCATCGGCACCGCTGGAGGGGCCGCCGCGCGCCCGCCGGCCGCGCGGCCTGGTTGGCGAAATCGTGGAAAGCCTGGCCGCCAGCATTCGTGAGGGGCGTTTGCAGCCGGGTGAAAAGCTGCCCACCGAAGCCGAAATCATGAGCCGGTTCGACGTCAGCCGTACCGTGGTGCGGGAGGCGCTGTCAAAACTGCAGGCCTCCAGCCTGGTTGAAACCCGGCACGGCATAGGCACTTTTGTGCTGGCCCCGCAGGATTCGGGCAACTTCAAGATCACCGCCGAAGACTTTGCAACGGTGGCCGACGTCATCTCGGTTCTTGAGCTGCGCATCAGCCTTGAAACCGAAGCCGCGGGACTGGCCGCCACAAGGAGAACGCCCGAAAACCTGCGGGCCATGGAAACCGCCCTGCAGGCTTTCCAGGACTCCATAAACATTGATTCTGATGCCGTGCCGCCGGACTTCCAGTTCCACATGGAAGTGGCCCGCTCGACCGGCAACCGGCACTTCGCGGACCTGATGACCTACCTCGGCACCATGATCATCCCGCGCACCCGGGTCAACACCACGCAGAACGCACCCGAGGGCCGACTGAACTACCTGCAGCGCGTCAACAGCGAACACGAGAGCATCTACAACGCGATCCGCAACCAGGACCCCGAGGCCGCGCGCGCTGCCATGCGGACCCACCTGTCCAACAGCAGGGAGCGTTTGCGCAGGGGCAAAAATGCGCACACCATGCAGCCGGCCCATCAGGATGACGACCCGCCTGCGGCCCAGGCGGGAACGCGGCCGCTTGCATAAAGCATTGCCCAGGACATTGTCAAGTTGTACGATAACTGATAAATAATTTCTCAAACGCACAATCATCACCCATGACAGCGTCTACCGCCACGGCCACCGGGGCAGTTGCGCTGCCGGCCTGGGCGCAGGACAAATGGCCATCCAAACCCGTCCCCTACATCGTGCCTTTCCCGGCTGGCGGCACCACGGACATCCTGGGCCGGCTCATAAGGCAAAAGCTCGGACCCGTGCTGGGCACCACCATAGTGATCGACAACAAGGGCGGCGCGGGCGGCAGTGTCGGCCCTGAAGTCGCGTCGCGCGCCCCGGCGGACGGCTACACCATGCTGGGCGGCACCATCAGTTCGCACGCCATCAACGTCAGCTGTATCCCAAGCCAGGTTATGACCCGGTCAAGTCCTTCGCGCCGGTGGCGCTGATAGGGCTCGAATCCCGTGGTGTTGATCGTCGGCCAGAACAGCCCCTACAAAACACCGCAGGACGTGCTGGCCGCGACAAAGGCAAAACCCAAAACCATTTCATCGGCATCGGCCGGCAGCGGCACTTCGCAGCATCTCGCGCTGGAGCTGCTGGGCTTCAAATCCGGCAGCAAAATCCTGCAGCAGCCGGAGATGCAGGAGCGCCTCAAGGCACTCGGCATGCAACCTTCGAACATGACAACGGATGAGGTGTCCACCTTCCAGAAGGCCGAGGTCGAGAAATGGGCCCAGGTCATCAAGGCCGCCGGCGTCAAGCTGGAGTAAGCCTGCCTCATCAGGGTTTTCCAACAGGTTTTAGGCTCCCAGTCCACACGCAGCGGGCGTGGGCAGCTATAAAACTCGTAGCAGCTTGAATTTTGCGTTATATTTGGTGCCAAGCCCTGCGCTTACCGGCGAACTGTGACTAAACTGTGACCAAATTCTGACCTGAGGAGATCCCCTGATGAGTGCCAAAGAAAATGCAGCTGTAGGCCAGTTGCTTGAACTGCTGGAATCACGCTATGCACTGCGTGTGTTGTGGGCCCTGAAAGACGGCCACCCACAAACCTTCCGCCTGTTGCAGGACAGCATTGGCAGCATCACTCCGAACACACTCAACACCCGCATCAAGGAATTGCGCACGGCCGGCCTGCTGACCCACGGCACCGATGGCTACACCGTCACCACCCTGGGTGCCGACCTGCTCAAGCGCCTGAACGACCTGCAGGCTTTCGCCGGCAAGTGGGCAGCCAGCCAGATCAAGAAAAAGTAATCCCGGCTGCCTCAAAAAAAAGCGACCATCACGGTCGCTTTTTTTATGCCGAATCAAGCGGCGGTTTCCAGCAGCTCCACCGGATTGCCGAATTTTTCGGCGGCGGCCTGCACGGCGGGATCGCGCAGGGCCGTCAAGAAACCAGCTTCAATCAGCGGCCGGCCTTCAACTGCCACGCTGCTGTCCAGCGTGACCAGATCCATGTGCACGGGCGGCTCTTCCCACTGCGGCATGGTGCGCAAGATATAGTCGCTCGGTTTGGCCAGATCAATGCCGAAGTGCAGCGCCCCCGGGGCGTTGGAGCCGGCCGGGTAAATGGTGTGGCGCGGCGCTTTCGGGTTAAAGCCGCAGCCCAGCTCGATCAGGCGGCCGCCGACCAGCATCTCGCGCAGGATGGCGGCGTCGGGGGACTCGCCCGTCACCTCCACAATCGTGTCGCTTTCAAAACGGCAACCAATTTTCTCGGCAAACGGCGCGGCGAAGCCGACCGCCCACTGCGGGTAAAGCGTGCCCGACATCGTGACCGGCGCATTCGCGTCGTTGCGGTGCGCGGTACGGTCCCACAGGTTCGGGCCGTGCGTGGGCAGGTAATGCACATAACAACCCGGCTCGTCGGCAAACATCTTGCCGCGCCAGCGGTTGTGCGCCAGCAGCAACTCGCGCATGTCGGCGGTGTAAGCAATCGAAAAGTCACTGCCGCGAACGTCGGAGAACTTCACCGTGAAGTCCTTGCCCGCCGGGTAGCGCAAGGCCGTGGCGCGGATGATCTCGCCCACCAGCTCTGCAGGGAAGCGCGCCTGCGGCGTATGCAGCAAATCCAGGTCGCGGAAGTAGGTGATCTTGACCCAGCGCTGGCCGGCGGCGCGCCGTGCAATAAAAAACGGGTCAAAGATAGAACAGAACCAGGTCGACACCACAAAGTCGGCCTCGGCCACCAGCGCCTTGGCCGCTTGCGGCACCTCGGTCATCTGGCTGGTGGTTTCCATGTACTGGCGCACAGACGCGCCGCGCGCGCGCGCCAGGCCCATCACGGCGTCGGCCACGCGGGTGTCCAGCAAGGGGTCGGTCAGCAGCAGCACCTTGTCGCCCTGCCCGACGGCAAAGGTGCGCTGGAAATTTTCCAGCGCGGCAAAGTAGTTTTTGGTCTGCGTGATGGCCGGGTTCAGGGCCTGGGGCAAGCCGACCAATGTATCCATGTTGTTCATGCCAGGTCCTCAGTCCACAGCCGCGCCGGAGCGCTTGATGGCATCACCCCAGAGCGGGATGTTTTTGGCAATGTATTTGGCAAGCTCCTCGGGCGTGCTGGGGGCAACGTCGGCGCCGCGCTGCTGCAGCTGGCTGCGCAGTTCCGGATCGGCAAGCGCCTTGTGGATCGCGGCATTGAGCTTGTCGACGATGAGGCGCGGCGTGCCGGCGGGCACCATGATCGCATCCCAGGCGCTGAGGTCAAAACCCGGCAGGCCGGACTCCGCAATCGTCGGCACATCCGGCCAGCTGGCCACACGTTTTGCCGTTGTCACGGCCAACGGTTTGATGCGGCCGCTTTTGGCCTGCGGCGCCGCGTTGGGCATGACTTCAATCATGAAGTCCACCTGCCCGCCTATCAGGTCCGTCATGGCCTGCGCGCCGCCACGATAGGGAATGTGCACGGCTGAAACGCCGGCCCGCGACTTGTATATCTCCCCGGCCAGGTGCGAGGTCGTGCCGTTGCCGGCCGAACCAAAGGTGTATTTGCCCGGATTGGCCTTGAGCAGTTTGGTCAGCTCCGCCATGGAGTTGACCGGCAAGGTTGGCCTGACCACCACCATGGCCGCGAGCTGGGTGAGCTGCGATACCGGCTCGAAATCCTTCAGCGGGTTAAAGCCCGGCGACTTGTAAATGGTCTGGTTGATGGCCAGCGTGCCATTGGTGCCGTACAGCAGCGTGTAACCGTCGGCCGGCGCCCTGGCCGCCGTGGCGCTGCCGACGTTGCCGCCGGCACCGGCCAGGTTTTCAATCACGATGGGCTGGCCCAACTCCCTGGCCGCACGCAGCATGACCAGGCGCGCCAAGGTGTCGCCGCCACCGCCGGCCGTGAAGGGAACGATCAGCTTGACCGGCTTGTTGGGATAGGCCGCTGCGCCCTGGCTGCCCTGGCTATAGGCGGCCGGTGCGGCCAGGCAAAGCGCAGCACCGCAGGCCAGCGCGAGGCGGCCAAGCAAGGGAAAGCGCAGACGCTGAGGCAAGGTTTGGGAAGGGCTAGGGTTCATCGTGTCTCCTGTTTCATCGTGACAATCCGGCTTTTTGACGGCTTCAAAATACTTAGTCATCTTATATTATTGAGCGCAATACAAGCAATTTACACCGTTAAAACCCTAATAAATCGCAAAAGTTGCATGCAATAATCAAAATCCACCCGATCAGCAAGCGCCTTTATCCGCATTTCCCATGTCCTCACAGATTGACTACACCACCAGCGAACTGAGGCGAAAAATCCTCACCGGCGAAGTCGCGCCCGGCGAACGCATGGTGGAACTGGAACTGTCCGCACAGCTGTCGGTATCGCGCACGCCCATACGCATTGCGCTCGGCGAGCTGGAAAAGGAAGGCCTGCTGGAGCGGCTGCCGACACGCGGTTTCCGGGTTCGCCGGTTCACGGTTGACGAGGTGGCCAATGCCGTCGATGTACGCGGCGTGCTGGAGGGCATGGCGGCACGCCAGGCGGCCGAGCGCGGCCTGACGCCAGCCACCCGGGACGAACTGCAAGCCTGCGTGGATGAAGGCCGGCTGCTGCTGCAAAAGGCGCAGGCCGCGGGCCATGTCATTGACGCGGCCCGCTGGGTGCCCATGAATGCACGCTTTCACGGCGCGCTGGTGCAGGCCGCCGGCAACAGCACCCTGGGCTCCGCGCTGGCGCATGTCAGCAAGACGCCCATGGCCGGCGCCGGTGCGCTCAGCCTGAACGGCGTGCTGCCGCTGCTGGAATACCGGTTTATCCAGCGCGCCCAGAGCGACCACGAAGACGTGCTGGCCGCCCTGCTGGCCGGCGAAGGCGCACGCGCGGAGGCCCTGATGCGCGAGCACGCGCACCGCAGCCGCAACAACAAACGCGAACTGATGACGCGGATGCAGCAACCGGCTCCAGGCAAAAAAGTGCCTGCAACCGTTTCAAAGCGGCAAAAATCCGGCCAGCCTTAGAGGAATTAAGGCCGTTAGCCCAATAAGTACGGGCATAGCAAACTACTTATTTGATAGCAAGAAGCGATGCCTGTTCGCCTCAAGCCCCGGCGGGACGCACCCGAAAACGCATCAGCAACGCGCCTATCATTACCATCAACACCAGCGCCGAAAGCGCAAGCGACCAGTGCACGCCAATCATCGCGCCCATCAGCCCGACGGTGATGCCGCTGAACGCGCGCATGCCCAGCGCCGCCATATTGAAGAGGCCTATGACACGCCCGCGAATTTCAGCCGGCGCATTGAGCTGCACCAGCGCCTGTGTCATGGAGCTGAATGACAGCTCCAGGAAACCGGCAACAAACAGCAGCGCCAGCGCCAGCGGATAACTGGCCGAAGCCGCAAAACCCGCCAGCGCCGTGCACCACAACACGGCCAGCACCAGCGCCGTGCGCGGATTGGATTTAAGCAGTCCGCTGCCTTCGAGCAAGACCCCGGCCAGCAAGGCGCCCGCCGCATCCGCCGCCAGCAGCATGCTGTAGGCGACGCCGGGATCGCCGTGGCCGAGATCGTGCGCAAAACCGGGCATCTGCGCCTGGTAGGCGCCGCCTATAAAAAAGGAGGTGCAACCCGCCAGCAGCGTCATGGAAACGATCAGGCGGTTGCCGGCGATGTCGCGCACGGTCTGGGCAATGTCCGCAAAACCGCGCACCGCCCGCTTGATGGCGGCCGGACCCTTGCGAAAGCGCGGGCCGTAAGGCGCCTTCCACAACCACAGCAGCAGCGGCAGGTAAAACACCACATTCAGCAAGATGCCGTGCGAAGGCCCTAGCGTCAGCATGATCAGCCCGCCCACTGCGGGCCCGACCAGCACGCCAAGGTAACGCGCGGAGGCATTCAGCCGCACCGCGCTGGGCAGGTCACGCGGCTCGACGATGTCATGCAGCAGCAACTGGCTGGCCGTCTGCCACAACACGCCCGCCACGCCGTGGATGGTCAGCAGCACCATGGCATGCCACATCTGCAGGGTGTCGGTGATAAAAAAGTAGCCCCAGCCCAGCGAGGCCGTCATGAACAGCAGCATGCCAACCTGGATGATGCGGCGCGGGTCGAAGCGGTCGGCCAGCGCACCGGCGGCCACCGAGAACAGCAGGAAAGGCAGCCAGTGCGACACCACGGCAAAACCGCCCAGCGCCGGTGACTGGAATTTCTGGAATGCCATCCAGTAGCTGATGACATGCTCGATGTTGTCGGCCATCATCGCCAGCGTGTAGGTGATGAAGTGGGCGCGGTAGCCCGGGACGCGCATGGCGGCAAAGGAAGGCCGCGCGGCTGGCGCGCTCGCCGCGCCGCTTGATGGGTTGTCGTTCAAAGGGAAACTTTCGAAAGGAAGCCGTGGCTGTTGGCGAGTTTATGAGGCCTTGGGCATTCTTGTGAGACCTTGGGCATTCTGGCTAAAAAGCAGACAACGCGCTTGCGCAGGCATGGCTGTGGCGCGCTCCGATATTTCCGTGAGGTGTTGAATCCGCGCCAGCCCCTAAAATTACTGGAAATCAAAAATCATGAGCTATTTAGCCCTCCAGCCCAATAGCTACGTGCGCAGCAAGCTACTTATTTGATAGCAAAATCTCCTCGCGCTCATCCCGCACCGGGTGCGGCCAGGGCGCGTACCGGCACCACTTACAATTCTGCGTCGCCTTCGTCGCAATGCCTTCCACGGACAGCGCGCATGTTTTTGCCGATTTACGGGCACAAACCCAATCCCCCTGCCCTTGAAAAGGCTTTTATGGACCCCAAGTGGTTCGCTTGGAAGTTTTAACTCTCTCGTCAAGCATGTCTGAAAACCAACAACCCGAACAAAATCAACCCCTTACCGGCGCCCCCAGCCCGGAAGAGCTGGAAGCAGCGCAAGCCGCCAACGAATTTGACGCGCTGACCGTGGCACAAGCCGAAGTCGCGACGCTGCAGGCCAAAAACACCGAGTTGGCTGACAGCTATCTGCGCGCCAAGGCCGAGGCCGAAAACGCCCGCCGCCGCGCCGAGGACGAAATCAGCAAGGCGCGCAAATTCGCGCTGGAAGGTTTTGCGGAAAGCCTGCTGCCCGTGGCCGACAGCCTCGAAGCCGGCCTGGCCATCAAGGAAGCCAGCGCCGAGCAGCTCCGGGAAGGCTCGGAAGCCACGCTCAAGCAACTGAAGAGCGCGCTGGAGCGCAACAAGGTGGTTGAAATCAACCCCGCCAGCGGCGCCAGGTTTGACCCGCACCAGCACCAGGCCATCAGCATGGTCCCGGCTGAGCAGGAAGCCAACACCGTGGTCAGCGTGCTGCAAAAAGGCTACCTGATCGCCGAGCGCGTGCTGCGCCCCGCGCTGGTCACGGTTGCCGCCCCGAAATAAGCACAAAAACCATGTTGGGGCACTTGAAGTCAGATAACTTATCCACAAGTCATCAACATGGTCATCCACACAATGGCCGGGCACCCGGCCACCCCACTTTTAATCTTTAACACATCAAAATAGCAGGAGTTCATCATGGGAAGAATCATCGGTATCGACTTGGGCACCACCAACAGCTGCGTGTCCGTCATGGAAGGCAACACGCCCCGCGTCATTGAGAACTCGGAAGGCGCGCGCACCACGCCGTCCATCGTCGCCTACCAGGAAGACGGCGAAGTGCTGGTTGGCGCCTCCGCCAAACGCCAGGCCGTGACCAACCCACGTAACACGCTCTACGCCATCAAACGCCTGATCGGCCGCAAGTTCACCGAAAAAGAAGTCCAGAAAGACATCGGCCTGATGCCTTATTCGATCGTGGCCGCCGACAACGGCGACGCCTGGGTCGAAGTGCGCGGCAAAAAGATGTCCGCCCAGCAGGTCAGCGCCGACATCCTGCGCAAGATGAAAAAAACCGCCGAAGACTACC
>JAZKCE010000049.1:0-28693 GCA_040388255.1 Pseudomonadota bacterium | reverse complement strand
CCGCGCCCAGCCTAGGTTTGCTTGCCTTTAAAGAGAAATTTACCGGACAGTAGTGGAATATTTACGGCCTTGCAGGCAAAACACGGCAGGCATAAAAAAAGCGCTGGGGTTACCAGCGCTTTTGCAAAACAACATCTTTTGGAATGTTGTCCGCTTGTTAATCGTTCTTGCTTTGTCTCATGTCTCCTCGGCTCCTCGCGTTGCGAGCAGCTAGGCTCGTCGGCAAGACCACCAATGTAGCCTGTGCACCCGGATAGTGCATTGGGGATTTCCCGCCCCCAGGGCCTTACCCGACAAATCCTGGGGGTTTTTGGAGCCCCGCCCGGGTCTCCCGCACCTCTGTACAAGCGCCCTCGCGGGCCATCCGCTTGAAGCGTTGCCGGCACGGGGTTGACGCCATTGGCATGACTTATGCCTGTCGTTACCAATTGTTGGCTGATTGGACGAAAGGCGCGCGCTGTATGGCTATAAAACGGTTTGTTGCTGTGGGTCTGTGTTTTTGCATGGGGCTGGCATTCCAGCAAGCGTTTGCCCAGGCGCCTGCCAGTGTGGCGCCGGTCACGGCGGCCAGCAGCCCGGCAATTGCATCGCCGGATGCGGTGGCTGCGCCGACCGTGGTCGCCGTTGTTGCCGCAGCACCGGCAGTGGCCGCTTCAGCCCCGGCACCCGCGCAGCTGACCCAGCCGGGCCTGGTGGACGCCTCCACCCTGAACGGCGCGGACACCGCCTGGATGGTGACATCCACCGCGCTGGTGCTGCTCATGACCCTGCCTGGCATCGCCCTGTTTTACGGCGGTATGGTGCGCCGCAAGAGCGTGCTCAATGTCATGGCCTGCGTTGTCGCCATCTGCGCCATCGTCAGTCTGTTGTGGTTTGCGCTGGGTTATTCGATCGCCTTCACGCCCGGCACTGGCGCGCTGGGGCACTACATAGGCGGTCTGGACCGGCTCTGGTTTGCCGGGCTCGACTATGTGAAAGACAGCCAGAAGGTCGCCGTCAGCCATATTGCGCCCAATATCCCCGAGTCGGTCTATGCCATGTTCCAGCTGACCTTTGCCATCATCACCGCCGCGCTGGTGGTGGGCGCTTTTGTGGAGCGCATGCGCTTTTCCGCCGTGGTGATTTTCATGTCGCTGTGGACCCTGATCGTCTACGCGCCGATTGCGCACTGGGTCTGGGAGCCCAATGGCTGGCTGGCGCGCCTGGGCGTGCTGGATTTTGCCGGGGGCTCGGTGGTACACATCAACGCCGGTGTGGCCGGGCTGGTCTGCGCCTACGTGTTGGGACCACGCCGCGGCTACGGCAGCGAGCCTTTTTCGCCGGTCAACCTGGGCCTGACCATGGCCGGCGCCGGCATGCTTTGGGTTGGCTGGTTTGGTTTTAACGCCGGTTCCGCCGTTGCCGCCGATGGCCGTGCCGGCCTGGCCATGGCGGTCACGCACATTGCGGCCGCTGCCGGCGCGGTTTCCTGGATGGGCGCCGAGTGGCTGGTGCGGCGCCGTCCTTCCCTGCTGGGCCTGTGCTCCGGTTTGGTGGCGGGCCTGGTCGCCATCACGCCGGCGGCGGGTTTTGTCTCGCCACGCTCGGCCTTGCTGATAGGCCTGGTCGCGGGCATCGCCTGTTACTGGGGCGCGACCGGCCTCAAGCGCCTGCTCAACGCGGACGACTCGCTGGACGTTTTCGGTGTGCACGGGGTTGGCGGCATTGTCGGTTCCCTGCTCACCGGCGTGTTCGCCAGCAAGACCATCTCCGGCTCCGAGGGCGATGTGCTGACCCAGTTCATAGGCGCCGGTTCGGTCCTGCTCTACAGCTTCCTGATGACGGGCGTGGCCTTGTGGCTCACCTCGCTGGTCGTGAGCCTGCGTGTCGGCGAAAGCTCGGAAATGGACGGCCTGGATATTTCCCAACATGCCGAACGCCTGGGCAACTGAGCCCCGGCCTGACCTTGAAGAAGGACCGTCACCATGCCTTCCAGTGAAAAAATCGCCATTGCGGCCCACCTGCATGTGTTGCTGCGCCGCAAGACCGGCCGTGTGACCGATACCGAGTGGATGGCCCGCAACCACGAATACGCCGCTGAAATCACCCGCTTTGCGCGGGAGAAGGCGGCCGAGGACGGGCACCCGGATCTGGCCGCCTGGGCCGACAAGCTGGAGGAGTTGATGGCGTCACCGGAGGCCAGGGCGCGCGTGCCGCTGGTCCGTATGGTGTCCGATGCCGTGCGGGAGCGTGGCCTGCCGGCGGTTGCCAGCGCGCCTCTGCCGGACCGGCAAAGCGCCCAGTCCGTCAATACCGAAGAGCAGGTTTATCCCGAGCCGGGGTTTATCGAATCGACCTTCGGCGCCATTTTTGGCGAGGCTGATTCGCAGCAGCCGAAAAAGCCGCGCGACCCGAATGCCCCGCGTTATGTGAAGGGGCTGCGCTGAGTGGTTGGCACGCCGCCGGTGGTGGGACGTTTTTTGCCCTCTTGCCCCCCCGCCTGCCTGCTTGATGGCGCCTGCCGGGCGCCATGGCCTGCCCGCGCAACCCTAGGGTTTCTACTATTAAAAAAGCGTTTTTTCTCGTTGTAATAGTTATAAAACATAACCATAATCAGCCCAACCAAGAGCACACATAGAGCACACACAGAGCACATCATGAGCAACAAAGACCTCCACTTCGAAATGCGCGGCGACATCGCCGTGATCCGCCTGTCGCGTCCCGCCAAGCGCAATGCGCTTGGCGATGCCCTGATCCTTGCTTTGCGCGACCAGCTTGAAAACCTGCCCGCGCAGGCCAAGGCCGCGGTGCTTTGCGGCGAGGGTGAGCACTTCTGCGCGGGCCTGGACCTGAGCGAACTCAAGGAGCGTGATGCCGGCCAGGGCCTGCACCATTCACGCATGTGGCATGCCGCGCTTGAGCGCGTGCAGTACGGCCCGGTGCCGGTGATTGCCGCCCTGCACGGCGCGGTGGTCGGCGGTGGCCTGGAGCTGGCGAGCGCCTGCCACATACGCGTCGCCGACGAGTCCACCTTTTATGCCCTGCCCGAAGGTTCACGTGGCATTTTTGTCGGCGGCGGCGGTGCCGTGCGCATCCCGCGCCTGATAGGCGCCGCACGCATGACGGACATGATGCTGACCGGCCGCGTCTACAACGCCGTGGACGGCGAACGCATAGGCCTGGCCCAGTACCTGGTGCCCAACGGGCAGGCCTTGGCCAAGGCCATGGAACTGGCCGGGCGCGTGGCGGAGAACGCGCCGCTGACCAACTACGCGCTGATGCATGCCCTGCCGCGCATCGCCGAGCAGCCCGCTGACCAGGGCTTTTTCACCGAAGCCCTGATGGCCGCGGTGGCGCAAAGCGCGCCCGAGGCCAAGACCCGTGTGAAGGCCTTCCTCGAAGGCCGGGCCAACAAGGTCAGCAAGGGCTGAGGCCCGCCGCTTTATAGCTGCGACACCCGGACGCACCATGACCACGACCGCCATTCCCCACACGACGACCGCAGACACCGCAGCGAAATACCGGCCAATGAAGTTTGGCGTCACCCGCGTGCGGCTAAGGCCGGGCCAGGACGGCTGCCAGTACCTTGAAGCCGACCAGCCGCTGGGGGACTACGCCGGGCGCATGACCGACCGATTCCTGCACTGGGCCAGCAGCGTGCCGGAACAGACCTTGCTGGCACGCCGTGTCCGGCTGGCGGACGGCAGCACGGGTGACTGGGTGCACCTGAGCTACGGCCAGGCGTTGGCCTCGGCACGCGCCATGGGCCAGGCCCTGCTGGACCGCGGCCTCAGCGCGGAGCGGCCGGTGGTCATCCTGAGCGAAAACAGCCTGGAGCATGCGCAGCTGGCGCTGGCCTGCATCTACGTGGGCATTCCCTATTGCCCGGTGTCACCGGCCTACAGCCTGGTCGCCACAGACTTCGGCAAGCTGGAGCACATCTTCAGCACCCTCACGCCAGGCCTGGTGTTTGCCGGCGATGCGACGCGCTACGGCAAGGCCATACAGGCTGCCGTCGGCCCGGATGTTGAAGTGGTGCTGGCGCAAGGCCAATTGCAGGGCCGGGCCAGCACACCATTTGATGCGCTGCTCAAGACCCCGGTCACGCCGCAGGTTGATGCCGCGATGCAGGCCACCGGCCCCGACACCGTGGTGAAGTTTTTGTTTACCTCGGGTTCGACCAAGCTGCCCAAGGCCGTGGTCAATACCCACCGCATGTGGTGCGCCAACCAGCAGCAGATGCGCCAGTCCATGCCGGTGCTGGCCGAAGCGCCGCCCGTGCTGGTGGACTGGCTGCCGTGGAACCACACTTTCGGCGGCAACCACAATGTCGGGCTGACGATCTACAACGGCGGCACGCTCTACATAGACGACGGCAAACCCACGCCGGCGCTCATGGGCGAGACGCTGCGCAACCTGCGCGAGATCGCGCCCACGCTGTACTTCAATGTGCCGACCGGTTTTGAGGCCATTGCCAACGCGATGAAAACCGACGACGCGCTGCGCCGCAAGCTGCTTTCGCGCGTGCGCATGTTTTTCTACGCCGGCGCGGCCCTGGCCCAGCCGGTCTGGGACACGCTGCACGAAGTGCAGGAGCGCGAGATCGGCGAACGCATCGTGATGGGCACGGGTCTGGGCATGACCGAGTCCTCGCCTTTTGCCATCTTCATCACCAACCCCAACGTCAAGGCCGGTTACCTCGGTGTGCCAACGCCGGGAATGGTGCTGAAGCTGGTGCCCATGCACGGCAAGACAGAGGTGCGCTACAAGGGGCCCAACATCACGCCGGGCTACTGGCGCTCGCCCGAGGCCACGCAGGAGGCCTTCGATGAAGAGGGCTTTTTCTGCACCGGCGATGCGGTCAAATGGATAGACGAGAAGGACATTCACCAGGGCCTGAAGTTCGACGGCCGGATTGCCGAGGATTTCAAGCTGGCCACCGGCACCTTTGTCAGCGTCGGGCCGCTGCGCGCAAAAATCATTGCCGCGGGTGCGCCCTGCATCCAGGACGTGGTGCTGACCGGCATCAACCTCAAGGAAGTCGGCGCGCTGGTGTTCCCCACGCCGGCCGTGCGTGCGCTGGCCGGCCTCGCGCTGGACGCGCCGCTGCGGCAGGTGCTCGACAGCGCACCGGTCGCGGCGCATTTCCAGAAGGTGCTGGACCAGCTCGCCCTTGGCGCCACCGGCAGCGCCAACCGCATCGCCAGGCTGCACCTGATGCATGAGCCGCCCTCGCTCGACAAGGGCGAGGTCACCGACAAGGGCTCGATCAACCAGCGCGCCGTGTTGATGCACCGTGAAGTGCTGGTGAACGCCCTGCACCAGGACGCCGTCCAGCCGATTTTCAAGCCAGCCGCCAACTGAGAGTACACATGCAAGCCAAAGGATTTTTCTCTTCTTTCCAGGACGTCTGGATGCTGGACGGCGTGCGCACGCCCATGGTTGATTACTGCGGTGCGCTCGGCCACATCTCGCCGACCGACCTGGGCATCAAGGCCGCGCGCGCCGCGCTGCAGCGCACGGGCGTCAGCGGCGCCGATATTGACTCGGTGCTTGCCGGCAACATGGCGCCCGGTGATTTCGAGCAGTTCATGCTGCCGCGCCATATCGGCCTGTACGCCGGTGTGCCGGTAGAGGTTCCGGCCATCATGGTGCAGCGCATATGCGGCACCGGCTTTGAACTGTTCCGCCAGGCCGGCGAGCAGATCCAGAGCGGCGCCGCCAATGTGGCGCTGGTGGTGGGCGCCGAGAGCATGACGCGCAACCCGATTGCGTCCTTTGAGCACCGCACCGGTTTCAAGCTCGGTGCGCCTGTCGGCTTCAAGGACTTCATGTGGGAAGCGCTGAAAGATTCCGCCGCCGGCATAGACATGATCCAGACCGCCGAGAACCTGGCCAAAAAATACGGCATCACCCGCGAACAGGTGGACGAGTTTGCCTCCGCCTCCTTTGCCAAAGCCGTGGCCGCGCAACAGGCCGGTTTTCATGCTGGGGAAATCGTGCCGGTGGTGAGCGAGGCTTTCGAGCTGCCCGGTTACGCGACGCGCGGTATCCGGTTGCAAGGCAAGGCCACCGAAGTGGCGCAGGACACCCATGCCCGCCTGTCCCCGGTGGAGGTGCTGGCCAAACTCAGGGCCGTGCATCCCGGCGGCGTGCAGACCGGCGGCAACAGCGCCGCGCTCGTGGATGCGGCAGCCGCCGCCGTGGTGGCTTCCGGTGCCTACGTCAAGGCCAACAACAAAAAGCCGCTGGCACGCGTGGTCGCCGCAGCCGTGGTGGGCGTGCCGCCAGAGATCATGGGCATAGGCCCGGCGCCGGCGATCCGCCTGCTGCTGGCGCGCTGCGGCTTGACGCTGGAGCAGATCGGCCGCTTCGAGATCAATGAAGCCCAGGGCGCGCAGACGCTGTCGGTGGCGCGTGAACTCGGGCTGGACATGGACAAGCTCAACGTCAATGGCGGCGCCATCGCCATGGGCCACCCGCTGGCGGTGACCGGCGTGCGCCTGACCATCACCGCCGCGCGCGAAATGCAGCGCGCCGGTGTGCGCTACGGCATCTCGTCGGCCTGTGTGGGCGGCGGCCAGGGCATTGCGCTGTTGCTTGAGAACCCGGAGGCCGCATGAAAAAGCCAGTTCCAGCATTAAAAGTGCTTCTGGCCCCCGTGAAACTGGCGCAATCAGCTATAAAAATAATAGCAATTCATTTGAGGAGTGGCAATGAATATTGAAGGCAATGCAGCCCTGGTCACGGGCGGGGGCTCCGGACTCGGTGAAGCTACGGCCATAGAGCTGGCACGTCTGGGCGCCAGCGTCGCCGTGCTGGACGTGAACCTGGACAACGCGGAAAAAGTCGCCGCCGGCATCCGCGCGCTGCACGGGGAGGGCGCCGCTGTGGCTTGCCAGTGCGACATCACCGACAGCGCCAGCCTGCAGGCCGCGCTTGACAAAGCCGCCGCGGCGCACGGCCCGGCGCGCATTCTGATGAACATTGCCGGCATCGGTTCGGCCAAACGTGTGGTGGGCAAGGACGGCCTGCCTGCGCCGCTGGAAGACTTTGCCAAAGTCGTCACCGTCAATCTGATAGGCAGCTACAACGCCGCCAGGCTGTTTGCCGCTGCCTGCGCAAAGCTTGCGCCGCTGGAAGACGGCCAGCGCGGCGTGATGGTGTTCACCGCGTCGGTGGCCGCGTTTGACGGCCAGGTCGGCCAGCAGGCCTACAGCGCGTCCAAGGGCGGCCTGGTCGGCATGACCTTGCCGATGGCGCGTGACCTGGCGCAGCACGGCATCCGCGTCTGCACGGTGGCGCCCGGCCTGTTTGCCACGCCGTTGATGAAACAGTTGCCGGAGGCCGTGCAGGCCTCGCTGGCCGCCAGCATTCCTTTCCCCGCGCGCCTGGGCAAACCCGAGGAGTTCGCCCAGCTGGCGGCGCACATCGTCAGCAACAACCACCTGAACGGCGAAGTCATTCGCCTGGACGGCGCACTGCGCATGGCGCCGCGCTGAAAGGCCGTTTTGAGATCATGAGCAAAACCGTTATTTATGAAGTGAATGTGATGTTCGGCGACTGCGATCCCGCCGGCATCGTGTTCTTCCCGAATTTTTCCAGGTGGATGGACGCCTCGTCGCTGAACTTTTTCGTGAAGTGCGGCGTTCCGCCCTGGCGCGAACTGGTCAAGACCACCGGCATCATCGGCACGCCGCTGCTGGAGATTCACACCAGGTTCATGCGCCCGGCCACCTACGGCGAAACGCTGCAGATTCACACCTCGGTTGAAGAGTGGCGCGACAAGGTTTTCATGCACAAGCATGTGGTCAAGCGTGGCGACGAGGTGCTGTGCGAAGGCACCGAGACACGCGCCTTCTGCATGCGTTTGCCCGAAAATCCCGACCGCATCAAGGCGATTCCGGTGCCCGAGAACATCAGGACCATGTGCAGTTGACAGCATCATTTTTCGTTCCCGTTCCATAACCTCCAGGAGACAAAACCATGAAAATTTTTAAAACCCTTGTTGCCACCGCTGTCGCGCTACTGGTCACCGGTGTCGCGCAAGCCGACATCACCATAGGCGTCAGCCTGCCGCTGACCGGGCCCGCATCCGGGCTGGGCATCCCCATGAAGAACCAGATCGCGCTCTGGCCGCAAACCATCGCTGGCGAAAAACTCAAGGTCATCGTGCTTGACGATGCCACCGACCCGACCAACGGCGTCAAGAATGCCCGCCGCTTTGTAACCGAAGACAAGGTTGACCTGATCCTCGGCTCCGCCGCCACGCCGGTGGCGATTGCGATGGCGGAAGTGGCCGCAGAAAGCCAGACGCCCCAGCTGATGGCCTCGCCGGCACAGTTGCCGCCAGGCAAGGACACCTGGAGTTTCCGTTTGCCGCAGTCGAACGCGGTCATGTCCCATGCCATGGTTGAGCACATGAAAAAGCAGGGCATCAAGACCGTCGGCTTCCTGGGCTACACCGATGCCTATGGCGAGGGCTGGCTGAAAGACTTCACCCCGATCGCAGAGAAAGCCGGCATCAAGGTGGTGGCTACCGAGCGTTTTGCCCGCACCGACACCAGCGTGACAGCGCAAGCCCTCAAGCTGGTTTCCGCCAATCCCGATGCGATGCTGATCGTGGCCTCCGGCAGCGGTGCCGCCATGCCGGAAATGGCCGTGATCGAGCGTGGGTTCAAAGGCAAGATCTACCAGACCCACGCAGCCGCAACCAAAGACCTGATGCGTGTGGGCGGCAAAGCGATGGAGGGCACTTACGTGGTGTCCGGTCCGGTGATTGCGCCCGAGCAACTGCCCGAGAGTCACCCTTCGAAAAAGCTGGCGCTGGACTTTGTACAGAAATACGAGAAAGCCAATGGCCCTGGCAGCCGCAACCAGTTTGCCGGCCATTCCTATGATGCCGTCATCGTGCTTGAAAAAGCCGTTCCGCTGGCAATGAAAAAAGCCAAGCCCGGCACCAAGGAATTCCGCATTGCCCTGCGTGACGCGATTGAAACCATGGGCCGCACCAATTTCGCCCACGGCATCATGAACTGGACCAAGGATGACCACTGGGGTTACACCAATGAAACCGGCGTGATCGTCAAGGTGGTCAACGGCGACTGGAAAGTCGAATAAGCCGGCTGTCTGAATGATGCGCGGGGCTGCTGCAAACAGCCGCCTCGCGCGTCTGCTTCATTTTTATCTTCTCAAGGTTCCCGATCATGGATTCATCGATCGCCAGCATTTTGTTGCTGGACGGGCTGACCAATGGCGCCATTTACGCCTTGCTGGGCCTGGCCACCGTGCTGGTGTTCACGGTCACGCGGGTTATTTTTATTCCGCAGGGCGAGTTCGTGGCCTATGGCGCGCTGACGCTGGCGATTTTGCAGACCGGCAAGGTGCCCGGGACGGTCTGGCTGCTGTTGATCCTGGCGCTGCTTGCAGCGCTGATGGACATGCGCAGCGCCTGGCAGCGGCAGCGCAGCGCAGGTGCTGCGCTGAAGGCCGGCTTGAAGACGCTTGTGCTGCCTGCCGTGGTGGCGGGCGTCACGGCCTGGGCCGCGCCGCATCAGTTCCCGCTGGGCATTCAGGCCTTGCTGAGCGTGGCGCTGGTGACTGCATTCGGCCCGCTGGTTTATCGTGTGGCCTTTCAGTCGCTGGCCGATGCGACGCCACTGGTATTGCTGATTGTCTCCGTCGGCGTGCACTTCGCCATGACCGGGCTGGGCCTGCTGTTTTTTGGCGCCGAAGGTTTTCGTAACCCGTCGTTCTGGGACCTGCGCATGGCGCTCGGCCCGGTCACGCTCTCGGGCCAGGCCATCATTATTTTCACGGCCTCGCTGGCGCTGATTGTGCTGCTGTGGCTGTTTTTTGAACGCTCCCTGCTGGGCAAGGCCTTGCGCGCCACGGCCGTGAATCGGCTGGGCGCACGCCTGATGGGCATTTCTTCCCAGACTTCCGGGCAGCTGACCTTTGCCATGGCTGCGCTGATAGGCGCGCTGTCCGGTCTTCTGATAGGCCCGACCACCACCGTGTTTTACGACTCCGGTTTTCTCATCGGGCTCAAGGGTTTTGTGGCCGCCGTGATGGGCGGGTTGTCGAGCTATCCGGGTGCGCTGCTGGGCGCCCTGTTTGTCGGCGTCGTCGAGTCCTTCGGCTCTTTCTGGGCCAGCGCCTTCAAGGAAGTGATCGTGTTCACGCTGATTCTGCCAGTGCTGCTCTGGCGCTCCCTGCGCAGCGGCCATTCGGACGAGGAACACTGACATGCTGGCAAGACGCTACGGCCTGCTTGCGCTGGTCATCATTCTCGTTCTGCTCGCGGTCCTGCCCTTGCCGGATTTCTGGATCACCCAGCTCAACTACATTGGTTTGTACAGCCTGGTGTGCCTCGGGCTGGTGCTGTTGACCGGTGTGGCCGGACTGACATCATTCGGCCAGGCGGCGTTTGTCGGCATTGGTGCCTACGCCACGGCCTGGGTCACACTCAACACTGGGCTGTCACCCTGGCTGGGCCTGCTGGCCGGCCTGGTCATCACCGGGGTGTCGGCGCTGATTGTTGGCGGCATCACCTTGCGCATGTCGGGCCACTACCTGCCGCTGGCCACCATCGCCTGGGGTCTGTCGCTGTATTTCCTGATGGGCAATCTTGATGCGCTGGGCAAGTACGATGGCCTGCTGGGGGTTCCGGGCCTGTCCCTGTTCGGCGTGGAGATCGGGCAGGGCCGCGGCTTTTTTGCGCTGACCTGGTTCATCGTGGTGCTCGCTGCGCTGGCCATCATCCGCCTGCTGGACTCGCGTCCGGGCCGGGCCATGCGCTCATTGCGCACTGGCACCCAGATGGCTGAGGCCATGGGCGTGAACACGCTGCGCTACAAGATCGTCATCTTCATCATTGCCGCATTGCTCGCATCGGTTTCGGGCTGGCTGTTTGCGCATTACCAGCATTCGGTCAACCCGTCGCCGTTCGGCCTCAAGATGGGCATTGAATACCTGTTCATGACGGTGGTTGGCGGTGTTGGCCATGTGTGGGGTGCCATCACCGGCGCGTTATTGACCAAATTGCTTGAAGACAAGCTGCAGGTTTTGTTGCCATGGCTGATTGGCACCAGCGGCAGTTATGAAACCATTGTGTTTGGCATCGTGCTGGTGGTTGTCCTCAAATACCTGCCGAACGGCTTGTGGTCGCTGGTCGAGCGCAAGCTGCCGCGCCCGCAGCGCCGGGTGGACTGGGCTGATGCAGCCGCGCTGCCTGAGCGCAGCAAGCCCGCGGCGGGCGATCTGGTGCTGGATGTGCAGGCCATACGCAAGGCGTTTGGCGGCCTGGTGGCGGTGAACGACATCAGCTTCCAGATCCGCGCCGGGCAGATCGTCGGTCTCATAGGCCCGAACGGTGCCGGCAAATCAACGACCTTCAACCTGATCACCGGATTGCTGTCGCTGAGCAGCGGTCACGTTGTTTTTCGCGGCGAGACCATCAGCGGCCTGCTATCGCGCGACATCGCACGGCGCGGCATATCACGCACCTTCCAGCATGTCCGGATGATTCCCGACATGACCGTGCTCGAGAATGTTGCGCTCGGCGCCCACCTGCGCGGTGGCAAGGGTGTGGTGTCTGCCATGGCCGGCCTCAATCGTGAGGAAGAACGCCAGCTGATGCACGAGGCCCAGCGTCAGCTGGAGCGCATTGGCATGGGCGCCAGCCTGCATGAGCAGGCCGGTAACCTGGCCATGGGCCCGCAACGCCTGATGGAAATCGCCCGTGCACTGTGCAGTGATCCGGCCCTGCTGCTGCTCGACGAGCCGGCCGCAGGCCTGCGCCACAAGGAAAAACTGGCGCTGGCCGATGTGCTGCGCCAGCTGCGCGGCGAGGGCGTGAGCATTCTGCTGGTCGAGCATGACATGGACCTGGTCATGGACGTCTGCGACCACCTGGTGGTGATGGAATTCGGCACCCACCTGACGGAGGGCACGCCGGCCGAGATCCAGCAAAGCCCGGCGGTGCGCGCGGCCTACCTTGGCACTGAACATTGAGGACACCCGGCATGAATTCCCCCCTTCTTCGCGTTAATGGCCTGCGCGCCGGTTATGGCAAGGCCGAGGTGCTGCACGGCGTTGACCTGCAGGCCGGCAAGGGCAGTGTGATCACCGTGATCGGCCCGAATGGCGCCGGCAAATCCACCCTGCTCAACACGCTGATGGGCATACTGCCCGGGCGCGGCGTGATGGAGTTTGATGGTGCGGCGCTGGGTCCCATGACACTTGAAGAGCGTGTCATGCTGGGCATCGCGCTGGTGCCTGAAAAGCGCGAGCTATTCGGCAGCATGCCGGTTGAAGACAACCTGGTGCTGGGCGGCTTCCGCCAGATGCGCCTGCGTAACGCACAGTGGCGTGACCGCATCGATGATGTGTACCAGCTGTTTCCGCGCCTCAAGGAGCGCCGCCACCAGTTGGCGGGTACGCTGTCCGGTGGTGAACGCCAGATGCTGGCGGTGGGCCGTTCCCTGATGTCGCGGCCCAGCCTGCTGATGCTGGACGAGCCCAGCCTGGGCCTGGCGCCGCTGGTGGTGCGCGAGATTTTTGGCATCATCAACGAGCTGCGCAAGACCGGCGTCACGATTGTGCTGGTCGAGCAAAATGCGCGCGCCGCGCTGGCTGTGGCGGACTATGCCTATGTGCTTGAAATGGGCGGCATTGGCCTGCACGGCCCGGCTGCGGAACTCGCCGTCGACCCGCGTGTGATCGATACCTATCTTGGCGCGGCGCGTCAAAAAACCGGGGCCTGATGGTGCAGAACCCGGTGATTTTTTCGGAGCTCGGATAAGCATGGACTATCAGCCGGCCTTGGACGACACAAACTTCATTCTTTTTGACGTGTTGCGCGCGCCGCAGTTGCTGGCCGCATTGCCGGCCTTTGCGGACTGCGATGCCGACCTGATGCAGCAGGTTCTCGGCGAGGCTGGCAAATTTGTCGCCGCCGAAATTGCGCCCTTGCACCGCACAGGCGATGAGGCTGGTTGCAGTTTTAATGCAGGCGAAGTGCGCACGCCACCCGGTTTCCGGGCGGCCTACCAGTCGTTCTGGCAAGCGGGCTGGGCCGGCCTGTCCTGCGCCACAGAAGACGGTGGCCAGGGCCTGCCCGAGGTGCTCAACCAGGTGCTGTATGAAATGCTCAGCGCCGCCAACCATGGCTGGACCATGGCGCCCGGCCTGCTGCATGGCGCTTATGAGTGCCTGAAACACCATGGCAGCGCGGATCTGAAGTCACGCTACCTGCAGAAGATCGCGAGCGGCGAATGGCTGGCCACCATGTGCCTGACCGAGCCGCATGCGGGCAGCGACCTCGGGCTGGTGCGCAGCAAAAGCGTGCCGCAGGCCGACGGCAGCTGCCGCATCAGCGGCACCAAGATATTCATCTCCGGCGGCGAGCACGACCTGACGGACAACATCGTGCACCTGGTGCTGGCCCGGCTGCCCGACGCACTGGCCGGCCCCAAAGGCCTGTCGCTGTTTCTGGTGCCCAAGCTGCTGGAGGACGGCAGGCGTAATGAAGTGCATTGCGAACGCATAGAGGAAAAAATGGGACTGCACGGCAGCCCGACCTGCGTCATGCGTTTTGACGAGGCCACTGGCTGGCTGGTCGGCGAGCCCGGCCGCGGCCTGGGCGCGATGTTTGTGATGATGAACGCCGCCCGGCTGCATGTGGGGCTGCAGGGCGTGGGCCTGCTCGAAGCGGCCTGGCAGAAAGCCGACGCCTACTCGCGCGAGCGCCGGCAGATGCGCGCGCCCGGCCCGCGCGCCGATACGCAGCCCGCCGACTTCATTGCGCTGCATCCGGCCATGCGCCGCATCCTGGACACCCAGCGCGCCTGGATTGACGGCGGCCGGGTGCTGGCCTACCGCACCGCGCTGGACCTCGATATCGCCAGCCAGCATCCGGATGCCGCGCGCCGCGAGCAGGCCGCGCGCTGGTGCAGCCTGGTCACGCCGGTGCTCAAGGCGTCCCTCACGCAGCAGGCTTTTTACGGTGCCAGCGAATGCCTGCAGGTCTTCGGCGGCCATGGTTATGTGCGTGAATGGGGAATAGAGCAAATCGTGCGCGATGCGCGCGTGGCCATGATTTACGAGGGCACGAACGAAATTCAGGCGATAGACCTGCTGCTGCGCAAGGTGCTGGGTGACGGCGGCGCGGCCATGGAGACCTTGCTGCTGGATCTTTGCGATGCGCCCGGCCCTGGCGACGGCGCGCAGGTGCGGCAGCTAGCGGATGATTTGCGCCGGCTCAATGCCGAACTGGTGGCAGGCGCACGCGGCAACGCTGAGCTGCCTTACTGGGTAGCCGACGACTACCTGCGCGTGGTGGCCCTGTTTTTGCAGGCCTGGGCCTGGTCGCAGATCGATGCCGCCGTCGCAGGCCACGGTGCGGCCTGGGGCCGGGCGCGCTGGGAGCCGCCTTCGCGGGCGCTGCAGGCCTGGGTGCTGCCGGAGTTCGGCATGCGCGTTGGCATAATCAGGGCCAGGCTGGCCGCAAGTCCTGCGCCTGCCGGTGTTGCCCGGATGAACGCCCCTTGAACGTCCCCTGAAAGCCCCATGCCGGCCATTCCCGAACCTGTTCCCGCCGTAGACGAGGTGGACACCTCCTACCTCGAAACCCTGATGGGCTACAACGCCACGCGCGCGTCGCTCAAGGTAATTGAACTGTTCACTAAACGCATGGCGGTGTACGAGCTCAGGCATGTGGATTTTTCGATACTGTCGCTGATCACGCACAACCCTGGCATCACCTCGCGCCAGCTGTGCAGCGCGCTGAGCATCTTGCCGCCCAACCTGGTCGGCAAGATCAGCACCATGGAAAAACGCGCGCTGGTGAATCGCCGGCCGCACCCGCAGGACGGCCGGGCGGTGGGCCTGTACCTGACCGAGACCGGCGCGGCGCTGATGCGTGATGCCGAGCGCACCGCCACGGACCTGGAGGAAGACGTGACCAGCCGCCTGGGTGCTGCGGAAAAAAAGACGCTGATGCGGCTTTTGCAGAAAATCTACCGCTGAATCACAAGTTTTTGCGGCCATTTCAAGCCTGTCGGGCCTGTGGTTACCGTCGATGC
The DNA here is from genome assembly GCA_040388255.1 of Pseudomonadota bacterium. Taxonomy (GTDB): domain Bacteria; phylum Pseudomonadota; class Gammaproteobacteria; order Burkholderiales; family Burkholderiaceae_C; genus Polaromonas. The sequence goes on along the minus strand of JAZKCE010000049.1, from coordinate 13,628 downwards.
CATGCCGTAAGCCATCAAAACGGTAGTGAAGGGCAAGCACTACAAATTCAACGGCTAATTCCTCCAACATTCAGAGTAAACGGTGACTCGCCATGATTGACGCCCCTGCGGCAGAGCCGTGGCCGTCAGATCCCGGTCTGTATCTACTCGGCGGCCTCCTCCGCAATCATGCGCGTGGGCGAGTTGGTGTTGCCGCTGGTGATCAAGGGCATCACACCGGCACCGACCACCCGCAGTCCCCTGACTTAAATGCCCGGACTCTTCAGAATGCTGCAACAGTACCGAAGGTGCAATGCCCAAGTGACAAGCCCAATCAACGACTGCCACGTCAAGCGTGTTGGCTACGCTTGTGTACGGCCAGGTGCAGCCCAGCAGCTCCGAGCACGGCAAGCAGTGTTTTGACGGTGGGGTTGCCTTTGGGGCCTAAAGCACGGTACAGGCTTTCGCGCGGTATGCCCGCCCTTGCCGCCACGGCTGACATGCCCTGTGCCTCGGCGATATGACGCAAAGCCGCCAATAGCGCAAGTTGTCCACCTGCTTCTTCCGACTCCTCAAGCGCTGCATCCAGATACGCATTGGCAAATTCAGGGTCTGTCTTGAGCATTTCAATGATGGCCTCATCGTGCGGGCGGCTTGCTGGTCGTCGTGCTAGTTTCATTGGGTTTTCCTTCTGCGTTGCCAGTCATTCCAGTTTGCAATTGCAGCCGCAATGTCCGTTTGTTGCTTTCGCTTGTCGCCACCTGCTAAAAGCAGAATCAGGTGTTTTCCTGCTTGTGCGTAATACACACGGTAACCTGGATCCCAGTCAATGCGCAGTTCCCAGACGTCATCTTCCAAAGGCTTGCAATCACCAAAGTTAGCTGCCGCCATTCGGTTTACTCGCACGACCACGCGAGCACGCGCTTGCCGGTCTGTCAGTCCAGACAACCACTTGGCATAGGGGTCTTGTCCATCCGCAGTCAAATAGTCTTGAATATCGAACATGCTGACTGTGAATTATAAGTCACAAACCGTTTTCTGATCTATCCCAGGGGGAGTAGATGTGCGGGCGCTTCACTTCCGGTCAAATCCCCGCCTGAATCCACTCAGCGGCCTTCTCTGCAATCATCAACGTGGGCGAATTGGTGTTGCCGCTGGTGATCAGGGGCATCACACCGGCATCGACGACGCGCAGGCCGCGTATGCCGCGTACCCGCAGGTGCGAGTCCACCACGGCCATCAGGTCATCGTCGCGCCCCATTTTGGTGGTGCCCACCGGGTGGAAGATGGTGGTGGCAATGTCGCCGGCCAGGCGTGTCAGGTCTTCGTCGGTCTGGAACTGTACGCCGGGCTTGAACTCCTCGGGTTTGTATTTGGCCAGCGCGCCCTGGCTGACGATGTTGCGCGTCACGCGCAGCGAGTCGGCGGCGACCTGGCGGTCTTCGGCGGTGCTCAGGTAATTCGGGGCAATCGCCGGCGCGTCTTCAAAACGCGGGCTCTTGATATGCACCGTGCCGCGGCTGGTCGGATTCAGGTTGCAGACGCTGGCCGTGAAGGCATTGAAGTTGTGCAGCGGCTCACCGAAGGCGTCGAGCGACAGCGGCTGCACGTGGTACTGGATGTTGGGGTAGGGCTGCTCGGGCGAGCTGCGCGTGAAGGCGCCCAGCTGCGAGGGCGCCATGCTCATGGGGCCGGTCTGGCGCAGCGCGTATTCGATCCCGATGCGCGCCTTGCCGAGCAGCGAGTTGGCCATGGTGTTGAGCGACAGGCCCCAGCCCTTGTCGGCGTGGATCTTGTAGACCGAGCGGATCTGCAGGTGGTCCTGCAGGTTGGCGCCCACGCCGGGCAGATCCTGCACCACGGGAATGCCGTGCTGCTGCAGCAGCGCGCCCGGGCCTATGCCCGAGAGCTGCAAAATCTGCGGCGAGCCAATGCTGCCGGCGCACAAAATGACTTCACCCATCAGGCCGCGGTCCTGGCCGGAATCGCGGGTGGCGTGCACGGTCACGCGTTCACTTCCCGTCCACACCTCGACGCCGGTGCAGCGCTTGCCGCCGTCGGCCTGCACTTCAACCACCAGCTTGCAGACCTGGGCGTTGTTCCAGAGTTCGAAGTTGGGGCGGGCATAACAGGCAGGCCGCAAAAAGGCCTTGGCGGTGTTCCAGCGCCAGCCGTTTTTCTGGTTGACCTCAAAGTAGCCCACACCCTCGTTGTTGCCGCGGTTGAAGTCGTCGGTGGCCGGAATGCCGGCCTGGACGGCCGCCTGCGCGAACGCGTCCAGAATGTCCCAGCGCAGGCGCTGCTTTTCGACGCGCCACTCGCCGCCGGCATTGCGGTGCCGCAAGATCTTCTGGTAGGGCACGTTTTTGTCCTGCATCAGCGACGGCGCCGTGCCGCGCGCGCCGTGCAGGGCGTCGGCGCCCTTGTAGTGGTCTTCATGCAGCTTGAAATGCGGCAGGGCGTTTTCCCAGCGCCAGGCCATGTCGCCGGTCTGCTGCGCCCACTCGTCATAGTCGCGCGCCTGGCCGCGCATGTAAATCATGCCGTTGATGCTGGAGCATCCGCCCAGCGTCTTGCCGCGCGGGTAACGCAGCGACCGGCCGTTGAGCCCGGCGTCCGGCTCGGTGTTGTAAAGCCAGTCGGTGCGCGGGTTGCCTATGCAGTACAGATAACCCACCGGGATATGTATCCAGTGGTAGTCGTCCTTGCGGCCGGCTTCAATCATCAGCACGCGTTTGGAGGCGTCGGCGCTCAGGCGATTCGCCAGCAGGCAGCCGGCCGTGCCCCCGCCAATGATGATGTAGTCAAAGACCTGATCGTTTTCTTGCATGGGCGTTTTGTCTCTCGTTGTTTTGCAAAGTCTTGCTCTGGTACTGCAACCCGAAAATATCGAAACATGAAAACGCGTCTTCGCACCCATGGCGGCGTTGCAACCCTTGTGAAGGCGCATGGCCTTCACTGCGGCTTGCGCCTTGCCCTGCGCGCGAATCCATCGTTTTCATTTTGTTTCGCTACTTCCCGGTTGCAGTACTAGCTGCACTCCGGCGGTTTTGTGCATTTTGCCTGCGCTGCCTAACGCGGGGCTGACCGTTGCCGGCGCCGTGAGCCTCGCCGCCGGTTTTGCCGGTCTTTGCGCATATGTAGGACGCGGGCGACAGACCCGCGCCGGTTGGCCGGATTTATGCTTTCGCAGTTACCATGGCAATTTGTGCCCGGCGCAAGCGCTGTTACAGGCCTGCCGGCCGCAGCTGTCTTGGTCTTGAAAAGGTCTATGGATTCATCGACTCCCCGCATTGAGCCGCAGGACACCCCGCAGGGGCGGCGGCTTGTCGTGCAGGGCGCGTGGACGGCGGCCGACCTGACCCGCAAGCCGGCCTGGGACGCGCTGACCGCGCAGCTTGAAAGCCTGGGCGGCGACAGTGATGCGTACGCCACGGGTTGGAGCTTGACCCAGGTTGAGAAACTTGATTATCTGGGTGCCCAGCTGCTCTGGAACCACTGGGGCGGCAAATGGCCGGCACAGATTGACATCGAGCCCAGCCAGCGCGCCGTGCTTGAAACCGTCGCCAAATTTCCCGTCCCGCCCGCCAAAGCGCGCAAGATCAACTGGACCGAGCCGCTGGTCGTGCTGGGCGAGCGGGTGCTTGCATTTGTGGATCACCTCAAATCCCTGGTACGCCTGGTCGGCCAGTTGCTGCTTGACGTCATCCGCCTCATCAAACGCCCGCAGGAAGGCCCATGGCGCGATTTTTCGGGCCACCTGTACCACATAGGCGCAACGGCGCTGCCGATCACGGCGCTGGTGGGTTTCCTGATTGGCGTGGTGCTGGCTTACCTGATTTCGCAGCAGCTCAGGCAGTTTGGCGCGGACGCTTTTATCGTCAACATCCTCGGCATTTCCCTGATCCGCGAACTCGGGCCGGTGCTGGCGGCGATCTTGATTGCCGGGCGCTCGGGTTCGGCCATCACCGCGCAGATAGGCGTGATGCGGGTGACGGAAGAGCTCGATGCCATGCGCGTCATGGGCATTGCCAAGGGTTTCCGGCTGGTGATGCCGCGCGCGCTGGCGCTGGCGGTGGCGATGCCGCTGATCAGCGTCTGGACCACGATTGCGGCCCTGCTGGGCGGCATGCTGGCGGCCCATGCGGCGATGGACGTGACGCCTTCGTTTTTTATCAATGCCCTGCCGGCGGCGGTGGACCTGGCCAACCTGACGCTGGCCACCGCCAAGTCCATCGTCTTCGGCCTGCTGATCGCGCTGGTGGGTTGCCACTACGGGCTGCGCGTCAAACCCAACACGGAAAGCCTGGGGCAGGGCACCACGGCGTCGGTGGTGACGTCCATCACGGTGGTCATTCTGGTGGACGCATTGTTCGCAGTGCTGTTTAAAAACGTCGGCATTTAATATGGCTCCCACGCTTTTCACTTCATGTAATGCGCGGCCCCCCGAGGGGGTTCATTTTCCTTGGGGCGGCCCGGCGGAAAATTACTCCTTGTCGACTGGCGTCGAATATGAATGACTCCGTCGTTGAAATCAAAAAACTCTGGACCGTTTTTAAAAACGGCGACAGGGAATCTGTTGTCCACAAAGACCTGGACATGACGGTGGAGCGCGGCGAGGTGCTGTCGCTGGTCGGCGGCTCGGGCACCGGCAAGACCGTGCTGCTGCGCCAGATACTCGGCCTTGAAAAACCGGCCAGGGGCGAGATCACTGTGCTGGGCAAACCGGCCGACGAGCTGGGAAAGCGCGGCGCCGCAACGCGTGTGGGCATGCTGTTCCAGCAGGGCGCATTGTTCTCGGCCTTTACCGTGCTTGAAAACATCGCCTTTCCGCTGCGCGAACTGAAAATCCTGCCGTCCGCGCTGATACGCGAGGCCGCCATGGTCAAGCTGCAGATGGTCGGCCTGGACCCGGATGCCGCGGACAAGATGCCGAGCGATCTGTCCGGCGGCATGATCAAGCGCGTGGCGCTGGCGCGCGCCCTCATCATGGACCCGCCGCTGCTGCTGCTGGACGAGCCCACCGCCGGGCTGGACCCGGAAAGTTCGGACAGCTTTTGTTCGCTGTTGCGCGCACTGCACCGCGACATGGAGCTGACGGTGGTGATGGTCACGCATGACCTGGACACGCTGTTTGAGCTCAGCACGCGGATTGCCGTGCTGGCCGGGCAGAAAGTCATCATCAACGATGTGCCTAAAGAGGTGGTGGCATTTCCGCATCCCTTCATTCACGAATTTTTCCTTGGTGAGCGGGGCCAGCGCGCAATGGAGTTGCTGCGCGAATACCCATTCACTGTGTAGAAAGTAAAGAGAGGTTTTCAAATGGAAAACAAAGCCCATGCCATGGTTGCCGGCGCCTTTGTGCTGGCGGTCACAGCCCTGCTGGCTCTGCTGGCGGTCTGGCTCATGCGCGACAACACCCAGCGCGACCTGTATGAGATGAGCACCTCCGAAACCATCTCCGGTTTGCAGCCGCAGGCCGTGGTGCGCTTTCGCGGCGTGCCGGTCGGCAAGGTCGAGCTCATCGGTTTTGACAGCAAGATAAAAGGCAATGTGCTGGTGCGTGTGTCTATAGACCGCGGCGCGCCCGTGACCAAATCTGTTTTTGCCACGGTGGCCTCGCAGGGCGTGACCGGCCTGGGTTTTATCCAACTGGACGACAACGGCGAATCGACACAGCGCCTGGTGCCCAATGACGATGACCCGCCGCGCATCCCCCTCAAGCCCGGCGGGCTGGACAAGCTGCTCAAACGCAGCGAAGTGATACTCGACCAGGTCGAGCAGGCCAGCACCCGCCTGAACAAGCTGCTGTCCGACGAGAACCAGCAGGCCGTCACCACCGCCATCACGCAGCTGGGGGATGCCGCCGGCAGTATCAACCGTGTGGCCAGGGGCCTGGAGCCCACGGTGGCGTCCCTGCCCAAACTCTCGCAGGATGCCAGCGCCACCCTGCAGTCCGTCAGGACGGCGACGGATGAGGTGGGCGTCACGGCCCGGCGACTGAATGAAAAGGGCGGGCCGCTGGACAAGCTGGCCGAGGGCGGCGCTGCTTTGGCCGCCGGTGTGGAGACCTTCAGCGCCGGCACCTTGCCCAAGCTGAGTGAAGTGGCCGATGAAACGGCGCGCACCATGCGCCAGCTGCGGCGCACGGTCAATGCGGTGGATGACAACCCGCAGTCGCTGATTTTCGGCAATGGCCGGCCCTTGCCCGGCCCGGGCGAGCCCGGCTTTTCGGCAACAGGAGCGAACAAATGAAATCAAAATCCTTTCATGACAAGCCGCTTGATGCTATGAATTCAGTAGCTGCTTGCGCCCATCAAACGGGAAGTTCAGGCTCTTTTGGCTTGTATCTTGTGCTGCTGGCGGCGTTTGCCATGGCAGGCTGCTCCGGCCTGCCCGACAAACCCACACGGGCCCTGATGTACGACTTCGGGCCGGGTGCGCTGTCCACGCAGCCGGCCACGCGCCAGGCCCCCTTGCCGCCGCTGGCGATCGACGACATCAGCACCTCCGGCGGCGCGCTCGACAATATGTCAGTGCTTTACCGGCTGGCTTACGCCGACGCGCAGCAGCTGCGTCCCTACTCGCAGGCGCGCTGGAGCATGCCGCCCGCGCAACTGGTGCGCCAGCGCCTGCGTGACCAGTTGAGCCAGCGCCGGGCGGTGTTTAACGCCGGCGAGGGCCTGGCCCTGAATCGCAGCCAGAACCCGGTGCTGCCGCTGCTGCTCAGGCTGGAGCTGCAGGAGTTCAGCCACGTCTTCACCGCTGTGGACACCAGCGTGGGACTGGTTCGCATGCGCGTCACGCTGGTGCAGGTCACGCCCGCTGGCGAAAGGCTGATAGGGCAGCGCAGCATCGTGGTGCAGCGGCCTGCGCCCAGCGCCGATGCGCCGGGCGGCGTGCGCGCGCTGACGCTGGCGACCGATGCCGCCATTGAAGAGATAGACCAGTGGCTGCAGCAGGCCCCGGTGCGTTGATTCGGCGGGGATCGGGATGAAGACACTTGAAGAGCAACTGCAAGCGGCGGGCCTGACGGTATTCGGCTGCTGCGAGCGCCTGAGCGCTGCCGGTGCCGACCTGCTGCAAACCTCGCCTTTGCTGCAGGACATGACGGCCGCCGAGGCCGACATCCTGGGTGCCTCCATGCTGCTGGTCCGGGCCGAGCCCGGCCAGGTGCTGATCCGTGAGGGAGAAGCCGGCGACTGGATGCTGTTGCTGCTCAAGGGCACGATAGATGTGAGCAAACGCGTGGAGCCGCAAGGCGGTGAGCCAGCGGACGCTGCGCAGCCGCAGGTCAGCAGCTCGCGCGTGGCGGTGATACGGCGCGGCGCATCGGTGGGCGAGATGTCCATGCTCGACAACGAACCGCGCTACGCCAGCTGCACGGCCATAGAGGCGGTCGAGGCTGGTGTGCTGGGCCGCCATGCGATTGCCCTGCTGATCCGCGACCACCCCGGCGTGGGCGCCAAGCTGCTGGTCAAGATCACCCAGCTGATGGCACAGCGTTTGCGCAATACCAGCAACCAGCTGGTGAAGCTGCTGCGGAAAAAATAACGTTGGCGGTCCTAGCCGCGCAATATCGGAAACAACTTGCCCAAGCCATCCGCCATCACCTCAACGGCCAGCGGCGCGCCATAGCATTGATGCCGTTTTCCCGAGGTCGGGCTGATGTACGGTTTGTCAATATTTGGCTTTTGTAATAGTTAGGTAGTTTGATAGCCAGTCGTATTTTGATGCGACTCGTCGGGATGTAGGCCGGTGCTCTAGGAATTCCGTAACTGTTGCCCACTTGGCTTGGTTAAGTTCGACAGACGTAAATGACTTTCCACCTGTTATCGGATCTGCATCTTTATGTGGCTGCAGCTCAGCGGGGCACGACCCGGCTGGTCCGAGGACATGGACGTGATCCACGCCATCAAAGTCTCTTCTCATGATGTCTAATCCAAACTGAAGCATTGAAGCGTTGTGGCCATATTCACTGCCCACCTCACGAATAAGACGGTCTCGGACATCCTCGGATAGAGCAATTCTTGGGTAGTTGGCTACTTGGCTTTCAAGCTCATAAGCTTCATTCATTGCCGGGCCAAAGATGATCCCATCTTTATGACGCAGGTCACCTACAGCAATACCGCCTCGAGTCAGCACACCTTTGGCGAAGAACTTCCACCAGAGGTAACTTGCATAGCCCATCATTCGAATCACGCCGATATGATCTTCTTTGATTACCTCAGAAACCGCGATCGAGTCGGAAAACGCAGAGATTTTCATCTCAGTTTTTCCATCGAATGGGGATTGATTTTGTAAGTGCTGTGGAACCTCCAAGGCACTTAATATGAGGTCTTCCTTCTTATCCTGAATCAACTGCTTGAAGCCCAGAATATCCAGGAACAAGACTGCTCTTTTCTCGTACATTGATGGCTATCCAAGCTTTACGGTTTTATGCACTCCACTATGAGATTGCGTCGAACTAAAGGCCCGTAGTTCGTGGGAATGCTGCTCTCGTTTCGATCAATAACCTTGTACTTCAAACCACCGCAAGCTTGGTTTGCCGCGTTGTAGCATGTTGCCCAGTCGTCGCCGGAGCCATCGCAAGAAATTAAGAAGCCTTGTTTTCCGTCCGGGGTTGTCATCGGCTTCACGGCCGCTGCGCAGCCCAGAAGCGCTATCGAGAATACTAGAACAAAAATCGGCATCTTCATTTTTTACTCCGAAGTGTTGAAGTTTGATATTACTTGAGGTTGTTCTCCCCACTCTGGCTGGATAGCCCATAAAGAATATTGCATTTAAGAAACAATGCGAACTAAACTGAAAGGCCACGCGCCGCAGCGGTAATGGGTACGAAAACCTGTATCGCCTGACGAACAGATGTTCTACAGACTCGCGCCCTTTAATATAGGGAAGAGTTTCCCGAGCCCATCCGCCATCACCTCGACGGCCAGCGCCGCGAGTATCAGGCCCATCAAACGCGTCATCACATTGATGCCGGTTTTGCCGAGCACGCGGGCAATCGGCTCGGCCAGTGCAAAACACAGCGCCGTGGCCAGGCCGATCACGACGCCGTAGCCGACCAGCGTGCCGAGCTGGAAAAAGGTTTTGGCCTTCTCGGCATAAATCACCACGGTGGACATGGTGGCCGGCCCGGTCAGCAGCGGGATGGTCAGCGGCACCACGGCAATGCTGGCGCCCATGGCGGCTTTCTCCGCGCCGTCTTCCAGCTCATGCGTCTGGATCTTGGCCTCGGCCGGTTGCGCGTTGAGCATGTTCATGGAACTGATCAGCAACAGCATGCCGCCGCCGACCTGGAAGCTCGCCAGTGAAATATTGAAGAACTCCAGGATGCGCAGGCCGAGCAGGGCGCTGATGGCGATCACCACAAAGGCGCTGAAAGACGAGATGATGATGGTGCGTTTGCGCTGGGCCTTTGAGAAGCCCTGTGTGTAGTGGATAAAAAACGGCACGATGGCCAGCGGGTTGACGATGGCCAGCAAGGTCACCAGGGGTTTGAAATCCATGTTTATCTTCCGCCTGCAACGTCGAGCAACGCGCCGGTTGTGTAGCCGGCCTTTTCGCCTAGCAGCCAGACTATGGATTCGGCCACTTCCTGCGCGCTGCCGGCACGCTGCATGGGCACTTGCGGCGCGACATCGCGGGCGCGGTTGGGCAGCCCGCCCGATGCATGAATCTCTGTTTCTATGATCCCGGGCCGGACAGCATTGACACGAATGCCTTCCGCCGCCACTTCTTTGGCCAGGCCCAGGGTGAAGGTGTCGATGGCGCCCTTGGCGGACGCGTAGTCGACATAGCTGCCCGGGGAGCCCAGCCGTGCTGCAGCGCTGGAGACATTGACGATGGCGCCACCTGTGCCGCCATAACGCGTGCTCATGCGTTTGACGGCTTCACGTGCGCAAAGGAAAGAGCCGAACACATTGATCTCGAACATGCGCTGCAGCCGCGCAAGTGTGATGCCGTCGACCCGGGTATTGACATCCACCACGCCGGCGTTGTTGACCAGGGCCGTGAGGCGGCCGAATTTGGCGTCGATCTTTTCAAACATCGCCAGGACCTGCGCTTCCCTGGCCACGTCGGCCTGCACGGCAATGGCCTGGCCGCTTGATGCGCGTATCTGCCGCACGACTTCATCGGCGGCCAGCGAGTTGCTGGTGTAGTTGACGGCTACTGCGTAACCCTCGCGCGCCGCCAGCAAAGCGGTTGCCGCGCCTATGCCGCGTGAGCCGCCTGTGATCAAGACTGTCTTTGACAAAGCCGAACTCCTGCAAAAAATGGCAATCCGATGTACAAACAAAGGTTGGGCCAGTCACTGTACTTTATTGTTATCAATCGGCATCCATATTTTTCACATCAGGAGCACACGCATCATGGGTAAATTCATCGACCTCAAGGCAGCCGACGGCTTTTCTTTTCCAGCCTATGTGGCCGAGCCGGTTGGCAAGCCCAAGGCCGCCGTGGTGGTGGTGCAGGAAATCTTCGGCGTTAACGCGCACATCCAGCAGGTGACCGAGCGTTTTGCGGCCCAGGGCTACCTGGCGGTGGCGCCCGCGCTGTTCGAGCGTGTTGAAAAGGGCGTGGATATTGGCTACAACGAAGCCACCATGAAAGCCGGCATGGCGCTCAAGGCTGCTGTGCTGGCCCTGCCCGGCGCCGGCATCATGCAGGACATACAGGCCGCCATCGACCATGCGGCCAAGGCCAGCGGCGGCAAGGTCGGCATCATCGGTTTTTGCTTCGGCGGCTTGCTGGCATGGCGCTCGGCCGACCTGCTCAAGGGCCTGAGCGCGGCCGTGCCGTATTACGGTGGAGGCATGGTTGCGCCCGACGAAATTGCGCGCAAGCCGAAAGTCCCCGTCATGGCCCACCTCAGCGACCATGACCATTCGGCGCCCATGGAAGGCGTGAACGCGCTGATCAAGGCGCACCCGGAAGTCGAAGTTCACCTCTATAACGCGGATCACGGGTTTAACTGCGACCACCGCGGCGCCTACAACGAAGACGCCGCCAGGCTGGCGCGCGAGCGCACGCTGGCATTTTTTGCCAAACAGCTGGCCTGAAAACAGTGCGGGGCAAAGCCCCCTGATTGGGCCTAGCTCGGCCTAGCGCCCGCTGCGGGCAATGTAGCGTTTGCGCATGAAGACCGTCAACACCACCACCACCAGCAGGATCATGAGGCCAAAGGTCCACCAGAAGCCGGTGCTGGAGTGGATGACGGGCATGAACTCGAAGTTCATGCCGAAAAATCCGGTGATCAGGTTCAGCGGCAGGAAGATGGCGGTGACCGCCGTCAGCGTGCGCATGATGTCGTTGGTGCGGTGGCTTTGCGCGCTGAAGTGCATCTGCACGGCGGTTTCCGCACTCTGCTCCATGCGGCGCACGTGGTGCACCACCCGCTCTATGTGTTCCAGCACGTCGCGCGAGCGTACCTTGAGCAGGTCGCGTTCGCGCTGCGCGGCGGGCGTCGTGCCGTCCGGCCAGGTCTCTACCGAATCTATCCAGTCCTGCACGGCGGCGCGCTGGTCTTCGCAAATCTCATCTAACTGGTGCATGGCCAGCCGCGCATCCATGATGGCGCTCCAGTTGTTGAAGCGGGCGCTGGGCTTGAGCAGTTCGGTTTGCCAGTGGTCCAGCTGGTGGGTGAGCTCGCGCCGCAGTTCCAGGTAACCGTCCACCATCAGGTTGACGATGCGCAGCATCAGGTCGGCGGGGCTGGCGGGCAGCTTGACGCCGCTGGCGCGTGACTCGGTGCTGGTGGCGTTGAGCAGCTTCTGTGCATAGGCGTCGCGCACGGCGCAGTCGGTGGGGTGCACCGTCAGCAGCACATTGTCAAACACCGCAAAGCCCACCGGGCTGGTGTCTATGCGCTTGAGCACCGGCGGCCCGCTGCGCTTGAGGCGCGCATGCAGGGGCTGGCCAGGCTGGGCGACGTCGCTTTCGGTGTTGCCCGCGGCCAGGCGGCGAAACACCAGGATGTCGTACTGCGAGGTGTAGTCGTAATGCGAGGGCAGCTGGTTGTTGAGCAGGTCGGCGACATGCAGGTCCACCAGCTGTGTGCCGCACAGGTTTTGCAGGGCGGTCTGGATCTGCGCCTGGATCACTTCAAACTCGCGCCGCGCGCAGGCGATCCAGATAAACCCCTGGGCCGGCAGTTGCACCGGGATGGCATCGCTTTCGCTGACGCCCGGGCTGCCGCTGGTGCTGATGTTGAAGATGCGCATGAAGGTACAACCCCTGCTTTTAAGGCTTTAATCGGCCTGCAGCCGCCGGGCGGCGGACGCAGGCAGCTATTGTTTTGATAGTAACCCGGATGCCGCCGCTGGCCTGCGCCTCAGGCTTGCGCTTGCAGCTTGCGGGCGGCGTCGATTGCAAAATAGGTCAGCACGCCGTCGGCCCCTGCGCGCTTGAAAGCCAGCAGGCTTTCCATCATGACGGCGTCGTGGTCCAGCCAGCCGTTGATCGCGGCGGCCTTGAGCATGGCGTATTCACCGCTGACCTGGTAGGCAAAGGTCGGCACCTTGAATTCATCCTTCACGCGGCGCACCACGTCCAGGTAGGGCATGCCGGGCTTGACCATCACCATGTCGGCGCCCTCGGCGATGTCCATGGCGACTTCGCGCAGGGCTTCATCGCTGTTGCCGGGGTCCATCTGGTAGACCTTTTTGTCGGCCTTGCCCAGGTTGCCGGCCGAGCCGACCGCGTCGCGAAACGGGCCGTAAAACGCACTGGCGTATTTGGCGCTGTAGGCCATGATGCGGGTGTGTATCAGCTTGCGCGACTCCAGCGCCTGGCGGATCGCACCTATGCGGCCATCCATCATGTCGCTGGGCGCGACGATGTCGACACCGGCCTCCGCTTGGCACAGCGCCTGCTGCACCAGCACTTCGACCGTCTCGTCATTCATGATGTAGCCGTGTTCATCGGGCAGGCCGTCCTGGCCGTGGCTGGTGAAAGGGTCCAGCGCCACGTCGGTCATCACGCCCAGTTCGGGAAAGCGTTTTTTGAGTTCGCGCACCACACGCGGCACCAGGCCGTCGGGGTTGGTCGCCTCCTTGCCGTCGTAGGTCTTGAGCGACACATCAATCACCGGGAACAGCGCCATCACGGGGATGCCCAGCTTTACACACTCTTCGGCCACCGGCAGCAGCAAGTCCAGGCTGAGCCGTTCCACGCCCGGCATGGAGGCCACGGCCTCGCGTTGCTGGCGGCCTTCGGTGACAAACACCGGGTAAATCAGGTCGTGCGCGCTGAGAGTGTTTTCGCGCACCAGGTTGCGGGTGAAGGCATCGCGGCGCAGGCGGCGCGGCCGGCCGGCGGGGAAGGCGGCGAAGTTGGAGGCATGCAGGGTCATGGGCAAATTGTGCCAAAGCTTTGCGGCGGGCAAGAATTATTTGCCCGTTATGGCGCCTGGCCTGCCGGCTTTACAGTCAAATTTACTTAGTCCACTCAGAAAACGGTTGCCAAGCGCCGCGCTGCCTGATTAGAATTAATGTGTGTAGTTACCAATTTGGCAACTGCATCCCGCTTTTCCTCCCTGAGCGGGGCCTTTACGTGTCAAAACAAAAAGGCTTACCAGCCCGGATGGCCCTCGCCACCCGGGCGTTTTTTTTTTTTTTTTTTTTTTGGTGCGCCCGGCAGGGCGT
>JAZKCE010000048.1:0-27037 GCA_040388255.1 Pseudomonadota bacterium | reverse complement strand
CCTTGGGCATTTCCGCCACGCAGGTGACGCAACTGGTGGCCCAGAAGTTGACCAGGGTAACCTTGCCTTTGAGGTCGGCGGTGGTTTGTTTGCTGCCATCGAGCAACACAAACGTGGAATCCGGCGCAGCCTGGGTGTCGCTGCATCCATACAAACCCGCCACACTGGCAACGCCCAGCGCCACTATCGCCATGATGCGGCATACTGAAACACTTGAAGTTTTTATCATTTTGAGGGGACTCATATGCAACGCCGCAATTTTAACAAGGCCGGTGCCAGCGCGCTGGGCGCACTGATATTGGCCACTTACCAACATGCCCACGCCCTGTCGCTTGGCGGCCTGGCGGGCATCAGCAATGCCGACGCAAGCGCCGGCCTGAAAACCGCCCTGGAAAAAGGCGCGATCGCGGCCGTTGGCCTGCTGGGCAAGACAGATGGATTCCTCGGCAACCCAAAAGTTCGCATTCCTTTGCCCGGTTACCTGGAAGATGCGTCGAAATTGCTGAAAAACTTCGGCCAGGGCAAGCGCATTGACGAACTGGTCACCTCCATCAACCGCGCCGCAGAGGCTGCCGTGCCCATGGGCAAGGACTTGCTGGTCAGCGCGGTCAGGGGCATGAATGTCACCGACGCCAAAAACATCCTGACGGGCGGCGAAACCTCGGTCACCAACTTTTTTGCCGAAAAAACCCGCTCCCCGCTGGGCGTGAAGTTCCTGCCGGTGGTCACCAAAGCCACCGAAAAGGTCGGCCTGGCCAACAAATACAACGAAGTCGCCGGCAAGGCCGCTGGTTTCGGCCTGGTCAAAAAGGAGGATGCCAACATCCAGCAATACGTCACCGGCAAGTCGCTGGACGGCCTGTACCTGATCATTGGCGAGGAAGAAAAGAAAATCCGCCAGGACCCGGTGGGCACCGGCAGCGCCATCCTGAGCAAGGTCTTTGGTGCGCTGAAATAGCGCCGGGCGCTAAAAATACAGGTCAAATCGACCCATAGCTGGCGTCATACGAGTGCGGCCAGCTATAAAAATGGTAGCGTTTCTGGGCTTGCCAGTGGCTGTCACTGGCGTGAGGCCAGCAAGGCCTTGCGCGCCGTGAGCAACCGTTCTTCCAGGTAAGCGCCGTAAAAATCCGGCACGGCAATGCCGACCAGGCGCTCGGCCAGCTCCTGCCCCTGCGGGCCCAAAAACAGCACGGTGGGCGTGAAAGTCGCTTTCCAGGCGCTGATTTGCAGCGCCGCCGTGGTGGTTTTGCCGCCAAAGGCGAGCAGCGGCGTGCTGTTGTTGGTGATGTCGAGCTGCCAGGCCTGCAGGCCCGAGTCGCTGCGGGCCGGCAGCAGGTAGTTGCGCCGCACCAGTTCGCAGAATGGACAGCCGGGCAGGCTGACAAGCAAGACCAGCGGCTCGCCTTTGGCTGCGGCGGCCGCTGCGGCCAACGGCAGGGAACTGGGGACGGGCAGGGCGCTGTCTTTGGCAAAGGCCAGGGCAGGCAAAACCACGGCGCCTGCCAAGGCCGCAGAAAAACGCCGCCTGCCGAGGGCCCGCAGATTAGCCATAAACGCTGTGTTTCATCAAATGACTCCGGTGCTTTTCAGTTCAGACAACTTTGTGTCGGAGTAGTTCAGCACGCTGCGCAGCACTTCTTCGGTGTGCTGGCCCAGCAGCGGCGGCGGCGAATCGGCGCGCACCGGCGTGGCACTGAGCTTGATCGGACTGGCAACCAGCCGCAAGCCGCTTTTGACCGGGTGCTGCCACTCGGTGACCATGTGGCGCGCCTCGACCTGCGGATCGACAAGCACTTCGGCCAGGTTGTTGATGGCGCCGCAGGGCACCTTGGCGGCTTCCAGCGCGGCCAGCCAGTCGGCCTTGCTGCGGGTTTTCATGACGGCTTCGAGGATAGGCACGAGCTGGCCGCGATTGAGCACACGGTCGCGGTTTTTGGCAAACAGCGGGTTCACGCCGAGTTCGGGGATGTTGGCCACGGCGCAGAACTTCACATACTGCGAGTCATTGCCGACCGCGAGGATCAGGTGGTCCTTGCTGCCGTCGGCGGCTGGCGCGACCTCAAACACCTGGTAGGGCACGATGTTCTGGTGTGCGTTGCCGGCGCGGCCCGGCACCTTGCCGCTGACCAGGTAATTGGCGCCCAGGCTGGCCATCATGGCCACCTGGGTGTCGAGCAAGGCCATGTCGACCTGCTGGCCAATGCCGGTTTTCTCCGCGTGGCGCAGGGCAGCGAGTATGCCGACCGTGGCGTACATGCCGGTCATCAGGTCCGCAACCGCAACGCCGACTTTCTGCGGGCCGCCGCCTATGTCGTCGCGCTCGCCGGTCACGCTCATCAGTCCGCCCATGCCCTGGATGGCGTAGTCATAACCGGCGCGGTCGGCGTAAGGCCCGTTCTGGCCAAAACCGGTGACCGAGCAATACACCAGGCGCGGGTTGATGGCCTTGAGCGATTCGAAATCCAGGCCGTAACGCGCCATGTCGCCGACCTTGAAGTTCTCCACAAACACATCGCAGTGCACCACCAGTTCGCGTACCAGCGCCTGGCCGGCAGGCTGGGCAATGTCGCAGGTGATGGAGCGTTTGTTGCGGTTGGTGCTCAGGTAATAAGCGGCTTCCTGGGTCTCGGCGCCCTGGTCGTCTTTCAGAAAGGGCGGGCCCCAGGCGCGGGTGTCGTCGCCCGTGCCGGGGCGCTCGATCTTGAGCACGTCTGCGCCCAGGTCGGCCAGTGTCTGGGTGCACCAGGGGCCGGCGAGCACACGGGACAAATCGAGGATGCGGATACCGTCAAGTGAGTTCATGCGCTTATTTTGACCGCAAGCGGCGCAGCCCCGTCTGCAGTCTTGCTGGCATCTCAGGGTTTGTACGAGTGTTCAATTATTTGTACGACCGTACAGTTCGGGCATGCCAACAACAATCCATACAGCCAGCAAGGCCGCCAATGGCGAACCCAGCCGCCGCCCGCCCGCGCCCGCGCGCCCGGACCGCAAGGCCGACATCCTGCTGGCGGCCGAAAAATTGTTTGCCCAGCGTGGCTACCATGCCGTCAGCATCCGCCAGATTGCCGACGAGGCGGGCGTGCCGCTGGCACTGGTCGGCTACCACTACGGCCCCAAACATGAACTGTTCTACGCCATCTTCCAGCACTGGAACCCGACGATTGAAGAGCGTCTGCAGGCGTTGCGGCAGGTGACCAGCGAGCCGCCCGATGCCCAGACCTTGCCGCGCATCATTGACGCGTTTATCGGCCCGGTGCTGCGCATCCGTGCCAGCGCCGAAGGCGAGTACTACGCCTTGCTGGTGGCGCGCGAACTGTTCATCGCCCAGCAGGAAACCGACCGCGTGCTGCGTGATTTTTTTGACCCGCTGGCCCGTGCCTTCATCGATGCGTTGCAGACGGTGATGCCGCACGCCACACGCGGCCAGGTCGCCTGGGCTTACCAGTTTGCGCTGGGCGCGCTGCTGCACCACATCAGCGATTACCGGGTTGAACGGCTCTCGGACGGTGAAAACACCCAGGGCCAACCGGCTGCCGCCACCATGCTGGGCAACTTCATCGTGGGCGGCCTGCGTGCTGCGCTTGCACCGCCTGCCAGGGCCTGAACCCGTTGGCCCTGCTTCCTTTTTTCCTCCTGCTGCTTTTCAAACCGCAACTGCATAAATATAGAAAGAGACAAACCATGACAAATTCCAGCTTCAACCGCCGCACCGCACTGTCTGCGCTGGGCGCAGCTTCCGCCGTCCTGGCCTTCCCCGCCTGGAGCCAGTCCGGGAAAATCGTGTTCGGCTACACCGCCGTGACAGACTTCGCTTCGGTCTTTGTGGCGGCGGAGCAGGGCTACTTCAGCAAACGCAAGCTTGATGTCGAGCTGAAGTTCATTCCGCTCAATTCCACCATCCCCGCAGCCATCCAGTCGGACTCGCTGCAAATGGGCGGCCCGACACCTTCCGTGTTTTTGCAGTCGGTCGATGGCGGCCTGGATCATGTCGTTGTGGCAGGCGGCGGCATCACTTCCAGGACCAATACCGGTTTCGGGCTGGTGGCCAAAGCCGGCTCAGGCATACGCACGGCGCAGGACTGCATTGGTAAAAAAGTCGGTGTGCCCGGCCTGGGCGCCTTCCTGCATGTGACCTTTCGCGCATGGTTGAAACAAAGCGGTGTTGATTACAAAAAGGTCAACTTTGTCGAAGCCTCCTTCCCGCAACACGGCGACCTGCTGCGCGGCGGCTCCATTGACGCCGTGGTGTCGGCCGACCCTTTCATGAGCCGGATCGTCGACAGCGGCGCGGGGTATGTGGCGTCCTACTACGCGACCTTCCTTGAGCCGGGCAACCACACCATCCTGTACACCGCCAGGCGCGACTGGGCGCAGAAAAATGCTGCCCAGGTCAAGCTCTTTCGCGAGGCTGTGCAGGAGGCCGCTACCTTTATCGGCCAGCCTAAAAACGACGCGGCTGTGCGCGCCGCTATCGGCAAGTACATCAAGCTGCCGCCTGAAATCCTGGCCAAGGTACAGATCTCGCCACCCGGCCCCACCGTGTCCGGCAAGCAGATGGCTTACTGGGTAGGCCTGATGAAAGACCAGGGCATGCTGCAGACCGAGCCGAAAGTCGCGACGCTGATCGCCGGATAAATCGAGCTGTAATTGCTACCAATTTAATAGCTAACAGCGCTCGCTGTGTGGGCGCTACAGGCTGTTTTCTTTAAAAAATGACAAACACCTCCATTTTGAACTTCAAGCAGGTGGCTATCCACCTGGGCGGGCGGGAGATTCTTTCGCCGACATCCTTTGATGTGGACCGGGGCGAATTTGTCTGCATCGTCGGCCCCAGCGGCTGCGGCAAGACCACCTTGCTGCGCGCCGCTGCCGGTTTGCTGTCGGCCAGCGGCGGTGAAGTGCGCCGCAACGGCCAGCGGGTGACTAAGCCTTCGCGCGAAGTGGCTTTTGTGTTCCAGGACTACGGCCGCGCGCTGCTGCCCTGGCGCACGGTGGAGGGCAATATCAGCCTGGCGCTGGAGGCCGCCGCCGTGCCCACGCTGGAGCGGACCGACCGCATCCTGGAGGTGCTGGCCAAGGTCGGGCTGTCAAAACACGCCTACAAGTTTCCGGCGCAGCTCTCGGGCGGCATGCAGCAGCGTGTGCAGATTGCGCGCTGCCTGGCGCAAAAACCTGAAGTGCTGATGATGGACGAGCCCTTTGGTGCGCTGGACGCGCTCACGCGGCAAAGCCTGCAGGACGAACTGGCGCGCCTGGTGCGCGACGACGGCCTGACGGTGCTGTTTGTCACGCATGACCTGGAAGAAGCGATCTACCTTGGCGACCGCGTGATCGCCCTGCAGGCGAACCCCGGCCCCGGGCGGCCCAGCCTGGCGCGCATGATGGATGTGCGGATCCCGCGCCCGCGCGACCAGCTCGGCACCAAGGAGCATCCCGAGTTCCTCAAGCTGCGTCGCGAACTGTTTGCGTTTATCGAGCAAAGCCATGACTGAGCGCGCAAAGGCCGTCAGCGCCGGGCCGCCCCAAGCCAGGCCAGCCCCCTCGGGGGGCAGCGCATTACACGTAGTGAAAAGCGTGAGGGCAAAATTGCGTCCGTGGTGGTTTCCAGCTGCGGCGCTGGGCAGCTTTGAGTGGTATGCCCGCAGCGTCGGCAAAAACAGCGACGCGCTGGCGCCGCCGACGGCGGCCATCAAGGCCTTTGTCACGGCCCTCGCGGATGGCTCGCTGTTCAGCGCCACCGCCTTCACGCTGGGCGCGGCCGCTTTGGGTTTGCTGCTGGCGGCGCTGCTTGGCATTGCGTCGGGCATTGTCCTGGGCCTGTCAAAACGCGGCGCGCGCATGGCATTTTTCTCGATTGAAGTGTTCCGCCCTGTACCGTCCGTCGCGCTGATCCCGTTGGCCATGCTCATTTTTGGTTTTGGCCTGCGCATGGAGTTTTCCATCGTCGCGTTTGCTTCTTTCTGGCCCCTGATGATCCTGACGCAGGCGGCTGTACAACAGGTTGAGCCGCGCCTGCTCGAGGTCAGTCATGTACTGGGCCTGAGCCCGGCGCAGCGCGCGTTCAAGATCATCCTGCCGGCCATCGTTCCGCGCCTGTTTGTCGCCATGCGCCTGGGTGTGTCGGTGGCGCTGGTGGTGGCGGTCACGGTGGAGGTTGCGGCCAACCCCAATGGCATGGGTTACGCCATGATGATTGCCCAGCAAAGCATGGACCCCGGCCTGATGCTGGCCTGGCTGTTCTGGATAGGTGTGGTGGGCTATTTCATCAACTTTGCTGCGCTTAAGCTGGAGCGCTGGGTCGGTCGCCGGATGGGGGTGGCAGCATGAGCGCACCATCGCAAGTCCTGGCGCCGGTTGCCGGCAAGTCCTTATCTGCAATCGGCAGCGGCATGCTGTCATGGGCGGGTTCAATGGCCGTGTTTCTGGCCATCATGGCCTTGTGGTGGATGGCCAGCCACGCCGGCTGGATCAGCAAGGTATTTTTGCCCACGCCGGAGGCGACCTGGCTCAGCCTGCGCAATGGCCTGGATGAAGGTGATCTGCTGGTTTACAGCTGGGCCACGCTGACACGCATGTTCGAAGGCTGGCTGCTGGCCTCGCTGATAGGCATTGCGCTGGGCGCGCTGGTTGGCATCAACGCCACGGCACGCGCCTGGCTGCAGCCGACTCTGGAGTTCATGCGTCCGCTGCCGGCATCGGCCCTGCTGCCGCTGGCGATCTCGATTTTTGGCCTGAGCCCGAACATGGTGCTCTCGGTGGTGGCCTTTGGCGCCATGTGGCCGGTGTTGCTGGCGACGGTGCACGGCTTTGCCGCAGTCGAGCCGCGCTTGCAAGAAGTCGCACGTTGCCTGCAGCTGTCGCGTACCGCTTTTGTCTGGAAGGTCGGCCTGCCCAATGCCTTGCCCGACATCCTGGCCGGCATGCGGCTGTCGCTGACGGTGTCGCTGATCGTGTCGGTGGTTGGCGAGATGATCGCCTCGCAGCCCGGCCTCGGGCAGGCCATCTTGCTGGCCGCGCGCGCTTTCCGGGCCAGCGAATTGTTTGCCGGCATTGTGTTGCTGGGCCTGATCGGCTTTGCCAGCAGCGCCTTGCTGGCTGTGTTTGAAAAGCGGTTTCTGAAATGGCAAAAACCGTGAACCCCGTGCATCCAAAAGGAATCCACCATGACCCGGAAAATTATTGACCTGTCCATCTTTCTTGAAAACGATGTGCTGTCGGACCCGCCGGCCTTCGCGCCCAAGATCGAATACTTCACGCACGAAAACACCTTTGAGCAGATCCAGCCCTTTTTCCCGGGGCTGAAAAAGGAAGACCTGCCCGACGGCGAGGGCTGGGCCGTCGAGCTCGTCAACCTCTCGACACACAACGGCACCCACCTGGACGCACCCTACCACTTCCACAGCACCATGAACAAGGCGCTGGGCAAACAGGAACGCGCCATTGCCATCCATGAAGTGCCGCTGGACTGGTGTTTCCAGCCCGGCGTGAAGCTGGACTTCAGCAAATTGCCCGATGGTTATGTGGTGACGGCGGCGGATGTGGAGGCCGAACTCAAACGCATCAACCACACCTTGTCGCCGCTGGAAATCGTTGTGGTCAACACCGCCGCCGGCAAACGTTACGGCAGCCCCGACTATGTGTCCTCAGGTTGCGGCATGGGCTACGAAGCCACCATGTATCTGCTGGAGCGCGGCATCCGCCTGACCGGCACCGACGCCTGGAGCTGGGACGCACCTTTTGTGCACACCGCCAAAAAATACGGTGAATCACACGACGCATCGCTGATCTGGGAAGGCCACAAGGCCGGCCGCGACATTGGCTACTGCCACCTTGAAAAACTGCACAACCTGGAAGTGCTGCCGCCTACCGGTTTTTATATTTCCTGCTTCCCGCACAAGATTCGCGGCGCCTCTGCGGGCTGGACCCGCGCCGTTGCGATTTTTGATGACCGCCTGATGGCTTCCAACTGAACATTCCCATGACACAAGACCTGAACACCCCCAACCCCACCCACAATGCCTTTGCCAAAAGCTGGGTGACATCGGCCAACCTTGAAGGCTGTGATTTTCCAATCCAGAATTTGCCGTTCGCGGTGTTTCGCCGCGCCGGCAGCAGCGAAGCCTTTAGAGGCGGTGTTGCGATTGGTGACCAGGTGATTGACCTGGCGCAAGTCGCCCGCGCCGCCTGTCTCGAAGGCCTGGCCCAAGCCGCCGCGGAAAACTGCGCCAGGCCCGTGCTCAATGACTTTTTCGCCATGGGACCGGCTGCCTGGAAAGCGCTGCGGCACGGCCTGTTTGAATTGCTGGAAAAAGCCTTTTACGGTCCCAAAGTCGATGCGCTGCGCGCCTGCCTGATGCCCCAAAGCGAGGTCGAGTTCACCGTGCCAACGGCAATGGGCGACTACACCGATTTTTATACCTCGATGGATCACGCCCGCAACATCGGCAAGATGATTCGCCCGGATGATCCTGTTTCAAGCAATTTCCAGTGGATGCCGATTGCCTACCACGGGCGTGTTTCCAGCATTGGCGTGAGTGGCCAGGCCTTTCGCCGGCCCATGGGCCAGGCCATGCCGCCAGGCGCGAGCGCGCCGGCGTATGGACCCTGCGCACGCCTTGACTATGAGCTGGAACTGGGCGTGTACATAGGCCAGGGCAATGCGCAGGGTGAGCCGATTGCACTGGCCAATGCCGAGCAGCATATCTTTGGCATTTGTCTGCTGAACGACTGGTCCGCGCGCGACATCCAGTTCTGGGAAATGGCGCCGCTCGGGCCTTTCCTCGGCAAGAATTTCTGCACCACCATCTCGCCGTGGATAGTCACCATGGAGGCATTGGAGCCCTACCGCCAGGCATGGAGCAGGCCGGCCAATGAGCCGCAGCCGCTGGCCTACCTGGACTCGGCTTCCAACCGCGCGCAGGGCGCGCTCGATATTTCGCTGGAGGTTTTGCTGGATACGGACAAGCTGCGCGCTGAAGGCAAGGACCCCGCACGCCTGAGCGGCACCAGCTTCAAGCACCAGTACTGGTCAGTCGCGCAAATGGTCACACACCACACCATGGGTGGCTGCAACCTGCGCAGCGGCGACCTGCTGGGCAGCGGCACCATCTCGGGCCCGGGGGAGGGCGAAGCCGGCGCGATGATCGAGTTGACCTACGGCGGCAGCAAGCCGATTGCCCTGGGCAATGGTGAAACGCGGGGCTTTCTGCAGGACGGCGATGCCGTCATCCTGCGCGGCTGGTGCGAAAAGCCCGGCCATGCGCGCATCGGTTTTGGGGAAAGCCGGGGCACCATCCTGCCCGCAATCGGTAAATAAGGTCAGTACTGTTTGTAAGGCAAGAATTTGCCCGACAGCACCACCTTGACGCGGTCGCCCTTGGGGTCGGGCTGGCGCACGATGTCCATGGAAAAATCAATCGCGCTCATGATGCCGTCGCCGAACTCTTCATGGATCAGTTCCTTGATGGTGGTGCCGTAGACGCTGACGATTTCATACCAGCGGTAGATCAGCGGGTCGGTTGGCACCGGCGTGGGCAGGGAGCCCTTGTAGGGCACAACCTGCAGCCACTTCTGCTCTTCGGCACTCAGGCCAAAAATCTTGCCAACGATTTTGGCCTGCTTGTCGTCAAAGGTCATCTGGCCCAGGCAGCCGGCGGTGACCCACTCCTTGCTGAGCCCCACTTTTTTGGCGACCGATTCCCAGGTGATGCCTTTGGCGACCTTGGCCGTGATGATTTTTTCGGTGATGTCGTTGCGGTTCATGGTGTGCTCCTGTGTTTGCGCAGTTTCTGCCAGCCGGCATGATTGACCAAGTTAGCAAGCATCGTGCCCAGGCTGGTGCATCGGCGCGGCACAATCCCTGTAAAGTGCAATGCGTGCTTATTAATTTGACAACCCACTACAGGATTCCCGAGCGCCTGATGCCACGACCGATTTCCAATTCCTTATTCGCATGTGTGGCCAGCTGCGCGGCCTTGTGGGCGCTCAGCGCCTGCAGCCCGGCCTTCAACTGGCGCGATGTGCGTCCCGAAGGCACCCGGCTCGGCCTGCTTTTGCCCTGCAAGCCCGACAAGGCGCAAAGAACCGTGCCGCTGGGCGGCAAACCGGCCGAACTGCGCATGCTGGGCTGTGATGCCGGCGGCGCGACCTTTGCCGTGGCTGTGGCGGATTTGGCTGATGCGAGCCAGCTTGCCGATGTGCTGGTCCAGTGGCAAAACCTGACGCTGGCCAATATGAAGGCCTCGCCGGCAACCGAGGTGCTTGCGCTAAAACTCCCGGGCGCGGCCGTGCAGCCGCCCGCCGTGCTGGTCAAGGCGCGCGGGCAGCGTGCCGACGGCAGCGCGGTGAGCGGGCAAGCCGCCTATTTTTCCCAGGGCTCGCAGGTTTTCCAGGTGGTGTTGTATGCCGACAAGGTGACACCCGAGCTCAGCGAGACTTTTTTTTCCAGCCTCAAATTTGAATAAAGCCAGACCAGACATGCAGCAGATACCTGAGCGCATCCGCAGGCGGTTCAAGCGATGAGCGCTGTGCCGAATACATGGCCCCGGACCGACCACGCGGCCTACCTGGACAGACGGACTGGCGCCATTGTTTTCCTGGCCTTTGCGGCGGCTTATTTCTGTTCTGCGCTGGTGCGCGCCATTACCGCCACGCTGGCGCCGGTGCTGACGCAGGAGTTTTCCCTGCATTCGCGTGACCTCGGTTTGCTGGCCGGGGGTTATTTTTTCGGTTTTGCGGCCATACAGTTGCCGCTGGGCAAGTGGCTGGACAGGCACGGGCCCAAGCGTGTCATCTTGTGGTTTCTGAGTCTGGCGGTGCTGGGCTGCCTGGCATTTTCGATGGCCAGCAATTTCGCCTGGCTGCTGGCAGCGCGTGTGCTGGTGGGCATGGGTGTGGGCGCCTGCCTGATGGCGCCGCTGACGGGCTACCGGCGCTGGTTTGACGCGCCTACCCTGCTGCGCGCCAACTCCTGGATGCTGATGACCGGCTCGCTGGGCATGCTGGCCTCCACCCTGCCGGTGCAATGGCTGCTGCCGCTGACCGGCTGGCGCGCCCTGTTCTGGATACTGGCAAGCATGATTTTTCTGGCCATGGCGGCGATTGTCTGGCTGGTGCCCGCATGGCAGGGCCATACCAAAGCCACAGCGGGGCCGGCAAATGTTGAGGTGGCGTCCGCATCCGGCAGTTATGCCGAAATCTGGAGGAGCCGCTATTTCCGCAAAATGGTGCCGCTGGGATTTTTCAACTACGCGGGCCTGGTGGCAATGCAGACCCTGTGGGCCGGTCCCTGGCTGATCAGGGTGGCGGCCTACACGCCGCTGGAGGCCGCGACAGGGCTTTTTTGCATCAATGCCACCATGCTGGTGACTTTCTGGTGCTGGGGCATGGTCAATCCCTGGCTGGCGCTGCGCGGCTGGAGCACGGACCGGCTGGTCACCTGGGGGGCGCCCATCAGCATGGTGCTGCTGGCCGCCAACATCCTGGGCGGCTCGTCCACCGGCTGGCTGGGTTGGGCCCTGTTTTGCATGGCAGGCAGCGTCATGGGCCTGATGCAGCCGGCCGTGGGCATGGCTTTTCGGCCCTCGCTGGCCGGGCGTGCCCTGTCGGCCTACAACCTTGCCATCTTCGCTGGCGTGTTTGTCGTGCAGTGGAGCATAGGCCTGCTGATTGACGCGTTTGCCGGCATGGGGTTCGCGCAGGTGGCCAGCTTTCAGGGGGCAATGGCGGTGTATTTGTGTTGTTGTATCGCCTCATATGCCTATTTCCTGAGCGTGAAAGTTGATAATTCACCTCAATGAACGGCATTTTCATCATCGCTCACGCCCCTCTGGCTTCGGCCTTCCGCCAGTGCGTGTTGCATGTGTTCCCGGACAATCCCGCCGGTGTGGTGGGGCTGGACGTACAGCCCAACATGCCGCCGGAAGAAACGCTGGCACAGGCCCGCATCCTGTTTGACCAGCTCGGCACCTCGCATGCGCTGGTGCTGGTGGACGTTTTTGGCGCCACGCCCTGCAATGTGGCGCAAAGGCTGGTCGATGGCGTGAACTCCAAACTTGTGACCGGCCTCAATTTGCCCATGCTGCTGCGCGCCGTGTCCTACCGGCATGAGCCGCTCGATGCGCTGGTGGCGCGCGCGCTCGCCGGTGCAACCCAGGGCGTGATGCAGGTGGCCATCACCGCACCGCAAAACCAGGCACGTAGAAAACATGATCCAGACCAGCACGAACATCAGCAATAAACTGGGCCTGCACGCCAGGGCGTCGGCCAAATTCACCAAACTTGCCGGCAGCTTTCCGTGCGAGGTGTGGATGAGCAAGGGCGAACGCCGCGTCAATGCCAAAAGCATCATGGGTGTGATGATGCTGGCCGCCGGTCTGGGCAGCGTGGTCCAGCTTGAAACCAACGGGTCGCAGGAGCAGGAAGCCATGGATGCCTTGCTGGCGTTGATAGCGGATAAATTCGGAGAGGGTGAATGAATGGCCCCCACGCTTTTCACTACGTGTAATACGCTGCCCCCCGAGGGGGCTAATTTTCCTTGGGGCGGCCCGGCGGAAAATTGCTGGTCTTTCTCTTTAAGGGTTGTCGGATGACGTTTTCAGTTCATGGCCTTGCTGTCTCTCGCGGTATCGCGATTGGCCGTGCCGTGCTGGTGGCGTCCAGCCGCGCCGACGTGGCACATTATTTTGTGGACGCCGCCAAAGCCGATGAAGAGATCACGCGGGTCCGGGTGGCCCGCAATGCCGTCATCGAGGAAATCACACGGGTGCAAAAAGACCTGCCCAAAGACGCGCCGCATGAGCTCGCGGCCCTGCTGGATGTGCACCTGATGCTGCTGCAGGACGAGCTGCTCATCAGCGGCGTCAAGCACTGGATCACCGAGCGGCATTACAACGCCGAATGGGCGCTGACCACGCAGTACGAAATCATCGCGCGCCAGTTCGACGACATGGAGGACGAATACCTGCGCGAGCGCAAGGCCGACCTCGAACAGGTGGTCGAGCGCATTCTGCGGCGCATGAAAGGCGTGCCTTCGCCCATGCAGCCGCCGCACCAGGCCGTGCGTCAGGCCGGTGCCAGCCGCAGGGACTCGCACCAGGGCCTGCTGCTGGACGACACCGTGGATGTGCCGCTGGTGTTGATCGCGCATGACATTTCGCCGGCCGACATGCTGCAGTTCAAGCAAAGCCTGTTTGCCGGTTTTGCGACCGATGTGGGCGGCAAGACCTCGCACACGGCGATTGTTGCGCGCAGCATGGACATCCCGGCGGTGGTCGGTGCGCGCAGCGCCAGCCAACTGATCAAGCAGGACGACTGGGTCATCATCGACGGCGATGTGGGCGTGCTGATTGTCGACCCCTCGCCCATCATCCTGGCCGAGTACGGCTTCAAGCAGCGTCAGGGTGAACTCGAGCGCGAGCGCCTGAACCGGCTCAAGCACACGCCCGCGCTGACGATTGACGGGCAGCGCGTCGAACTGCTGGCGAATATTGAAATGCCCGAGGACACGCTGGGCGCGGTCAATGCCGGTGCCGTGGGCGTGGGCCTGTTCCGCAGCGAATTTCTGTTCATGGGCCGCGAGTCCAAGGGGCTGGGCAAACTGCCCGACGAGGAAGAGCAGTACCTCGCATACCGCAAGGCGATTGAAGGCATGCATGGTTTGCCGGTGACCATACGCACGGTGGACATCGGCTCGGACAAGCCGCTGGACGGCCGCGGCAAGGCGCAGGACACGCACCTGAACCCGGCACTGGGCCTGCGCGCCATCCGCTGGAGCCTGGCCGACCCGCCCATGTTCCTGACGCAGTTGCGCGCCATCCTGCGGGCCGCCGCGCACGGCCAGGTCAACCTGCTGGTGCCGATGCTGGCGCATGCCAGCGAGATCCGCCAGACGCTGGCCATGATTGACCACGCACGCGCGCTGCTCGACAACAAGGGCATCCCCTATGGCCAGGTGCGGCTGGGCGCGATGATTGAAATCCCGGCGGCGGCGCTCACGCTCAAGCTGTTTTTGAAGTACTTTGATTTCCTGTCCATAGGCACCAACGACCTGATCCAGTACACGCTGGCGATTGATCGTGCCGACGAGTCGGTCTCGCACCTGTATGACCCCTGCCACCCGGCCGTGCTGCGGCTGATTGCCGACACCATCGCCGAGTGCAATGCCCAGGGCAAGGGTGTCAGCGTGTGCGGCGAGATGGCCGGCGATGTGGGCATGACACGCCTGCTGCTGGGCATGGGGCTGCGCAGCTTTTCCATGCACCCCTCGCAAATCCTGGCGGTCAAGCAGCAGATACTGCGCGCCGATGCCGGCAAGCTGCAGCCCTGGGCTGCGCAAGTGCTGGCCAGCGAAGAGCCGGCAACGCTGCTGCTGCAATAGCCATGGATGCGGCGCACTGGTTTTGCTATTAAAAAAATAGCTGCCTGCGCGCGTAAACAGGAGGCTGGAGCCCTATTTGATGCGTGTTCCAAGCATGGCTGCACCTATGATCATCAATGCGGCCAGGCCTATGCTCCAGCTCAGTGGGCGGCCGCTGACCAGCACCAGCAGGGCCGTGGAAGCCAGCGGCGTGAGGTAGCTCAGGATGCCTATCTGCCGGGCATCGCCGAGTTTGAGCGCCTTGTCCCACAGGAAAAAAGCCGCACCCAAAGGACCCAGGCCCATCAGCGCCAGCAACAGCGCGTCGCGCAGGTCCAGGCTTGCGGTTGGCTCCAGCGCCCAATGGCACAGCAGCGAGAGCAGGCCGGATACCAGGCCAAACAGGCCGATGGCGGCGCTGGGAAAACCTTCGCCTCGTAGCGTGGCGCGTTTGGTTTGCAGGGAGAAGTTGGCCCAGATAAGCGCCGAGCCCAGCGCCAGCAGGTAACCCCAGCCGGCGCCCCAGGCCGGCCCGGCAGATTCACGGCCGCCCAGGATGGCCATGGCCGCACCGGCAAAACCCAGCAACGCGGCCACCACATGCGCGCCGCGCAGCCTGGTGCCGGGCAAATACAGCGGTGCCAGCACCACGATAAACAGCGGCCAGAGGTAGTTGACCAGGTTCACCTCCACCGCCGGCGCCAAACGCAGGCCCATGAACAGCAGGAAATGAAAACCGAACAGGGTGAAGACACCGAGCCCCAAGGTGTGCGGTGCGACGGCCCATTGCCGCCTGTCCCGGATCACGAAGGGCAGGGCCAGCAGGCTGCCGATGATGAGCGCCAGGCCCGTCAGCAGGAAGGGCGGAACATGCTGGAGGCTGACACCCAGCGAGGCGAGCATGGCCCACAGCGCGATGGCGCCCAGTGCATATAAATTGGCTTGCATGGCGCAAGCATAGACGCTGGTGGCGTCACGCCGCGCGACAACGGTCCCGGCGTGTGCGCGGGCCCGTCCTACATGATGGCCTACATCCGGTAACCAGCTTCACGCTTCAGGCGTGTGGCGTACACCTTAAAAGCCGGACTTGCGGTTGAAATGGGCTGGCAGATGTTTTTAACGAACCCCCAAGGAGACCCCTCATGAAAAAACTGTCCATTCTCTTATTGTCCGTGCTTGGTTTTATGGCCTTGTCCGGCTGCGTGGCCTACCCGGTTTACGGTGGCCATGGGCCGCAATACCGTGACGGCCGGGGTTATGGCGGTGGTGACCGCGATGGCGACGGCGTGCGCAACCGCGATGACCGCAGGCCGAACAACCCCTACCGTTATTGATGGAACTGAAGTAAGGCGCGCTCGCCCGGCCGCCGCGAGAGCGCGGCCACCAGCATCGTGCTCATGAAGTCAAACTTCCACCTCGTCGCTTCAGGCGCCCAACGGCTCCAGCAGCGCGGCCAGGTCGTCTTCGCTCAGCATGGTCTCGCCGCGTGCTGTCGCATCGCTGTAAAGGCTGTCGGCGAGCGCAGCCTTGCGTTCCTGCAGCGCGAGGATGCGCTCCTCTATCGTGCCCTGCGCTACCAGCCGGTAGACCAGCACCGGCTGGGTCTGGCCTATGCGGTGGGCACGTGCTGTGGCCTGTTCCTGGACCGCCGGGTTCCACCACGGGTCGTAATGGATCACGGTGTCGGCCTGCGGCAGGTTCAGGCCGGTGCCGCCGGCCTTGAGGCTGATCAGGAACAGCGGCACCTCGCCCGAGGTGAAACGATCAATGATGGCGTCGCGGTTTTGCGACTGCCCGGTGAGTTTGACCCAGCGCATGCCGCGCTCGGCCAGCGCCTCCTCGATCAAGGCCAGCATGCCGGTGAACTGCGAGAAAACCAGTACGCGCCGGCCTTCGTCCAGCATGCGGGGCAAGGACTCCATCAACCAGTCGAGTTTGGCCGAGCCCAGTGCAGCGCCTGGCGATGAACTTGGCAGGAGGCGAGGGTCGCAGCAAACCTGGCGCAGCCGCACCAGGGCTTCCAGGATTTCGAACTGCGAGGAACCCAGGCCTTTGTTGGCGAGTGCATCACGCACAGTTTTTTCGGTCGACAGGCGGATGCTTTCGTACAGATCGGCCTGGCCGTCGTCGAACTCGACACTGGCCACCGCTTCCTGCTTGTCCGGCAGGTCGGTCGCGACCTCGCGTTTGGCGCGCCGCAGCATGAAAGGTGTGATGCGGCGGCGCAACTGGGCCAGGCGTTCGTTGTCCGCCTGTTTTTCAATCGGCGTGCGGTACAGCGCCCGAAAGCGCGCGGCGCTGCCCAGAAAGCCCGGCATCAGGAAGTTGAACAGGCTCCACAACTCGCCCAGGTGGTTTTCCATGGGTGTGCCGGACAGGCAGAGCCGGTGCCGCGTGTTCAACTCGGCCACCACGCGCGCGGCCTGGCTGCTGGCGTTCTTGATGTGTTGGGCTTCGTCCAGCACAACGAGGTGCCAGGCCTGTTGCAGCCAGTGCGCACGGTCGCGCTGCAGTAGCGAGTAGGGCGCGATCACGATGTCGCAGCCGCCCATGCGTGCCGCGGCGCGGTGGCGTTTCTGCCCATGCACAACAATCACGCGCAGGCCCGGCGTGAAACGTGCGGCCTCGCGCCGCCAGTTGCCCATCAGGCTGAGCGGCGCCAGGATGAGTGCCGGCCGGTCCAGTCGGCCGGTTTCTTTTTCACACTGGATGTGGGCCAGGGTCTGCAGCGTTTTGCCCAGACCCATGTCGTCGGCCAGGATGCCGCCCAGCTTGTGGGTGCGCAGGAACTGCAGCCAGCGCAGGCCCTGCAATTGATAGGGGCGAAGCTCGGCGTTCAGTCCGGCGGGCGCAGGGATGGCTGGCAGGGGCACGCCACCGGCCAGCGGTCCGAGCGCGTCGTGCAGGTTTTGCCCGCCTTGCCAGACCGGCTTGTCGCCGCCGGTCTCGTGCAGCGCGATGCCCAGCCGCAAGGCCTCCAGCCGCGACAGGCGAAAGCTGCCTTCGTGAAAGGCGCTGTTGGCGTCCTTGTGCTGCGCACGTTCGGCCAGGATGTCGAGCAGCGCCTGCAGCCAGGGACGCAGCGGCTCGCAGGGCAGGCGCCAGTAGCTGCCGTCCTGCTGGCGCAGGTAGAGGTAAGCCGGCAACTGCAGGGTGAGCAGCGGCCGGCCCGTGTTGTCGGCCGCACCGCTGGCGGCCAGGCCCAGTTGCGCCAGCAGCTCGGGTAGCAGCGGCAGGATGTTGCGACGCTCACCGCCTATGTTCATGCCCAGCGAGAGGCGAAACCACTGGGGCTCACCGGCGCCTGTAGCACCGAGATCGGCGAGGTCACCCGCGTCGTTTTCCATGCGTGCGTCCAGTACGTCGGCCCGCGCGATCCAGTTCGCCAGCCCGGGCGCTACGCTGACCTCGAAACCGGCTGTGCGAAAAAGCGCGAAATCGTCGTCAAGCCATTGCAGCCAGGCTTGCTGCTGGGTCATGGAGATAAAGGGCCGCAAGAACTGGCCGCGTGCATCGCCGGCCAGGCCGAGTTTGCGCAGCGTGCGGTCTGCCGCATGTTCGGCGGGCAGGTCGCGGTAGAGCAGGGTCTGCCCGCCGGCCATTGGTGTTTCGATACGCACCGGGTTGTGGTCGTTGAGCGCGTAATGAAACAGGCCGCCGTAGTTGAAACGCAGGGTGGCGCTGAGCAGGCCGCGTTGTTCGACCAGTTCCGGCGGAACGGCTTCGATATGCAGGTGCGGAATGGGCGCGGGGCCGGCCGGTATTTCCATCGCCTCGGGTGGCGGCATGGCCGGTGTTTCGGTAGCGCCCGGGGCTGCGTCGCCAAAGAGGTCCAGCGAAGGACCGGTTGGAAAACGTTGGCTGGAGGTGGCAGCGCTGCGCAGTGGTGCCACCTCCGCAGTCGCATCTTGCAAGTTAGCTGGCTGGAGTCTGGTCGAGGGCTGGTTGCGCAGCACGCTGAATAGATCACCGACGCTGGCGGTGATGGGCCGGGGCGACGGATGGGCGAGGGCGTTGCCCTGGTCAACCGTGTTTGCCGACTGGTAGGCCGCCTTGACGGCCAGCGCGGCGCTGTGCCGGCAGTTGTGGCTCACACCGCAGCTGCAACGGCCGCTGAAAAAAGTGATGTCTCCGTCGGCCGAGGCTTCGAGCTCGGCCGTGACCTCATGGCGAGTCGCGGTTTTGCCGCCTGTACGCACGGTGCCGGCCAGACTCCACTCGCGGGTGTTGACACGGCTGATGCTGCAGTCTTCCACCTGCTGGCCGCGGTAAAGCGCCAGGCCGGTTTCGAAGCTGGCTTTGGGAAACTGCGCGGACAGCGAGGCCAGGTTCAGCCGCAGCCCGTCTCCGCTCAAAGGCTAGGTGGGAACTGGTCTAGCACACCGGCTGGGCGATCCGACACACCCGCAGCATGGGCCTGTTCGTCGGCATGGTAGCTGCTGCGCACCATGGCGCCGACGGCGGCGTGGGTGAAGCCCATTTTGTAGGCTTCGGCCTCAAACATCTTGAAGGTGTCCGGATGCACATAACGGCGCACCGGCAGGTGGCTGGTCGAGGGCGCGAGGTACTGGCCTATCGTCAGCATGTCGATGTTGTGCGCGCGCATGTCGCGCATGACCTGCAAAATCTCTTCGTCGGTCTCACCCAGGCCGACCATGATGCCGCTTTTGGTCGGCACGTCGGGGTGCAGGGCCTTGAATTTTTTCAGCAGGTTCAGTGAAAACTGGTAGTCGCTGCCGGGGCGTGCTTCCTTGTACAGGCGCGCTGTGGTTTCCAGGTTGTGGTTCATCACATCGGGCGGCGCGGCTTTCAAAATTTCCAGCGCGCGGTCGTCGCGGCCGCGGAAGTCGGGCACCAGAATTTCAATCGTGGTGCCGGGCGAGAGTTCGCGGATTTTCTGTATGCATTCGACAAAATGGCCGCTGCCGCCGTCGCGCAAATCGTCGCGGTCCACGCTGGTGATCACAACGTATTTGAGCTTGAGTGCTGCAATGGTTTTGGCCAGATTCAGCGGCTCGTTGACATCCAGCGGGTCGGGCCGGCCGTGGCCCACGTCACAAAACGGGCAGCGGCGCGTGCACTTGTCGCCCATGATCATGAAGGTCGCCGTGCCCTTGCCGAAACATTCGCCGATGTTGGGGCAGCTGGCTTCTTCGCAAACGGTGTTGAGCTTGTTCTCGCGCAGGATCTGCTTGATCTCGTAAAAGCGCGTGCTCGGGCTGCCGGCCTTGACGCGAATCCAGTCGGGTTTTTTCAGCACTTCGCCCTGCACCACCTTGACCGGAATGCGCGATAGCTTGGCCGCGGCCTTTTGTTTGGCCAGCGGGTTGTAGTCTTCTGTACTCTGGATCTCGCGAACGACTTCTGTGGTGCTCATGGTGTGTTTTCTTGTGTGTGCGGCTTCAAGGCGCCAGATAGGTGACGAGCTTTTGGCCCAGCACATCCGCGGCCTCCTGCCAGCTTGCCGATACCCCGATTGTAGAAAGGTCTGTGGTTTGCAGCCCGGCATAACCGCAAGGGTTGATGCGCGTGAAGGGTTCCAGGTCCATCGCCACATTCAGCGCCACGCCGTGGTAGGTGCAATGCCGGCTGACCTTGATGCCCAGGGCGGCGATTTTGCCCAGGCCGCGAAACGGGTCTGCCGGGTCCAGCGGGCCGCTGAGCGCGGCGTGTGAGGCGGGATCGTCCATGCGCACATAAATGCCCGGGGAGCCCATCACGCGGTGGCCGGTGACGCCAAAATGCGCCAGCGTCCTGATGACGGCCTCCTCGATCCGGTAGACGTATTCCTTGACGTAATAACCGGCGCGCCTGAGGTCTATCAGCGGGTAAGCCACCACCTGGCCCGGCCCGTGAAAGGTAACCTGCCCGCCGCGGTCGGTTTGCACCACCGGGATGTCGCCGGCGTTCATGATGTGGTCGCTTTTACCCGCCAGGCCCTGGGTATAGACCGGCGGGTGCTCACAAATCCATAGCTGGTCGCGCTCGTCCTGATTGGGTTGTGGGTCGGTTTGATCTGTATTTTGGGTGTTTCTGGCGCCTGTGAAGGCCTTCATGGCCTCCAGGGTCGGCAGGTAGTCGACCCGGCCCAGTTGGCGCATCAACATGGGCAGGCCGAGGCCGCAGCGCCGGAGTGTGGGGGCACCATTTTTTACAGCACCACCTTGACCATGGGATGCGTGCTCAGCGTGCGGTACAGCTCGTCGAGTTGCTCTCTAGATGTGGCGGTGACGGTAATCGTCACGCCCAGGTATTTGCCGCCCTTGCTTTCGCGCAGCTCTATGGTGGAGGCGTCAAAGGCCGGGTCGAACTGGTGGGCGACGTGGGTGATGGCCGTGACCAGGCCGTCCGTCTTGATGCCCATGACCTTGATGGGGAATTGCGACGGGTAGTCGATCAGCGAGTCCTTGCGAGGGGGGGCTTCCGGCGTGGCCGGGCTGGGGTCTGGGGTGTTTTCGACGGACGAATTCATGGCTGGATTTCCTGTTTGGCCTGTTGGTACGCAGCGTACAAGCTTTTGTAAATGGGGCCGGGCCGCCCCTTTTCCACCCCATGGCCGACCGGCTGGCCATCGAGCAGGGTAATCGGCAGCACTTCCTTTGTGGCCGAGGACAGCAGCAGTTCGTCGGCGTCCAGCACCTCGGCGCGTGTGATGCGGCGCAGTTCGAAGGCAATGCCGGAGGCGCGGCACATTTCCTCAATCAGGCCGTAGCGTATGCCTTCAAGCACCAGTTTGTCCTTGGGTGGCCCCATGACTTTGCCGTCCTTGACGGTCCAGACATTGCTGGCGGCCGCCTCGCTCAAATAGTCGCCCCGGAACATGACGGTTTCCAGCGCGCCGGCGTCCACGCTGAGCTGGCGCGAAAACACCGCGCCCAGCAGGCTGGTGCTCTTGATGTGGGCTTTTTCCCAGCGGAAGTCGTCGGCCGTCACGCAGGCCACGCCTTCGCTGCGCTGCTGTGCTGTCGGCAGTTTCATGGCGTTGGTCATGACAAACACCGTGGGGGTGAGGCCGGGCAGCATGGGGTGGTCGCGCATGGCCACGCCGCGGCTCAACTGGATGTAGATGATCTGGTCGGGTTTTGCGCCGTTTGTGGTCTTGGTCGCCGTGCCTGTTGCGTAGTCAGCTATTAATTTGGTAGCAATTTTGCGCCATTTGGCATGCGTCAAGGGGTTGGCGATACGCAGTTCGGCAAGGCTGCGGTCCAGCCGCGCCATGTGCTGCTCAAAACGGAACAGCCTGCCGGCGTAGGCCGGTACCACTTCATAGACGCCGTCGCCGAAGATAAAACCGCGGTCCAGCACGCTGATTTTGGCGTCCTTGAGCGCGGTGTATTCGCCGTTGAGGTAGCACAGTGAATCAGGCAGCGAGGATGTGGTCATGGCGGGGGGGCTAAAAAAGAAAGGTCAGCGTTTGCGGCGTTTGAACCAGATGCGCAGGCGCCAGGCAAGCTTGACGGCGACATAGGCCGTGGCGGCGCCGCCCAGGGCAAAAATACCCATGCCCAGTATGGCAGGACCGCCAAAAGATGCCAGCCAGGCGAGCATGCTTTCACCCTCGGCCCTGGCCACGGGCGGCGGGGCGCCGATCAGCAGGCTGCCCAGCTGGTAGGCCAGCCAGAGCCAGAAACCGACGGTGAAGGGGTTGGTGATCAGCGTCATGCCGGCGGCCACCGGGATGTTGGCGCGCCACCAGACGCTGTGCGCCACCGCCGCCACGGTCTGCGCAAACGGGATCGCGAAGGCCCAGAAAATGCCTATGGCCGCACCGCGCGCCACGGCTTCATGCTGCAGGTGCCACAGTCGTGGCTCCAGCAAATGATGCGCGATGGGCTTGAGCCAGCGATTGGCCATCAGCGCCTCGCGGCCGGGCACGCAAGCGCGTAGCCGGTCGCTCCAGTGCGGGCTGTCCGGCAGTCGTTTTGGAGGCGTTTTCATGGCGCGGCGCAAGACCTTTTAGACCAGGAAAATCACGGCGGCGATCGCCAGGGCGCCCAGCACCAGGATGAGCATCGCCAGGCTGGCGATTTGCCCGACACGGCGGCCGCCCTCGGGCCAGTCGGCGGCTGCGACGGCCTGTTTGAGGCGGCGAAATGGCCCGAAATACAGGTGGCCGAACAGCGCAAACATCAGCAGGCCTATGCCGAGCATCAGGTGCCAGCCCATGGGGGCGTTTTTCATGCCGACGCGCAGCAGCATGACCAGGCCCGTCACCAGCAAAATGGCGATGGCCGGCCACACCATGGCAAAAAACCGGCGCAGCACATGCGTGATCAAGGGCAGCCGTTGCGGCGGCGCAAGTTGCTCGGCGGCGGCCGCGCGCAGCGCAAACAGCATAAAACCGGCGCCACCCAGCCAGGTGATGGCGGCGACAATGTGCAGGAATTTCATCAGGGCAGACATGGCGGGTCCTTGTTTTTGCTTGGTATCGGGGGTGGGGCCCGGGACGCCTGGCTTGCTCGCCAGAGACCCGGTCTCCTATTGTGTACGAGTCCCCGCTGGCGCCCTGCAACCGTCTGAAAACCGCCCGGTTATGGTGCCTTTTTGGGCTGCTACCTAGGGTTTTTTGGGATGCGCGGGGGTTTCTACGTATAATCAGGGGCTTTGCTAAATACTGCTTGCGTAAACGGCTTGTAACTGCCTTGTAACCTTCCCGTAATTTGTGATGCACAAAATAGAAGATTCGGCAGCCAATCCGGCAGGGGTGGCAAAAGCACCTCGGCAAAGCCATCCAGCAGATTCTGCAGGGGATGTGGATGCCGCGGATGAGGTTTTCAAGCCCCTGAGCCGGGAAGAGGCCCAGAAGCTTCGCGAGGCGAAGCCTTCACTGTCCCCCTGGGTGGTGTTGCTGGGGCAGTTGGTGGTTGGTGTCTTGGTAGCGTGTGCCGCCTGGGGCCTGACCGGGCGGCAAAGCACGGGTTGGTCTGCGCTGTATGGCGCGCTGGCTGTGGTCATTCCGGGTGCCTTGTTTGCGCGTGGTTTGATGGGCAGGGTGTCTTCGATGAATCCGGGTGCTGCGGTGGCCGGATTTTTTATGTGGGAAATGGTCAAGATTGGCCTGGCGGTGGCAATGTTGTTCGCCGCGCCCCGAATGGTTTCGGATTTGAGCTGGCCGGCCATGCTGGTCGGGCTGGTAGTGACAATGAAGGTGGTTTGGCTGGTGCTGTTGCTCCAGCCCAAACTGAAAAAGTTAAGCGTAATCTAAATAAAGAGTTGAGAGATGAGTGAATCTTCCGGAAACGCTTTGACCGCTGGTGAATACATTGGTCACCATCTGACGCATTGGCAGAACAAGCCGATGAGCGGCGTCATCGACTTCTCGGTGTACAACATTGACTCCATCGTCTGGGCCGTGCTGCTGGGCGTGGTCGGCAGCCTCTTTTTGTGGCTGGCTGCACGCACGGCGACGTCCGGCGTGCCCGGCCGTTTCCAGGCCGCGGTGGAAATCCTGGTCGAAATGGTCGACACCCAGGCAAAAGGCATCATTAAAAACGCCCAGAGCCGCAAACTGGTTGCCCCGCTGGCGCTGAGCGTGTTTGTCTGGATTTTCCTGATGAACGCCATGGACTTGCTGCCGGTGGACCTGCTGCCGAAAGTCTGGGGCTGGATTTTTGAGGCTGCTGGCCATGATGCGCATCACGCTTATATGCGCGTCGTGCCTACCGCCGACCTTTCCACTACGCTGGGTCTTTCGGTCTCCGTTTTGCTGGTTTGCGTCGCCTACAACATCAAGATCAAGGGCGCCGGCGGCTGGGTGCATGAGCTGTTCACGGCCCCGTTCGGCAACCACCCTATCCTGTGGCCCGTCAACTTCCTGATGCAGATGATCGAATTCGCTGCGAAGACGGTTTCGCACGGCATGCGGTTGTTCGGCAATATGTACGCTGGCGAACTGGTGTTCATGCTGATTGCGCTCATGGGTGGTACCGCCGCCATGTCGCTGTCGGGCGTCCTGCTGCCTATCGGCCATATCCTGGCCGGCACCATCTGGGCCATCTTCCATATTCTGATCATCACCTTGCAGGCCTTCATTTTCATGATGCTGGCGCTGGTGTATGTGGGCCAGGCCCACGATCACCACTAGGTTGTTAGTTGTAGGTCTGGTTTTCTTTTCCCTTTTCTTTTGTTAGTTTGTTAGTCAACTTAAATCCATAGGAGCTTTTAAATGGAACACGTACTCGGTTTTGTCGCTTTGGCCGCTGGCCTGATCATCGGTCTGGGCGCTGTTGGTGCCTGTATCGGCATCGGCATCATGGGTAGCAAATACCTCGAAGCAGCTGCACGCCAGCCTGAGCTGATGAACGAACTGCAAACCAAGATGTTCCTGCTTGCAGGTCTGATCGACGCCGCATTCCTGATCGGTGTTGGTATTGCGATGATGTTCGCGTTTGCCAATCCTTTTGTGCTGAAGTAATCGTCACAACCCCGACAGAAAGGCGTTGCCGTGAGTATTAATGCAACCCTGTTCGTCCAGGCGATTGTTTTCGCGATCCTGGTGTGGTTCACAATGAAATTTGTGTGGCCGCCCATTACGAAAGCGCTGGACGAACGTGCCCAAAAAATCGCTGACGGCCTCGCCGCTGCCGACAAAGCCAAGTCTGAGCTCTCCGTTGCCAACAAGCGCGTGGAAGAAGAACTTGCCAAATCGCGCAACGAGTCTGCCGTGCGTCTGGCCGAGGCTGAGCGCCGTGCGCAAGCCATGGTTGAAGAAGCAAAAGCCAAGGCAGCCGAAGAGGGCAGCAAGATCATTGCCGCCGCCAAGGTTGAAGCTGAGCAGCAAACCGTCAAGGCCCGCGAAACCCTGCGTGAGCAGGTCGCCGCACTGGCCGTCAAGGGTGCCGAGCAGATTCTGCGCAAGGAAGTCAATGCCGGCGTGCATGCTGACTTGCTGGGCCGCCTGAAGACTGAACTTTGACTGAACCCAAGCGAGCATCACTATGGCCGAACTAGCCACCATTGCCCGTCCCTACGCTGAAGCGCTGTTCAAGACCGCCGGGGCTGACCTCGCGGGGACGGCTGTCTGGCTCGATGAGCTGGCCGCCATTGCTGCCAACGCGCAGCTGCAGCAGTACGCGGGCAATCCCAGCGTGACCGCCGCGCAGACGTTTGACGTGATTTCCGGCGTGGCGAAAGCCCAGCTGCCGGAGGCCGCCAAAAACTTCCTGCGTGCCGTGATCGACAACGGGCGCATCAGCGTTCTGCCGGAAATCTCCAGCCAGTTTCGCGCCCTTAAAAATGCGCAGAGCGGCTCGTCCGACGCCACTGTCTACAGCGCCTTCGCGCTGGATGGCGCGGCGCTGGCCGACCTGGCTGCAACGCTGGAAAAACGCTTCGGCAAGAAGCTCAACCTGAAGGTCGAGCTGGAGCCCGAGCTGATAGGCGGCGTGCGTGTCGTGGTGGGTGACGAGGTGCTGGACACCTCGGTAAAAGCCCGTTTAGAGCAAATGAAAGCGGCGCTGATTTCGTGATGTTGCGCCCGAGCTCAACCTCAATTTTTAGTCCAGCTTTTAGCCAATAACCCAAGAAAGAAGGAAAGAGTCATGCAACTCAATCCCGCAGAAATTTCTGAGCTGATCAAGAGCCGTATCGAAGGCCTGACTGCCAGCAGCGACATCCGTAACCAGGGCACCGTTGTGTCGGTGACCGACGGTATCGTGCGTATTCACGGCCTGTCCGATGTGATGCAGGGCGAGATGCTGGAATTCCCCGCCACCGCCGACGGTACGCCTACCTACGGCCTGGCACTGAACCTGGAGCGCGACTCGGTCGGCTCCGTGATTCTGGGCGAATACGAACACCTGGCCGAAGGCGACACCGTCAAATGCACGGGCCGCATTCTTGAAGTGCCGGTCGGTCCCGAACTGCTTGGCCGCGTGGTCAATGCCCTGGGCCAGCCGATTGACGGCAAGGGTCCGATCAACGCCAAGATGACCGACGTGATCGAAAAGGTTGCACCTGGTGTGATCGCCCGTAAATCGGTCGACCAGCCCCTGCAAACCGGTATCAAGTCGATTGACTCCATGGTGCCCGTCGGCCGCGGCCAGCGCGAACTGATCATTGGTGACCGCCAGACCGGCAAGACTGCCGTGGCCATCGACGCCATCATTGCCCAAAAGGGGCAGGGCGTTAAGTGTATTTATGTCGCGATTGGCCAGAAAGCCTCGTCGATCAAGAACGTGGTTCGCTCGCTGGAACAAGCCGGCGCCATGGAATACACCATCGTCGTCGCAGCCTCGGCTTCCGAATCGGCTGCCATGCAGTACGTGAGCGCCTACTCCGGCTGTACCATGGGCGAATACTTCCGCGATCGCGGCGAAGACGCGCTGATTGTGTATGACGATCTGTCCAAGCAGGCCGTGGCTTACCGCCAGGTCTCGCTGCTGCTGCGCCGTCCACCAGGACGCGAAGCCTACCCTGGCGACGTGTTCTATCTGCACAGCCGTTTGCTCGAACGCGCAGCCCGCGTGAACGAAAAATACGTTGAAGACTTCACCAAAGGCGCCGTGAAGGGCAAGACCGGTTCCTTGACCGCACTGCCCATCATTGAAACGCAAGCCGGTGACGTGTCGGCCTTCGTGCCGACCAACGTGATCTCGATCACCGACGGCCAGATTTTCCTGGAAACCAGCCTGTTCAACGCCGGTATCCGTCCCGCGATCAACGCCGGTATCTCGGTGT
>JAZKCE010000047.1:0-20465 GCA_040388255.1 Pseudomonadota bacterium | reverse complement strand
CGCAAGACCAATTTGTGCCAGCTGATCCGCGGCACCCAGGGCAAGGGCCTGATGCCCGACGCCACCAGCCGTTTCAGCCTGGACGGCAAGCCGATTTTTCACTACATGGGCACCAGCACCTTCAGCAACTACACCGTTGCGCCGGAAATCTCGCTGGCAAAAATCCGCGAAGATGCGCCGTTTGACAAGGTCTGCTACATCGGCTGCGGCGTGACCACCGGCATAGGCGCGGTGCTGTTCACCGCCAAGGTGGAAGCCGGCGCGAACGTGGTCGTGTTTGGTTTGGGCGGTATCGGCCTCAATGTGATCCAGGGCGCGAAGATGGTGGGCGCCGACAAGATCATCGGCGTTGACCTGAACCCCGAACGCGAGGCCATGGCGCGCAAGTTCGGCATGACACATTTCATCAACCCGAAAAACACCGAGAACGTGGTCGACGCCATCGTGCAGCTGACCGACGGCGGCGCCGACTACAGCTTTGAATGCATAGGCAACACCAAGGTCATGCGCCAGGCACTGGAGTGCACACACAAGGGTTGGGGTCGCAGCATCATCATCGGCGTGGCTGAAG
Organism: Pseudomonadota bacterium; assembly: GCA_040388255.1. Lineage (GTDB taxonomy): Bacteria > Pseudomonadota > Gammaproteobacteria > Burkholderiales > Burkholderiaceae_C > Polaromonas. Next base: position 19,894 of record JAZKCE010000047.1, on the reverse strand, counting down.
CCGGCGCCGAGATCAGCACCCGGCCTTTCCAGCTCGTGACGGGCCGCAAGTGGGAAGGCTCGGCCTTCGGCGGCGCACGCGGCCGCACCGATGTGCCCAAGATCGTGGACTGGTACATGGAAGGCAAGATCAACATCGATGATTTGATCACCCACACCATGCCGCTGGAAGACATCAACAAGGGTTTTGACCTGATGAAGCGCGGTGAGTCGATCCGCGGCGTTGTGCTGTATTAAGCTGGCCGGATGACGATGCCCGAACTGCTCAGCGAGCATGGCTGCTTCAGCGGCCTGCAGCGTTTTTACAAACATGAATCGCAGGCCATAGGCCTGCCCATGAAGTTCTCGGTTTTTCTGCCACCAGAAACCACGATTGAAAAAGCCGGCGGCAAAGTGCCTGCGCTGGTCTATCTTGCCGGCCTGACCTGCAATGAAGAAACCTTTATGACCAAAGGCGGCGCGCAGGGTCTGGCGGCAGAACTGGGCATGGCCCTGATTGCGCCGGATACCAGCCCGCGCGGTGCCGGCGTGCCGGGTGAAGCGGACAGTTGGGATTTCGGTGCCGGCGCGGGCTTTTACCTGGATGCAAGCGAAGCGCCCTGGTCAAAAAGCTACCGCATGGAAAGCTACATCACCACGGAGCTGCTGCCGCTGGTTGGCGAAACACTGCCCATTGATGCGGCGCGCACAGGCATCTTTGGCCACTCCATGGGCGGCCACGGCGCCCTGACGCTGGCGTTTCGCCATCCGGCGCTGTTCAAATCGGTCTCGGCCTTTGCGCCCATCTGCGCGCCCAGCCAATGCCCATGGGGGCGCAAGGCCTTCACCGGCTATCTGGGCCCCGACGAAGCGGCATGGGCGGGGCACGACGCAACGGCATTGATGAGCCGCATGACGGCAGCGCCCTTCCCCGGCGGCATCCTGATAGATCAGGGCCTGGCGGATAAATTCCTGGCCGAACAATTGCACCCGCACCTGTTTGAAGCGGCCTGCGCGGCCACGGGCCAGCCCCTCACGCTGCGCAGGCATGCAGGCTACGATCACGGTTATTACTTCATCAGCAGCTTCATGGCCGACCACCTGCAACACCACGCGCGGCAGCTGCAGGCCTGAACCCCACAACGAATTGCAACAAGCGAAAGCAACTCACCCATGATTGACCTGCATTACTGGCCCACGCCCAATGGCTGGAAAATTTCCATCATGCTTGAAGAGTGCGGCCTGCCTTACAAGCTTGTTCCGGTAAACATCGGCAAGGGCGAGCAGTTCACCCCCGATTTTCTGGCCATCAGCCCGAACAACCGCATGCCGGCCATCGTCGACCACGCGCCCTCGGGCGGCGGCGACCCTGTGGCGGTGTTTGAAAGCGGCGCCATCCTGCAGTACCTCGCGGAAAAGACCGGCCTGTTTCTGCCTCTGCCCACGGCCTTGCGTCAGCGTTACCAGGTGCTGCAATGGCTGAACTGGCAGATGGGTGGCCTCGGCCCCATGGCCGGGCAGAACGGGCACTTCCTGCTCTACGCGCCCGACAAAATCCCTTACGCCATTGAGCGCTACGGCAAGGAGGTAGACCGCCTCTACGGCGTGCTGGATGGACAGCTCGCGCGCACCGGCGCATTTGTGGCCGGCGCCGATTATTCGATTGCCGACATGGCGATCTTCCCCTGGACCCGCACGCACAAGGCGCAAAATGTCGAGCTTGAAAGATTCCCGCATGTGCAGCGTTGGTACCAGGCATTGTTTGAGCGGCCAGCCGTCAAGCGCGGGCTGGACCTGGGCAAGGAATTGCGCGCCCCGGCGCTGACCGAGGAAGCACGCAAGGCGCTGTTTGGCCAGACGGCCGACAGCGTACGCGCTGGCGAACACAAAAACCGGATTTAAAAAAGCGGGACACCCATGATTGAATTTTTCTTCGACTGCTCCAGCCCCTGGACCTACCTCGCCTTTCGCAACATCCAGCCGCTGGCCGCAGAGCTGCAGGTGCCTATCGCCTGGCGGCCGGTGCTGGTGGGCGGCATCTTCAACAGCGTCAACAAGGGCATTTATGCAGCGCGCGAAGACATGAACTCGCCCAAAAACCGCTACATGCTCAAGGACATCAAAGACAGCGCCCGCGAGGCCGGCCTGCAGGTGGCCTTTCCGCCCAAGGTGTTCCCCGTCAACAGCGTCAAGGCCATGCGCGGCTGCATCTGGATTGCGCAGGACGCACAGGCGCAAGACCGTTACCTCGCATTTGTCGAGGCGGTATTCGCCGCCTATTTCACACGCGAGGAAGACATCTCGCAGGACGAGGTGCTTGCAGCCATCTGCAGGCAGGTGGGCATTGATGCGGACGCCTTCCAGGCCGGCATCAGCCAGCCGGCCATCAAGGACCAGCTCAAGACCAACACGGACGAGGCCATACGGCGCGGCGCCTTTGGCTCACCGACCTTTTTTGTCGGCGACGACATGTACTTCGGCAATGACCGGCTGCCGCTGGTGCGCTCGGCCGTGCTCAGGGCCACAGCCAGGTCTTGAGAGCCTGTTCAGTGCGCGTGCGCAGCGGCGGGCGCAGGCCTGGCCGCAGCCTTGCTGCCTGAGTGCTCAAGCACATGGCGCGTCATGGACTGGGCCAGTTCATGCTCACCCAGAAAGACCTTGCCGGCATTTTCCTTTTCAAGCAGCCTGGCTTCGGCCTCATTGTGGGAACGCATCACGGTTTCTATGCCCGGGTTGAGCGTGCGGGCGGTGGCAATCATCTGCCGCACATTCAGGGTATCGGGCGTGGCGATCACCAGCATGCGGGCGGTCGCAATATGCGCCTGCACCAGCACCACCGGCTCCGAGGCATCACCTGAAACAGCCATCAGGCCTTCCGCGCGCAGCTTCTCGACCAGCTCGCGGTTTTGCTCGACGACGACAAAAGGAATCCGGTGTGCCGTCAACCCGGCCGCAATAAGCCGCCCTACCCGTCCGTAGCCGACCAGCACCACCTGGCGCGACAGGTATTTTTCCTCGGTGCTGGCGGGCAGTTCAGCCAGCGGGTCATCCCGCGCTTCAAGCTTGCGGGCCAGCGCCGAACGCGCCAGTATCCACTGCTGCAAGGGCTCAACCGCCCTGAAGACCAGCTGGTTCAGCGCCATGGAAATCAGCGCACCGGCCAGCACCAGGCTTTGCCCTTCAGCCGGCAGCAAACCCAGCGAAGCGCCCATGGCCACCAGGATAAAAGAGAACTCGCCGATTTGCGCCAGGCTGGCTGACACCGTCAGCGCCGTATTCAGCGGGTACCGAAAAGCCAGCACCAGCGCCGCTGCCGCCACCGATTTCCCGACCACAATGATGACCACCACGGCCAGCACCTGCAGCGGCCGCTCCACCAGCACCCATGGGTCAAACAGCATGCCCACGGAAACAAAAAACAGCACCGCGAACGCATCGCGCAGGGGCAAGGACTCTTCAGCGGCGCGGTGGCTGAACTCCGACTCGCGCATCACCATGCCGGCAAAAAAAGCGCCCAGTGCAAACGACACGCCGAACAGCGCCGTCGCCCCAAACGCAATGCCGACCGCCGCAGCCACCACGCACAGGGTGAACAGCTCGCGCGAACCGGTGCGCTGCACCTGCCACAGCACCCAGGGAAAAAAGCGCCGCCCAAACACCAGCATCAGGGCCACAAAACCGCCGACCTGCAGCAAGGTGAACCCCAGCGTTTTCCACAAGGAGTCCACGTCCGCCCCGCCCTTGCCGGACAGCCAGCCGCCCAGTGGCGGCAGCAAGACCAGCACCAGCACCATGGCCAGGTCTTCCACCACCAGCCAGCCCACGGCGATGCGCCCGTTCGCCGAATCCAGCACGCCCCGGCTTTCCAGCGCGCGCAGCAGCACCACCGTGCTGGCCACCGACAGCGACAGGCCAAACACCAGCGCGCCGCCCAGGTTCCAGCCCCACCAGTGGGCCAGGCCCATGCCCAGCGCTGTGGCGACCGTCATCTGCACAACGGCACCCGGCACCGCGATCTTGCGCACGGCCAGCAAATCAGCCAGTGAAAAATGCAGGCCCACGCCAAACATCAGCAGCATCACGCCGATCTCGGCAAGCTGGCTGGCGATCCCCGCATCCGCCACAAAACCCGGCGTGAAAGGCCCTATGACCACGCCCGCCAGCAGGTAACCAACCAGCGAAGGCAGGCGCAGCCGTGCAGCGACGAAGCCAAGAATCAAGGCCAGGCCCAGGCCTGCGGCAATGGTGCTGATCAGCGAAACGCTGTGGGGCATGCGCAGAAGTCCTTTACAAAAACACTGTTGGAAATGAGGCGGGCCGCAGCGCTGCAAGGTCAGCCCCGCAAGAAGCCGCAGCGCAAAACGCATGCCCGAAATACGCAGGGCACAGCAATGAATTTACTACAGGCGCATGTCACGCCGGGTGCAGGCAGGCAAAGCCCTGCACAAAGTGTGCCCGGGGACGGAGAGGTATTTGCGCCGACCGCGCCAGCTAGCTCAATTTTGCCGGCCGGCTTTCATCGGACTGGATAAAGGAGTCCTCCCACTGCGGCGGGAAGCGGTCTGGCTTGTAGGCCGCCATGGCGCCCGTGCCATCCGGGTTGAAGCCCGCCGGCTGGCTTCGGGGCTGTGACCTGGTCTCATCGCTCTTGTTGAGTTCCTTGAGTGCGGCCTCCTGGGCGGCCAGCCGCCTCTGGCGGGTAAAGCTGTCAAGATCCGCATGAAAACTGCTGTCGCCGCCGCGCGTGGGCTGGTGTTCAAGCTGGTCTTCGACTTCAATCTCCCCCAAAAACGCCGCGCGCATGGCACTGCCCTTGGGCAAACCGGCGCTGCGCACCACCGTGTAGGCAATGCGGCAATCGGACAGCAGTGACTCCTTGAGGGCGCGGTTGGCCTTGCCCAGGCCACGTTTTCCCGGCACATCAACGCAGCCGACCACATTGCCATTGGCGGTGCAGACCGTGAAAGTGCAGTAGACACCGCCCAGCAACTCCTGCCAGCGCTTGCCGGCACCATTCTTGTCCTTGTCGACGGGAATCGTGAATCGCAAGACCGGCAGCTTGACCATGACGAGATGGTCATGGAAGGTGGCGCGCAGCCACTTGAGCACTTCGTACTCCTCGTTGGTTACCAGCACCCGCGAGGCCAGGGGCCACTTGCCAGGCAGACGCAATGAAGCCTCCGCTTTTTGACGCAGCCACCATGCATACAGCCCTGCCCCCAGCAGCGCGCCCAACACCAGCCCTAGAACTGTCATGAGGAATGTGGTCATGTTCAAGATCGCTCCATTTTTTTGTAGTGCCTGCCCGGCGCGAATTGCCGGCAACCGGGCGCAAGCAACATGGTACTTTCCATAGTAGTCGCCCGGGCTCAAACTGCCACACTTGTTACCGACAAGGGATTCATTGTTACCCGCAGTTGCAAACTCCCTTTCTGAAGGTGACAGCCCCAAAGCCCGCCATAGACCCATAGGCAAACCCCGGCTTCTGGCGTTATGCTGCGTTTTTTACACAAACACAAGGAAGCGGCCATGCAACTCAAGACTGCCCAGGATTTTGACCAGGAACTGCTTATCCTGTTTGATGCCTATGTGCATGGCACGATTGACCGCCGCGGCTTTCTGGAGCGCGCACAAAAATTTGCGGTAGGCGGCGTGACGGCGGCCGGACTGCTGGCCGCGCTCAGTCCCGACTTTGCCCGCGCGCAGGTGGTACCCAAAGACGACAAGCGCATCAAGACCGAAATCGTTGAATACCCGTCAACGGCGGGTACAGGCACCGTCAAGGGTTATCTCGCCATGCCGGCCAGCATGAGCGGCAAGCTGCCCGTGGTGCTGGTCATCCATGAGAACCGCGGCCTGAACCCGCATATTGAAGACATCGCCCGCCGCCTGGCGCTTGACAACTTCGTGGCCTTTGCGCCCGATGCGCTGACGCCGCTGGGCGGCTACCCCGGGGACGAAGACAAGGCGCGTGAGCTGTTTGCCAAACTCGACCAGAAAAAAGCCACCGAGGACTTTGTCGCGGCCGCCAATTTCCTGAAGAACCGGCCCGAGTCCAATGGCAAGATTGGCGCGGTGGGCTTTTGTTATGGCGGCGGCATCGTGCATATGCTGTCGGTACGCATGCCCGAGCTCAACGCCGCCGTGCCGTTTTATGGCAACCAGCCACCGGTCGCCGATGCCGCCAAAGTCAAGGCGCCCATGCTGCTGCATTTTGCGGCAGTCGACGAACGCATCAACGCCTCATGGCCCGCCTACGAAGCCGCCCTCAAGGCCGCCAATGTGCCGCACACGGCCTACCAGTACCCCGGCACACAGCACGGTTTCAACAACGACACCACACCGCGTTTTGACGCCGCTGCCGCCAAGCTGGCCTGGGGCCGCACCATGGAGTTTTTCAACAAGACCTTGCGGGCCTGAAACCAGGCACAAGCCCTAGTACCCGGGTACATGCAGTACCCGGGCCAGGTAATCAAAAAACACGCAGTACAGCGCAATCGGTAGCGGCAGGCCCAGCAAGGTCCCGATCAGGTAGCTGCGAAAGCGCACGCCCGACAGGGCCAGCGCGTAGTTGAGCGCCGGCACGGTCTGCAGCAGCATTCTCAGCAGCACAATGCTTTTGACCGGGTGCGCATCCAGGCGCGCCAGCAGCCGGGTGGCCCAGCGTCCCTGTATCTGCCGCAAGGCGTCACCGCCGACCAGGCGAATCACCCAGAACGTAAACACGCATGAGATGACGGCCGCCATATAGGTGGCCACGCCGCCCCAAACCTCGCCCAGCGCCAGCACCGCTGCCGCCAGGAAAATCCAGCCCGGTATCTGGATCAGGTTGCCCAGCGCAAACAGCGCAATAAAAATCAGCAGGCCGCTGGCTTCGTTGTCCAGGAACTTCTGGTGCAAAAAAGCCAGGTTGAAATTGCCGCGCAGGCCGGACAACTGAAAGACGGCCAGCAGCAGGCCCAAAAAGACGATGACCGCAAGCAGTCTTCGGTAACGGTACATGGGTTGGTACGGCCCGGTTTGTAAATGGTGGACAGGACAGGCAGCCACCACGGGAAAACCCTTGGCCCGCTGCACTGCTGCCAATGCCTGGCCACTTTAACGCCAAACAAAACAAAAACAGTTGTAAGACTTGCCGCCCCGGCACGACAAAACCGCAAGAGCAAAAACAGGCGGCATCGCCCCCCAGGGCAAACCAGCCTATTTATGGATTCGAGGAACATGATGGACAGCAACACAAAACCGATTCACCCCGCATGGCTGCGCGTCATGCACTGGCTCAATGCCCTGGCTGTTGTGGTCCTGATGATGAGTGGCTGGCGCATTTACAACGCCACGGCCTTTTTCGGGTTTTCCATCCCCAAAGACATCACCCTTGGCGGCTGGCTGGGCGGCGCGCTGCAGTGGCACTTTGCGGCCATGTGGCTGCTGTTTTTCAATGGCCTGCTGTACCTCGCTTTCAACCTGTTCAGCGGCAGGCTTAAAAACAAATTCTTTCCACTTTCACCAAAGGTTTTGCTTGCCGACTTTTTGTCCGCACTCAAGGGCAAGCTGGCTCACGCAGACCCGCGCCACTACAACATGGTGCAGCGCCTGGCCTACCTGTTTGTGATACTGGACAGCATAGTCATCGTCCTGTCGGGTCTGGTGCTCTGGAAGTCGGTGCAGTTCCCCCTGCTGCGGGAGCTGATGTTCGGCTACGAAGGCGCGCGGCGCGTCCACTTTTTTGCCATGGCCGCGCTTGCCGCCTTTGTGCTTGTGCATCTGGTGATGGTTGCGCTGGTGCCGCGCACGCTGGTGTACATGGTTCGCGGCCGCTAGACCGCCAATGCATACAGGAGTTAGCAAAAAAATGATCATCAAACCAGCCAGACACCTCAAGCTCGACGGCGATGCCGTGCTCAGGGAAGCCGTTGACCGCATAGCCATGGCCAACAAGCTCACAAAAACCCGCCGCAACTTCCTGCGCGGCTCGCTGACGCTGGGCGGCCTGTCCATGCTGACCGGCTGCATGCTGGACGACAACGCCGGCGTGGAGGCCGCACTCACCAGCATCTCGCGCGTCAACGACAGGGTGCAGGACTTGCTGTTCGACCCCAACCGCCTGGCGCCGACCTACCCCGAGTCCATGATCACACGGCCTTTTCCCTTCAACGCCTACTACGGCGAGGATGAAGTGCGTCAGGTAGCCGAAGAAGGCTATCGCCTCGAAGTCGCCGGCCTGGTAGCCGACAAACGCAAATGGTCGCTGCCCGAGTTGCGCGCCATGCCGCAGGTCGACCAGGTCACACGCCACATCTGTGTCGAAGGCTGGAGCGCCATAGGCAAATGGGGCGGCGTGCCTTTTGCAAACTTCCTCAAACAGGTGGGCGCCGACACCAGCGCCAAATATGTCGGCTTCAAGTGTGCCGACGACTACTTCACCAGCATAGACATGCCAACCGCCCTGCACCCGCAAACCCTGCTGGCGCTGACATATGACGGCCAGGTGCTGCCGCCCAAATACGGCTTCCCGATGAAGCTGCGCATGCCCACCAAGCTGGGCTACAAAAACCCGAAACACATACAGGCGATTTTTGTCACCAACACCTACCCTGGAGGCTACTGGGAAGACCAGGGCTACAACTGGTTCGGAGGCAGCTGAATGGTCAGCGGCCCTGCAACAGCGGCACCGGCCTGGCTGGTGCCACTTTATTCAACGTTCCATCAATCAACCCACTCAAGGACACAAGATGAAAAAACTGACCGCAGCCCTGCTCTCCACCTGCATGCTGTTTGCCGGCGCCAGCGTCATGGCCCAGGACGCCATGAAAAAAGATGCGATGGCAAAGGACACCATGGCGAAAGACCCCATGGCCAAGGATGCAATGGGTAAAGACGCCATGAAGAAAGACAAAATGGCCGGAAAGAAAATGTCCAGGGATCACATGGCCAAGGACGCCATGGCCCATGACGGCATGAAAAAAGATGCCATGGGCAAGGATGAGATGAAAAAGTAAGCCCCGTCACTCCAGGTGCCAGCAGGCACATCCCAAAAAGCACCTGTGCGCAGTTTTCAGGTGCTTTTTTCGTGCGCGCCCCGCAGATTATTTTTTGCGTAGCGGGTCCAGCAGCGATGACAGCCCGTTGTGGTCTATCTCCTGCATCAGCGCCAGCAGTCGCCCGATTTCGCCCTTGGGAAAGCCCTCGCGCGCAAACCAGTTCAGGTAGTTGCCCGGCAGGTCGGCGATCTTGTGCCCCTTGTACTTGCCAAAGGGTATTTCGCGGATTAGCAGGAGTTCAAGGTCTTCGGGATGCATTGACAAAACAAGTGTGCGGCAGATTCAGGACTTTTCGCCCCCGGAGACCGTTTTCAGTCCTTTTATTAATTGATGTCATGTGCATGCATGGCAAGCGGGAACACAATGCAGACACCAACACCCGGGGAGGGTCTTCAATGTACACCGTCACGTCTCGTCTTCTTGCAGGATGCATCGCTGCATTTTCTCTGGCCGCGTGCGGCCCCACAGGCACGGCCTCCACAGACCGCTATGACCCGGCAAAGATGGACCTCAAACCGGCACCTGCGGTCTTGACGTCCATCAGGCATACCGGAGCTTTTGCCAGTGGTGCATCGCTGAACATGAGCGCAGAACTCAAGCCGGTCAATACCGACCCGGTCAAGGTCGTGCGGCTGGACACAACCCACAAGATCATTGAAATCGCGCCGGGCGTCAAATTCAGTGCCTGGACTTTCGGCGACCAGGTTCCCGGCCCGGCGATTCGCGCCCGTGTCGGCGACAAAATCCGTTTCAGCATGACCAACCGCAGCGACGAGACGGCTCCCGGCATTGCCATGACGGCAGCGCCCATGATGCATTCGATGGACTTTCATGCAGCCATGGTGTCCCCACAGGATAAATACCGGTCCGTGGCGCCGGGCCAGACCATAGAGTTTGAATTCACGCTCAACTATCCGGGCGTCTTCATGTACCACTGCGGCACCCCGATGATTCTGGAGCACATCGCCTCCGGCATGTACGGCGCAGTGATTGTGGAGCCGCGCGAGGGCTACCCCACCAAGGTTGACCGCGAGTATCTGGTCATCCAGAGCGAGTTCTACGCCAAGCCGGACGCCGATGGCCGAAAAGTCGACGGCGCGCCGCTTTATGTACTTGACAGCGAAAAGCTGCGCGCGGCCCAGCCAACGCATACCGTCTTCAATGGCAGCCACAACGGCATGGTCAAAAAGCCCCTGGCGACCAAACCGGGCGAGCGCGTACGCCTGTTTGTCCTCAACGTCGGACCGAGCAAGACCTCCAGCTTCCACGTGGTGGGCACCATTTTTGACAGGGTATGGATGGACGGCAACCCCGACAACCAGATGCGCGGGATGCAGACGGTCCTGCTCGGCTCAAGCAACAGCGCCATTGTCGAATTGATGATCCCCGAAGCAGGCTCCTACATCATGGTGGACCACCACTTTGCCAATGCTTCGCAGGGTGCCATCGGCCTGCTTTCGACCGCAGAAAAACCCAATGAAAACGAATTGGAGCACCACAACATGGAGGCGAGCGCCACGCCCACGGACGCACGCGCGGCAGCGGCCAAGCTCGCATTTGAAAGCAAATGCCTGGCCTGCCACTCCATAGGCCAGGGCAAAAAACTGGGACCCGATCTGGCAGGCGTGACCGGGCGGCGCAGCGACGCATGGCTCATCCTGTGGCTGAAGTCGCCCGAAAAAATGCTGCAGACCGATGCCGATGCCCAGGCCATGCTCAAGGAATACAACAACATCCCCATGCCCAACCAGGGGCTGAGCGATACCGAGGTCTCGCAGTATCTGGCCTACTTCCACTGGGTGGATGCCCAGGCTGCGCCATCGACAGCCAAAGCCGGGGCCGGCAAGTGAAAGCCCGCAACCGCGGGCGTTCACTGGCACGCTCATGGGTCCTGGTGCTGGTCATGACCGGTACGGCGGCCTTTGCCTGCGGCTACTGTGTGGAAGACCGCATCGCAGCGGTTTACGATCACGCGCTGGTACAACGCACACTGGCCACCGGGCACCAGATGGCTTACTTTGCCTGGGATGGCCCGCTCACGCGCGACGAAACCGCACGCCAGAAAATACGGGTGCTGGGAGAGGCCACGCGCGGCGTCGACAAGGGCAGCGCCCGCGTCTCCATGGAGCCGGCGGCCATCGCCGTCGCGTTTGATCCCCGGCGCAGCAACCCGCAAACCGTATGGCGGGCACTACAACAATCCCTGGGAAGCATGAAACTGGCTGTGATACCACTGCAAGCCCCGGCGGCTTCGGCGCCCACCACGCTCCCGAAAGGCTGACTACGCCGCCTGGCGGCGTACCGGGCCTGCCCCTGTGCAGGCCTTCTTTGCTAGCCCCCGGCGCGTTTGACGTTGTGGCCCTGCTTTTTCAGGGCCTCCATCACCAGCTCGCAATGGTCGCCCTGCACTTCAATCACGCCGTCCTTGACGGTGCCGCCCGAGCCGCACGCCGCCCGGAGCTGCTTGCCTAGTTGCGCCAGTGCCAGCGCGTCCAGTGCGACGCCCTTGACCAAGGTCACGCTCTTGCCGCCGCGGCCCTTGGTTTCGCGCGACACGCGCACCACACCATCGGTTTTAGGCGAGGATTTCTGGCCGCAGATGCAGGCGGCAACCGGTTTGCGGCATTCGGGGCACATGCGCCCCGCATCTGTGGAATAGACAAGGCCACCTGTTGAGTTACTTTTCATGATCGGGCGATTTGGTGAGCGGGACTGCGGGCTGGATTTTGCCACGCAGGACTGCAACTGCATGCCGGCGGCATTTACCGGCCCTTGAGCAAAAACTCCAGCGCCATGCCCGCCATCTCCAGCACGTCGTGATCGGCCAGCAAAACCGCGCCGGCACCCACCACCTTGCCGTTGAGCGTGGACGGCTGGCCGCCCTCCATGTGGGCCACGTAATAACCGTCGCGCCGGTGCGAAATGGACACCACCGCCACACCCGGCTGGCCAAACGTCGTCACCGCCTTGACCAGCGGCACCTCCAGCCCCTCCGATGCGCCCGACAGCATCTTCAGGCTGGCCTGCAACCGCCCGCTGGTGCCGGGCAGGCCCAGCGTATCCAGGGAGCTCAGCGACATGGCCTGGGTTTCATCCTGCGCGGCGGGCTTTTCATGCGCCGATGCGGTGAGGAACTCGATCCTGAAATTGCCGATGGCGATGATGTCGTGGTCCTTGAGCTTTTGCCGGGACTTGATCATCTGGCCATTGATGTAAGTGCCGTTGGTGCTGGCCAGGTCTTCGATGTAGACGTCCGCAATGCCCTTGAGCTCAAACACACAGTGCTCGCCGCTGACGACCATGTTGTTGAACACAATGTCGTTATGCGGCTTGCGGCCCAGCGTGATGCGGTCTTTTTCAAGGTAAAGGTGTTTGACTTCGACACCTTCGACCGAGGCGATGAGTTGCGGCATGGGACCTCCTTGGGATGGCCCGCCAACCACGCCGGTTGTGGTGGCGGCAAGCGCACGCCAGCCATGGTAGTCCCGCCGCCGCGATGGCACAAGGCGGGCGCGGCCGGCACCGGGCAGGTGTCAGTCCGGCACAAACTTCGCCTTGAACCTTGCCTCGTCCTCCGGCGTTTCAAGCGTGACCAGTTGCCCCATCTTGCCGTCCGACAGGCGACAGGCCGCAAACAGGCTGAACCTGCCCTTGAGGTTGTAGCTCTCCAGGTCGATCAGCATGTAGGGATAAGGCACAAACACCTGGTGCAGGAAAATCGTCCGGTGCCGGTTGCGCGGCGACGGGAAAAGCTTGTAGTCGTCTGTCGTGATGCCTTGTGCGGATGCCATGGGGTGTGTTGCCTGTAGGGTGCGGGTGCGCAGTGATGTATTCTGCACGCACCAACATGACCCATCTTCCAACACCCGACAAAGAGCAGATCGCGCTGCTTGAAACCTTCGACCGGCTGGGCCTGCACCAGATCCAGGTTGTTTCCACGCCCGAACAGGCCGCTGCGGCGCTGAAGGCGCTGGCAGGCGCGACCGCACTGGGCTTTGACACCGAATCCAAACCCACCTTCGCCAAAAACGAGGCCAGCGACGGGCCGCACATCGTGCAGCTCTCCACCCTGGACAAGGCCTGGATATTCCAGCTCACCGATGCCGAATGCCGCCGTGCGGTGGGCATGCTGCTGGAGTCCCCGGCCATCGTCAAGGCGGGTTTCGGCCTGGGCGACGACCGCAAGCGCATCATCCACAAACTCGGCGTGGACCTGCAAGGCGTGCTGGACCTCAACGCCGTGTTCAGGGAAAAAGGCTACCGCAAGGACATGGGCGTGCGCGGCGCCGTGGCGGTGGTGTTCAACAAGCGCTTCATCAAGTCCAAAAAGGCCGCCACCTCCAACTGGGCCAACCCAAAGCTGACGGAGGCGCAGATTGTCTACGCCGCCAACGACGCCTATGCCGCCATGCGGGTGTATGCGGCGCTTGGGCTGGGTTAGGCGCTGCCGGTCTGTTTTCAGTCATTCTCAAGCAAAATATAGCCAAGATCACCTGTTCATGCGCGTAGCAAGCTATCTTTTTGATAGTAAAAGTGCAACTCCCAGGGCCGCGGATGGACGCGGCCTGAACTTCAGGGCCATCGACGCATCTGACAGCCTTGGCCATCCCCTTGCAAACATCAGCCACTGCCTTTCCCACCCCATGGAGCACCTCATGACACCAGCCAGCCCCTTCGCCCGCCGCAGCGCCACCCTTGCGCTGGCCTTATGCATGCTCACAGCCTTCGCCGGCGAGGCGCTGGCCCAGACCCCGCCTGCCGCTGTGCGCATGCGCGGCACGGTGCTCGGCGTGACGCCGGCCACGCTAACCGTCAAGGACCGCAGCGGAGAAGTGGTGGAGCTGGCGATTTCAGACAAGCTGGTGGTGTCCGAGGTCTACCCGATCAAACTGGACGACATCAAACCCGGCAGCTACATAGGCACAGCCGCCATGCCGCAGCCAGACGGCACACAGCGCGCGATTGCCGTCAGCGTGTTCCCCGAATCGGCCCGCGGCACCGGCGACGGCCACCGCCCGTTTGACCTGCTGCCGCAAAGCACCATGACCAACGCCACCGTGGCTGACGTCAGCGCCATCGCCAACACGCCCGCAGGCCGCAAGCTTCAGCTCAAGTACAAGGGCGGCGAACAAACCGTCATCGTGCCGCCAGACGCCCCCGTCGTGACCTCCCGGCCCGGCGACCGCAGCCTGCTGGTGCCCGGCGCCAGCGTCTCGCTGTTTGCCCAGGCGGCCATAGACGGCAAACCCACGGTGCTGCGCATCAACGCCGGCAGGAACGGGTTTGCGCTGCCCTACTGAAGCTGTGGTGCGGCTGCGTGGCAGGGCTACAAAGCCGCGCCCGACTCCACCCGCTGGTAACGCACCTCGCGCCTGCGCACGTTGTCGATGCCGACAAACTCATAGTTGGACTCAAACCTGAGCTGGAAGGTGGCGTAAGGCAAGGTCGGTGCGCTCGGCTGCCTGCCGTCAAAACTGGTGTAGCGGCGCTTGAGGTTGGTGCCGTCATATGTCCAGTCACCCGCATGCGCGTGTTCGGTGACCGTGCCGCGCGCATCCACCACACGCGCCATCTCGCTGAAATGGCCGTCCGGCTGCAGCACCAGCAGGCGCCGCACATGCGCGCCCTCCTGGTCGTATTCGCGCAGCCAGTTGCCCACCAGCCGCTGCTGCACCTCATCCACCGGCGAGTCATCCGGCGGGCCGCCGCAAGCCACCAGCAACAAACCGGCCAGCGCGATGGCAGCGCCCAGGCGGTGGCGCGATCTGGAGCGGCCTTCGTTCAAGGGTGAAAAGTTGCGATGCAGCATGGCGTTTGCCAGCTTACGCTTTTGTGGCCCGGCCTGCTTGTGGCCAAAAGGCTTGTTTCAATCAAAAAAAGCGCCTCGGCGCCCTCAAAAACCCTACTTGGCTCTTTACACGCTTTTACGGCCGCCTTGGCTCAAGCGGCTGCAGGTCGCGCGGCACCACCACGTTCGGCTGGACGGGCGACGGCCTGGTGCCCTCGTTCGCTTCTGCTGCCGGCCCCGGCACGGTGATGTAGCGAATGCCGCCGGGCGCGGGTTGCCAGCTGCCCTCGGGCGCGGCGCCCGGGTCGTACAGGGTCACGCTCCGGTCAACCACAGGCACTTCCGCCGGGGCCGGAGGGTTGTTCGCTTCAGGCGGCACCGGTGCCGCCACGCCGGGCTCATGCGGCGCGACAAAACGCACATTGGCGTCAAGCACCCTGGTCCTGATGGCCTGGCGGAAAAACTCGCCCACAATAGGCAAAGCGCTCTGCGAACCCTGGCCCCAGCGCGAGCCCATGGTCACGCGGTTGTCGTTAAACCCCACCCATGCGCCGGCCACCAATTGCGGCTGCATCAGGATGAACCAGCCATCGGTGTTGTCCTGCGTGGTGCCGGTCTTGCCGGCCACATCGGCCTGGATGCCAAATCGGCTGCGGATGCCGGCGCCCGTGCCCTGGTCAACCACGCCGCGCATCACGTCCAGCAAGGTTTGCGCCACCGGGGTGGCCATCACCGCCTCCGCGGTATTGTCCTGGAACGACTCCAGCACCTTGCCGTTGCGGTCTTCAACGCCGGTCACGGTTATCGGCTCTATGTAGCGGCCATCATTGGCAATCGTGCTGTAGCTGGTGACCATTTCCTTCAGCGTCACCGGGCTGGTGCCCAGCGCAAGCGACAGCACTTCATCGAGCTTGCTTTGCCGCACTCCCATGGCCTTTGCCAGCTTGGCGACATGCGCCGGCCCCACCTGTTGCATGACCTGCGCGGTGATGGAGTTTTTGGAATACATCAGGCCTTCACGCAAGGTCATGGTCGCGCCGCTCGGGCCGCCGGCGTCGCCGGGCCGCCAGAAGTTGCCGTTGCCCAGCGGAATCTCCAGCGCCTGGTCGACAAAGGTATCGGAAGGCTTGCTGCCGTTTTCAAATGCGGCGCCATAGACAAAAGGCTTGAAGGTCGAGCCCGGCTGCCTGCGCGCCTGCTGCACATGGTCAAACTGGTCGTCCGTAAAGTCGCGGCTGCCAACCCAGGCCCTCACATGGCCGTTGCTGGGGTCCAGCGCCAGGAAACCGGCCTGCAAACGCGTCTTGTCGTCGCGCAGTTTTTGCATGAAGGCCGTATCGGCCTGCAGTGCCTTGAGCGCTTGCTCTTGCGTCTGGCCCGCGGCAATCGCCGCCTTGTATTCCTTTGTATCGCGCACAAAGGCCAGCACCAGGTTTTTGCGCGGGCCGCCGCCCTTGGCCCGCATCACCCAGCTGGAGGCCCATTCGGCATTGCTGATTCTTTGCAGCCTGTCGGCCTGTTGCATCAAGGCATGGTTGGCCATGTTCTGCAGGCGCGAGTCAATCGTGGTGCGCACCACCAGCCCGTCGGCATAGATGTTGTAGTCGTTGCGGTCAGCCCATTCGATCAGCCAGCGCTTGAGCTGCTGCGTAAAGTGCGGCGCAGGGCCCAGGTCGTCATCCTGGCGCTCAAAGTTGATCCTGAGCGGCGCCTTCTGCAGCGCGGCCAGTTTGGCTTGCGGCAACTTCTGGTGCTTGACCATCTGGCCCAGCACCGTGTTGCGGCGCTGCACCGAGCGCTCGGGGTTGAGCACGGGGTTGTAATAACTCGTGCCCTTGAGCATGCCGACCAGTGTGGCGCTTTCAAGCAGGTTCAGCTCATCGGCCGATTTGTCGAAGTAGGTGCGCGCCGCCATTTCAATGCCGTAGGCGTTGTAGAGAAAAGGCACCGTGTTCAGGTAGGTCTCCAGGATCTCGTCCTTGGTATAGATGGCCTCTATCTTCAGGGCGGTAATGGCCTCCTTGATCTTGCGCGTCAGCGTAGGCGCGCGGCCTATGTCTTCCGGGTACAGGTTGCGCGCCAGTTGCTGCGTGATCGTCGAGCCGCCCTGCCGGTCGCCCGTGAAGGTGTGCACCACGGCAGACACCGTGCGTTTCACGTCCAGGCCATGGTGTTCATAAAAGCGGTGGTCTTCGGTGGCGATCAGCGCGGTCACCACATTCGGTGAAATGTCGGCCAGCTTGACCCAGTCGCGGTTGGCGCGCTTGAAAATCGCCAGTTCCTTGCCGTCGGAAGACATCACGACCGAGGGCTTGGCGGTTTTGGCTTTGCGCAGGTCTGAAATGCTGGGCGTGAACGGGATCAGCACCAGCACATACAGCAGCAACAGGACGGGGATGGCGGCAAAGCCCAAAGCCACGCCGCGCCGTGTGGGATGGCGCAAGCGGTCGGGAACAGAGGCGGCAAATTTTTTAAGGCGGTCAGGGAGCGTTTTCATCATCAGGGGCAAGTCTAGTGCCCGGCCGGCTGCGAAGTTGTAGGACTGCGGCGTAATGCCCCGCAAAAAGGCAGGGGTTTTGCCGCATTTGAATCAGTTGGCGCCTGGCAGGCGTATTTCAACAAGAGCTTAGACCAAAATGGCAGCCTGTCCAATTATCCCTGCCGGCATGAATGCTGTAAGAAACACAGCGCCACGCCGACCAAGACCCATGGCCACAATGGATTCAGTCGAAGGAGACAGCATGATGACCCGAAGAAACACCCTTTTCAGCCTGGCAGCCCTGCCAGCGGTTTTAGCCGGCATGCACGGCCTGCTGACCGGCTCGCCCGCGCATGCGGCGCGCGCCTATGAGGTCACGCACACCGACGCCGAATGGCAAAAGCTGCTCAAGCCGGATCAATACAGCGTCCTGCGCAAGGCCGGCACAGAAACGCCCTACACCAGCCCGTTGAACAAGGAAAAACGCGCCGGCGTTTTCAGCTGCGCAGGTTGCGCCCTGCCGCTTTTCTCGTCAGCCACCAAGTTTGAAAGCGGCACCGGCTGGCCCAGCTTCTGGCAACCGCTGGACAAAGCCGTGGTGGAAGAAAGCGACACTACCCTTTTCATGAAACGGACCGAAGTGCTCTGCCGCCGCTGCGGCGGGCATTTGGGCCATGTGTTTGACGACGGCCCCAAACCCACCGGACTGCGCTACTGCATGAACGGCGTGGCCATGAACTTCAAGGCGGCATGATGATGAACAAAATCCTTTTCACCACAGGTGCCATCGCGCTGGCTGTACTGACTTACCTTGGCGGTGGCCTGGGCGTGAGCGCGGCGGAAGAAAAAGCCGTCAAGCTCCCCCCACCCGCCATAGACACACCGGCAACGGCGCAGGCCAGCACCGCAACGGCCGTGTTTGCAGGCGGCTGCTTCTGGGGCGTGCAAGGTGTGTTTCAGCACACCAGGGGCGTGCTCAACGCCGTGTCCGGCTACGCCGGTGGAGACAAGGCCACAGCCAGCTACGACATCATCGGCTCGGGCCGCACCGGGCATGCCGAATCCGTGCAGATCACCTACGACCCCAGGCAAGTGTCCTACGGCAAGTTGCTGCAGATTTATTTCTCGGTAGCGCATGACCCGACAACCCTGAACCGCCAGGGCCCGGACCACGGCACGCAATACCGCTCCGCCATTTTTTACCTGGACACGAACCAGAAGCAGATCGCGGAAAAGTACATCGTGCAACTCGATGCCGCCAAGGTCTTCCCCGGCAAGATCGTGACGCAGCTCACGCCGCTGGCGGCCCCGCTCGCCTTCTACCCCGCCGAGGCCTACCACCAGGATTACGCCACGCTGCACCCCGGCGAGCCCTATATTGCGACCTTTGATTTGCCGAAAATTGCCAACCTTAAAACCATGATGCCCGAGCTTTATCGGGACAAACCTGTGCTGGTGTCGCAGGCTGGCAAGGCGGGTTGAACGATGCGCCGCCTTTCGTTGGACAAGCCCATGATGCTATTAAATTCATAGCTATCTGCGCGCATATTCAGGCGGCTACAGGCCATTTTCGTGCTCAAAACCCGCTGAAATTCCTGTTCAGAGGCGGCTGCGTTGCCATGGCGCGCCCCCGGGTTTGAGTCAGCACATCGCCTGACTGCCGCCTCAGGCTGCTGCGGCGAAATCAGCTTCTACCTTCTTCTCATAGGCCAGCAGCTTTTGTACGCTGGGGCGTTGCTCCATGCGCTGCCGGTGCGCCATGCAGTTTTTAAAGCCCGACACGTCAGGCTTGAACATGGCGCTCCGGCGGAAGCACCAGTAAAAGTAGGCATCTGCACAGGTGAAATTATCAAAAAACCATTCACGCCCGGCCAGCATGTTGTCGGCGATGGCAAACTGTTCAAACAACGATTGCGAACCCAGGGCGCGCACGTTGTCAGCCGTACCCGGCAAGTCGCAATAGCGCTCAGGCCTGCCCTGCTGGGTGATTTTGGGATGAATGCCGGAAGCACACCACGCCATGACAGACACAGCCCGTGCGTATTCCAGTTCATCCGCAGGCATCAGCATGGTTTGCGGAAACTGGCGCGCAATCCATAGCTGAATGGCAACGTTTTCAGTCAGCGGCGCACCATCAATCACAAGCGCAGGCACCTTGCCTTTTGGATTGAGCAGCAGAAAGTCGGGGCCTGTGTGCTCGCCCTTGCCCATATTGACCGGCAGCGTGTCGAACGCAACGCCAGCTTCAGTGAGCAAGATGTAAGGCACCAATGAACAAGCGACTGGTGAATAGGCAAGGGTCAGTTTCATGCGGGTCCTGTTGACGTGGTTAGGTGTTGGCTTTTGATTTTAGGGGAGGGGAACCCTCGACTCACCGAGGTCAGGCTTGGTGATCAACCCGACCTGAGTGACGGTTTTTTCACAGCACTTATTCACAAAATAGTGCAAGCCATCGGAAAAAAATCACGTCAAATTCAATCCCATTTGAGTTGGAGTTAAGCGACATTGCCTACATAGATATCTTGTGAAGAAGCTCCACAAACGGGGCCTTTGCTAGTGTAGTGCGCCGCAATTAAATGAACTTATAAACTCAGGCACACTCCAACGC
>JAZKCE010000046.1:0-7423 GCA_040388255.1 Pseudomonadota bacterium | reverse complement strand
CCGCACGTGCGGTGGTGTGAGAGGGCTGAGGGGGCAACCCCTCACCCTACTCGATTTTGAATAAGTCTGAAGGGAAGTTCAGTGGGATCTAGCGTTGGTATAAAAAGCTTTTTCAAGCTATCGCCAAATAGAAGTGCGAGAACAGAGCCTTCCAGCGTTCTTGGCTTGCTCTGTTTCGTGGCGGTTTCCTGTCCTTTCTTGTTTGGGTACGGTACTTTGCCTTTGACGAATTTTGCGGGTGAAATAGTTAGTGTTGCGGGGTTCGCCATGATGTTTGTTGTCACCGCGCAATATGGTGCGGCAGACAGAAAAATTGGAGATCTAAAGTTGGTCTGGACGGCGCTGGGGCTGCTGATCCTGGCCACCGCAGGCCAATATTTTTATTTCGAGCAGAAGAATCTGGTGGACTGGCTGGCAATCATTGGCTATTTGTTCCTCGCCGCGATGGCTGCTTGGGTGGGAAACACAGCCAGGGGTGGGGGTTATAAGAGGCATTGGCAAAAGGGCATTGCCATAGCGTTGATTGCGGGCGCAACGCTGGCTTCGGTGGCCTCAATTGCACAATATGTGAGCTTTGATGCGAGTTGGATTGTGTTGTCCCCCGCCGCAGAAAAAGGCAGAACTTTTGGATTTGTTCGTCAGCCCAATCATCAGGCGACATTTCTTTGCCTGGGTTTGGCGGCCTTGTTCACATTGAGGCCTGCCGTCGGTCGGCGTCTCGGCGCTGTCGTTTTTCTGTTGCTGGGGCCTTTGCTGGTATTTGGCATCGTCTCCACCGGCTCGCGTGCTGCCTTGCTGCAACTTCTCTTTATATCTGTGTGCGCTGTTCTCTTTCTGCGGAGAAATAATCATGGTGCCTGGAAGGCCTTTTATCCTCTGGTTTTCGCCGCGGTAATTTGGACTGTCTTGTTGTTGATCAGCCAGCATGGCGGGGCTGACTTTTACGGCGCCAACAAGCTGACGCAAACAAGATCTGAAGGCGTTGGGATGCGAGCGGAAGTCTGGCGCCAGACTATCGACCTCATTCACATGCGACCTTGGCTGGGTTGGGGGATTCTTGACTATGGGTCAGCATTTTTTCTCAGCGGCGCGGCTGAGAAGGCAGGCATCGTCATGACGCATTCCCATAACCTCTTTTTGCAGCTGGCGTTTGCGTTTGGCCTGCCCTTGACTGCAGGATTTTTGTTCCTGCTTGCGGCGGTGTTCTGGCGGGCACGTCGTCAGCTGTTGACTCTGGATGGCTTCTTGCCGTTCGTGGCCGTTGGCTGCGTAGCTATCCACTCCCAAGTGGAGTTCCCCCTCTGGTACACGTATTTTCTTTTACCGACAAGCTATTTCATTGGATGGCTCAGTCGTGGCGAGGTGCAACTGCAATCGGAGGTTTTGCCTGGTACTCAAGGAAATTCGTCGCAGGTTCTTGCCAAGGTGGGGGGCAGCGCGCGCAAAGGCGTTATATCGTTGCTCGGCTTAACGATTCTTGGGACTGTAGTCTGGATGAACAACGACTATTACAAGCTGACACCGGTGTTCGCTGTTGGCCTGAAGTCGGATCTGAACGAGCGGCTCGATGTCGCGAGTCACGTTACATGGTTCAGGCCTTATGCAAGCTATCTTTTATTGATCCGTCAGACTGTTGATGCGTCAAACTATCAAGAGTATCTCAGGACCTCCACTGAGTTAGGCTGTGTGATGTATGAAACTTGGTATCAGCCAAATACCATTGTGGCACTCACTTTTGCTGGGAAACCCGAAGAGGCGAAATGGATTATGTATTCCTATTGGCGTCTTAGTGGTGGAGAGGTTGCGCAGTTCAGAAATGCATTGATCGCCAGCAAGGCCCCAGGCGCAGACGAAATGCTCCGCTACTTGAATGGACCGGTGCCTGTTCCTAGAGCCATGGGCTTGTTCAACGCTGCCTGCTATGCGGGCAGAAGTTGAAAGTCCAAGCGGTTAGGGATGAACGATTAATCCAAAAATGGCGGGACAATCCGATGCATCGGGCCATCGCTACTAAAAATCACTCCGTCGTATGCGGTAATCAAGTTGAATAATCTTGCTCCCTTCAGCGTCGGCGCTGAGAGTCAAATAAGCAAACCTGCTTTGTTTATTATGTTTTGCCTGGTGCTTGTACCCTGGCTCAATCCGTTTGCCCCGGGTCCCTCTCCAGCGGTTGTCCCCCTATTATTCTCGTGGGCTTGCGCTGGCGCTCTGGTGGGGATGGTTGACCGAATTTCTGACGGGCTGGCGAAGGGAGGCCTGGTAAGAGGCGTGGCTTGGGCCTGGCTGGTTGCCGGCCTGCTCAGCGCCGCAATGGGCTTGTGTCAGTATTTTGGGGCGGAGAACAGCCTCATGCCCTGGATAAACGTGACCAAGCACGGGGAGGCATTTGCCAACCTGCGCCAGCGCAACCAGTTTGCCAGCCTGACCAGCATCGCCTTGGCGGCACTGATATGGTTTGCCGTCCGTCTCGGCGAAGATGCGAGGGCAAGCCGGCGCCCCCTGGGGTTGATATGTGTGGCCGCCAGTCTGCTGGCCGTGGGCAATGCTGCGTCTTCATCGCGCACCGGGCTGATGCAGCTGGTTTTGCTGTGCGGTATGTGGGGCGTTTGGCGCGGCTCCATGGCCTGGCGGGTGCTTGTGGTTGCGGTCCTTGTATATGTGGCCGCAGCGCTGGCCTTGCCCCTGCTCGCGGGGCTGGATCCCACGCTGCACGGCATGGCTGCACGGCTGCGCGACGGTGACGAAGTCTGCGCCAGCCGCCTCACGCTATGGTCCAACGTGCTGCACCTGATTATCCAGAAACCCTGGCTGGGCTGGGGTTGGGGCGAGCTGGATTACGCGCACTACATCACCCTCTATGACGGGCCGCGCTTCTGCGGAATCCTGGACAACGCACACAACCTGCCGTTGCAACTGGCGGTGGAGTTGGGTGTTCCGGCGGCCTTGTTGCTTTGCGGCGGTTTTTCGTGGTGGGTGCTACGGCAACGTCCATGGCGTGAGACAGACCCGACTCGCCAGTTGGCCTGGAGCGTCATGGCCGTCATTTTGTTGCACAGCATGCTTGAATACCCCTTGTGGTATGGGCCGTTTCAAATCGCGTTTGGTCTTTGTACCGGGTTGCTGTGGTGGACCAGGGCGACCGCGCCGGCCGCCGCAACGCGGCCAGGATCTGTATCAAATGGCCGCCTGGCCAGTATGCTGCGAGCGCTAGCCGCTATTGTTTTGATAGCAATTGTTGTTTGTGCGGCCTGGGACTACCGCCGGGTTAGCCAGGTTTATTTGCCACCGGAAGAGCGTGATGCCGCTTACCGTGATGGCACCCTGGCCAAAATCCAGGGCTCATGGTTGTTTGCCGATCAGGTGCACTTCGCGCAACTGCTTCTGACGCCCCTCGCACGCGACAACGCGCAGTGGACCTTCAACACGGCCACGGCGCTGTTGCATTACTCGCCCGAGCCGCGGGTCATTGAAAAAACCATTGAAAGCGCCGTGATGTTGGGCCGGAATGATGAGGCCCTGGTGCAACTGGCACGTTACAGCGCTGCCTTTCCGGAGGACTATGCGCGCTGGGTCCAGGCGAATGCCAAAGCGCCACAGGCCCCCCAGCCCATGAAACAATGACGTGGGCTGGCTGCAGGTAGCTCAAGGGTTCACAAAACTGCCTGACTTGCCGCCATGTTTTTCGAGCACACGCACGTCGGTGATGGTCATGCCACGGTCCACCGCCTTGCACATGTCGTAAATGGTTAGCAGGGCAATTTGCACCGCTGTCAGGGCTTCCATTTCAACCCCGGTGGGGCCAACGGTTTCCACGGTGGCGCGGCAGTCAATGCTGGCGTTTTTTTCGTCCGGGATGAAATCAATCGCCACCCGTGTCAAGGCCAGTGGATGGCATAGCGGGATCAGGTCGCTGGTTTTTTTTGCGGCCATGATGCCGGCAACGCGGGCTATACCCAGCACATCGCCTTTTTTGGCGCTGCCAGCGAGGATGATGGACAAGGTCGCCGGATTCATTACGATACGGCCCTGCGCTATGGCAATACGGTGCGTTGCTGCTTTGGCTGCAACATCAACCATATGGGCCTGGCCCTGGGCGTCGAAGTGGCTTAAGGCAGGAGGTGGCGTCGAAGTGGGCATCATGCAGTTACAGAACCTTTACAAGCAGGCATCATCATAAGACCATGTTCACAAATCCGGGATTTTCGGAAAGAGTCTTTAAGGCTCTTGGTGTCCGTTTGGGTGTTGGCTGGAACGTTTGCAGCGCGGGACGGGATTCGCATTCATGCCTGACTTGTTTTGTGGGAAAACCGAAGCCGCAGACCGTAGAGAGCCTGCGCACATCCCCATGGTCGGACGCAGCACATTCTGGACGGTTTTGATAGATACCAACACTGCCGAGGTGATTGCCTTTGTTCCCCTTGATTCGTTCTAGGCCGGCCGCATCGAAGCCGCGTGCGGGCGTGGGCCGCAGGCTGGGCGGTGGAATCCGTAAAAGCATTGTTTTTGCGGCCATGACGCTGCTGGTTTCCAGCAATGGCTCCATGGCCCAGGCGCCGGGTGGCGTTTCCAGGGGCGCGAGCGGTTCCTTGCCGTCCCTGGGCGATAACCTGGAACTGGCGGCTGGCGCGGAGCGCCGCATCGGTGACCGTATTGCCGCCAGCATTTACCGCGACCCGGACTACATTGATGACCCGGTCTTGAGCGACTACGTGCAAAGCATATGGCAGCCCCTGATGGCGGCGGCGAAGGCGCGGGGTGAGCTCAATCCCGAGCTCGCGGAACGCTTTGCCTGGGAGCTTTTTTTACTGCGTGACCGGAGCATCAATGCGTTCGCCCTGCCCGGCGGTTATTTTGGGGTGCACCTGGGCCTGATAGGTGCCGTGAACAGTCGGGACGAACTGGCCGCCGTCCTGGGACATGAGCTCAGCCACGTCACGCAGCGGCATATCTCTCGCCTCATCACACAGCAGGCGCGCACGACGCCCTGGCTGATAGGCGCCATGATCCTGGGCGCGCTGGCGGCCAGCAAGAGCCCGCAGGCCGCCGAGGCCGCGATCATGGGCGGGCAGGCGGTTGCCGCGCAAGCGCAGCTCAATTTTTCGCGCGACATGGAACGTGAAGCCGACCGCGTCGGTTTTGGTGTCATGACGGATGCGGGCTTTGACAGCCGCGGCGTCGGCAGCATGTTTGAAAAACTGCAGCAGGCCTCGCGCATCAACGACAACGGCTCCTTTCCCTACCTGCGCTCCCATCCGCTCACGACGGAGCGCATCGCAGAAGCCCGGGCACGCCTGCAGCTGGCCTTGCAGAACGCCCCCGCGCGCGACAAGGCCGAGCTTGAGGAAGCGGCGCAGGCCCGGTTCTTACACGCCATGATGGCGGCGCGGGCGCGCGTTCTGGCGGACCCCGGCGTGGATGCCCTGCGTGCCATGGTGGCAGAGGCGCAGCGCCAGGTCCGGCCGGCCCAGGCCCAGGCGCCACAGACAAGCTCCGCCGATATCCGCGGCGCGGGGGCGCTTTATGCCGGCGCCCTGGCCGCAGCCAAACTGCGGGATTTCACATTGGCCCGCAGCCTGACGGAAAAACTCAAAGCGCTGGCCGCTGGCAATCTTCAGGCGCTGAATGCCGCAGACCTGTTATCGCTGGAGCTTGATCTGCTCGCTGGTGTTGTCCCCACGGCGCTGCCCCGCATCGACATTTCCAAAACCACCTCGCGTGCGGAATTGCTGATGCAGTCCCGCGCCTTGCTGGCGGCAGGCCGTGCGCAGGAGGTCGATGGCCGACTGCTGACGTGGGTGACGGCCCATCCGAGGGACGCGGCGGCGTGGCAGCTGCTGGCGGTCGCTTACGGCAACCAGAACCAGAATGTGCGGGCCATCCGTGCGGATGCGGAGGGGCGTGCGGCGCAACTCGATTACAACGGGGCGCTGGACCGCTTCAGGGCCGCCCAGGCAATGATCAGAAGCAATCCCGGCAGCGCCGATTTCATGGAGGGCTCCATCATCGACGCGCGCACCCGCCAGCTGGACCTACTTGTCAAGGAAAAGGCGCTCCAGGACAAACTCGATCGCTAGCTGCAGCACGGAGTAAATCAGGGAGCCGATCAGGGCGGCGCCAAAGCCGCTGACGTCCAGCCCACTGACCAGGCTGGCGGCCGCCCAGAACATCAAGGCATTGATGACAAACAAAAAGAGGCCCACGGTGACCAAGGTGACCGGCAGGGTCAGCAACACCAGGATAGGGCGAACCACGGTGTTGAGCGCGCCCAGGACCGCAGCGGCGATCAGCGCGCCGGTGAAGCTGGTCACCACCACGCCGGAATAAAGATACGCCACCGCCAGCAAGGCGGCAGCGCTGCAAAGCCACTTGAGGATCAGTTTCATGGCCGCAAGAATACCACCCGCCGGTGGCCGTGGGTAGCTGCTCTTAGTCGGTCGCCACCAGCAGCCCGGCACCCGCGAGCGCCGCCACGTAGCCCAGCACGCCGTTGCTTTCCTGTGCTTGCGCTGCGGTGACGGGCTGCAGGTCCTGGCCGAATTTCGGCCGGCGCGCATCGAGCACGCGCGCAACGCCGTATTCCTTGATCAGCGATTCCGTCTGGGCGCACAAGGTGGTTTGCGCCAGCAGCGTCACCACGCTGTCGCCGTCCTGCTGCAACAGCGGCTGCAGGCGGGCAAAGACCTTCTCTGCCCATTTGCCGCGCCAGCTCTCGCGTGCACTGTGGGTTACCCATTTGCTGGCCCGGTGCGTGACACGCGGTGCGCAACCCACCACAATCCAGCGCGCGGGGCTGCTGTGGGCGCCGTCCGCCAGGCGCATGGGTTGTAGCATCTGCAGCGCGTAGGCGGCATCGTCAACGTACACAATGATGTTGTCCATGAAGTTCTCCTTGGGTTATCGTGGCTTTAGAAGGCTTACGGTTGCGCGGAAACTCAATCGGTCACCAGGCCGTCCTGGCCGGATTTGACCCGGCGTGTGGCCCACCAGCCAGCGCCCAGCACGCCGGCAACTGCCAGCGCATAGGTTGCCCATTCGGCTGCGGTCTGCAGGGTTTTTGCGGACGGCAGTGAATCCGGCCCGCCGTAAATGCCGTCCAGCAGTTGCTCGCCCACAATCATTTTTGCCGCGGTAAATGCCAGCACGGCCGCACCAATGCTGATGATGACGGGGAAGCGCTCCACCAGCTTGAGCACCATGGTGCTGCCGAACACCACAATCGGCACGCTCACCAGCAGGCCGATGACGACCAGGTCAAACGAGCCGTGTGCCGCACCGGCCACGCCCAGCACGTTGTCAATGCCCATCAGTGCATCGGCCACCACAATGGTTTTCATGGCGCCCCAGAAGGTGCTGGCCACCGGGCCATCGTGTTCCTTGTCGCCCTGGTCGGCCAGCAGCTTGTAGGCAATCCACAGCAGGCCGA
>JAZKCE010000045.1:0-5241 GCA_040388255.1 Pseudomonadota bacterium | reverse complement strand
TACCGGCCTGTCACGCCGGGGGTCGCGGGTTCGAGTCCCGTCCACTCCGCCATCATTCAAAAGGGTTAGCAGTCATCAGGTTGCTAACCCTTTTTGTTTGCTGGCTACGCTTGTGATGCAGCTGGAGTTGCACGCAGCATGCGTCTTTTGGCGATGCCTCGCGCGCCTATCCCCTGTTGATTCCCCGCTCCCATTTCCTGATTGCACTTTGGCAACCAGGCTTGTCGGCCTTTCGGGTGACGCTTCCTCCTTCGATTCGGCACTGCCGCGATGACCTGCATGCCTGGATCGTGATAAATCTGCCTCGTCATTACCCATGATTTTCTCATTAATCCATGAGATTTAATCGTTTGACGACTGGTGACGCAGGCGGTGAAATGGCCGTACTCCAGTAAAGCGGCATTGTGTGCTGGCCGCCGGCCCTTGTTCTTCAAAGGAATTTCATCATGCGAACGATTTCCCGACGTGGTTTGCTCAGCGCCTTTCTTGCGTGCGCCGTCTTGATGGTTAGCGGTATTAAGCAACCGGCACATGCGCAGTCTGCCGATATGGACCAGTTGTTGAGCAAACAGGCCATCACCGAGCTGCTCTACAAATACCCCCGTGCGCTGGATCGCCTGGACCGGGATCTTTTGATGTCCATAGGCCATCCCGAGGCGAAAGTTGAGTTCGGCAAAAGCGTATTTCCCAACTGGACGGCCTACACCGACTGGATGATGAAGGCGCATGCGGAAATGCTGGGCAACAACCATCGCATCACCAACATCCTCATCGAGGTCCGTGGCGACACGGCGGTCAGCGAGTCGACCGGCACGGCCACGCTGCTGGTCAAGCAGGACAAGGGCCCGGACTATGAGGAGCGCTGGATGCACTCCCGGTATCTGGACAAATGGTCGCGACGCGGCGGTAAATGGGGCCTGGACTATCGGCAGACAGTGATGGACTACCGCACGGTCAAGCCTGTGTCCGCAGCGGACGTCAAGAGCATGTACCAGGTGGGGCCAAGGACCGGGCTGGCCGACCCTTCATACAAATTGTTTGGCGAAAAGTAAGGCAACACGGCCAAGCCATCGTCTCAGCGCGCAACAGCTAAAGGAACGATCATGAATACTCCGGACCTCTCCCAGGATTCGCACCGCACGGGCTTGTGGCATTCGCAATGCGCGCATGTTGCCTGCAACCCGCGCAGGGGATTCCTCAAGTCCCTGCTGGCCATGGGCGCTGCGGCTGCGCTCCCGGCTGCCAGCTCCTGGGCGCAGGCGCCGGCTGCCGGTACCGGGCGCATTGATTTTCACCACCATTTCTTTTCGCCGGCCTGGGTGAAGCTTGTGGAGTCAAAAAATTCCGTCAAACCGGTGCTGGGGTTCGACCAATTCAAGAGCCACTCGATTGCCAGGGATATCGAGTCCATGGACCAGGGCAATGTCGAAAAGGCATTTCTGTCGGTGACGCAGCCCGGTGTGTGGTTCGGTGATATCGCGGAGACCAGGCGCGCTGCGCGCGAATTGAATGAATACGCAGCCCGGCAAAAGTCGGACCACTAAGGCCGTTACGGCCACTTCGCGGTGCTGCCGTTGCCCGACGTCGAGTCCAGCCTGCGGGAGATCGAATATGCGTTCGACGTTCTCAAGGCTGACGGCGTGGGTTTGCTGTCGAGTTACGACGACAAGTGGATTGGGGACAAATCCTTTGCGCCGGTCTGGGCAGAACTGAACCGCCGCAAGGCCGTGGTTTATACGCACGCCACGGCGCCGGGCTGCTGCTCCTGGGACTTTCAGCCGGGAATTTTGCCGACCTACATCGAGCTGGGCTCGGACCTGGCCCGTGCCATGGTGAGTGTCATTCAGGGCGGTACGGCAAAGGCGACACCGGACGTGCGCTACATCTGGTCGCATGGCGGGGGCAGCATCTGGTCGCAGCGTTACCTGACTGGTGAGACCACCGAATCGCTGGCACGTCAGGCACCGCCAGACTCGAAGCTGCACCACTTCAGAAGGTTTTATTACGACACTGCGGCCGCGGCGGATGCGGTGCATATGGGCATTCTCAAAATGATCATCCCCAATTCGCAAATCCTGTTTGGCTCGGACTATCCCTGGGCGACGCCGGAAAAAATCGCTGCGGGACTGCAGGCATCCGGTCTGAGCGCGGAGGAGTTGCGCTCCGTGTACAGGGAAAACGCCCTCAAACTCATGCCCCAGTTGCGCGGCTAAACCTTCATCAAAACAAGACAGACATGAATTTCATCAGAGTCATTGCAGCCGTCTTTTGTCTGCTGCCATTCGCCGCCATCTCGCAGGCCTACCCGACAGGCACCGTGAAGATCGTGGTGCCCTACGCGCCGGGCGGCGGCGTGGACGTCATGGCCCGGATGCTGGCCGACCGCCTCCAGCAAAAATGGGGCAAGCCGGTGATTGTGGAGAACAAGATTGGCGCTTCGACCATCATTGGGGCGGTGGCCGTTGCCAAGGCGGCGCGGGACGGGCACACCTTGCTGCTCACAAGCGAGTCCACCATCACCAGCAACCCATATTTGTTCGAGAAGCTGCCATACGATCCGATACGGGAGCTTGCGCCCGTATCGCAACTGGTCAGCTTGCCGCAGCTGGTTGTCGCGCATGCCTCCGTTGCTGCCGGCACGCTGGATGAACTGCTTGCATTGGCAAAGACAAAACCGAATGAATTGAGTTATGCCTCGTATGGCTCAGGCAGCTTGCCGCATCTGTTTTTCGAGGGGCTCAAGTCGCGCAGCGGGGTACAGATCACCCAGGTTCCCTACAAAGGCATAGTGCCGGCGGTGACCGCCGTGATGAGCGGCGAGGTGCAATTGACGCTGGTGGGCGCATCGCTGGCGCAGGGCTACATCAAGGCCGGGAAAATAAA
Organism: Pseudomonadota bacterium; assembly: GCA_040388255.1. Taxonomy (GTDB): domain Bacteria; phylum Pseudomonadota; class Gammaproteobacteria; order Burkholderiales; family Burkholderiaceae_C; genus Polaromonas. The sequence continues at coordinate 2,358 of JAZKCE010000045.1, read as the reverse complement.
GCCGATTGCCCTTGCCCGCCAGGAGCGCCTGCTGGATCTACCCCAGGTTCCCACACTGCGGGAGGCCGGGTTCCCCGATATCGATCCGCATGAGTCCTGGTTTGGCCTGTTTGTCACGGGTGGCACCTCCAGCGCCATCGTGCAGAAGCTCTACAAGGATGTGGCGGAGGTGGGGGCAGACCCGGTTTTTCGCGAACGCCACGTTCTTGCGCGGGGATTTGATCCTGTGTTCTCTTCGCCTGATGAGTTCAGCCGATTCATCCAGGCAGACATGCGCCAGAAGGCGCGCCTGATACGCGTTTCCGGCGCCAAGGCGGACTGAAGCATGTCGGCCGTGACCATTGAAGCAGCGGCAGCTGAAGTAGATAACCGCTCGCCTCGCGCTCATCCCGGCGCAAGCGGGCGCGGTGAGTTTGTCATTCGCGGTGCTTACGTCCTCACCATGGATGAAACCCTTGGCAACCTGCCATTCGCAGATGTCCATGTGCGGGACGGCCGGATTGTTGCGGTGGGCGTTGCCCTGCTTGTGCCCGGCGTGATGGCGATTGAAGGCCGCGACATGATCGTCCTGCCGGGGTTCGTCGATACGCACTGGCATTTGTGGAACAGCTCCTTGCGCGCCCTCGTCAGGGGGGATGACCCCAAGCATGGTTATTTTCCCGTCACGCTGAAAGTCGGGCCGATGTTCACGCCGGAAGACTCCTATCGATCGGTACGCCTTGGACTGACCGAAGGCCTCTCCTCGGGCATCACAACCGTCCACAACTGGTCGCACAACACGCGCACGCCGGCCCATGCCGACGCCGAGCTGCGCGCACTGCGCGATACCGGGGTTCGTGCGCGGTTTTCCTACGGATGGGGCCAGGACCTGGCTTTGAGCCAGACGATGGACCTCCAGGGCCTCGCGGACACGCAGCGCGAAATAGCGCGCGGGGACGATCTTGTGACACTGGGTGCAGCGTTGCGTACGCCGGTTTCCAACCCCCGCGGCGCCGTCCCCATAGAGGTGGTCATGGCGGAGTACCAGGCTATCCGGCAACTTGGTTTGCCCATCACCATGCACGCGCGGCCCGGCATCGTGTCTGTGCTGGAGCAGCATGGCCTTCTTGGGCCGGACCTGCAGCTTGTTCACCCCCAGGGAATCTCCCTGGCAGAGCGCAAACTCCTTGCCGCAAACAATACGACGATGTCCTGCTCGCCGGTGATTGAGCTGCTGTACGCGCAGGCGACCAGGGGCGAGATCCAGTTCCAGGAGTTGCTTGAGCAGGGTGTCCAGATGAGCCTGTCGGTTGACAGCTCCGCTGCCTCCGCCAACGCGGATTTTTTTAACTGCATGCGCGCCTTGCTCTGGTCCCACAAGCAACGCTTTGGCAGCAGCATTCCGCTGACGGCGCAGCGCCTGCTTGAACTTGCGACCATTGACGGTGCGCGCGATCTTGGGATCGCCGACCAGGTCGGCTCGCTGACACCCGGAAAACGGGCCGACATCCTGATGGTGCGCGCCACCGACCCGAATATCGGGCCTGTGGTGGATCCGGCTTTTGCGCTTGTCTATTCCGCGCAGCCGTCCAACATCGACACCGTGATCGTGGACGGAAAAGTGATGCTTCGCAAAGGGCGCTTCACGGCGCTGGACAGCGAGCAGGTCATGTGGGATGCGACCGAGTCTGTGCGCGGACTGGCCGCCCGTGCCGGCGGCGGCTAAAACACCCGCCGGAAATTTCCGCAGGATCCTGGAGTTTTTAGTGTCCCCGGCAACGGCATTTCGCCATGCCACAACCAGAAGGAAGTCTCCAATGAAACGTTCAATACTCATACTCACCTTGTCAGCCATCACCTTGTTTGCCACGGCTGCGCGCGCCGCGGAGTTCATGGAGCAAAGTGAAAAAATCAGGGGTCGAACCTATTCGGAAGCCGTGGCGACCGATGGCGGCCGTATCGTGTGGCTTGCCGGGCAAACGGCGACGACCGACTCCAGCGGCAAGGACATCCGGGGCGATGCCGAGGCACAGGCCCGGACTGCTTTTGCGCAAATCGAGGAGGTTCTCAAGCGTGCAGGCGGCAGCCTGAAGAACATTGTGAACCTGACCGTCTACCTGACGGATGTACGCAATGGCGGGGCATTCCAGAAGGTACGCGCGGAAATGTTTCCGGACAAAAATTACCCCGCCAGCGCGCAGGTCACGGTTTCCGCCTTGGCCGTGCCCGGCATGCTGGTCGAAATCCAGGCGGTTGCGGTGATCGGGGACAAGTGTTCGAAATCCAGTCCCTGTTTTCCACGCTGACCCTGGCCTAAGAGCCTGTTTAGTCGTCCCTTATATGGACGTCTCCCAGAAAGCAAGTGTCGGCATTGTGAAG
>JAZKCE010000044.1:0-23084 GCA_040388255.1 Pseudomonadota bacterium | reverse complement strand
GCGCGCGGCCGCCTTCGGCATAGGCCTTGGCCGTCAGCAGCATCTTGCGCACGTCAGGGTGCACGATGATGGGGTCGGCCGGTTTGTCCTTGGCCTTCACGCCCGACAGCGAACGCATCTGGATGCGGTCCTTGGCATAAGCCAGCGCGTTCTGGTAAGCCACTTCGGTCAGGCCCAGCGACTGGTTGCCCACGCCCAGGCGGGCGGCGTTCATCATCACAAACATGGCGGCCAGGCCCTTGTTGGGCGCGCCCACCATGGTGCCCACCGCGTCCTCCAGCACCATCTGCGCGGTGGCGTTGCCGTGGATGCCCATCTTGTGCTCCAGCCCGCCACAGTAGATACCGTTGCGTGAGCCCAGTGAGCCGTCCTGGTTGATATTGAACTTGGGCACGGCAAACAGGCTGATGCCCTTGCTGCCTTGCGGTGCGTCCGGCAGGCGGGCCAGCACCAGGTGCACGATGTTGCTGGTCATGTCGTGTTCGCCGGCGCTGATGAAGATTTTGTTGCCGCTTAACTTGTAGCTTCCATCCGCTTGCGGTTCGGCCTTCGTTCGCAGCAGGCCCAGGTCGGTGCCGCAATGCGGCTCGGTCAGGCACATGGTGCCGGTCCACTCACCGCTGGTGAGCTTGGGCAGGTAGATTTTTTTCTGTTCTTCGGTGCCGTGCGCGTGCAGGGCTTCATAAGCGCCATGCGACAGGCCGGGGTACATGGTCCAGGCCTGGTTGGCCGAGTTGAGCATTTCGTACAGGCACTGGTTCAGCACAAAAGGCAGGCCCTGGCCGCCGTATTCAACATCGCAGCTCAATGCCGCCCAACCACCTTCGACGTACTGCGCATAAGCCTGCTTGAAGCCCTTGGGCGGCGTGACTTCATGCGTCGTCTTGTCGAGTTTGCAACCCTCTTCGTCGCCGCTGATATTGAGGGGAAAGGTCACCTGCGACGCGAACTTGCCGGCTTCTTCGAGTACGGCATTGATAGTGTCGGCATCAACATCCGCGTGCTTGGGGATGGCCTTGAACTCATCGCTGACCTTGAACACTTCGTGCAAAACAAACTGCATGTCGCGCAGGGGTGGGTTGTAAATAGGCATGTGATTACTCCTTCGAAGCTTTGGGGGATGCGGAAAATTTGGTGGATGGCAAAGCAGGCTTGGCCGCAGCCGCCTGGTTGCCATAACGTAGAACGATGTTGGCAAACCCCTTGTTGGCCCGGTCTACGGAGCCCGGGGTTTTCAGGAAGCGGGCTTCGTAATGCAGTGCGAGGATGAGGCCATGGATTTCAAAGGCCATCTGCTGCTCTTCGGCGTCCGGGCGCAGGTGCCCGGTTTCCTTGGCCTGCACCACGGCGCGGTGCATGGCGGCGAGCCATATCTTGACGGACTCTGCCAACGCATCACGTACCGGACCCGGCCTGTCGTCAAATTCGACCGCGCCGCCTATATAGAGGCAGCCGGAATCGATTTCGACCGAGGTGCGCTTCATCCAGTTCTCGAACAGCGCCTGCAAACGCGGCAAACCCCTGGGCTGCTTCAGCGCGGGGTAAAAAACCTCTTCCTCGAAACGCGTGTGGTATTCGCGGACGACGGAAATCTGCAGCTCTTCGCGCGAGCCGAAATGGGCGAACACGCCCGATTTGCTCATGCGCATGACTTCGGCCAGCGCGCCTATGCTCAGGCCTTCCAGCCCGATCTGGGTGGACAAGCCCAAGGCTGCATCGACGATGGCGGCCTTGGTTTGCTGGCCTTTATGCAGGCCTATGGATCCGGCCTGGCCTTCACGGCTGTCTTTGGACAGGGCGCGGGCAGCTTTGGCAGAAAATTCTGTGACGGACATGGCATCCAGACAAAGGGTTAAAAATAAAACGAACGGTCGTTCTATTTTGCAGCAATTTAGCCACCGTCAAGTACTTTTGCTAAATAAACCTCGATTTATAGGGGTGCCCACCTAAGGCGCTCCCGGGTTAGCCCTAAAACACAAATCACCGGCCGCCATGACCGGTGACTCTCAGTGGATTTAGAGTTTGAAGGGCACAACCAGCTGGCGCTGTTCGCCCAGGCCACCAATGCCCGCGGTCATCACATCGCCCTTTTTCAGGAAGATCGGTGCCGGTTTGCCGTCTTTCTTTTTGCCCATGCCGACGCCGGGCGGCGTACCGGTGGTGATCACATCGCCGGGTTCCAGCGTCATGAACTGGCTGACGTAACTGATGATCTTGGCGACGCTGAAGATCATGGTCTTGGTCGACCCGCTCTGCATGCGCTCGCCGTTGAGGTCAAGCCACATGTCCAGCTTTTGCGGATTCGGCACTTCGTCGCGCGTGACCAGCCAGGGGCCGATGGGGCCAAAGGTGTCGCAACCCTTGCCCTTGTCCCAGGTGCCGCCGCGCTCGATCTGGAACTCGCGTTCGCTCACGTCGTTGATGGTGCAATAACCGGCAACGTGATTCAGCGCATCCTTTTGCGAAACATAACGGGCGCGCGTGCCAATCACCAGACCCAGCTCGATCTCCCAGTCGCCCTTGACGGAGCCCTTGGGCAGCATGACGTTGTCGTCCGGGCCCTGGATGCAACTGGTGGCCTTCATGAAGATCACCGGCTCCTTGGGCAGCGGCAGGCCGGATTCGGCCGCATGGTCGGCATAGTTCAGGCCGATGGCGATGAACTTGGGCGTGCCAGTGACAGGGCAGCCATAACGCGGCGAGCCCTTGACCAGCGGCAGCTTGTCGGCCTTGAGCTTGCGCAGTTTGGCGAGGGCGGCATCACTGAGCTGCTCAGGGCCAATGTCCTTGATGTGCGCGCTCAGGTCACGCAGTTTGCCGTCGGCATCAATCAGACCAGGTTTTTCTTTTCCCGGCTTGCCGTAACGAACGAGTTTCATGTTTTTCCTTTTTTTAATGTGAATAGGGGACAAATCCGGTCGCCATCGTATCTGCCTGCTGCGATGGAGCCGGTCATATTGTGATGCCGCTGTCGATCTTGCAGGCCTGCCCGCTCACAAAAGCCGATTCGTCGCTGGACTGGAAGACCACCAGCATGCGTTTGCCTTCAAGCCTCATGGAGGCTGCCGCAGGGTTTTGCCGGATGCCTCCAGCTGGCTTTCGTGGAATCATGAATTGGCCTGATGTGGTGTTGATAGAGACCGTGCAGCGTTTCTGGGACTCAAGGCGCAGCCCGCTGTTTGAACGGCTGGGCGGCCATGTCGGAACCGGCGATTGCCGACCGGGCAAACCACCGTTTTCAGCCATTCCCACAGCACAACATGACACCTTTTATCCGCCTTCATCCTGCCGACGATGTCCTGATTGCCCGCGCCCAGCTGGTGGGCGGCACGCAGGTCGAAAATGTCACTGTCCGGGGCCTGATTCCCGCCGGGCACAAAATCGCCACGCGCGCGTTGGCAGTGGGCGAGCCGGTGCGGCGCTACAACCAGGTCATCGGTTTTGCCAGCAAGGCCATCGCCCCCGGTGAGCATGTGCACAGCCACAACCTGGACATGGGGCCTGACAAGGGCGACTTTGCGCGCGACTACGCCTTTGGTGCCGATGTCAAACCCGCAGCGCCCCGGCGCGAAGCGACTTTTATGGGCATCAAGCGGGCCGACGGCCGCGTGGCGACACGCAACTACCTAGGCATTTTGTCCAGCGTCAACTGCTCGGCCACGGCTGCGCGTGCGATCGCAGACCATTTTTCAAGGCTCAACAACCCTGCCGCATTAAAAGACTTCCCCAACGTGGACGGCGTGGTCGCGCTCACGCACGGCACCGGCTGCGGCATGGACAGCGACGGCCTGGGGTTGCAAATTTTGCAGCGCACGCTGACCGGTTACGCCACCCACGCCAACTTCGCCGGCGTGCTGGTCGTAGGCCTGGGCTGCGAGTCCAACCAGATCAATGCCTGGCTGGCCCACGGCAGCCTGCGCGAAGGCGAAACATTGCGCGTGTTCAGCATCCAGGACACGGGCGGCACAGCCAAGACGGTCGCCAAAGGCATTGCGCTGATCAAGGAAATGCTGCCGCAGGCCAACGCCGTGAAACGCGAGCCCTGCAGCGCAGCCCACATCACCATAGGCCTGCAGTGCGGCGGCTCGGACGGCTACTCGGGCATCAGCGCGAATCCGGCGCTGGGCGCGGCGGTGGACTTGCTGGTGGCGCATGGCGGCACCGCCATCCTGAGCGAAACCCCTGAAATCTATGGCGCCGAGCATTTGCTGACGCGCCGCGCCGTGCGCCCCGAGGTGGCCGAAAAACTGATCTCCCGCATCAAATGGTGGGAGCACTACACCGAAATCAATGAAGGCGAGATGAACAACAACCCCTCGCCCGGCAACAAGGCTGGTGGCCTGACCACCATTCTTGAAAAATCACTGGGCGCGGTGGCCAAGGGCGGCACCAGCAATCTTGAAGCGGTCTACGAATACGCCGAGCCGGTGGGCGCCCACGGTTTTGTCTACATGGACACGCCGGGTTACGACCCGGTCAGCGCCACCGGCCAGGTGGCGGGCGGCGCCAACGTCATCTGCTTTACCACCGGTCGCGGCTCGGCTTATGGCTGCGCGCCCTCACCTTCGCTCAAGCTGGCCACCAACTCGGCCCTGTGGCAGCGCCAGGAAGAGGACATGGACATCAACTGCGGCGAGATCATTGACGGCAGCGCGACCATCGAGCAAATGGGCCAGCGCATTTTTGAGCTGGTGCTGGCCACGGCCTCGGGCGCGCAAAGCAAAAGTGAAAAACACGGCTACGGCCAAAACGAGTTTGTACCCTGGCAGGTCGGCGCCGTCATGTAGGTCCGCAAACACCTTGGGCCACTCTTTTATATGGATAAAGTCCTTGAAACGCCCATCCGCCTTGCGCAGTCAGCTACTTTTTTAATAGCATCCTGCGCACAAACCCAAGCAGCTGTCAGGCCAGGATCGTGGCCAGGCTGGCGTCCAGGTGCTCGGATGGCAGGCGCTTGAAGCCGGAGCGGGCAAAGCGCTGCAGGCGGCCGACCATAAAGGCCACGATCACGGACGCGCGTACCTGCGCATCCACCGTGGGTGTGGCGGCGCCACTTGCAGCGGCGGCATCACGCAGGCTTTGTTTCAGGCTGGACTCCAGCTTGTCAAAAAACTGGTTCATGCGTTCCTGCAGCCGGTCGTTTTCAAACACCAGCGCATCGCCCACCATGACGCGCGTCATGCCGGGGTTTTTCTCGGCAAACTGCAGCACCATCACCACCAGCTTGCGGGTGCGGACCGCATGGTCGGCCTCGCGCTCGGCGATCTGGTTGACCAGGGTGAAGACGCTTTGTTCGATGAATTCGATCAACCCTTCAAACATCTGCGCCTTGCTGGCGAAATGCCGGTACAGTGCGGCCTCACTTACCTCCAGCCTGGCTGCCAGCGCCGACGTGGTGATGCGCTCGGCGCCCGGTTGCTCCAGCATGGTGGCCAGTGCTTCCAGAATCTGCACCCGGCGTTCACCCGGCTTGGGCCTTTTGCGCGCCGGCGGCTCCGCAGCGGCTGGCGCGGTTTGCGGGCTCGGTTCGGCATCAAGCGCTAGGTTGGACATAGGGTTAGGGCGTTACGGTGGATAAGAAAGATTGTTTCAAAAAACCGGGTATCGTTGCAATTCATTCTCGCACAGCACCGTGGCGATTCTGGGCCGCAAGTGTGCGGGTTTTCGTCTATGGCGGCGCGTAAACAACATGCCCGGGCCGTCGGGAATGGCGCCTGCCCAGGGGCATAAAGCCAACTTTCGACCTACACAATCTATAAAGTCAGGCGCACGCGCAAACCGCGGGGGCCGTCGGCGTCTGTGCCGGCATGGTCCAGCTCAAGCTGAGAATGGTGCACACGGGCAATTTCATCGGCAATGGCCAGCCCCAGCCCGTTACCCTCGCCCTGGGTGCCCAGCACCCGGTAAAAGCGCTGCACGGCTTTGGCGCGCTCCTGCGGCGCAATGCCGGGGCCGTCATCCTCCACCTCCAGAAACACCTGCACGCGCCCGGCACCCGCGCCCGCCTGGCCAGCAACAGGGCCGCAGCGTATGGTCACCGTACCGCCGGGCGGCGTGTATTTGACGGCGTTGTCCACCAGATTGCTCAACAACTCGCGCAACAGCCATTCATAGCCGCTGGCCTGCGCGGGCCGGGCTTCCAGCCCCAGGTCAATGCCTTTGTGGGTGGCGGCATCCAGGTGCAGGGGCAGAATCGATTCGCACAAATCCTTCAGGTCTATCCGCTGCAGCGGCTGCGCCGCCGCCGTCGAGGCATCGGCACGCGACAGGGCCAGCAACTGGTTGGCCAGCTGCGAGGTGCGCCGTGTGGCCGTGCGCAGCTTGATGATTTTGTCGGCGGGCAGCGTGATCGCGCCGTCCCTGCCTTTGGCCTGGGCGGCCTGTGCCCAGGCCTCGACCTGCGCCTGCAGCCCCGCCAGGGGCGTGCGCAACTGGTGGGCGGCGTCCGCGACAAAACGGCGCTGCCCTTCGGCCTGGTCGTTGACAAGGCCAAAAAGCCGGTTCAAGGCGCTCACCAGCGGCTGCACCTCGGCGGGCGTGGTGAGCGGGTCTATGGCGCTGAGGTCGCGCGGGCTGCGCCGCTCCACAGCGTCCTTGAGCTCGATCAACGGCCTGAGCGCCCGGGTGACGGCCCAATTGACCGCAAAACCGGCAACCAGCATCAGGATCAGGTTGGGCAGCAGCACCTTGAACCAGACGGAGCGCACCCATTGCTGGCGCGCGTCGGAACCGTCGGCCAGTTGCACAATCAGCTCGCCCGCCGCGGTTTCAACCCGCTGCGCCGCGATGCGGTAGGTGATGCCGTTGTCCTCCATGCTGTGGAACTCCGGCTCGTACGTGGCCGGTATCACACTGGCAATCCATGCTTCCCCGGCCAGGAAGCCGCCGGCCGAGTCCGAAATCCGGAAACCAGCGGTATCGACCCGGTTCTTGATGAACAGCTCCACTTCCGGGGCCAGCAACAGCACCGGCGCAGTCCCCCCGGACCCGGGCGCGAGCACGGAGTCCGCCAGCAGGGGAATCAGGCGCCGCAACTGCTGGTCTTTTTGCACGGCCACATTGCCCGCCGTCTGGTAATCAAAATAAATGCTGACCAGCGCAAAAATACCCACGGGGAACAGCAGCAACAGCAGCAGCCGGCGCTGCAGGCCGGACCGCATGGCGGCGGGCATCAGCCGGCTGCCGGCCTGAAGAACAGCCTCGCCGTGAAAGCGCTTTTTAAGGCGGGTGAGCCAGGCGCGGCCGGGGGAACTCATGGATGCCCCGTGGCGAAACTAATGCGCACCCGGCAAGACGCCCAGCAATTCCAGCCGATAGCCAAATCCGCGAATGGAACGCACGGCAATGCCGTGGGGCTCCAGCTTGCCGCGCAGGCGCGAAATGTAGACCTCGATGGCGTTGGGCGTGATTTCCTTGTCCCAGCCGGTCAGGGCCTGCAGCAGTTTGTCCTTGCTGGCGGGTTTGGGCGCGTTGATCAGCAAATACTCCATCACCGTCCACTCGCGCGGGCCGAGTTCAATCAGCTCGCCATTGGCGCGCGCTTCGCGCTTGGCCGAATCCAGCTCCAGCGCGCCAAAACTCAAAACCGCACTGGTCGCGGCCTGGGAGCGGCGCAGCAGGGCACGCAAACGCGCCAGCAGTTCGGGCAGTTCAAAAGGCTTGACCATGTAATCGTCCGCCCCCAGGTCCAGGCCCTGCACACGGTCCTGCAAGGCGTCACGGGCGGTCAGTATGAGCACCGGCATGGCCAGGCCGCTGCGGCGCAGGCGCCGGGTCAGCTCAAGGCCGTCCAGTTTGGGCAGGCCAATATCGATGATGGCTGCGTCAAAGGTTTCCTTAAGCAGCACCTCCTCGGCACGCTCGGCACTGCCGACCCAGTCCACGGCATAACCGGCGTCGCTCAGGCCCAGCTTGATGCCGCTGGCCACCATGACATCGTCTTCAACAAGGAGGAGTCGCATACTGCCTGAGCATAGGGGCTGCGGGATGAAGGCTCATGCGGGAATACACCAGCGCAACGGCGCCCGACAGGCATCTGTCAGAAATTGGGGCCTTCTGCCTTTTTTGGGTCAGTGCGACCGGATCATGGTCCCAAAGGCCTGCTCGGTCAAAATCTCCAGCAGCATGGCGTGCGGCACACGCCCGTCAATGATGTGAACCGAGTTCACGCCGCTTTTGGCCGCATCCAGCGCGCCAGCAATCTTGGGCAACATGCCGCCGGAGATGGTGCCGTCGGCAAACAGCTCGTCAATCTCGCGCGCGGTCAGGTCAGTCAACAGGTTTCCGGCCTTGTCGAGCACACCCGGCGTGTTTGTCAGCAGCACCAGTTTTTCAGCCTTGAGCACCGTGGCCAGCTTGCCGGCCACGACATCGGCATTGATGTTGTAGCTTTCGTTTTCCTCACCGAAACCAATCGGGCTGATCACGGGGATAAAGGCATCGTCCTGCAGCGCCTTGACCACGCTGGGGTCTATGCTGACGATGTCGCCCACAAAACCGATGTCATGTTCTTTGGACGGGTCCTTGCTGTCCACCATCTTGAGCCGCTGCGCCCGGATCAGGCCGCCATCACGCCCGGTCAGGCCGACCGCCTTGCCGCCCGCCTGGTTGATCAGGCCGACGATGTCCTGCTGCACCTGCCCGGCCAGCACCCACTCCACCACTTCCATGGTTTCCTCGTCGGTGACGCGCATGCCCTGGATGAATTCACCCTTCTTGCCCAGCCGGTTCAGCGCCGTTTCAATCTGCGGCCCACCGCCATGCACCACCACCGGATTCATGCCGACCAGCTTGAGCAACACCACATCCTCGGCAAAATCCGCCTGCAGCGCCGGATCCGTCATGGCATTGCCGCCGTATTTGATGACCATGGTCTTGCCATGGAACTTGCGGATGTAGGGTAGCGCCTGGGCCAGGATTTCAGCCTTGTCGCGGGGGCTTACGTGGGAGAGGTCGGGGTCAGTCATGGAAGTGTCGGTCATGGCCAGAGGTCAGAAATGGAAAGAATGCACTAATTGTGCAACATCACGGCGCAGCCCCGCCGCCGGATTAACGCAGTGTTGTCAGGTAGGTCGGATCGAACTTTCCGGGGGAATAGCCAAAATCGCGCGTCGCGTCGCTGTGTTCAAAGACAAGGTCAGACTGCATGCGCAGGGCCATGTCGGGCGTCAGGTGCGCAAAGCGCGGATGCAGACGGGCTAGGGACACCGCAAACCGGAAAGCGACGATCGGAATGCGGATAAATACAGGGCGGCGCTCCAGCGTTTCAAAGATGCGCCGCACCATGTCGACATAAGCCAGCGTCTCGCCGCCGCTCAGGTTGTAGGCTTTGTTATAGCTTGCGGGTTTGTCCAGGCTTTGCACACAGGCCATGGCAAGGTCGCGCGCATGCACCGGTTGGCGACGTCCACTTGCCGTCCCGAACAAGGGGAAAAAACCGAACCTGCGAATCAGGCGTGCAATATCGGCCACATTGCGGTCGCCGCTGGCGCCGCCGTAAATCAGCGTGGGCCGAAAAATCGTCCACGCTATCCCCAGACGCCGGCACTCGACCATCACATGCTCTTCGGCAGCGATGAGTTTATTGACCACGTCCAGCTCATAAGGGCTGGCCGATACCTGCTTGGTGAAGCGGCTGGTCGAGCTGAATGCAATGAGGCGTCGCACACCCCGGGTGTGGAATTTCTCGAGCCAGGCCGGCAGTAGCCAAAGGCTGGCTATGTGAATGAGGGCACCGGCTTCGATTGCCGGAAGGTCTGCAGTCTTGTCCGCCAAGTCAAAGAAATGCCACGAATCATCGACTAGGCCCGCGGGCCGATTTCGCCCAAGCGACAAAACCGGCGCGCCAGTCTCATGCAGCATAGGCATCAGCAATGAGCCGATGCCGCTCGTTGCACCCGTGACAAGGACTTTTTCATGACTTTCCAGCATGACTTACTCGTCCAGCAATTGCTTCGCGGTTTTTCTCAACGCAGCATCGACAGAAAAGGGAGGCTTCCATGCCAGCAGACGCTGCGTTTTACTAATATCAACCTGGAGCGTATCGCAAAGGCGCTGAATGATGTGTTCTGTGCTAGATATGCGTCCCGCTATCCTGAGCATGAAAAGCGGCACTGCGAGCAGCCTGGCAGGTTTTCCGAAAGTCGCCGCAGTTCGCTGTAACAACTCCGTCACGGTCAGATCATCACCGTCACTCACCAGAAAAATCTGATTGGCTGCCGCCGGATGAATCAGGCAGGTCACGAGGAGATCAACAAGATTATCGATCGAGACTAGGCTGCGACGATTGTCCAGCGCCCCAAATGGCATAGGAATGCCCTTGCGTAACCAGTGCATCATCGCGTAGAAATTGGCCTTGACGCCAGGCCCATAGACAAGTACCGGCCTAACAATGACCACCTCCATGCCAGTTTGGCCGGCCAGCTCTATCAACGCTTTCTCAGCCTCAAGCTTCGAAATGCCGTAGGGATCGGTTGGCCGCGCCACATCGTCGGCGGTAAATGGCTGGCCCACCACCGTCTTCTCTCCATTAACCTTCACCGAACTGACAAAAACAAAGCGCCGCACGCCGGCCCCGGCGGCTTGGCGCGCCAAATTAAGGGTGAGTGCCACATTGACCCGCCGGAATTCCACTAAGGGATCTGCAACCGTGTCGTTCATCACGTGGACACGGGCGGCAAGATGCACCACGCTGTCGACGCCTGAAAAGGCGGCCGCCCATTGCGTGCTTTCGTCAATGTCGCCCATCGCGAGGTGTTTCACCGAAGTCGGCTGGTCCGGTTCGGGATTTTGGCGAATCACACCCAATACGGTGCAACCGCTCGACGGCAGGGCTTCGCACAAAGCCTTGCCGATAAAACCATTGGCCCCCGTGACAAGCACCCGCCGACCCAACAAGGCGAGTCTCGTACTTTCGCCCTCGGCGGCGGAGGTAGAGGCGCCGCGCGGTTCGGCCGCAGTTTTGCTATTGAAGACTCCCCCCCATTTGCGCCAGTAAAGCCACCCCGACTTGGCCGTGACGAACTTTGATCGTATAGAGCGATGCGTATCACGTGCCCACTTATGAACGACGCGAACGCTTGGTACGTAAACCACTCGAGCAACAGCAAGCATCCTTCGTCCAATATCCGCATCTTCGTAATGAAGAAAAAAGTCTGAATCAAATCCACGAATTTCCTGGAGAGACACCGTGCGGAAGAACATAAAACACCCCGTTGGATACTCGACGGGATGAATCACTTTGTCATAGTCGCAATCGCGCATCTCAAATGCGTCGACCACAAAACGTAGCTTTGATTGAAGCCATTGCGGCGAGAAGCTGCGCAAAAACATGATCATCAAAGTCGGATTGCGCTTGCACAGGAAATGTCGCGAGCCATCCTCACCGTAAACCGAAGGACTTAACAAACCCACATCATCATGCGCGTCCATGAAACGTAGAGCCTCAATCAACGCATCGGACTTCACAAAAAGGTCGGGGTTGATGACAAGGTGATAGTCAGACTGTGCATTCTCAATCACAAGGTTATTGCCGCAGCCGTACCCCAGATTACCCGGCGAGCACAACAAATCCAGTGTCCAATTGGGCACTGCTGTCTGAAAGTCCTCGAACCAACGGGCCACTCTAAGATTTTCCATGGCGTCGGCTGAGTTATCGACCAGCGTCAGGCTGAGTTTCAATGCATAGTGTTGCTTCGCAATCCGTCCAGCCTCTTCAAGCGCAGCCAGCGTTCGTTCGACTACCAGCAAGTCAGGCTTGTAAAGAACCAGCGAAGCGCTTACGACGAGCAGATCCATATCATTCGCCGTCGGAAACAATCGGCATGCCTCGATCGATAACGGTAGCGGGAACACCGACGGCCACTGCACGGGCGGGCACATCGCGCAGCACCACGGCATTGGCGCCGATCTTGGCGTGATCGCCAACATGAACACGGCCGATCACCTTGGCGCCCGCGCCGATGAACACTGCGTTTCCAATCACTGGCCGCATGGAAACCGTGAATCCCATGTCAGGCTCGCTGGCACCCAATGTCACCCCTTGCATGATGGTGCAGTTGTCTCCGATGCGCTCGGCGCCGAGGACCGTACCAACTGTGTGCGGAAGGAAAAGCCCCCCGCCTATCTTTACCTGCGGTGAGACCTCGATGCCAAATATCAGGACATTGAGCATAGAAAAGATTTTGGCAACCACACCCATATGGTGCGTATGGGCAAATTCGGAAAGCCGCAAAAGCACCACCGGCGCCATACGGGGGTTAAAGCAGGCACCCACCAGCGCTAACGTCGATACGGGTAAACGACGACCCTGCATATGGTGGTAACGCTCAATGTCGGATCTTAGTAGTTTCACAGAGCGACTTTCTTGTAAGCTAGGAAGGATATGGCACTTGCGCCTCCACCCACGGCCAGACATGCCCATTTTGCAAGGTCGGAATATGCCCAACGCGCGACTGCCGGCTCCAGTGCGAAATAGAACAGGGGTAAAGTTCCCGCTAGCAACAAGGGCCAGATCTGGCGCCGCCGCATGAGCTTGTTGGCCATACGCGCATATTCGATCACGAATATGAGGTAGAGAAAATTCGGCAGAACAAAAGCCCAACTTAAAGCCTGCAGCGAAGCGTGGTGATCAAGCGCATAGCGCGTCGTACAAAGCAGCAGAAAATTAAGGGTGAGATCGGAAATCATCAAAACCCGCGAATTGCGTGTAGCCAAAATCATGGTTCCATAGACCCATGAAGTGCCACGAAAAATCACGGCAATCACCAGTACGTCCAGAGCTTTTCCGGATTCATGAAACTGTGGACTATAGAGCAGGTTAATCAATGGCCCCTTGAAAAGGACCATCGCATAACAGCCCAGTATGCTGGCGCCAAGCACCAAATAGGCCGTCTTAAGCATGCAAGCCTTCTGGTCTGCGGGATTGACCGCAGCCGTAAGCAGAGGCAAATAGATAGCACTGCAAGCTGTCAGAAACATGGTTGCGTAATTGAATGTCAACGTCCAGCCCGCGTCGAAAAGGCCTGCGAAAGCCAAACCACCCGTCTCAATCACCCATGATCTGACCAACAGCAAGGTGGCGGTGGTTGACAGGGCTGCCACAAGATTGGATAAGGCGAAAAAAAGAAAAATGCGGCTTTGGGCCTTCGATAGAAGTCCAGCCGGGGTGCCGGCCGCGGGTTTCTGCAGACGCGACATCCCGAAGATGCCCAGCAGATAAGTCAAACCAAAGCAAAGCACAAAAGACCCGGCGAGCAGCCGCGGGTCCGATGGCAGGCGCAACAACCAGGCTCCGCCCAGAAATGCCACCATCATCGCGGGCCCCGCAATTTGCGCCAGTGCCAGATAGACGTATGAACGATAGCCGTTTAGCACGGCAATCGCATACGTTCCGCCGACGTTGAGCAATACAGCCAACGCGATCCAGCGAACGGTCGCCACCAGATCTGGGTCGCTGGACGACAGGAGAAACCGGGTTAACTGTGGTGCCGCTAAAACCATCACAAGCACGACGCTGAAGCCAGTCATGCCAACAAAGCGGGCTGCCGATGCCCGGAAGCGCGCCCGCCCATCCTCTTCCTCGCGCTCGGCAAGCCCCTGGACAACAGAATTGGTGCCGCCAAATGTTGCGCCTATTGTGGCGGCCTGCGCCATCTGCCGGAGCTGGGAGAACAAGCCAACCCCCGCCGGCCCCATCCAGTAGGCAATGGCCTTGAAACTGAGCAGCCACAGAAAAGCCGATCCGAAGACACCTGCCGTGCTAATCAGAATTCCGCTGTTCAAATCTGCCGGACGTACGCGCATAGGGCCGGTCACGCTAGGTGCCTTGGCGAGACACCAGCGGGATGCGCAAACGTGACAGAAGCAAACCCCACATGAAATACGCAAAAATCCCCGGGTAGGGCTGGCGCAGCGTGACTTTGAAATTGCTGTCGACGATCACCATGTAGAAAACCAGAGCGGCCAGCCACCATGTTTCGGCCGGCAACGTGCGCCTGTGCTTCCAGCAAAGTCCAGCCGTGTAGGCGACCAGCATCAGTACCGGGAATATTCCAACCAGGCCAAAGGTATAACCCATGTCGATGTACCAGTTATGCGGGCTCGACTTTATTTCACGAGGCATGGGCTGCGGGTGGCCAACCAGCACGGTCTTTTTGCTTTCAAAGATCGCACTGCCGAAAAATTTCCAGTCATCGAGCCGCTCCTGCACGTTGGTGGGAATCTTTCCCTCCGCAAGGCTTTTGAATTTTCCGTGAAACGTCCTTTGATGCTTTTCAAGCAAGAAATTTGTCCCGCTCATTTCCCTGAAATAGGCCAATGCACCAGCTCCGGCTGCGACAGCGAGGATCAGGAAAATAGCCGCCGACTTCGCAGTCACTTTCGCCCTGTATTTATAGAGTTTCAGGCTCGCAAGAACAACCATGACGCACAGGTACGCAAAAATCGTCAAGAAGGAAAGACTAGCCGTCGCATATGCAAGCATCGGAATTATCATGATGCACAGCCAAACCCGGTGCTCCTCCCAGAGGGACGTCAACGAAAAAGCAAAAGCGCACACAAAAATCAATGTGACATACTGGAAATGTGAATAAATGCTGAATGCATACAGGTAGTGCGTCAGAATCAGCCCGCCTTGCAACCAAGAGGCCAGCAACTGTAGCGGGACGACAATGGAAACGACGACCAAAAATGCTTGGGCGATAATTTTGTCCCGATCATCAACCAATTGACCCAGCATCAAGCCCGCCAAAGGTAGCATGACCTGCGCAATCATGAGCAGCTTGCGCTGCGGCGGTACTACGCCATCACTGCCAAGCCATAACGAGATTAGACTGACCAGGATCACGCCGCCGATCATTACAAGCGCCGGAAAAATCCGTTTCACACTGCGCGATGTCAAAAAAACAAACAGTGTCATACAGGCCACCAGAGAGACCGGAAGCGGCAATGTCGCCAACACACCTTGCGAGTCGATCACTGGATTGATATCTCGATAGACTCCACCCCTAAGCTGAAAAAACAAGGGAAACAGAAGCAACAAGCCAACAGCCCACAGCCAAGGGGTTTTATTCTTGAAAATCATCTCTGGTCTTTTTTGATGAAGTGGTGATTTTGGATGGCAACCAAGCTCATACATTGCATTGGTTAAAGACTTCAGAATAAGAACGATCTCACCCAGACGCGACCCCTGAGGTTTGAAGTATCAGCAGTTGAGCGGCAATAACGAAACTCACACCTTGGTCGATATGCAGCAAAGGGCTGAGGCTACGTCTCTCTCTACCTCCCACTGCAACTCAGCAGCCTCAAATTGAACGAATGGCAGTGTACGCCAACAAAGCTAGTAATACACCCACCCACTGGACGCGGGCCCTTCCCGAGCCGAGAGACAAGGGACCCGGACTTATCGCGGTCAAGCACCGAGTATTAATTTGTAAAAATCCGCGAAAGCACCGACTACACGCTCCTCCGAATACTTTTCGGCAACCCTAGCGTGTGCGGCCGTGCCCATCGCTTCGCGGACCGCCTTGGAAGAGGCCAGCAAAACCATCGCGTTGACGATTTCCGGGATCGCGGCGGGCCTATGGAGAATACCGGTAACACCCTCCTCGACTGCGTCGGTCACACCATATATGCGTGAAGCGATGGCCGGCAACCCGACTGCGGCGGCCTCAATGATGACGGCACCAAAACCCTCCCGATAGCTTGGCAGGCAAAGCACGTCCGCGGCTCTCATGTACCTCTCGGGCTCACTGGTAAACCCGGCCATATGAACCCGTCTGGAAACAGCATGCGCCAGCCCAGCGATTTCCCGGCCTAACCCCTCTTCATCGGGACCAACGATTATCAAATGCACGCATTCATTGCCGACGGCAACGCGGGTGAAGGCCTGAACAAGGTCCAGCAAGCCCTTGTCACGAGTCAGTCTGCCTACAAAAAGGAACACTAGGTCCTTTTCCGGTATCTGCAGCCGCCTGCGCAGATCGAGACGTGCATCATGGTCGGCGCTGAAGCGTTTCATATCAACACCCGCAGCCGAACCATCGGCTAGGACACCTATCCGTGCGGGCAATACGATTTTTTGTTCAATCAGGAATCTGCGTTGGGAATGGCTGTCGGCAAATACTCTGGTTGCACATCGAGCCATCAGCCCATCAAGTGCTTTCAACAACGCTTTTCTGATTCCGCGCTGGGTAGCCCACACTTGTCCCGTAAATGTGTGGAGGCGAAAGGGTATGCCCGCAACCTTCGCGGCCATCATGGCCAGAAGACCGGCCTTGGGCATGATGGAGTGCACTACGTCGAACCGCTGCGCACGGAAAAAACGCCAAAGATAGAAGAACGTTGTAATGTCATGCCCGACTGCGATTTTTCGTTCAATGTCCAAAGGCTCAAAGTTGATACCCGACAGGGTGGGAATCAGGTCGCTGGCGACTCCGTTTGCCAAAATCGTCACGTCGTAGGCACTGCTGAGTCTCTTGAGTTGTGGACTCAAGAATACATTGATTGCGAACGGCACGGTAGCCACGATGCATACCTTACGCCGGTGAACGGGTTTTTCAGGGAACTGCGCTGCAGATGCCATGAGATTAAAAGAGGTCCCGCTCAAAGCTGCTTGCCAAATAGTCTTCAATTCGAATGAATTTGTAGTCAACCAGGGTGTTCAATCGCGATATGTCAGCCCTGGAATATTCGGCCTCACGAACGCTGTTGGACTGGATGATCAATTCGGGATGATGCGCCCGAATCAACTCCACCAGCGTGGAGACTTTCGTTGCTATTCCCGTGCCGATATTTAATGTTGTGTGCGGAACATCGAGCCTCAAGAGTTGCAGGACAATCGCCGCAACATCAGCTACATGAATGAAATCCCTTTGCGCGATTCCCGCATTGTTCAAGATAAAGGGGTTGCCATTTTGAAGGGCCTTTCGAATATGGCTCAGGATGGAAAAGTGATCGGTTCCGCCATACATATTGAAAACCCGCAATATTTCATACTTGATGCGGTTCACTTCGCAAAACTCGGAGATGATTCTTTCATTAAGTAACTTACTGATCCCGTTAATGCTCGCGGGATGGCAAGCACTTGACTCTCCTGAACGAGTACTGTCCCCGTAAACGGCACAACTGCTCATGAAGATCAAGCGGGGGATTTGATGGGCCTTCATCGCTTCGAGCAACCTGGCCGTCGTGACGAGGTTGGAATCGAGCAACTTGGCCGGCGACTGTGCCATCGAACTCTGGAGGTCGCTCGCGGCATGAATGACGACGTCAACCCCTTGAGACAGCACCTGATCAATGCCATTCCAGTCGCCGCGATTGATGGTAATGACGTCGCCATCGGCCCGCGCCAGGATTTCCCGGCCGAAATTTCCGCTGGCACCTGTGAGTGCGATTCTCATTTTCTTTCCAATGCAACGTTCTTGGTAGAGGCTGAGGAGTGGCCCGCACGGATGCCGCGCCATATGCCAGCCCATGTCGACGAGGTCTGTGCGTCGACGGTGCCCAGCGTGTTGCGCGCAGACTTGACACCAAGCCCGATATTAAGGAAGTCACCCGCGATTCTCAAGGGCTGCAGGATACTGAGCAGCACGGCATCCATGAATTTCCTCCGGACCAGTGCATCGCTGCCGATCACACGCCAGAACACAAGCCGCCTCTTGTACATTTTCCTGAACGAGCGGCCGTCTTCCCTGTATGCAACCAACACCTCGCGCAAGCCCGCGAAGCGACTCGTGTCGAACGCGCTGTACAGCAGCAGTTGATCCTCGGCGCCGTCCGCGGTGGGCACGTAGCGGTGCGCCGCAAACCAGCTCTTTTTCCCCATCCAGGCCGGATGAGGAAAGTAAAAGCCCTTCCAGGGACGACGGCCGATAGCCTCGTGGTCTTGTGCAACTTCGATTACACCCGTAAGGCTTCCGTCATCGCGAAACACCACCACCGACGATGCGATCAGGTCGACGTCGGAGTGCGCCTCCAAAAACTTGACCTGGGTTTCCAGCCGCTGGGGAAATGCAATATCGTCTTGGTCCATGCGGCAGAAGTACTTGCCTTTGGCCAGCGCCACCGCCTCGTTCAGCCGCGCGGGAAGCCCTTTATTCATTCCGTCCGATAGCGCAAGAATCCGGGGATCCGGGAAGCTCATGGCGATGCGAGCGCTGTCGTCACGCGAGCCGTCATCGATCAGGATCAATTCCCAGTTTTCGTAGGTCTGGGTTCGTATGGAGTTGACGGCGTCGACTAGCGTCGCGCCGCCGTTGTAAATCGACAAACCGATCGTGACTAGTGGTGAATCGGGTTTCAACGAAGTTCCTCTGGTCCAATGCGAATCCACGCCGGTGGATTCAACGAGGACACGTTGTGCAATTTCGAAGAAAACCAGTTGGCCGGATAAAAAACCTTTTTACCCGGCGCCCAGCCCAGCCATGCGGCCCACCAGCTGAACGAACTGTTGGCCATCACGTGGTGCTTGCACAGGCTCATCAGCCGCATGTCTTCATAGGCGGCAAGGCCGGTGTTATGGTCCACAAAGGTAACGCCACCCGGGAATTTGAGATTTTCCCTTGCCCAGGGCAAGTCATCGGAGAAAACAAAAAAATGAGGGGAATCGATCTCCCGGGAAATACGGTCCAGCGCCAGTTCGTAGTAGGCAAGACCAACAAAGCCGTGAACACTGCTGGCCACCGGATTGGACACATAATCGCCTCGTCGGACATGAACCGACACCGAATTTTCCCGTGCGATGTTTTGGGCAAGCTGCAGATTCCTCCCCTGAGGGGGCTGGCCCGGCGTCAGTTCAGACCGGATCTGGTCCGCAAATTTCTCAAAGTATTTGTAGGACTGCCAATACCCCTCTATATAGACGGGGGCGCGGCGCTCCAGCAGGGAGGGATCAAAGTCGAAGCCTTTCTCGCGGAAATAGCGTTCCCCCTGCATGCCGAGCTTGTGAAGAATCATTCGGGGAATTT
The DNA here is from genome assembly GCA_040388255.1 of Pseudomonadota bacterium. Classification (GTDB taxonomy): domain Bacteria; phylum Pseudomonadota; class Gammaproteobacteria; order Burkholderiales; family Burkholderiaceae_C; genus Polaromonas. The sequence continues at coordinate 4,119 of JAZKCE010000044.1, read as the reverse complement.
TGTGAATTGATCCCGTCAACTTTCGCACCTCGGCAGAAGACGCGATGCCGGCGGCGACATTGAACGTCTCCAAGGCATATCCGCTGTGAATCAGGTAGCGTTCAAACGCCGACGTATCGAACTTGAGTTCGCACCCATTGGCCAGAGCCAGTGATCGGCCGGCCGCGTACTGAAACATCTGGTTTCCGAGGCCTCCGAGGAGCTTTGTGATGACCATGTTCGCCTGATACCCGCTCAGAGAAAGTTCATGCCGAAGACCCGGCAACGGCCGCGCGCTCTTGCTGTGCGGCGGTTTGGCCCATGAGCACCTGTTCATACTGCCCGGCTATTTTCTCCCAATTGAATTTTTCGCTCCAGTTTTTCCGCCCGGCGCGGCCCAGCGCCTCGAGGCGTTCCGGTGCCCGCATCAGCTCCGCCATCGCGACGGCCAAATCCTCTTCGTTCACCTGTGTGTAACCTTTCCCATCGACTGTGGAAGGGCATATAACACCCGCCCCTGTCCACTGAGCGATCTCAGCGGCATTCCCCACGCCCACTGACAGGAAGGGCGTCCCGGCCGCCGCGGTTTCGAACAGGACCAGAGGCGAGTATTCAATCTTCGACGCAAAGACAAACAGGTCCGCCGCCATGAAGAGCTGCGTCAAATCCTTGCGTGGAAAATCAGTCAACAAGACGACTTTCTGGACCTGGGATCGATTGATTTTTTCGACCGTCTTGAGAAGGTCCTTGCCACCCGGCCAGACCAGACTGAAGGCCTTCTTAAGCAAATAACGCAATCCCTGCACCTTGATCAAATGGACGATTTTTCTGTATATGCCGGAAACCCCGTATGCAGGCGTCTTAACCTGGTTGCCGTTCAGGATGAGAGTGGCGTGTTCATTCTTTCCCAGCTTCAGCAGAGAGAAAGCCCGCGCCAATTCAAGGTGCCCTTTCAGGCCGGTGAAGGTGCCCACGGTAAAAAAGACAAAGGACTGCGGCGGTATGCCATGTGCGGAACGAAACGTGTCGTCGGGCTCGGCATCGAACGCGCTTCGGCTCGCGCCGACCGGGATCACCGAAAAGTTCTTCAGCCCGCAACTGCGTGCAAAATTGATGTCGCGGTAGTCTGTGGAATGAAAAACCAGGTGGTCGAGCTGGCTAAGGATAGCGGGAAGCTGCTCAAAATAGCCCGCGTACGAAGGTTCGTAAAAGCCCGAGTAACCGCACGGAATGAAGATTTTCCGGGATTCAATCCGGTCAAGGATCGGCCAGAGCGCATCAAAGGTCCATTGCTGTGCGGCCATGACCATCACCGCATCGAACCCACCGTCGATGACGTACTGCTGGTACCGTGATACCTCGCCGGTCATGCCGGATACCCCATTGCCGGACACGCTGAAGCCCTCGATCGCCACGCCGTTGAGCGACTGGAAATCGCGGTCCTGCAGTTGCGATGTGGCCACCGTGACCTGGTGCCCCTTGAGCGTCAGCTGCTCGGCCAGCTCGCGCATGACCTCCTGCACACCGCCGACGCTGGGCGCATAGAACTGGCAACAAAAGAGTAGTCGCATGGGCTTCAAGCGTCAGGGACGCCCGCATTGCGGCCATACCAGTCCCAGGTTCGCGCGATGCCTTCGGCAAAACCTGTTTTTGGCTGCCACCCGGACAGGGCCTGGAGCTTTTCCACGTCCAGAACATTGGCGGCCACGTCAAAAGAGCGCGGTTCGACATGCGTGATTTTGGGCTGGATGCCTGAAGCAAGGGCAACGCGGGATATTTCGTTCAGCACCTCCAGATTGGAGCGCCCGACCGAACTTCCGATGTTGTAGGACTCGCCTGGCAAACCCAGGTCGAGAGCGCAAACCAATGCCTGTGCGACGTCCTCAACATAAATGTAGTCCCTGACGGTGCCCTGTTGCCCAAAAACCCGGATCTCCTGGCCCGAAAGCATCGACGCCATTGCCGTCGCAATGAAGCCTTGCCCGACATAGGGCTTCTGCCCCTCGCCATACGGGTTGGACGGCCTGACGCACAAGACCGGCAATTGCCGCATGCGGTGGTAAAGCTGCGCGTATTTTTCCAGTGCCAGCTTGGTGATCCCGTAGGGAGAAATCGGGTTGGTGGGGTGCGTTTCCGCAACAGGCAGTTGCAGCGCCTCGCCGTAGACCGTCCCCCCCGACGAAACAAAGACCATCTTCCGCAAATTCAGGCCGCTGGCCACATCAAACAGCGCGACGGAACCAGGGAGATTGTCGACAATGTCCTGGATCGGGTTCTCGAAGCTCGTTTTCGGAACGCTTGAATAGGCGAGATCCACCAGTTCATCCACGCCCTGCAGTGCGCCGGCGATAAAAGTCCGGTTCTGGATGTCGCCCTGAAGGTAGACCACGCCCGACGGCAAGGTGACGGCCTCCCGGTCGCTTCGGCCGACCACCAGCACGTCGCGGCCGGTGCCGCGCAGGGCGGATACCAGATGAGAGCCGAGAAAGCCCGCTCCGCCGATCACGCAGCACCTCATGCGTGGCCACGCCGGAGGCGTTGAACAAAGTACACGTGCGGGCCAGCCATGATGAAAGGAACTTCCGGATTAATGTTGATGCCAACGAACTCGGCGCTTTCGCGACGGGCTTCAGGACGAATGACCACCTGCACTCCGCCCTCTGCGCAGTACCGAATTGAAGAATTCATTGCCGGCTTCCAGCGCGCGGGTCAATGTGTACACCACCCAGCCAAGATTCTCCCTCCGTATCTGGCGGCACTCCTGAATCGTCAACGGAATGTTGCCCGAAAAGCCCCCACGATAGTGACGGGCGGTGACCAATGCAGAGGTACTGAACCGATGGCGCCCAAGAAACAGGCGGAGAAATAGGTCATAGTCTGCCGCGATTTTAAACTGCTCCCTGAACCTGTACCTTTTCTGCAGGTCGGTGCGCACAAATGTGGCTAGGTGCGGAACGGTATTGAAGAAAAATAGCCGCCAGACGGAAAGCCTTAACAAACCCAGCGGTTCGCCGGCCTCCGAGACCGCCTCGCTGCGGCAACTGAGCACCTCGGGCTTTTGCCGGCCCAACAGAGCGACCGCCTGATTGAACCCATCCGGCAGGAGATGATCATCGCCGTTAAGAAACAGGGTGTAGTCACCGCAGGCAAGCGCGGCGCCCTTGTTCATCGCGTTGTAAATGCCGCCGTCGCGCTCCGACACCAGGACATCCACGAGATCGCCATACCGCGAGATGATTGCGAGCGTCGAGTCCGTCGAGGCGCCATCAATCACGATGTACTGTATGGCCTGCGTCTTGATGCGCCGAACGGATGCAAGTGTCCGCTCCACAGTAGACTCGCAATTTCTGGTGACGGTAATGATAGACAAAAGCGGTAGTGCGCCTTCAACCTCTATATCCGGCGATGGATGGCCGCGGCCGAGATCTCTGTCAAGCAACATTTTGCGCTCCAGCTCCAGCTCCAGCGAGGCCAGCCACGTGTATCAATCTGGACAATAGAAAGGGGATGAAATATATCCACAAATATTCGACAGACAAAATATAAGGGTTAGATGCCGAGCAGATCAGGAAAAAAGCACTTCCGCACAGAATGGGCACCGTCTCCTGACGTGGCAACAAGGCTGAAAATGCAATTTTCAGCCAGCGAAGATATACAAGTCCGAAAAGGGCCATCCCGACTAGCCCTATATTTAAAGCCATGCCCAGATAGGTAAGTTCAAATCTCCAAGGCTGCTGCTCAGACCGAATACAGTCTGCACTAACGTACCCCAGACCCTGCCCAAAAAAAGGTCGGGCTGAAATCTCCTTGCGCAACGTACTCACCTGTGCATTTCTGACCGCCGGGCCCAGCTTGTCTGGCGCTACTCCTGCGTCTAGATAGTTCTCCAGCGCACATACGTTACTTGGCAAGTTGTACAAATGCGAGAATTCGCGCCGCTCAACACCACTTTGCTCATCTGCCACGGGCTTGGATGCAGTCCGTGCCCCCCCCCTCAGCACCAAAGCATCGAGCTCGGGAAATGAATTAAACAGCACGCCAGAAAACTTGGAATTATCAAAAGTCGCGACCTGCGGGAATATCACCAATGCCAGCAGGCACGGCAGTATTAACTTCAGCGCCGCCTTCAAGTTCCGATAC
>JAZKCE010000043.1:0-30929 GCA_040388255.1 Pseudomonadota bacterium | reverse complement strand
CTTGTCCCAGGGTTGTCAAGCACAGGGCCTCCAAGTACCCAAGAAAAATGCCAGTTAGCTCTTAACTGACGGGCATTAGGCCAAAAGCCCGGTTTTTTTATTTAACAACTTGGCCGAAACGATAGGCCGTTTGGCGGAGTCCGATCAACCGTTAACCTGCTTGACGGGGACGCCTACATTCAGCTTGCGATCAACCACAGGGTTGGCCTCAACCCAGCGGCGCACACGCTCGGCGTCACCGAGGCGGCTCAGCTTGCCGGCGGAATCAAGAAACACCATGATGAGCTTGCGCCCGGCAATCTTGGTCTGCATCACCAGGCACTGGCCGGCTTCAGAGATATAGCCGGTTTTTTGCAGGCCAATATCCCATTCAGGATTCTTCACCAGGCGGTTGGTGTTGTTGTACTGCAGCGTCCGGTTGCCGACGGCAACCTGGTAACCCGTCGAGGTTGTCAGCTCACGCAGCAAGGGGTCGCCATGCGCGGCATTGACCAGGGTGGCCAGGTCCTGTGCGCTGGACTGGTTGCGGCTGGACAGGCCCGTCGGCTCCGCGTAGCTGGTGTCATTCATGCCCAGCAGCTTGGCCTTGGCGTTCATCAGGCTGACAAAGGTGGTCATGCCACCGGGATAGGTACGGCCCAGGGCGTGCGCCGCGCGGTTTTCGCTGGACATCAGCGCCAGGTGCAGCAATTCGCCACGCGTCAGCGAAGTGCCGACCCTGAGCCTGGAACTGCTGTGTTTTTCCGTGTCAACGTCGTCCTGCGTCACCGTGATCATTTCGTCCATGGGCAGCTTGGCGCCGCTGACAATCACGCCGGTCATCAGCTTGGTCAGGGATGCAATCGGCAACACGGCCTGGTCGTTTTTGCGGAACAGGACTTCGCGTGTGTCCTGGTCAATCACCAGTGCGACGCTGGACTTCAGGTCAAGCGGATCCTGGGCGCTGTGCAGGCCGGCAATTTCGCCAAAAGACGGTTTGGCCGGAACGATGGCTACGCGGATGATGCTTTTACGCTTGGAAACCGCTGCAATCCGGACGCTTTTGCGCGAAGAAACGACTTTCTTCGACTTGGAAGAAGAAACTTTTGTAATTTGCTGTTTTTTTGCCGCGGCGCGCTTGGTGGCCGCAGAGCCCGTAACCGGCGCCGCCAGGGCGGTGAACAAGGCCAGAAACCCAATGATTTTTAATGCGCGATTGAAAATCTGATTAGACATGGTGGTGTGTCCTGCTTGGGATGGCAATTAAAAGCATGCCCGGAGTGTATACAAATAGAAAAAGTCATGCAATATCAAAAGCTTGCATGACTTTCCTAAAAACACACTTAGTTGAGGCTGTTTTAATGGCTTAAATCACAAGTCGCACAAAAAAAATCCGCTAAGTCATTGAATATAAAGGACTATTTCAATCCCCAAAAAACTTCAACCCTGGGCAGCAACCCTGTCAGCTTTACTTTGAAGTTTGTTTAACGCGCTCAGGTAGGCTTTCGCCGACGCCACCACAATGTCCGGGTCAGAGCCCACGCCATTGACCACGCGCCCGCTGTTTTGCAGGCGCACAGTCACCTCTCCCTGGCTCTCCGTTGAACCGCTGATGGCGTTCACGGAATAGAGCACCATCTCGGCACCGCTTTTGACGTGCGACTCGATGGCTTTGAGGGAGGCGTCCACGGGGCCGTTGCCGTCCGACTGGCCCTTGACTTCCTTGCCATGCACGGTGAACACGACGCTCGCCTGCGGGCGCTCACCGGTTTCGCTGTGCTGGGACAGGGAGACAAAACTGTATTGCTCGTTGTCGTGGCTGATGCTTTCATCGCTGACCAGGGCAAGGATGTCCTCGTCAAAAATCTCGCTCTTGCGGTCCGCGAGATCCTTGAACTTGATAAACGCATTGTTGATGTCGGCTTCGCTTTCCATGGCGACCCCAAGCTCCTGCAAACGCTGCTTGAAGGCGTTGCGGCCGCTGAGCTTGCCGAGCACGATCTTGTTGGCGCTCCAGCCCACATCTTCGGCACGCATGATCTCGTAGGTGTCGCGCGCCTTGAGCACGCCGTCCTGGTGTATGCCCGAGGCATGGGCAAACGCGTTGGCGCCGACCACGGCCTTGTTGGGCTGCACGACAAAACCGGTGGTCTGGCTGACCATGCGGCTGGTGGCCAGGATGTGTTTGGTGTCTATGCCCAGATCGAGCTTGAAATAGTCCTTGCGTGTCTTGACGGCCATGACGATTTCTTCGAGCGAGCAGTTGCCGGCACGCTCACCCAAACCGTTGATCGTGCACTCCACCTGCCGCGCGCCGCCGATTTTTACGCCGGCAAGCGAGTTGGCCACCGCCATGCCGAGGTCGTTGTGGCAATGCACGGACCAGATGGCCTTGTCACTGTTGGGAATACGTTCGCGCAGGTCTTTAAGGAAGTGGCCATAAAGCTCGGGAATCGCATAACCCACCGTGTCCGGCACATTGATGGTGGTGGCACCTTCCGCAATCACGGCTTCGAGCACCCGGCACAAAAAGTCGGGGTCTGAGCGGTAACCGTCTTCAGGGCTGAACTCGATGTCGCCCATGAGGTTGCGCGCAAAACGCACGGAGAGTTTTGCCTGCTCGAACACCTGGTCAGGTGTCATGCGCAGCTTCTTTTCCATGTGCAGTGCACTGGTCGCCAGGAACAGGTGCAGGCGTGCGGATTTTGCAGGCTTCAGCGCCTCGGCGGCACGGGAAATGTCGCGGTCATTGGCACGGGCCAGCGAACACACGGTGGAGTCCTTGATCACCTCGGCAATGGCCTTGACGCAGTCAAAGTCACCGTTGGAGCTGGCAGCGAAACCCGCTTCAATCACATCCACCTTGAGGCGCTCAAGCTGGCGTGCAATGCGCAGTTTTTCATCGCGCGTCATGGAGGCGCCGGGCGACTGCTCACCGTCGCGCAAGGTGGTGTCAAAAATGATCAGTTTGTCGGACATGTGAGCTCCTTTGCCTGGGTGTCAGTGTTTGTTTTATGGCTGGCCTGCGCGCGCTGAAAGCCTGAAATGATGGCTTTGAGCGAAGCTGACACTATATTCGCGTCCATGCCAACGCCAAAAACGGTTTGCTGGCCAACGCGCAATTCAAGATAAGCCACCGCCTGCACGTGTGCGCCGGCGCCTATGGCATGCTCATGGTAATCAAGCACGCGCACGGTCTCGCCGGTGGCGCGGCTCAGGCCCTCGACAAAGGCATCAATGGGCCCGGTGCCTGCACCACGAACACTGTAGCTGCGGCCGGCTATTTGCACATCCACCGCCAGCGTGACCTGCTTGCCGCCCGCCTTCCCCGCCGCTTCGGCCTGTTCAAGAATCTGGTGCTGGGGCGCTGCAATGTCGTGCACACCGTACTCCCGGCCGAACAAGGCGTAGAGGTCTTGCGCCGTCAACTCCTTGCCCGTGGCATCCATGACCGTCTGCACCACCTGGCTGAACTCTATCTGCAGGCGGCGCGGAAGCTCCAGGCCGTATTCGCTTTCCAGCAGATAGGAGATGCCGCCCTTGCCGGACTGGCTGTTCACGCGGATGACCGCCTCGTAGCTGCGCCCCAGGTCCTTGGGGTCCACCGGCAGATAAGGCATGTCCCAGATGTCACTTTCCTTGCGGGCTGAAAAGGCTTTCTTGATGGCGTCCTGGTGCGAGCCGGAAAACGAGGTGTAGACCAGATCGCCGGCATACGGGTGGCGCGGGTGCACGGGCAGCTGGTTGCAGTACTCGACGGTGCGGCGAATCTCATCGATGTCGGAAAAATCAAGGCCCGGGCTGACACCCTGGCTGTACAGATTGAGCGCGACGTTGACCAGGTCGAGGTTGCCGGTGCGTTCGCCATTGCCAAAAAGGCAGCCTTCAAGCCGGTCGGCGCCGGCCATCACAGCAAACTCGCCGGCAGCGGTGCCCGTGCCGCGGTCGTTGTGCGGGTGCACCGACAGCACAATGGCGTCGCGCCGCGCGAGAGTGCAGTGCATCCACTCGATCATGTCGGCAAAGATATTGGGTGTGGAGTGCTCGACTGTCGAGGGCAAATTGACAATGCATTTGTGCGCTGGTGTCGGCTGCCAGACCTCCGTCACCGCGTCGACCACACGCTTTGAAAAAGCCAGTTCCGTGCCGGAGAACATCTCGGGTGAATACTGGAAGGTCCAGTGCGTTCCGGGCTGGCCGGCGGCGAGCTCGGTAAACAGCCGCGCCTGGCTGGTGGCAAGTTCAACAATGCCGTCCTCGTCAAGCCCGAGGACGACCTTGCGCATCACGGGTGCCGTGGCGTTGTACAGATGCACGATCACGCGCTTTGCGCCCTGCAGCGCCTCAAACGTCCGGCGAATCAGGGGCTCGCGGGCCTGCGTCAGCACCTGAATCGTCACATCGTCGGGCACCAGGTTTTCATCAATCAGCTTGCGCAGGAAATCGAATTCAACCTGGGATGCGGAAGGAAAGCCGACTTCAATCTCCTTGAAGCCGATGGCCACCAGCGCCTTGAACATGCGCAGCTTGCGCGGAATGTCCATGGGCTCGATCAGTGCCTGGTTGCCGTCCCGCAGGTCCACGCTGCACCACACGGGCGGACGCGTCAAAACCGCGTCAGGCCAGGTCCGGCCGGTGATTTGCACGGGTGGAAAAGCGCGGTATTTGCTGGCTGGGTTTTTCAACATGATCGGTTCTCTTGAGTTACTGAATACATGGGTTGGGTAAACCAGCAGCCCAAAGAAAAACGGCCCGCTGCTGGTGCAAACGGGCCGTTGAATCTGGTGAACGCGTGCGCTACCGTCTCCGCCCGTTGGCAGATAGCAGTAGCGCTAGCGAAATATTTTTCATGCAATTATGGTAGCACAGTTTATTTATGCAGACCACGCTCGTCCGGCTCGTCGGTCGATGTCGAGATGACGCTGGTCTGCAGGCCCTTGGCTTTGCGCCAGCCGTAAACGACGTAACCCGAGAAGCCGTAAACCACAAAAAGACCGAACATCACGGTAGGCGGATGGATATTGATCACGGCAATACCCAGGGCAATCAGCACAATGACCGCAAAGGGAACGCTGCGTTTCATGCTGACGTCCTTGAAGCTGTAAAACGGTACGTTGGTCACCATGGTGAGCCCGGCATACAGCATCAGCGCAAAAGTCACCCAGCGCACCTCCACACCGCTGATTCCCGCATCGGTCATCAGCCAGATAAAACCGGCCACCAGCGCTGCAGCAGCAGGTGAAGGCAGGCCCTGGAAGAAGCGTTTGTCCACCACGCCGGTATTGACGTTAAAACGGGCCAGCCGCAGGGCTGCACAGGCGCAGTAGACAAAAGCACCTATCCAGCCCCAGCGCCCCAGGCTTGTGAGCGCCCAGATGTAGGCAATGAGGGCCGGTGCCGCGCCAAAAGAAACCATGTCGGACAGCGAATCCATCTGCTCGCCAAAAGCACTCTGCGTGTTCGTCATGCGGGCGATGCGGCCGTCCAGGCTGTCCAGCACCATGGCGCAAAAAACACCCACAGCCGCCTGGTCAAAGCGGCCGTTCATGGCCATGACAATGGCATAAAAACCGCCGAACAGGGCTGCCAGTGTGAACAGGTTGGGCAATATGTAAATGCCTTTACGGCGCTTGCGCACCACGACCTCGTCGGAGGTTGAAGCGGTCTCTTCGCCATCATGCATAAAAAGTACTCCTGAGGCACAACTGCTGTGCGCGAGCAGCTATCAAATCAATAGCTTGCAAAGTTCGTGAATGGCTGAGGATACCAAATCACAGCGCCGATCCATGCAAAGAAAAGCTGGAAATACCAGTTTCAACGGGAAATTAAAAAAGCCGCGCAAGCGTTTTGCGCGGCTTCCTGCAGGACAAGGCCTGAACGATCAAAAAGATCAGTTGCGGGTCTGGTCAACCAGCTTGTTTTTGGCAATCCACGGCATCATCGCGCGCAGCTGGCCGCCGACCTTCTCGATGGAGTGCTCAGCCGTCAAACGGCGGCGCGCGGTCATGCTTGGGTAGCCGGTGCGGCCTTCCAGGATGAACATCTTGGCGTATTCACCGGTCTGGATGCGCTTGAGGGCAGCGCGCATGGCTTCGCGCGACTGCGCATTGATGACTTCGGGGCCGGTCACGTACTCGCCATACTCCGCGTTGTTGGAGATGGAGTAGTTCATGTTGGCAATGCCGCCTTCGTAGATCAGGTCAACGATGAGCTTGAGCTCGTGCAGGCATTCGAAGTACGCCATTTCAGGGGCGTAGCCGGCTTCCACCAGCGTCTCGTAACCCATCTTGATCAGTTCGACCGCGCCGCCGCACAAAACGGCCTGCTCGCCGAACAGGTCGGTCTCGGTTTCTTCCTTGAAGTTGGTTTCAATGATGCCGGCCTTGCCGCCGCCATTGGCCATGGCGTAGCTCAACGCCAGATCGCGCGCCTTGCCGCTCTTGTCCTGGTGTATCGCCACCAGGTGGGGCACGCCGCCGCCCTGGCTGTAGGTGTTGCGCACGGTGTGGCCAGGCGCCTTGGGGGCGACCATCCAGACATCCAGGTCGGCACGTGGCACGACCTGGTTGTAATGCACGTTGAAGCCGTGGGCGAAGGCGAGCGAAGCGCCCTGCTTGATGTTCGGCTCGACATTGTTTTTGTACACGCCTGCGATGTCTTCATCGGGCAACAGAATCATGACCACGTCGGCAGCCTTGACCGCGTCGTTCACTTCCAGCACGTTCAGGCCGGCCTTGCCAACCTTGTCCCACGACGCGCCACCCTTGCGCAGGCCGACCACGACCTTGACGCCGCTGTCGTTCAGGTTTTGTGCGTGGGCATGGCCCTGGCTGCCGTAACCAATAATGGCCACCGTCTTGCCCTTGATCAGGCTCAGGTCGCAGTCTTTGTCGTAATAAACTTTCATCTCTCGCTCCTAAATAATCACAAATAAATAAAACAGCCAGGAAACTTCAAACTCTCAAAATCCGCTCGCCACGGCCAATCCCGCTGGAGCCGGTCCGCACTGTTTCCAGGATGGCGCTGCGGTCAATCGCCTCCAGAAACGCATCGTTTTTGGACTGATCGCCGGTGAGCTCGACGGTGTAACTTTTTTCAGTCACGTCAATAATCCGCCCGCGGAATATATCAGCCATGCGCTTCATCTCTTCGCGCTCCTTGCCGACGGCGCGCACCTTGACCATCATGAGTTCGCGTTCTGTATACGCTCCTTCAGTCAGGTCAACCACCTTCACCACTTCAATCAGGCGGTTCAGGTGTTTGGTGATCTGTTCGATCACGTCGTCCGAGCCGCTGGTTTGAATGGTCATGCGCGACAGGGTCGGGTCTTCGGTCGGCGCGACGGTCAGGCTTTCAATGTTGTAGCCACGGGCCGAGAACAAGCCGACAACGCGGGAAAGAGCACCAGGCTCGTTTTCCAGCAAAACTGCAATGATGTGTTTCATAAGAAGATTCCTCTTTTCGCTGCCCTCCCCTGCGCACGGTAATGCGCAGGCTCGGCAGGCAATAGATTCGTCAGGTGACGGTTAATGAATGGATGTAAACGGCTCAGAGGTCTTCGGACCCGAGCAGCATTTCGGTGATGCCCTTGCCGGCCTTGACCATGGGGAACACGTTTTCGGTCGGATCGGTGCGGAAGTCCATGAACACCGTGCGATCTTTCAGCTTGCGTGCTTCGCGCAGCGCAGGCTCCACATCCTGCGGTTTTTCAATCAGCATGCCGACATGGCCATAGGCTTCAGCCAGCTTCACGAAGTTGGGCAAGGCATCCATGTAACTGCTGCTGTAGCGGCCTTCGTAATCGATTTCCTGCCACTGGCGCACCATGCCCAGATAGCGGTTGTTGAGGGAAACGATCTTGATCGGCGTGTTGTACTGCAGGCAGGTTGACAGTTCCTGGATGCACATCTGCACGGAACCCTCGCCGGTAATACAGAACACCTCCGACTCGGGCTTGGCCATCTTGATGCCCATGGCATAGGGAATGCCCACGCCCATGGTGCCCAGACCACCGGAGTTGATCCAGCGGCGCGGTTCGTCAAACTTGTAGTATTGCGCAGCCCACATCTGGTGCTGGCCGACGTCGGACGTGATGTAGGTATCGGCATCCTTGGTCATGTTCCAGAGGGTCTCAACCACGTACTGCGGCTTGATGACATCGCCCTTGCCCATGCTGTACTTCATGCAGTCGCGCTTGCGCCAGCCTTCGATCGTGCTCCACCAGCCACCCAGCGCATCAGCGTCAGGCTTGAGGCCGGATTCCTTGATCATGCTGATCAGCTCGGTCAATACATCCTTGACATCGCCGACGATGGGAATATCCACCTTGACGCGCTTGGAGATGCTCGACGGATCGATATCGATGTGAATGATCTTGCGTTCGTTTTGCGCGAAGTGCTTGGGGTTGCCAATCACCCGGTCATCAAAACGCGCGCCTACGGCCAGCAGCACGTCGCAGTTCTGCATCGCGTTATTGGCTTCAACGGTGCCGTGCATGCCCAGCATGCCGAGGAATTTCTTGTCGCTGGCCGGGTAAGCGCCCAAGCCCATCAAGGTGTTGGTGCAGGGGTAGCCCAGCATGTCCACCAGCGTACGCAGCTCTTCCGAGGCATTGCTGAGCAAGACCCCGCCACCGGTGTAGATGTAGGGGCGTTTCGCGGCCAGCAAAAGCTGCAGCGCCTTACGGATTTGCCCGCCATGGCCTTTGCGCACGGGGTTATAGGAGCGCATTTCAACGGTCTGCGGATGGCCGTTATAGGCGGTCTTGTTGAAAGACACGTCCTTGGGAATGTCGACCACAACCGGGCCGGGACGTCCGGTACGGGCGATGTGGAAGGCTTTTTTCAGGGTCTCGGCCATGTCGCGCACATCCTTGACGAGGAAGTTGTGCTTGACGATAGGACGGGTGATGCCCACGGTATCGCATTCCTGGAACGCATCGAGGCCGATGGCCGCAACCGGCACCTGGCCGGTGATGATGACCATGGGGATGCTGTCCATATAGGCAGTGGCAATGCCCGTGATGGCATTGGTGACGCCTGGCCCCGAAGTGACCAGTGCCACGCCGACATCGCCTGTCGCGCGCGCATAACCGTCGGCGGCATGCACCGCCGCCTGCTCATGGCGCACCAGAATGTGCTGGATGGAGTCCTGCTTGTAGAAAGCGTCGTAAATATGCAAAACTGCACCGCCCGGATAACCCCAGATGTACTTGACACCTTCGGCCTGAAGCGACTTCACGAGAATTTCTGCGCCCCGGAGATCCTGGGAGTTTGCAGTCGAATTTGGGTTTGCAGACGCTGCTGCTGCGGAAGCGATTTCCGCCTTGGAGATTTCCATGATGAACCTTTGTGAATTTCTCTAACGAAATACCTTGGGTGCCTCTTCGCTGGCTCTTATGAAGCAGCGTCGAGACTTGAGGCCAAAACCATAAGCAGAAACATAATCCGCCGAGTCATGACCCGTTTGCCTTTTGAATTGCAGGGCATATTATGACATTTCGTGTTGCGCAATGGCCGCAACCCACTGAAATCCGGCAATTGACACCGGCCGCGATGCGATAATTTTGATCAGGCCCAACAATAATTACAGCGCTGGACAAACCGGAAACCCAAACCGTTGGCAACTGAACAAGAACTTTCCGACTTCCTGAAAAACGTTGAAAAACGGGCTTTCAAGCGAAGCGTGTACCACGTACGGGACGAAGAAGCTGCTCTTGATATTGTGCAGGACAGCATGATGAAGCTGGCGCACAGCTATGGGGACAAGCCCGCTTCGGAGCTTCCCATGCTGTTCCAGCGGATTTTGTCCAACACCACACTGGACTGGTTTCGCCGCCGCAAGACCCGCAACGCCCTTTTCTCCAACATGAGCGACTTCGAGTCAGCGGGGGAAGACGGGGATTTTGATCTTTTGGAAACTTTGGAGGCCCAAACCGACTCAGAGGGAACTGAAAGCGCCCAGGACGCCACGGAGCGGGCTCAAATACTGCGCGAAATAGAGGTAGAGGTAAAACAGCTGCCCGGCCGTCAACGGGAAGCCTTTCTGATGCGTTACTGGGAGGAGATGGACGTGGCTGAAACGGCCGCCGCCATGGGATGCTCGGAAGGTAGTGTCAAAACTCACTGCTCGCGCGCAGTTCTTGCCCTCAGTAAAGCCCTGAGTGCCAAAGGTATCAAATTATGACTAATTCACTACAAAATCGAGCCGAGGTCCTGCAAGACCGCTTCGCCCTGAAAGCCACCTCTTACCTGTCTGCCGCCACGGTAGACCTGCCCTACGACATTTCCGAGCGCCTGCGTGCTGCCCGCGTACAGGCTGTTTCCAACCGCAAAATCGCCAAAACCCAGACGGCCGCCAGCGTGGTCAACGCCGGAGGCAGTGCGGCACTGGCCTGGGGCTCTGACGACGGCCTGAACTGGTGGGCACGCATTGGCTCGGTGCTGCCGCTGATAGCACTGGTGGTTGGGTTGCTGGCCATCAATTCGGTTCAAAACGACAACCGCGTCCAGGAAGTGGCCGAGGTTGATGCGGCCTTGCTGACCGATGAGCTGCCGCCCGCTGCTTTCGCGGACCCCGGTTTTATCCAGTTCCTCAAGGCCACGCGCTAAGCCAGCCTCAAAACCTGCTCAAATGACCGCGCCAGCAGCCTTTTTACATGCCCAGTCGCTCTTACGCCATCCACTTCAATTGATGCACAAGGCGTCGGACTCCCGGGCTTTGAGGCTGCAGTTCTTGTTGTTTGGGCTGGTGTTGAGCACGCTGCTGCTCATTCCCGCCACTGGGTTTGCCCAGGCCAGCAAACCCGCTCCATCGGCCAGTACAGCAGCCAGCGGCAAGGCATTCAAGGCCACAAGCTCCAGGCCTTCATGGACTGAGCTCACGCCCATGCAGCAACAAACACTCCAGCCGCTGGCTGCGAGCTGGAACAGCATCAACGAACCCCAAAAACGCAAATGGCTGGAGATCTCCAGGAATTACCACTCCTTGCCGCCTGAAGGCCAGGCCACCATGCATAGCCGCATGAACGAATGGGTTGCCCTGAGCCCGCAACAACGCGCAGAGGCCCGGCTTAATTTTGCAAAAACCAAAGAATTGTCCAGGCAATTGACGCCTGAAGAGAAAAAGGCCAAGTGGCAGACCTACCAGGCCCTGAGCCCTGAAGAAAAGCAAAAGCTGGCAGCCAAGGCTCCCCCCAGGCCCGCAGGCGCAGCGCTTGCCGTCAAACCCGTCTCACCGCAAAAACTGGCGGCAGTGCCTCCCCACGGCACAAAACCAGAGGCCAAACCTGCGCCTAAAATAGCGCCATCCCAGGCAAGCAAACCCCAGCCTCCGGCAGGGGAAATAGCCCCTGAAACCGCCGCTGCTTCGCCCCGGCACTGAGCATCCTGTCCAGGCAGGGGAGCCCGGACTGGCAGCCCACAAAAATTGCCGCATGCCCAGCCGCTGGCGGCCATCCAACGCTACGAAACTAACAGTGACCATCGATAAAATTCCGTCCATCCCGAGGCGCATGGCCTGTTGGGTTTATGAAGGCCTGCTGATGTTCGGTGTGGTTTTTATCGCTGGCTACCTGTTCAGCACCTTGAGCCAGACGCGCAATGCGCTGGACAACCGCCACGCCCTGCAAGCCTTTGTTTTTGTCGTTTTTGGCATTTACTTTGTATGGTTTTGGGCCAAAGGCCAGACCCTGGCCATGAAGACCTGGAATATCCGCGTGGTCGATGTCCACGGCGCCCTGATCTCCCAGCAACGCGCCCTGCTGCGCTATGTACTGAGTTGGCTCTGGTTTTTGCCGCCGCTCGGACTCAGCTGGCTGCTCGGCCTGCCGGGCCTGGACGGCGCGGTCCTGACCTTGGGCTGGGTCGCGGTTTGGGCCGTTCTGGCGCGTTTTCATCCGCAAAAGCAGTTTTGGCATGATGCCTGGGCAGGCACCCGACTGGTCACCTGGATCGCACCCGAAAGCCCCAAACGCCTGGCCAGGCTGGCCGCAAAAAACCAGGCCACGGCTGACGGCCGGCAGTAACATCAAGGTGCCACAAAGCGGCGCCACAATAACAGCCATGTCCGATCAAGCCTCTTTTTCCGCTTCGAGAGAAGCCACCAGCCATCCCGATCATGTGTCCCAGAAGCCGCCCGTCAACCCCCAAAAGCACCGCAAGGGCCTGAGCCGCGTGCTGCACGCCCTGGGCTACTCCCTTGCGGGCTTGCGCGCAGGCTGGTTTGAGACCGCTTTCCGGCAGGAAGCCATCGCCTCCATCGTGCTGCTTCCCGCCGCCTTCTGGCTTGGCCGCAACTGGGTTGAAACCGTTTTGCTTGCCGGCACGGTCATCCTCATCATGATTGTCGAGTTGCTCAATACCGGGATTGAAACGGCCATAGACCGCATCGGCCCCGAATGGCACGACCTGTCCAAACGGGCCAAGGACATGGGCAGCGCCGCCGTGCTGCTCAGCCTGCTGCTGTGCGCTGGCACCTGGGCGCTGGCCTTATTCCAAAGATTTGCCGTATGAACCTCAACCACTCCACAACCACCAAGGCCGCTTTTTCCGTTTGTGTTTACTGCGGCTCACGCGCCGGCAACCAGCCCGAATTTGCAATGGTCGCGCAGCAGGTGGGCCGCTGGATAGGCCGCAACGGCGGCCAGCTCGTCTATGGCGGTGGCCGCAATGGGCTCATGGGCATACTCGCCGATGCGACGCTGGCGGCTGGCGGCCGCGTGGTCGGCGTGATTCCCAAGGCCCTGGTCGAAAAGGAATGGGCCCACAATGGATGCACCGAACTGCACATCGTCGAAACCATGCATGAGCGCAAACGCATCATGGCCGAACACGCCGATGCATTTTTGGCCCTCCCCGGCGGCATCGGTACGCTGGAAGAGTTTTTTGAAGCCTGGACCTGGCGCCAGCTGGGCTACCATGACAAACCCGTGGGCCTGCTCAACATGGCCGGGTACTACGACAACCTGCTCGCGTTTTTAAACTCGTCGGTGAAAGACGGTTTCATGAACGCCTGGCTGATGGATTTGATCCGCACAGGCAGCGAAGCCGAGCCTTTGCTGGAAGCGCTTGTACAGGCAGCGGGCATGTCGCCCACGGCCACCCGGCTGGACCAGATTTAGCTCGCCGCCCCAAACAAACAAGGTCCAGCCCCTAAGAGGCCGCTCAGACGGCCGATTCGTCTTCTTCCCCGGTGCGAATGCGCACGGTGCGTTCAACGCTGGTGATAAAAATCTTGCCGTCCCCAATCTTGCCGGTGCGGGCGGCGCGAACGATGGCATCCACGCAGCGGTCCACGTCGTCGGTTTTCACCACGACTTCAACCTTGACCTTGGGTAAAAAGTCGACAACATACTCGGCGCCACGGTAAAGCTCGGTATGGCCTTTCTGGCGACCGAAGCCCTTGACCTCGGTCACGGTCAGGCCGGTCACGCCACATTCAGCCAGCGCTTCGCGGACTTCTTCGAGCTTGAAGGGTTTGAGGATGGCGGTAATTAGTTTCACTGAAATATCTCCGTAGGTTGTCAATTATTGTCGGGCATAACGCGCGTGTATGGCAAAGGACCGCCCATGGAGGCGCGAGGGCCAACAGCCGCGGCGCCGGGCCGCCCCAAGCAAGGCCAGCCCCCTCGGGGGTCCTTCGACAGACTCAGGATGACCGGGATCTGCAGTGAAAGGCGTGGGAGCCAGTTTAAGCACGAAATTTACTGGTAATTGGGTAGCGCCAATCCTTGCCAAAACTCCGGTGGGTTACCCGGATGCCCACCGGGGCCTGGCGGCGCTTGTACTCGTTGATCTTGATAAGCCGCGTCACGCGCTCGACCACGGCAGCATCAAACCCGGCCGCGATGATGCTGTCTATGCTCTGGTCGTTTTCCATGTAGCGCTCCAGGATGGCGTCCAGCACCTCATACGGCGGCAGGCTGTCCTGGTCGGTCTGGTCAGGGCGCAACTCGGCGCTCGGCGGCCGCGTGATGATGCGCTCGGGGATGGGCTGACTGCCGGTGCCATAGGGGTCATGCTCATTGCGCCAGCGCGCCAGTTTGAAGACCGTGGTTTTAAGCAGGTCCTTGATCACGGCAAAACCACCCGCCATGTCGCCGTACAGCGTGCAATAACCTGTGGCCATTTCGCTCTTGTTGCCAGTCGTCAGCACGATGGAGCCGAACTTGTTGGACAGCGCCATCAAGAACACCCCGCGAATCCGCGCCTGGATGTTTTCTTCGGTCGTGTCCTCCTTCAGGCCCTTGAATTCGCCGGCCAGCGAGGCTTTGAAGGCTTCGAACTCGGGAATGATGGAAATCTCGTCGTAACGCACCTTCATGCGCGCAGCCATCTCTCGGGCGTCCAGCCATGAAATGTCGGCCGTATAGGGCGAGGGCATCATCACCGTACGCACCTTGTCGGCGCCAAGCGCATCCACGGCAATCGCCAGCACCAGGGCCGAGTCAATGCCGCCCGACAGTCCCAGGATCGCCCCCGGAAAGCCGTTTTTGCCCAGGTAGTCGCGCACCCCCAGCACCAGCGCATCCCACAAATCGGCTTCATGGCTGCGCGCTGGCACCACATTCGCTATCAATTTAATAGCTGCCTGCGCCCGCTCCACCTGGACCGTGAACAGGTTTTCCTTGAAACTCTCGGCCCGGCCGGCCAGCGCGCCATCGGCCTGCAGGGCAAACGAGTGGCCTTCAAACACGATTTCGTCCTGCCCGCCCACGAGGTGCGCATAGATAAGCGGCAAGCCGGTGGCTTGTGCCCGGCTGCGCATCATCTGCTCGCGCTCGCCGCCCTTGCCCACATGAAAAGGCGAAGCGTTGATCACCACCAAAAGCTCGGCGCCCGACTCCCTGGCCAACCGTGCGGGCTCTTCAAACCAGGCGTCCTCGCAAATCAGCAGGCCAATGCTGATGGCCTCATCGCCATCGCCGGCCTGGAACACGCAAGTGCCCTGCCCCGGCGTGAAATAACGGCGTTCGTCAAACACCTGGTAATTGGGCAACTCTCGCTTGGCGTAGGTTTCGATGACGCGGCCTTCGCGCAAAACCTTCGCCGCATTGTGGCGCTGCGGCACTTCAACACTTTTGGTGCGCAGGCCCAGGCCGCTGTCGCCGTGGGTAGGCGTGCCCACCACCACCGTCAGGCCTTTTAACCCGGCCAGCGCACGGGCCACCAGATTCACGGCATCATCACAGGCTTGGATAAACGACGAGCGCAAAAACAGGTCTTCCGCCGCGTAACCGCAAATCGCCAGTTCAGGCGTCAGCACCAGCCGGGCGCCATCGGCGTAGGCCGTGCGGGCGGCTTCGATGATTTTTTGTGCGTTGCCCGGCATGTCGCCCACGCAGTAGTTCAATTGGGCAACGCAGATTTTGAGTGACATGTAGAAGTAAAACCCCGAAAAACACGTGAAAAACGACTCAAACGATTATGTCATCCGCGTGCTGGATTCACCGCTGGAGGTCAACGGCAAGGACTGGAACGCCCTGCTGGCGGCGCAGAGTCCGGACGGCACGCTCAACCCCTTCATGCGCCATGAGTACCTGGCGGCCATGCACCAGAGCGGCAGCGCCAGGCCGGAGACCGGCTGGACGCCGCGTTTTGTCACGCTCTGGCAAGGCAAAACACTGGCGGCAGCCTGCGCGCTATACCTGAAGGATCATTCCTATGGCGAATATGTCTTTGACTGGGCCTGGGCCAACGCCTACCAGCAGCATGGCCTGAGCTACTACCCCAAGGCGCTGGTCGCCGCGCCTTTCACCCCCGTGCCAAGCGCACGCCTGCTGGCGCGCAGCGCGCAGGAACGCATCCTGCTGGTCCAGGCCCTGCTGGCTTGGTGCGAGGAAGAAAAACTCTCGTCGCTGCACCTGCTGTTTACCGGTGATGACGACGTGGCCGCGTGTGAAGAAGCCGGAATGATGCTGCGCCATACCGTGCAGTTTCATTGGACTAATATTGCCCCCACGCTCCCCACTTCGTGTGGTTCGCTGCCCCCCGAGGGGGCACTGCGCCTGCGGCCCGGCAAAGCCGGTTCCGCGGCCCCGGCTGGAAAAGACAGTGAGCCCGCCGACGACACCACTTCCTCCACATCCCTTTATCGCCTCGACAACACCCGCGCCTTTCGTGACTTCGACGACTTCCTGATGTCGCTCAGCCAGGAAAAACGCAAGAAAATCCGCCAGGAACGCCGCAAGGTGGCCGAAGCGGGCATTACCTTTCGCTGGTCACTGGGCAAGGACATCAGCACCAGCGACTGGGATTTTTTCTACCAGTGCTATGAACGCACCTACTACGAGCACGGCAACGCCCCATACCTGAACCGCGACTTCTTCCAGCGCATGCAGGACACCATGCCCGAAAACTGGCTGCTTTTTGTGGCTGAACACACCGCCTCCGACGGCGAGCGCCAGCCGATTGCTACAAGTTTGATAGCTGTCAGCGCTCAACCTGATTGGGCTACAGCCATGAACGGCACGAAAAAAGGCCTTGTCGCCTATGGCCGCTACTGGGGCGCCCTCGCCCGCGTTGACTGCCTGCACTTTGAAGCCTGCTACTACCAGCCCCTGGCCTGGTGCATAGAACACGGCTACCAGCGCTTTGAAGGCGGCGCCCAGGGCGAGCACAAAATGGCGCGCGCCCTGCTGCCGGTGAAAACCACCAGCGCGCATTGGCTGGCCCATCCTTCGTTTGCCGATGCGGTGGAGCGTTTCCTGGAGCGCGAGGGCGCGGGCATCAACAGTTATATGCAAGACCTGGAGCGGCGCAACCCCCTCAAGGCCAGGCGAAAACCAGACGCCTGAGTACCAACAATGCTTTCGCCTGAAAAAACCAGCCACCCGAGGCAAAAACAGCAGGCCATCCCAAAATGTTGCGAAAGAGCGACCCCACAAATCTTTGCACCAATATAGCGCCCCACTCCTAGTGCAAAACCGTAAAATACATACAGGTTTGGCATCCCGCCAGGCCATCCAAACGGGAAACCCAACAATGAAAAAAATCCTGACCACCTGCGTAGTTGCAGCAGCATGCCTTGCCGCGCCAGCTTTCGCCCAGGGCTATGTTGGTGCCGGTCTCGGCTCCTCAAAAATCAGCGGCTTCGACGCCGGTACCACCACCGGTGGCAACACCAGCAAGGGCATGGCGAAGATCTATGGCGGATTCCAGTTCACGCCAAACTGGGGCCTTGAGCTTCAATACTCCGATTTGGGCCGTCGCGACGTCGCGACGGCAGGCGTAGGCACCGGTTCTTTCCGAGCGTCGCAATTCAGCATCGCCGGCACGGGCACCCTGCCTTTGACCTCCGGTTTTTCCGTCCTGGGCAAGCTCGGCGTTTCGGCTAACCGGATCAATGGCTCCGGCACCACCGGTAGCGGCAACGCCACTTCCGCGCTTATCGGTGTTGGCGTGGCTTACAACATCACACCAGCCCTGT
Organism: Pseudomonadota bacterium; assembly: GCA_040388255.1. Classification (GTDB taxonomy): domain Bacteria; phylum Pseudomonadota; class Gammaproteobacteria; order Burkholderiales; family Burkholderiaceae_C; genus Polaromonas. Next base: position 13,523 of record JAZKCE010000043.1, on the reverse strand, counting down.
CCGCACGCCTTGAATATGAAGATTTCGGCGCAATGGCCAAGAATGCGCCTGGCGGCACTGTTCGCGCCAACGCTTATTCCCTGAGCCTGAAATACGCCTTCTGATCTGCTGCTTTGCAGCCTCCTGAAAAGAGCCGGGCCTGCCCGGCTTTTTTTCGTCCGGACACCATGACGGGAGCCCAGCCAGTATCACCCACGCCTTCGGCATTGTTGACAGGCCGCAGGCAAAATAAGCCCCATGCTTTCCACGCCCGACAGTACGCCCGCCGCAATTGCGCTTGGCCGCCCCCATGCCCGCCGCCTGCGTGAAATTTACCGCTCCGCCGGATGGCCCTGTCAGGACCTGCTGGAAATCGAACTGCTCGCCGCCGGCATGCTGCAAAGGGTGGACAGCCCAACAGGCCATGAAACCCTTCGCGTGACCGACGAGGGTGTGGCCTACCTCGCCATCACGCTCGCGCGCAACCGGTCGGCCCTGTCAAAGCACGAAGCGCTGGTTGAACATGTCGCCGCTGAAATGGTACGCGCCGGCCGCGTCACCTGGCGCGGCCTGGGGCTGCGCGCGCAACTCCCGCCGGAAACCGAAGGCGGCCCGGTGCGCTGGTGCATGGCCAGGCCTGATGTGTTTTCCATTCGCCATACATCGGTGCAGGCGTATGTAGACCCCATAGTCCATGAGATCAAGGTACACAGATCGGACCTGCTGGGCGACCTGCGCCGCCCTGAAAAGCGCGCGGCCTATCTCGACCTGGGTGGCGAATGCTGGTACGTGCTGGGTTGTGATGCCAAAGGCCGGCCCATCGCTTCCGCCGACGAGGTTCCCGCGGAATGCGGCGTGATGCTGTTTGAAAACCAGCGCCTTGTTGTCGCCAGGGCGGCACCACGCCAGGCGCGGCAACAACTCCCCTTTGGAGTCTGGATGGCGCTGGCCAAAGCCACGCCTGTTGCAGGACTCCTTGATGAAGACCAGCACCTGCTGGGGGACGAACAGCCCCGGCAAACCCTAGTGCCGTAAGCAGTGCTACTCGGTTAATGTCTCCCCACGGAGAGACACACCATGAAATCGCTGACCGGCCTGGACGCCACCTTCCTCTACCTCGAAACACCTGAAATGCCCATGCATGTGGGCTCTTTCAACCTGTGCGAGCTGCCTGCCGGCTTCAAGGGCAGCTTTCACAAGGAAGTGACAAAACACCTGGCCAAACGCATGCACCTGGCGCCGGTCTTCAGCCGCAAACTGGTGTTCATGCCGCTGGACCTGGGGCACCCGCTGTGGGTGGAGGCCGATTCGGTAGACATCAGCTTTCACATACGCCGCGCAGATTCCGCCAAGAAAGGCACTACGCCCATGACGCTGGCAGAGGCGCACAAGCTTTGCGCGCAGCTGCACGGCGAGTTGATAGACCGCAACTTCCCGCTCTGGGAGTTTTATGTTTTTGACCGCATCAAGCTGCCTGAATCCGTGGGCGGCAAGATCGTGGGCGGCTTTTTCTCAAAAATCCACCATGCGGCGCTGGACGGCAAGGGCGGCGTGATGTTGGCCAATGCCCTGCTTGATCTGGGTCCAGTGCCGCGCGAGGTGCCGCCGCCCGACCCCGGCCGGCGCCGCAAGCTGGAGTCCGACCTCAAGCTCGGCAAGATGATAGGCACGGTGTTTTCGAGCTCACTGGGCCAACTGGTCAAGGCCGCCAAATCGCTGCCCTCCGCGGCCACCACTTTCGGCAGCACTTTGGCCAAACAGTCCATGGCCAGCTCCGGCACCGGCGTGAAGGCCAAGATGCCCATGAAACTCGCGCCGCAAACGCCCTTTAATGCCGGCATCACTTCCGGCCGCGTGTTTGTGACGGCCACCGTCCCGCTGGCTGAATGCAAGGCCATGGGCAAGGCGGTGGGCGGCTCGTTTAACGACATTGTGCTGTGGCTCTGCTCGACCGCCTTGCGCAACTACCTGACCCAGCACCACAGCCTGCCGAAAAAATCACTTGTCGCGGCCATGCCCGTGTCGCTGCGTGAAGCCGGCGCCACAGACGCCAGCAAGCTGGGCAACCAGGTCAGCATGAGCCTGGTCGAACTGGGCACGCACCTGGTCCATCCGATCAGACGCATGAATGCCATCATGGCCTCCACCGCCAAGGTAAAAGCCTCCATGCAAAGCCTCAAAGGCCTGCTGCCCACCGACTACCCTTCCCTGCTGGCGCCGTGGCTGGTGGGCGGCGCAGCCAAAATGGCATTGAATGCCTATGGCAAAAGCGGCATGGCGAGCCGCCTGCCCATGGTGGCCAACCTGGCCATCTCCAACGTGCCGGGCACGCCTGTGCCCTTGTACCTGGCCGGCGCGCAGTTCCTGAGCTTTCACCCGCTGTCCATCATCATGCACGGGCTGGCGCTGAACATCACCATCCAGACCTATGCGGGCCATGTTGACTTCGGCATCATTGCCGACAAAAAAGCCCTGCCGCATGCGAACGACCTGGCCCAGGCGATAGAAGCGGCGTTTAAAGAGGCGCAGGCGCTGCTTGCCGTGGCAGCGCCGGCCCCGGCGGCCGCCCCAGTCGCCAAGGTGACGCAGGTAGGCGGCTTAGGGAGACCTCCCTCTGTAAAAGGCGGCAAGCGCCCTGATACTGTCTCTGGACCCACAAAAACCAAAACCCCCAATGCTTCAAGCCATGGCAAGCCAGTCCCAAAAAAACCAGCAGCAGCAAAAAAAACCGCGCGCAAGTCCATCGCAAAGTAATCCCCCGGTGCAACACGAGCAGCCGCCCAGCGCCTGGCTGCTGGCGCTGGAGTTGCGGGCCTTCTGGGAGTTTGGCGCGCTGCTGCCCTCGTGGCCGCTGCTGGCGCGCGCCCCCAAGGGCGATGGCCATGCGGTGATGGTGTTTCCAGGCCTGTCGGCCAATGACGTATCGACCATACCGCTGCGCCACTACCTGCAATCGCTGAACTACACGCCCTGGGGCTGGGAGCAGGGTTTTAACTTTGGCCCGCGCGCCGGCGTGCTCGATGAAGCCAGAAACCGCCTGGTGCGTGCCTTTGAAAGCACGGGCCGCAAGGTCAGCCTGATCGGCTGGAGCCTGGGCGGTGTTTATGCACGTGAACTGGCCAAAGAGTTCCCGCACATGGTGCGCACGGTCATCACGCTGGGCACGCCGTTTGCCGGCTCACACAAGGCGACCAATGCCTGGCGTATTTACGAGCTGGCCAGCGGCCGCAGCATTGAGCGCGAGGCTGAAAACTACGAGCTGCCCGCCGCACCGCCCGTCCCCACCACCAGCATTTATTCGCGCAGCGACGGCGTGGTGGCCTGGCAGGCCAGCATACAGGCGCCCAGCCAAAGCAATCCGGACACCGAAAACATTGAAGTGCTGGCCAGCCACATCGGCCTGGGTGTGAATCCCAGCGCATGGTGGGCCATCGCCGACAGGCTGTCGCAGGCTGAAGGCCAGTGGCGGCCATTTGCACAGGCCCATGCAGGCGGAGGCCGCCTGCATGGCCTGATCTATCCGGCCCCTGTCAGGGCTGACTGAGGCGCAGCGAAACCGGCGCCGCCACCGCTATATTTTTGATAGCTGCCTGCACCCGGCCAACAAGGGCCGAAAGCCAAAATCATTGCGTACCGGCGGCTTAAAACTCGTGCACGTTGAACTGGTAATCCGCCGTCACCTCGCCGAGCAGGCGTAGCCCGACATCAGGCGGCGAGGCCAACGCCTGGGCAATCTTTTTGTTAAAGCCCACAAGAATGGCCTTGGCCTTGTCGGCAAACTCCGGGCTGACGCCCTGGTCTTCATATTGCAGGACATAGCCGTGCGCCGCAACGCCAATCACAAAAAAGAACGCGGCATTCGCGGGGTCTTCCGTCATCAGGCCAAACGCCGCCTTGTAGAGCAGCTTGAACGAATCCGTTCCGGATTCCGCCGCCTCGAACCTGCCTGCTTCTTCGTCAAAAGTCATTGCCAACACCTCTTTTATCAACGCTGTATCGATGCCAAAGCGCCATCATACGACCGGCTTCATGCCTGAAATGCCGCCGTGCGCAGAAGACCACTGCGCGGGATTGGCAAGAAAAGCCTCCAGCTCGGCCACGGCGCCGGCATCCAGATGGCCGCTGTCCCGCCCGACCGCCAGGATATCGGCCCAGGTCGCCAGCGAATGCAGCGCCACACCGAAAGGCGCCAGCAACTCCCCGACCGGAAAAGTGCCGTAGTCAAAAATCACAAAGATGTCCTTGACTCTGGCGCCCGCCGAGGCGATGGCACTGAGGAAGTTGGCTTTTGAAGTACCGCCGGCCACCATGTCGTCCACCAGCAGCACACGGCTGGCCGGCGGCGTCACGCCAACCACCTGGCTGCCGTGGCCGATCCCGCGGGTTTGCTTGCGCACATATTGCAGGGGCAAACCGAGCTCATCCGCCATCCAGGCGGCAAAGGCAATGCCGCTGGCCTCGGCGCCGGCAACCGAATCAACACCCTCAAGACAGCCGCGCTGCCTGAGCAGGTCCAAGCCCTGCTCAAGCAGTTCGCGGCGGGCCGCCGGAAAGGAGATCAGGCGACGGCAATCGATATACACAGGGCTGGCCCAGCCGGACGGCAAACGAAACGGTTCTTCCGTACGAACCTGCACGCAGCCGCTGTCCAGCAGTATGCGGGCCACATTTTTCGAAATCTCTGAACTGGGATAAAACGCCATCTGGAGGTCTTTCTCGGGGGTATTTTGAATGTGACGATCTACGGCCGGGCAAGCAGCTTGCGCAGGCGCTCGGCACCGGCCTTGCCTTTGTAGGAGGCCTTCCAGAGCCGCTCAATCATCTGTTCATACAACTTCACGGCCTCGGGCGATGCCGTGACGGTGGCAATGCCGTTGCGCACATTCGGCAGCTCACCAAGCCGGAAAGGACTCAGGGCCAGCACGGAGCGGCTGGCGCCCTGAAACAGCTGGAATGTCGAAGACGGCATCGCATCATCGACCAGGCCGACCTGCACATGCATGGGCTCGGCCTCCATCAGGTCCGCAATGCGTTCGATCTCCTGGCGGGCAGCCTGGATGCGCTCCTTGTGCAGCGCTTCGGGCAGGCCCAGGCGGCCCACCAGGCCGGTGTGCAAAAACCGTTCAAGGTCACGCAGACCGACCAGGCTCACGATGCCCGGACGGCGTTGTGCGAATGCGGCTTTGCGCTCCTGCAGGATCTGCACCAGCTGGTCGATTTCCTTGACGCGGATGGCCTCGTCACTGCCTGGTTTACCTGATGGTGCGTCGCCCTGCGGCAGCGTTTCCAGCAACATGAGCCTGAGGTAGTTCAGGTAATCACCCGAGGTCAGCAACAGCGAAATCGGTTCGAAGTGCGCCATGATGCGGTCCGCGCTTTGCTCAAGCTGGCGCATGCGCTCAAAAAAACTCAGGAAATTGGCGTAGTACTCGACCTCCACCCCCAGCAGCGAGGCCAGTGAGGTGCCCAGCAGCTGGGCCAGGCGCTCAACGGTTTCGATCTTGACGATTTCGCCTTTTTCCATGCGGTACACCACGGCGCGCGACACCCCCAGCGATTCAGCGACATCTTCGGCCTGCAGCGATGCGCCCACGCGGTAGGCCCTTAGCCGGTCGCCCAGCGCGGCGTAGTCAATGGATGAGGAAGCGTTCATGTGCAATAAGGCAGGTATGGATGGCCCGCAGCCTGAGGACGGGCAAATTGGCAAAAACAGACCCGACAGTGTCTCATTTCACAATGCCCGTTTTGCCCGTTTCCTCGATACTGCGCGCATGCCCCGCCACAAAACACCAGGGCAGGTGCGCACCGCCGAGAAAAGGATGGACAGCGCCGCCCTTGCCACAGGCCAGTTCCTGCGCAATGTCACAAGGCTCTTTGCTCAGCGTCACCGTGCCATCGTTCAACGGCAGCCCGTAAAAACGCGCACCGTTAACACTGGCAAAGGCTTCAAGCCTGTCCAGCGCACCCTCTTCGTCAAACACCGTGGCGTAGGCCTGCAATGCAACCGGGGCGCTGAAAATGCCGGCACAGCCGCAGGCCGCCTCTTTTAATGAGCGCTCATGCGGCGCCGAATCGGTGCCGAGGAAAAAGCAGGCGGCACCGGAGATTGCGGCCTGGCGCAGGGCCAGGCGATGTTTTTCGCGCTTGAGCACCGGCAGGCAATAAAAATGCGGCCGCAAACCACCGGCAAACATCGCATTGCGGTTGAACATCAGGTGCTGCGGCGTCAGCGTTGCCGCCAGGCGGCCACTGCCCTCGCCCGCGACAAACTGCGCGGCCTCCAGAGTCGTGATGTGTTCCAGCACCACCTTGAGCGCCGGAAAGTCCCTGAGCAAGGGCTGGAGCACGCGGTCGATAAACACGGCTTCGCGGTCAAACACATCCACCTCGGGCGCCGTGCTTTCACCGTGCAGCAAGAGCGGCATGCCCAGGTGCTGCATCACCTCCAGCACCCGGCTGATTTTTGCGATGGACGTGACGCCGTATTCGGAATGGGTTGTCGCGCCTGCCGGGTAGAGCTTGACGGCGGCAAACACGCCTTCCTCGAAACCCTGGCGCACAAGCTGCGGATCTGTTCCGTCACAAAGATAACTCGCCATCAAGGGCTGGAAGTCATGCGACTGGCCGAGGCTGGCCAGGATTCTGGCCCGGTAGGCGCGGCCTTGTTCCAGCGTCGTGACCGGCGGCTTGAGGTTGGGCATCACCATGGCCCGCGCAAACTGGCGCGCAGAATGCGCCACCACCGAGGCGAGCATGTCGCCGTCACGCAGGTGCAGGTGAAAGTCGTCCGGGCGGCGAATCGTGATCGACGGTGCCATGGCCTGGCTCCTTACCGCGCGCCGGCGCCTGCGAGTTTTTCCACCGCATCATCCAGCACCTGCACACCCAGCATGAAGTCGTCCATTTCCATGGCTTCATCCGGGTTGTGCGAGCCGTTCTGGTTGCGGATAAACAGCATGCCCGCAGGAATACCGGCATTGGCAAACAGCGAGGCATCGTGGCCGGCACCGCTGGGAATGACGTCAAAGGTGGTGCCACGCGCCCGGCAGGCGTCGGCCAGCACGGCGCACACCGCCGGGTCCATCTGGGCCGGGTCGGAACGCTGGCGCCGGTCAAACTCGAAGCGGACCTGGCGTTCGCGCGAGATCGCCTTGCACTCGGCCTGCATCAACTGGTAAAACGCTTCCAGCGTATCCGGGCTCTTGCTGCGGGCTTCAAAACTGAAGCTCACGCGCCCGGGAATGCGCGAGATCGAATGTTCTGCCGGATCTGTCATCACCACGCCCGCCGTCACCACCAGGTCGGTGCCGCGTTCCAGTAAAACGCGCCAGTGGTCGTCCAGGCGGATGATCAGGTCGGCAACCGCAAACATGGCATCGCGGCGCAACCAGCGCGGCACCACGCCCGAGTGCCCGGCCTCGCCGATACAAACTATCCGGTTGTGCCGGACATTACCGCGTATGCCGGAAACCACCGCCAGCGGCAGCTCCTTTGCCACCATGACCGGGCCCTGCTCGATATGCAGTTCAAGGTAGCTGCTGACCTGGCTGAGGTCCAGCAGGTGTTCCTGTGCGCGGATCGCTGCCACATCGGCGCCGACTTCGGCCATGCATTCGGCCAGGGACTGTTGTGTAGTGCGCTGTTTAAGCTCCAGGTCTTCCGGCGTGACCTTGCCGAACAGCGCGCCCGAGCCTATGTAGGCCTTGCCGAACCAGGCGCTTTCCTCACCCCTGAAACCTATCACCCGCAAAGGCGTGACAGGCGCCGCACCCGTGCTTTTTTGCCGCAGCAAACACAGCAGCCCGGCGACCACACCAGCCAGCCCGTCGTAATTTCCGCCCTGCGGCACCGAATCGAGGTGCGAGCCAATCCACACGCCGGCTTGTAAGCCCGCGCCCGGCAGACTGAACACAATGTTGCCGGCCCTGTCATTGGCGACCTGTAGGCCTTCCTTTTCGGCAAAGCCGCGCAGGAAGTCGGCGGCGGCGGTTTCGCCCGCGCCATACGATGCACGGGTCACACCCACGCCATCGGCAGACAGGCTTCGGACAGCATCCAGCAGATGCTCGGCAACGGGTCTTAGTTCAAGAATGCTCATAAAACATCAACCCGATATCAACCTGATTGCTGCGCAAAACGCAGCCAGCGATCCGTCAACTGGCGGTCAAGCTTGACCTGCCCCGTGAGTTCCCGCAGTTGTTGGACACCCATCTCCATGCAATAGGCCTGCAGCCCGTCAATAATTTTGCTCATGATGCCGGGGTCCAGAAACGAGGCCGTGCCCACCTGGACGGCGCTGGCGCCGGCAAGCATGAACTCAATCGCGTCTTCCGCGCTGCTGATCCCGCCGCAGCCAATGATGGGCACACGCACGGCCCTGTAACACTGGTGCACCAGGCGCAGGGCAATCGGCTTGATCGCGGGGCCGGACAGGCCGCCCATCACGTTGCCAAGTTTGGGTTTGCGGGTACGCACGTCGATGGCCATGCCCAGGATGGTGTTGCCCATGACGATGGCATCGGCTCCGGCCTCTTCGGCCGCCTTGGCGACCGCCGCGATGTTGGAGGCATTGGGCGTCAGCTTGACCCAGAACGGGTGTTTGGTCCTGCCGCGTATCGCGCTGACCACCTTGTAGGTCGTGTCCGGCGACATGGCAAAAGCCATGCCGTCGGCTTCCAGGTTGGGGCAGGAAATATTCGCCTCGATCACCGCCACTTCCGGCAGCGACATTTCCGCACAGGCATCGGCAAACTCATCGACCGTATCGGCCGAGATGGACACCACCACGGGCGTGCCAAAGGCCGTGTAGGCCGGCAAGACTTCGCGCCGGTAATAGTCCAGGCCTTTGCTCGGGATGCCTATGGAATTGAGCATGCCACCATGGGTTTCGGCAACACGCGGGGTCGGGTTGCCGGCCCGGCTTTTCGGCGACACGCTCTTGATGACCAGCGCGCCCAGGCGGCTCAAATCAAGCGCCTCCTGGTACTCGATGGCAAAACAGCCTGATGCCGGCATGACCGGGTTTTGCAGGCTGATGTCGCCTACCTTGACGGACAGATCAGCCAAATTCCACCTCCCCCACAACTTCACGAATCGGGAACACCGGGCCTTCACGGCAGACCCGCTTGAAATGTTTGCCGGTCGGCGTGTCGAACATGCGCACGCAGGACAGGCACACGCCCATGCCGCAGGCCATGCGCTGCTCCATGGCGACTTCCCCACGGACTTGAGGGAAGTCTGCAAGAACGCGTTGCAGCAGCATGAGCAGGCGGTGCGAGCCGCAGGTATAGACCACGTCGGGTTGCTGCCGCTCTATCAGTTCACGCAGCAGTGTCTCGACGTTTTCGACCGACGAGCTGCCATCACTGTCGAAAACGCTGTGTACATCAGCCTCGACACCACGCAGAAATTCATCGCGCATCAGGTCGCCCGGCGAGCGTGCCGACATCAGCGCCGTCACGGCAACACCGGCCAGGCCGGCATCCTTGAGCAGCGGCGCCATGGTGGCCAGACCCACACCGCGGGCCACCACCATCACACGCTTAAACGACGCATCGAACTCAAAGGTATTGCCCAGCGGGCCGACGATTTCCATCGAGCTGCCGACCTCCAGCGTGGCCAGCGCGGCCGTACCCACGCCGGTGACGTTGTATAGAAACTCTATGGACCCGCTGGCCGGACCGACACCATAAACACTCATGGGCCTGAGCAGAAAAGGCTGCAGCGCGTTTGTCGTCGGGCAGCGGAGCTGGTAGAACTGCCCGGAGCGGGTGCTGCCCGCAAGATCGGCAGTCGACTCCAGCCGCAAATAACGGTAGCGGCTGTTGACCCAGCGATGCTCGGCAACTTCGCAGCGATGGGTCGCCACAGTAGCAGCGAATGGCGCTGCGCACACAGAGGTGTCCATGATGGGTTTATTGATGTTTGAAGATCGCTTGTTCAGGCTGGGCGCCAGGCTTATTCGAGCTCCGCGCCCTTGAGTTCCGGAATCAGGAATGCGGTGGCCAGCATGTCGATGACGTAGATGGCGGCAAGCAGGCCGATCGCGATCTGGAACGAATAGGTGGCGGCCAATGCGCCTACCACCACCGGGCCAAAACCACCGACACCGCGGCCTATGTTGAACAGCACGTTCTGCGCCGTGGCCCGCGCTGCGGTGGGATAGGCCTCGGACATCAGCGCGCCGTAACCACCCAGCATGCCATTGACAAACATGCCCAGCACCGCACCGGCCCAGAGCATGACATTCGGATCGGTCAGTTGGGAGTAAACCAGCACCATGACCACGGCACCAGCCTGGAACAGCAGGAAGCTGGGTTTGCGGCCAATGCGGTCGGCCAGCTGGCCAAACACCCAGATACCGGCCATCATGCCGAGTATGGTGACAGAGGTCCACACGGCGGACTTGGTCAGGTTGAAGCCGAGCTGCTTGGACAAAAAGCTGGGCATCCAGATCATGATGCCGTAGTAACCGAAGTTCTGCACCGAACACAGCACGGCAATGCCCAGGCTGACCTTGGTGGTGGCCTTGTCCTTGACCAGCAGCTTGAAGGCTTCCAGGGTTGATTTCTTTTTGGCGCTGCTGCGGACAAACACTTCAGGCTCGTGCAGCCGGTTGCGGATCACCCAGGCGACGATGGCGGGAACCACGCCCACCAGGAACATGCCGCGCCAGCCAATCACCGGCAGCAACAGTGGCGTCAGCATCGCTGCGGCGAGCACACCGCATTGCCAGCCCAGCGCCACATAAGAGGACACCCGGGCACGGTGCTTGGCAGGCCAGGCTTCGGCGGCCAGCGCCATGCCGATGCCAAACTCACCGCCCAGCCCGAAGCCGGCAACCGTGCGGTAAATCAGCAGGTCCCAGTAGCCTTGCGCAAACGCGCACAGGCCGGTGAAAACGGCAAACAGCACAATCGTCCAGGTCAGCACGCGAACGCGGCCAAAACGGTCACTCAACGCGCCGAAGACAATGCCGCCGAAAACCGCGCCCACCAGCGTCCATGTCACCAGCGAGCCGGCCTGTCCCGGCGTCAGCTTGAGGTCGGCAGAAATCGCCGACAACATGAAACCAAGGATAAGAAGGTCAAAACCGTCCATGGCATACCCAATGGCCGAGCCCATCATGGCCTTCCAGCCATAGCTGCTCACCTGTTCAGAGGTTTGGCCTGCGTCGGTGCTGGCGCTTGACGCTGATAGTTTCATATTTGTGTCCATATTGATCGTCTCCTGTTATGTCGACTTTTCTTTGAAGATCCATAAAACGCCGGTAAATCCCGCGCTCCACCAGGTAAATAGAACTTTGCGATGTACCATAAATGATACCAGTCTATTTTTAGATACAAAATACTTTTTGCGGCCTCCATCTTGGTGGTAACCCTTGATTCAAAGGATTTAGCGATGGCTATCGTTGGCGTCATGGGCTCGGGAACCGAGCAATGGGAGGAATTTGCCGCGCCGTTGGGCGCGTGGCTTGCAAGCACAGGCCATGACCTGTTGACCGGTGCCGGCAAAGGCGTGATGTTTTCCGTCGCTCGGGCGTTTTCGGACACGGCAGGCCGAACCGGCCGCTCCATAGGCATAGTCCCCACCAGGGCGGACGCGCAGCTTGGCTTTGTGGCGCTGGCCGGCTACCCGAATCCTTTTATAGACCTGCCGATACTGACCCCGCTGCCGCGCAAAGAGGCGGCTGCCCCAGCGGAATCATTGAGCCGCAACCATGTCAATGTTTTGACAAGCGACATCGTCATCGCCCTGCCCGGCGGGCAAGGCACCCTGGACGAGATAAGGCTGGCCCTGCGTTATGCCAAACCTGTGATGTGCCTGGGGCCGGATGAAGCCTTCACGTCAGCCCCGCCGGCCATCAGCCGGACGACACGGCTGGATGACGTCTTTCGCTTCATCACAAAACACGCAGCGCTGAAATCGCTGCGGCAGGCAACGGCCGGTTAGCTACGTTTTTGATAGCTGGCCGCGCCCATTGGACGGCGGCCGTGGCCCATTTTTCCATTAGACAGGGAAAACGGGCCCCCAAAAAGCCAAAATCAGGCGTTCGCCTTGGCGTAGTTGGCGATGCCGTCGGTGATTTCCTTTTTGGCGGCGTCCGGGCCTTCCCAGCCCTGCACCTTGACCCACTTGCCTTCTTCGAGGTCCTTGTAGTGTTCAAAAAAGTGGGCAATGGTTTTCAGGCGCAGCGGGTTCATGTCTTCCGGCTTTTGCCACTGGGTGTAGAGCGAGCACTTCTTGTCTATGGGCACGGCCAGCACCTTGCCGTCTTCGCCGGCTTCGTCGGTCATCTTCAAAATGCCGATCGCGCGGCAGGTCACGACCACACCGGGGATCAGCGGCACGGGCGTGATCACCAGCACGTCGACCGGGTCACCGTCGCCGCTGATGGTCTTGGGCACGTAACCGTAGTTGGTCGGGTAGTGCATGGACGTGCTCATGAAGCGGTCCACAAAAATCGCGCCGGACTCCTTGTCCACCTCGTACTTCACCGGGTCGGCGTTCATCGGGATTTCGATGATGACGTTGAAGGACTCAGGAACGTTTTTTCCGGGGGAAACTTTTTCGAGGGACATGGTCGCTTTGGGTTGAGGGTAAAAAGAAAACGGGTACCAGGGACTTGATCGCAGCGGTGGCCGCCAGCGATGAACGCTCGGTATTTACCCTCATTTTACTGATTCAGACCTTACGACGCCCCAAGTTGTCACATTTTGGCGTTAAATTTCAGAGGTTGGCCAATCGTCTCCACAGCATGTTGGAAGCAGCGAGGAAGCAACGCAGCGGGGGTCACGACCATTAGCTAGCGTTGTTATCCCCTCCAAGCGAAAAACAACTAGGAGATTTTCATATGTCAGGTATGACAGGCAACTCGGCGCTCATCCTTGCGCTGGTCTGCGGACTTATCGCCGTGGTTTACGGCATCTGGGCACGCAGCTGGATTCTTTCCCAGGACGCAGGCAATGCGCGCATGCAGGAGATTGCAGCCGCCATCCAGACCGGCGCCGCCGCCTATCTGGCGCGCCAATACAAAACCATCGCCATCGTCGGCGTCGTGCTGGCGATCCTGATCGGACTCTTCCTCGACGGCAAGACTGCCGTCGGCTTTGTCGTCGGCGCGGTCCTCTCGGGCGCCTGCGGCTTTATCGGCATGAACGTGTCGGTGCGCGCCAATGTGCGTACCGCACAGGCCGCCACCCGCGGCATTGGCCCCGCCCTGGACGTCGCCTTCCGCGGCGGCGCCATCACCGGCATGCTGGTGGTGGGCCTGGGCCTGCTGGGCGTCACGGCCTTTTACTGGTTCCTGGCCGGCAATGGCAACTACACGCCCGACGTGAAGCTGGCCAGCCTGCTGAACCCGCTGATCGGCTTTGCCTTCGGCTCGTCGCTGATCTCCATCTTCGCCCGCCTAGGCGGCGGCATCTTCACCAAGGGCGCTGACGTCGGCGCCGACCTGGTGGGCAAGGTCGAGGCCGGCATTCCGGAAGACGACCCGCGCAACCCGGCGGTGATTGCCGACAACGTCGGCGACAACGTCGGCG
>JAZKCE010000042.1:0-13200 GCA_040388255.1 Pseudomonadota bacterium | reverse complement strand
TACAACGCCGTGCTCGACATGGACGCCGATTACTACCTGGAAACCATCAAGACGGTGTTCCAGGAATTCCAGCTCGTCAATGGCACCTGGGACGTTAAATCGGTGGACGGCAAAGTCGAGCGCGTCAAACCCGCAGACATCAAAAACACCGCCGTCATGACGGTTGAGGGCGAACTCGACGACATTTCGGGCTCGGGCCAGACCCGCGCAGCACTCGACATGTGCAGCGGCGTGCCTGCCGGCCAGAAAACCCACTTCGAAGTCAAGGGCGCGGGCCACTACGGCATTTTCAGCGGCCGCCGCTGGCGCGAACTGGTCTACCCGCAGCTCAAAGCCTTTATTCTTGAGCATAACCAGGTCCCGGCCCCGAAGAAGCCTGCGCAGGCAGCTATCAAAAGAGTAGCAAAACCCGCACCGCGCGCTACCCCAAAACCGGCGGCCAAAGCTATCGTCAAACCGGCCGCCAAACGCGCCGCAGCAAAGACGGCACGCAGCAGTTAATTTGCAGTGTGTCCGGCGGACTGCCCGACAATAGCCGGGTGAACGCCACAGACAAAAGCACTCTTTTCAGCCGCATTTACGCCGCGTTGCCGCAAACGCAGTGCACGCGCTGCGGCTACCGCGACTGCGCGGCCTACGCGCAGGCCGTTGCGGGCGGTGAGGCCGCCATCAACCAGTGCCCGCCCGGCGGCGCGGAAGGCGTTGAGCGCCTGGCGGCCATCACCGGCCAACCCGCCCTGCCCCTGAACCCCGCCAACGGCAGCGAAGGCCCGCGTTCCGTCGCCGTCATCGACGAGGCCTGGTGCATAGGCTGCACCTTGTGCCTGCCCGTCTGCCCAACCGACGCCATCCTGGGCAGCAACAAGATGATGCACACCGTCATCGAGCCCTATTGCACCGGCTGCGAGTTGTGCATTCCGGTCTGTCCGGTCGATTGCATCAGCCTGGAAAACGTCACCGGCGAGCGCACCGGCTGGGCCGCATGGTCTGGCGCAGACGCGGCGCTGGCCCAAAACCGCTATGAAATTCATAGCTTGCGGCGCACATCCGGCAAGGGCCAAGGGCCTAAAAAGCCTCAAAACCCCGAAAAAACCAGCGCTGCCGCACCAGCGGAGCACCCCGCCAACCCCGATGCCGGAAAGAACGGGCAGGAACGCAAGCGCAGCATCATAGAAGCCGCCCTGGCCCAGGCCAAGGCACGCCGCGGCAGCAGCAAGCCCTAACGCAGGGCCGCGTTCAGCTTGTCCAGCACCTTCGCGCCGGGACTGAGCTCCCGGCTGCCCAGCTTGTTGAGCGGCGTGGCGCTCGTATTGAGCGCCTGGTGCAAATCACCGGCCGCGCCATCCACATACAGCAAGCCCGTCACCACCTCGCCTTTGGCCTGGTGCGCCAGCACGTGGTTCATCGCCGCGATGCGGTCGGTCGGGTCGTAAGCGCTGTGCAGCTTGCGCAGGCGCAGGGTCAGGCCGTCGTGCTGCTGCACATCGACCACCTCGCCAGGCGCATAACTTGTGGTGATCTCGTCGCGCGTGCTGATGAAATCGATACGGCTGACCGACTCGTTGTGTTCGCGCACATAGTCATAGCTTTTGGTGCTGCCAGCATGGTTGTTAAATGCCACGCAGGGACTGATGACATCGATAAAAGCCGCGCCGCCGTGGCCTATGGCGCCCTTGATCAGCGGCACCAGTTGCGCCTTGTCACCCGAAAAACCGCGGCCCACGTAGGTCGCGCCCAATTGCAGGGCGATGCCCACCAGGTCCACCGGGCTGTCGCTGTTGACCACGCCCTTCTTGCTTTTCGAGCCCTGGTCGGCCGTGGCCGAAAACTGCCCCTTGGTCAGGCCGTAGACGCCGTTGTTCTCGACGATGTAGACCATGTTGACGCCGCGCCGCATGGCGTGGGCAAACTGGCCCAGGCCAATCGACGCCGAGTCGCCATCGCCCGACACACCCATGTAAAGCAGGTCGCGGTTGGCCAGGTTGGCGCCGGTCAGCACCGAGGGCATGCGTCCGTGAACCGTGTTGAAACCATGCGAGGCGCCGAGAAAATAATCCGGCGTCTTGGAGCTGCAGCCTATGCCCGAGAGTTTGGCGACACGGTGTGGTTCGATGTCCAGCTCCCAGCAAGCCTGGATGATGGCGGCCGAGATCGAGTCGTGCCCGCAACCCGCGCACAGCGTGGAGATTTTCCCTTCGTAATCGCGCCGGGTGTAGCCGACCTTGTTGGCGGTCAGTGAAGGATGATGAAGCCTGGGTTTGGCCAGATAAGTCATAACGCGCCTTCCCTGGTTTTGCGATGAGGCGTCACCACCTCGGCATGCACATGTTGCGTGATGGCCCGGGTGATAAAGCGCGCCGTGATGGGCGTGCCGTCGTAATGCAGCACCCGCACCAGCCGCGCCGGATCAACAGCCAGTTCATTGACCAGCAGGCAGTGCATTTGAGCATCGCGGTTTTGTTCGACCACAAACACTTCTTCATGCTCGGCCAGGAACTGCGCAACACTGGCCGGAAACGGAAAGGCCCGCAGCCGCAGGGCGTCCAGGTGTATGCCGGACTCGGTCAGCACCTCCAGCGCTTCGTGCATGGCCGGGCTGGTGGAGCCGAAATAAATAACCCCCAGTCGGGTCTTGCGCGCGGCGGGGCGCAACACCGGCTGCGGCACCAGAGTGGCGGCGGTCTCGAACTTTTTCAAAAGCCGCTGCACGTTATAGATGTAGTCGGGGCCGCGTTCCGAGTACTGCGCGTAGGCATTGCGTGTGGTGCCGCGCGTGAAATAACTGCCTTTGCTCGGGTGGGTGCCCGGCAAGGTGCGCCAGGGTATGCCGTCGCCATCAACATCCTTGTAGCGGCCGAAATCCTTGCCGGCCTCCAGCTCTTCGGCAGTCATCACCTTGCCGTGGTCGTAGCTGCGGCTGTCATCCCAGCTAAAGGGTTCACACAGGCGCTGGTTCATGCCGATATCGAGATCGGTCATCACAAACACCGGCGTTTGCAGCCGGTCCGCCAGGTCCAGCGCCGCCGCCGCATGTTCAAAACATTCATGCGGGTCTTCGGGCAGGAGCAGCACGTGTTTGGTGTCACCGTGCGAGGCATAAGCGCAGGAGATCAGGTCAGCCTGCTGGGTGCGCGTCGGCATGCCGGTCGATGGCCCGCCGCGCTGCACGTTGATAATGGTGACCGGTATCTCTGCAAAGTAGGCCAGCCCGATAAATTCCGTCATCAGCGACACACCGGGCCCCGAGGTGGTGGTGAAGGCGCGGGCGCCGTTCCAGCCAGCACCCACCACCATGCCTATGGAGGCGATCTCGTCTTCAGCCTGCACGATGGCGTAGTTGTTCTGGCCGGTGACTGGATCAACCCGGTATTTGGCGCAGTAGGACTGAAAGGCTTCGGCCACCGACGACGACGGCGTGATCGGGTACCACGCCGCCACCGTGGCACCGCCGTACACACAGCCCAGCGCCGCCGCGCTGTTGCCATCGACAAAGATTTTGTTGCCCACCTTGTCGCTGCGCTGCACACGAATGCCCAGCGGCGCCTGCAGGTGTTCGCTGGCAAAGTCGCGCCCCAGGTGCAGGGCCTGCACATTCGAGGCCAGCAATTTTTCCTTGCCTTTGTACTGCTCGGCAAACAGTTTCTCAAGCACCTCAGCCTCTATCTGCAGCAGCACCGACAGGGCACCCACGTAAATGATGTTCTTGAAAAGCTGGCGCTGGCGCGGGTCTGAATACACCGCATTGGAAATCTCCGTCAACGGCATGCCGATCACATGGATGTCGTTGCGAAATTTGTCCGGCGGCAAGGGCCGCGTGCTGTCGTAGAACAGGTAGCCGCCCGGCTCCAGTTCGGCCACATCGGCGTCCCAGGTTTGCGGGTTCATGGCCACCATCATGTCTATGCCGCCGCGCCGGCCCTGGTAACCCCTGTCGCTGACACGCGCCTCGTACCAGGTCGGCAGGCCCTGGATGTTGCTGGGAAAGATATTGCGCGGGCTGACCGGCACACCCATGCGCAAAATGGCCTTGGCAAACAACTCATTGGCCGAGGCCGAGCCCGAGCCATTGACATTGGCGAACTTGATGACAAAGTCGTTGACGGCTTCAATGCGTTTCATGCCGGCACCTCCCCATTGCGCATCGCGGGCTGGTTCGAATCACGACACGCCGGCCCGGCCTGGGTGGTCTGCAGCAAAAACTTCTGCATGTCCCAGGCGCCGGTCGGGCAGCGCTCGGCGCACAGGCCGCAGTGCAGGCAGACATCTTCGTCCTTGACCATGACCCGCCCGGTCTTGAGTCCACCCGAAACATAAAGGTCTTGCGCCAGGTTCAGCGCAGGCGCCTTCAGGTGGCTGCGCAAGTCGGCCTCATCACCGTTTTCGGTAAAGCTGATGCAGTCCATCGGGCAAATATCAACGCAGGCGTCACACTCGATACAGGCCGGCGCGGTGAACACCGTCTGCACATCGCAGTTCAGGCAGCGCCCGGCCTCCTTGAAGGCCGTGGCGGCATCAAAACCCAGTTCCACCTCTACCCGGATATTGGCCAGCGCCACTTCGGCCTTGGCCCAGGGCACCTTGAAGCGCGCGTCATTCGACGTGTCGTTGTCGTAACTCCACTCATGGATGCCCATCTTGGTGGACATCAGGTTGGTCATGGGGTCGGGCCGCTGGCCAATGTCTTCGCCATTGAGGAAGCGGTCAATCGACACCGCCGCCTCATGCCCGTGCGCCACCGCCGTGATGATATTTTTCGGGCCCAGGGCCGAGTCACCGCCAAAAAACACCTTGCTCACGGTGGACTGAAAAGTCTCTTTGCCCAGCACCGGCAAACCGTGTTTGTCGAAACTGATGCCGCTGTCACGCTCTATCCATGGAAAGGCGTTTTCCTGGCCCACGGCAATCAGTACAGCATCACATCCAACCAGCACATCCGGCTCGCCGGTCGGCACCAGGCTGCGCTTGCCTTGGGCGTCATACACCGCCTTGACCACTTCGAAAGTCATGCCGGTCAATTGGCCATTCTTGTGCTCAAAAGACTTGGGCACGTGGAAGTTGATGATGGGAATGCCTTCGTGCTGGGCGTCTTCCTTTTCCCAGGGCGAGGCCTTCATTTCATCGAAGCCGCTGCGCACAATCACCTTCACATCGCTGCCACCCAGGCGCCGCGCCGAGCGGCAGCAGTCCATCGCCGTATTGCCTCCACCGAGCACAATCACACGCTTGCCGATGGCCGTGATGTGGCCGAAGGACACGGACGCCAGCCAGTCGATGCCGATATGGATGTTGTCGGCGATCTCCCTGCGGCCGGGAAGCTCCAGGTCACGCCCGCGCGGTGCGCCGCAGCCTACAAATACTGCGTCGTAGCCCCCACCGGTCTGGTCTTCCAGCAAGCCCTTCATGGACTCGATGCGCTGGCCGCTTTTGAAAGTCACGCCAAGATCGAGGATGTAGCCGGTCTCTTCGTCTATCACCGACTCAGGCAGGCGAAAGCGCGGGATCTGCGTGCGGATAAAACCGCCGGCCTTGGCCTCGCCATCAAACACCGTGACCTCGTAACCCAGCGGCGCCAGGTCACGCGCCACCGTGAGCGAGGCCGGACCGGCGCCTATGCAGGCAATGCGTTTGCCGTTTTTCGGCGACAGCCTGGGCATGCGCTTGCTGACGTCGCTTTTCATGTCGGCTGCTACACGCTTGAGACGGCAAATCGCCACCGGCTCGGGCTGCTCACCACCGCCCTCCTCGACCCGGCTGCGCCTGCATGCCGGCTCACACGGCCGGTCGCAGGTTCGGCCCAGAATGCCGGGAAAGACATTCGAGACCCAGTTGACCATGTAGGCATCGCTGTAGCGGCCCTGGCCAATCAGGCGTATGTATTCTGGAACGGGGGTGTGGGCCGGACAGGCCCACTGGCAATCGACGACCTTGTGGAAATACGAGGGCCTGGCTACGTTGGTTGGCTGCAAGTGCGTCTCCTTGCCCTCCGCGGCACCGCGACAACGGTCAAGGGGGCCAGACCAGTTTAAGCCTCAACCATCCACTAGCGCTCTCGGGTGAATCCCTCAGTCCATCAACCCGGCAAGGCCTTCAAGCCAAGCACTTCGGCCTCATAAGCATGCAGGGAGGGCGCACCGCCGGTGTGTATGAACAGCACGTTTTCGGTCTTTGCAAAGTGCCCCTTGCGCGCCAGGCCAATCAGGCCCGCCATGATCTTGCCGGTGTAGACCGGGTCCAGCAAAATCGCCTCAGTACGCGGCACCGTCATCTCCAGGCCCAGCAAATCGGCGACGGCCTGCGCATCCTTGTGCACCAGCGGGTCCTGGTCTGCCGGGTCGCGGCTCACACCTATGCCGACAATGGGGATGTTGACGTGGTTACCCAGAAAACCCGCCAGCAAACCACCATGCGTGCCGGAGCTGCCCGAACCAACAACAACCCTGTCAACTACCCCATAGCCGCAAAGGCCTTGATCACCTCAGACGGTGCCTGCACCATTTCAATCAGCACACCCTCGCCCGCAATCGGGAATTCATCATTCGCCTTGGGATGCATGAAGCAGATGTCATAGCCCGCTGCGCCCTTGCGTATGCCGCCGGGTGCAAAGCGCACGCCCTGCGCTGTCAGCCATTCAACAGCCTTTGGCAGGTCGTCGATCCACAGGCCGACATGGTTGAGCGGCGTGGTGTGCACGGCTGGTTTTTTGTCAATATCGAGCGGCTGCATCAGGTCGACCTCGACCTTGAAAGGGCCGACGCCCATGGCACAGATGTCTTCATCCACGTTCTCGCGCTCGCTGACGAAGTTGCCCGTGACTTCAAGCCCCAGCATGTCCACCCACAGGGTGCGCAGACGGTCCTTACTGGGCGCACCTATGGCGATTTGCTGTATGCCCAGCACCTTGAATGGACGGCTCATGCGCAAGCTCCCGAAGTTGAGGCGCAAGCGTGCTCGCCGGTGGCACCCTGCTCCACGGCCTGGCGCGGCTTCAGGCCCAACCTGGACAGCAGTTGAATGTCGGCTTGCACGTCAGGGTTGCCGGTAACAAGCAGCTTGTCACCATAAAAAATAGAATTGGCGCCGGCCATAAAACACAGGGCCTGCACAGCCTCGCCCAGTTGCTGGCGCCCGGCCGACAGGCGCACGCGCGCACGCGGCATGATGATGCGGGCCACCGCGATCACGCGCACAAAATCCAGCGGGTCAATCGGCGGCGCATCGGCCAGCGGCGTGCCGGGCACGCGCACCAGGCTGTTGATGGGCACCGACTCGGGATAGGGCGACAGGTTTGCAAGCTGGGCAAGCAAGCCGGCCCGGTGCACAGGCGCCTCGCCCATGCCGACGATGCCGCCGCAGCAGACGCTGATGCCGGCCTCGCGCACATGCTGCAAGGTGTCCAGCCGGTCCTGGTAGCTGCGGGTATCGACGATCTCGCCGTAGTAGTCAGGCGCGGTGTCGAGGTTGTGGTTGTAGTAGTCCAGCCCCGCCTCGCGCAGCTGCTGCGCCTGGTGGGACTCCAGCATGCCCAGGGTGGCACAGGTCTGCATGCCCAGGCCCTTCACGGCGGAGACCATCGCGGCGACCTTCTCCACATCGCGGTCCTTGGGCGCGCGCCAGGCGGCGCCCATGCAAAAGCGCGTGGCGCCCGCATCGCGTGCGGCGGTGGCCGCGAGCACGACTTCGTCCACCGACATGATTTTTTCGGCTTTGACGCCGGTGTCGAATTCGGCCGACTGCGGGCAGTAACCACAGTTCTCGGGGCAGCCACCGGTCTTGACGGACAGCAGGGTCGCCAGTTCGATGTCGCCCTCGGGCCAATGCTGCCGATGCACAGCCTGCGCCTCGTACAACAGGGCCATCAGGGGCTTGTCGAGCAAGGCCTGCACGGCCTCGATGCTCCAGTAGCCGGCAGGCAGTACGGGTTCAGCTTTCCTTGCTGCCGGACGATGGAGTTTTACCTCCTGGGCCTGGGCGCTCATGCGAATTCCACAATCGGCTGGTCAACGCTGAGTGACTCACCCTTGGCCGCCAGTACCTTGCCGACCACACCATCGGCAACCGCAAACAGCACGTTTTCCATTTTCATGGCTTCAATCACCGCCACGCGTTCACCGGCCTGCACTTTCTGGCCAACCTGCACGGCAACATCCACCAGCAGGCCGGGCATGGGCGAGAGCACAAAACGGCTCATGTCGGGCGGCGCCTTGTAGGGCATCAGGACGTGCAGCGCCGCGGCGCGCGGCGACAGCACCAGCGCATCCAGCCGCGTGCCGTTGTGGGCAATGCGGATGGCCAGCGGATTGCGTCCCACGCCGCGCTCGACCTGCGCGGCAAACGGTTTTCCGTTCACCGTACCGCGTATGCGAGCACCACCCAGGTGCCAGTTGCTACATATTTCATAGCTGGCTGCGCCCGTGGTCACTGCGCTGGAGCCTGATTCGGCCTGATAGTCGCGCACGGTCACCGGGTGCTGCGTGTTCTCGCCCGTTGTCCCCAGGTTGACCACCACAAACTTCTCACCCACCGTCACACCATGGCCGGGCATCTGCCCGCTGATGCCGGCCGCGCGGCCCAGCATGCGGCGGTTGACGTAAGCGGCCAGCGCGACGAGGAAGTCCGGGTCTTCATGCGGCACGTCTTCGGCATGAAAGCCCTTGCTGTAGTTCTCCGCAATAAAGCCGGTGTTGAAATCGCCCGCGACGAACTTCGGATGCGCCAGCAGCGCGGCCTGGAAAGGAATGTTGCTGGAGATGCCGCGAATCACAAAGGCGTTCAGCGCCTCGCGCATCTTGGCAATCGCTTCCAGCCTGTCCTTGCCATGCACGATGAGCTTGGCAATCATGGAGTCGTAAAACATGGGGATCTCGCCACCGTCCTGCACGCCGGTGTCCACCCGCACGCCATACAGCTGTGAGGTGTCGGCGGCAAACATGTTTTCCTTGGGCGGCTGAAAGCGCACCAGGCGGCCGGTTGAGGGCAGGAAATTGCGGAACGGGTCTTCGGCGTTGATGCGGCACTCGATCGCCCAGCCATTGCGCTGCACGTCTTTCTGTTCAAGCGGCAGTTTCTCGCCGGCAGCGACACGAATCATCAGTTCGACCAGGTCCAGCCCGGTAATGCATTCGGTCACCGGGTGTTCGACCTGCAGGCGGGTGTTCATTTCCAGGAAATAAAAGGATTGATCCTTTCCGACCACAAACTCCACCGTGCCGGCGCTCTGATACTTCACGGCCTTGGCCAGCGCCACGGCCTGCTCGCCCATGGCCTTGCGCGTCGCATCGCTGATAAAGGGCGATGGCGCTTCTTCAATCACCTTCTGGTGGCGGCGCTGGATGGAGCATTCCCGCTCGTTCAGGTAAATCACATTGCCGTGGCTGTCGCCGACGAGCTGGATTTCAATATGGCGCGGCTCTTCAACAAACTTCTCGATAAAGACGCGGTCATCGCCAAAGCTGTTGCGCGCTTCGTTGCGGCAGGAAGTGAAACCTTCCAGCGCTTCCTTGTCGTTGAAGGCCACGCGCAAACCCTTGCCGCCGCCGCCCGCGCTGGCCTTGATCATCACCGGGTAGCCAATGCCTTTGGCAATCTCCACGGCTTTCTCTGCTGTTTCAATCGCATCGTTGACGCCAGGAATGCAGTTCACGCCTGCGGCACCCGCCAGCTTTTTCGATTCGATCTTGTCGCCCATGGCGGCAATCGAATAATGCTTGGGGCCGATGAAGATGATGCCCTCTTCTTCAACCCGTTTCGAGAAACCGGCGTTCTCGCTCAGGAAGCCGTAGCCCGGATGCACCGCTTGCGCGCCGGTTTGTTTGCAGGCGGCGATGATTTTTTCAGCCTGCAGATAACTGTCACGGCTGGGCGCCGGGCCAATGTTGACGGCTTCATCGGCCAGCTCGACATGGCGCGCGTCCTTGTCGGCATCGGAATAGACGGCGACGGTTTTGATGCCCATCTTGCGGGCGGTGAGGATGACGCGGCAAGCGATTTCGCCACGGTTTGCTATCAATATCTTTGTGAACATTCAAAATCTCCAGTTTCGTCATTGCGGGCTCGACCCGCAATCCATGGATCCCGGATCAAATCCGGGATGACAAGTCCTTACAGGGGGATATTTCCGTGCTTGCGCCACGGGTTTTCAAGCTTTTTGTCTTTCAACATGACCAGTGATCGGCAGATGCGCTTGCGCGTTTCATGCGGCAGGATCACGTCATCAATGAAGCCGCGCGCGCCCGCCACGAAGGGGTTGGCAAAACGGGCCTTGTATTCGGCTTCCTTGGCGGCCAGCTTGACCGGGTCGCCCTTGTCTTCGCGGAAAATGATTTCCACCGCGCCCTTGGCGCCCATCACGGCAATCTCGGCATTGGGCCAGGCAAAGTTGACGTCGCCGCGCAAATGCTTGGAGGCCATCACGTCATAGGCGCCGCCGTAGGCCTTGCGGGTGATCACGGTGATTTTCGGCACCGTGCACTCGGCATAGGCGTAAAGCAGCTTGGCGCCGTGCTTGATGATGCCGCCGTATTCCTGCGACGTGCCTGGCATGAAGCCGGGCACGTCGACAAAGGTGATCACAGGAATATTGAAGGCGTCGCAAAAGCGCACAAAACGCGCAGCCTTGATGGAGCTCTTGATGTCCAGGCAACCGGCCAGCACCAGCGGCTGATTGGCAACAATGCCGACCGACTGGCCTTCCATGCGCGCAAAACCGATGATGATGTTTTTTGCGTACTCGGGCTGGATCTCGAAGAAGTCGCCATCGTCCACCGTCTTGACGATGAGTTCCTTCATCTCATAAGGCTTGTTCGGGTTCTCGGGCACCAGCGTGTCCAGGCTCAGGTCCATGCGCGTGGCCGGGTCGGCGCTGGGGCGCACCGGGGCTTTTTCGCGGTTGTTCAGCGGCAGGTAGTTGTAGAGCCGGCGCAGCATCAAGAGCGCTTCGACATCGTTTTCAAAGGCCAGGTCGGCCACGCCGCTTTTGGTGGTGTGGGTGACGGCGCCACCAAGCTCCTCGGCGCTGACCTCCTCATGCGTCACGGTCTTGACGACTTCGGGACCGGTCACAAACATGTAGGAGCTGTCTTT
The DNA here is from genome assembly GCA_040388255.1 of Pseudomonadota bacterium. Classification (GTDB taxonomy): domain Bacteria; phylum Pseudomonadota; class Gammaproteobacteria; order Burkholderiales; family Burkholderiaceae_C; genus Polaromonas. The sequence goes on along the minus strand of JAZKCE010000042.1, from coordinate 2,121 downwards.
CACCATGAAGATGAAATCGGTCATGGCCGGCGAATACACCGCGCCGCCAGCGCTGGGGCCCATGATCATGCTGATCTGGGGAATCACACCGCTGGCCATCACATTGCGCTGGAACACATCGGCGTAACCACCCAGGGACGCAACACCTTCCTGGATACGCGCGCCACCCGAATCGTTCAGACCAATCACAGGCGCGCCGACCTTCATGGCCTGGTCCATCACCTTGCAGATTTTCTCGGCATGCGCCTCACTCAAGGCGCCGCCGAACACGGTGAAGTCCTGGCTGAAGACAAACACCAGGCGGCCATTGATCATGCCGTAGCCGGTGACGACGCCATCGCCGGGAATCTTGTTGTCCTGCATGCCGAAGTCGGTGCAGCGGTGTTCGACAAACATGTCCCACTCTTCAAACGTGCCTTCGTCCAGCAGCAGTTCCAGCCGCTCGCGCGCCGTCAGCTTGCCTTTGCCGTGCTGCGCGTCAATGCGCTTCTGGCCACCGCCCAGGCGGGCCGCGGCGCGCTTTTTTTCGAGTTGTTCGAGGATGTCTTGCATGGTTTACCTTCTTTGCTTTTTCTATACGCTACTTATTTAATAGCTGCTTGTGCCCGTCCTGATTGGGCTGCAAGCAGATTTCGTGCTGCGGTTGAGGCCGGAACCTGGCCACCTTCAACCCGCGCCATCAAGGCCGGCAGCATGGCACTCACCGCCGGGTCGTGCCGGAAAGCCTGCTTCAGCCCCGCGTCGATGCGCTCCCACATCCACGACAGCGACTGGTGCCGGCGGCGCTCCGCCAGCCTGCCGTTGGTGGTTTGAATGCTTTTAAACTGCGTCACCGCCGCCCAGAAAGCATCGACCCCCTTGTTGTGCAGCGCACTGAGCTGTATGACTTGCGGGTGCCAGAGCTTGTCGTAGCTGGCCGCCTGGGCACTGCCCATGGCATTGTTGACCAGGCCAAACAAACGCATGGCCGACTGGATCTGCGCCTCGGCGCGCATCGCGGCATCGGCATCAATGTCGGCCTTGTTGATGATGACCAGGTCGGCCAGTTCCATCACGCCTTTTTTGATGGCCTGCAAATCGTCACCGGCATTGGGCAGTTGCATCAGCACAAACATGTCGGTCATGTTGGCCACGGCGGTCTCGGACTGGCCCACGCCCACGGTTTCAACAATCACCACGTCGTAACCCGCCGCCTCGCACACCAGCATGGCCTCGCGGGTTTTCTCGGCAACACCGCCCAGCGTGCCGCTGCTGGGACTGGGGCGGATGTAGGCGCGTTCGTGCACCGACAAATGTTCCATGCGGGTTTTATCGCCGAGGATGGAGCCGCCGGAGACGGTGGAAGACGGGTCAATCGTCAGCACGGCGACGCGATGGCCCTGCGCTATCAGATAGAGACCCAGGACTTCGATAAAGGTTGATTTGCCGACGCCGGGCACACCGCTGATACCCAGGCGAAAGGCCTTGCCGGTTTGCGGCAACAAGGTTGTCAGCAATTCGTCGGCTTGTGTGCGGTGGTCAGCCCGGGTGGATTCGAGCAAGGTGATGGCTTTGGCAATGGCGCGGCGCTGCACGGCGGCTTCACCGTGCAGGACTGCGTCAACCAACGGGCTGGCAGTCACTTCAAGGCAGCCCTGATCTGTTCCAGCACATCCTTGGCGCTCGCCGGGATCGGTGTGCCCGGGCCGTAAATACCTTTCACGCCGGCTTCATAAAGCATTTCGTAGTCCTGGCGCGGAATCACACCGCCTACAAACACAATGATGTCGTCCGCCCCCTGCTTTTTGAGTTCAGCAATGATGGCCGGCACCAGGGTTTTGTGGCCGGCTGCCAGCGTCGACACACCGACCGCATGCACGTCGTTTTCAATCGCCTGGCGGGCGCATTCCTCGGGCGTCTGGAACAGCGGCCCCATGTCCACGTCATAACCAAGGTCGGCAAAGGCGGTGGCGACAACCTTGGCGCCGCGATCATGACCATCCTGGCCAAGCTTGGAGATCATCACGCGCGGACGGCGACCCTCGGCTTCGGCGAAGGCATTGATTTCGGATTTCAGCGTTTCCCAGCCTTCGGCCGAATCGTAAGCAGCAGCGTACACACCGGTCACCTTTTGTGTATCGG
>JAZKCE010000041.1:0-20510 GCA_040388255.1 Pseudomonadota bacterium | reverse complement strand
GTCAAAGTCGTGATCTGCGGATTGTGACTCAAAACAACATATCTGAACAGTATTGGGCCTAGCTCAGCAGCGCCTGCGCAAACTCGCGGGCGTTAAAGGTTTCCAGGTCTTCCAGCTTTTCGCCGACGCCTATGAAATAAACCGGCACCGGGCGCAGCGTGGGCGAGGCTTCCTGCCGCTCGCGTGCCCAAAGTGCAATTGCAGCCAGCACGCCACCCTTGGCCGTGCCGTCCAGCTTGGTCACGATCAGGCCGGTCAGCTGCAAGGCCTCGTCGAAGGCCTTGACCTGCGAGAGGGCGTTCTGGCCGGTATTGCCGTCTATGACCAAAAGAATCTCGTGGGGAGCCGTTGCGTCGGCCTTTTGCACAACACGCTTGATCTTTTTCAGCTCTTCCATCAGGTGGAGTTGCGTCGGCAAACGGCCTGCGGTATCGACCAGCACCACGTCCTTGCCGCGCGCCTTGCCGGCGCTGACCGCGTCAAAACTCACGGCCGCCGGGTCGCCGCCTTCCTGGCTGATGATCTCGACGGTGTTGCGGTCGGCCCAGATGCTGAGCTGCTCACGCGCCGCCGCGCGAAAGGTGTCGGCCGCTGCCAGCAGAACCGATGCGCCTTCGGTGGCAAGGTGTTTGGTGAGTTTGCCTATGGAGGTGGTTTTGCCCGCGCCGTTGACGCCGGCCACCATGATGACGGTGGGCTGCTGCTGGCCGATGACCAGGGGCTGCTCCAGCGGCTTGAGCAGTTTTGCCAGCGCCTCCTGCAGGATGTTGCGCACGGCCACCGGGTGCGTCACGCCGCTGTCCTTGACGCGGCGCTTGACCTCGTCAAGCAGATAGCTGGTAGCCTTGACGCCGGTGTCGGCCATCAGCAGCGCGGACTCCAGGTCTTCATACAGCGCGTCGTCGACCTGCGTGCCGCCAAAAACCGCCGAGATGCTGGAGCCGGTCTTGCGCAGGCCCGAGGTAAGTTTGACCAGCCAGCGCTCGCGTTCCGGCGCTACCGCCACAGCGGCGATATCTATGGGGGTCACCAGCGCGCTGCCGATCAGGCTTCCGCCGGCTGGGGCCGGGCTGGCGCTGGCGGGCGCCACTGGGGCGGGTGTTTCCGTAAGGGGAGGCGGCGCGGGCGGGGGGGATTTTTTCTTGAAGAAACTGAACATTGGATCTGCTTTGGAGTCGCACTATTCTATGAAACACATGATTTGCCGGTTTCCGCGCCTTTATTCAACCTTGCTGCCCGCTGCCCTGAGCATCTTCTCACTGTCCTGCCTGGCGCCTGCAGCGCTGGCGCAGAAAGCCCCCGCTGTAGAGCAATTCACCCTGGCCAACGGCCTGACGCTTATTGTCAAACCCGACCACCGCGCACCGACAGCCGCGCACATGTTGTGGGTCCGGGTCGGCTCCATGGACGAAGTCGATGGCACTTCGGGCGTGGCGCATGCGCTGGAGCACATGATGTTCAAGGGCACGCCGCAGGTCAAGGCCGGCGAATTTTCGAGGCGTGTCGCCGCGCTGGGAGGGCGCGAAAACGCCTTTACCGGCAAAGACGCCACCGGTTACCACCAGCAGATTCCGGCGGACAAGCTGGAAGACATGATGCGCCTGGAGTCCGACCGTTTTGCGCACAACCAGTGGGCCGACGACGAGTTCAAGCGCGAGATCGAGGTTGTGAAGGAAGAGCGCCGCCTGCGCACCGAGGATTCGCCGCGCGCCCTGATGTACGAGGCCGCCGGCGCCGTGACCTTTGCCGCATCGCCCTACCGCCGCCCCGTGGTCGGCTGGATGAGCGACCTCGATGCGATGACACCTGACGATGTGCGCGACTTTTACCGCCGCTGGTATGTGCCCGCCAATGCCGCCGTGGTGGTGACGGGTGATGTCGAGGTGGCGCAGGTGCGGCGCCTGGCTGAAAAATATTACGGCAGCATCCCGGCGCGCCCTGTGCCGGTGCGCAAGCCGCGGCTGGAGCCCGCGCAGAGCGGTTTGAAAACCCTGGACTTCAAGGCCCCGGCCAGCCAGGCCTATGTGGCCATGGCCTTCAAGGTGCCCAAACTGGAAGCTGCCGATCTGCTGGACAGCGCCATGCCGGCCACCGCCGCGTCGCCGGGCCGCGACGCGCTGGCCCTGACGGTGCTGGCCGCCGTGCTGGACGGTTATGGCGGCGCGCGCCTGGAGCGTGCGCTGACCCAGGGTGAAGGTGCCAGCCGCATCGCCGACAGCGCCGGTGCATCCAACGGCCTGCTGGGGCGCGGCCCGCAGCTGTTCATGCTCGATGGCGTGCCGGCGGCCGGCAAGACCACCGCGCAGGTCGTTGCGGCCTTGCGCCAGCAGGTTGCCGTGGTGGCCCGCGACGGCGTGAGCGAAGCCGAACTCAATCGCGTCAAGACCCAGTGGCAGGCCAGTGAGACCTACAAACTTGACGGCGTATTCAACCAGGCGCGCGAGCTCGGCTCCAACTGGGTCAACGGCCTGCCGCTGGATGCCAGCGCGCGCCTGATCGCAAAACTGCGCAGCATCACCAACGCCGAAGTCCAGTCTGTGGCGGCCCGGTATTTTGGCGATGACCAATTGACCATGGCCACCTTGCTGCCGCAAGCCATAGACCCGAATCGCAAACCCCGCACACCCGGCGCCGAAGCGTCCAGGCACTGAAGCGAACACCATGCACCTTATGAATTCTTTTAAAAATGCTATTAAAAAAATAGCTGGCCGCACACTATTGACACTGGCTATGGGCATTTTTTGCCAATATTCCATGGCGGCGATACCGATACAGCAATGGACGCAGGCCAGCGGCGCAAAGGTCTATCTGGTGGAAAGCCCGGCCATTCCCATGCTGGACGTGCAGATCGACTTTGATGCCGGCAGCCGGCGTGACCCGGCGGACAAGGCGGGCCTGGCCGGTGTGACGGCCAATCTGCTGGAGAAGGGCGTGGCTGCGCGTGATGGCCAGCCCATGCTGGATGAAAATGCGCTGGGCGAGGCCTGGGCTGACCTGGGCGCCAGCTTTGACAGCGGTGCGGGTGCGGACCGCATGAGTTTTTCATTGCGCACGCTGACCGACCCGGAGCTGCTGGACAAAGCCGTTGCGCTGGCCGCCCGGCAAATCGGCGAGCCGTCTTTCCCTGACAACATCTGGCAGCGCGGCCGCCAGAAAATAATCGCCAGCCTCAAGGAATCCTATACCCGGCCGGGCAGCGTGGCGGGCCGGGCCTATTCCAAAGCGGTGTACGGCAACCATCCTTATGGTTTTGAGACCACCGAGGCCAGTGTAGGCCGTATCAGCGTGGCCGACATGCGGGCTTTTTACGCCGCCAATGTGTTCGCCTGTCGCGCCCGTGTCAGCATGGTCGGCGCGGTGACACGCGCGCAGGCCGATGCCATCGCCCAGCGCCTGTTGGCCCGGTTGCCGCAACTGCCTTGCGCCAGCGCAGCGGCGCAGCCTGCCGTGCCGGAAGTCGCCGCGCTGACGCAGGCCGAGCAGAAGGTGATTCCGTTTGATTCCGCGCAGGCCCAGGTGCTGCTGGGCCAGCCCGGCTACAAACGCTCGGACCCGCAGTTTTTCCCCTTGCTGGTCGGCAACTACATCCTGGGCGGCGGCGGATTTGTCTCGCGCCTGTCGAACGAGGTGCGTGAAAAGCGCGGCCTGACCTACAGCGTCTCCAGCGGGTTTTCGCCCGGCCTGCATGCGGGCGCATTCACGATTGGCCTGCAGACCCGGCCTGACCAGGCCGGCCAGGCGCTGGAAGTCACGCGCAAGGTGCTGCGCGACTTTGTGGCGGACGGGCCGACCGAAGCCGAGCTCAAGGCGGCCAAGGACAACCTGATAGGCGGCTTTGCGCTGCTGATAGACAGCAACCGCAAACTGCTGGGCAATATTTCCAACATCGCCTGGAACGACCTGCCGCTGGACTATCTGGACACCTGGACAGAGAAGGTCAACAAGGTCAGCGTGGCCGATATCAGGGCCGCATTCGCACAGAAGCTGCAACCTGAGAAAATGGTGACCATTATTTTGGGTGGAGCTCCATGAAGTACACAGCCGCAGCGCCTAAACCGGCGCCGCAAACACAAGCCGCGAAAAAACCAAAGTCGGGCAAGGTCGTTGCCCGCAAAACCGTGCCGCCGGGCGAGGTGCGCATCATTGGCGGCCTGTACAAACGCAGCAAGCTGCCGGTCGCCGACCGGCCTGGCCTGCGCCCCACGCCCGACCGTGTGCGCGAAACCCTGTTTAACTGGCTAGGCCAGGACCTCACGGGCTGGCGCTGCGCCGACGTGTTTGCTGGCACCGGCGTGCTGGGTTTTGAGGCCGCCTCGCGCGGCGCAAAGGAAGTGCTGGTCTGCGAACAGGACCCGGGGCTGGTGGAAAAAATCAAGGCCTTGCAGCTCAAGCTGAAGGCCGACATGGTCAAGGTTGAGCGCGGTGACGGCGTGAGCCTGCTCAGGCGTTTGAGCCCGGGCAGCATGCAACTGGTGTTTCTGGACCCGCCGTTTGAGTCGCCAGTGTTCGAGCCGGCGCTGAAAGCCGCAGCGCAGGCGCTGCACGAGACCGGTTTTGTCTACCTGGAAGCGCCCAAAGCCTGGACGGACGATGAACTGGCCGCTTCCGGCCTGCAGCTGCATCGTTTTGGCAAGGCCGGGGCCGTGCATTTCCATTTGCTGGTGAAAATAAAGGAAAAGCCCGAAGGGGCATAATTTCGCCATGCCAAGCACCCCTTCCGCACCTTCACGCATTGCTGTTTATTCAGGCACTTTTGACCCGGTCACGCTGGGCCATGTGGATGTCGTGCGCCGGGCCGCCGGCCTGTTTGACCAGCTCATCATCGCGGTCGCCGTCGCGTACCACAAAAAAACGCTGTTCAGCCTGGACCAGCGCGTGGGGCTTGTGCAGGCAGCTACCAAAACGATAGCGAATGTCACGGCCTTGCCGTTTGACGGGCTGATCATGGATTTTTGCGCGCAGCAAAACGCCTGCGCCGTGGTGCGCGGCATACGCAACATCACCGACTTCGACTACGAAGCCCAGATGGCTGCCATGAACCGCAAGCTGCGGCCGCAGGTGGAGACCGTGTTTCTGCTGCCCGATGCGCCGCTGCAGTGCATCAGCAGCACCCTGGTGCGCGAGATCAGCAAGCTGGGCGGTGATGTCAGCCAGATGGTCGCCCCTGATGTGCTGGCCGCCCTGAAGGCGACACAAACTGCCGCATCAAACGCCGCATCAAAAGGAGCCTGAACATGGCCCTGATGATCACCGACGAATGCATCAACTGCGATGTCTGCGAACCGGAATGCCCGAACCAGGCGATTTACATGGGCGCCGAGATCTACGAAATAGACCACAACAAATGCACCGAGTGCGTTGGGCATTTTGATGAGCCGCAGTGTGTGCAGGTCTGCCCTGTGGCCTGCATTCCCATCCATCCGCAGCATGTCGAGACCCGGGAAACGCTCTGGCAAAAATACTACCGGCTGACCGGTATTGTCCCCGTTGTCGTGGCTGCTGCAGAGTCAAAATAGCTTTTTTACAAGCCTTTTAGGTCTGCAGCCTCCTGAATGCGGACGCAGCCAGCTATCAAAATAATAGCTGTCAACTGACCTTGGTCGCGGTGACGCCGCCTTCCGCATCCGGCTTGCGCGGCGGTTTTGGCCTTGGCGGTGTGCTGGTGTGTATCAGCATGGTGGCTTTTTCCATCTCGCCGGCGATCAGGGCCGGCACCGCCTTGAGCGACCTGGCGATGCAGTCTTCAATCGCCACGCGGTGTTCCTGCGACGGTTTTTTCAGCACCCAGTTGATGACCTCGGATTTCACGCCGGGATGGCCCACGCCCAGGCGCAGCCGCCAGTAGTCGCCGGTGCCCAGCTGCGCATGGATGTCGCGCAGGCCGTTGTGGCCGGCATGGCTGCCGCCGAATTTGAGTTTGACCTGGCCCGGCACGATGTCGAGCTCATCGTGGGCGACCAGGATTTCCTCGGGCTTGATCTTGAAAAAGCGGACCAGCGCGGAAACCGACTTGCCGGAAAGGTTCATGAAGGTTTGCGGCTCCAGCAGCCAGACGGTTTGCCCGCCGGCCGTGGTCCTGGCGACCTGGCCGAAATAGCTCTTGTCAAAGCCCAGCGGCGCCTTCAGTTCGCGCGACAGGGCGTCGACCCACCAGAAGCCGGCGTTGTGGCGTGTGGCTTCGTATTCAGCGCCCGGGTTGCCGAGCCCCACAAAAAGTTTAATCATCTGGAAGCTTCCATAAATCCAATTTTAGGGCGCATGGCTGCGTTGCACGGTGCTCGGAATCCTCATGCACCCGAGTGCATTCCGGTGTCCTGCGCTCCGTGCGCCTTGCCCTGCATCCCCAGAGTTGAATTTCTGGAGGCTTCCAGCAAGAGCCGACGCCAAACTAAAACGGCCCATACCTGTTAAAGGTATGGGCCGCCGGCTGCAAAGCCTGTGCTTGCGAATTACTTCTTGGCAGCAGGTTTTGCGGCGTCCTTGGCTGCGCTGGCCTTGGCATCCTTGGCAGCGGCTGCCTTGGCTGCTTTCGGGTCCACAGGCGCGGCGGCTGCAGCAGCGGCTGCGGCGTCGGCCTCGGCTTCTGCCGACACGGCAGACACAGACACCAGAACCGGGTTTTCCTGGCCCTTGGCAATGAACTTCACGCCCTTTGGCAGGGTGATGTCCTTGACGTGCAGGGACTTGCCCTTGCTCAGGCCGGAGAGGTCAACGGCGATGAACTCGGGAATGTCTGCAGGGAAGCAGGAAACGCTCAGCTCGGTCAGCACGTGGTTGGCGATGCAACCGTCGGCCTTGATGGCTGGGGACTCTTCTTCGCCGCTGTAGTGCAGGGGCACTTTCACGGTCATGCGGGTCGTGGCTTCCACACGCTGGAAGTCAATGTGCAGGATCTGCTGCTTGTACGGATGCATTTGCAGGTCGCGCAGCAGAACTTTTTGTTCTTTGCCGCCCAGTTCCATCTCGAGGATGGAAGCGTGGAAAGCTTCTTTCTTGATGGCATGGAACAACGCGTTGTGATCGATTTCGATCAGCGTGGGTTCAGCGGTGCCACCGTAAACAATACCGGGCGTGCGACCGGTGATGCGGAGACGGCGGCTCGCACCCGTGCCCTGCTTGGCGCGCTCAAAAGCGACGAATTTCATAAACTACTCCAGTAAGAGGTAGACCGCGACCAGTCAAACCTCGACATAAAAAGCTGCTGACACCTGTCGGCAGCCACCTTTTTGCTTCAGATCAGGGCCGGCTGGTCCTGGTCGGAGAACAAACTCATGACCGACTCTCCCTTGGCAATGCGCTGTATCGTCTCGGCGATCAGCGGTGCCACGGAGAGCTGGCGTATTTTTTTGCAGGCGAGCGCGCTGTCGCTCAGCGGAATGGTGTTGGTGACCACGACTTCGTCGAGCGCTTCGCCCTTGGCAATGCGGTCGATTGCCGGACCCGAAAAAATCGGGTGCGTGCAATAGGCGTAGACCTTTTTGGCGCCGCGCTCTTTCAGCACTTCAGCGGCCTTGACCAGCGTGCCGGCCGTGTCGATCATGTCGTCCATGACGACGCAGTTGCGGCCTTCGATGTCGCCGATCACATGCATGACTTCCGACACGTTGGCCTTGGGGCGGCGCTTGTCGATGATGGCCATGTCGCAGCCCAGCTGCTTGGCCAGGGCGCGTGCGCGCACCACGCCGCCTACGTCGGGCGAGACCACCATCAGGTCGGAATAATTCTTCTGGCGCAGGTCGCCCAGCAGCACGGGCGAGGCGTAAATGTTGTCAACCGGGATATCAAAAAAGCCCTGGATCTGGTCGGCGTGCAGGTCCATGGTCAGCACACGCGACACGCCCACGGCCTGCAGCATGTTGGCCACGACCTTGGCGCTGATGGGCACACGTGCCGAGCGCGGGCGGCGGTCTTGTCGGGCGTAGCCGAAGTAGGGGATGACGGCGGCAATGCTCTGGGCCGATGCGCGTTTGAGCGCGTCCACCATGATGAGCAGTTCCATCAGATTTTCATTGGTAGGCGCGCAGGTGGACTGCACCACGAATACATCGCGTGCGCGCACGTTCTGCTGGATTTCCACCGTGACTTCACCATCGGAAAAGCGGCCCACATGGGCCGCGCCCAGTGAAATACCCATGTTCTGGGCAATCTCGGCGGCCATGCTCGGGTTGGCATTGCCGGTGAAAAGCATGAAGTCAGGGTGGTGCGTCTGCATGTGGGGCCCAGCTTGTATCGTGAGTCGTGGCTGAAATTTATGGAGGCATTATCGACGCAAGATCGCGTTTCAAAACACGCAGACCCGCCACGTGCGGGTCTGTTGTATGGGCCTGGCCCAACATGAGGGCGGATCATCGTTGAATCCGCCCCTTGGCAGATTCCCGGAAAACTCACCCCTTGAGGCGGGTTTTCCATAAACATCGCCCCTTGGGGCAATGCTTTTTATATTTGGCAGGGGTGGAAGGAGTCGAACCTGCGAATGCCGGAATCAAAATCCGGTGCCTTAACCAACTTGGCGACACCCCTACACAGGTCCGCTGTCAAATCCCAAAAAAGGAGCCCGACAACCAACCCATAAACCGTTACCTGAAAACACCCATCAAGCAGTCGGATATTTTACCAACCTGCCAGAGGATGTGCCTCCAGATTGCTGCATTTCCGGATTTTCCAGTCGCCGGGAGCGTCCGAAATTTCCATCTTGTGCGGCAAATACGCAAATACAGCACTTCCGGAACCAGTCATGCGCCCTTCAAGTTTGTGTGCGGCAAGCCAATCAAGCGATTGGCCCAACTGCGGACATAAATCCTGGGCAACTGGCTGCAGATCGTTACGGCCAAACCCGAAAATCGGGCCGTAGTTACTGTTTGCAGTAAAGCCTTCGATTGTAGCAGTTTCTGAATCCCTTTTTAGCCCCGGGGCGCTGAAAATCGCCTGTGTTGACAATCCGGCCGCAGGTTTGACGACCAGAAACTCGGCGGCAGGCAAATCAATGGGCGTCATGCGCTCGCCCACGCCCTCCACCCAGGCGTGGCCGCCCGACAGGAAAAACGGAACGTCGGCCCCCAGCGACAGCGCGATGGCCAGCAGCTCCTTGCGCGGCAGGGTGATGCCCCACAGGCGCTGCAGCGCCAGCAGGCAGCTGGCGGCGTCGGATGAGCCGCCGCCCATGCCGGCTTGCGCGGGGATGCGTTTTTCCAGGCTGATATGCACGCCCAGCGGCGTGCCGCAGGCTTTTTGCAAGGCCCGCGCGGCGCGCAGTGTGAGGTCTTCGGCCGGCAGGGGATCGGCGCTGTTGCTGCCCAGGTCGCTGCGGCTGACCTGCCCGTCGCTGCGCAACTCAAAGTGCAGGGTGTCGCACCAGTCGATCAGCATGAACACCGACTGGATCAGGTGGTAGCCATCGGCCCGGCGGCCCGTGATGTGCAAAAACAGGTTGAGTTTGGCCGGCGCCGGAACGTCGTAAATCGCCTTGAGGGGCGGCGATGAAGGAAGGATGGGCTGGGTCATGAAAGCAGGGCGGCGGGGCTTGAGCCGGTGCCGGTTTTATTGGTCAAGTACAAGACGAAGGTCGACCTGCGGCGCGGGATTTGTTCTTCGGGCTGAAATTTTCCCGGCGGCCTGCTGGGCAAGATCGGCCGTCCAGCCGTTGAGGCTGGTGTTTTTGCCGACCAGCCAGTCAAACAATGCCGTGACCGGGACTGCTGCGCCTGTGGTCTGCTCCAGCAGCGCATCCACGGATTCAAAGCGTTTGGTTTCGCGGCCCGACTCCAGCACAGCCTCGGTGGGCGACCAGCGCATGATGGCCAGGACGCTGCCAATCGGGCTGGTGAGTGTCAGTTCACCCTGTTCGGCCCGGCCTTTCAGTTCAAAGGCGGCAAAAAAGGCCTGGGGCGGCTCGCTCTGGATTTGCAGGCTGATGCGTCCTGCCCAGAGTCTGTTTTTTGCATCATTTATGCCTGTAGCCGGTGTCTGGTGGGCGCAACCAGCCATAAAAAAAGTAGCAAAAAAAAGACCGGATAAAAGCGCGGCGCGGGAGAAAAAACGGGCTGACAAGGTCGGTTCCAGGGGCCGGGGGCTCAAAGTTTCACGCGCAGGCGCTTGAGCGTTTCCAGCAGCGTTTCGTTTTCAGGGTTGAGCAACTGGCCTTCGCGCCAGATAAGCAGGGCCTTGTCGCGCTGGCCGGTGCTCCAGAGGACTTCACCAAAGTGGGCCGCAATCTCGGCGTCCGGCCTGGCTTTATAGGCATCGGTAAAGATTTTGACGGCCTCCGCGTGGTTGCCCATGCGGAACTCAACCCAGCCCAGGCTGTCGCGGATGAAAGGGTCGTTCGGCGCGTATTCCAGCGCCTTGCGTATCAGCTCCCTGGCCTCCGGCAGGCGCACGTTGCGGTCTGCAAACGAGTAACCGAGGGCGTTGTAGGCATTGTGGTAGTCGGGCTTGATCTCTATGGCGCGCCTGAGCAGGCGTTCCATTTCCGGCAGTTGGCCGATTTTTTCCGCCATCATGGCCTGGTCATAAACCAGGTCGGCTTCGTTGGGGGATTTGGCCAGTGCCTCACCCAGCAACTCGTAGGCCAGCCGGTATTGCTTGAGGTCGCGCAGCAGGTTGATTTCAGCCAGCAGTTTGAGGCGTGCATCCTCGGGCTTGCGTTCAGGCAGGCTGCGTATCAGTTGCCGGCCTTCGGCCAGTTTGCCCTGGCTGGCGAGGATGGATGCGCGGCGGGTTTGCGCCAGCATCATGTCCTCGGCATTGTCTATCTTGTTGAGCCAGCCCTCGGCCGCCGCAAAGTCCTTGCGTTTTTCCGCAATCTGCGCGAGCTGCAGGTAAGCCTGCGTCAGGCCGCGGTTGGGTTCCTCGTCGGCCTGTTGCTGGGCAAGCCCGACATAACGCTCCAGCGAGGCCTGCGCCTGGGCCAGCTGGTTGTCCTGCAGTTGCAGGGAGCCCAGCACCAGCCAGGCGGATGCAAAGTCGGGCTTGTCGCGTATGACCGCCTGCAATTGCGTTGTGGCCTCCGCGTAACGTTGTGCGTCGAGCAATCCGCGCGCATAGCCCATGCGGATTTCCGGCAGCACCCTGGTGTTGTTGGCCAGGTAGTTTTTAACCAGGACTTCGGTTTCCGGCAGCTTGGGCTCCATCAGTTCCAGTGCCAGCATGGCCGGCCCTTCGTAGCGGACATCCACGGCCTGGGCCTTTTTGGCCGCTTCCAGCGCGCTGGCGGTATCGCCGGCGGCCAGGCGCATGCGGCCCACGGTGGTCCAGGCGGAGCCAGCCGTTGCCGGGTTGCCCAGGTAGTCTGCCAGGGCCTGCTCAACGACCGCGCTGGCCAGTTTTTTGTCGCTGACCCGTGCATAGGCCCTGGGGATGGCCGATATGGCCAGGGAGCGGTCCGCAGGCGAGGCCAGCTCGATGCCGGTTTTCAGGGGTTCCAGCGTATCGTTGATGCGGTTGAGCGCGATCAGGATTTGCAGGACATAACGGTTGGGGTCGCGCGATGCCGGCTGGGCCTGTTTCCATGCCTGGGCGGCCTGCAGCGCGGCGTCCCCCGAGCGGGACTGCAGTGCAATTTCGGTTGCACGCTGGTAAAGCTGGGCGTCGTTGGTTTTTCGCGCCGCATCCAGGATCAGGCTGAAACCGGCGCCTGGCTCGCCTTCCTGTGCGGTGATTTCCCCCACCAGCAACTGGTAAAAGAGTTCGGCGTCCAGCTCGGAGATGGTGGGTGAAGAGGACGTTTCAGGCGTTGCAGCGGCCGGCGATGCGGGCTCGGCGGCCTTCGTCTGGGCCAGCAGCAGCGGCGCCGCGAGCCACAAGCCACTGAAAGTCCAGATAAGTTTTTTCTTCATTGGGCCATGATAATTGAACCCTTGGCGCTGCATCGCCGTGTACATGGACAGCCATGTGAAGATGGTGTAAATGTTTTTGCGCGCAGGCCACTTTTCAAACCTTTAGATACCCATGCCCGAACTCCCGGAAGTTGAAGTCACCCGCCTGAGTTTTGCGGACCGCATCGTGAATGCCCGCATTGAGGCGGTTTCCATGGGCAAACCGCTGCGCTGGCCGCTCGGCTGCGAGCCGGGGGAGCTGCATGGCCGGCAGGTGTTGGGGGTGCGCAGGCGGGGCAAATACCTCCTGGTCGACTTGAGCGAAGGCCTGCTGCTCATCCACCTGGGCATGTCCGGCAGCGTCAGCTTCCGCCCCGACTTGCCCCCGCCCGGCAAACACGATCATTTCGACATGGTGACAAACCTTGGAACCCTGCGCCTGCATGATCCGCGCCGGTTTGGCGCCGTGGTGTACGCCCCCGGCGAAAACCATGCGGTGGCGCGCAAGCTGCTGGGCCGGCTGGGGGTGGAGCCCTTGGGCGACATGTTTGATGCGGCGGCATTTCACCAGGCCCTGAAACTCCGGCAAACGGCTATCAAGCAGGTCTTGCTGGCCGGTGAGGTCGTGGTGGGTGTCGGGAATATATATGCATCGGAAACCCTGTTCCTGGCGGGCATACGCCCCACCACCCGGGCGGCCCGCCTGAGCAAGCCGCGTTCGGCGCGGCTTCATGAGGCCATCCGGGAGGTGCTGGCGCGTGCCGTCAAAAAAGGCGGGAGCACCCTGAAGGACTTTTCCAACGCGAACGGCGAATCCGGCTACTTCCAGCTGGAGGCCATGGTGTATGACCGCGCCGGCGAGCCCTGCAGGGTGTGCGGCAGCGTTATCAAAAGCCTGCGCCAGGGGCAGCGCTCCACGTTTTATTGCGCCACCTGCCAGAAGCCCTGATGCGCCGCCGCGGCTAAGGCCTTGGCGCTACGTAGCGCAGCGGATGGCTCTTTCGGGGTGGCGATGCTATATTGACCAACCACTATTGACGAGTAACCATGTCTTTTAACGAACAATTCGACCAGCACGGCACATGGCGGCGTGAGTTTGCCCTGCGGCTGAAGTTGCTGGCCGAGTGGATGAAAGACCATGACCTGCTGGATGCGGCGGTTGAAGAGCGCCTGCGCAGGCTTGAGTTGCAGGTGCGTTCGGATAAGGTCATGGTGGCTTTTGTCGCCGAGTTCTCGCGCGGCAAGTCCGAACTGATCAACGCGATCTTTTTTGCGGGTTACGGCAGGCGCATCATGCCGGCGAGCGCCGGGCGCACCACCATGTGCCCGACCGAGCTTGGTTATGACGCCGATGTGCCTCCCTGCCTGAGGCTATTGCCGATTGAAACCCGCCTGCAGGCCCAGGCGCTAATGGAATGGCGCGCGGTGCCCGAGAAATGGACCCGTGTTGACCTTGATGTCAACGATCCAGTCCAACTGGCGCAGGCGCTGGAAAAGGTTGCCGAGGTTCGCCATGTGACCAGGGATGAAGCCCGGGCGCTGGGCTTCTGGAACGATGAAAACATTGATGACAACCCTCTGGTAGGGTCGGACGGCCTGATTGAAGTGCCTAAATGGCGCCATGCGCTGATCAATATCGCGCACCCCCTGCTCAAGCAGGGCCTGGTGATCCTGGATACGCCGGGCCTGAACGCCATAGGCGCGGAGCCCGAGCTGACGGTCAGCCTGATTCCGCAGGCGCATGCGGTGGTGTTTATCCTCGCGGCCGATACCGGGGTGACCAAATCCGACCTGGCAATATGGCGCGAGCACCTGGTGACCGGGGACGATGAGAGCATCTCGCGCCTGGTCGTGCTCAACAAGATCGATACCCTATGGGATGCACTGAACTCGCCCGAGCAGGTGCAGGCCCAGATTGATCGCCAGCGCGCAACTTCCGCGGAAATCCTCGGCTTGCCCGAGTCGCAGGTGATTCCCGTGTCGGCGCAAAAAGGACTGGTTGCCAAGGTAACCCGTGACCGCGACCTGCTGCAAGCCAGCCGTTTGCCCATGCTGGAACTGGCCCTGGCCGAGGGTGTGATGGGCCAGCGCCAGAGGATACTGCGCGCTGCCGTCGCAGGAGGCATTGCCGAGCTTCGCATGGAGGCGGCGCGCGCGCTTCATATCCGCCGGCGCGACCTGGCGGAGCAAATGGACGAATTGCGCGGCCTGAGGGGCAAAAATGCATCCGTGATCAAGCACATGCGCTCCCGGATCGAGCAGGAGCAGGCCGAGTTCGACACCAGCGGCGCCAAGATACATGCCGTGCGCTCCGTGCATTTGAAGCTGCTGCGCGAAGTTTTTAACCTCCTGAGCACGCCCACCCTTAAGGGCGAGCTGGCGGAGTTGACCCATGCGCTCAAGCAGCCAGGCATCAAGCTCGGCGTCAAGAAGGCCTACGGACAGGCTTTTTCGCGCCTGCGCGAAGGCCTGCAAAAATCCCAGGTTACCAGTGGAGAGATTCACTCCATGCTGGTGGGCTCCTTCAAGCAGCTCAACGCCGAGTTCGGCTTTTCGCTGCAGGCCCCCAAGGAACCCGAATTGACCCGTTTCGGGCAAGACCTGGAACTGATCGAACGCAGCCACCTGCAGTACCTGGGCATGGGCAATATCCTGAAACTGTCCCAGCCCGAGTTTTCTGAACGGCTCGTGCGTGCGCTTTCAACGCGCTTGCGGGTGGTGTTTGAGTCCGCGCTGGGTGAAGTTGAACTCTGGAACAAGTCGGCGGCTTCGCAACTCGATGCGCAACTGCGTGAGCGCCGCCGCAATTTCGGGAGGCGCATGGAGGCGATTGAGCGCATACAAAGCGCCGCCTCGGGGCTGGATGAACGTATAGGCGAAATCGCCGTCCAGGAAACCGCGCTCAACGAACTGGACAACAAGCTGACCGAGCTGACCTCGCATCTGGCGGGTGAACCGCTGGCGCCGAAAAAACAGGCGCAAGCGCCAGGCGCGGTGCAGGAGAACCTTGTGATTGAGGCGGCTTGAGATCTTGGTGATTCCCGACAGCCTGAGCCAGGCGACCGCACGGCACTTTGCGCAAGATGTTGTGAAATGGCAAAAAACGCACGGCCGCAATAGCCTGCCATGGCAAAACACGCGTGATCCCTACCGGGTCTGGCTGTCTGAAATCATGCTGCAGCAGACCCAGGTGAGCACGGTGCTGGAGTATTACGCCAGGTTTCTTGAGCGATTTCCCGCAGTAGGCGATCTGGCTGCGGCCCAACCCGATGGCGTGCTGGCCATGTGGAGCGGCCTGGGTTATTACAGCCGGGCGCGCAATATGCACCGCTGCGCACAGCAGGTCATGGCACTCCATGCGGGGCAGTTTCCCACCACCGCGGAGCAGTTGCAGACATTGCCCGGCATCGGGCCTTCGACAGCTGCTGCGATTGCCTCCTTCTGTTTTGCCGAGCGGGTGGCGATTCTGGATGGCAATGTCAAGCGTGTACTGACCCGTGTGCTGGCTTTCGCCGGCGATCTGTCGCAAGGCGCCCGGGAGCGTGAACTCTGGGGCATTGCCAACCGCCTGCTGCCGGAGCGCAACCTCAAGGAAGCGATGCCGCGCTACACCCAGGGTCTGATGGATTTGGGCGCCACGGTTTGTACGCTGCGAAAGCCCGGCTGCCTTGTGTGCCCTGTCCAGGGCCTGTGCCAGGGGTTTGCCGCTGGCGAGCCGGAGAAATATCCCGTCAAGACCAGGAAACTCAAGCGCAGTTCACAAAAACTGAGTTTGTTATGGGCGCAAAGACCGGACGGCTCCGTGTGGCTGGAGCGCAGGCCCACGTCCGGCATATGGGGCGGGCTTTATTGCCTGCCCGTGTTTGAGAGTGAAGACGCGCTGAAGGCCTTCCTGCCGAAACAACTGCACAGCCGAATGGAATCGCTCCAGTCTTTCAAACATGTGCTGACCCACAAGGACCTGCATTTGCAGCCCGTGATCGCCGGGTTTTCGGCGCGGCAGGACATGCCTTCAAAGGCTGCAAGCGCTTTTGCCGTCCAGGAGCCGGAAGTGTCCGGCGCCTGGTTCAGGCCCGACGAATGGCCGGTGTTGGGCTTGCCCGCCCCGGTTCGCAAGCTGCTGCAAAACGAACCGGTGTGAGGCTTAAACCTGGCGCGTCGCGTCAAGTTCGCGATGGCGCTTCAGTGTTTTCCAGCGCCCGCCAAAGGCCAGCGCCAGTGCTTCCACCAGGTAGACCGAGCGGTGCTGCCCGCCGGTGCAGCCGATAGCGACCGTCACATAGCTGCGGTGGTCCCGGGCCAGCGCCGGCAGCCAGTGGCTGACGAATTTTTCGATGTCCTGAAACATGTCGCCGACTTCCGTGTGCGCGCGCAGGTAGCTGGCAACCGCCTCGTCCTGTCCGGTCAGGTCGCGCAGCCCTGATTCGTAGTGCGGGTTGGGCAGCATGCGCACATCAAAAACATAATCCGCATCCAGGGGTACGCCACGCTTGAAGGCAAAGGATTCAAAAACCAGGGTCAGCTGTGTGGTGGGCGCGGAAATCAGCGATTTCACGTAGCCCTGAAGCTGCGATGAGCGGATCATGCTGGTGTCGAGCACATGCGCCTGCTCGCGCATCTCGCCGAGCAGCTCGCGCTCCAGTTCGATCGCGTCCACCAGGGCCCGGTGCTGGTCAGAGGCGTCCGTGCGCGACAGGGGGTGCAGGCGGCGCGTTTCTGAAAAGCGCCGCACCAGTGTTTCGGTATTGGCGTCCAGAAAAAGTGACTGCACAGCCACGCCCCGGGCACGCAACTGCAGCAACTGTTTGGGAACCAGCGGCAAGGAGGTGGCGCTGCGCACGTCCATGGCGATGGCCACCTTGCTGGCGCCGCGCTGTTCTTCCAGTGCCGCAAAAGGGGTTAGTAACTCCGGCGGCAGGTTGTCGACGCAGTAGTAGCCCGCATCTTCCAGCGCATGCAGGGCCACCGACTTGCCGGAGCCCGACATGCCGGTGATCACTACCATTTCCAATGCGGTTTTCATTGGCCCAGCATTTCCTTGGCATGCGCCAGCGTTGTGCCCGACAGGCGTTCACCGCCCAGCATGCGGGCAATTTCCGCCACACGCTCCTCACCATTGGCGGGCTCCACCGTGCTGAGCGTCCTGCCTTTTTCGGTCTGCTTGGCAACCACAAGGTGCTGGTCTGAGCAGGCGGCGACCTGAGGCAAATGGGTGACGGCCATGACCTGGCGGTCCTTGCCAAGTTGCTTCATGAGGCGGCCCACGGTTTCGGCGACAGCGCCGCCCACGCCGGAATCGACTTCGTCAAATATCAGGGTTTGCGCCTGGCCCAGTTGGCTGGTCGTGACCGCGATGGCCAGTGCAATGCGGGAAAGCTCACCGCCGGAAGCCACTTTGCCCACCGGGCGCGGCGTGGTGCCGCTGTGGCCGGCGACCAGAAACTCCGCCTGTTCCAGCCCGTACTGGGCGGGCTGCTCCAGTGTGGCCAGGGCGACATCAAACTTGCCGCCCTGCATGCCCAGGCCCTGCATGGCCTGGGTGATGGCCTTGGCGAGGGCAGGTGCTGCTTTTGTGCGCAAGCCGGAAACCTTTGCGGCTTCCTCCAGATAGGTGGCTTGCGCGAGTTTTTCGGCGCGTTCAAGGTTTGCCAGGTCGGCGGCTGCGTCAAGCTTTTGCAATTCGGTGCGCCATGACGCCAGCAGTTCGGGCAGCTCGGCGGGCAGGCGTTTGTATCGCCTTGCAAGGCTGACCCAGAGCGAAAGGCGTTCATCGAGTTCGCCGAGCCGCTGGGGTTCGAGGTCCGCATGCCGGGCATAACCGTGCAGTGAGTGCACGACATCTTCCGCTTGTGCGAGCGCGCTGCTCAATACCTCCGTCAGCGGTTTGAACTGTGGCTCGATATGCTCCTGGCCCTGAAGCAGTGCAAGCGCCTGCCCCAGCAGGCTGCTGGCGTTCTGCTCGGACTCCTGGAGCGCGTCCAGGGCGGATTGGACCGCACCCGTGAGGGCCTGTGCATTGGACAGCCGGCTGTGCTGTGCGTTGAGGTCGTCCCACTCGCCGTCGCCAGGCGACAGCTTGTCGAGTTCGCCAATCTGCCAGGCCAGGCGTTCCTGTTCACGTTGCAGGCTGTCCTGCGCGCTGCGTGCATCCAGCAGTGTCTTTTGCGCCAGCCGCCATTGCTGCCAGTGCTGGGCCAGCAACTGCGTGGAAACACTGCCATAGGCATCGAGCAGGCCGCGCACCGCATCGGGCCGCGTCAGGCTTTGCCAGGCATGCTGGCCGTGGATGTCGACAAGGCTGTCGGCGATATCCCTGAGCTGTGTGGCTGTGGCCGCGCTGCCGTTGATCCAGGCGCGGCTTTTGCCCTGCGCGTCTATCGTGCGCCTGAGCAGCAGCGTATCGTTCGCCGTAAAACCGGCCTGCTCCAGCCAGTCAAGCAGGGCCGGGGGGCTGTCAAACTCGGCGCTGATCTCGCAGCGCTGTGCGCCCTCGCGGACCACGCCGGCATCGGCGCGCGCGCCCAGCGCCAACTGCAGCGCGTCAATCAGTATGGATTTGCCGGCGCCGGTTTCACCGGTGAGTACCGTGAAGCCGTTTTCCAGGTCCAGGTCCAGTGTTTGAACAATGACAAAGTCGCGCAGGGATATGCTTTTAAGGCTCATAACTCAGGCCACGCCTTCGTTCCAGTGGAGTTTTTTGCGCAGGGTATCGAAGTAGCTCCAGCCCTTGGGGTGGAGAAAACGCATCTGGTGCTCCGACCGCCTGACGGTGATGCGGTCACCATGCAGCAAGGTGGCGAGGGACTGCATGTCGAAGTTGGCGCTGGCGTCCCTGCCGGCCACTATTTCCACCGTGATTTCCCCGCTGTCCGAGAGCACGATGGGCCGGTTTGAAAGGGTGTGCGGCGCAATCGGCACCAGAACCCAGCCGCCAATGGAGGGGTGCAACAAGGGCCCGCCTGCCGAAAGCGCATAGGCGGTAGAGCCCGTGGGCGTGGCAATGATCAGGCCGTCGGCGCGCTGGTTGGCCAGGAAGCGGCCGTCGACCTCCACACGAAGCTCGACCATGCCCGTTGTCGCACCACGGTTAACGACAACATCGTTCATGGCTGTCGCATCGAATACGCAGCGCCCGTCGCGCACGACCTTGGCCTGCATCATCCAGCGGCGGTCCTCTTCAAACTCCCCGCGCAATATCGGCCCGAGAATGGTCTGGTAGTCCTCAAAGGCGATATCGGTGATGAAACCAAGCCGCCCCTGGTTAATGCCTATGAGCGGAACCCCGAACTGCGCCAGCAGCCGGCCTATGCCCAGCATGGTGCCGTCACCACCCACGACCAGGCCCAGATCGCAGTGGGCGCCTATGCCCGGGACATCGAGGATGGGGTATTGCGTCAAGCCTGTATTGTTGGCGGTGTCCTGCTCGATCGCGACATCGCATCCCTGCGTGCCCAAAAAGTGCGCAATGCTCTCCAGCGCCGAGCGTGAACCATGGGCGTGGTACTTACCTATGAGAGCTACATGGCGAAATTGCGACTTCATCGTCAAATTACATCACAAGATTTGCCTCAGGCTCCGTAGAATGTCCTCATGCTTGATGATCGCGCCCGATTGTTGTTGAAAGCGCTGGTTGAGCGCTATATTGCCGATGGTCAGCCGGTGGGCTCACGCACCTTGTCAAAGGCTTCGGGCCTGGAGCTTTCGCCTGCCACCATACGCAATGTGATGAGCGACCTGGAGGAGCTGGGCCTGATCGTCAGCCCGCACACCTCTGCGGGACGGATACCGACTGCGCGTGGCTACAGGCTTTTTGTGGACACCATGCTGACCATGCAGCGTGACCAGTTTTCGGCAGGCAGCGGCATGAGCGCGCCGCGGCTGGCGCCGGATCAGCCGCAAAAAGTGCTGAGCAACGCCGCGCACATGCTCTCCAACCTGTCGCAATTTGTCGGTGTTGTCATGGCGCCGCGCCGCAGCTCGGTGTTTCGCCACATAGAGTTTTTGCGGTTGTCGGAGAAACGCTTTCTGGTGATTATTGTTTCACCCGATGGCGATGTGCAGAACCGTGTCATCTTCACCGAAGCGGATTACACCCAAAGCCAGCTGGTCGAAGCGGCAAATTTTCTCAACTCGCACTATGCCGGCATGGCCATGGAAGAGGTCAGGGAGCGCTTACAAAACGAGGTCGAGGCCTTGCGCGGAGAGATCGCAACCCTGATGCAGGCGGCGGTCAAGGTCAGTTCGGAAGCCATTGAGTCGCGTGACGAGGTGGTGATTTCAGGTGAGCGCAACCTGCTGGCTGTCAGTGATTTTTCCGGCGACATGGGCAACCTGCGCAAACTGTTTGACCTGTTCGAGCAAAAGGCGCAGCTCATGCGCCTGCTCGATGTCTCCAGCCGCGCGGAAGGCGTGCGTATTTATATAGGCGGTGAAAGCCAGGTGATCCCGTACCAGGAGTTGTCGGTGGTGACGGCGCCGTATGAAGTGGATGGCCAGGTGGTGGGCACACTGGGTGTAATCGGGCCCATGCGTATGCCCTATGAAAAAATGATCCAGATCGTCGATATCACCTCCAAGCTGGTCAGTACGGCATTGAGCCACAGCAAGTAGCCATTTACGCCCTTACAATCACGGCTTGGTTTGGGGCGTTAGCTCAGTTGGTTAGAGCAGAGGACTCATAATCCTTTGGTCGTAGGT
>JAZKCE010000040.1:0-37296 GCA_040388255.1 Pseudomonadota bacterium | reverse complement strand
AGGGCCTCCAAGTACCCAAGAAAAATGCCAGTCAGCTCTTAACTGACGGGCATTAGCCGTGAGGCGGCTTTTTTTATGCCTTTTTATCCCGTGTGTGCTGCACGGATTTCCGGGCAGGCATGTTCCCCTTGACTCAGACCTGCAACCAGTCGCAACCTTTGTCCGGGCTGGCCACCACAATGTCGCTTTCCGCGCAGGACAGGGCTTGTGCCAGCAGGGCTTGAGCCAGTGCCGGGCGGTTGTTTTGGGCGCTGAGATGCGCGGCCACGACATGTCTGAGGCCCGGATGTTTTGCAGTGCGCGCGATCTCCGCCGCTGCCGTGTTTGACAGGTGGCCGTAGGGGCCGCCAACCCGTTTTTTCAGGAAGGCGGGGTAGGCCGAATGCGCCAGCATCTCTGCATCGTGGTTGCACTCCAGCAGCAGCGCGTGGCAGGCTTCCAGGTGTGCCAGGACATGCGCGGTGGCATGGCCCAGGTCGGTCAGGATGCCGAGCTTGGATGCGCCGTCGCTGCAACTGAGCTGCAGGGGCTCCCTGGCATCGTGCGGCACGGTAAAGGGCATCAGCTGCAGGCTGCCCAGGTCTATGGTTTCGCCGTCGCGCGCAATGCGAAGCAGGCCATCAAAATCAGGGGCGCCAATAGCGGCATGGGTGCCGCGGCTCATCCATACGGGAATCCTGTGGCGCAGGGCCAGCGCCCGGGCGCAACCAATGTGGTCTCCGTGTTCATGGGTGATGAACACGGCATGCACATCCTGGGGCTGCAGCCCGGCCTCACCGAGGCGGTAGGACAGGTGTTTGAGCCCGAGCCCGCAATCAACGAGCAGCCGGAACGGCACCAGCCCCGCCGCTTCAACCAGCGTGGCATTGCCCGAACTGCCGCTGCCCAGGCTCTTGAATCTCAACACGGGTTCAGCGGCGCCGGTACACGGAGCGGCAGCGGTTGCCGGCTTGCAATGCGCCCGGTCTTTATTTCAGGTCGTCGGCAATCACCTGGACAATGCGCTGGGCATTGGCCGAGGCTTCGGGCGCGCCCTGGGCGTTCAGCACCGACACCAGCGTGGCGTTGCCCTGGCTCTTCACGGTAATGCGGTACTTGAGGGGCGGCACGGCAGGGGCGGAACTGCTAAAGAGTTTTGCGAAGAAGCCAGGCTCCTTGGCATCGGTAATCGGGGCCACATAACGTACGAAATAAGTGCCTTGTGCCCGGTCGCGGTCTTCCACCGTGAAGCCCGTGCGATCCAGTGCCAGGCCGACACGGCGCCAGGCGCGGTCGAAGTCTTCATCCATCTGGACGACGGGCGTGCCGTTGACGTTGCCGATGCGAGAGGTGGGCTGCGTGGAAGCGGACGCTATCAGCGCTTTGGATTGCTCCTGGTTCACGCCCAGTTTGACCATCAGGCGGCGCAAAAATTCGGCCTCAAGTTCCGGGTCGGACGGCCGGGGCTGCCATGTCGTGCTTGCACCCGACTGGCCCGCATTGGTGTTGCTCGTATTGACGGTTTCCACCATGCCTCTGTGGCTGATGTAGATCTCGGTTCCGCCGGTGGCATTGCGCTCCAGGCGCGTGCGGAACTTGTCGCGTTCGCCGGTGGAGTACAGGCCGTCAAAAACCTTGCCTATGGTGGCGCGGATGAAGTCCTGCGGCAGCTTGGCGCGGTTTTCGGCGTAATCGGTTTCCATGATGCCGAGGTTTTCCTGGTCCAGCGACAGCAGGAAGCCGCTTTCCAGCCAGAAGTCCCGCACCGGGCTCCAGAGCTTGTCGGCAGGGCGGTTGACGACCAGCCAACGCTGGTTGCCGGCGCGCTCGATCCGCACGTCCCCAACGGCGGCTGCCGCGACCGGGACGGTCTGGGAAGAGGCCTGGCCCAACTGGAAGGCGTTGGCGCTGACTGCCGTGCCCGGCACCACGTAGCGCGTTTCCCTGGACAGCTGTGTCAGGTCGGGCGGAATGTCCAGCGAGGGGCCGGCCTTGCCGTTGGACTTGTAATCTATCTTGTCCCCCTGCATCAGGTCGGTCACGGTGGAGCAGCTTGCCAGCAGCAGCGTGGCGATCAGGATGGAAGCGGTCGCCGCATTTTTGGCCGTCCACAGGCCAGTAGCTTTTTGCAATGTCTTCACTTGGGGGTCCTTAAAAATCAGATCAAACCGCAAAGGCGCAGCGCGCCCTCGACGGTTGCTTCATTCGATGTTTCCAGCGGGGTCATGGGCAGGCGCAGCGTCGGGCCGCACAGGCCCATGCGGGCCATGGCCCATTTGACGGGAATCGGATTGGCTTCAACAAACAGGTTTTTGTGCAAGGGCAGCAATTTCAGCTGCAGTTCCATGGCGCGTTTCGCATCGCCTGCGATGGCCGCCATGCACAACTCGTGCATCAGTTTTGGTGCGACGTTGGCTGTCACGCTGATGTTGCCCTGCCCGCCGCACAGCATCAGGGCCACGGCTGTCGGATCGTCGCCCGAATACACCGCGAAACCCTTGGGCACTTCCTTGATGAGCCATTGCGCACGTTCGATATTGCCGGTGGCTTCCTTGATGCCGACGATGCCCGGTATCTGCGCCAGGCGCAAGACGGTGGCGTGCGCCATATCCGCCACGGTGCGGCCGGGCACGTTGTAAAGCACGGTGGGCAGGTCGCCCACGGCTTCGGCAATCGCCTTGAAATGCAGGTACTGGCCTTGCTGCGTCGGCTTGTTGTAGTAGGGCACGACCTGCAGCTGGCTGTCGGCGCCGACCTGTTTGGCGAATTTGGCCAGCTCTATGGCTTCGGCCGTCGAGTTGGCGCCGCAGCCGGCCATGATGGGCACACGCCCGGCCGCCTGCTCGACGGATACGCGAATGATTTCGCAGTGTTCTTCAACGTTGACGGTAGGCGACTCGCCGGTGGTGCCGACCACGCCTATGCAGTCGGTGCCCTCGGCGATGTGCCAGTCCACGAGTTTGCGCAGGGTGGGGTAGTCCACCCTGCCGTCTTCATGCAAGGGTGTCGCCAGTGCAACGATGCTGCCAGTAAGGGTTTTCATGTCTTGGATGTAACTTGTCGGGGTGGTCGGTGGTCAGGCCCGGGATTTGCACAGACCGGTCCAAAAACCAATCTCACATTCTACCCAGAGCCCGGTCAGACTCTGGCCGGTGATTGAGGGTTCCCGGCGGGCGGCTCAGGGCAGCCGGTAGCGTGCCGGGTTTTGGTTGGCCTGTGCGGATTCGTTCGCGTTTGTGTCCGCAGGCTCGCGTACCGCCGCAATGCGCTGGATAAAACGCGGTGGCCGCCCCTCTGGCGCAGCTGTTTCGTCCTGGAAGCCCTCTTCAAAGGCAACCACCCTCAAATCCCTGCAAATATCGAGCAACTCGCCGGGACGCAGCAGAAAATCCGGACGGGAGGGTTTGCCCACGGTCTCATTGCCCTGCGTAAAGGTTTCGTAAATCAGCACGCCGCCGGGCGCGAGGCTGGTCAGCAGGGTGGGCAGCAGCGGGCGCCAGAGGTAGTTGGTGACCACCACGGCGTCAAATTGCCGGCCAACAAAGGGCCAGGGCCCTGTTTCAATGTCGGCAAGCACCGCTTCGCAGGCGCTGGCGGGAATCGTTTTTGCTATCGATTCAATAGCTGCCTGCGCGCGGTCTACGGCGACCACGGGCTTGTTTTGTTCATAAAACCACCGGCTGTGGCGGCCATGACCGCAGGCGACGTCCAGCACCGTGCCGGCAGGCTTGATGAGGTGCGACCAGCGTTGTACCCAGATCGATGCGGGCTCCAGTCCATGCGAATCAATATCTTTCAATGGGGTTTGACCTCGTCTTTAAGGGCGGCAAGTGCCATGGCTTCAACTTTTGCAGGCGCGATCAGCTTGAGCCAGCGCCCCAGCCTGCCTTTTGCGGTCATGACGACCTCGCGTTCACGCTGGTCCATGCCCTGCAGGATCAGCCGGGCGCATTCTTCAATGCTCATGGCGTCGTCTTCTTTCAGGCCGCTGGAGCCCGCAGCAACGCCTGCGGCATTAAAGCCGTGGTGGCGGATATTTGTGGAGACAACGCCGGGATAGGCCGTGGTCACGCTGACGCCGGCGGTTTTCAGTTCCGCGCGCAGCGCTTCAAAAAAACCGGTCATGGCAAATTTGGTCGCGCTGTAGGCTGTGCGCCCCGGCACGCCTATCAGCCCGGCCAGGCTGGACACCGCCACAATGCTGCCGCGGCTTTGTTTTAACCAGGGCAGGGCGGCATGGGTGCACCAGACGCTGCCCCACAGGTTGATGCGCATCAGCTGCTCGTACCAGGCCAGGTCATCGGCCTTGACGTCTTCAAACAGGGCCTGGGCGGACATGCCGGCGTTGTTGATGAGGCCGTCTATGCGGCCAAAGTGCTGAACAGCGGAGGCGATGAGCGCGCTGCAGGCGGGCTCCAGCGACACATCTGTCCTGACAACCAGCGCCTGGGCGCCCAATGCCGTGCACTGGCTGGCGACCTGATCAAGCCGCACCTCGTCCCGGGCGGCCAGCACCAGGCCCAATCCTGCGCCATGGCGGGCGGCCAGCTGGCGCGCCATCTCCGCGCCTATGCCATCGGAAGCCCCGGTGATCACTATAATTTTCATAGCTTGCTACGCCCGTCCTTATTGGATTGCAGGCCAAAATAGCCCTGAAAATGCGGGTTGGGGACTAAAAGCAGGCCCAAACCTGGTTCGCAAGTGTGACCAGAAAGTCCGGCTGTGTGTACAGGGCAAACACCCCCAGCAGGGCCGCCAGCGCAGCTGTCCAGCCGGCTGCTTTCAGGAGCAGGGGGCGGGGCATTTCAGGCTCCCTGTGGCAATTGGGCTGGCGCCACCCGTTTGATGGGCGCTTCCCGAACCGGCAGATTGACCAGCCCGGCAAAAACGCCCAGGCCAATGGCGATGTACCAGACGATGTCGTAACTGCCGGTGCGGTCATACAGGTAGCCGCCCAGCCAGACACCCATGAAGGAGCCGATCTGGTGGCTGAAGAAGATAAAGCCGCTGAGCATGGACAGGTGCTGTATGCCGAAGATTTGCGCCACCACCGCATTGGTCGGGGGAATGGTCGACAGCCACAGCAGGCCCATCACACTGGCAAAAATATAAACGCTGGTCGGGCTGAGCGGCGCGATCAGGAAAACCGCGATGACCAGCGAGCGGGCAAAGTAAATAAATGCCAATATGTTCTTTTTCGCAATCCTCTGACCCAGGGTTCCGGCGGCATAGGTGCCAAACACATTGAACAGGCCGATCAGCGCCAGCGCGTAACTGGCTACCTGTGGCGACAGGCCCTTGTCTTTCAGGTAACTGGGCATGTGAACGCCTATAAACACCACCTGGAAACCGCAGACAAAATAACCCGCCAGCAGCAGCTGGAAGCTCGGGTATTTAAAGGCCTCTTTCAGCGCCTGGCCAATGGTTTGCTCACGCTTGGCCGATGCACCACCGGCAAGGCTGGTTTCGCGCAGGCCCAGAGCCAGCGGCATGATCAGCAGCACGGCGCCGCTCAGCACCAGCAGGGCCTCTTTCCAGCCCAGGCTGCTGATCAGGAAGCCTTCGGTCGGCACCATCAAAAACTGGCCGAAGGAACCTGCCGCGGCGGCCACGCCCATGGCCCAGGAGCGTTTGTCTGCCGAGATATTGCGCCCGATCACACCGTAAATCACAGCATAGGTGGTGCCGGCCTGCGCCGCGCCAATCAGCACGCCGGCCGTCAGGGTGAAGAGCAGCCCTGTGGGCGACAGCGCCATGCCCACCAGGCCCAGCGCATAGAGCAGGGTGCCCCCGATGATGACGCGAAAAGCGCCAAAGCGGTCGGCCGCCATGCCGGCAAAGATGCCAAAAACACCCCAGGCCAGGTTCTGGATGGCGATCGCAAAGGCAAAGGTTTCGCGGGTCCAGCCTTGCGCCTGGGTAATCGGCTGCAGCCAGAGGCCGAAGCCGTGGCGTATGCCCATGGACAGGGTAACGATGGCGGCGCCGCAGACAAGCACCTGTGCCATGGAGAGATTTCGTTGGGGGGATTGCATTCGGTGAATGTACCCAAATGAACCCGGGCCTGCTGTTGAAAGTTTTTATGCCATTTGATGCGCGCGGGGCATGGATGGCCGGTGTATTGAAGTGATGCTGTATATTTGTAAGGGGTATCCACTTAGCGCCACTAGGCGATTTCAGCGGATTCTTCGGCGGGCAACACGATGTCGGCATAGGTCACCGGATCGGTGGCCACGGCTTGTTGCATCAGCCTGTAGAACAGCATCCCGCGAGAGCTGGAGGTGCGGCGGTTGAAACGAAAGACGAACTCATCGAGGTAGGCATCCAGGTGTTCGGGCTGGACCGAGCCGTGATGGGTTCCCAGAATCCAGCGCTTGATCAGCGAGGCCACCCGGTGCACCCCGGCCATAGAGACGTGGGCCGGTACATTCGAGCCGAGCATGACGTTGCGCTGATGCTCATAGCCCAACTCCGGCAGCGATCGGTAAGCGGCCGAACCATCGGTTTTCACCGCCGCGCCCGTCTCGATGCAGGCCTGAACGAAGGGCACCACGAACTCCTCTGAGTCCTTGTCGATGCGACGCAGACGGATGCGCCCGAACCCCTTGGGCTGCAGTATCTCCACCGCCAGGACGATCAGTATTTTTCTCGTGTTGTTCTTGCGCCCCGCTGAGGAAATAGGCTGTTTGCGGTCCGTGATGGCCAGGTAGGTTTCGTCAACTTCAACCACGCCCTTGAGCCGATCACGGTCAGGCCGAACCATCGCCCGGCGGAACCGGTGCAGCATGGCCCAGGCCGTCTGGTAGCTGCCCAAGCCAAGCACCCGCTGCAGACCCAAAGCGCTGACGCCTTGTTTCTGGTTGGTCACGTACCAGGCCGCGGCCAGCCAGACTTTCAAGGGCGTGCGGGTCTTGTCAAAGATGGTGCC
The DNA here is from genome assembly GCA_040388255.1 of Pseudomonadota bacterium. Classification (GTDB taxonomy): domain Bacteria; phylum Pseudomonadota; class Gammaproteobacteria; order Burkholderiales; family Burkholderiaceae_C; genus Polaromonas. Next base: position 30,389 of record JAZKCE010000040.1, on the reverse strand, counting down.
GGCGGTCACTGTGCTTTGGTGCCCGCAATCTTTGCAGAGCAGCCGGGTTCTGCTGGCGCGCGATGGTGGCGACATCGCGCCGCAGCTCGGACAGACAAACCCTTGTGGCCAGCGCAGACGCTCCAGATAAGCAAGACAGGCTTCCTCGGAGGAGAACCAATCCAGGAATTCACTCCAGGTGCGAGGGTAGTCTTGGGCGGAGGCTGGCATAATAACTGTGTATTTAACCAGTATATCTTGGCTCTGTGGAGCTAAGCGGATACCCCTTATATTTGTACAGTCTTAGAATCACCCGGGTCTACAATCCATCCTCCCATGGCTGCCAAACTACCCCCTGAATATTCCGAAAGCTCGATACGCGTGCTCAAGGGCCTAGAGCCCGTCAAGCAGCGCCCGGGCATGTACACCCGCACCGACAACCCGCTACACATCATCCAGGAGGTGCTCGACAACTCGGCCGACGAGGCGCTGGCCGGGCACGGCAAGAAGATCAAGGTCACGCTGCACACCGATGGTTCGGTCAGCATCGAGGACGACGGCCGGGGCATTCCCTTTGGCTTGCACCCCGAAGAAAAAGCACCGGTGGTCGAGCTGGTTTTTACCCGCCTGCATGCCGGCGGCAAGTTTGACAAGGGCAAGGGCGGCGCCTACAGCTTCTCGGGCGGCCTGCATGGCGTGGGTGTCAGTGTGACCAACGCCTTGTCCAAGCGGCTTGAAGTCACGTCCTACCGCGAGGGCATGGTGGCCCGGCTGGTGTTTTCGGGCGGTGACGTCATCGAACCGCTGGAACTGCGCAAGGCGGGTGAGGGCGATCGCAGCGAAGCGGGAGAAGCCTCCCGTGACCGCAAGACCGGCACCACGGTGCGTGCCTGGCCTGACGCCAAGTATTTCGAGTCCTCCGTCCTGCCCATGGCCGAGTTGACGCACCTGCTGCGCAGCAAGGCCGTGCTGATGCCGGGCGTGACGGTGACGCTCACCAACGAAAAAACCAAGGACACACAAACCTGGGTCTTCAAGGGTGGCCTGCGCGACTACCTGATGCAGACGCTGACCGCCGACCCGGTGATCCCCATGTTCGAGGGCGAAGGTTTTGCCGATGCCGCGCACGACAGTTTTGCCGAGGGCGAGGGCGCCAGCTGGTGCGTGGCTTTTACCGAAGACGGCCAGCCGGTGCGCGAAAGTTATGTCAACCTGATTCCGACCAGCGCCGGTGGCACGCACGAAAGCGGCCTGCGCGACGGGCTTTTTAATGCAGTCAAAAGCTTTATCGAGCTGCATTCGCTGCTGCCCAAGGGCGTCAAGCTGCTGCCCGAAGACGTGTTTGCCCGCGCCAGTTATGTACTCTCCGCCAAGGTGCTGGACCCGCAATTCCAGGGCCAGATCAAGGAGCGCCTGAATTCGCGTGACGCCGTGCGGCTGGTGTCCAGTTATGTGCGGCCGGCGCTGGAGTTGTGGCTGAACCAGCATGTGGATTACGGCAAAAAACTCGCCGAACTGGCCATACGCGCCGCGCAAACCCGCCAGAAAGCCGGTCAGAAGGTCGAAAAGCGCAAGGGCTCCGGCGTCGCCGTGTTGCCCGGCAAGCTGACCGACTGCGAAAGCCGGGATCTGGCCCATAACGAAGTGTTCTTCGTCGAGGGCGACTCCGCTGGCGGCAGCGCCAAGATGGGCCGCGACAAGGAAAGCCAGGCCATCCTGCCGCTGCGCGGCAAGGTGCTTAACACCTGGGAGGTGGACCGCGACCGGCTGTTTGCCAACACCGAGATTCACGACATCGCGGTCGCCATAGGCGTTGACCCGCATGGCCCGAATGACATGCCGGATCTGAGCGGTCTACGCTACGGAAAAATTTGCATTCTGAGTGATGCTGACGTGGACGGCTCGCACATACAGGTGCTGCTGCTGACGCTGTTTTTCCGGCATTTCCCCAAGCTGATTGAGGCCGGCAATGTTTATGTGGCCAAGCCGCCGCTGTTCCGGGTGGATGCGCCGGCCCGCGGTAAAAAGCCCGCTTCCAAGGTTTATGCGCTGGATGAAGGTGAGTTGACGGCAATTCTTGATAAATTGCGTAAAGAAGGCGTAAAAGAGAGTTCCTGGAGCATTAGCCGCTTCAAGGGCCTGGGCGAGATGAGCGCGGAACAATTGTGGGAAACCACACTCAATCCGGACACCCGCCGCCTGTTGCCTGTGCAGTTGGGCAACCAGAGCTTCTTGCAAACCGAAGACCTGATCACCAAGTTAATGGGCAAGGGCGAGGCTGCGGCGCGCCGCGAACTGATGGAGCTGCACGGGGACGCCGTGGAAATCGATATTTGATGATCTTTGCCCTCAATACACTCAAATCCCCTGGTTGCGCGCCAGCACCGGCATCGGCCTTGATGCGCGCCGGCGTTCGTTGGCGCGCACTGCTTTTGCTGGCGCTGGCCGCGCTGCTTTTGGGTTTGTATGCCGCGCCTGCCCGGGCGGAGGTGTGGGGTTATGTGGACGCCAGAGGGGTGGCGCATTTTTCGGCCGAGCGCCTGGACGAACGCTACGAGCTTTTTTTCCGGGGCAACGAGAGTTTTTCCGCCGGCGCGGGAAGTAAAACACCTGCCGGGTTGATGGGCAAATATACGGGTGGTGCGTATGCGCCGCCCAAGCTGCTGGCCTACTTTGACGTGTCGCCCAACTACAAGGCGGTCAAACACCTGCTGCGGGACGCCTCGGTGTTGCACGGCATTGATTACGAACTGCTGCAGGCGCTGATCGCAACGGAGTCGGGTTTTGACACTTATGCCGTGTCGCCCAAAGGCGCGGTAGGCCTGATGCAGCTGATACCGCCAACCGCCGAACGTTATGGCGTCAGGGCCGACAAGAACTCACCCGTGGCCAAAAAACTCACGGACCCGAAAACCAATATCAGGGCGGGCTCCAGCTACCTGCGCGACCTGATCAATCTTTTTCCCGGGCAGCTTGAACTGGCCATCGCGGCCTACAACGCTGGCGAAGGCGCGGTGCAGCGCGCCGGCAACAAGATTCCCAACTATCCCGAGACCAGGAATTACGTCAAAACCGTCATGCAGCTCTACAGCAACCTCAAGCCGCCAGGCGGGGTGCGCACGTCCGGCCGGGTACGCATGGAAATGATGGGCGGCACGTCCGGCCGCGGCAACATGCTGCCTTCCCCGACGGCGCAAGCGCTTGCGCCATCCTCAGAGCAGCTTGCCCTGCCGGATTTGAACATGGAGCAGAACTAGCCCGCATCCTCTTTGCCGGATGCTTGCATGCCTCCAGGCCGCTTGACCTCATGACTGGCAGGTTCCAACGCATTCTTTCGGCGCTTTTTTTACGAAGCTGCTGGCCACTATTTTTTTACCTTGTTCTAAATAACGATGGATCTTTTCACCGCAGACCCTGAACCGGCCAATCCAGAATCCGCAGACCAGGATTCACTCGCCGCATACGCGCAGCGCGCCTACCTCGAATATGCCCTGAGCGTTGTCAAGGGGCGCGCGCTGCCCGACGTCTGCGACGGCCAGAAGCCGGTGCAGCGCCGCATCTTGTACAGCATGGCGCGCATGGGCCTGGGCTTTGGTGGTGCCAACGGCGCGAGCGGTGCCAAGCCGGTCAAAAGCGCCCGCGTGGTCGGTGATGTGCTGGGTAAATACCACCCGCACGGCGACCAGGCGGCTTACGACGCGATGGTGCGCATGGCCCAGGACTTCAGCCAGCGTTATCCACTGGTCGACGGCCAGGGCAATTTCGGCTCGCGCGATGGCGACGGCGCGGCGGCGATGCGCTACACCGAGGCGCGGCTGGCGCGCATCACGACGCTGCTGCTTGAAGAGCTTGACGAAGGCACGGTTGATTTTGTGCCCAACTACGACGGATCTTTCGAAGAGCCGCGTCAGTTGCCCGCGCGTTTGCCCTTTACCCTGCTGAACGGCGCCAGCGGCATCGCCGTGGGCTTGGCCACTGAAATCCCCAGCCATAACCTGCGCGAAGTGGCGGACGCCTGTATCGCGCTGATCAAGACGCCCAAGCTCAGCGATGATGAGTTGTACAGCGTCATCGCCGGCCCCGATTACCCAGGCGGTGGCCAGATCATTTCGAATGCGGCGGAGATCGCCGCAGCCTACACCTCTGGACGCGGATCACTCAAGGTGCGTGCGCGCTGGAAAATCGAAGACCTGGCACGCGGCCAGTGGCAACTGGTAGTGCAGGAGTTGCCGCCCGGTGTCAGCACACAAAGGGTGCTGGAAGAGATTGAAGAGCTGACCAACCCCAAGATCAAGACCGGCAAAAAGGCGCTCAGCCCGGACCAGGTCCAGCTCAAGCAAACGCTGCTGTCGGTGCTGGACGTGGTGCGCGACGAGTCCGGCAAGGAAGCCGCCGTGCGCCTGGTGTTTGAGCCCAAGACCAGCCGCATCGAGCAGTCCGAGCTCATCACGACGCTGCTGGCGCATACCAGCCTGGAGAGCTCCTCGCCGATCAACCTGACCATGGTTGGCCTGGACGGCAAACCGGCGCAGAAATCCCTGCGGCAGATGCTGGCCGAGTGGATCGAGTTCCGCCAGACCACGATACAGCGCCGCTCGCAGCACCGGCTGGACAAGGTGCTGGACCGCATCCACATTCTTGAGGGGCGGCAGCTGGTGCTGCTCAACATCGACGAGGTCATTGCCATCATCCGCCAGTCGGACGAACCGAAGGCCGCGCTGATCGCCCGCTTCAGGCTCAGCGACCGCCAGGCCGAGGACATTCTTGAAATCCGCCTGCGCCAGCTGGCGCGGCTGGAGGCCATCAAGATCGAGCAGGAGCTCACAAGCCTGCGCGAAGAGCAGGGCCGGCTGGAAGAAATCCTCGGCAGCCCCGCCGCATTGAAGCGGCTCATGATCAAGGAAATCGAAGCCGACGCCAAGCAGTTTGCCGACCCGCGCCGCACGCTGATCCAGGCCGAGAAAAAAGCCGTGTTTGAGGCCAAGGTGATTGACGAGCCCGTCACCGTGGTGATCAGCAGCAAAGGCTGGATACGCGCACGCAACGGCCATGGCCACGATGCGGCGAGTTTTGCCTTCAAGGCTGGTGACGAGTTGTACGGCACTTTTGAATGCCGGACAGTGGACACCCTGCTGGTCTTTGGCACCGCAGCCAAGGGCACCGGCCGTGTGTATTCGGTGGCGGTGTCGCTGCTGCCGGGTGCGCGTGGCGACGGCCAGCCGGTGACGACGTTGATCGAGCTGGAGCCGGGCACGCAACCAGCGCATTATTTTGCCGGGCCGGCGGGCGCCACCTTGCTGCTCAGCGGCAGCGGCGGTTATGGCTTTCTTGCCAATGTCGAAAACATGACTTCGCGCCTCAAGGCCGGCAAGGCCTTTATCAGCTGCGGCGAGGGTGAGTCGGTCTGCAAACCTTCGCACGTGTCGGGCAGTTCCGGCCCTGTGCCCCTGGCGCCGGCTACCCATGTGGCTTGTGCTTCTGCGGGTGGCCGCATCCTGACGTTTGAAATCTCCGAACTCAAGCTGCAGGCTGCCGGCGGGCGCGGACTGATGCTGATAGACCTTGAGGCCAAGGACAGCCTGGCAGGCGCAGCAGCCTACACCCGCAGTGTGCGCATCACGGGTGTTGGCCGTGGCGGCAAGGCTCGCGATGAAACGCTTGAAATCCGCAGCCTGAACAATGCCCGCGCCGCGCGCGCCCGTAAGGGCAAGGCTGCCGATCTGGGCTTCAAACCCGCATTTGTAGAGCGGGTTGAGTAGATAAATGGCCTGGGGGCGCCTGTTGACGGGCGCAGCCAGCTATTTTTTTGTAGCGCCCGGCTGGCCGGGTGCGTAGGCTCAGGCAAGCACGGCTTCAAGCTTTTGCAGGCTGGCGAGTGTTTGCAGGCAGGCCTGCGCCGCTTCCGCGCCCTTGCCCAGCAAATGCCGGGTGAAGAAGTTGCGGTGCTCTTCATGCTCGTGAAAATGATGTGGCGTCAGCACCACTGAAAACACCGGCACGCCGGTGTCGAGCTGGACGCGCATGAGCCCGTCAATCACTGCGGTCGCCACAAAATCATGGCGGTAGATGCCGCCATCCACCACCAGGCCGCAGGCGATGACGGCCGCATAACGACCCGATCCGGCAAGTTTTTTGGCATGCAGCGGAATTTCAAATGCACCGGGCACTTCAAACAGGTCAACGGCTTCGGCTGCAATGCCGTGTTTTGCCAATTCGGCGAGGAAGCCCGCACGCCCCTGGTCAACGATGTCCTTGTGCCAGGACGACTGGACAAAGGCAAAACGTGCCGTGTGCGGTACGGAGGTATTTTTCTGACTCATGGATGCCCCTGGATCGCTCGATATTTGATAACTGTTACCAGAATCAGGGCGCACGAGCCTGCGGCCATGCCCCGACTCAAAGCCAGGGTGAAGCCGTAAACATCGCGCTCTCTTTCATCCGGACTATGACCGTCGACCCCGGAATCGCACCGGATCTGCTGGCCCCGTCTTTGTAAAAAGCCGGGCGCTCGCGGGTTGATGCAGTTGCCTGCAATCACCGCCGGTGGGGAATTTCACCCCGCCCTGAGAACGCTGTGCGGCCGTTTGGCCGCAACCCTGTGATTCTAGGGCGTGCGCTGATTTTTTGCAGGCCGGGGGCTTGCGCGTGATCTACGGTGAATCAGACTGGTGTTTCAGTCGACTTCGGCAATCAGTTCGATTTCCACGCAGGCGCCCAGCGGGATTTGCGCCACGCCAAATGCACTGCGTGCGTGGGCACCTGTGGTGGCGCCAAAAACTTCACCCAGCAGCTCGCTCGCGCCATTGGTGACCAGGTGCTGCTCGGTGAAATCAGCCGTGGAGTTGACCAGGCTCATGAGCTTGACGATGCGGGTGACATTGCCCAGGTCCTTGCCTGTGGCTGCGAGCGCTGCGTGCAGCGTTCCCAGCAGGTCAATGGCCACCAGGCGGGCGGCGGCCTTGCCCTCTTCGGTGCTGAGTTTTTTGCCGAGCTGGCCGGCCCAGACCTTGCCGTCTTTTTTGGCGATGTGGCCACTCAAAAAAACCAGCTTGCCGGTTTGCACATAGGGCACATACGCCGCGGCAGGGATGGCCAGCGGGGGCAGGGTGATGCCCAGTTGTTCAAGTCTGGCGTAGATGGGGTGTTGGTTTTGGCTCATGGCGTTTTCCTCAAGAAAGTTAAAAAGAACGAAGCTGAAAAATCATTGGAGCGGCAAAGCGTCAGGCTGCTTCCGGCAGCGATTCAATTGGCGTCACCGTCACGCCGACATCCAGGATATGCTGCGCGCCTCCGCGTATGACACCGCGCAGGGGCGAGACGTCCAGGAAGTCGCGCCCGGTGGCAAGGGTGACATAGTCCTCGCCGGGCGCCCGGTTGTTGGTCGGGTCGAGGTCAAGCCAATGGCCTGCATCCGGCTTGCCCTCTTCCGGGCAATAGACCGAGGCCCAGGCATGCGAGGCGTCGCTGCCTATCAGCCGTGGCTGCCCGGGCGGCGGTTGTGTCAGCAGGTAGCCGCTGACGTAACGCGCGGGCAGCCCCAGGGCGCGGCAGCAGGCCACCATGATGTGCGCAAAATCCTGGCACACGCCCTTGCCCTGCTGCAGCGCTTCGAGCGCCGGCGTGTTGACCTCGGTGCTGTTGCTTTCGTAGGCCATGGCGCCGTGTATGCGCTGCATCAAATCATGCGCGGCTTCCGGCAGCGGGCGGCCTGGCGTGAAGCTGGGCCGCGCAAACTGCACAAAGGCTTCATGGCGGGGCACATAAGGCGAGACAAAGCGGAACTCCCATGCGCTGTGGTAAGCCGCGCCGGCATGGTAGCGAAACTGCTCGCGCACCTGCTCCCACGGCAGCTGCGTTCTGGCGAGGAAGTCATCCGCATCCAGGCCATGGCTGGATGCCGTGGTTGACACAATGCTGTCCGCCACAACGCTCAGGTCATCGTGGCTGGCCTGCAGCGAAAAGAAGGTGCTGCTGTTGCCGTAAACGTCCGTCACCTCACGCTGCTGTGCCGGCTCGGGGCTGATGCGCAGCTCGTGGCGCAGCAATGCCTGGCCCGCACGGCTGGCCGGTTTCAGGTGCACAACGTGGTGCGCGTTTTCAACCGACGGGGTGTACTGGTAGCGGGTTTCGTGAACAAGGTGAAGCAGCATGGGGCGCTTTGGTAAATGCCTTTTCAGGCTCAGGCCCCGAGGCTGTGCTGCTGCTTGCCCGCCGCGGCATGGCTGAAGTAGCGGCGGCTGATGTTGTCCGAGAGCTCAAAGGTTGAAGACTGGCATTTCTCCAGTTGCTCGACCAGCTCGCCATAGGCTTGATGCGTCACGCCTGCTGGTGCCGGGTCGAGCGGTGTTTGCGGCGACTCGGCTAATAGCCAGCTGGCCGGGTCAGGCAGGCTGGCGGCCAGGTCCGGCAGGTTCCGGGGTGTGCTGGCGGCGAGCTTGGCAAGCCGGCCTTCCAGCGTCTGTATCACCCAGCTGAGTGAGCGCGGATTGTCGCGGTCGAGTACCAGCAGGTCCAGCAATGCAGGTATGTCGCGCCGCTGCTGGTACTGGGCGTGAAAGGTGATGGTGCTGTCAAACAGCGCCACCATGGCGTTGAAGCCACCTGCCTCGAACACCGCGCCGGTCCGAAAACCCAGGGCGAGCGCGGCCGACAGGGTGGCCAGCCGTTCGATGAACCGGCCTATGCTGAGCAGCCGCCAGCCGTCATCGCGCACCATGCGGTCGGTTTGGGCGCCCGTCATGGCCGCCAGGAAGCCGCTGGTTGATTCAAGCGTGCGCAAGGCCTCTAGCGACGAGTACTCCAGGGAATGCGGGCCATGGTGGTTGGCATTCCTGAAGGCCTCGCAGCGGCTGAAAAAATCGGCCTCGGTGCGCACGATCACATGCCATTGTTCCTGCGACAGGCGTTCGCGCACGGCGGCCGCCGCGCTTTTCAGTGCCCTGAGGTTAAACCCGACGCTGGCGCTTTGTTCGGTGTCGGCCAGGCCTGCGATCAGGGAGCGTTCGAACACCCGGCGCGCCTGGGTGGCGGCCGGCACGCTGTCCAGCACCAGGGCGTTGCTCACGGCCATTTCGGAGAGCCACAAGAGCAGCGGCTGTGAGGACTGGTCTTCGCCGCCCAGGCTTTGCAGGGTCAACTGGGCCAGGCGCAGGGAGTTTTCTGCGCGCTCGGTGTAGCGGCCCAGCCAGAAAAGGTTTTCAGCGGAGCGGCTGGTCACCGGCCGTTTGCGGCCGAGGGTATTGATGATGGGGGCAGGGACTGCCGGGGCGGGGTTTGTCGCGGGGCGGGGTGTTGTGGGCGGCGTGGCCGCTGCCGATGGCAAGGTCCCCAGTGCCCAGACATCCGCGCTGCTGCCGCCATGCTGCATGGAGGCGATGTTTTCGTTTTTGCCGGCCAGCCGCGCCAGCCCCCCGGGCAGCACCTGCCACGCGCCCGCGCCATCCGGCACGGCAAAGACACGCAGCATGGCCGAGCGCGGGACTATCCGCTCGCCTTGCCAGGTCGGGGTCTGGGACAGCGGCAGGTAGGCTTGTACGGTGTAGTCGTCGCCCTGGCGCACAATGCGGCCGGCCCATTCATCGAGCGAGCGCTGCGACAGCGCCTGGCCTATGACGGACTCCATGTCGGAGCCGGGGTAGGTCGGTTTGATGACGCAGTTCCTGAGCTGGGGCAGCAGGTCCTGCATCACCGCCTGCTCGCCGCACCACCAGGTGGCGAGCGAGGGCAGGCTGAGTGTTTCGCCCAGGAAATGCTCCGAGAGTGCGGGTAAAAAACCAAGCAGCGCAGGGGACTCCAGAAACGCCGAGCCGGGGGCGTTGGCCACCAGCACATTGCCGGCGCGAATCACCTGCAGCAGGCCGGGCACGCCCAGCGTGGAATCCGAACGCAGCTCCAGCGGGTCGAGGAATTCATCGTCAAGCCGCTTGAGCAGGCCGTGCACCGGCTCCAGCCCCTGCAGGGTTTTGAGGTAAAGCTTTTCGTCCCGCACCAGCAGGTCGCTGCCCTCGACCAGGCTCAAGCCGAGGTAGCGGGCCAGGTAGGCGTGTTCAAAGTAGGTTTCGTTGTAAGGCCCTGGCGTCAGCAGCACGATGCGGCTGTCCTTGCCGGGGCTGAGCGCCTTCATGCCATCGACCAGCGCCTTGTACGACGCGGCCAGCCGCTGCACTTTCATTTCCCGGAAAGCCTCGGGGAAAAGCAGGGAAATGGTCAGGCGGTTTTCCAGCAGGTAACCCAGGCCGGAGGGCGCTTGCGTGCGCTGGGACACCACCCACCAGCGCCCGTCCGGCCCACGGGCCATGTCGAATGCGGCGATGTGCAAAAAGATGCCGCCCGCAGGTTGCACGCCGTGCATGGCACGCAAATAGCCGGGGTGGCCCTGCACCAGCGCAGCGGGCAGCAGGCCTTGCGCCAGGAGGTCTTGCGGCCCGTACACATCGGCCATGATGTGGTTAAGCAGCCGGGTGCGCTGCTGGATGCCGGCCTCGATCTGCGACCAGTCCTGCGGCGACAGCATCAGCGGAAACAGGTCCAGCGACCAGGGGCGCTGCGGCCCGTTGGCGTCTGCGTAGACGTTGTAGGTTACGCCGTTGTCGCGAATTTGCCGGCGCAGGTTGGCGGTCCGACGGTTCAGGTCATGAAAACCGTCCGTACCAAGAAAATTGAAAAACGTGGTCCAGGTTTTTGCCAGCGGTTCAGCCGCAGCCGCGCCGGTTTCGGTGTCCGCAATTGCGACTGCGCCAGGTTTTGATTCCGGTGCAGCAAGGGGCGCAGCAGAAGGCATGCCTGCCCTGGCCAGCGGCGCGGAGGGTTGTGACTGGGACTGGTTTTGTACAGCAGCCTGGGGCAGTGGCGGCCTGGCTTTTGTGCTTCCGCGCAATTCGTCGAAATGCCCGGCAAGCGCAGGCATGGCCAGCGCCGACGCCAGGTCTGCCGGCGCCTCCAGCGCATGCGCTGCAAAAAGTGACTTGTTATTGTTTTCCACGTTAGCCAATATGCTTGCGGTTTGCCAGCCGGGAGCCGGGTGTTTTGGTTGGTCTGGTGTCAGCAAAAACACGGCAGATCCAGCCACGGCCGGAAGCTGGATTTTATTCCAGTATCCGGCAGGTGTGACCGGCCATCCCTAGCGCAGGTCCAGCGTGAACGGGAATTCGCGGCTTGGCTGTGCCGCTCTGACCTGCATCCTGCCGGGGGTATGGCCCATCTGGAAAAACCGCGTCAGCCGGCGGCTTTCCGCCTCATAGGAGTTGACGGGCAGGCTCGCGTAACTCAAGCCCCCCGGATGCGCCACGTGGTACTGGCAGCCGCCCAGGGAGCGCTCCATCCAGGTGTCGACAATGTCGAATGTCAGCGGCGCATGCACGCCTATGGACGGATGCAGTGACGAGGGCGGATTCCAGGCCTTGTAACGCACGCCTGCCACATAGTCGCCCACCGTGCCGGTGTTTTGCAGCGGCAGGGCGCGGCCATTGACGGTCACCACATAACGGTTGTCGTTGAGTCCGCTCACATGCACCTCCATGCGCTCCAGCGAGGAGTCCACATAACGGGCCGTGCCACCTGAAGAACCTTCCTCGCCCATCACGTGCCAGGGCTCCAGCGCGCTGCGCAAGCTCAGTTCAATGCTGTTGGTTTTCACCTGGCCAATCATGGGAAAGCGGAACTCGAAGTGCGGTTCGAACCAGGCCATGTCAAAGGCGTAACCCGCATCGTTCAGTTCTGCCAGTACATCGCTGAAATCCATGCGCACAAAGCTGGGCAGCAAAAAGCGGTCATGCAGCTCGGTGCCCCAGCGCGTCAAACGGCCGTGGTAGGGCTTTGTCCAGAAACGCGCCACCAATGCCCGCAGCAGCAACTGCTGCGCAATGCTCATGCGGGCATGTGGCGGCATTTCAAAAGCGCGCAATTCCAGCAGGCCGAGGCGGCCGGTGGAGGAATCGGGCGAATACAGCTTGTCTATGCAGAATTCGCTGCGGTGCGTGTTGCCGGTGACGTCGACGAGGATGTTGCGTAGCGTGCGGTCCACAATCCACGGCGGCATATAAACATTGCCCCCACGCTCCCCCACGGTGTGTGGGTCGCTGCCCCCCGAGGGGGCTGTTCCACCTTGGGGCGGCCCGGCGGTGGAGCGGCCGTATTTTTCGCGGTAAGTGTGGATTTCACGCAGGGCGATTTCAAGCTCGTAAAGCTGGTCGTTGCGCGCTTCATCGATACGCGGCGCCTGGCTGGTCGGGCCTATGAACATGCCCGAGAAAAGGTAGCTCAGCGACGGGTGGTTGTGCCAGTAGGCGATCAGGCTGGCCAGCACTTCGGGTTTGCGCAGGAAGGGGCTGTCGGCCGGTGTAGCGCCACCGAGCACAAAGTGGTTGCCGCCGCCGGTGCCGGTGTGGCGGCCATCGGTCATGAACTTCTCGGCCGACAGGCGCGTTTTGTGGGCGATGTCGTATAAAAATTCGGTGTGCTCCACCAGCTCACCCCAGTTGTAGGCGGGGTGGATATTGACTTCAATCACGCCCGGGTCCGGCGTGACCGCCAGCATTTTCAGGCGCGGATCGCGTGGCGGCGGATAGCCTTCCAGCACGATTTTCAGGCCCAGGCTTTGTGCGGTCGCTTCAACGGCGGCCAGCAGGTCCAGATAGTCCTCAAGCCGCTCCATGGGCGGCATGAAGATATAGAGCGCGCCTTTTTCTCCACCGCCCACGCTGGCTTGCCCGGAGGCCTTTGCATCGGCTTCCTTTTTTGCTTTTGGGTCTTTAGGACCATTGGCGCGCTGCGGGTCGCGCACCTCCACACACAGCGCGGTGCGGGTCAGCCATGCCGCGGATTCAAACGCATTGGGCAGGCGATTCACCGGCTCTGCGGCCTGCGACAGCTTGCCCTGCTCGCCAGTCGTGGCCTGCATGACCCGGCGGGCTTCGTGGTGTGGGGGCACGCCTTTTGTAAAGCGCGCCAGGTACTGCTCGACACGCTGCGCCGAAGCGCTGCCGGCGGGAAGGTTGTAGCGCCCGGCCAGAACGGCTGTCGGCGGCAAGGCATCGCGTGGCGCAAACGGGTCGGCCTCAATCATGTAGGGGTAGTCGGTTTTCGATACCCAGGGCACGGAGTCCAGCGGCAGGCGGTAGCCCATGGGTGAGTCACCGGGCATCAGGTACATGCGCTCATCACGGAAGAACCACGGCCCGGTCGTCCACGCAGGCCCGGCCAGCGGTTTTGTCGAACCGGGAATGCTCTCGCGGGCCTTGAGCGGCAGCACATAACCCACGACAGAATCCAGGCCCTGCATGAAAACCCGCCGCAGACGCTCGCGCTCCATGGGGTCGTCAAGTTTGGAATCAAACGGGTCCACGTTGACGGGCAGGCGGCGCTCGCGCCAGAGGTAATACCAGACGTCTTCGAACCCCGGCGTGATGAAGTCCGGCGCCAGGCCGAGTTTGCCGGCCAGCGTGGCCGTGAAACGTGCGGCGTCTTCGGCTGTGTAGTGGCAGGGCTGGCTTTCGTTGGCAAACAGCGTCGGGTTTTTCCAGACCGGCTGGCCGTCCTTGCGCCAGAAAATGCTCAGAGCCCAGCGCGGCAATTGCTCGCCCGGGTACCACTTGCCCTGGCCAAAATGCAAAAAACCGCCCTGGCCGTACTCGGCGCGCAGTTTTTGCACCAGCTCGGTGGCGTAGCCGCGTTTGGTGGGGCCCAGCGCATCGATATTCCATTCGGCGGCATCGCGGTCGCTGGTGGCCACAAAAGTCGGTTCGCCGCCCATGGTCAGGCGCACATCGCCCTTGAGCAGGTCGCGGTCCACCGCCTCGCCCAGCGCCAGCACCTTGGCCCATTGCTCTTCGGTGTACGGCTTGGTCACGCGCGGCGACTCGTAAATGCGCTGCACACCCATGTGGTGGGCAAATTCCACCTCGGACTCGTCCACGCCGCCTTCAATCGGCGCCGCGCTGGAGGGCTCGGGTGTGCAGGCCAGCGGGATGTGGCCTTCACCGGCCATCAGCCCGGATGTCGGGTCCAGCCCGACCCAGCCTGCGCCGGGCAAAAACACCTCGCACCAGGCGTGCAGGTCGGTGAAATCGACATCGGTGCCGCTGGGGCCGTCGAGTGATTTGACATCGGCTTTCAGCTGTATCAGGTAGCCGGACACAAAACGTGCAGCCAGCCCCATGTGGCGCAGCAGCTGCACCAGCAGCCAGCCGGTGTCGCGGCAGGAACCTACCGCCAGGCTTAGTGTTTCTTCGGGTGTCTGCACGCCCGGCTCCATGCGTATGGCGTATTTGATGTCCGACTGCAACTGCTGGTTGAGCCCCACCAGAAAATCTATGGTGCGTTTGGGCTTGCGGTCGATTTTGGCCAGGTAGGCCTTCAGCAAGGGCGTGGCGGCTTCCGTCACCAGGTAGGGTGCGAGCTCCCGTGCCATGGGGGCTTCGTACTTGAAGGGAAATTCTTCGGCCGCAGGCTCCAGGAAAAAATCAAAGGGGTTGAGTACCACCATGTCAACCACCAGGTCCACCGTGACCTTGAATTCACGCGTCGGCTGCGGGAACACCAGCCGGGCCTGGTAGTTTGCAAACGGGTCCTGCTGCCAGTTGATGAAGTGGTCCGCCGGTTCGATCTTCAGCGAATACGACAGAACCTGTGTCCGGCTGTGCGGGGCCGGGCGCAGGCGCACAATCTGCGGCCCCAGCTTGACCAGGCGGTCATATTTGTAGTGGGTGATGTGGCTGAGGGCAACGTGGATAGACAAGATGGTCTCGTTTCTTGAAGGTTTTAACAGTCACAAGGCACAGATGATCCGCCGGGAGTGTGTCGGTTCAGAGCCCCGGCTTGCTGGACAACCCACTCTATACCTATGCTAGCAAGACCTGCGCCAAATGGGCGCGTGTAGGCGGTTTTGGCTGCTTGCCCGTTGAACATGCAGCCATGCCGGAGCTGCATGCCAAAAAATATAAGGGGGCGGGTTGTGGGAGACAACATTTCAGCGGGAGCGCCAAAAGACCTGCCTGGGCCGTTTTCAGTTTCAGGCTTGCTGGGGCCCCTGCTGTCTGGTTTTATAGCCGGCGTGGCGCTTCAATTGCAGCAGCCATCGCTTTTTGCGCTTGGGGTGTACGCCGCTTTGATGCTGGGCTCCGCATGCCTGCTGGCCCTGGTATGGCGCACGAAGCGCGGCCGCGTTTTGCCTCCCGTCCTGGTGGTGTTGCTTATGTCTGCCGCCTTTGGGTTTGGCCTGACAGGCCTTCGGGCCCTGGCTTTCCAGCAAACCGCCCTGAGCCCCACCCTGGAAGGCAAGGACATCCTGGTGACTGGTCAGGTGCTGGCCATGCCGCAGTTTGGCGATGATGGCCTGCGCTTTCGTTTTGGTGTTGATGCCGCGCGCCTGAACGGCCAGGCTGTGCCGCTACCGCCGCAAATTTATCTGGGCTGGTATTCCGGTTTTGGTGCACGGCCCGTCAAAAATCCGGTCAACACCCTGCCGGTCAAGCCTGTAGACAACGATAGCACCGAGCCCGCAGAGTTTTCGCCGGAACTGCAGCGCCAGCCACAAATCTTGCGTGCCGGTGAGCGCTGGCAAATGACGGTGCGGCTCAAAGCACCGCATGGCAACAGCAATCCGCTGGGTTTGACTATGAGCTCTGGCTCTGGGAGCAGGGCCTGCCGGCCACCGGTTATGTACGCACCGGCATGCATGATGCAGCACCTCAACAACAGGGCGACAGCTGGGCGCATCCGGTGGAGCGTGCCCGCCAGTCGGTGCGCGAAGCGATCTTCGGGCGCGTGGCCAACCGGCAACTGGCCGGGGTGCTGGCGGCGTTGGTGGTTGGCGACCAGAATGCGATTGAGCGGGCGGACTGGGATGTGTTTCGTGCCACCGGCGTTGCGCATTTGATGAGCATTTCGGGGCTCCACATCACGATGTTTGCCTGGATTGCCTCGCTGGTGTTGGGCTGGCTATGGCGGCGCTCGGTCCGGTTCACGCCGCGCCTGTGCCTATGGCTGCCGGCAAGCAGCGCCGGTGCGCTGGGCGGTTTGCTGCTGGCGGCGGCTTATGCGCTTTTTCCGGTTGGGGCGTGCCCGCGCAGCGAACCATCTGGATGCTGGCGGCTGTGGTGCTGCTCAGGCAAAGCGGCAAGCAGTGGCCCTGGCCTGTTGTGTGGTTGCTGGCCATGGCGGTCGTGGTGGCGCTGGACCCGTGGGCGCTGATGCAGGCCGGTTTCTGGTTGTCGTTTGTGGCTGTGGGCGTGCTGTTTGC
This sequence comes from Pseudomonadota bacterium, assembly GCA_040388255.1. Lineage (GTDB taxonomy): Bacteria > Pseudomonadota > Gammaproteobacteria > Burkholderiales > Burkholderiaceae_C > Polaromonas. Next base: position 14,173 of record JAZKCE010000040.1, on the reverse strand, counting down.
CGCCGGGCCGCCCCAAGGTAAAACAGCCCCCTCGGGGAGCATCCTTCGACAGGCTCAGGATGATCGGGGCAGCAAGGCGAACGCGTCTGGGGATAATTTTGCTATAGATTCAGGAGCTGCCTATGCAGGTGGGGCGGGATCTGAAGACACTATTCGTTCAAAAATTACCTTGAGGCCGCTGTCCTGGCTGGCAAAACCCGTCGCCGGGCTGGCCAGTGCCGCGCGTGAGCAGTGGGTGGTCACGCTGGCGCTTACGCCCTTGTCCCTGCTGCTGTTTAACCAGGTCTCGCTGGTGGGCCTGCTGGCGAATGCGGTGGCGATTCCGTGGGTGACCCTGCTGGTCACACCGCTGGCCATGCTGGGCGTGTTCTGGTCGCCGGTCTGGGATGCTGCGGCGTGGTCCGTGAGCCTGTTGACGGCTTTTTTGCAGTGGCTGGCAAACTGGCCTTTGGCCTCCATCAGTGTGGCCGCCGCGCCCTTGTGGTGTGCGATTGCCGGTGTGGCGGGTGGCGCTCTGCTGGCCATGCGCTTGCCCTGGCACTGGCGCGTGCTGGGTATGCCGCTGATCTTGCCGGTGCTGCTGTGGCAGCCCGTGCGTCCGGCGGTTGGGCAATTCGAGGTGCTGGGCGCCGATATTGGCCAGGGCAATGCGGTGATTGTGCGCACCGCCAGCCACAGCCTGGTTTATGACACCGGCCCGCGGTTTTCGCGTGAGAGCGATGCCGGTCACAGGGTGCTGGAGCCCTTGTTGCGGGCTTTGGGGGAACGCATAGACCTGCTGATGCTCAGCCACCGCGACAGCGACCATACAGGCGGCGCGCCGGCCGTGCTGGCCATGCAGCCGCAGGCCCGGCTGCTCAGCTCGATTGAAGACGGCCATGAGCTGCAGTCGATACGCAAATCCACCCGTTGCGTGGCGGGCCAGCACTGGCGCTGGGATGCTGTGGATTTTGAGGTCTTGCACCCGGCAGCAGCCGACTATGAGGGCGCCGGCAAGCCCAACACCATGAGCTGCGTGCTGCGCATTTCCAGTGGCGCGCGGACCGCGCTGCTGGCGGGCGACCTTGAAGCCCCGCAGGAGGCCAGGCTGGTGAGTGATGCCGTGCTGAGGGAAAAGTTGAAGGCCGACTTTTTGCTGATCCCCCACCACGGCAGCAAGACCTCGTCGAGCGGCGCATTCCTGGATCAGGTGAAACCGCAGTTTGCGCTGGCGCAGGCGGGCTACCGAAACCGCTTTGGGCACCCGGTGGATTCCGTGATGGAGCGCTACCGCGAGCGCGGCATCGGCGTCGTTAAATCGCCGGCCTGCGGTGCGGCGACCTGGCGCAGTGAGCAGCCTGGGGAGGTGCTTTGCCAGCGCCAGCAGGCCATGCGTTATTGGCACCACCAGCTCGATAGCCTGCCCTGATTCAGCCTTGATCGGGGCCTGCGGGCCGGCATGGCGGGGTAAAAATACGTGAAAACAAAACTCCTGGCGCATAACTTGCTAAGCTAGAGTCACAACAATGCCATGACCGCAGCCGGAGATAAAGCCTATGAGCCGACCGATGTTTGACGAAATGAATGCGAGCGCCGACAGCGTGCGGGCGCATTACCAGGGCTACTGCAACTGGCTGTCACGCCAGCCTCTTGAGACCATGCAGGCGCGGCGAGCGGAAGCCGAAATGATTTTCCGCCGTGTCGGCATCACCTTCGCCGTCTACGGCGCGAAAGACGAGGACGGCGCCGGTACGGAGCGGCTGATTCCGTTTGACCTGATTCCTCGCATCATCCCCGCGCATGAATGGGCCAGCATGGAAAAAGGCCTGGTGCAACGCGTCACCGCGCTGAATCGCTTTATCCATGATGTGTATCACGGCCAGGACATTCTCAAGGCCGGGGTGATCCCGTCCGAGCAGATTTTCCAGAACGCGCAGTTCCGCCCCGAGATGATGGGTGTGGATGTGCCCGGCAATATCTATTCACATATCAGCGGCATCGACATTGTTCGCGCGCCAGACGCCAGCGGGGCGGGCGAGTACTACGTGCTGGAAGACAACCTGCGTGTGCCCAGCGGCGTGAGCTACATGCTGGAAGACCGCAAGATGATGATGCGGCTTTTTCCCGATTTGTTCAGTGAAAACCGCGTGGCGCCGGTGGCCCATTACCCCGATTTGCTGCTGGAAACCCTGCGTGCTTCCGCGCCGCCGGCCACCGCCGACCCGACCGTGGTGGTGCTGACGCCGGGCATGTACAACTCGGCCTATTTTGAGCACGCCTTTCTGGCCCAGCAAATGGGGGTTGAGCTGGTCGAAGGCCAGGACCTGTTTGTCAAGGACAACTTTGTGTACATGCGGACCACACGCGGCCCGAAACGTGTGGACGTGATTTATCGCCGCGTGGACGACGATTTTCTTGACCCGCTGGCTTTTCGCCCGAGCTCGACGCTGGGCTGCGCCGGCCTGCTCAATGTGTATCGCAGCGGCAATGTGGCCCTGTGCAACGCCATAGGCACCGGCGTGGCCGATGACAAATCGATCTACCCCTATGTGCCCAAGATGATCGAGTTTTACCTTGGCGAAAAGCCGATCCTGAAAAACGTGCCGACCTATATGTGCCGCAACGAGGAAGACCTGAAGTACACCCTGGCTAACCTGAAAGACCTGGTCGTCAAGGAAGTGCATGGTGCCGGCGGTTACGGCATGCTGGTTGGCCCGGCATCGACCAAGGCAGAGATCGAGGAGTTCCGCGCAGCCCTGCTAGCCAACCCTTCGGGTTATATCGCCCAGCCCACGCTCAGCCTGTCAACCTGCCCAACCTATGTGGACAGCGGCATTGCCCCGCGCCACATTGATTTGCGGCCTTTTGTGCTTAGCGGCAAGGAGGTGCAGATGGTGCCAGGCGGCCTGACGCGCGTGGCGCTGAAAGACGGCTCGCTGGTGGTTAATTCTTCACAGGGCGGCGGCACCAAGGACACCTGGATTCTGGAGGCGGGCGCAGCCGCGCCCATGCAGTCCCAGTCGCAATCCCAACGCGCAGGAGTTTAATCATGCTGTCACGTACTGCAGACCATCTTTTCTGGATGTCCCGTTATACGGAAAGAGCGGAGAACACCGCCCGTATGCTCGATGTCAACTACCAGACCTCCCTGCTGCCGCAATCGGCCAGCGAAGCGCAGGCCGGCTGGGAAGGCCTGCTCAGCATCAGCGAGCTCAAACCCGCCTACACCGCCAAATACGGCGAGGTCATTTCCCCACGCAATGTGATGGACTTCATGGTGCGCGACGAGAAAAACGCTTCAAGCATCGTCTCCTGTTTGAAAAACGCGCGCGAAAACGCCCGCGCCGTACGCGGCACGCTGACCACCGAAGTCTGGGAGACCGAGAACCAGACCTATCTTGAAGTCGTGCGCATGCTGCGCAGCGGCGACTTTGAGCGCGACCCCGCGCAGTTTTTTGAATGGGTCAAGTTTCGTTCGCACCTGTCGCGCGGCGTGACCGCGGGCACCATGCTGCAGGACGAAGCCTTTCACTTCTTGCGCCTGGGGACTTTCCTGGAGCGGGCCGACAACACGGCGCGGCTGGTGGACGTGAAGTTCCATGCCGTCAAAAACGACTTCCTGGGCGCGGCCAGCCAAAAGGACCAAGAGTTTGATTTCTACCATTGGAGCGCCATCCTGCGCAGCGTTTCGGGCTTTGAGGTATACCGCAAGGTCTACCGCGACGTCATCAAGCCCGAGCGTGTGGCCGAGCTGCTGATCCTGCGCGCCGACATGCCGCGTTCGCTGCTGGGCTGCCTCAACGAGGTCATGAGCAACCTGGCCATGGTGACCAGCGATTCATCCAGCGAGACGCAGCGCCGCGCCGGCAAGCTGCGCTCGGACCTGCAATACGCGCGCATAGACGAAATCCTGGCCAACGGCCTGCATGCTTTCCTCACCCAGTTCCTGGACCGCGTCAACGAGCTGGGCGCGCACCTGAGCCGCGAGTTTCTTGTGCCGGCCACCCACTGACTGCTCCATTGCTGCGGATGTCGCTGATGCATGGTCTTCGGGGATTCCACCCATGAAGCTGCACATCAGGCACATTACCGATTACCGTTACAGCGAGCCGCTGCGCTACGCGCTGCAAACGCTGTGGCTCACGCCGCAGTCCGGCCCCGCGCAGACTGTGAATTTCTGGAGCGTGGGCGCGCCTGAAAAACTCTACGCGCAGAAAGACGCGTTTGGCAACACCATCCAGTCCTATACCTTCGTGGGCACGGTGGCCGACAACGTGCGCTGGAGCCTGGTCAATGCGGCGGGTGATGTCGAGACCTTGGGCGTGGCCGAGTTCACCGACCCTGAAAGCCTGCCGCACCCTTACTTCTTTTTACGTGCCACACACCTGGCAGAACCGCACTGGCAACTGGCGGAGTTTGGGCGCCGGTTCATACCGCAAAGCACCGACGGCAAAGCCGATTTACAAGCACTTTTGGCCCTTGGCCAAGGTGTGGCAAGCGCAGTCAGCTATAAAAAAAACAGCACCAATGTCACCACTACGGCGCTGGATGCCTTCACCTTGGGGGTCGGCGTGTGCCAGGACCAGGCGCATGTGATGGTCGCCATCTGCCGCAGCCTGGGTTACCCGGCGCGCTACGTCAGCGGTTATTTCTACGCCGCCAACGAACCCGACCTGGCCAGCCATGCGTGGTGCGATGTCTGCCTTGACGTGGCGACCCGGCGCTGGGTCAGCATAGATGTGACCCACCACTGCCTGATAGACGAACGCCACGTGCGCCTGGCCATGGGCACAGACTACAACGCCTGTCCGCCCATCAAGGGCGTGCGGCAGGGGGGCGGGGAAGAGGCCATGACGGTGAGCATCACGATTGAGCCGGTTTGAATCAACCAGGCTTGAAACTTGGCTAGTGGAATCGGCTCGTCATCATTGCTCCAGATGGCCGTAGCTGTTGCTGGGCTGCGGGCAAACCGGAATAGATGTTGCAATGCAAGGCCTGATTTCGCGGCCTTGAATTAATGGCTAGATTGCTGTAAAAATTGCTTCAATCGCGAGGCAGCCGTCCGTTACGGCGTGACTGACTTCACCCGAGCCGCCACTTCCCGCCCCAACTCAATCACCGACATTGCGTAATAACTGCTCCAGTTGTAGCGCGTGATGACGTAGAAGTTTTCAGTGCCGGCGATGTACTGTGGCGCATCCGGGCCGTTAAGCAATTCAATCAATGCCAGCGGGCCAGTGTGTTGCAGCGCGGGGCCTTCCAGCACCGCGCCCTTGGCGGTAAAACTCGCCACGCTAAACGTCGGCAGAATGTCCGGTGCCATCAGGGCGTCCATGTCGAGGCGGCTGTTGTCAAAACTCACGGGGTAATGCGTCGGCATGCCGGGCTGCCAGCCGAAAGCCTTGAAGTAGTTGGCGACCGAGCCGATCACGTCGGCGGGGCTGTTCCACAGGTCTACGGTGCCGTCGCCGTCGAAGTCCACCGCGTACTTGATCCAGCTTGAAGGCATGAACTGCGGCATGCCCATGGCGCCGGCGTAGCTGCCGCGCACCTCAAACGGATCGGCGTTGCGGCGGCTTTGCAGGGTCAGGAATTGCTCCAGCTCGCCCTTGAAATAGTCGCTGCGCTCCTGGGCGCGCGGATGGCTGGCCGGAAAGTCGAAGGCCAGCGTGGCCAGTGCATCCATGACACGGAAGCTGCCGGTATCGCGGCCGTAAATGGTTTCCACGCCTATGATGCCGGCGATGATTTCAGCGGGCACGCCGTATTCCTTTTCGGCGCGCTCCAGTGCGGCCTGGTTGCCCTGCCAGAAGCGTGCGCCTGCCGCAATGCGAATCGGGTCTATGAAGCGGCTGCGGTAGACGCGCCAGTTTTTGACAAAGGCCTTGGCCGGCGGCTGCATCAGCCTGGAGACCGTGGCGTTGTAGCGCGCCTGGCCAATCGCATCGCGCACCCAGGCGGGGTCCAGGTCGCGCCTGGCGGCCAGGTCGTCCGCAAACTGCATGGCCTCGGCGCGGGTGGCGTAGGGCGGGCCTTGCGTTGCCGCAGGTTTGGCTGCTGCCGTTTTTTTGGAGCTTTGTGCATGGCTGGCTGTCGTCGCCATTGCGAGCGCAGCTATTAAAAGCATGGCAATCGTGAGCGATCGGAGAGGCGACCCAAATGGGGTGTGAGGTGTCATGCGGCTTTCACGGATGTCGGGTGGGCTGTGCCCTGATTCTAGGCAGGCCATGCGAGTGCATTGAATTGCCGCCTGAGCTGATGCAAGCGCTGCCTGCCGTGCACGGTGGCGCTGGCTGATGTGCTGGCATAACGTTGCAATTCCAGTTGCATCAGCCAGTCGTACAGTGCTCTGGTTTTGGCCTCGCCCTGGCCGGTGGACTGCGCCATGAGCTTTTCAGCCAGCTGGCGTGGCGATGTGGCGGCTGTGCTTTGGATGCCGGCCCTGGCCAGGCGCTTGCGCGCACGCGCCAGCAGGCGCAGCCAGGGGTCGTGCTGGGTTCTGTCCCACAAGGTCCACGCGGCGCCGGCCAGGCTGGCCAGCACCACGATGCAGATCAGGACATAGCTCAGATCCGCCCAGCTCGGCGACTCAAAGCCCATGTCCTTGAGCAGGTTGAGCTGTTTGCCCTGGGTATAGTTGAGCACCCATTGGGACCAGGCGTTGTTGACGGCCTCCCAGGTAGCGCGCAGCTGCATGGCGAACCCGGGACTGATATTGCCCAGGGCTTGCGCCACCACGCCCTGGGGCAAGGTCAGGCGCTGGAAGGCGCCGGTGCGCCCAGGCGCGACGGCCGAGGTCGGGTCCACCCGCACCCAGCCGCGGCCTTCATGCCAGACCTCGGCCCAGGCATGGGCATCGCTTTGCCGAACCACCCAGAAGCCGTCCACCCCGTTAAGCTCGCCGCCCTGGTAGCCGGTGACGATGCGCGCCGGGATGTTCAGGGCCCGCATCAGGATGACAAAACTTGAGGCGATGTGTTCGCAAAACCCCTGCTTGCGGTCAAACCAGAATTCGTCGGCGCTGTGCTGGCCATACACGCCCGGCTCCAGTGTGTAGGTGTAGCCGCCGGTGCGCAGCCGGTCCATCACGAGCTGTACCAATTGGGCGCTGCCTGCATTGGTGTAGCTGGCATCGCTGCGGATCTGGCGGGCCAGCTCCAGCGTGCGCGGGTTGAACCCGGACGGCAGTTCAACAAATTCGCGCAGCCCGGCGGCTGTCTGCGCCGGACCATGCCTGAAGCTCGGGTAGCTCTGCACCTTGTAGCGCACCAGGTCAGTGATGGGGCGATTGACCAGCCACTGCAGGTCGGCCTGCATCACGCTCTGGTAGCCCGGCAGCACGGGGTTTTGCGCAGCGGCTTCCATGACAAACAGCCAGGGGCGGTTGGTGGGCTCCAGCGTGACTTCGTAATTGACAGGTGCGCCGGAGACCACCAGGCTGGACGTCACGCCATAACGCGAAGAGAAGTTGAAGCGCTGCGGGCGCCATTCACGGCCGTCAAAGTCGGCGAGCACCGGGCCGCGAAAGTACAGGTCCTGCTGCGGTGGCGGCCGGCCTTCAAATTTGATGCGCATGGCCACGCTTTCATCCAGCGCCAGGGCGGCGATGTTGCCGACCTGCATGCTGGCACTCAGGCCGCTGCGTCCCGTCATCGCATCGCTGGGCACGCCCCACAAGGGCGCCAGCCGGGGAAACAGCAAAAACAGCACCAGCATGATGGGCGCGCCCAGCAGGGCCATCCAGCCCGCGGTTTTGGCGGCCTGCAGCAGGGGCGGTTTGCCGACGGGCATGTGGGCATTGACCAGCACGGTCAGCAGCCCGAGCAGGCCAAGCATCATGCTGAAGGCGGTGAGCAGCGACTGCGAGTAGAAAAAATTGCTCAGCATGCAGAAAAAGCCGAGGAAAAAAATCACGAATGCATCGCGCCGGGCGCGCAGCTCCAGCGTCTTGAGTGTCAGCAGCACAATCAGCAGGGTGACGCCGGCGTCACGGCCAAGCAGGGTTTTATGGGTGAAGAGTGTTGCCGCGATGGTCAGGCCCAGCAGGCCCAGCAACCACCATTTGCCGGGCAAAGACCTGGCACCCAAAGCCAGCCAGCCGCGCCAGATGAGCACTGTGCCTGCGAGGGCGCTGCACCACAGGGGGAGATGGGGCGTCTGGGGCAGCAGCACCCAGGCGATGACCAGCAGCAGGAACAGGGTGTCGCGGCTGTCGCGGGGGAGGGTGCGGAGTAGCGCGCCTGATTGGGTCAACATGGCTGGTGCAGCCTTGAACCGTTGTGCTTGTGCGAGCAAGCCGGGGGGAGCCCGGCGGCTCGTAACTTTCTTTTGCTTCGCCAAAAGAAAGTCACCAAAGAAAAGGCGAGCCGGCTGTCAGGGCCGCTTCGCGGTTCCTTGCGCTGCTCGGATGAGCCGGAAATTTCAGAAACTTGTCTGCTGCGCAGCCTTCGGACATCTGAAATTTTTATCCGTCTCCTCCTGTGCCGCTCAGCCCTGCCAGAACGGCACTGCGGGAGCGCGAACAGGATCGGGCTCTGCAGAACGCATCGCGTTCTGCTCCCCGCATCCGATTCCGACCCCGTCTTTTTCCCACCCCCCGTCCTGGCTGGGCCGAGCAGCGCAGATGGAGGCGGAAGGTCGGGCCAAACTTGTTTGAGCCGAAGGCGAGTTGTTTGGACCGCCGCCGGAATCGAGCAGCGCAGGTTGCCCGTAGCGTCAGCGAAGGGACCCAGACTGCGGGTCGCCTTTTCTTTGGTTACTTTTCTTTTGGCGAAGCAAAAGAAAGTGACTTGCCGCCGGGCAACCCCCGGCCTGTCACCACGAGCGCTGCGCATCAACATAAGGCCAACGCCTCCAGACATTGCCTTCTATGCGCCTCCCCACTGGAGGGCTTAATCTCAAGCGCTGGCAAACGAAGCCCATAGTCCAGCCCAAGCCTGTCCGCCAGCAGCACCCATGCGCAAAGCCGCGAGAGTTTGTGTTCGGTATCGGCCGTTCCGGCCTGCATGAAGTCCAGCCAGAGTTCATGGCGTTGGGCCTGCTGGGTGTCGCGCACGACCAGGCCATTGCCCTGTTCGTCGGCCTTGGCGGCTTTTTTCCAGACCACCAGTTTCATGGGGTCGCCGCGCCGGTAGCTTCGTACACCGTCAAATTCGCCGCTGTCCTGGGTCCGGGCGGCAGCCGCAGCGCCGCCGGATCGTGGCTCACCGGGTGGCAGTGGTGGCGGATGCAGTTCCGGTGCCGGGTAGACCAGGATTTGCGCTGCCGGCCGCCAGACGGTCCAGACCCTGAAGGTGCCCAGCGGAAAGCGTGTTTCAGCGGTCAGCGTCGGCAGGCGGTGCAGGCCGCGCCGGGGCGGCGTGAAAGCCACCTGCACGGTGCTGCTGCCCAACGCGGGCACGTCGGTCCAGGCCCAGTGCGCTTCGTTGCCTTTTTTCGCCGCCACGTCCTGCGGATTGAGCACGCTCAGGCCTATGCCGTAACGGGCGGTGCGCCGCGTATTTGTGAGTTTGACGTCAAAAGCGGCTGTAGCCCCCGCGTGCTGAGCGGGAGGTGCTGCCAGATTCATAGCAAGGCCGCGCAGCGTGCCGTGGCACACATGCATGCCCACCAGGGCGCTGCCGGCCAGCAAAAAGGTCAACAGATAGCCCAGGTTGAGCTGGTAGTTGATAGAGGCGACCAGCAGCGTCAGCAGCGTGATGCCCAGCATCAATCCGGGCCGGGTGGGCAGGATGTAGACATTGCGCTGCGTCAGCGTGACATGGTCGGTAAACGGCAGCTTGCTTTGCCACCATTTCTGAAAACGCCCCCTGACAAATGACAGGGGATTGGGGAAGGTTGCCGATGCGGCCATAAAGACCTTTAAGGCAGAGGCACCGCATCCAGCATGGCCCGTACCTGCTCCAGCGAGCCGCGGCCGGCGTCGCTGACGGGGATCAGGCGGTGCGCGGCGGTTTGCGGCAGCACGGCCGCAATGTCGTCCGGCGCCACATAGTCCCGGCCGCTGAGGAAGGCCTGCGCCCTGGCGGCGCGCATGACGGCAATGCCGGCGCGTGGGCTGAGACCCTGCAAAAACCAGCGGCCCGAGCGGGTGGCGGCCATCAGGTCCTGCAGGTAGTTCAGCAACGGCTCGGCCGCATGGACCTGGCTGACCTGTTGCTGAAGTTCCAGCAGGTCGTGCGGCGCCAGCACGGCCTTGAGGTTTTCCAGCATGTCGCGGCGGTCGCTGCCTTTGAGCAGTTCGCGCTCGGCGGCGCGGTCCGGGTAGCCCAGCGAAATCCGCATGTGAAAGCGGTCCAGCTGCGATTCGGGCAGGGCGTAGGTGCCAAGCTGGTCGTGCGGGTTTTGTGTGGCGATCACAAAAAACGGTACCGGCAGCGGACGGGTCGCGCCTTCAACGGTGACCTGTTTTTCTTCCATGGCCTCAAGCAGCGCGCTTTGGGTTTTCGGGCTGGCGCGGTTGATCTCGTCGGCCAGCAGCACCTGGGCAAACAAAGGCCCGGGGTGGAACACAAAACTCTCTTTTTGCCGTTCGTAGATCGAGACACCCGACAAATCACTGGGCATCAGATCAGCCGTGAACTGCACGCGGGAAAACTGCAACCCGAACGAGCGCGACAGCGCGTGGGCCAGGGTGGTTTTGCCGACGCCGGGCACGTCCTCAATCAGCAGGTGGCCCCCGGCCAGCAGGCAGGCGACGCAGTCCTGCACCTGTGCGGGTTTGCCGACAATGACCGTGTTAAGCTGATTTAAAAGTGCCTGAAGTTTTTCTTTGACATTCATGGCATCAACCTTACCGCAAAATTTTTACGTCATGAACGCGACTGGTTATTTCACCCACAAAGACTGCTGGAAGCATGAAATGGGTCCCGGGCACCCGGAGTGCCCCGAGCGGCTCGATGCGATTGAGGACTGGCTGCTGGCGACGGGCGTCAAGGATGCGCTGGATGTACGCGAGGCACCGCAGGCGGCGCTGGGCGACATTGAACTGGCGCACGATCGCATGATGGTCGCGGCCATCCGCGGCCTGAGTGACCGCCTGGCGGACGACATCCAGGCCGGTGGGCCGCCTTATGCGCAGATAGACCCGGACACCTCGATGAACGTCCACACCTGGAATGCCGCACTGCGCGCTTCGGGGGCTGTGCTGGCGGCGACCGACCGCGTCATGGCCGGCGAGATGGAAAACGCCTTTTGCGCCGTGCGCCCACCGGGGCACCATGCCTGCCACGACAAGGCCATGGGGTTTTGTTTTTTCAACAACATCGCCATTGCGGCGCGTTATGCGCTGGAGCGGCATGGCCTGAAGCGTGTGGCGATTGTTGACTTTGACGTGCACCACGGCAACGGCACGGAAGACATACTCAAGGGCGATGAGCGCGTGTTGATGGTGGGCTTTTTCCAGCATCCGTTTTACCCCTACAGCGGCACGGAGCATCCGGCAAGCAATATGCTGAACCTGCCGGTGCCGGCCTATACAAAGGGTATGGATGTACGCGAGCTGATCGAGATCATGTGGATTCCCCGTCTCGAAGCGTTCAAGCCCGAGATGATTTTTATCAGCGCCGGCTTCGACGCCCATCGTGATGACGACCTGGGGCAGATGGGGCTGGTCGAGCAGGACTACGCCTGGATCACCCAGCGCATCAAGGATGTGGCCAGGCGCCACGCCAAGGGGCGTATTGTGTCGTCGCTGGAAGGCGGCTACAACCTGCGGGCGCTGGCGCGCAGCGTTGAGGCGCATATCCGCGTGCTGGCCGACTTGTAGGATTTACTTATGAATGCAGCACCCTCAGCTTCATCGCCGCCGCTTCTTCACACCCGTGACGAGCGCGGCGTACACACCCTGACGCTAAACAGCGCAAGCACGTTCAACGCACTGAGTGAAGACATGCTGGCCGCCCTGCAGGCCGCACTGGATGCCATTGCACTTGACAAGTCCGCGCGTGTGGCCGTGATCGCCGCGCAGGGCAAGGCGTTTTGCGCCGGCCATAACCTCAAGGACATGCGCGCGCGCCCCGAGCTGGCGTATTACCAGAAGCTGTTTGCCCAGTGTTCACGCATGATGCTGGGCATACAGAAGCTGCCGGTGCCGGTGATTGCCAAGGTGCAGGGCCTGGCCACTGCCGCGGGCTGCCAGCTGGTGGCGCAATGCGACCTGGCAGTCGCCGCCAGCCATGCGAGTTTTGGTGTCAATGGCATTGATGTGGGCCTGTTTTGCGCCACACCCAGTGTGCCGCTGGTGCGCAACATGCCTGCCAAGCAGGCCATGGAAATGCTGCTGACGGGGGAGTTCATCACGGCCGACGAGGCGCGTGTGCGTGGCCTGGTGAACCGTGTTGTGCCTGCTGAAGCGCTTGACGCCGAGGTCGAGAAACTTTTGCAAACCATATTGCTCAAGCCCAAAGAGGCGATTGCCATGGGCAAGGCGCTTTTTTACAAGCAGCGTGAAACCGGCGTGGAGGCGGCTTACCAGCTGGCGGGCCAGTCCATGGCCTGCAACATGAGCCATCCGGTCGCGCAGGAGGGCGTGCAAGCCTTCATCGACAAAAGGAAACCGCAATGGCCAGCGTAGGCAGCATGAATCTGGGCTCCATGGCGGCGGGCTCCGGCTCGCGGCCCAATATGCGTATCGACAGCCTTGGTGAATGGTTTGATGCGCTGCTGCAACCCACATCACTTATAGAACTGGCCGTGCTGGCCGCCTGCATCCTGCTGGCCTGGCTGCTGGTGCGGCTCATCAGGCGGGCCAGTGGCTCGGTTGACGAATCGTCCATCCTTTTTGGGCGCCGCATCATCGATGGCGTGCTGTTTCCCCTGCTGTTGCTGTTTTTGGCTTATGTGGTGGAAGGTTTCCTGGCGCGCGTGCTTCCTCTGGCGGTTTTCCGGATGGCCATTCCGGTGCTGCTGTCGCTGGCGCTGATTCGCCTTGGTGCCAAGGTACTGCAGGTGGCTTTCAAGGACGCACCCTGGGTGCGCGCGCTGGAACGCACCATTTCCTGGCTGGCCTGGCTGGCCATGGTGCTCTGGGTCAGCGGCCTGCTGCCTGTCATCCTTGAAGAGCTGGACGACATCAAGTGGAAGGTGGGCAGTTCGACCCTGTCGGTGCGCACCATGCTGGAAGGCGCGCTGACGGCCGGCGTGGTGCTCCTGATCACGCTGTGGATTTCTTCGGCGGTTGAAGCGCGCCTGCTGCGCTCGGCCACCGGCAGCGAGCTCTCCCTGCGCATGGCCGTGAGCAATGCCACCCGCGCGGTGCTGATGTTTGTCGGCCTGCTGCTGGCGCTGTCGTCCGTGGGCATAGACCTGACGGCGCTGTCGGTGCTGGGCGGCGCGGTCGGCGTGGGCGTGGGTTTTGGCCTGCAAAAACTGGCCGCCAACTATGTCAGCGGTTTTGTGATACTGGCCGAACGCAGCGTGCGCATAGGGGACAACGTGCGTGTGGACACCTTTGAAGGCCGCATCACCGGCATCAATGCCCGCTACACGGTCGTGCGCGCGGCATCGGGACGGGAGTCCATCGTGCCCAACGAGATGTTCATCACCAGCCGCATTGAAAACCTGTCGCTGACGGATACCCGGGTGCTGCAGTCCACGGTGGTGTCAGTGGGTTATGACAGCGATGTGGCGCTGGTGATGCGCCTGCTCAGCGAAGCGGCCCTCAAGCAAAGCCGCGTGCTGCGGGATCCGGGGCCTTCGGTGGCCTTGACCAACTTTGGCGCCGACGGGCTGGAGTTCACGCTCAATTACTGGATGAGCGACCCTGAAAACGGCCAGCAAAACCTGCGCTCCGACATCAACCTGTGCGTCCTGCAGTCCTTGCGCGACAACCATATCGACATCCCGTATCCGCAGCGCGTGGTCCATAGTGTTGCCACTGCTGCTGTGGAGCCGGCCAAGGCTTCCTGATATCGTATACAACTGCGTAACTGAAGCCCGCCGGAGGCCTGCCTGCTGCGGGTGGCCTGATTTCCCGGGTTAAGCCCTCTATAATCAATAAAATAGAACGATCGTTCTTTTTCTGTCGGCCGCCACGGATAACCCTCCAGGCGGTTGCCCAGCGGGCCGCATCCAGGTGCCGCAGCATAGAATATAGAGCTTACCTTTACGTAAACGTCAATTAAATAAACTCTGGAGCCGTGTAATGAAGGTCCTTGTCCCCGTCAAACGAGTAGTCGACTACAACGTCAAAGTC
>JAZKCE010000039.1:0-69554 GCA_040388255.1 Pseudomonadota bacterium | reverse complement strand
AGCGCAAAATGAGCAACTACGCCGTTCGCCGGCGGGGCATGCCTCTTCATCTGGCTCATGAGCCAGTGCCGATGTTGCGTATCTGAACAGTATTGGAGCTAGGCCCTGTTATCGCCTGGCCTGCGCGCGGGCTGGCTGGCGTTTCCACACTTGCGCAAGGGGCGCCATGGCTAGTAGAGTCGGGATTGACCTGACCCTAGGAGACGCCCGCATGACCACCGCCACCCATACCGAACCCGGTTCCCCCGCCAGCGCGCGGCGGGTTGACCAGTTGCTCGCCCATTACGGCGAAAGCCACCAGAACCCGGGCAACGAGCTGATCCATTTCATCGCCATCCCACTCATCATGCTGAGCCTGGTCGGCATGCTGTTTGCGCTGCATCCCTATGTGGCTTATGCCTTTGTTGCCGCCAGCATGGTGTATTACGCCCGGCTGTCGCTGGTGTTCCTGCTCAGCATGGCGCTGTTGTCGGCGCTGGCAATTGCGCTGGTGTTTGCGATGGGCTCGCGCGTGCTGCCGATTTCCATCGCGATTTTTGTGGGCGCCTGGATACTGCAGTTCATAGGCCACCACATGGAGGGCAAAAAACCCTCGTTTTTTGAAGATCTTCAATACCTCTGGGTCGGCCCGCTGTTTGTGCTGAGCAAGCTTTTCGGCAAGCTGGGCCTGCGCTGGTAAACAGCAAACAGGCCTTGAAATCCGGCTGGCCGGCCGGATTTACAGCTTTTAAAGGACCCCAACACGTGCCCAGCTTCATCAGCCAGCTCCTGCGTTTTGCCCTGAAACTGGTTTTCGCGGTATTCGGCATCATCTTCGCGCTCAGCCTGCTCGCAGCAACCCTGATTTTTCTGCTCTGGCGCCAGCTTGTGGGCCTGCTCACCGGCAAAAAACCGGCGCCCATCATGGCTTTTGGCAAATTCCAGCGCTTTTCGCCGCAAGACCTCTGGGCCGCAAGCGCCGGCGGCTCCCGGGCCGCCAAACCCGGCGAGGTGGTGGACGTTGAGGTGCGCGAAGTCAGGGACGACAAACGCCTGCCTGAATAAGCCGGTTTTTGCTATTTTTTCTATAGCTGGCAGCGCCCATGTTTACTTGGCCAAAGGCATTTTTGGCTTCATAAATCAATGCCAAAGCGCATTGCAAGTCCAAAACCCCGTCCTTTCAGGCATCAAATCAAACCTCTCCCCAATAAGGACGGGCGTGAGAAGCTACAAAATCAATAGCAAAAAACCCGTTTTAGGCATCTTTTATAGGCAAATCGGGAAAGACATGGCCTACAGCCATCAGCGTCAATGACCGCTTTTCCAGGAACTACAGCCCGCGATACAGTTCAAAGCAAGGGTTTTCACCAATTAGCCTTACGCTATCCCAAGCATTGAACCTATTGCTTAGCACTCTATCCAACAGAGTGCTAATATTTGATATTACAGAAGGAGTTTTGCTGTGTCTTATGCTCTTGCCCCCCAGAACCTGACCCTGAAAGGCGTGATCGCCGCCCCCACTGGCCCTGCCGGCGCCGTGGCCGCCGTCAACCCGTGGTCGCTGTTGCCCCCGCTGGGCAACCTGGACGCCTATATTTCGGCGGTTAACCGCCTGCCCATGCTCACCCTGGAGCAGGAGCAGGAGTTTGCCCGCAAGCTCAAGGAAAACAACGATATCGAGTCCGCCGAGAAGCTGGTGCTGTCTCACCTGCGGCTGGTCGTCTCCACATCCCGCAAATACCTGGGTTACGGCCTGCCGCATGGCGACCTGATCCAGGAAGGCAATATCGGCCTGATGAAGGCTGTTCGCCGTTTTGACCCGGACCAGGGCGTGCGGCTGGTGAGTTACGCCCTGCACTGGATCAAGGCCGAGATGCACGAGTACATCCTGAAAAACTGGCGCATGGTCAAGGTGGCCACAACCAAGGCCCAGCGCAAGCTGTTTTTCAACCTGCGCTCCATGAAACAGGGCTTCAAGGACGACGCCGATGCGGCAACCCATCGAGACACCCTGAGCGAAGGCCAGATCGACTCGATGGCGAAGACGCTGAACGTCAAGCGCGAGGAAGTCATAGAAATGGAGCAGCGCATGTCGGGCGGCGACGTGCTGCTGGACCCCAGCCCCAGCGATGACGGCGAAGACGCCTTTGGCCCGATTGCCTACCTGGCCGATGCCACGCAGGAGCCGACGGCGCTGATGGAGTCGCGTGCCCGCGACAGCCTGGCCAGCGACGGCATTGCCACTGCGCTGAACGACCTGGACCCGCGTTCGCGCCGGATCGTGGAAGAACGCTGGCTCAAGGTCAACGACGACGGCTCAGGCGGCATGACGCTGCACGACCTGGCCGCCGAGTACAAGGTCAGCGCCGAGCGGATTCGCCAGATTGAAGTCGCGGCGATGAAAAAGATGAAAAAGACGCTGGCTGCCTACGCCTGACCGCCTGCTGCCCAGTCAAAAACCTGCCCCGGGAAACCGGCGCAGGTTTTTTTATGCCTGCGACAGGCCGGCCGGCTCAGGCGTTTTTCAGCAGCAGGCGAATGTCCGAGGTCAGGCCCTCGGGGCCGTTGCCGTAGCGGCTGTACAGGCGCACGCGGCCCTTGGTGTCGTAGACATAACTGCCGGCCGAATGGTCCATGCTGTAGCTGCCCGGCGTTTTGCCTTCGACTTTTTTGTAGTAAATCTTGAAGTCTTTCGCGACCTGGGGCAGTTGTTCCATGGTCGGGCGCAGCGCGAGAAATGTCGGGTCAAAATTGCCCATGTAGGCCTTGAGCAGTTCGGGCGTATCGCGCTCCGGGTCTACCGTGATGAAGATGGCCTGCAGCTTGTCGCCGTCCGCGCCCAACTGCTTTTTGATGCTTGCCAGTTCGGCCATGGAGGTCGGGCACACGTCGGGGCATTGCGTGAAGCCGAAAAACACCACCACCACCTTGCCCGCAAAATCCTTGATGCTG
The DNA here is from genome assembly GCA_040388255.1 of Pseudomonadota bacterium. Classification (GTDB taxonomy): domain Bacteria; phylum Pseudomonadota; class Gammaproteobacteria; order Burkholderiales; family Burkholderiaceae_C; genus Polaromonas. The sequence continues at coordinate 66,623 of JAZKCE010000039.1, read as the reverse complement.
CGCGGCTGGCCGTTCTGATCGCTCAGCGAGAAGTCTCTGGCGTAGTCGGCGCCGGTCAGGTCTATGCTTTTGAATTGCGGTTTTTCTTCCGGTGAACAGGCACTTAAAAGGCCTGCAGTCACCGTCAACAGTGCACTACCAGCTATTAGTTTGATAACATTTCGCTTGCCCGGGTTGACGGCTGGAATAAGGGATGGAGTGGTCATGAATACACCTGAACAGGCTAGATAAGGTAGTGGTCCAGCAGCAGTGCCGCAAACAGCACCGACAGATGGATCAGCGAAAAGCGGAAGGTCTTGCGCGCCAGCGCGTCCGAATAATTGCGCCAAAGCCGCCAGCCGTACCAGCTGAAACCAAAGCTCAGGACGACAGCCGCCACCAGGTACAGCCAGCCGCTCATCTTGAAGACAAAAGGCATCAGGCAGGCGGGGAACAGCACCAGCGTGTAGAGGAACACCTGCAGGCGCGTGAACTCGTTGCCGTGCGTCACCGGCAGCATGGGCAGGCCGGCCTTGCGGTAGTCTTCCACGCGGTACAGCGCCAGTGCCCAGAAGTGCGGCGGCGTCCACAAAAAGATGATGAGGAACAGGATCAGCGCCTCGGGGCCGACCGAACCCGTCATGGCGGCCCAGCCCAGCACGGGTGGCATGGCGCCGGACGCGCCGCCTATGACGATGTTCTGCGGCGTCAAGGGTTTGAGCACCACGGTATAGACCACGGCGTAGCCGACAAAGGTGGCAAAGGTCAGCCACATGGTCAGCGGGTTCACCCACAGGTACAGGATGGCCGAGCCGGCAATGCACAGGGCGGCAGAAAACGCCAGCGTCAGCGGGTTGCTGATCTGGCCCTGGGCCGTGGCGCGCCAGGAGGTGCGCTTCATGCGCGCATCTATGCCCTGCTCCACCAGGCAGTTAAAGGCCGCGGCGGCACTCGCCACCAGCCAGATGCCGAGGCAGGCAATCAAAGCCAGCCTCACCTCAGGCCAACTCGGCACGCCGGGCACAGCCAGCACCATGCCTATCAACGCGCAGAACACGATGAGTTGCACCACCCGCGGTTTGGTCAGCGAATAGAACTGCGCAAACTTGGAGGGCACGGGCCGGGCGGCCAGATCGGCGGGAGCGGAAGTATTGGAGGGGTTCATGCAGACAATCTCGAAGCACTCAATTTTGACGCACTTGGCGCATCGGCCGCCTGCGCCTGCGCGCGGCTGCAAAAAACGATGCCGGCAAGCACAATGACCAGCGCCGCGGCACCGCCGGTATGCATTACCGCAGCAAGCAGCGGCCAGCCCAGCAATACATTGCCCAGCCCGGTGGCGACCTGCAGCAAGGCCAGGCCGGCCAACCACTGCGCTTGCGAACGCAAGGCCGGCAAACGGTAAAGCCTGACAGCCAGCAGCAGCATGGCGGCAAACACCACATAGGCGCTCAGGCGGTGAACGTAATGGATGGCCGTCAACGCCTGGAAGCTGATGTTGCCACCATCATGCCCGGCGCCCAGTTCACGCCAGAGCGTGAAACCCTGGCTGAAGTCCATGGCCGGCCAGAGCGAACCCTGGCAGCTCGGGAAATCGGTGCATGCCAGCACCGCGTAGTTGGTGCTGACCCAGCCGCCCAGCGCGATCTGCAGCCAGAGCAAGGCGAACGTTGCCAGTACTAGCAGCCGGGCGCCGTTTGGCAGGACCACGGGCAACTGGCTACCCTGGGCCTGCGCATAACGCACGGCCTGCGCCTTGAGCAGGAGCAGCAGCACCAGGCCGCCCAAGAGGTGCATGGTGACGATGGCGGGGAACAGCTTCATGGTGACGGTGAGGGCACCAAAAGCGCCCTGCAGACACACCCAGAGCAGTGTTGCCGTGGACCACCACGGCGAGATCTTGATCCGTTTGCGCTCCATCCAGCTGGTGATGGTCAAGGTCAGGATCAGGACACCCACACCTGTCGCCAGATAGCGGTGAACCATCTCTATCCATGCCTTGGAATGCGTGACCGGCCCCGAAGGCATCGCAGTCTGTGCGGCATCGATATGCATTTGCGCGCCCACCGGGCTGGCATGGCCGTAACAGCCGGGCCAGTCGGGACAACCCAGGCCGGAGTCGGTCAGCCGGGTAAAGACGCCAAACATCACCAGGTCAAAAGTCAGAAACAGCGTCACCAGTGTGAGCACACGCAAACGCTGCGCCACAGTGGCATTGCGGTTGCGCAGCCAGACCCAGGCCAGCGGCCCCATGGCCACGACCAGCCCCATGATCATCAGGCGCAAAGCCGGGCTCAGGTTGTAAAGGTCTTGCGGATTCATAATTAAAAGATCCAGGCCCGCGGCGCCCCGAAGGTATCCACCCAAGCATGAGCCGCGGAACCGGCTTTGCCGGGCCGCAGGCGGGCGGCCCCCTCGGGGGGCAGGGAGCTACACGCAGTGAGCGACCGTGGGGGCCCCATCTACCGCCCCTCTTTGTCCCAACCAGCCGACGCACGCAAGAGGCGGTCCAGGTCACGCTTGGCCTTGGCGGCGCTGGCGGCATCCATATTGGCCGGGAAACGCATCATTAGATTGCCCAGCGGGTCTACCAGGTAAAGATGGTCTTCGAGGCGCTGGCCGGCGGCGGGCGGCAGCCACTGTGCCAGCGCATCCCCGGGTACGCGCAACACGGTGGACGAGGCCAGGGCCGGGAGCAGGCGCTTGTCAACCGCAGCCTCGTCCGTGACCAGCCAGACCCAGTCGAGGCGGTCTTTTTCCTTGCCCAGCGCTTCACGCAGCTGGCGCTGGAAATACAGCCGCTGCTGACAGGCCTCATCGCACGCAGCACCGGAGACGCTCAGCAACAGCCACTGGCCCTTGAGCGCTACCAGCTCGCCCGGCTTGCCATCCAGCGCCTGGGTTTTCATGGCGGGCAGCGGCCGTTGCGGCTCTACCAGCTCGCCATAGTTGCGGCGGCCTTCGGGCCGAATCACGTAATAGGTGAAATAGGAAGCGATCACGGGCGCGGCGCACACCAGCAGCACGGCTATCATTTTCCAGCGGCCGGCGGTATGGCCGGGGTTGCTCTTGCCCGGCACCGGCAGGGTGTGCACGGTCAGGCCGAGTGGCTCGTCTTGGGTAGTTTGCATGGCTCGCGTTGAAGGGTCTTCAGGATGGTGTTGGGTCACGGCGTTGGGCGCTCTTGCGATTTTTTGGGGCGGTTCAAACCCAGAGGCGTCAGAACCTGGAACCAGACATAAAGAAAAACGACCAGCGCGCACAGGCAAAACCACTGAAAGGCATAACCATAGTGTTTGTCCACCCCCAGGTTGGGCGCGGCCCAGTCGCGCAGCAGGCCTTCGCTGGCATCGCCGGTTTGCAGCATGGACAGCGAAAGCACGGGCGAGGCCATTTCAGCTGCAAATGCAGGCACGTCGATATTTTGCCGGATACGGCCGCTCTCCACACCCTTGAACTCGTATAGCTTGGATGGCGGCGGGGCAATCCGGCCGGACACGCTCACAGGCCCCAAAGGCGTTGCAATATCGGGCAGGCGCGTGCGCTCGGTGAAGTTGCGCTGCACCCAGCCGCGCTGCACCAGGATGAGCTGCGAGCTGCCCTCAAGCGCCAGCGGTGTCACCACCACAAAACCGGTTTTACCGTCCATGGGTCGGTTGTCCAGAAACACCGTGTGCCCGGACTGCCAGACGCCTTTGAGTGTGGCTTGCCGGTGGACGGCATCGCCAGGCCTGGGCATCGCCAGAAAGGCCTGGTTGTCAAGCGTCGCCAGATTGCCTTGCGCTTGAATCGCCGACTGCAGGGCTTCTTTCTGGGCCGCGCGGCGCAACTGCCACTGGCCCAGGGAAAACGTGCCCGCCGTCACCAGCAACGCCGCAGCTGTAAGCAGCCAAAACCGCGGGCTGTACAGGGTGGATGTCATGGGCGGATAATCCTGCCCATGAAGTACCTTGTAGCACTGGCCTTTTTGGCCATTCTCGGCAGCCTGGCATCGGCGCTTTTTTTCATGCTGAAAGACGGCACCAATGGCAAAGCCAAAACCAGCAGCATGGCGCGCGCACTGGCGTTCCGTGTCGGGTTTTCGGTTCTGCTGTTTGTCTGCATCTTGGTGGCCTGGAAGCTGGGATACATCCAGCCGACAGGAATTCCCGTGGGGCGATAAAAAGAAAATAAACCTCAAAAACAAAGGCCGCACAATGCGGCCTTTTTTACGAGCGACACACCGGACAAGACGCCCGGCGGTCATGCAATGCGGGTTGGCCTACAGCCAGTAAACAAGGATGTACAGGCCCAGCCACACCACGTCCACAAAGTGCCAGTACCAGGCAGCGCCCTCAAAGCCGAAATGTTTGTCGGCCGTGAAGTGGCCTTTTTGCAGGCGCAAGGTAATGAACAGCAGCATCAGCATGCCGACGAACACGTGGAAACCGTGAAAGCCGGTCAGCAGGAAGAAGGTTGAGCCATACACGCCGGAGGTGAGCTTGAGATTGAGCTCCGAGTAGGCATGGTGGTATTCATAACCCTGGACAAACAGGAAGATCACGCCCAGCAGAACCGTCGTCCACATGAAACCGATGGTTTTGGCACGGTGACCTTCACGCAGCGCGTGGTGAGCAATCGTCATGGTCACGCCTGAGCTCAGCAGCAGCGCGGTATTGATGGTCGGCAGCCAGAAAGGCCCGACGGTCTGGAAGGGTTCAATGATGTCGGCGGGCGATGCGGTCGCGCCGGCGGCCATGCTGGGCCACACGGCCTTGAAGTCAGGCCAGAGCAAGGCGTTTTCGAGGTCGCCCAATGCCGGCACCGAATGCGAGCGGGCCCACCACAAGGCGGTAAAAAATGCGCCGAAGAACATGACTTCGGAAAAGATGAACCAGCTCATGCTCCAGCGGTAGGACAGGTCGACCTTGTAGCCGTACAGGCCGCTTTCACTTTCGCGGACGGCTTCGCTGAACCACAGGAACAAGGTTGCCAGCCACCAGACCATGCCGAACGCCAGCGCGTAAGCACCCCAGCCTGCACCGTTGATCCACTCCGCCCCGCCAAAAATGACGAAAAACAGGCCAATCGACGCCATCACGGGATGACGCGAGGGCGCGGGCACGTAGTAATGCGGGGCGGCCCCGGGGGCTACTGAAGACGATATTGAAGACATTCCCAACTCCTGTTTTCGCTAAATTCCAAAATTCAATTTACAAGGGTAGCCCGGCGCGCCAGCGCGCCCTATTTGCTGACAACCCAGGTGGCCAGCAGAATCAGGCCACCGACAAAAACGCCAACACCGACCAAACCAATGATCACGATATGGACAGGGTTTAGCTGCTCCACATCCTTTTCGTAATCACCGCGGGCGCGCAAGCCGACAAAAGACCACAACACCGCCTTGACGGTCCGGAAGATAGAACCCTTGCGTTTGTGCGGCGGCAGGGGGGGTTGCGGTATTGCCATGCTCATATTCCCGCTGCCTGCGGCCCTGCGCTTGCGGCCACGTTCAAGACCGCCGCATTCGAAGCCTGGGGCGCCGCCGGTGTTTTGCCGCCTACTTCAAAAAAGGTATACGACAGCGTGATGGTGCTCACATCCCGGGACAGCTTGGGATCAATCACAAAAGCCACCGGCCACTGCTTTTTCTCGCCGGGCGCCAGGGTGTACTGGCTAAAGCAAAAACACTCCAGCTTGTTGAAATGCGCGCCGGCCTGGGCCGGCGCATAGCTGGGAATCGCCTGGGCGGACATGGTGCGGTTCTGCACGTTCTGGAATTCGTACATCACGGTGGTCAATTCACCGGGGTGCACCTGCAGGCTGTTTTTCGCCGGCTTGAAATGCCAGGGGCCGCGCGAGTTGGCATCAAACTCCACCGTGATCGTGCGCGTCAAATCGACCTGCGTGTTGGCGGGCAGCTTGGGCGTTGCGCCGGGGATTTGCCGGTCGCCGAGCGCAAGCACATTGATGCCGGTCATTTCACAAATGGCTTTGTAAATCGGCACCAGCGCGTAGCCAAAGCAGAACATGCCGAGCACGATCACGCCCAGCTTGCCCACCATTTTGAAATTTTCGCGCTTGATCTGCATCACGTGAGAAACGGGTTCAATGGCCCAGAAAGATCATCTTGGCCATGAAGCCGGCAAAAAAGACAAGCGCCACCGACGCCAGGATCAGCGCCAGCCGCAGGTTGTTTTTCTTTTGCTCAGGTGTCATGGTGCAGTCTTATATGGTCGCAAGTCCGTTCAGCCGATCACGCGGGTGGCGGTGATGTCGAGCTTGGGCGGTGTTTCAAAGGTGTGGAAAGGCGCAGGTGACGGAACTTCCCATTCCAGGCCTTCGGCGCCCTTGCCGCCTTCGTCCATCCATGGGTTCTGCGGAGCCGGAGCACCCTTGCCGCGCATGGTTGGAACCACAATGAACAGGAAGAAATACAGCTGTGCAAAACCGAAGAAGAAGCCGCCCACGCTGGCGATGGCGTTGAAGTCCGCAAACTGCATCGGGTAGTCGGCGTAACGGCGCGGCATGCCAGCCAAGCCCAGGAAGTGCATCGGGAAGAAGGTCACGTTGAAGGAAATCAGCGACCACCAGAAGTGGATCTTGCCGCGGGTTTCGTTGTACATCACACCGGTCCACTTCGGGCTCCAGTAGTAGAAACCGGCAAACATGGCGTACAGGGAACCGGCCACCAGCACGTAGTGGAAATGCGCCACCACGTAATAGGTGTCCTGCAACTGGGTGTCAATCGGCGAAATGGCCAGGATCACGCCCGTCAGGCCACCAATGGTGAACACGAAGATGAAGCCCACTGCAAACAGCATGGGGGTCTCGAATGTCATCGAGCCCTTCCACATGGTGGCGATCCAGTTGAACACCTTCACGCCAGTCGGCACGGCAATCAGCATGGTCGAGTACATGAAGAACAGCTGGCCGGTCACCGGCATGCCGGTGGTGAACATGTGGTGCGCCCAGACGACAAAACTCAGGATGGCGATGGAGCCGGTGGCGTACACCATGGAGGCGTAGCCGAACAGGCGCTTGCGGGCGAAAGCCGGGATGATCTGGCTGACGATGCCGAAGGCCGGCAGGATCATGATGTAGACCTCGGGGTGGCCGAAGAACCAGAAGATGTGCTGGTACATCACCGGGTCGCCGCCGCCGGCGGGGTTGAAGAAGCTGGTGCCGAAGTGGCGGTCCGTCAGCGTCATGGTGATGGCGCCGGCCAACACGGGCATCACGGCGATCAGCAGGTAGGCTGTGATCAGCCAGGTCCAGCAGAACATGGGCATCTTCATCAGCGTCATGCCGGGCGCGCGCATGTTCAGGATGGTCACGATGATGTTGATCGAGCCCATGATGGACGAGGCGCCCAGGATGTGCATCGCAAAAATACCGGCGTCCATGGACGGGCCCATTTGCAGCGTCAGCGGTGCATACAGCGTCCAGCCCGCAGCGGGTGCGCCACCCGGCATGAGGAAGGAGCCCACCAGCATCAGGCCGGCCGGGATCAGCAGCCAGAAGCTGAAGTTGTTCATGCGGGCAAAGGCCATGTCGGCCGCGCCTATCTGCAGCGGGATCATCCAGTTGGCGAAGCCCACAAAGGCCGGCATGATGGCGCCGAACACCATGATCAGGCCATGCATGGTGGTGAGCTGGTTAAACAGCTCTGGATTGACCAGTTGCAGGCCCGGCTGGAACAGCTCGGCGCGGATCAGCAAGGCCAGCGTGCCACCAAACATCAGCATGAAAAAGCTGAACAGCAGGTAAAGCGTGCCAATGTCCTTGTGGTTGGTCGCGAACACCCAACGGCGCCATCCCGTGGGCGCGTGGTCATGGTGATCGTGCTCATCATGCGCATGATCGTGATGGTCTAGAACTGCACTCATCTTGGCTTCCTTTGGTGGCTTGTGCCTGTAACTTTGTCTTTGCGGCCGACGGGATGGTCTGGCGCCGCTTTAGGTCTTGAATCGCGTGCTGGATCAGGTTTGCTGGACTACTGCGCGGCTTACTTGCGCGCGGCCAGAACTTCAGTCGGCTGAACCAGCTGGCCGGTCTGGTTGGACCAATTGTTCTTGCTGTAAGTGATGACAGCTGCGATATCGGTGTCGCTCAAGGCCTTCCACGAAGGCATGGCACCGCCGGCAGCGCCGTTAAGCACCTTCAGGATCTGCTGGTTGTGGTCTGCATCAAGCACGATGGCCGAGCCGTCCAGCGGCTTGATCGGGCCAGCGCCCTTGCCGTTGGCCTGGTGGCAGGCCGCGCAATTGGCTGCGTAAACCTTTTCACCGCGGGCCTTGATGTCGGCCAGTGTCCAGACCTTGGATGGATCATCTGCCTTGGCTGCGGCTTCCTTGTTTTTGGCGCTCACCCAGGCGGTGTAGTCCTCTGCCGAAACCACTTTCACGTGGATCGGCATGTAGGCATGCTCCTTGCCGCAAAGCTCCTGGCACTGGCCGTAGTAGCTGCCCACTTTTTCAGCGCGGAACCATGTGTCGCGAACAAAACCGGGAATCGCATCCTGCTTGATGCCCAGCGAGTTGACGGCGAAGGCATGAATCACGTCGTTGGCCGTGGTGATGATGCGGATTTTCTTGTTGACGGGCACAACCATGGGGTTGTCCACCTTGAGCAGGTAGTCGTCAGGCGCTTCAGCACCCTTGGGGCCGCCATTGCTGGACATCTCGCGCTGGGTGTTGTCAAGCGTGGAGACAAAACCGATGCCTTCGCCCTCGCCCTTGATGTAGTCGTAACCCCATTTCCACTGCATACCGGTGGTTTTGATGGTCAGGTCGGCGCTGGTGGTGTCTTTTTGTGCCACCAGCACCTTGGTGGCCGGCAGGGCCATGCCGATCACGATGACGAAGGGAACGATGGTCCAGGCGATTTCAACGGCGGTGGACTCATGGAAATTGGCAGCCTTGTGGCCCACCGACTTGCGGTGTTTCCAGATCGAATAGAACATCACGGCGAACACCGCCACAAAGATCACGATGCAGATGATCATCATGAACCAGTGCAGCCAGTGCTGCTCTTCGGCAATTTTGGTGACTGCGGGATGCAGGTTGAGCTGGTTGACAGCCGGGCCGCCGGGCAGGTCATTGACGGCATAAGCAGCAGTGCTGACCCAGGCGGCCGCAGATCCCAGAATTGCGCCTGCATGCTCAATGCCAAGCCGTGTCATTTTTCTCATGGTGTTACCTACGTTCATCGTGATCACTCAATCTGCTTCTGTATTTTTCAATTACCAGCCAATTTAACCGGCTGATTATAAAGTTAGCCGCAAGCCCTCCCGGCAGGCCCCCGGCTGACTCAAAATTTTCAGGGCCTGTCAGCAGGCCCTGAGTGCAAAACGTATCTCGCGCGCCAGCGCCGGCCGCAGTTCAGGCCGCACATGCCGCCCCACCTGCACCGACCGGCCCTGCCCTGAGACTTCAATCAGCGAACCATCGCCATCCCTGGGCTCGACCCGCACCCACTCCCGATTGAATTCGGAGCGCTGCGTGCGCCCAGCCGTCTCCAGCTCAATGACCAGTTGCCCACCCTGAAGGACAATTTTTTCCCCATCCCCCGCATGACGGGCATACGCCAGAAACGCCGCCCCCACGGCCAGCAATTCGACCCAGGCAAAAAGCATCACCAGCGTGGCGCCCCTGGCCCAGAAAAATGCCGCGATACCCAAAGACATGCAGCACAGCGACACATACAACCATCCGAGCTGGGAGGGTGTGAGTGAACATTGACGCTTGAGAAGCCACTGCACAACCTCATGGTCGTGACGGCCCTGCGCGGGCAAAGTGGCAAAACGCAACGCTGATGCTGGCTGCGACACGCGGCAACCCTCAAAAAAAACTTCAGCCAGTAGTCCGTCCTGGCCGCATGACGCTTGGGAACATACCCAAAATTCAACAGGCAATTGTAGTCCTGTTTACCGGTGCAAGCCCGCGGTCCAGGGCCGGCTTGAACGGCCGCCGGGACGCACGCCCAGCCCAGACAGGGAGCCGGTTTCTAGTGGAAAAAGAACAGGCGGGTGATGAAGGTATGGCCGGCTTCGGCCGCCATCAGGCCGACCAGCACCAGCACGGCCAGCGGCGGCAGCAGGATGGCGCAGACCAGCGCCAGCCGCTCCCAGGCCATGTGCATGAACACCGCGACGATGAGCCCGGCCTTGAGCAACATGAAGAGCAGGATCAGGGTCCAGCGCAGATAGCCCTGGAAGTGGAAATAGTCGACCATGTATGACAGCGTGCTGAGCACGAACAGCAGGCCCCAGACCTTGAGGTAAAGCCCGATCGGATGTTGTTGGCCGGTAGACATGGTCAACCCTTTCACCAGAGATAGAACAAGGCAAAGATGAACACCCAGACCAGGTCGACGAAGTGCCAGTACAAGCCGGCGATCTCGACAATCTGGTAATTGCCGGCTGCCTCGTAGCGCCCGCGCAGCAGGCGCGTAGCCACCACCAGCAGGTAGATCACGCCAGCGCTCACGTGCAGGCCGTGAAAGCCGGTGATCATGAAAAAGGCCGAGCCGAACTGGGCCGCGCCCATAGGGTTGCCCCAGGGCCGAATACCCTCGTGCAGGATCAGCTTGGACCATTCAAATGCCTGCATGGCGACAAAAGCCTCGCCCAGCGCGGCGGTCAGGATCATCAGCGTCGCCGCGTTGATACGATCACGCCGGTAGGCGCAGTTCACCGCCATGGCCATGGTGCCGCTGCTGCTGATGAGCACAAAGGTCATGATCGCGATCAGCAGCAGGGGCACGTCGGCGCCGCCCACCTGCAAGGCAAACACCTGGCTCGGATTCGGCCAGGCCACCGTGGTCGAGACACGCACCGTCATGTAGCCCGTGAGAAAGCAGCTGAAGATGAAGGTGTCGCTCAGCAGGAATATCCACATCATCGCCTTACCCCATGAGACCTGAAAGGCCTGGCGGTCGGACGACCAGTCGGCCACCAGCCCGCGCCAGCCCGCACCTGCTGTGGCAACGGGAGCGGCACCAGGGTCTGAAGTCATCGTGATGGTAGTGTTCATAAAATCTCTGCAATGGTTTGTCGGCCTTCAGCCCCTGCCGCAGATCCAGCGCACGGTCTCTGGCGTCAACCAGCCCAGCGTGACAAACAGCACGCCCCACACGGCCAGCAGGAAATGCCAATAGCGTGCACACAGCGTGATACGCCAGGCAAGCGCCGCGTCGGCCGCACCACCGGCGCCGCGCACTGTGACGACCCAGCCGGCCAGGCCACCGATCACGTGCAGCCCGTGCATGGCCGTCAACAGGTAGAAAAAACTGGCTGCCGGGTTACCGGCCGGCATCACCTGCGCAGCCTGCAAAATCTGCCAGACCCACAGCTGCACACCCAGGAAAGCCAGCGCGCAGACCCCCCCGGCCCGCAGCAGCGTGCGGGCCGAGGCCCAGCGGCCGCCCCGCGCTGCCGCAGCGGCCCACTGCAGCAGCGCACTGCCGGCCACCAGCAGCGCCGTGCTGAGCCACAACTGCCAGGGCATGGCAATCTGCGACCAGTCGCCGCTGTCCATGCGCAGCGCATAGGCCAGGATGAACAGCGAGAACAAAGCGGTGGCCACGCCCATGAAAACCCACAGGCCGATGGCCGTGCTGGCTGCGCGGCGGTCCGGCGGCCAGGCCGCCAGCGCGTGCGACATAAGCGCAGTCATGCGGCCGCTCCTTCAGCCCGGCGCAAACCGGTGTGCGGCCCGGGCTCCTGGCCGCCGGCCTCGGGCGGTGCATTTTGCGCAATAAAGTCCTGCGGCGCATCCGGCACGCTGTAGGAGTAAGCCCAGCGATAGACCACCGGCAATTGCGGCCCCCAGTTGCCGTGCTGCGGCGGTGTCGCGGACGTCTGCCATTCCAGCGAGGCCGCGCGCCACGGATTGGCGTCAGCGCGCCGGCCGCGGAAGGTGCTCCAGGCCAGGTTAAACACATACAGCAGCTGCGCCGCGCCGACAACCAGCGCCACAACCGTGATGAAGGTGTTCAGTGCAAACGCCGACGCCGGGATGAACCGGTAGTTTTCATAGTTGTAGTAGCGCCGCGGCATGCCGAGCACACCGAGGTAGTGCATGGGGAAGTAGATCAGGTAGGTGCCTAGGAAGGTGATCCAGAAGTGCAGCTTGCCAATCCGGTCGTCGAGCATGCGGCCCGTCACCTTGGGGAACCAGTGGTAGATGCCGCCGAACACCACCAGCAAGGGCGCCACACCCATCACCATATGGAAGTGCGCCACCACAAAATAGGTGCCCGAGAGTGGAATGTCCACGCTGACGTTGCCCAGGAACAGCCCGGTCAGCCCGCCGGCAAGAAAGGTGAGGATGAAGGCCAGCGTGAACAGCATGGGCACCGTCAGGTGTATGTCGCCGCGCCACAGCGTCAACACCCAGTTGTAGACCTTGATGGCGGTCGGCACCGCGATGATCAGCGTGCTGGTGGCAAAGAAAAAACCGAACCAGGGGTTCATGCCGCTGACAAACATGTGGTGCGCCCACACGACAAAGCTCAAGCCGCCAATGATGACGATGGCCCAGACCATCGTGCGGTAACCAAAAATGGCCTTGCGCGCATGCACGCTGATCAGGTCGGAGACGATGCCAAAAGCCGGCAGCGCCACGATGTAGACCTCGGGGTGGCCAAAGAACCAGAACAGGTGCTGGAACAGCAGCGGGCTGCCGCCCTTGTAGCTGCTCACCTGCCCCATCGATACCAGCGCCGGCATGAAGAAGCTGGTGCCCAGCGTCTTGTCGAGCAACATCATCACGCCGCTGACAAACAGCGCCGGAAAGGCCAGCAGCGCAAGAACGGTGGCCACAAAAATGCCCCACACCGACAGCGGCATGCGCAGCAGCGTCATGCCCTCGCAGCGGGCCTGCAGCACCGTGGTGACATAGTTGAGACCGCCCATGGTGGTGGCGACGATGAAAATCAGCAGCGATACCAGCATGGTGATGATGCCCCAGTCGTGCCCCGGCGTGCCAGGCAGGATGGCCTGCGGCGGGTACAGCGTCCAGCCCGCGCCTGTGGGGCCGCCCGGTACAAAAAAACTGCTCATCAGCACCAGTACCGACAGCAGGTAGACCCAGAAGCTCAGCATGTTGAGGTAGGGGAAGACCATGTCGCGCGCGCCCACCATCAGCGGAATCAGGTAATTGCCGAAACCGCCGAGGAACAGGGCCGTGAGCAGGTAGATCACCATGATCATGCCGTGCATGGTGACGAACTGGTAGTAGCGCTCTGCATTGATGAACTCGAACCGGCCGGGAAAACCCAGCTGCAGCCGCATCAGGTTGGACAGCAGCAAACCGACTAGCCCCACGGCGATGGCGGTGCAGGCGTACTGCACGGCAATCACCTTGTGGTCCTGGCTCCAGACATAGCGGGTCCAGAAGCTTTGCGTGTGGTGCCCGGTGTTTTCAGCGTAGGCCATGGTGTTCCTGTTCTTTGTGGAATGGGCAGCTGTGTCGTCAGCGTTGCGCCTTCTGTTCCGCTGCTGCAGGGACAGCAGGACCCAGGGACCGGATATAGGCCGCCAGCGCCGCCACCTCCTCATCACCCAGGACTGTGGCCGGCATGATGGGCGGGAAACCCTTGGCCACCTGGGCTTGCGGCTCGACGATGGAGCGCCTCAGATAAGCCTCATCAGCCAGCACCGTGGAGCCATCGGCAAGGGGCCGCGTCGTGCCGAACAGGCCTTTCCAGCTTGGCCCGACCCGGGCGCTGCCGTCGACGGTGTGACAGGCCACGCAGCCTTTGGACTGGGCCAGCGCCTGGCCCTGGGCCACCTTGATGTCGGTGCCGGCTGCCGGTGTTGCAGCGCCGGCCATGCTCATCGCAAAGGTCGGCTGCGCCTTCAGCCAGGCCTGGAAAGCGGCCTCGTTTTCCACCACCACGTAGCCTCGCATATTCGGATGGCCTATGCCGCAGAGCTGGGCACACATCGCCTCGTAACGGCCGGTCACGGTCGGCGTGAACCAGAAGCTGCTGACCTGGCCCGGCACGATGTTCATGCGGGCTCTAAACGGCGGCACGAAGAAGTCGTGCAGCACATCGTGCGAGCGCAGCAGCACCTTGACGGGCTGGTTCAGCGGCAGATGCACCTCGGTGCCGGAGACAAGAAAGTCGTCCTGCCCGGCCGGGTCGCCGGGGTTGAGCCCGAACGGATTGGCGGCGCTGACAAAACGTGCGTCGGTCCGGCCCAGTTGGCCGTCCGCGCCGGGAAAACGGTAGTACCACTGCCATTGCTGGCCCAACACCTCCAGCACGATGGCCTCTGGCGGCGGATGGATGTACTTCGCATAGACAAACAGCCCGGGTGCCAGCAGCGACGCAATGCCGACCGTGGTGATGCCTGTCAGCCAGCGCTCCAGCTTCCTGTTCTCGGGTTCATAGGCTGCGCGGCTGCCATCGCGGTGGCGGTAGCGCAGCAGCGTGTAGGCGACAAAAAGATTGATAACAACAAAAAAGAGGCCGGTGACCGCCAGCGTGATGGTCAGCGTATCGTCCATGGACTGCCAGTTCGAGGCCAGCGACGTTGCCACCCAGGGACTGGCAAAGTGAAACAGCACCGATGCGATGACGATGGCGATGAGCACAAAAGCAAAAAGCATGTGCGTCCCCCCGGTTCATCGTGGATGGCCCACCTCATGTCGATCCAGCTTCCAGTACAGAAGTGCGGCCGCCAGCCCGAAGATCAGATGGCTCACCAATGTCGCCGCGCCACGCCATTCGGCGAACCATGGAAAGAAATGAACCGTGCCGTAAAAGTTCAGCAGGTACAGGACCGCGCCGAACAACGCTCCGGCCAGCGACACCACGCCCACACCCGAATCCTCGCGGAACGGCGCGATGATGGCCCCGAGCACCAGGCCGAACACGGTGCCGAGCAGGTAGTGCGCCAGCAGCGCCACGGCCACAACGCCCAGGCTGAAGTCCGGCGATTGCAGCGTGCCCGGCCCCATCACGATGGCGGCAATCATGTGTGAGGCCACCCACGGACTGCTGCCGCTGACCAGCAAGGACCAAAACAGTTCCAGCACCATCAGGATGGCGCCTGCGGCAAGCCCGGCGACCGCGGCAGCGGGCCAGTCCGGCGCGTGCTGCCAGTGGTATGAATGCATGCGAAGGTCCATGATCACCTCCATCGAGCGTGAAAACTTCTCCCTACCCTCCGGTGCCGATTGCCCGGCGCGTGCCGGTTTATCAGGGGAACACAGGCGTGTTCGCGTCCTCGCCGCCAAAGCGGGCTTCCGGATGTGCTGCCTGCAGCAGGTCCTCTATGGCCTTGACCTGCAGGCGCGGCACATCCACCATCAGCAGGATTTGACCTTCCTCGATGGCAGCCTGGAAGCGTTTGAGGCGGTGGCTGGGCACGGAAATACCGATCATGCTTGACGACCAGGCGCCAATCACGGCACCCAGGCCACCCAGCACGGCCACCACGCCCCACTCCAGTGAATCGATCCCGAGGGGGTAATACATGGCCACCAGCACGCCCGCCGCGATGCCAACCGTGCCGCCTATCAGGAGTCCCGCTTCGGCCGCATAAATCACGTCGGTTGTCTGCAGGACATTGGCAGGATGTAGCCCGGACAGGTTCATGCCCTCACGCCCGGCGCAATGAATATGCCCCACCGGCACACGTGCCATCAGCAAGTCATCCACCGTTCGCCTGGCACTCGCGGCATCCGGTATCAGCCAGTAAATGCGTCTGCTCATATGGCCTCCTCT
Source organism: Pseudomonadota bacterium (assembly GCA_040388255.1). Taxonomy (GTDB): domain Bacteria; phylum Pseudomonadota; class Gammaproteobacteria; order Burkholderiales; family Burkholderiaceae_C; genus Polaromonas. The sequence goes on along the minus strand of JAZKCE010000039.1, from coordinate 50,924 downwards.
CACCACACGATGTGGTCATGGGAAATAGAACAAGCACAATGAAGTTATACACCTGCGCAAACCCGGGTGCAAGTCATGAAAACCGGGTCCTGGGCGCGCGCCCAAAGGCCCCGCGAGACTCAGGATTTGGGTCGTTTGTCATGCAGCATGGCGCGCATGTCCTGGACCGAGACCGCGCTCAGCGCGCTGACCTTGATTTTGGGCTGGGCTTTCAGCGCGTGGCCGTAAATAAGCTCGAAAGTCAGCGACAGCCGGCCATCGGCCCCCTTGACAAGATGCTCTGCCAGCAAGCCTTCAAGCCGCGTTTTCCAGTGGCGGCCGCGCAGGGCGGGAAAGCGGGCCGGGTGAAAATTGCGCCCCAGTTCGGCCAGCTCCTGCAACAGCCTGGCAGGAGTTTCATACGTCAGCGTGATGCGCTCCATGTCCATCACCGGCTCGGCAAAACCGGCCTGTACCAGCATGTCGCCCCAGTCATGCATGTCGGTCAGCTCATGCCCTGCGGGCGGCCAACCCAGCTGCCTGTAGACCTCGCGCAGTTCAATGGCGGTGTCGGGGCCCAGGCATGAAAACATCAAAAAGCCGCCAACTTTCAGTGCCCGATGCCACTCGGCCAGCAGGGCTTGCGGGTCAGCCGCTTCGTGCAGCGCCATGTTCGCCCACAACATGTCGACGCTGGCCGCTGGCGGCGCCTCAAAACGTACCGCCTTTTGGACCCAGCCAGCCGGTTTCCACCATGGTTTCGCTATGCTTTTGATAGCTGACTGCGCACGTACACCGGAGGTTTCAACCACAAAACACTCTGATTTCGGGTATTTCAGGGCCAGTTGCGCATGGGCTTTCAGGCCGCCGCGCACGGCGCCCCAATGGGCCCATGACTGGGGCTGCAGCTTGATCCACTGCAGCCGGTCCTGCATGCGGCTGGCCACTTCTTCGTGCAGCCACGGCGAGGCCAGCGGTGCCACGCGCTGCCAGCGGGCCACGGCGACCGGGTCCAGTGTCGGGGGGCGCTCGGTTGTTGTCATGAAATCGCAGGAAATGAATCAGTAGGCATCAGCGGGCATCGGTAGATAGCAGTGGGTGTTAGCGCCAAAGGCTACGCGAGTATATTGACAGCGTGCTCCAACGCCTGCTCACCTCCGCCATCAAACCCGATTTCGCATGGCCCATGCTGGTCAGCCAATGCGCGGTGTGCCGCAGCTGGCCAGCGCGCCAGGTCTGCAGCCCCTGCATTTCCCGCTTTGCAGACCCGCTCCCGCGTTGCCTGGCCTGTGCGCTGCCCTTGCTGGCCGATCTGTCCATGGGTTTGAGAACCCCCTCCGGCCTGTGCGCGGATTGCATCAAACAGCACCCGCCGCCAGATGCCACGCTGGTGGCCGTGCCCTACGCTTACCCCTGGTCGGAACTGATCACCCGCTACAAATTCGGCGAGCGTCCGGGCTGGGCGGCTTTTTTTGCGGAACTGCTGCTGCAGGCTCCCGGCGTACAGCAGGCCTTCAGGGCCTTGCAGACCGCTGACCTCATCCTTCCCATGCCCCTGTCCGGGCAGCGTTTGCAGTCGCGCGGCTTTAACCAGGCCTGGGAACTGGCCAGCACGCTGGCCAGGCAGTCCCGTAGCGCCGCAAAAACCGATGCCCGCCTGCTGCTGCGGGTCAAACACACCCGGCCGCAGACCGAGTTGCGGCGCGAAGCCCGGCTGGCCAACGTCAAGGGCGCTTTCCAGGTGGACCCGCTGCGCGTGCCGGCCCTGGCCGGACGGCGCGTGATCCTGGTCGATGACGTGATCACCAGCGGCGCCTCGCTGTTCACCGCGGCGCAGGTGCTGCGGTCGGCGGGCGCGGTCCACGTCACCGGCCTGGCCATCGCGCGCACGGCAGCAACCTAAAATCGCGCTCCCTGCTCTTTACCCTTTACGCCTGTCCGCCCACCTTAGCCTTGCCCTGATGTTCAATATTGTCCTGGTCGAACCCGAAATCCCGCCCAACACCGGCAACGTGATACGCCTGGCCGCCAACACCGGCTGCCGCCTGCACCTCGTGGAGCCGCTGGGCTTTTCCATGGACGACAAACACATGCGGCGTGCCGGGCTGGACTACCACGAGTACGCCCAGGTACTGCGCCACGCCAGCTGGCAGGCCCTGCTGGACAGCGAGCAGCCTCCGTCCGGGCGCCGCTTTGCCATGACCACGCAGGGCTCGCGCAATTTGTACGATGCGGTTTTCCTGCCTGGCGACTGGCTGGTGTTTGGCGCCGAAACCCGGGGGCTGGCACCGGAAGTCAGGGAATCATTTGCGGCGGCGCAACGCCTCAAGGCCCCCATGCAGCCCGGCCAGCGCAGCCTGAACCTGTCCAATACCGTGGCCGTGACGGTGTTTGAGGCCTGGCGGCAAAACGGCTTTGGCGGCGCGGGCAACCTGGCGGGAAGCTGAAGCGGCAGGCTTGCAGCCACCCCGCAGACATCACAAAAGTGACAGCCGGGGCCGGACCGCCCGGATCATGTCTTGCCCAAACCTAGGGAAAACCCTAGAATTCACCCTCCCTTATGCCCAGGGCCGTCACCCGGCCAGTCTGCGCAATCTACTTAAAACCTGCAGTTCATGAGACTGTGGGAGCACTCCGTGAACATGATCATCCAGCGCATTTTTGGCACTCCGGTGCCTGCCCCGTCCGCATCAACAGAAAACGGCACGCGGCTTTCGATTGAGCAAATCCGCCACAGCCTTCACGGGGCCCTGCATGACTGCCAGGACATGCGCACACAGCGGGTGATCTACAAAATCAACATGGCGCAAACACCGGCCGAACTGTGGCTGCTGCGCAGCGATTTGCATCAATGCATAGCGCGGGTGCACAGCCAGGCCATCGCCGCCGAGCGCATCAACAGCCTGCTCTCTGTGTTTGCAGGCTGGCTGCCCGGCAAGCAGCTCGCGCCGATTTAACACGCAGGCTGCCCGCCTTCCTTTCCCGCTGTTTACGGATAGAGCCGCAGCAGAGATTCGGCGATGCACACCGGCTTGGCCGAGCCTTCCCGCTCAACAGTCACTTCCCAGCTCATCTGCACGCCCGCGTTGTCAACCGGCTCGGTCGCCAGCAATTTCATGCGGGCCCGCAGGCGGCTGCCCACCGGCACAGGCGCGGTGAAACGCACCTTGTTCAGGCCGTAATTCACGCCCATGCGCGAACCGGCGATCTCAAACGAGGTGTCAAAAAAATTCGGAATCAGAGACAGGGTCAAAAAGCCATGCGCAATCGGCCCGCCAAACGGTCCGGCAGCGGCTTTTTCAGGATCCACATGAATCCACTGGTGGTCATGCGTGGCATCGGCAAACATGTTGACCTGCTGCTGGGTGATGGTGGTCCAGTCGCTGACGGCAACTTCCTGGCCGGTGCAGGCGGCCAGCTCGGCAATGGTTTGAAAGGTTTTCATAGATTTTGGGGGACTTCCAGAAATTCGATTATCGGGATGCAGGGCAAGGCGCCCGGAGCGCAGGACACCGGAATGCACTCGGGTGCATGAGGATTCCGAGCACCGCGCAATGCCGCCATGCGCCCGGCAATCGGATTTATGGGAGTTCCCTTATTTGTCCAGCCAGTTGCAGATGCCCTGCCACTGCTCCAGGTCTTTTTCAACCCGGCTGGGCGCGACGTCGAACAGGCTCAGGCCACGCGCCGCGAGGTGTATGTAGTTTTGCGTGTCGCGCACATATCCCAGCACCGGCAGGCCAAGGCCTTCGACAAATGCGCGCAGTTTTTCGGCCGCAATCGTGCGCGAATCGACACGCATGCCGACAATGCCGACCTGCATCTTGCCGGCATGGCGATGCTCGGCCAGCTGGTCCAGGAAGGCGCGCGTCGGGAAAATATCAAACACGCTGGGCTGCAGCGGCACGATGACCTTGTCGGCCAGCTTGATCACGTCGTTAAAGCGCCAGCCATGCAGGCCGCCGGGCGTGTCCAGCACCACATGCGTGGTGCCCTTGGGCGGCTTGACGATCAGGTCGGCATTCACATCCCAGGTGGCGATCGGACTGGCAGCGGGCGGACGCAGGCCCATCCACAGCCTGGAAGATTGTTGCCTGTCCGCATCCCCCAGCATGACGGCATGGCCCTGGCTGGCAAAGTAGCCGGCAACATTGGTGGCCAGCGTCGATTTGCCGACGCCCCCTTTAGGATTGGCGATCACAACCACGGGCATACGAATCTCCTCAGGTGTTTAAACTTGACTTTTCCGCTATGGTAACGGCATGGCAAGCTTATCCACAAACACCGAGAAACCCGCGGAACCCGACATCTATGTCATCGCGGCCCACCCCGCCTGGCGCGAATCGCGGGTCAACCGACCCCTGATGGCGGCCGCGCAGGCCCTGCCGCGCGTGCAGGTGCAAGACCTTTATTCAAGCTACCCCGACTATGCAATTGACGTGGCCAGGGAACAGGCCGCACTGCTCCGGGCCAGTCTGGTAGTGCTGCTGCATCCCATCCAGTGGTATTCCATGCCGCCCCTGCAAAAGCTCTGGCTGGACGAGGTGTTGACCTATGGCTGGGCTTACGGGAACGGTGAAGGCGAAAGTGAAGGCGGCAGGATGTTGCAGGGCAAGGATTTATGGCTAGTGGCCACCACCGGCGGACCCGATGCGTCCTACCACCCCCAGGGTTACAACCGCTATTTTTTTGATGCGTTTTTGCCGCCCTACGAGCAGACCGCCGCACTGTGCGGCATGCGGTTTTTACCGCCGCTGGTCCTTCATGGCGCGCACAGCGTCGGGCCGGACGTCCTTGCCCAACACCTGGAAACCTTCCGCCAGCGCCTGCAAAGCTACCCCGACTGGCCTGAGATGGATGAGCTCGAACAATGCGCGGCTTGTGTCGTGCCCATGAAAGACCGGCCTGTTGACAACGACAAGACAAATACCGGGACGGCCGTGCGCAGCGCCGGGCCGCCCCAAGCAAGCACAGCCCCCCCGGGGGGCAGCGCATTACATGAAGTGAAAAGCGTGGGGGCCATATGACCCACGCGCCAGCCTGGCTGATCAACAGTTTTATCTATCTTGCAGCGGCCGTGATTGCCGTGCCGCTGGCCAAAAAACTCGGGCTGGGTTCCATCATTGGTTACCTGGCGGCGGGCATAGGCATAGGCCCCTGGGGCCTGGGCCTGGTCACCAACGTGCAGGACATCCTGCATTTCGCCGAATTCGGCGTGGTGCTGATGCTGTTCCTCGTCGGCCTGGAACTGGAATCCAAACGCCTGTGGAGTTTGCGCCGGCCGATTTTTGGCTGGGGCAGCGCCCAAGTGCTGGGCTGTGCCTTTATCCTCACGGGCGCCGCCATGGCCTTTGGCGTGGGCTGGCAGACCGCGCTGGTGGCCGGCCTGGGCCTGGCCCTGTCGTCCACCGCGATTGCGCTGCAGGCCATAGGCGAGCGCAACCTGATGCCCACCTCCAGCGGGCAAGCCGGGTTTTCCATCCTGCTGTTCCAGGACGTCGCCGCCATCCCGATCCTGGCGCTGCTGCCGCTGCTGGGCGCGATCTCAGGAGAAAACGAGGCCCTGGTTCCCGTCCACCGCGCATTTGAAGCTATCAAAATCGTAGCAGTCATAGGCGGCATCATCCTCGGCGGCCGGCTGCTGCTGCGCCCGCTGCTGCGCTGGATTGCCAACAGCGGCACACCCGAGATCTTCACCGCCGCCTCGCTGCTGCTGGTCGTCGGCATTGCGGCACTGATGCAGTTTGTCGGCCTGTCGATGGCGCTTGGGGCTTTCCTGGCCGGCGTGCTGCTGGCTGAAAGCGAATACCGGCGCGAGCTGGAAACCGACATCGAGCCCTTCAAGGGCCTGCTGCTGGGCCTGTTTTTCATCGCCGTCGGCATGAGCATAGATTTCGGCGTGCTGCTCAGGTCGCCCGGCCTGATGGCGGCGATTTTGTTCGGATTCCTGGGGCTGAAGCTGGTCGTGATTTACGGCCTGGCCCGCCTCATGAAGCTGCCCTACCAGGAGCGCCCGGTGTTTGCCGTGCTGCTGGCGCAGGGCGGTGAGTTTGCCTTTGTGGTGTTCCAGGCGGCGGCCGGGGCCAATGTGTTTTCCAACGAAACCGCATCGCTGCTGATAGGCGCGGTGGCGCTGTCCATGCTGATCAGCCCGCTGCTGCTGATCGCCGTCGACAAGCTGCTGCTGCCGCGCTACGCAAAACACAGCGGGCCGCAACTGGAAGAGATTGCAGAACAGCAGCAGGAGCCGGTCATCATCGCCGGCTTTGGCCGCTATGGCCAGATCATTGGCCGCATGCTGTCGGCACAAGGCATGTCGGCCACCGTGCTGGACCACGACGCCGACTTGATTGAAGTCATGCGCAGCTTCGGCTACCGCGTGTTTTACGGCGATGCCACACGGCTGGACCTGCTACGCACCGCCGGTGCTGCCACGGCAAAAATATTGGTGCTGGCGGTAGACGACGTGGAGCAGTCCATGAAAATTGTTGACCTGGTCCAGGAGAATTTCCCGCAGTTGCAGATCGTCGCCAGAGCGCGCGATGTGACGCACTGGAATTCCCTGCGCGACCGCGGCGTGACGCACGTCGAACGCGAGGTCTTCGAGTCCAGCCTGCGCAGCGCCCGCACCGTGCTCGAACTGCTGGGCCAGCCACCACACGAAGCAAGGCAAACCGCCATGCGCTTTCGCCAGCACAACATCGAACTGTTCGAGCGCATGTACCCGCACCGCAAGGACCGCAGCAAACTGATAGCGGTGGCCACACGGGGACGGCTGCAGTTGGAAGAGCAGATGGCGCAGGAGCGTGAACAGTTGGCGCAGCGTCGGCCGGGCCGCTGGAATGATGAAAATACGAATGAAAAAGGGCTGTAGCTACCGTTGCACGGGCGCAGCCAGCTATTCTTTTTATAGCTAAAAATCAGCGCTGGCGATCCGCCTCGCGGCGCTGCTCCATAGCGCGGCGCTCCACACATACCGGGTGATTGGTAAACGCGGGTTTGGCGCATTGCTCTGCCATGCAGATCTGAAAACCCAAAAGCATGCGGTCTTCGCAGGCCTGGCGCGGACTGGCCGGCGCTGCGGGCGCGGCGCGTTCGGCGACGGAGGCGGCTGTGCCTGCAGGAGTGTTTTTTGCCGGGGCCGGTTGCTTGGCCGGTTTGTCCTTGTCATTCGCTGCTTTTTTGGCGGCGGCAGCAAGCGCTGCGGCAGCCGCTTTGGAAGCCGCATGCGCAGGCGCGGCAGCGGCCGATGCGACAGCTGCGGCTGGCGGCGAAGCCACGGCGGCCTCCTTCACAAGTGCCGGCGCCGTGGCGGCGGGCAGGGCCGCGGATGCATCGGCAAGCGGTGCGCCGGCAGCGGCCGACGCCGGGGCCTCGGCCGCTGAAACCGGCCCGGCCGAACCGGAGCCCGGCAGCAGCTTGAAGCCAATGCCGGCAAGCGCCAAAACCGCAACACCCGCGATGGCTAAAACCATGGTCTTTGGCCTGGCCGGTTTTTGCACCGGCTCCGGCGCCGGTGCAGGCACTGGCGGCGAAGTCTGCGCGGCCTCGGCCTGGACCGGCGGCGGGACCACATCCAGCCCACCTAGCCGCGTGGCCTCGGCATCCACCTTAAGGCCAGCTGCTGGCGCCGGCTGCATCGTCGAGGAAAAAGATGGTGCGGCCTGCGCCGCTGTGGCTTCAAGTGCCTGCCAGGCCAGGTCTGTCGTATCCGCTTTCAGCTTGACGCCGGTGTCGCCGGCAAGCGAGCCCCTGGTTATGAGCGCGGTTTTATCCGGTTGCGTGGCCAAACCCGGACTGAGCTGGGTGACGGTGCCGGGCCGCGAACCGATGTCGGAATCATCGCCGCCGGGCAGCGCGCCCAGTTTTTTCAGGCGGCGGCGCGCCAGGTCGGCATAAATGCCGGACGGGAACTTGTCCAGGAAACCCTGGATGTCCTCAACGTCGCTTGAATCCTTGATGTCTTTCCAGTAGACCAGCTCCACCTCCTGTGTCACGGTGGATGCGCTGCTGCTGGTCCCCGACTGCGAACTCAGCAGCGATTCCCCGGCCATCAGGGTGGCGGTCCAGGTGGCATTGTTGCCCTGCCCGGCCGGACTGGCCGGTGGCAGTACCGTGGCGTCGGAGGCGTCCCGGCATGCCGCCTGCAATGCGGCGGCGAACTCCTGCGCCGTCGCATAGCGCTGGTCACGCGCCTTGGCCAGGGCTCGCGCCACCACGGCGTCAATCGCCGGCGGCAACTTGGGGTTGAACGAGGTGGCCGCTTCCGGGTTGTGCCCGACGATTTTCTGGATGACGGCAAAGTCGGTGTCGCCATCAAACGGCCGCTTGCCGGTGAGCAGTTGGTACAGCACCACGCCGGCCGCAAACAGGTCGGCCCGGGCATCGATAGGCCGGCCCTGCAACTGCTCCGGCGACATGTACTTGAGCGTGCCCACGATGGAGCCCTGCGTCCGCGTAGCCTCGCCCGAATCCTGGATGCGGGCCACGCCGAAATCCGTGAGCTTGACGCGCCCGTCGGGCTCGATCAGCAGGTTGGCCGGTTTGATGTCGCGGTGAACGATGTTTTGCCGGTGCGCATAGTCCAGTGCCGACAGCAGGTCGGCCATGATGCCCAGGGTCTGCTCCAGCGTATACAGCTCGCCCTTGTCCAGGTGGTGCTTGAGGTCGTCGCCCTGGATGAACTCCATGACCAGGAAGGCGATGTCGCCGTCGCGGTCGGAGTCGTAGACGCTGACAATATTCGGGTGCTGCAGGCGCGCGGCGGAACGGGCCTCGGTGCGAAAACGCACCTCGTATTCGGCGGCCGACTCGTCCGACAGGTTTTCGACCTTGATGGTCTTGATCGCCACGCGGCGGTCCAGGTTGGGATCGCGCCCCTCATACACCAGCCCCATCGCGCCCTTGCCCAGCACGCGGATGAGATCGTATCGGCCAAGCTTCTTGAGACTCATGAGGGATAGGGCATAGACGAGGTGGGACCGGGACGTGGGGCAGTCGGGATTACGTCTTGAGACCAGGCAATTTTAGCGTGCATCACCGGGTCGCGGCCAACGGGCGCGCCGGCTGGCGGCCCTCAGTTCCTGATGGAAAACGCGATCAGCGGCGCACCGTCGTCGGCACGCTCGCAACCCGGAACAATCTGGCCGCTGCCCACCAGGTAACACTCGGTGCGGCGCAGCACCACGGCTTCGCTCTGGTTGCCCATGTACACCCAGGTGCCAAAACTGGAGGCATCGGTCAGCACAAAATGCCCGCCGCGCCATTCCAGCGTGGCATGCATCCTGGAAACGCGCGGATCATTCACCGACAGCGCGGCATCGGCCGCGCGGCCCAGCGACAGCCTGCCGCTTTTTGCATCCAGCCTGACGCTCTTCTCGCCAAACACCAATTCAAGACAAACCGGCCGCTGCACGGAAAACATGGAACGCCCGGCCATGGTCGCATCTTCATCGCGCCCGGTTTGCCATTCCACCCGGTAGACATGGCTGGCCTCCGCCCTGCCCCGCAGGTACATCGGCCCCATGCTGCGCAAGGACGCCTGTTGCACCGGCAGCAGGCTGGCCCAGACATTTTCAGTCGTGAGGATTTGCGCCGCGCCGGCCAGGTCGGCCAGGCGCGCGGCGGAATTGACGGTGTCGCCAAAGCAGTCACCGTTGATCTCCACCACCTCGCCCGAATCAATGCCTATCTGCATCTGCACAGGCGCGCCGCTGCCGCCCGGATAAATGGGCTTTTCAAGCAGGCGCTTCTGGATATTGATGCAGGCGGCAAGCGCATCGCCCTCGTCGGGGAAAACCACGAACAAGCCATCGCCCAGCAGCTTGACCACCCGGCCCCGGTGCTGCTCGAACACCTGGCCCAGCACGCCTGTCAGTTGTGTGACGAATCGCGATGCCGCTTCATCGCCCAGACGTTCAAACATGCTGGTACTGCCAACGAGATCAGCGAAAACGACGGTGGTCATGAGGGCTATTGAGAAAAGGACGGAAACCGGCTGCGGGCCGCGCAACAGGCCCTTGCCGCAAATATAGCAGCACACCCCACGATGCAGGCCCGGTATTGCGGCCTTTTGCCAGCCGTCATCTGTGGGGCTTGACGGCCCCCGCACGCAGGGTTGACCCAATCAGTTTTATCAATTTAAATGATAAAGTCCAATCAATCCGATTCAAGCGGGTTGATGCTCCTGCGGACGCACCATCCCCTCTCACGGCCCGTCCCTTTCGAGTCCCCACCATGAATCAAGGCCAGTTCCCGCCATCCATCATCCCCCCCGATGCCGCACCGGCCAAACGCCCGGCGCGCCTGCTGGTCGTGGACGACACCGAGGACAACCTGTTCCTGATGACAGGCCTGCTGGAAGACAAATACGAGCTGCTGCTGGCCTCGTCGGGCCAGGAAGCGCTGGACATCATCATGTCGCAGGCCCAGCCCGACCTGATACTGCTAGACATCATGATGCCCGGGATGGACGGCTACGAGGTGCTGCGCCGCATCCGCCAGCACCCGCCCACCGCCACCATCCCGGTGATCTTCCTCACCGCGCTGAGCACCATGGAGGAAGAGCAGCTGGGCCTTGACCTGGGCGCGGCCGACTACATCACCAAACCCATCAGCCCACCGCTGCTGCTGGCCCGGGTGCAGTCGCACCTGGAGCGCAGCGGCAATGCGCGGCGCCTGCAGGCCTTGTCCGAGAAGCTGTCGCGTTACCTCGCGCCGCAGGTCTGCCAGTCACTGCTGGACGGATCGCAGCAGGCCGAAATCCACACCGAGCGCAAAAAGCTCACCGTCTTTTTCTCCGACATCAAGGACTTCACGGGCTCCACCTCCAAGTGGCAACCCGAAGACATCACCCGCCTGCTGAACGGCTACTTCACCGAAATGTCGCGCATCGCGGCCGAATATGGCGGCACGGTGGACAAGTTCATTGGCGACGGGCTGGTGATTTTTTTTGGCGACCCGCACAGCCGCGGTGTACGCGAAGACGCGCTGCAATGCGTCAAAATGGCCATCGCCATGCAGTGCAGCATGGCGGGTTTGCAGGGCCTGTGGCGCGACGTGGGCTCCAGCAAGACCTTTCGCATACGCATAGGCATCAATACCGGTTTTTGCGACGTCGGCAACTTCGGCAGCGACCTGCGCATGGACTACACCATCATCGGACCCGAGGTCAACCTCGCGGCCCGGCTGGAGCAGGCGGCCGAACCCGGCGGCATCCTGATCTCGGGCGAGACCTACGCGCTGGTGCGCGGCGAGATCGAAACCGACCAGTCCGTATCGATTCATGCCAAGGGCTTTTCCGAACCGATCACGGCCTATGCCGTGCGCGGCCCCGCCGCAGCCGCCGGTGATGCGCGCCAGACCTTGCAGCGCGAACTGCAGGACATCAGCCGGCGCCTGGACCTGGACAAGCTGTCCGGCGCAGACCGCGCCGCAGTGGTCCTGGAACTGCGCGAAATGGCAGCCCGGCTTGCCGCCTGAGCGCGGCCCACCCATAACGAACAGACCCGCCGTGACAAAACTCCTGAACCGCTTTCCCCTGCTGCAACGGCTGATGGGCTTTCCGTCACCTGCCGAGACGGCATTGGCCGCCGCCAGCAAGGCTCAGGAAAAACACATCAAGCAACTGAATGCCTCGCACGCCTTCCTGACCAACACCCTCAATTCCGTAAACGACGGTGTGCTGGCCATCCACTTTGCCAGCGGCGCCAAGTACGTCAACCCGAAGTTCACCGAGATATGGGGCCAGGCACCCGATGCCCTGATGGCGCCGGGCCAGGAGGTCGCACTGATGACGCTGCACGCCTCGCTGGTCAAGGACGGGGAGCAGTTCATCAACCGCGCCAGCGAGCTCTGGATCTCGCTGGACGGCGAGGTCTTCGACGAGATCGAGATGAAGGACGGCCGGTTGATTGAACGCACCATCACCCCGGTTGAGGCCGGTGGCAAGCGGGTCGGGCTGGTCTTCAACTTCCGCGATGTCACCGAACGCAGCCGCGCCGACCGCAAAATCCTGTTCAACCGCCTGGTGGTGGAGAACTCCGGCCCGCTGTTCTGGCTTGACCCGGTGCGGCGCCAGGTGGTTTATGCCAACAAGGCCGCCTGTGACCAGCTCGGCTACGACATAGAGCAATTCATAGGCATGGACATCTCCGTGCTCGACGTCGATGTCTCATCCGAGAAGGTAGGCCAGCTTAAGGTCGATCTGGAACGAAGCGGCAAGCAGGAACACTTCGAGAGCCGCTTTCGCTGCGGCGACGGCCGCCTGATCGATGTGGAGATCAGCGTGTTCCTGGCCAAGGACGAGGAGCGTTCGGTGCACGTGGCGACCTTCAAGGACATCACCGCGCAGAAAAAAGCCACCGAGCAGGCCCAGCGGGAACAGGCCACCATGCGCTCGCTGATCAACTCCATCCCCGATCCGGTTTTTTATAAAAATCCGCAGGGCGTCTACCTCGGCTGCAATGAAGCCTTTGCCGAGCTCGTGAACCACCCGGTCACCGCCATCGTCGGCCGCACCGACCACGAGCTGCTGGACAAGGACTGGGCCGACGCGGTCGTGGCGCTGGACCACGAGATCCTGGCGAGCCTGGAAAAAAACGCGCGCGAACACTGGGTCGACTACAAGAGCGGGCGACGGGAACTGTTCGAAACCGTCAAGGCCCCGTTCTGGGACCGGGACGGCCGCCTGCTCGGCATCATGGGCATAGGCCGCAGCATCACGCAGCGCAAGAAGGCCGAGGACGAGGTTCGCCAGGCCAAGGAAATCGCCGAAGAAACCACACAGATGAAGTCCGATTTCCTGGCCAACATGAGCCACGAAATCCGCACGCCCATGAATGCCATCATCGGCATGTCGCACCTGGCGCTCAAGACCGAGCTGACGGCGCGCCAGCGCGACTACATCAGCAAGGTGCAAAGCTCGGGCCAGCACCTGCTGGGCATCATCAACGACATTCTGGATTTTTCGAAAGTAGAGGCCGGCAAACTCAGCATCGAACAAATCGATTTCGAGATGGACAGCGTGCTGGACAACGTCGCCAGCCTGATCACGGAAAAGGTCAGCGCCAAGGGACTGGAACTGGTGTTTGACATTGCGCCCGACGTGCCGCAAATGCTGGTCGGCGATTCGCTGCGGGTCGGCCAGATCCTCATCAACTACGCCAACAACGCCGTCAAATACACGGACCACGGCGAGGTCGTCATCTCGGCGCGTGTCAGCGAACGCAGCGCCGACGAGGTGTTGCTGCGCTTTTCGGTGCGCGACACCGGCATTGGCCTGACCGGGGAGCAGATCGCACGGCTTTTCCAGAGCTTCTCGCAGGCGGACAGTTCAACCACACGCAGGTTCGGCGGCACCGGCCTGGGCCTGGCCATCTCCAAAAAACTGGCCAACCTGATGGGCGGCGAGGTCGGCGTCAACAGCGACTACGGCTCGGGCAGCGACTTCTGGTTCACGGTGCGGCTGGGCATCAGCCAGCGGCTCAAACGCGTTTTGCTGCCCAACCCGGACCTGCGCGGGTGCCGCGCGCTGGTGGTGGACGACAACGCCCAGGCCCGCAGCGTACTGCGCGACATGCTCGAAGGCATGACCTTCGAAGTGGCCGATGTCGCATCGGGCGCGGCGGCCGTGGAGGCGGTACGCGCCGCACAATCCGACGGGCGACCGTTTCGTGTGGTCTACCTGGACTGGCGCATGCCGCAAATGGACGGCATGGAAGCCGCGCGGCAGATCCGCGCCCTGGGTCTCGCCGCCGAACCCGTTTTGATGATAGTGAGCGCCTACGGCCGCGAGGAAATGATCAAGGAGGCCGAGTCGCTGGGCATCAGCCATGTGCTGGTCAAGCCGGTCAACCCTTCCATGCTCTTCGACACCACCATGCAGGCGCTGGGCGGGCACCGGCCGGAGGCGCGCACCAGCGGACCCGTGGCCACGGACAACACGCAGCAGCTGGCACCGGTGCGCGGCGCGCGCATCCTGCTGGCCGAAGACAACGACATCAACCAGCAGATCGCCAGCGAACTGCTGGTTGATGCGGGTTTTGTGGTCGAGGTCGCCGAAAACGGCCAGATCGCACTCGACATGATGCAGCGCAGGGATTACGACCTGGTCCTGATGGACATGCAGATGCCCGTCATGGACGGCCTGGGCGCGACCGCTGCCATCAGGCGCATTCCCCGGCTGCAAGCGGTGCCCATCGTGGCCATGACGGCCAATGCCATGGCCGAGGACCGCCGCAAATGTCTGGAGGTGGGCATGAACGACTTCATGTCCAAGCCGATAGACCCGGACGACCTGTGGCGGATGCTGCTCAAGTGGATCCGTCCACGTGGGGCGCCCCCCGCCCAGCAAGCCAGGGCAACCCCGGCTGGCGACACCGACCTGCCGCTGGCCATCACCGGCCTGGATGTACACACCGGCCTGGGTCGCATGATGGGCAAGAAGCCGCTGTACATCAACATGCTGCGAAAGTACGCGGCGGGGCAAAAAGCCTGCGTGCGCAACATCAGGGACGCCCTGGATGCCCAGGACCAGGCGACGGCGCAGCGCATAGCCCACACGCTCAAGGGCGTGTCGGGCAGCATAGGCGCAAGCGCTATTCCGGCCCTCGCAGATGCCGTGGAGCTGGCCATCCGGGAGCAGCGCCCGCGCGCCGAAATCGACAGGGCACTGGACGGGCTTGAGCCGTCCCTGGCCGCGCTGGTAAATGAACTCGAAGCCTGGTTGCCGCCGCTGCTGGCTGCAGCTGGTTAACTGGCGAAAAACAGCCATTAAAACGGCCTGTAACGCCCTGTGGATGGGCGCAAACAGCTACTGTTTTTATAGCAAATACGAACCGGCAAACGGGCTCAGTGCAAACCGTCCCACACCAGTTTGCAGCCGGTCAGGAACATGCCGCCGTACAGCAGCCGGTAAAAAAGCACAGGGCTGATGCTTTTGGCCATGCGCACGCCGATCCAGACACCGATGGGCGCCAGCGGCAGCAACACCAGCGAGGTGGCCATGTTGCGGACATCGATCAGGCCCAGCCAGGCATAGGGAATCCACTTGGCCAGGTTGATGAAGAAGAAAAAGTAGGCCATCGTGGAGGCGAATACCAGCGGCGACAGGCGCAGCGGGATCACATAAAAAGCCACCGGCGGACCGCCGGCATGGGCGACAAAGCTGGTGAAGCCGGACACGGTCGTCAGGATAGCCCCCATCCACTTCGGCAGCGGCGGGCTGTCAGGCCGGGGCGGAAACAGCAGGCGCTGCGCCAGAAACAGCAGGATCAGCACGCCGACCAGGCCGGCCACAACCTTGACCTCCAGCACCTTGAACAGCAGCGTGCCCACCACCGTCCCCACGATGCCAAACGGCAGCAGGAACTTCAGCAGCTTCGCGTCAAAACTTTTGCGGAATGCCGCCAGCCCCAGCAGGTCCATCAGCAGCAACACCGGCATCAGGATGGCCGCCGCCTGCGGCACCGTCACGGCCAGAGCCATCATCGGCACCGCCAGTGAGCCCAGACCGGCACCGAAGCCGCTTTTGCTGATGCCCATCAGCAGCACCGCGGGAATCGCCACGGCATAAAAAAACGGATCGGTGATCAGCGGAAAACTCAAAGCGGTACCTGCCTGTGGCCCGCCCTTTCAAAGGCAGGGTGGGTGGGGTGAGCGTCCAGACAGCCGCAGGCTTGTTTCACGCTACAGCACGGAACAAGCCTGATCGAATGAGAGGCGTGGATTGCGGTCAAACAGCTTGCTATTGTCGCCGTAGCCGAGGTTGATCAGGAAGTTGCCCTGCAGGCGCCCGTCAGGGAAAAACTCGGCGTTGACCTTGGCCAGGTCCACGCCGCTCATGGGCCCGCAATCCAGGCCCACGGAACGCGCGGCGATCATGAAATAAGCCCCGCCCAGGGTGCCGTTGCGCGTGGCCGTGCCCTGCGCCAGCACCGCATTGCCTTCAAACATTTCTTTCGCACCCGGGTTGTGCCAAACCTGGGGCATGTGTTCAAAGAAACGGGTGTCGGTCGCCACGATGACGGTCACGGGCGCCAGTTTTGTTTTCTCCAGGTTGCCGGGCGACAGCGCCGGAAGCAGCCGGGCACGCGACTCGGCACTGCTCAAAAAGACATAACGCGTGGGCTGCGTGTTCATCGACGTGGCGCCGAATTTTGCAATGTCGTACACCTCCTGAAGCAGGGCAAGCGGCACCGGTTTGTCGAGAAAACCGTTGGCCGTGCGGGCATTAAAAAAGAGCTGGTCTAGGCAGGCCTGGGAAATTTTCATGGCTAATCTTGTTGGCTGTAAATTAAAAAGGAAATTGTGAAGGGTGTCAGTCGGGCTTGATGTCGAGCTCGCGTATCAGTCTGGACCAGTACTCGACATCGCGTTTGACCAGCGCCCGGGTTTCGGTGAGTGACAGGCTCAGCGAACGGCCGCCGGCCTTGCGGAAGATGTCACTCACATCCCTTGACGCGATGATGGTATCAAGTTCGGCGCGCAACCTCTCCAGCACCCTGGGCGGTGTTTTTGCCGGCGCAAAAAGGCCAAACCAGGATTCGAGTTCGAGTTTTGCCACACCGCTTTCCCGGATGGTCGGCACATCGGGCAGCGTGGGCTGCCGTATATTGCCGGACACGGCCAGGGCACGCGCATTGCCGCTATCAATCTGCGCGCGTGCGGTCGGCGACAAATCAAAGAACAGGTCCACCCGGCCACCCACCAGGTCCTGGTAAGCCGTTTGTGCCCCACGGTAGGGAACATGGGTGATCTCGACCCCCGTCTGCTGCCAGAGTGCCGCGGCGATCACGTGCTGGCCGGAGCCAACACCGGCAGAAGCGTAGGTCAGCCTGCCGGGATTGGCCTTGGCATAGGCAATGACTTCCTTGAGCGATTTATACGGCAGGTCCTTGCGGGCCATCAGCGTGTAGGCGTAGGCCACGGCCAGGCCCAAGGGCTCGAAGTCGCGCAGGCTGTTGTAGGGCGGCTTGCGGTACAGGCCCATGTTCAGTGCCAGGTTGGAGATGGAGCCCACCACCAGGGTGTAACCATCGGGCTCGGCCTTGGCCGCCAGGTCGGTACCAACCAGCGTGCCCGAGCCGACGCGGTTTTCCACCACCACAGGCTGGTTCAGCGCTTTGGCGAGCCGGTCGGCCAGTATGCGGCCCACAAAATCAAAACCGCCGCCGGGCGGTTGCGGCACGATCACGCGCAGCGGTTTATTGGGGAAAGCGCCCTGCGCAAAAACCGGGCCGGTGCCGCATGCCGCGAGTGCGGCAAGCGCCGTCCGGCGATTCAGTGAATGCATCATGAATGTCTCCTCTGTCATTATTTTTCGGATGCGGTCCGGCTCAACGCTCCAGCGCACCGCCGGCCAGCCAGCGCGCCCCCCGGCGGTAAAGCTCGTCCACCACCGGCCCCTGCAGCATGGGCATGTCCAGCTTCACGGTGTAGCCGATGCGGGTCTGGATATAGGCCAGGTGCCGGTAACCCTCGGGCATGGCCGCCAGCGCCTGGCTGTCGAGCCTGAGCTGCGCGGTGGAGTCCAGCGGGTCTATGCGGTCTTTTTCGTAAATCGGCTGGCGGTGCAGCAGCGTCCACTGCCCCCGCTCGCGCACCACAAAATCGTAAAAACGGCCGGTGCAAACCACGTCGCACAGCACCGGGCCGTCCTCGCCCTCGACCATGCCGCGTTGCGAAATTGTCATCTTGGTCTGCGCAATCGCGCGGTCGCCCGCCACCTCGACGGCCGAGCCGCCGAGGAAATGCAAAATGCTCACACCCTTGGCCCAGCCCTCTTTTGTCACACGTATGAATTCCGCAAACGGCCCCTGGAACCAGGTCGCCATCATCACACCCTCGGGGTGCCAGACAGTCGCAAAACGCTCCCAGTCGCCGGCGTCGCGCCAGACCGCCCAGCGTTCGACCATCTGCCGGATCAGCAGCTCGTCCTGCAGGCCCGTGTTTGTGTCATTGCTCATGAATTGAATCCTTTGTTGTTGATGCGCGACCTGCCGGCTCTTGCCGCAGGCTTTCGTAGTCCACCTGGTGCCGCGCGGTGCGCAGGTCGGCCAGTTCCTGTTTGACCCGCAGGTGCTCGGGGTGCGAGCCATAGGCGTCCAGCGCGGCCTGCGACTCGAATTCCGAATAAAGCACCACGTCGCAGGCGTAATCGATGCGGCTTGAATCGACGCCGATTTCCAGAAACAAAAGCCCGGGAATCTTCCCGAGCAGGCCGGCAAAACTGCGCTGCAGCCGCGCTATGCCCTGGGCCTTTTCGAGCGCCGTGTCTCCCCGGACATTCCACATGACGATGTGCTTGATCATGCTGAACCCTCTTCTTTTTTCAGGCTACCGCCGGGAATCCGGCTTTCTGCGGCCACAGGTTCACAAAGGCATGAATGCTGATGCTGGCGTACAAGCCGGCTTTTGTAAAAGGCTCGTTCGCCAGCCAGGCATGTGCGGCATCCCGGGATTCAAAATCAATGGCCAGCATGCTGCCGGTCATGGTCTGGCCATCGTCGGCCACCAGCGGCCCGGCAAAAGCCATGCGCCCAGCCACGGCCGCCAGGTAGGCCTTGTGCTCGGGCCGCACGCGCAGGCGCAGCGGCAAGCCATCAGGCCTGTCGATCAGGGTGAAGATGTAAATCATGCGCCACCGGCGGGGTTAAGCACAAATTCAAAATCCAGCGAATAGCTGCCGTCGGCCTGTTTTACCCAATCAGCCACCAGCGACTGGCGCACGCCGAACACGGCGTCGGAATCCAGCCATTGGTCGCCATTGCGGAACACGTGCGTGACCAGGGTTTCATAACCATCGGCCTTGATCATGAAATGCAGGTGGGCCGGCCGCCAGGCGTGGCGTTTGGTGGCGTTCAGCATGTCGCCGACCGGCCCGTCGGTGGGTATCTGGTAGGCCTCCGCCACAATGGTCCGAAAGTGGAACTTGCCTTCGGCATCGGAGCGCAAAATGCCCCGCGCCTGGGGATGGTCGAGGCCGGCGTACTGCACGTCGTAGTTGCCGTCCGCGTCGGACTGCCAGACATCGATCACCGCGCCGGCAACCGGTTTGCCGTCCAGTCCCCGGATCGCTGCCCGCACCACGCAGGGCTCGCCCCTGGCGCCGTTGGCGACGTTGTCGCCATGCTGGTATTGCGGCGCGCCTTCCACATGGAAGGGGCCAAACACCGTGGCTTCAGTGCAGCCGTGGGGCTTGTCGTTGTTCATGGCCACCGTCAGCATAGACAGGCCCAGCGTGTCGCTGAGCAGGATGAACTCCTGGCGCTTGTCATCACACTTCTGGCCGGTGGCGGTCAAAAACTGTATGCCCTTGAGCCATTCGTCCTCGGTCAGCTTGACCTCGCGCGCAAACGCATGCAGGTGCTGCACCAGGCTGGTCACGATTTCCTTGAGGCGCGGGTCCGGTGTATCGGCAAAGCGCGCAATCACGGCTTGTGTAATGGTGTCCTGGTTCAGGTTGCGCACGCTGTTCTCCTTCGGGTTAGCTCTCTTTACGACGAATATAGACGGCGGCGACACTTTATGAAAGTTGGCTGGCGCAAATGACTTTTTCACGCGGCGGAAGAAAGCACTGCCGCCGTGCGCCACAATGCATGCGGCCGGCAACACGGCGCGGCAAACCAAACGCGGCAATCGCAGGAGACACAGCTTGGATCGCTGGACAGAAATCGAACTATTTGTGCAGGTGGCCGAAACCGGCAGCATGAGCCGCGCCGCCGAGGCGCTGGACCTGTCCAATGCCGCCGCCAGCCGCCACCTGTCGGCGCTGGAAGCACGGCTGGGCGCCAGGCTGGTGGAGCGCAACACGCGCCGGCTTTACCTGACCGACACCGGCCAGGAGTTTTTCAGTCGGGCCAAGGCCATACTGCTGGACCTGAAAGATGCCGAATCCGCGGTCAACGCCACCGCGCTGAACCCGACCGGCGTGCTGCGCATCACCGCCTCGCTGTCGTTTGCGCTGCACCACGTGGCGCCGCTGCTGCGCGAGTACACCCAGCGTTACCCCAATATCACGGTGCATGTCGAGGCCGCCAACCGCTACATGGACATCATCGACAACAACATCGATGTGGCGATACGCACGCGCGAGGTCGAGCCTGATTCCAACATCACCATACGCCGTCTGGCCGAAACACGCCGCATCCTGACGGCATCACCGCGCTACTTTGCGCAACACGGCATTCCCAAAACACTGGAAGACCTGCAGCGCCACAAGCTGCTGATCTACACCCACGCCAACAACCCGAACGAGCTGCGCTTCACAAAAGACGGCCAGACCACCACGGTGACCGTCAAGGGCGTGCTCGACGCCAGCGACGGGCAAATCCTGCGCGTGGCGGCGCTGGACGGAATGGGCATCCTGGTGCAGCCGTCCTACATCGTCTACGAAGACATCGTGGCCGGGCGGCTGGTGCCAGTGCTCGATGAATGGGACCTGCCGCGCCTGACCGTCAACCTGGCCTACCCCAGCCGCAAACACCTGTCGGCCAAGGTGCGCACCTTTATCGACTTCATGGCCGAGCACTTTGTAAAGATGAACTACGAGAAGAAGTGGACCGGGCGTTTCGGGGTGTATTGAGGGGGATGGCGATTAGCTTGCCGCCGGGAAAGGCGCAGTTTTTAACAATCAAATGCACCCGCAGCCCAATAGTGGCGAGCACAAGCAGCTACTTATTTCATAGCAAACCGTTATCTCTTTCCGTCAGGCCTGCGCCGCCATAAAACCCTCAAGGTGGCCGGCCAGCCAGTCCACCAGCGCCTGCACACGTGCCAGCTTGTGGCTTCTGCGCGGCACGTAGGCGCGAAACCAGGTTTCCTGTAAAGGGAATTTGGCCAGCAGCGGCTGCAGGGTGCCGGCAACCAGGGCATCACGCGCGACATACAGCGGTAGCACGACGATGCCCATGCCTCTTTGCGCGGCATCGAGCAAGGTGCGGTTGTCATCGGCCAGCAGGCGGGGCCTGACCTCAACGCTGATGGCGCCGCGACTGCTCTGGAACTGCCAGTTCACACCCGTGGGCGCAAACACCAGGCAGCGGTGATCGGCCAGCTCGCGCGGGTGAGCAGGCTCGCCGTGGGTGACCACATAGGCCGGCGCCGCAAACAGCATGGGCCGCACCGGGCAGAGCGGCACATCGAGCACGCCCTCATAGCTGGCCGTGCGTCCGCTGATGGCCATGTCAAAACCCCGCTCCTGCGGATTCATGGAGGCGTCCACCAGCGCCAGCTCCAGCGTGATGCGCTCGTGTTTTTCAAGAAAGGCGTTGATCACCTGGCCGAGGTAGACCATGGTCAGCGTGGTCGGCGCCATCACGCGGATGTGGCCCTCCAGCTTGCTGTCGTCGCGCTGCACGGTGCTGACCAGTTCGTCAAAGTCGGCCATCAGCACCGCCGCGCGCGCCTGCAGCTGCTCACCCGCCTCGGTCAGCACCACGCTGCGGGTCGAACGCTCAAACAGGCGCGAGCCCATGGTTTTTTCAAGCTGGCCTATGCGCTTGGCGACCACCGAAGGCACCACATGCAGCTTGCGTGCCGCCTCTGAAAAGCCGCCATAACTGGCCACGGCGAGGAATGTCTTCAAATTACCCAGCACGTCCATATTGATTCCATTTAGAGATAAGTGATGACTCTATTAATCATCACTATTCTCATGCATGAATCAATAAACTGCCAGTAGCCACAAACAGAGTCTCCCGTGTCATCCCGGACTTGAGGAGCCTGCCCCGGACCACGATCCGGGGGGATCCATGACCGATGAGTCAACGGCGGTGGCAAGAAAAGGAATCGGCGCGTGCACAAGCCGTCTGGATTGCGGATCAAGTCCGCAATGACAAGCGAAGTTCTGACGGCCCTGTTAGTGATCAAAAGAAAAGAGCTGGAGACAAGTTGCCCAAGAAGGAAAACCTGAACGTCGTCGTGCGTGCAATGACGCAGCTGACGCCGCGCATACGCGAGTACCTGCTGGTCGCGGCCGATGGCGGCCCCCTGCCCGCTTATGAAGCCGGCTCGCACATTGAAGTGCGCATCAGCCCCGAAGGCATTGGCGAGACGGTGCGCCACTACTCACTGGTGGGCGGCACTGAAACACTGGACGATGGCCGCAGCGCCTACCGCATCGCCGTGCAGCGCGAAGACCGGGCGCGCGCATCGGCGCACATTCACCACAGCATTGAGATCGGCTCGCAGCTTGCGATCTCGCCACCGAAAAACGAATTCAGGCTGGACCATCGCGACAGCAACAGCCTGCTGATCGCCGGCGGCATAGGCATCACGCCCATTTTTGCGATGCTACGCAGCCTGGTGCAGCGCAAGCGCAGTTTTGAAGTCGCCTACTCGGGCCGCAGCCGCAGCGAGATGGCCTATGTTCATGCTGTTGAACGCCTTGCCGGGCCGCACGCTCACATCCATTGCAACGACGAAGGCGGCCTGCTGGACGTGAAGGCCCTGCTCGCAGCGCAAGCTGCGAATACAAGCGCATATGTCTGCGGCCCTGCAGGACTGATTGATGCTGTGCGAGCCGCAGCGGCAGCGCTCGGCTGGCACGCGCAGCGCGTGCGCAGCGAACTCTTCACACCGCCGCCCACCGGCAACGAAGTGGCGTTTGATGTGGTGCTCAAACAATCAGGCCAGACCATCCGTGTCGGCGCCAACACCAGCATTCTTGATGCGCTGAAGAACGCAGGCCAGCATCCGCTGTTTGACTGCAGGCGCGGCGAATGCGGCCTGTGCCCATTGACCGTGCTGGAGGCCGACGGCCCGCTGACCCACCGTGACCGGTATCTGTCAGACGACGAAAAAGCCGCTGGCAAGACGCTGTGCGTTTGTGTCTCGCGCCTGCAAGGCTCGCGGCTGGTGCTTGACGCATAAATTCCATTGAAAGGTGAACACCATGAAAACCATTCAACTCCAATCCCTTCCTTCCAGCACGGCAGCCGATGCCCATGTGTTTGAGCCCGGTGGCTTTGCCGACCACAATACACCGCTGATCCTTAACTGCTGGTATGTCGCCGCTTTAAGCGCGGAGGTATCCCGCGACATCATCAGCCGCCGCCTGCTGGGCATCGAGGTTGCGATGTACCGCACCCTGGCCGGCGAGCCGGTCGCCGTGCGCAACCGCTGCCCGCATCGCTCGTTTCCGCTGGCCAAGGGCAAACTCGACGGCGACATCCTGCAGTGCGGCTACCACGGCATGCAGTTCGACCCCTCGGGCCGCTGCGTCAACATGCCCTCGCTGCCCATTACGCCCAGCAACGCCAGCGTGCGCAGCTTTCCGATGGCCGAGCGCGGCCCGCTGATCTGGATCTGGATGGGCGAGGCCGACAAGGCCGACGAGGCGCTGATCCCCGACACGCACTGGCTGAATAATGCGAACTGGAAAAGCGTGCAGGGCAGCTACTACATGAAGTCCGACTACATCTCCATGCATGAGAACCTGCTGGACCAGACGCACTTCCCCTTCCTGCACCCCGGCGCCATCGGCACGCCTGAATACGCCCGCTCCAAACTCGACGTACGCCAGGAAGGCGAAGTCATCATCATCGACAGGCAACTGAAGAACTCGCCGCCGCCGGGCGTCTACGGCGTGCCGACGGGCCTGACGGGCAAACCGGTGCACCGCTATTCGGAAGCGCGTTTTGCATCGCCTGCGCTGCATGTGGCCTTCGCCAAAATCGTCGACCCATCGCCGCCTGAAGGCGCGCAAAGCGACTACCGCTTCAACATCACGCACATCTTCACGCCCGAGAGCAATGGCGCGATTCACTACTGGTGGTTCAACTCGCGCGACTTCAAGCTTGAGGACAAGGCCGCCGACGACTACCTCCATGAAGCCTCGGCCAAGGCCTATCTTGAAGATGTCGATGCGCTTGAATGGATTCTGGATGTGGTGACGCAGGACGCGCAGCCGCAGTTCGACCTCAACTTTGCACCCGACAAACCCGGCCTGCTGATGCGCCGCGTGATCCATGATCGCGCTGCGGCAGAAGCCAGCACCTGACATTGAGTTACCGCGTTTTTTATATCAACTAAAGGAGACACTTATGGACAAGCGCAGTTTGGTCAAGGCAATGGCCGCAGCCCCTTTGGCATGGGGCCTGCAAAAAGCGGGTGCCCAGACCACCGCCCCTTTCAAGATCGGCCTTCTGGCCCCCATGACGGGGCCGTTTGCCTCCACAGGCAAACAAATGGAGGCCGGTGCGCGGCTGTATATGGCGATGTACGGCAGCACCGTCGCCGGTCGCAAGGTGGAACTGATTCTCAAGGACGACACGGGCGTGCCCGACATCACCAAACGCCTGGCCCAGGAGATGGTGGTTAACGACAAGGTCGATGTGCTTGCCGGGTTTGGCCTGACACCGCTGGCACTGGCCGCCGCGCCCGTCGCAACGCAGTCCAAAACGCCCATGATCAATATGCTGGCCGCGACGGCTACAGTGATTGATGCCTCTCCCTACATGGTGCGGGTGTCCATGACCCTGCCGCAGGTCACGCTTGGCGTGGCCGCCTGGGCAGCGAAGAACGGCATTCGCAAGGTGGTCACCCTGGTGTCTGACTATGGCCCCGGCCTGGATGCCGAGCGCACCTTCCGCGAACGCTTCGCTTTCAATGGGGGGCAAATTCTTGAGTCGCTGCGCGTGCCCTTGCGCAACCCCGACTTTGCACCCTTTCTGCAGAAGGTGCGCGACCTTTCACCGGATGCGCTTTTTGTATTTGTGCCCTCGGGCATCGGTACCGCAGTGATGAACCAGTTCAATGAGCGCGGCATGGCAAAGGCTGGCATCAAGCTGATTGGCACCGGTGACGTGGTGGACGACGACATTCTCAACAGCATGGGCGACACGGCGCAGGGCATTGTGACGTCCTACCCCTATTCCACAGCGCATCCATCGGCCGTCAACAAGAAGTTTGTTGATGAATATAAAAAAATCAACAAAACCATGCGCCCCAACGCGGTGGCCGTCTTCGCCTTCGACGGTATGCGCGTCATTTATGAAGCCCTGAAAAAGACCGGGGGCCAAGGTGGTGGCGATGCGCTTCTGGCGGGCATGAGGGGCCAGCTTTTTGAAAGCCCGCGGGGACAGATCTACATCGATCCCAAAACGCGCGACATCATCCAGAACATTTATATGCGCAAGGTCGAGCGCAAGAACGGAGAGCTGTACAACATCGAGTTGCCATAGCCGCCAGCCCTTTGAAGCCACGCAAGGTCTCACCCACAGTGTTCACAGGACAGCTGCCCTCAAGCCCAGCCAGCGCCCCAAGAAAGCTCGCGACGCTGGCTACCACAAGGGCAGCCAGCAGGCCGGGAAGGGACCTGGCCTTCAGGCGCAAGTCACCCGGCAAAGCGGCATGCGTGATCCGGCTCAGGGCAGCAGGACCGTGGCGCCAACGGTCTTGCGCGACTCCAGCGCGCGGTGTGCCTCGGCCGCCGCTTCGAGCGGGAAGGTCTGCGACGCCTCGCTTGTGATCTTGCCCGCCAGCACCATGTCAAATACTTCCTTGGCCATCTCCAGCATGTGGGCGCGCGGCATGATGTAGTGCATCATGGCCGGGCGCGTCACCCACAACGAGCCTTTGGCTGCCAGCAGCATGGTGTCTATCACCACCGGGCCGGACGAGGTGCCGTTGCTGACCAGCGTGCCCCGCTGTTGCAGGCAGTTGAGGGATGCCTCCAGCGTGTCCTTGCCGACCGAGTCATAGACCACGGGCACACCCTGGCCGCCGGTGATTGCCTTCACACGCTCGACGATGTTTTCACGCGAGGTGACGATGGTGTGGGCGCAACCGTTGGCTTTGGCAATGGCGGCTTTTTCGTCCGTGCTGACGGTGCCAATCATGGTGACACCCATGGCGCGCGCCCACTGGCAGGCGATCAGGCCCACACCGCCTGCCGCCGCGTGGTAAAGAATGGTTTCACCGCCCTTGAGCGGGAACACCTGGCGAAACAGGTATTGCGCCGTCATGCCCTTCATCATGAGTGTTGCGGCCATTGCGTCTGATACGCCATCAGGCAGTTTGATGAGCACATCCGCCGGCATGACACGCACATCCGAATACGCGCCCTGCGGGCCTATCAGGTAGCCGACGCGGTCGCCCGCTGCGATGTCTGTCACGCCAGGGCCTACCGCCTCGACCACGCCTACCGCGTCCGAGCCCAGGCCGCTGGGCAATTGCGCGGGATAGCGCCCGGTGCGAAAGTAGATGTCAATGAAGTTGACCGCGATGCCGGTGTGGCGCACGCGCGCCTGGCCGGGCCCCGGCTCGCCAACCTCTACGGTTTCAAGCTTGAGGACTTCAGGTCCGCCGGTTTCGTAAAAACGTATTGCCTTGGCCATGGGTCATGCCGCCTTGCGCAGAAAACCCTGGTGCCCTGCCTTGGGGTTGGGCGCAAAACCGTTTTTGGCCAGCGTCTCTTCGATGGTGTCGTAGAAGACACCGATCTTGCAGATGCGTCGTGCCTCCTTGCCATCAGCCACCTCGCGTCCGATTTCGCGGGCGATGCGCACCAGCTGTTCGATCTGCTGCACGGTGCTCATCTTGGCCTTGCGGTCCTGCGTCCACAGGTTGTCTTCAATGCCGCAGCGCACATGCTGACCCAGGGCCATGCCCATCAGGTTGATGGGCAGCACATTGCGCATGGAGCTTTCAACCGTCAGCATGGAGCCGTCGGGAATGGCGCGCAGGAAGTTGGCCAGGTTGTAGGGGTTGGGCGCATCCATGCCGCCGCTGATGGCGACCCAGTTCATGACCAGCGGTCCTTTGTACACGCCGCGCCGGAGCATGCGCTCCACGGTTTCAAAGCTGTTGATGTTGTAAAACTGGAAGGCGCTCTGTATGCCTGCGGCACTCAAACGGCGGATGTGCTCTTCGACCCACGCCGGACCGGAAGGCACAATCATTTCGCGGTAGGCCTCATGCGTCGCGGGATCGGCCAGCGAGGTGCCCTCGTAATCCCGCGTATCCATGTGCTCGAAGATGTTCATCTGCGTGGTGTTCACCGTCACCGTCACCTGGTCGGGCTTGGGGTCGAGTTCGGCCAGCATGTGGCGTGTGTCGTCCGACAGCCATTTTGCGGCTGCGCCGTCGCTTTCAGGTGCGAAGGAGATGGAGCCACCAACCTGTATCACCATGTCGGGCACGGCCTTGCGAACGCCTGCAATCAGCTCATTGAACTTGGACAGGCGCTTGCTGCCCTTGCCGTCGAGCTCGCGCACATGCAGGTGCAGCACGGAAGCGCCGGCCTTGTAGCAGTCGACTGCTTTCTGGATCTGCTCCTCCATGGTGACGGCAATGTCTGAAGGGAAATCCGAGGGAATCCACTCGGGTCCGTAAGGTGCGGCTGTGATGACCAGCTTGTCCTGGTTTTCGGGAATGAGAGAACCGTCGAGGAAGTTCATGATGTGTCCTTTTATGAGGTGACTGAAGTCGTGAAGAGGCGTAAACAGGTGTGAAGGGATGCTGTCGATGCGTACATTGACAGGGTTGCGGTCCGGTCGCGGGAATCTAGAAGGGCGTATCGCCCATGATGCCGGCGCGTTCCATCTTGCGGTGGCAAGGCGGGTAGTCCATCACTGCATAGTGCTGGGTGCAGCGGTTGTCCCAGATCGCCACGGTATTGGGTTTCCAGCGCCAGCGCACCTGGTACTCGGGGATGTAGGCCTGCGTGATGAGGTAGCGCAGCAGGTCAGAGGACCCGGGGACCGCGTCCTGGCCAAAACGCACATTGACAGGTGTGTGGTAGTTCGTGAAGTGGGTGGTGAACCCGTTCACAAACAGCACTTTTTCTCCAGTTTCTGGGTGCGTACGAACCACCGGGTGTTCGGCGTCCGGAAACTGCGCCTTCAGCGCCAGGCGTTTTTCCAGGGGCATGACGGCACCAAAGCTGGCTTCGATGCTGTGCCGGGCACGCAGCGGCGCGATCTGCGTCTTGATGTGTGCCGGCAGGTTCTCATAGGCGAGCACCATGTTGGCCCACATCGTGTCGCCGCCCACGGGAGGGCATTCCACGCAACGCAGCACACAGCCCATGGAGGGTTTTTCGCGCCATGTGCCATCCGAGTGCCAGGCGTTTTCGTAGCGGTCCACGGGGGCGTCAGGCGATTTATATATCTGCACCAGCCCCGGATTGTCGGGGTCGCTGCCTAGCACAGGGTGGGTTTCCAGTTCGCCAAAACGACGGGCGAAGGCCACATGTTCGGCCCGCGTGATGTCCTGGTCCCGCAGGAAAAGCACCTTGTGCTTCAGCAGCAGGGCCTTGATCTCGGCGAACAGGCCGTCGTCGCGGGATGCATCGCCCAGGTTGGCGCCAACAAGCTCGGCGCCGATAGCGCAGGTCAGCGGCTCTACCTTGATACGGGTAGCAGTTGTCGCGGCCATAAAGGTCTCCTTGCTCTGAATGGTTTTGGGGTTACTGGTTCAGCTTGATGTCAAAGGCTTTCACAATGGCGGCGTTGCGCTCGTACTCGGCCCTGACCGACTGTGCGAGCTGGCCTGCGGTGAGGCTGGTGTTGGGCTCAAAACCGACCGCTGCGAGGCGGTCTTTCACCTTTGGCGCGGAAGCTGCCTTGAGCGTGGCGGCATTGATCTTGTCGACCATCGCGGCTGGAACGCCAGACGCCACGACGGTGCCCACCCAGTTGGTGAAATCGATGTCTGGAAAGCCCTGTTCAGCCATGGTTGGTACATTGGGCAATTGGGCGGAGCGGGTTTTGTTGGCCACACCAAATATCTTCAGCTTGCCGCCCTTGATCAGAGGCAATGAAGTCGCGATTCCATCAAACATGACGGGAATCTGACCGCCCATGACCTGTACCAGTGCGGGCGGAGAGCCGGGGAAGGGGACGTGCTGCAGGTCCAGTCCGGCTTTCTGGTTGAAGATCATGCCGGCGTATTGGGAGCTGGTGCCCGCGCTATAGGACGCAAAGCTCAGTTTGCCCGGGTTGCCCTTGACATATGACACCAGGCCTTTGAGATCCTGTGCAGGAATGGACGGGGAGCCCACCAAGACCATGGTCGAGAGCGCCACGGTTGCCACGGGCTTCACGTCCTTGAGCGGATCAAAGCCGGTTTTCATCACCAGCGGGATTTCGGTCAGGACATTGCTGGCAGTGACCATGATGGTCTGGCCATCGGGGGGCGCAGCCATCATGGCATGCACCGCGATCGCGCCGCCTGCACCAGGCTTGTTGTCCACGATGACCGGCTGACCGATGTCGGCCGAAAGTTGTTCGGCAAGGAGGCGGGCGACCACGTCCATGGTGCCGCCAGCAGGGGCCGGCACGATCATTTTCACGGGTTTGTCGGTCCAGGCCATGACTGCCGGAGTGGCCATCACGGTCAGCACTGCCAGAAGCAGCTGCGGCAACATGCGGGTTTTGGTTTGCTTTGTCATCAGGGTCTCCTGTTGTCTCGGTTGATGGCGGCGAAGTGCGTTTTTAGATGCCGCTCAGGAAGTTGACTATATATACGGCATTGCGGTTTTAATGTATATTTTGGGACATTGTTTGTCTTAATTGGGACATGTCCGTGCTGCAAGTTGTGCCCGTTATTCGAAGCGCCAGCCTTAGCGGTTACACGGAGCTTGCACATGCGCTGAGGCTCAATCCCGAGGCCATGATGCGCAAGGCCGGGCTGAGTTCGCGTTGCCTGGACGACCCGGAAACGCCGATCAGCGTGTTCGCCGTGCGGGAGCTGCTCGAATCCAGCGCCGCAGCCGCCAATGTGGAGGACTTCGGCTTGCAGCTTGCGCGCGGCAGGCGTTTGGCCAACCTGGGGCCGATCAGCATTGTGTTGCGCGAGGAACCCACCGCGCGACAGGCGCTGGACACCATGTTCCGCTATTTACGCCTGCTCAATGCATCACTGCTGACGCGCATAGAGGACCACGATGATGTGGTGATCATCCGCGAGGACTTCCTGATGGAGGGCGTTGCCTCGGTCCGCCAGTCAATGGAACTGGCTGTGGGGGTGATGTACCGCATCCTGCAAGAACTGCTCGGGCCCGCCTGGACACCGCGACGGGTCTGTTTTTCGCACCGGCCGCCCCATGACAAAAGCAGCCATCTGGCTTTTTTCGGCCCGAAGCTGGAGTTCAACGGCAGTTTTAATGGCATCGTGTGCGCGGCGCGTGATCTCGCCATACCCCTGCCGATGGCCGATACCGGCATGGCCCCGTATGCGCGCCGTTTTCTGGATCAAGCCCTTTCGCGCAGCCGCAACAACACCACAGACGCAGCGCGCCAGCTTGTTGCCGCGCTGCTTCCGGGAGGTCGCTGTACAGCTGACCAGGTCGCACAGCACCTGTCCATGGACAGGCGCACCCTGCACCGTCACCTGCAGGCCGACGGGGAAACGTTTTCTTCGATGATGCAGGCGGTCCGTTCGGAGTTTGCCCTGCGGCAAATCCGCGACAGTGACCGCTCCATGGCCGAGTTGGCCGAGCTGCTGGGTTTTTCGGCCCCAAGTGCGTTTGCCTTCTGGTTCAGGCGCCGCTTCGGCTGCACCGTATCGGAATGGCGCAAAAGCCAGCTGGCACCAGAGGCCGCCTAGAGAAAAAATTGCATATTCACCAATCACTCCCATGGCCTGGTCCTGCAGCTGGCATGGGATCCGTGAAGACTACGGCAAAACCAGACAGGCGGCTACCCGCGCGAAATGCCGATCAGCGGCTGCCGGTCAGGGCGCAATAAGCCTCGCGGGTCTCGGGGCTGACAGAGGCCAGCACCTGCGCATGTGAAGTCTTGTGCCTGGCCAGCATGCGGGCGGACGCCACTGTTTTGGACCTGCAAAACCAGTGGCAGGTGTGCTGCATCAAAAACATCTCGGCCGACAGTGTGAAGGCCTTGTTTTTGAGCGACTGCTGCTCGTTGCCTGCGGCCCGGCTGATGCCCTGCGCATGGATGGCTAGGGCCTGGCGCAGGTCAAACGTGGCGCCCGGGAAAAGCCTGTCGATGAACGGGATGAATACCGGCAGTTTGCTCACGCGCGCGTCCGCCGCATCGACCCCGGAGAATCCGGCAACAAAACGCTTGAACTGCTCACACAGTTCCAGCTCCGTCGTGGCCAGCAGGTTCCAGATCTGCGCCCTGCGCTCCAGGTCCGCTTCCCCCAGGGCGCGCAGGTAACCCTCGGCCAGGCTTTCCATCAGCTTTTCGATCTGGTAACGCCCAAGATGGCTTCCCAGCAGGGCAATGCGCCGGTTCTGGTCTTTCGATTTGAGTGCATAAGCGCCGAAAGCGGCCAGCACCAGCAGGGCAAATATTTCCATCACGGCATTCAGAGGCAATTAAAGAAGGCCTGAGTGTAGTGGCCGCCTCATATCCCCGAGCCGCTCAGTCCCCCGGGCGTACGCCCTCGAAGGCATGCTGCAGCAACTGGCGTATCGCGGTGCGTTCCAGCGGACGCGGATTCGGGTACTGGTTTTGCATGGCGATATCGCAGGCCTTGTCCAGATCAGCCTCCTTCATGCCGATATCGCGCAAGGCCACCGGCGCGCCGTTGTCTTTTGCCAGGTCAAACACGGCCTGTGCTGCACTCTTGCCATTCAGTGCCCCGGCAATGGCCCGCATGGCCTGGGGCGCGGCGGCAGCGTTGTAGGCCAGCGCATGCGGCAGGACTATGGTGTGGGTTTCTGCATGCGGCAAATTAAAACTGCCGCCCAGCGTGTGGCACAGCTTGTGGTGCAGGGCCATGCCGACATTGCCCAGCACCGTGCCGCACAGCCATGCGCCGTACAGCGCGTCGCTTCTGGCCGCCATGTCATTTGCTATTTTTTTGATAGCTGGCAGCGCCCGTCCCACGGCGGCTATACCCTCTTTTGCCATTAAGTCCATGATGGGATTGCTGTCCGTGGCGTACAAACCCTCGGCTGCATGGGCGATCGCGTTGATGCCGCTGGTGATACTCATGCCGACCGGCAGGCTCAAGGTCAGCTCCGGGTCGTAAATCACGGTGCGCGGCAGCACACGCACGTCCTTGCCGGTTTTTTTAATGCCGGCCTCGGTAATGCCATAGATGGGCGTCATCTCGGACCCGGCATAGGTGGTGGGAATCGCCAGTATCGCCAGGCCGGAATCCAGCGCGATGGCCTTGCCCAGCCCGGTGGTGGAACCGCCACCAATCGCCACCGCGCAGTCGGCGCCCAGCTTGCGTGCGATCTCGCGGGCTTCACGCGCGGTTTCAATCGGCACGTGCATCACGGCACGGTCAAACACACCGGCGGCGCGCGCGCCCAGCAGATCGGCAATCATCTCCGCAGACGCGCGTTGCTCGGGTGTGGAGAGCACCAGCGCCTTGTTCGCGCCCAGCGCCTCGATCTCGCGGCCCAGGTATTGCAGGCTGCCTGCGCCAAACACCACTCTTGAAGGCTGGCCGTTATAGACAAAGTTTTTCATGCTACTACTTTAGATCTGTATGCAAACCGGCGCTGCGCTCGACTGTCTTGATGATGGCCGCGTAATCGTCCAGCGCATCGCCCTGCGCGATGGCGGCATGCATGAGCTGCAGCGTCATCGCGGTCTGCGGCAAGGGCACGTGGCTGGTTTCGCCGGCAGCGAGGATCAGGTCCAGGTCCTTGATCATCTGTTCAACGGTAAAGGTCGGTCTGAAGTCGCGCTCGCTGAGCTGCACGGCCTTGGCTTTAAGAATGGGCGAGCCAACCGCGCTGGCACCCAGCACCTGCCACATGTCGTGCCAGTCCAGCCCGCCCTTGCGGCCCAGCGCCAGGCCCTCGGCCAGCATGGCGCTGGTCTGGGCAATCAAGAGGTTGACGACCAGCTTCATCAGGCGCGCCTGTTCGGCCTCACCCAGGTAAAACTGATTTGGTCCCAGCAGTTTTAACAAAGGCATCAAAGTCTCATAGGTCGCACGCGGGCCGGATGCCATCACAGTCAGCTGGGCGGCCTCGGCCATCTTGTTGTTGCCCGACACCGTGGTGCGCAAATACTGCACGCCGGCAGCCGCACATTGCGCCGCCGCGCAAGCTGAGGCCTGCAGCGACACCGTGCTGGTATCCACAAAAACCACGCCATGGTGCGCCGCTGCGGCCACCTGTTCAGACACCGCACGCAAGGCGGCATCATTGGGCAACGATGAAAAAATCACATCGGCGGCGTTGATGGCCGCTGCGATGTCTTCAGCAATGGCCAGGCCCTGCGCACCAGCCAACTGCAAACGCTCCCGGCTCGGGTCGCTGACACTGACGGCATGCCCTGCTGCCAGAAAATGCCCGGCCATGGGCAGGCCCATCTTGCCGACGCCCATGAAATGGATTTTGGGTTTCATGCGGCTTTCAGAGGTGTGGTGACCGGCGCGTGAGCGACCTTGATGGCGCGCCCGTAATATGACAGATCCAGGTATTTGCCGGGCGCCGGTGGCGTGCCGCCCCACATGCCTTCCATTTCGGCGCGTATGGCGAGCACGGTTTTGAAGCCCTCGTCGCTAAAGCGTGCATCGGCTGCCAGGCCCGAGCCCGGCTTGAGCAGCGCCTCATAAGTGCCCTCCACCGCCTGCGGTGAAAGCTTGAAGCTGCTGGTCAGCAACGCAATCATCTCGCCGCGATGGGCCGGGTTCATCACGTGGCGCTGGCCTTCTATGTAAGCGGCAAGATAGCGCTCCAGCACCCCGGCGTTGGCTTCTGCCCACTGGCGCATGACAAATGCACCGGTCGCCTGGTAGGGGCCAAGCAGGTCAAACTGGGTGCCCAGGCTTTTCAGGCCTTTCTCACGCACCGAAAAGGAAAACGGCGGGTTGACCATGCCGGCCGCCAGTTGCGGGTCGGCCACCATGGCGGCGGATCGCGGCCCGGTGCCGCCTGCCAGCTTGACGCCGTAATCGCGGTTTTCCAGCAGGCCATTGAGTTTGAGGATTTTTTTGGCGGCCAGCGCGTAAGCGGTGTTGGGCGCATCGACAGCAAGCAGCTTGCCGCGCAGATCGGCCATGGTATTGATCTCGGCCCGCACCATGAAGTCGTTCATGCCGGCGTCGCCGCCCGAAACAATGACCACGTCCTTGCCGCCTTCCATCATGGCGACGGCGTTGTCCACGGCCGCATGCGCAATCTCGAAGCTGCCGTCGGCCAGCCCGGCGCGCTGCTCGTCCGAGTTGGGCGTGTTTTGTATTTCTATGCTCAGCTCGCGCTGCGCAAAAAAACCTTTGGCAACACCTGCCAGCAGCGGCAGGTTGCTGGAGGTGTTGAATATATTGACGCGCAGTTTCATGAAAACGGCTCCGGGAGTGTTGTCGGTTTTATTCGGCCAGCGCGGCCTGCGTGATGTTGTCTGTGCTCAGGGGCATGTTGCGCGCCCGCACACCCAGCGCGTCAAACACGGCATTGGCAATCGCCGCCGCTACCGGGCCGTTCGTGGCTTCGCCCGCACCAATTGATTTCTGCTCCGGTCTATCCAGCACCTGCACTTCAACCGCAGGCACCTCGGAGAACCGCAGGATGGGATAGCTCTCCCAGCTGTTGCTGAGGATGCGGCTGCGGTCAAACTGCACCTGCTCCTTGAGCACCCAGCTGACGGTCTGGATCGCGCCGCCTTCGATCTGGTTGAGCACGCCATCGGCATTGACGACGCGGCCAACGTCCACCGCAATCCAGAGTTTTTTTACCCGCACTTCATGGCCGGCATCAATCAGTGCCACGACGGCGCACCAGGCACCGGTGTTTTTGTACCGGGCAAAGGCAATGCCCATGCCCTGCCCTTCCACCGTCTTGCGTGTGGACCAGCCGGCCATCTGCGCCACGGCCTCCAGCACGGCCCGCCCCCTTGGATCGCTGAGGTGGCGCAGCCTGAACTCCAGCGGATCAACGCCCAGGCTGGCCGCAATTTCATCCATAAAGGATTCAATCGCAAAAACATTGCAATGCGCGCCCAGGGACCGCAGCGAGGAGGTGCGAATGGGCATGGTCAAGGTACGGTGGCTGACTGCCCGCCACTGTGCAAAGTCATACAGCGGCACCGAATTGCGCTCGGCGCCGCCACCATTGGCCAGCGGCATATTGATGGCTATCTGCTGTTCAAAAGGTTTTGCCAGCGAGGTGGCCGCCAGCAGCACCGGACTCTTGCTGCGGCCCGGCCGCATGCTGTGGCCGGTGGACCAGACATCGTGGTGCCAGTCGGTAATGCGGCCATCGGCATCCACATCAGCCTTCAGCTGCACAGCCATCGCGGCGCCAAAAGGTGCGCAGCCCAACTCGTCCTCACGTGTCCATTGCAGTTTTACCGGCCGGCCCGGCACAGCCCTGGCCAACAGCGCTGCATCACAAGCCGCATCATCGGCGCCGTTGTGGCCGTAGGAGCCCGCGCCTTCAACATGCCGCATGGTGATGCAGTCCGCCGGCATGTCAAACACCAGCGCCAGGTCGGCACGCAGGTTGTAAATGCCCTGGCTGTGTGTCCAGACCTCAAGCGATGCCGGCTTATAAAGCGCAAGGGCGCTGGACGGCGCGATGGAGGCATGGGCCAAAAACGGGCGCGAGTAGGCCGCCTGAAAACTGTGTGCAGCCACTGCGGGCTCGGCAGCGGCCGGTTTTTCACCCACCACGCTGGTGTCCACCGGCTGCGCACGTAAAAAGGCCGGCATGTCGTGCATGTCAGGCAGGCCATCGACCTCACGCCACTGCGCCACCGTGGCGAGCTTGTTCATGGCACGCACGGCCAGGTACTCGTCCTCGGCAACCACGCCCAGAAAACTGCCGTCACGCAGCACAGCAAGCACACCCGGCAGCGCCTGCACGGCAGCCAGGTCAACATCAATCAATACCGCACCCGGTGAAGGCGGGTGCACAGCGCGGCCGTATACCATGCCCGGCAGCGTCATGTCGTGGATAAACCGTGGGCGCCCGCTGACCTTGTCGGGAATGTCAAGCCGCAACACCGCCTGCACTTGTCCGGAAGCGGCCTTGGGCGCTACCAGTCCCGTCGCCTCGCGTTCAAGCAGCCCATCATCAGCCAGTGTCCAGTAACTTGCAACTTCTTCACCCTTGCCATTGATGCGTATGCTGCCGTCCACCACGTCAAGAACAGACAGGTCGCCAGACGCAAGCTGCAGCCGTGCCTCCGCAGCCTGCAGATAGATCGCACGCACCTCGGCGCAGACCTGCCGCAAGGCACTGCCGGAGTCCTGCACCGACAGGCTGCCCGCCGTCACGCCCTCGTTAGGGCCGGCAACAGTGCTGGCCGCATGCATGCGTATGCGTGAGATGGAAACATCCAGTTCGGTAGAAACAATTTGCGCCAGCGCCGTGACAATGCCCTGGCCCAGTTCGACCTTGCCGGTGCGCACGGACACCGTGCCGTCGGCATGGATGGACAGCCATTGCGACAGGCGGCGATTGGCATTCAGACTGCCCGGCAGCACTGGCGGCATTGGAAGAACGAGTGCATGGCTCATGCGGCAACTCCCATCGCAGCGGCGGCACGCAGCACCGCACGCACGATGCGGTTATGTGAGCCGCAACGGCACAGGTGTTTGTCCAGCTCCTCGCGCACCTCAGCCTCTGAAGGATGCGGATTCTGCCGCAGCAACGCGGCTGCGCTGATGAGGATGCCCGACAGGCAATAACCGCACTGCGCGGCCTGCTCGTCAATAAAGGCCTGCTGCAACCGGTGCAGCTTGCCACCCTTGGCCAGGCCCTCCACCGTGACCACCGCCTTGCCTTCCACGGCCCACAATGGCGTGTCGCAAGCGGGCACCGAAGCGCCGTCCACCAGCACATGGCAGGAGCCGCACTGGGCCACGCCGCAACCAAAGCGCGTGCCCTTAAGGTCGCAGTCGTTGCGCAGCACGTACAGCAGCGGCGTGTTTTCGTCGCCCTCCACCGTGCGTGTGCGGCCATTAACTTGAAGCTTGAAATCGCGAACCGCCATCAGGTCACCTTAACGTCATCGCAAAACAACAGCAAAAACCAACCGCTTTCACTTCAAGCCGGGGCCGCGGAACTGGCTTTGCCAGGCCGCAGGCGCAGCGGCTCCCTCGGGGGGTAGGGCGCTACACGCAGTGACAAGCGTGGGGGGCATCGGCCGCAGCGCCGGGCCGCCCCAAGCAAGGCAAGCCCCCTCGGGGGCAGCGAAGTACACGAAGTGACGAGCGTGGGGGCCATTACTTCGGTGCAGCCTTCATGATGGCGCCCAGCGTGGTGTATTCCTCCTTGATATAGGCATCAAAACGTTCCGGCGTCATGGGCATGGGCTCGGCGCCCAGCTTGATCATTCGTTCAATCACTTCGGGCTGGGCCATGACCTTGCGCACTTCGGCGTTCAGCTTGTTGACGATGGGGCGCGGTGTTTTGGCTGGTGCCAGCAAGCCTATCCAGAAATCAAACACAAAACCCGGAACACCGGCTTCGGCTACCGTCGGCACGTCCGGCAGGGCCGTGGAACGTTTGGCCGTGCTGACGGCCAATGCGCGCATGCGGTTGTCGCGAATCGAGGGAATCGATGCCAGCACCGGGGTGAACATGAAGTCCACCCGGCCCGAGCTGACTTCCACAATCGTCTCCGGCGTGCCCTTGAAAGGTATGTGCGTCACCTGTATGCCGGACACCGTACGGAACTTCTCGGCATTCACATGAGTGGCGCTGCCGACACCCGCCGAGGCATAGTTCAGCTGGCCGGGTTTTGCCTTGGCCGCGGCAATCAGCTCGCTCACCGACTTGATCGGGCTGCCGGCGCCCACCACCAGCACGCTAGGGAGCGCGGCCAGCGGGGAAATGCCGGCAAAGTCGCCCACGGTGTCGTAGGGCAGGTTGCCGTACAAGGCCGGGTTGACCACGTGGCCTGTAGACACCACCAGCAGCGTGTAACCATCGGGGTCGCTCTTGGCGACCTGCGCCGCGCCCAGCGTGCCGCCTGCGCCCGGGCGATTTTCAACAACGATGGACTGCCCCATGCTGGCGCCCAGCCGCTCGCCCACGATGCGCGCCATGATGTCGGTGGCACTGCCGGCAGTAAACGGCACGATGATCTTGATGATCCTGTTCGGGTAGTCTTGGCCCGCCGCGGGTGCCTGGGCCCAGGCGGTAGCCGCTACCAGCGCAGTGACTGCGGCAAAAAGAAAGCGTTTCATGGTTTGTCTCCTGTATTTAATATAAAAACCGGTCTACGTCGCCTGAATTCGTGCGCAATCAGCTATTATTTT
Organism: Pseudomonadota bacterium; assembly: GCA_040388255.1. Classification (GTDB taxonomy): domain Bacteria; phylum Pseudomonadota; class Gammaproteobacteria; order Burkholderiales; family Burkholderiaceae_C; genus Polaromonas. The sequence goes on along the minus strand of JAZKCE010000039.1, from coordinate 12,800 downwards.
TATAGCATCATGGCTTTCGTTATTTTTCTGCCCGAAGCCTGCAGCGCGTTCAGGTGAGCTTGCAAGTCCACGCCCAGCAGCTGGCCCTGGCGTTTTTTCCACTGGCCCGCCACCATCACGCTGTCTATGTTGGCCAGCGAGGCCTGCATGAGCACGCTGTTGACGGGATCGTGCACCGGCTGCATGTTGAGATCGGTCGCACGAATCAGCACCAAGTCAGCCTGTTTGCCGGCCGCCAGCGAGCCTATACGGTGCGACTGCTTGAGCATGCGCGCGCCCTCCACCGTCACCCATGAAAGCGCCTCTCGCGTGGTGATGGTTGATGTGGGCGGGATGCCGCCATGCGCCTCGCGAAAGGCAAAGTTGTCCAGGCTGCGCTGCATGCCCAGCGCCACACGCGCCTGGGTCAGCATGTCGCCGCTGATAACGCTTTCCAGGTCCACGCCCAGCGAAGGCGCCTTGCCGAAGGCCCGCAGGCGGCCTGTAATCGGGTGACCATGGCCCTGGGTCATTTCGCTTTCGGCTGCGGCTGAAAAGCTCATGCCCAGCTCGCAAAAGCGCTTGAGCTGTGCATCGCTCAGTGCATGGCCATGAACAATGTTGATGTGTTCGCCCAGCAGGCCCGCGGCTTCCAACTTTTCCCAGCCGTCAGGTGTGCGGGCCGGCCCGCCACCCTGGTGCATGGAGGCGATCAGGCCCAGGTCTTTGGCCATGGCGAAGTCATGCAGCGCCACATTGAGTGTCGAATAATGCGGGCCCAGCACGGCGGCCTGCACGCTGAGCAGCGGCCGGCCCTGATGGGCCTTGAGCAGGCGTTCAATTTCGGCACGCGGATGCGCAACTTCCCAGAACGGCGTCTGCCCCGGCTTGGGGTCGGGCTTGGCGGTGCCGTGAAAAAACGCGGCGCGTATGCCGGACTCCAGCAGGCCGCTGATGGCCGCGTCGTTGTGTTCAGGTGTCGGGTTGTTGTGACACCAGTCGGCCAGCGTGGTGGTGCCGCAATTGAGCTGGTTCAGCGCGCCAACCAGGGTGGCGATATGCAGGTCCCGCGGCTCGAACACCGTGGCCAGCCCGGCATGCATTTTCTGGAAATACTCCAGCAGCGTCCAGTTGGCGGCCAGGCCGCGCAAAGCGGTTTGCCAGGTGTGCATGTGGGCATTGACGAGGCCCGGAATGATGATGAAGCCGCTGGCATCAAGCACCTGCGCATCATCCGCGTGGATGGACGGCGCGATGTCGGTGAGCGTGTCGCCCGTCACCAGAATATCGCCTTGCGGCAGGTCGCCCAACGCGTCCATCGTGATGATGGTTGCGCCTTTGATCAGGGTGCGTGGCATATTCATGGCTACGAAAAATGCGCGGCATTCGGCCGTAGCGCCGGGCCGCCCCAAGCAAGGCCAGCCCCCTCGGGGGGCAGCGAACCACACATAGTGGGGAGCGTGGGGGCCATATTCAGCTCTCCAGTCCGTCGCTCATCTTGACGTTTTCCGGTTTCATTTCCAGTCCGGCGTCTTTGGCGGTTTCCGTCAGCAGCACGGCGAAGTCAATGTTGTCATGGCCGCGTCCCACCAGGCGTGAAACCGATTCGCGCGTGGCCGCTGCCGAAGGCATGGCCACACCGTAAGCCTTGGCCGCAGCCATGCCAAGGTCCATGTCCTTGAGCAGGAGCTTGGGCGTGAAGGTGACCTGGTCAAAGGTCAGGTTGGTCAGCATGGGCGTCTTGTATTTTGTATACATGGAGCCCAGCACCGAATCGTTGATGCTTTCCAGGAACACATGGCGCGGGATGCCGGCCTTTTCAGCCAGCACCGTGATCTCGCACAGGTTCTGGATGATCACGCCGAACATGGTGTTGTGCGCAATTTTCCAGACACGCGCCAGTTCGCCCTCGCCCACCCACATGACCTTGCGGGCCATGGCCTGCAGGTAGGGCTCGACCTTGTCGTACAGGGCGCGCGGGCCGGACGACACCGTCAGCAGCTTGCCGGCCTTGGCGACCTTGGCGTTGCCCGACACCGGCGTGCAAAGGTAGTCCACGCCAAGCGCTTCCAGGCGCGTGCGGATTTCCGCTGAACCTTCCTGGGAAATCGACGAGCTGTCCACCACGACCTTGGGCCGTGTGCTGCCGGCCACCAGCCCGCCTTCGCCAAACAAAACCTCTTTAAGGTCGTCCGTGGTGGAGACCATGGTGAAGACCACATCACAAGCCGCCAGCTCCTGCTTGCTGCCCGCAATCGTCGCGCCGTATTCCAGCAGCGGCGCAGCCTTGGCCGCCGTGCGGTTCCAGACGCTGACCTTGTGCCCGGCCTTGAGCAGCCTTTTCACCATCGCCTCGCCCATGCGACCCAGGCCAATCCATCCAATCGTGCTTGCCATTTGTTTCTTCCGTAAAGTCTCGATGACGCAAGTGTGCGCACCTTGACCCCGGCTAGCAAGTTCGACAGGGGAAATCAGTTTTTCCGCTGGCGCAAAAACCCCGGCATTCCGCCTGCCGGCGCGTCAACCACCGCCAGTTCCACGCCGCAAACCACGGCTGAAGCAGCGATTTAACGGTATTGGTCTTCGATACGCGACCACTCCGGCATTCCGACAATGGTTTTGTATGCCTCAAATGACACCCCCGTCCCGGACAGGCGGATCTCCCCGCTGCGGATGTCCTCCAGCGTTTCCTGCATGTTGCGGGTAATCCGCATCAACAGCGAAGTTCCATATATCACGATGCGAAAGCCCAGTTGTTCCAGTTCGGCGGGCTTGAGGATGGGCGTACGCCCGCCTTCCAGCATGTTGGCCAGCAAGGGCACGTCGAAAGCCCGGCCAATCCGCTCCATTTCCTCCACGGACACCGGCGCTTCAATAAACAGGCCGTCGGCCCCCGCGCGCAGGTAACGCTCGCCACGCCTCAGGGCTTCATCCATGCCCACCACCTCGCGGGCATCCGTGCGTGCAATGATGAAGGTGTCCCGGTTCAAACGCTCACCGGCCGCCGCGCGCAGCTTGGTTTCCATTTCTTCGGTGGACACCAGTGCTTTTCCTGCGATGTGACCGCAGCGTTTGGGACTGACCTGGTCTTCAAAAAACAGCGCCTGCGCGCCAAGGCGCTCCAGCGAATGCACCACATGCACCACATTCTTGTGGTCGCCGTAGCCGTTGTCGGCATCAACCAGCACCGGCAGGTCGCTCACATTGAGGATGTCGCGGTAGGCATCCGCAAATTCACGCAGGCCAAGCAGGCCGATGTCAGGCAAACCGTAACGCACACCGGCAACCGGGAAACCCCCTATGAAATAGGCCTTAAAACCAGCCTGTTTGATCAGCAGCGCCGACAGCGCGTCATGCGCGCCCGGCAACACCAATGGCCGCTCGCCTGCAACCAGTTCACGAAATGTTTTCATTCGAATTTGACTCCCGCGTCGCGAATCACTTTTCCCCATTTGGCGGTGTCTTCCCGCACCAGCTTTGTCATGTCCTCCGGCCTTCCGGGCGCCGCCTCGGCGCCCTGTGCGGCCATCCTGTCCTGTACATCCCTGGACCGCAGGGCCCGGTTCAGTTCGGCATTGAGCCTGGCCACCACGTCCTTCGGGGTGGCAGCGGGCACGGCGAAGCCAAACCATGTCACGCCCTCAAAACCAGGCAAGCCCGACTCGGCCATGGTGGGCAGGTCGGGGGCCAGCGGAGAACGCGTGAGGCCGGTCACGGCAAGCCCCTTGAGCTTGCCGGCACGCACCTGCGGCAAGGTCCAGACGATGGAGTCAAACTGGAACGCCACCTGCCCCGACACCACGTCTGTCAACGCCTGCACACCCGTCTTGTAGGGCACGTGCACGGCCTGCACACCGGCACTGCTGTTGAACAGTTCGGCGACCAGGTGGGTGATGGTCCCGTTGCCGCTTGAGGCAAAGCTCAGTTGCCCGGGCCTGCTTTTGGCGAGCGCAACCAGTTCCCTCACCGTGTTGACCTGCAAGGCCGGGCTGACCACCAGCACATTGGGCGCACGCGCCACCAGGCCTACGGACGCGAAGTCCTTGACCGGGTCGTAGGGCAGTTTCGGGTTTGCCATCGGCAAAATCGCCTGGGTGCTGGTGGTCGCCATCAGCAGGGTGTAGCCGTCCGCCGGCGCTTTGGCGACCTGGTCGGTGGCGATGGCGCCAGCTGCGCCAGGCCGATTCTCCACCAGCACCGGTTGCCCCATGGCCTCGGCCATCTTTTGCCCCACGAGCCGTGCGACGACATCGGTGGAGCCGCCCGCAGCAAACGGAACAATGAGCCGCAGAGGCTTCGAAGGGAAAGTTTGTGCCCATGCCGGCACAGCGGCCAGCACTGCAGCGAGGCCAAGCACTGAGCGGCGGATGGCATCGCGGTAGTGCGGATATCTCAGGTTCATCGTAATTCCTCAGGTTGCAGAAGGTCATACCTTATCGCCCGGTCGTGCCTCTGGAAAATGATTTGTTTGGATGCACGGTCTATGCACACAATGGATACATGGATCTACACCGCATTGATTTAAATTTACTTGTCGTGCTGGAAGCCGTCGTTTCGGAAACCAGTGTTTCACGCGCGGCGCGGCGCCTGCACCTCTCGCAGCCGGCACTCAGCCACGCCCTTGCGCGCCTGCGCGAGGCCTTCGGCGACGCCATTCTGGTGCGCAACGGACGTGTGATGGAAGCAACGCCCCGCGCGCTGGCCGCCCTGCCCGAAGTGCGCTCCCTGCTCACCCAGGTAGGCCGCCTGTTCTCGCATGGCGGACGGTTTGATCCGGCCACCGTTGAGCGCAGCATCCATATCGGCGCATCCGACTATTCCGCAGTTACCGTGCTTTCACGCATCACCGCGCAGATACGCTCGCAGGCGCCGTCGATGCGGCTGCGTGTTTTCCACTCCGGCCGGGTGGATGCACCCGGCATGCTGCGTTCGGGCCAGCTCGATCTGGCCTTTGGGGTATTCAACAATCTCACAGGGGATCTGGGCACCGCGCCATTGCAGGAGGAGCCCTACCTGTGCGGCGTGGCGCGCGATCTGAAGCTCCGCCGCGCAATGAACGAGCGGGAGTACCTGGATGCCGACCACCTGAACGTGCTGGTGCAGGGCGACACGCTGGGCCTGATCGACGAAGCACTGGCACAGCGCGGACTGGCGCGGCGGATTGTGTTGACCGTGCCGCATTTCGCCGTGGCGCCGTCATTGCTGGCTGGGACACCCATGGTGCTGACCGCACCAGCCGGACTGCTGCGCAGCGAAGCCGTGAAATCGCTCGTCAAAACATTCAAGCCGCCGGTCGAGCTGCCACCGTTCCGTACACAGATGGCGTGGTCGCTGCGCCGCGAGGAAGACGAAGGCCTGCGCTGGCTGCGCGAGTGCATCGTGAAAAAGATGCACACATCGGCGGCCAGCTAATGTTCACACCAAGAAAAGAGAGCTGGATGACAAAAAAGAAAACCGCCATGGTGGCGGTGAACTTGTTGGGCGGAAATGGCGTCGGCCCGAAAAAGGGCTGCTGACCACCGAAAAGGCCACATCAGGAGTGAAATAGGCCTTTTACCCATGAGGATCGGGCGCAGACAGCTACAAAATTAATAGCAAACGCAGGTCAAAAATCAGCGCCATGCGCAGTCGGTTGCTGATGCAGCCCCCAGCAGCGCATGGCCCGTTACCGGGTCAGTCGCATTCCGTTTCCACATCATTCGTGAACGCGAAGGCGAAGCGCAGACAGTACAAACGTACGGCCAGCGAAGCCGACAAAGTGCACGGATGATTTGGAAATGGAATCAGTCCACGCTGGCGCCGGACTCGCGCACCACCTTGCCCCACTTCACCGATTCCTTCTGGATGAAGGCGGAGAACTGCTCTGGCGTTTCGCTGTAGACCTCGGCGCCCTGCTCGCTGATTTTCTTCTTGACGTCGGCCTTGGCCAGCACCTTGACGATGGCGGTGTTGAGCTTGCTGAGCACGGCCGGTGGCGTACCGGCGGGCGCGAACAGGCCGAACCAGGAGGTGGCCTCATAGCCGGGCACGCCGGCTTCGGCGATGGTCGGCACATTGGGCAGTTCCGGCGAGCGTTTGGCAGTGGTCACTGCGATGGCGCGCAGCTTGCCCGAACGCACGTGCTGGATGGCCGAGGGCATGTTGTCGAACATGATGGCGATCTGGTTGCCCAGCAGGTCGGTCACCGCCGGCGCGCTGCCCTTGTAAGGCACGTGCTGCATGTCGACCTTGGCCATGGTCTTGAACAGCTCACCCGACAGGTGGATGGAGCTGCCGTTGCCCGAGGAGCCGAAGTTCAGCTGGCCGGGATGGGCCTTGGCGTAGGCGATCAATTCCTTCACGGTCTTGAAAGGCTGGGCCGGATTTGCCACCAGCAGATTGGGCACATTCGCCACACGGGTCAGGGGCGCGAAGTCCTTGATCGGGTCGAAAGGCATTTTTTTGTAGAGCGTCGCATTGATCGCGTGTGTGCCGACCGTGCCCATGAACAGGGTGTAGCCGTCGGCTGTCGCCCGGGCCGCGGCCTGCCCGCCAATATTGCCGCCCGCGCCGGCGCGGTTATCAATGATCACGGACTGGCCCAGCTCGGCCGTCAAGGCCTGGCCGACGATGCGCGCCAGGATGTCGGTGGTGCCGCCCGCAGAGAAAGGCACGATCATGGTGATGGTCTTGCTGGGGTAAGGCGCTTGTGCGGTGGCGGGTGCGCTGGCCAGCAGGCCGGTGCCCAGGGCCACGGCGGCGGTCAGGCTGCGCAGCGCGAATTGGCGGCGGCCGGAAATGGAAAAGCGGGACATGGAGAAGTCTTTCTAGGTAAGGAGAGAGAAAGCCCCGGTCATGCACAAGCGGCTGATCTTGTGGATCGCTCTGCTGGAACCGGGAAGGAAAAAGCCCCTGTACGGGGCGAGAAAATCAGACAGGCGCAAGCCCCAGGGTGGTGCCACCGCAAACATAAAGCACCTGGCCGGTCACAAAACCGTTGTCGGGCGACAGGAAGAACAGTGCGGCGCGCGCCACGTCTTCCGCCGTGCCCATGCGCCCCACCGCAATGCTGTCGAGGATGCGCTTTGTTTGCGGCGCGCCCTCGGGGTTGCTCTTGCGGAACAGTTCGGTGGCAATTGGTCCGGGGCCTATGGCGTTCACGGTGATGCCGTCACGCCCCAGCTCCATGGCCAGCGTGCGTGTCATGCCTATCATGCCGGCCTTGGTGGCCGAATAGACGATGCGATCGGCCTTGCCCAGAGCGGCACGCGAGGACATGTTGACGATGCGGCCATGGCCCGAGGCGCGCAAGCTGGGCAGGAAGGCCTGCGTCAGCAGCATGGGCGCGCGCAGGTGCAGACCCACCACGTCGTCCAGCGTGCCCGTCGTCGCGGTGTCTATGGTGCCGGGGCGGGTGGCGCCGGCGTTGTTGACCAGCGCGGTCACGTTGTGCCGGGCGGCAATATCGGCAGCGGCTTCGCGCGTTGGCGCTTCCTTGGTCAGGTCGGCCTGATACGAAGTGAGGTTCGCATGGCTCCAGTCCGGCAGCACGTAATCGAGGTTGACCACGTGGCATCCTTGCGCCAGCAGGGCTTCCGCAATGGCGCGGCCAATGCCCGAGCTGGCGCCCGAAACAACCGTGGATGCAGGCAAGACAGCAGTCATCGTGCTCAAACCCGTTCCAGGATCACTGCAATGCCCTGGCCCACGCCGATGCACATGGTGCACAGGGCGTAGCGGCCACCGGTGGCGTGCAGGCGGTTGACGGCGGTGGTGGCCAGGCGCGCGCCGCTGGCACCCAGCGGGTGGCCCAGCGCGATCGCACCGCCCCAGGCGTTGACGCGGGCGTCGTCGTCTTTCAGGCCGAGCGCGCGCAGCACGGCCAGGCCCTGGGCGGCAAAGGCTTCGTTGAGTTCGATCACATCGAGCTGGTCCAGCGTGAGGCCGGTTTGCGCCAGCACCTTGAGCGTGGCGGGTGTGGGGCCAAAACCCATGATGCGCGGCGCCACACCGGCCGTGGCCATGCCGACCACGCGGGCACGCGGCGTCAAACCGTATTTGGCGGCGCTGGTTTCATCGGCCAGCAGCAACGCGCAGGCGCCGTCATTCACGCCCGAGGCGTTGCCGGCGGTCACCGTGCCATCGGGGCGCACCACGCCTTTTAATTTGGCCAGCGCTTCAAGGCTGGTTTCACGCGGGTGCTCATCCTTGTCGACCACAATGGCATCGCCCTTTTTCTGGGGAATTGTCACGCCAATAATTTCACGCGCCAGGTGACCGGCCTTTTGCGCCGCCACGGCGTTGAGCTGGCTGGCCAGCGCCATGCGGTCCTGGGCTTCGCGTTCGATCTTGAAGTCAGTGGCGACGTTTTCGGCGGTTTCGGGCATGGAGTCCACGCCGTACTGGGCCTTCATGAGTTTGTTCACAAAGCGCCAGCCAATGGTGGTGTCATACACGGCGTTGTTGCGGCTGAAGGCGCTTTCTGCCTTGGGCATCACAAACGGCGCACGGCTCATGCTTTCGACGCCGCCGGCAATCATCAGGCCGGCTTCGCCGGACTTGATGGCACGTGCGGCCGTGCCCACCGCATCCAGGCCGGAGCCGCACAGGCGGTTCAAGGTGGCGCCGGGCACGTCAATCGGCAGGCCGGCCAGCAGGCTGGACATGTGGGCCACGTTGCGGTTGTCTTCACCGGCCTGGTTGGCGCAGCCGTAGATCACGTCAGTGACGGCAGCCCAGTCCACCTTCGGGTTGCGCTGCATCAGCGCCCTGATGGGCACCGCGCCCAGGTCGTCGGTACGCACGCCGGACAGAGCACCGCCGTAGCGGCCGAAGGGGGTACGGATGGCATCGCAAATGAAAGCTTGGGTCATGGGGTTCTCGATGAAAAGGGTTGCAACAAATGGTGATCAGAAGAAATCGGGCCGGAGGGCATCAAAGCGCCACAGGCAGGCCTATGAGTTTTTCCAGTTCGGCGTGCTCCAGGCCCTCGACCTTGTCAATGAGCTTGAGGCCGTCCGACGTGCAGGCCAGCGTGGCGAGCTCGGAATAAATGCGCTTGACGCAGGCAATGCCGGTGAGCGGGTAGCTGCACTGCGCCACCACCTTGCTCTCGCCTTTTTTGGTCAGCAGATCCATCATCACCCAGGTCTGCTTGGCGCCTATGGCCAGATCCATAGCCCCGCCCACGGCGGGAATCGCGCCGGGCTCGCCGGTGCTCCAGTTGGCCAGGTCGCCGGTGCTTGACACCTGGAAGGCACCCAGCACACAGATGTCGAGGTGGCCGCCGCGCATCATCCCGAAACTGTCGGCGTGGTGGAAAAAAGCCCCGCCCTTGAGCAAGGTCACCGGCTGCTTGCCGGCATTGATCAGGTCGTAGTCTTCCTCGCCTTCGGCCGGTGCCGGGCCCATGCCCAGGATGCCGTTTTCGCTGTGCAGAACCACTTCGAGACCGGCGGGAATATGGTTGGCCACCAGGGTCGGCATGCCTATGCCCAGGTTGACGACGGCACCGTCGTATATGTCTTGCGCCACGCGGGCGGCGAGCTGGTCTTTGCTGCGTTTTTGGTAAGTCATGTCATGCGGCCTGTTTGATGCCGCCAGCCTGCGTGGCCACACGGTCAATTTTCACAATCTGGTGGACAAAAATGCCGGGCGTCACGATGTGCTCCGGATTCAGCGCGCCGAGTTCAACAATCTCGTGCACGGTGGCCACGGTCTTTTTCGCGGCGGTGGCCATCACCGGGCCAAAGTTGCGTGCCGCCATGCGGTAGGTCAGGTTGCCCCAGCGGTCACCCTGCTCGGCCTTGATGAGCGCCACGTCGGCATAAATCGGCATCTCCAGCACATAGTGCTTGCCGTTGATTTCACGGGTTTCCTTGGCCGAGCCATCGGCGTTTTTGGCCAGCTCAGTGCCAAAGCCGGTGGGCGAGAAAAATGCGCCTATGCCGGCGCCCGCGGCACGAATACGTTCGGCCAGGTTGCCTTGCGGCACCAGTTCCAGCTCCAGCTGGCCGCTGCGGTACAGGCCGTCAAAAATCTGGCTGTCAGCCTGGCGCGGAAAGCTGCAGATCACCTTGCGCACGCGGCCGGTCTTGAGCAGCGCGGCCAGGCCGACCTCGCCGTTACCGGCGTTGTTGTTGACCACGGTCAGGTCCTTGGCGCCCTGCTCTATCAGCCCGTCAATCAGCTCACTGGGAATGCCGGAGGTGCCAAAGCCCCCAATCAGCACGGTGGAACCGTCTTTCACATCCGCCAGCGCCTCGGTAATCGAGCGGGCAATCTTGTTGATCATTCAATAGTCTCCAAACAGGGGGCGCCAAAAAAGTCTGAAACACGCAACACAGGAGGCTATCTTGTGTTTATTTTGTTCGACATTAGAACAAGAGTTCGTATAATGAATTTTAGGAGAAAATGATCACCATGGCAAATGCAGCAAGTACCCGCATTGCAGACAACAAGCCCGGAGATGGTTATGTGCAGTCGTTTGCGCGTGGCCTGGAGGTGATCCGCTCTTTCAGCGCCAGCGCCCCCCGGCAGACGCTGACCGAGGTGGCCGGGCGCAGCGGGCTGAGCCGCGCGGGCGCGCGCCGCATCCTGCTGACGCTGCAGGCGCTGGGTTATGTGCAGATGGAGGGCAAGCTCTTTAGCCTGACGCCACGCATACTGGACCTGGGTTTTGCCTACCTCTCGTCCATGCCGATCTGGAACCTGGCCGAGCCGGCGATGGAAGCCCTGGCCGGGCAGGTGAAGGAGTCGTGTTCGGCCGCCGTGCTGGATGGGACCGACATCATCTATGTGATTCGGGTGTCAACGCAAAAAATCATGAAGATCAACCTGAACGTAGGTTCGCGCTTGCCGGCCTATTGCACATCGCTGGGGCGCATGCTGCTCTCGGCGCTGCCGGAAGATGAGTTGATGCAGCGCCTGCAGGCCTCGGAGCGCACAGCGCTCACCAAACACACGGCCACCGACGTCCATGAACTGACGGCCCGCATTGCCCAGGCGCGCCGCCAGGGCTGGGCGCTGGTGGACCAGGAGCTGGAAGAAGGCCTGGTGTCCATGGCGGCGCCCATCACCAACCGGGCCGGCCAGACCGTCGCGGCCCTGAACATCAGCGGCCAGGCCAACCGCACCAGCGCCAAGGCGATGCAGGACACCATGCTGCCCAACTTGCTGGCCGCCGCCAAAAAGGTTTCAGACCTGCTGGCCGTGCAGAGAAACTGAGAGCCCGTCTACGGCAGCAAACTCAGGATTTGCGAAAACCCGCGGCCAGCACAATCGCACCCAAAACCACAGCACCCAGGCTCAGCCACTGGGGGATGTTGACCGATTCTTTTTCCTTGACCGTCAATTCGATGGGGCCGATTTTTGCGGCCGTGGTGTCTTTGGTAAAACTGAAGCCGCCGGTAAAAAATCCGGCCAGGCCCAGCACGACCAGAAGAATGCCTGCTATTTTTGCTGCGTTCATTAAAATCCCCTCGTCCGGTTTATCACGTCAGGCGACATACGCCCAAAGCGCGTCACCCTGAGCCTTACTGTAGTTAGGCCCGCTGAACCTGTCTGTAGGACATTCACCGGACCCGAAGCCTGGCGCCAATCAGGCGTGTGGGCATGAAAACATCGTGCGGGCACAGGGAACAGGCTGCGTGATAACCTTTGGCCATGTTTACGCCATCACAAGCCGATGTCCGCCGTTTTTTCTGCTCCGTTTACGCCAAAGCCCAGGCAGGACAACCGCTGGAAGCTATAGAAACCATAGCAAGCCAGTGGATTGAGGAGCACCCCGAATACCACGCGGATTTTGCCGATGCCGATGCTGCGCTCGAAAAGATGTACGACGTGGAAGGCGGCAGGACCAACCCGTTTTTGCACCTGTCCATGCACCTGTCTATCAGCGAACAATGCTCGATAGACCAGCCGCGCGGCATACGCCAGGCGGTGGAGCTGCTCACGGCCAAACGCGACTCGCTGCACGATGCGCACCATGAAACCATGGACTGCCTGGGCCAGATGGTCTGGGAAAGCCAGCGCGCCGGCCGCCCGCCCGATGGCGCGGCCTATATAGACTGCGTGCAGCGCCGCGCCACCAGGGATTAGGAAGGATCAGGCCCCGGGAAACAAAAAAGCCGTCTTTCGACGGCTTTTTTTGGATCACCTGCTGCGCTGCTTCAGCGGAAGCGGCTTTCAGGAACCGTCTTGAGTTCACCCTCGATGGATGACAAATAACCGGCCAGCAGCTTGAGCTCTGCGTTGGTGTATTGCTTGGCCATGCCGCCCATGATGGCGTTGCCGCGACCCACCTTGGGGTTGCTTGGGTCGGCCTTGTAGGCCTTGAGCGCCACAAACAGGTAGTCGGCGTGCTGGCCGGCAATCTTGGGATAGGACGGGTCGATAGGCTTGCTGAAATTGGCGCCATGGCAGGACGCGCAGTTGGCCTTGCCCAGCAGGGCCTGGACTTCCGCGCTAGGCTCCCTGGCAGGCTTGGCCGGCAATTCGGCGCCGGCAACCACGCCGCTGGTGCTGTAGTAGGCGGCTAGGTCGGCGATGTCCTGGTCGGACAGGCTGTCGGCTATGCCGCGCATGCTGGGATATTTACGCTCGCCCTTTTTGTAGGCATGCAGCGCCGATGAAATGTATTTGGCGCTCTGGCCGGAGATCATGGGGACCTTGTACACCTCTGGAAAGGCGGACTGGTAGCCCTTGATGCCGTGGCATCCAATGCACATGGAATTCTTGCTCTCACCAGCCTTGGCATCGCCCTTGATGTCCTGGGCCTGGCTTGAGACCGTCGCAAATGCGACAGCTACAGCGAATATCGTAGTAAAAAGCTTGTTCATTTT
>JAZKCE010000038.1:0-25033 GCA_040388255.1 Pseudomonadota bacterium | reverse complement strand
GTAGAGGACTTTCACCTCCAAGTAGATACGCCCTGCCGGGCGCACCAAAAAAAAAAAAAAGCCGCCCCCAGGGCGGCGCGGCAGCTTAAGCCGCCGGATTATTGCCCGCTCTGATAAACCGGTGTGGGCTGGACGACGTTGGGCTCTATGACTTTCGGTGCGCTGTAGGTGGCGCCGTCGTTGCTGCGGATGGTGGAGCCTTCCACCGTGACACGGCTGCCCACGGCAGGCGGCTGGGCGACTTCCAGCGTGCGATGCGAGCCGTCTTCCATGCGCACACTGACCTGGTAGACGGTTTCCTTGCGCATGTTTTTCTCTATGGCGTTGCCGGCAAAACCGCCGCCCACGGCGCCGATGATGGTGCCCAGTGTGCGGCCGTTGCCCTGCCCGATCTGGTTGCCCAGCACCGCGCCGAGCACGCCGCCCGCCACCGTGCCCACGCCAACGCCGGGCGGCTTGGTCGAGCGCGTCACCGGCGTGACGGATTCAATGGAGCCGCAAACAGCACAGACCTGGACGGCGCGCGCCGGTGCCGGCGAGGGGTACGGCGAAGGTGCGGGTGTCACGCCTGCGTGGGCCGGCACAGGTTTGGGTACAGGCTTGACCACTTTTTTGACCGGCACGGGCGCGGGTTTGGCAGGCGCTGCGGCAGGTTTTTCAATCATGTCATCGGCAGCAGTCGCCGACGCGGCCATTGCCGGTGCGGTCACCGCCGCCTGGGGCGCTGCCAGCGCTACCTGGGCAGCCGGGGGCGCCGGGGCGCGCTGCTGGTAAAACATGGTGCCGCCCATGGCCAGCACGGCAACGCCCAGGATGCCGACGGCAGCCCACAATGGCTTGTTGGCCGACGAGCCAGCTTGTTGACCGGGCTGCAGGTTATCGGTGGATGTGTTCATGGCAATTGCCCTCCAGGTAAAACCAGTTCAGATAGCGCCGCGGGACTGATGACTGAGACAGCTGCAGTTTTCGGCGGGCTTTTTTCGGTCCGCTGACTGCCTGTTCGTGTTTTTTTGCAGTTTTACCACGCCAGGCATCAGCTGCCTATCCTTCAACGCCCCTGGCCGCCAAAAGGCACACACGGCCCATCCAGGCGCCGGGCCCTTTTTGTAAGCACATGCCCTGCCGGTAAAGCTGCCGTAAAGCCCTGAGCGGCGCGATCGTGCCGCTCAGGCCCGTGTGCCTACAGGTTGGGAGCCAGCAGCCGCTGCAGGTCTTCGGCGCGGGCGCCGCGCCGCTGCGCCAGGTCCTGCAACTGGTCGTCGCCAATCCGGCCTACATTGAAGTAGGTGCTTTTGGGGTGGCTTAAATAAAAACCGCTGACGCTGGCCGCCGGGGTCATGGCCAGGCTTTCCGTCAGGGCCATGCCTATGTCGTCGGCTTTGAGCAACTCAAACATGTCTTTTTTCACGCTGTGGTCCGGGCAGGCCGGGTAACCTGGCGCGGGACGTATGCCCTGGTATTTTTCGGCGATCAGGGCCTCGGTGTCCAGCGCTTCGGCGGGCACATAACCCCAGAGGTCCTGGCGCACGCGCTGGTGCAGGCTTTCGGCAAAAGCCTCGGCCAAGCGGTCGGCCAGCGCCTTGAGCATGATGGACGAGTAGTCGTCATGGTCGTCCTGGAAGTACTTCTCTTTCTTCTCGGCGCCCAGGCCCGCCGTGACGGCAAAAACACCGATGTAATCGGCTATTTTTGAATCATTTTGGCCTTTGGCCGCCGTACCGCCTGCGCGGGCAGCCATCAATTCAGGAGCAAGCACCTTGGGCGCGACAAAATCGGCCAGGCAGCGGCTGGGACGCATCACACCTTCAACCGCGGTTTTTTCACTTTGCTGGCGCAGGCCGTACCAGGTCATGGCGACTTCGCTGCGCGACTCGTCGGTGTAGATCTCGATATCGTCGCCCACGCTGTTGGCCGGGTACAGGCCTATCACGCCGCTGGCCGTCAGCCAGCGCCCTTCGATCAGGCGGCGCAGCATGCGCTGTGCATCGGCGTAGACCCGCACGGCCTCGGTGCCGACCACCTCGTCTTTCAAAATCGCCGGGAAAGGTCCGGCCAGGTCCCAGGTCTGGAAGAACGGGCCCCAGTCTATGAATTTGGCGAGCTCGGCTAGGTCAAAATTCTTGAACAGCCGGCGACCAATGAACTTGGGCACGGGCGGCGTGTAATTTGCCCAGTCCATAGGCGTGGCATTGGCACGCGCCTTGGGCAAAGGCCACATCGGCGTCTGCTTTTTATTGGCGTGCTGGCTGCGCACCTTGTCGTAATCGCTGTTGAGCTCGTCAATGTATTTGGTGGCCTGGTCGCTCAACAAACTTTGCGCCACACTCACGCTGCGCGAGGCGTCGGGCACATACACCACCGGGCCTTCGTAATGAGGCGAAATCTTCACCGCCGTGTGCACCCGGCTGGTGGTCGCGCCGCCTATCATCAGCGGGATTTTTTTGATGCGGAAATGGTCGTCTTTCTGCATCTCGGCCGCGACGTATTGCATCTCTTCCAGGCTGGGCGTGATCAGGCCCGACAGGCCAACGATGTCCGCGCCCTCGACCTTGGCGCGCGCCAAAATCTCATGGCAGGGCACCATCACGCCCATGTTGACGACTTCGAAGTTGTTGCACTGCAAAACCACGGTCACGATGTTTTTGCCAATGTCATGCACATCGCCCTTGACAGTGGCGATGATGATCTTGCCCTTGGTCTTGACGTCGCCGCCGGCAGCCTCCAGCAGCAGCTTTTCGGCCTCGATATAGGGCAGCAAATGCGCCACGGCCTGCTTCATCACGCGGGCGCTTTTCACCACCTGCGGCAAGAACATCTTGCCCTGGCCAAACAGGTCGCCGACGACATTCATGCCATCCATTAGCGGGCCTTCAATCACATGCAGGGGGCGGCCGCCCTCGGCCAGAATGGCCTGGTACATCTCTTCGGTGTCTTCGGTGATGAATTCGTTCATGCCGTGGACCAGCGCATGCGACAGGCGCTGGCGCACCGGCAGGGCGCGCCATTCGTTTTTCTTGCTGTCGTCTTTCGCACCGCTCTTTGCCGTCTCGGCGACTTCAATCAGGCGCTCGCTGGGTGTGAGTTGCTGCTCGCCGTCCTTGTAAACCGGCTGGCGATTGAGCACCACGTCCTCGACGCGCTCGCGCAAGGCCGGCTCCAGGTCGTCATAAACGCCGACCATGCCGGCATTGACAATGCCCATGTCCATGCCGGCCTTGATGGCGTGGTACAGGAACACGGTGTGAATCGCTTCGCGCACCGGATCGTTGCCGCGAAAGCTGAAGGACACATTGGACACGCCGCCCGAGACCTTGGCGCCCGGCAGGTTTTGCTTGATCCAGCGTGTGGCGTTGATGAAATCGACCGCGTAGTTGTTGTGCTCTTCAATGCCCGTGGCAATGGCAAAGATGTTCGGGTCAAAGATGATGTCTTCGGGCGGGAAGTCGAGCTCATCGACCAGCACGCGGTAGGCGCGCTCGCAGATTTCAATCTTGCGCTCATAGGTGTCGGCCTGGCCTTTTTCGTCAAAGGCCATGACCACGGCCGCCGCGCCATAACGCTTGAGCAGCTTGGCCTGTTCCTTGAAGGGCGCCAGGCCTTCCTTCATCGAGATCGAATTGACGATGCCCTTGCCCTGTATGCAGCGCAGGCCGGCTTCGATCACGCTCCACTTGGAGCTGTCGATCATGATGGGCACACGTGCAATGTCGGGCTCGCTGGCGATCAGGTTCAGGAAACGCACCATGGCGGCCTGGCTGTCCAGCATGGCCTCGTCCATGTTGATGTCAATGATCTGCGCGCCGTTTTCGACCTGCTGGCGGGCCACGGCCAGTGCGGCCTCGAAGTCGCCGTTGAGGATCATGCGGGCGAAGGCCTTGGAGCCCGTAACGTTGGTGCGCTCGCCGATGTTGACGAACAGCGTGCCCGCGCCGATATTGACCGGCTCCAGGCCGGACAGCTTCATGGGAGGCACGATTGCTTGGGGATTTTGAATTTCAGACACAACTCACCTTGACACAAAGGTGAGCGTCGTTGCCGCAGAGGTTTCCGGGAGGAAACATCTGTAACCCAAGCCTGACAAAACGATGGTTTCGCTGCAACGCTCCTTGGGTTACCATTATTTTAGTCGTTCGCCAACCGTTGCGCCACAGCCACGCCAGAGACGGCAAAACTCCCGGAAAAGATTCATGTTTAAAGCCCTGTTTGACAGGAAAAAAGAGGCGCCAGTGGAGGCGCCCGAGCGCATGCCTCCCAAGGAACGCATGCGTGCCATTAAAGGCTCCAGCACGGCGGAACTGGCCGCTGAACTGCTGATCGCACCAACCGCGCTGATGCAGCTCACCCCAAAGGAAGCGCTCACGGTGGTGAGCTACATGATCCCGCGCAGGATTGCCATGGGCACCACCTTCATCACCGAGGGCGACACGCGGGACACCGGCTACATGGTGCTGCTGCTGGAAGGCGAGGTCACCGTCGAGAGCATTGTGGTCAGCCGCCACGCGCCCGTGACGGTCACGGTGCTCGGGCCGGGCAGCCTGGTGGGCGAGATGGGTCTGGTGGACGGCCAGGCGCGCCTGGCCTCATGCACCGCGAGCACCAATGTGCGCTGCGCCGTTTTGTCGCGTGCGGCCCTTGAAAAACTCAGCGCCGACAACCCGAAAACGGCGGCCAAGCTGATGTTTGCCGTGTCGCTGCGGGTGGCCGAGCGGCTGCGCGAGACCGCAGAAAAACTAAAACTCTATAGCCAGCTGGTGCAGGCCATGCAGCAGGAAATTGAACGCCTGATGTAGCCCCCACGGTTGCTCACACCGCGCAAGCGCCCTGCCCCCCGAGGGGGCCGCTGCGCCTGCGGTCTGGCAAAGCCAGTCCCGCGGCCCCTGCTTGAAGAATACCTCCCGCTCGCTTCGCCTCGCGCGCTGCCCCCAGGAGCAGGACCGGTTCATGCCACTTCAGGCCGCTTCGCGGTAAAACACCCCTGAAGATAAACCACGCCGCGCCACCGGGGTCACAGCCTTCGCAATCGCCTGGATATGGTCAGGCGTGGTGCCACAGCAGCCGCCCACCATGTTGACCAGTCCTTCGGCGGCAAACTCATGCAGCAGGCGTGAGGTCACATCGGGGGTTTCGTCAAAACCGGTGTCGCTCATGGGGTTGGGCAGGCCGGCATTCGGGTAGCAGCTGATGTAGGTGTCGCCGGCCACGCGCGCCAGCTCCTGGATGTAGGGCCGCATCAGCGCCGCACCCAGCGCGCAGTTCAGGCCGATGGCCAGCGGCTGGGCGTGGCGTACGCTGTGCCAGAAAGCCGTCACGGTCTGGCCGCTCAAAATACGGCCGGAGGCATCGGTCACGGTGCCGCTGATGATGAGCGGCAGGCGTTCGCCGGAATTGTCGAAATACTCGTCAATCGCAAACAGCGCGGCCTTGGCGTTGAGCGTGTCAAAAATCGTCTCGACCAGCAGCACGTCGGCGCCGCCCCTGACCAGCGCCTCGGTCTGCTCGTAATAGGCCTTGCGCAGCTCTTCAAAGCTGGTGTTGCGCGCGCCAGGGTCGTTCACGTCGGGGCTGATGCTGGCGGTTTTGGGCGTGGGGCCCAGCGCGCCAACCACAAAGCGCGGTTTGTCCGGCGTGGAGAGCTTGTCGCAGGCGGCGCGCGCAATGCGGGCCGATTCGACATTCATTTCGATCGCCAGGTCGGCCATGTCGTAATCGGCCTGGGCCACGGTGGTGGCGCCAAAGGTATTCGTTTCCACCATGTCGGCGCCGGCGGCCAGGTAACCTTCATGGATGTCCTGGATCACGTCGGGGCGCGTCAGGCTGAGCAACTCGTTGTTGCCCTTGACGTCCTTGTGGAAGTCCTTGAAGCGTTCGCCGCGGTATTGGGCCTCATTGAGCTTGAAGCGCTGGATCATGGTGCCCATCGCGCCGTCAAGAATGGCAATGCGTTTTTCCAGGATGGCCGGCAACTGCTGGCCGCGGGTGTAGGTGATGGGCTTCATGATTGCCAGATTTTAAGTCCCCCGAAATCTGCCCGGGAGTTTCAAGGACAATAAGGCCTGTAGCAAACGCACTCGGGCACTTCTGGAAATTCAGCTTTTCAGGATGAAGTGCAAGGCGCCCGGAGCGCAGGACACCGGAATGCACTTGGGTGCATGAGGATTCCGAGCACCGCCGAACGTTTCGATGTTCGCTAACGCTCAGTGCGGCAATTCGCCCGAAAAATGGATTTACAGACGTGCCCGCATGAAAAACCTACAACCCAAAGAAGCCTGGACCTGGCTGCAAGCGCACCCCGACAGCCTGTTTGTCGATGTGCGCATGGAAATCGAGTCACTCTACGTGGGCCGGCCGCCCGGTGTGGTCAATGTGCCCTGGTACGAATACCCCGACCTGCAGCCCGACCCGGCCAAATTTGCCGAGGCGGTCGAGCGCGAAGGCAACGGCAAGGACCAGCCGGTGCTGCTGATCTGCCGCTCCGGCAAACGCACGCAGGACGCCGGCAAGGCGCTGGAAGCCGCCGGATTTTCGAACGTGCAGCATGTGGTGCACGGTTTTGAAGGCGAGCTTGACGAGCATTTCCGGCGTTCCACGCTGTCCGGCTGGCGCTTTGACGGCCTGCCCTGGGAACAGATGTAAGCAAAAAAGGCCTGCAGCCCAATATTGACGAGCGTAAGCAGCTCCTTTTTTCATAGCGTTTTGCCGGCTTTCTCCAACTGATTGACTCCCGCTTTTGTCCTCCATCACGCTTTCACCTTCTCCGCTGGACATCCTGGGCAGCGTCTTTGGCTATGACAGCTTTCGCGGCCCGCAGGAAGCCATCGTCGACCATGTAGTCGGCGGCGGCGATGCGCTGGTGCTGATGCCGACAGGCGGCGGCAAGTCGCTGTGTTACCAGATCCCGGCGATTGCGCGGCAAAACGCCGGCCACGGCGTGACCATCGTGATCTCGCCGCTGATCGCGCTGATGCATGACCAGGTCGGCGCGCTGCATGAGGCCGGTGTGTCCGCCGCATTCCTGAATTCCACGCAGGGCTTTGAAGAAAGCAGCGCGCTTGAAAAGCAGATGCTGCGCGGCGAACTGACCCTGGTTTATGCCGCGCCGGAGCGTATCAACACGCCGCGCATGAAAGACCTGCTGCGCTCGCTCAACGAGCGCGGCAAGCTCAGCCTGTTTGCGATCGACGAGGCGCATTGCGTGAGCCAGTGGGGCCATGACTTCCGGCCCGAATACCGTTCGCTCAGCTTGTTGCACGAGATGTTCCCGGACGTGCCGCGCATGGCGCTCACGGCCACCGCCGACGCGCTGACGCGGCAGGACATGGTCGAGCGCCTCAAGCTGGAGGATGCGCGCCAGTTTGTCAGCAGTTTTGACCGGCCCAACATCCGCTACACGATTGTCGAAAAAACCGACGCCACCAAACAGCTGCTGCGGTTTATAGAAAACGAACACGCGGGCGAAGCCGGCATCGTTTATTGCCAGTCGCGCAAGCGCGTCGAGGAAATCGCCGGCATGCTGCAGGACGCCGGCCTCAAGGCCATGGCCTACCACGCGGGGCTTGATTCAGCGCTGCGCCAGCAGCGGCAGGACCGCTTTCTGCGCGACGACGGCATGGTGATGGTGGCGACGATTGCCTTCGGCATGGGCATAGACAAACCCGACGTGCGTTTTGTCGCGCACCTGGACATGCCAAAAAACATCGAAGGCTATTACCAGGAAACCGGCCGCGCCGGGCGCGACGGCCTGGCCGCCAATGCCTGGATGACCTACGGCCTGAACGACGTGGTCAACCAGCGCCGCATGATAGACACCAGCGACGCGGCCAGCGAGGAGTTCAAGCAGGTGATGCGCGGCAAACTCGATGCATTGCTCAGCCTGGCCGAGGACACACGCTGCCGGCGTGCTGCTTTGTTAGCGTACTTTGGAGAAGAGCTGGCCAGCGGCAGCAGCGACGGGCCGCCCCTAGCAAGGCCAGCCCCCTCGGGGGGCAGCGCATTACACGAAGTGAAAAGCGTGGGGGCTTATTGTGGCAATTGCGACAACTGTTTAAGCCCGCCGGCGGTCTGGGATGCCACCGAAGCCGCGCGCAAGATGCTGAGCTGCATTTACCGCGTGCAGCAGGCCAGCGGCATCAGCTTTGGCGCCGGCCACATCATGGACATACTGCGCGGCAAACAGACCGAGAAGATGGCGCAGTTCGCCCACGACAAACTCTCGACCTTCGGCATAGGCGCCGACCTGGCCGAGGCGCAATGGCGCGCCGTGCTGCGCCAGCTGATTGCGAAAAACATGGTCCGGGTAGACACCGAAGCCTTCAGCACCCTGCAGCTGATGCCGGATGCGCGCCAGGTGTTAAAGGGCGAGGCCAGCGTGGTGCTGCGCGAGCAGGCCGCCGCAGGCAAGGCCAGCCGCGCCAAAAAGAGCACCAAAACTTCCGTCAAGGGCCTGGCTGAAGCCGCACTCAATGCCGGCGCGCTGGAGCGGCTGGCCAAACTCAAGGCCTGGCGCGCCGAGATCGCGCGCGAGCACAACCTGCCGGCCTTTGTGATTTTTCACGACGCCACCTTGCGGGCGATTGCCGAGCGCGCGCCGCAAAACCTGCGCGACCTCGAAGGCATTGCCGGCATAGGCGCCAAAAAGCTGGATGCCTACGGCGCTGAAGTCCTGCGTGTTTGCGCCTCCGATCAGGCATAAATCCGGCTGCAAGCGCCGGATGACGGGCGCAGTCCGCTACTGATTCAGGAGCACGCCAGGGGCCGCCGGGCCAGAAAGCTTTGCCGCCCTTACAAAAACCCGCCTGAAAACCCGTGTCTATTGCAGAATCAGGGGTGCGCGATATTCAGAAGATTGCAGGGAGGAGATTTGTGGCCGCTCTCATAAACCGGATGCTGGTGCTGCTGGCACTGCTGGCGGCCGTGCTGGCGCTGCCCGCGCGGGCCGAGATGCCGCCGCTGGTGCTGGACACCGACACCGGCCCGGTCCTGCTGGCGCCGTCCCTGGGCTTCCTGCTCGACAAAACCGGCAAACTCACCCTGGAGCAGATCGCGCAACAGCCCGCCGCCGGATTCGCGCCGGTCGAGCCCGACAAGTCCTACAAGATCGGAAACGGTGCCTTGTGGATGCGCTTTGACGTGCAGGCCAAAAGCCCGGCGCCGCACTGGCGGCTGACCATTCCCATGCCCACGCTGGACGCGGCGACCCTCTACTACCGCGACCAGGCCGGCCAGTGGGTCAGCCAGCAGGCCGGCGACACCCGGCCCATGAACAGCTGGACACAGCGCGGCCGCTACCCGGTGTTTGACCTGGCGCCCGAGACCGGCCAAACCGTGCGTTATTACCTGCAGATACGCCACATGCGCATACCGTACTCGGTGCTCCCGCGCATTGTGAGCGACTCGCAGTTCGTCGAAAGCCGGCAGAACGAACACATGCTGCTGGGCATTTATTTCGGCCTGGCGGCGCTGGTCGTTTTGCTGTCGCTGGCCAATGCGCTGGCCTACCGCGATGCGGCTTTCGGCATTTTTGCCCTGTATGTGAGCATGTTTGCGGGCGCGCAGGCCGCGTATACCGGCCTGGCCGGCCTCTACATCTGGCCGGAATGGCCGGCGCTGAACAACGCCAGCGTTTTGCTGCTGCTGCTCACGGCATCGGCAACGGGGCTGCTTTTTGCGCGCACGGTGATCGTGCCGGGGCGCTATTCGCGCGCACTGGACACGCTGATGCTGGCGCTGATGGGCCTGCTGCCTATGGCGGGCGTGCTGGACCTGGTGTTTTCCACGACGCAGAGTTTTATCATCCTGCACATCCTGATCAGCATGAGCATGGCCGCCCTGGTGTTTGGAGTGGGCCTGGGGCTGTTCGAGGGCGACCGCGATACCCGCTGGGTGGCCCTGGGCTTTTTGCCGGTGCTGCTGGCCACGCTGTCGCCGCTGCTGCGCAACCTGGGCGTGATTCCCTCCGGCTTCCTCACCGAGTACGGCCGCATCATCGCCTCAGCCGTTGAAGTCCCCATACTGTTTTACGGCTTGCACCGCCGGGTATCGCAAAGGCGCAACCTCAGCGCCCGCGCCACGGCGCTGCGCAATACCGATCCGCTCACCGGCCTGTACTCCCCCAGGGTTTTATTGCACAAGCTGCGCCGGTCACTGGCCACGGCCGAGCGTTACCAGCTGCCTTTTGCGCTGCTGCTGGTAAACCTGGCCAACCTGGCCAACCTGCAAAAGCAGCATGGGCGCGAAATGGCGGACCGCGCCATGGTGATAGCGGCGGCCAGCATTCGGGGCATTGCGCAGGCTACTGACACGGTGGCGCGGGTCGGCGACACCCAGTTTGCACTGCTGATCGAAGGCCCCATCAGCCTTGACGCGACCAACGACATCGCCACCAAAATCCTCGCCAGCGGGCTCAGGCCGTCAAACCAGTTGCCGGACGCCGAACCCCTGCTGTTTCATATTGCCGTGGGGCACATCGGCAAGGGCACCGAGGTGGCGGTGGCGCAGGCCGAGGCCCGTCTGGCGCACATGCTGCAGGTGGTCAGGACCATGGACGACGGCTCGCACAAGGCGATCCGCCAGGTGAAATTCTGAAATTTCAAATAAAAACAGGCTCTGGCCGCCTGTTTTTGGGCGCAGGCAGCTATTGTTTTTATAGCGGCCCGGGAGCACCGGCATGCCTTCAAGCCGGGGCCGGCCAGCCGGTCCTGACGGCGGCCCGGAAAAACACACCCCGACAGGACCCCAAAAACACCCGCCTATTGCAGAATCGGGTGGTGCGTGTTTTCAAAAACATCAGGGCCAACGGGGAGGCGGCCACTTCGTCAGCCGTTTTTTTTGTGCGGCGGGCGCTTGCCCTGCTGCTGCTGCTGCTTGCCGTCGCCAGTCCGTACGCGCATGCCCAGCAGGCGCCTGTCCTGGTGCTCGACAGCGACACCAGCCCGGTCTGGCTGGACCCTTCGCTCGAGTTCATGCTGGATGCCACGGGCCAACTTACCGTGGAGGAGATGACGCAACAACCCGCGAACCGTTTTGCACCGGTGGACCGCAGCACGCCGCACTATATTGAAGCGGGCGCGCTATGGCTGCGCTTTGATGCGGTCGTCAAAAATCCGGCCTATGACTGGCGCCTGACCCTGCCACTGCCGGGCGTTGACGATGTGAGCATGTACTTCCGAAACCAGACTGGCCAGTGGGTGCAGCAGCAGGCCGGCGACACCTTGCGCATGGACCGCTGGCCGCTGCCGGGTCGCTATCCGGCGTTTGCAATGAGCCATGAAATCGGGCAAACCGTGTCTTATTACGTGCGGATTCGCCATGCGCGCGTGCCGTTTTCGATGCTGCCGCGCGTCGTGAACGACACGCAGCTGATCACCAGTCGCCAGTCGGAGCACATGTTGCTGGGCGCTTATTTCGGGTTGGCGGCGCTGGTGATCGCGCTGGCGCTGGCCAATGCCCTGGCCTACCGTGACTGGGGCTTTGGCAGTTATGCGGTGTACATGACGATGTTCGCCGGAACCCAGGGCGTTTTTACCGGCGTGGCCGGGCTGTACTGGTGGCCCTCCTGGCCGGGCCTGAACAACATCGGCATCTTTTTGCTGCCGGTGGCGGCCGCCGCGACGGCCATGTGGTTTGTGCGCACGGTTACCACGCCGCGGCGCTTTTCGCGGGCGCTGGACTGGTTCATGCTGGCGCTGATGGGCCTGCTGCCGGCCATCGGCCTGCTGGACGCGGTGTCCCCCACCCCGGAGAGTTTTGCCATGATCAACACGCTGATCAGCGCGGGCATGGTCGTGCTGCTGATGGTGGTCGGGGTCTCGCTGGTCGAAGGCGACCGCCACGCCCGCTGGATTGCCGCGGGCTTTTTGCCGGTGCTGCTGGCCACGCTGTTCCCGCTGCTGCGCAACTTCGGCCTGATTTCGTCTGGCTTTCTGACCGAGTCCGGCATGATGCTGGCCTCCGCCATTGAAGCGCCCATACTGTTTTACGGCCTGCTGCGCCGGGTGGCGCAACGCCGCGAGCCCAGCGCGCGGGCGACCGCGCTGCGCACCACCGACCCGCTCACCGGCCTGCATTCGGCCCAGGGGCTGGTCAAAAAATTACGCCAGGCGCTGGACACGGCCGGGCGTTATCCGCAGCCCTTTGCGCTGCTGCTCGTCAACCTGAGCAACCTGGCCGAACTGCAAAGCCGGCATGGCCGCGAAACCGGCGACCGCGCCCTGGTGATGGCTGCCGCGCGCATACGCACCGTGGCGCGACCCATAGACACCGTGGCGCGTGTCGGCGACAGCCAGTTCGCCCTGTTGATGGAAGGCCCGATCAACGCCAGGGAAGCCAACGACGTGGCCACCAAAATCCTTGCCAGCGGCCTGCGCCCATCCAACGAGTTGCCCGATGCGGAGCCGCTGCAGTTTCACATCGCCGTGGGTCACCTGGGCGAGCCCGCCGGCCTGGCGCCAGCGGAAGCCGCCGCCTGCCTGGCGCGCATGCTGCAGGCCACGCGGGACATGAACGACGGCTCGCGCAAGGCCATCCGGCTGGTGAAGCTCTGATTATTTGAATAAAACCAGGCGCCAGCGGGCGCCAATCAAGCGCAGCAAGCTATCAATTCAATAGCAGTTGAAGCATCAAAGCGCACCGGCGATTTTCCACTGCGCCACATCGAAGTCGCGCCGGATCAGGTTTTCCGCCAGCAAAAAGCGCTTGACCTCCTCAATCAGCCTGAGCCCTTCCGCCGGGTAAGCCGTGTCGGGGAAGTGCGAAAGCGGGTAAGAGTCCTTTACCGCCGCCACCGGGAAACCGCTGGCCTCGGCATGAAAGACGTAATACGCCGCGCTGTCACGGCGAATGTCCTGCAGCGCCGCGGTGCGTGCGCGGCCCCAGGCGGCCGGCAGGCCGGGCGCCGCGACCAGCAGTTTTGGCGCGGCGATGATGACCGAAGTGCCGCGTAGCGACGGGTGCTTTTCCGCCTCGTCAATCACCGGGTAGCCGCGCGCTTCAAGCAGCGGGCCGGTGTTGATGGGCGCGGCAAATGCCGCGACGGCGCCGCGCTCCAGCGCCGGCTCGCCGTCGCGCGGCAGCATGTGCACCACCTTGACGGCTTTCGAAAGGCCGGCTTCCCTGAGCAGGCCCAGCACATAACGGTGCATATAGGAGCCCAGCGCCACGCCAACGACCTTGCCTTCCAGTTCCCTGACGGTTTTGACACCGCCGCGCGGCGTCAGCAGCCAGACATTCAGGCCGACATTGTCAAAACCCAGCAGGCTGCCCTGGAAACCCTGCGCACGCGCCACCACGGCGGGTGTGTCGCCATAAATGCCAACATCAAGGTGCCCGGCAACAAAGGCTTCGTTGAGGTCGGGCCCGTTGGGAAACACCCGGGTCACGACATCCGTGAAACCCAGCGGCGCCAGCTCGCGCTGCAACTGGCCCTGCTGCAGCGCCCAGCCCGTCGCCGAGGAAGGCTTTTTGCCCGGGCCTATAAAACCCAGGCGCAGGGCATTGCCGGTCGCGGCGGTTTGCGCGCCGCTCAGACCGGGAAGCGCCAGCGATGCGGCTGCCGCGAAGGCCGTGCCCAGCAGGTGGCGGCGTTGTGATGAAGGGCGGCTTGCGTCCAGGCGTTTGATGAAATTCTGATCAGTCATGAGAGTAGTGAAATATTCAGTGGGCTCGTTTTAAAAGTTCGTGGCTGGCATCGGCACTGGCCGTGGGCTTGCGACCCTTGCCCCAGCCTATGGCGCTGCGGTAGCTGCCCATCAGGGCCTGCGTGCCGTCCGCATGTTCATCAACCGCGGCGGCATGGTCGGCAATAGGCGCGACGTAAAGCGCGTCTTCCGGGCAGTAGAGCTCGCACATAAAACAGGTCTGGCAATCGGCCTGGCGCGCAATCACGGGCGGCTTGCCGGCCACCATGTCAAACACATTGGTCGGGCAGGCCAGCACGCAAATGTTGCAGGCGGTGCAGCGTTCGGCACTGACGATTTCAATCATGCGCCGGCCTCCGCCGTGTTTGCGGACAGGGACGGTGCGGCGTTCACCGCATGCCTGCGTACCCATACTTCATCCAGCCCGCCGCTGAGCAGCCGGTGCCGCTGCGCCGGGTCAATCGCCGCGTGCTCCTTGCGGCGATGCATGCCGCGGGTTTCGGTGCGCTGCAAAGCGCTGCGGTACATCCAGCGCGAAGTCGCCAGCATGGCGGCGGCTTCACGCGCGCGCACGGCCTCCTGTGGATTGGCCGCCGGCGCACCGCTGCGCAGGCGCTCCCACAGCGCGTCAAGGCGTTGCAGGGAATCTTCCAGTACGTCGCCACGCCGGTACCAGTTGCGCTCATAGGGAAACACCTCGGCCTGCACGGCGCGTATCACTTCGGCGCTATCGGGTGCATGGCTGCCCTTGCCCTGCAGCGCCACACCGCCTGTACGCAGTGCGATGCGTGTTGCGCTGCTTCGCGCATTGCGGCCAAAAGCCGCCGCGCCCGCGCCGGCCCAAAAACCCGACGACAGCGCCCAGGCCGCGTTGTGGCTGCCGCCGCCGGTAAAACCGCCGCAGATCAGCTCGCGTGTGGCCGCATCACCGGCCGCATACAGACCGGGCACAGAGGTCGCGCAGTCCTCGCTTACCAGATGCAGGCCACCGGTGCCGCGCACCGTGCCTTCCAGCCTCAGGGTCACCGGGAAATGCTGGGTGAAGGGGTTGATGCCCTGGCGGTCAAAGGACACAAAGAAGTTGGGCTGGGCAGTGCGCATCCAGGCCTTGATGTTGTCGTCGGCCTTGTCCAGGCAGGCGAAAACCGGCTGGCTTTGCAGCGTTTTTGCAATCACGCTGCGCCCGCGCGCCGAACCCGCGCCTTCAATCGGCGAACCGTCCTTGTAATAAAAAGTCGCCCAGTTGTAAAACAGCGATTTGGTGACCGACGAGAACGCCGGGCCCAGACCATAGGCATTCGAAAACTCCATGCCCGACAACGCCGCACCGACCTCGGCTGCCATCAGGTGGCCGTCACCAGTCAGCACATTGCAGCCCAGCGCCCGGCTTAAAAAAGCGCAGCCGCCCGTCGCCATCACCACCGCGCCGGCACGCGCCACCCAGGTGTCGCCGCTCTGGCGATTGACGCCAGTCGCGCCGCAGACCACACCATGTTCATCCACCAGCAACTCAAGCGCCGGGCTGTGGTCAATGATGCGCGCGCCTGCGGCTTTCACCTGCTTGCGCATCAGCCGCATGTATTCAGGCCCTTGCAGCGAGGTGCGGCGCAGTTGCCCGTCGGCATCCACCGGGAAGGGATAGCCCCATTCGGTGAGTTTGTCGACGTTCGCCCAGGTCTGTGCCAGCACGCGGTCCATCCACGCATGCTCGGCCAGGTGCCCGCCCATCGCCAGCCGGCTGGCCTTGGCGCTTTCGCGCGCATCACCATCAGGCGAGACATGCCACAGGCCGGTGCCCGATGGCGCGGTCGCGCCCGATGTGCCGCAGTAGCCCTTGTCGGCCAGCAAGACTTTTGCACCTGTCGCAGCCGCGCTGATCGCAGCCCAGGCACCGGCCGGCCCGCCGCCAATCACCAGCACATCGACTTCATGCCGTACAGAACCTGCCGCGCCGGACAGCACCTGCCTATCGAAATCTCTTGTTCCCATCGTTCGCACTCCTTGAGTCAACCGCTTGCTGCATCGAGAGCTCGAAGCGCGCAGCGGAGGGCCAGTTTAGGAAGCGATCACTTAAATGGGAACGAATGGATTTCTATATCCTTAGTGCTTATTTGTAGGGACGCCGGGGATGGCAGAGTCCACAGATAGAAGCGTCATAAGCTAGTGACGCGGCTACGGAGAAAACGCACTCAATGCATGAAACCCATGCTGCGCGCCTCGCGCACTTCGGGCTTGATGCGGTGCTCGGCTTCGAGCTGGCTCATGAACTCATCGGCCGTAAAGGTCGCCGCAAGAATGTCGGTCTGGCGCTTGACCGCGGCGAAGTCGCCGGGGCAGATTTGGGCCAGTTGCGCCAGCCGTGCGCGCAGGTCTGATGTCAACTGCGCAGCATCACCCGCCAGCGCCTCGGTGATGAACATCGTTTCACGCTGCGTGGCCGTCAAGGGCTTGAACTTGATCTTGAAGGTAAAACGCCGCAGCGCCGCCTGGTCCAGGCTTTCCAGCAGGTTGGTGGTGCAGATGAAGATGCCGGTGTAACGCTCCATGCCCTGCAGCATCTCGTTGACCTCGGTCACTTCGTAAGTGCGCTGCGCGCCGCGCCTGTCCTGCAAAAAGCTGTCGGCTTCGTCGAGCAGCAGCACGGCTTTTTCGGTTTCCGCGTCCCTGAACATGGCGGCCATGTTCTGCTCGGTCTCGCCTACGTATTTGCTCATCAGGTCGCTGGCCTGCTTGATGATGAGCGGCTGGTCCAGCGCCCTGGCGATGTGTTCGCCCAGCGCGGTTTTTCCGGTGCCGGGCGCGCCGTAAAAACACAGGCTGCCGTGGCCGCGACTTTTCAGCGCCTCGACAATGCGCGGCACCTCAAAACGCGACTCGACATTGAGCATGGCCAGGTCGTAAGTCGTCACGCTGCGCCGGCCTTTTGCCTGTTCCCTGTTGCCCAGCGCCACGTCGGCATTTTTAAGCTGCCGCTCTATCAGCGACTCCATCAGCGCAGGCCGGCCACCGGCCAGGATGGCCTGCATGTCCGTAGCGTCTACCCCGGCATCCATTTTTTCCTCGGGTGCGCTGGCCAGGCGCGCAAAGCGCACCGCGGTACGTATCTGGGCCGGCGTCAGGCCCTTGCGCGCCGTGAGTTTTGCGACAAAGGCGTCGCTGACCTGCACGCCTTCCAGCGTTTTGCGCACCACCACTTCACGCGCACCGGGCGGCGGCGAGCGCAGCTCCAGATGGTAGGCAAAACGCCTGCGAAAGGCCGGGTCTATCTGCTCGATGCGGTTGGTGACCCATAGCGTGGGCACGGTGTTGGACTCCAGGATCTGGTTCACCCAGGCCTTGCCGTTGACCGAGCCGTTCACGGGCGAAGGCAGTTGCTCCGAGCGCGCCATCAATTGCGCGGCCTCGTTCGAGATAGGCGGAAAGACGTCTTCCACCTCGTCAAACAGCAGCGCCGAATGTGTGCTGCCCTTCAGAAAAACCTGCGCGATCTGCAGGGAGCGGTAGCGGTCACGCCCGCTCAGCGAATTGCCGTCGCGGTCGGCGTATTCGACTTCAAACAAATCCAGCCCGGCGGCATGCGCCACGACCTTGGCAAGCTCGGTCTTGCCGGTGCCGGGTGGCCCGTAAAGCAGCACATTGACGCCCTGCTCCTTGCCGGCCACCGCATTGCGCAAAAGGGACACCAGCACGTCTGCGTCTTCCTGCACAAAAGCAAAATCCGCGAGCCCCAGGCTGCTGGGCGCGGCGGGTCGGGTGAACACGGCCATCAGTTCGTTCTGGTCGCGGTATTCGCGCATCAGCACGGGCGGCAGTTTTTCACTGACCTTCATCAAATCGGCCAAGTCGGTGATGTTGTGTTCGGAAATCAGGTTTTCCACCATGCCTATGCGCTCCAGCCGCGACCCGGCCCGCAGCGCGTCGGCCACCTCGTGCGCCTTGACGCCTGCCACGTCGGCAATCGCCGCATAGGCCTCGGGCGCGTTGTTGACCTTGAACTCGACCAGCAGCGAACGCAGGTCACGCTGGTAACGCGCCAGCGTTCCGTACAGCAGCAGCGCGCGCTCGGCCCGGTTGAGCAGCAGCAGCGTGGCCAGCGCATCGATGTTTTTCTCGACCAGCGTGGACTGTTTTTTGAGGGCCTGCGTCAGCCAGTCGCCGGTGGCCGCCAGCACCGACAGCAAATCCTTGGGCTGGTCCTTGGCGTGCTCGTCGAGGTAGAAAAAAAGCGTGCCTTCTTCATAGGGGCCGCGCCAGGTGCCGTGGCGCACGAGGAATTCGGCGTCGCTCAGGGTTTCGTGGCCGAGCCAGAACTCGTTGTCCTTGCAGCGGCGTCCCAGGAATTCGCGCAGGCGCTGCATGGCGGGAAGCGGCCAGACCAGGTGCCGGCCCGATAGCGACAGCAGGCTGTTGAGATCACGCCGCACATTAAATTTGGCGCCCTGGCGCGCGGCCAGCGTCAGCACAAAGTGCGAACACATCAGGTCCAGCACCGGCGCCTGCTTCAGGCCAGGGGACAGCAGCCATTGCTGCTCACTCATGGAACGCTTGCTCATGAACAAACTCCCGGTTTGTAAAGAACTTTGCCGGACTCCCTCCAGACAGGCTCTCACCATAACGCAGCTTGAAGCATCATGGAAGACTCTTCTTGGCAACGATCGTGTGGAATACGCCACACAGCGCCCCGGCGCGTCCCATAATCCATCAAATCAGCGGCGGCCGGCCAAACCGCGCAAGTGCCCCGCCGACAAGGAGGACTTGTATGCTCACGCTGACCGATATTGAAGAAGCCGCCCTGCGCCTGCAAGGCCACCTGCTGGATACGCCCTGTGTGGAGTCACGCACGCTGTCGCAGATCACCGGTGCGCAGATATTCCTGAAGTTTGAGAACCTGCAATACACCGCCTCCTTCAAGGAGCGTGGCGCCTGCAACAAGCTGGCGCAACTGTCAGCCGACGAACGGCGGCGCGGCGTGATCGCCATGAGCGCGGGCAACCATGCGCAGGGTGTGGCTTATCACGCACAGCGCCTGGGTGTACGCGCCGTGATCGTGATGCCGCGTTTTACCCCCGGCGTCAAGATCGAGCGCACGCGCGGCTTTGGCGCCGAGATCGTGCTGCACGGCGACACGCTGGATGAATCGCGTACCCACGCGCTGCAGCTCGCCGAAAAACAGGGCCTGGTGTTTGTGCACCCTTACGACGACGAAGCCATCATCGCGGGCCAGGGCACCGTCGGGCTGGAGATGCTGCACGCACT
The DNA here is from genome assembly GCA_040388255.1 of Pseudomonadota bacterium. Lineage (GTDB taxonomy): Bacteria > Pseudomonadota > Gammaproteobacteria > Burkholderiales > Burkholderiaceae_C > Polaromonas. The sequence goes on along the minus strand of JAZKCE010000038.1, from coordinate 6,146 downwards.
GCCGGACCTGGACACGCTGGTGGTGGCGGTGGGCGGCGGCGGCCTGATCGCAGGCATGGCCACCGCGGCCAAGGCCATCAGGCCAGGCATTGAAATCATAGGCGTGCAGACCTCGCGCTTTCCGGCCATGGTCAACGCCATCAAGGGCACGCATCACCCGCAAGGCAGCAGCTCGATTGCCGAGGGCATTGCTGTGGGAACACCCGGCGAGATGACACGCGCCATCATCGCCCGGCTGGTGGACGACATGGTGCTGGTTGAGGAAGGCGATATCGAGCAGGCCATGGTGATGCTGCTGGAGATTGAAAAAACACTGGTTGAAGGCGCGGGCGCGGCGGGCCTGGCGGCGCTGCTCAAATACCCGGCGCGGTTTGCCGGCAAAAAAGTCGGGCTGGTGCTGTGCGGCGGCAATATCGACCCGCTGCTGCTGGCCGCCATCATTGAGCGCGGCATGGTGCGTGCCGGCCGGCTGGCGCGCATCAAGGTCAGCGTGCGCGACGTGCCGGGTTCACTGGCCAAAATCACCGCGACCGTGGCCGATGCCGGCGCCAACATCGACGAAGTGCATCACCAGCGCGCCTTCACCATGCTGTCAGCCCAGAACGTGGAGATCGAGCTGGTGATACAGACGCGTGGCCGGCCGCATATCGAGCAGGTGCTGGCTGCCCTGAATGCCGCGGGGTTTGAGGCCAGGGAAGAGCATTGAGCAGGGATTCCCGCCATCCTGGAACGCCCACGGGAACACCCTTCGACAGGCTCAGGGCCATCGGCCGCAGCGCAGGGCCGCCCCAAGCAAGGCCAGCCCCCTCGGGGGGCAGCGAATCACACGAAGTGGAGAGCGTGGGGGCTTATCAGTTCCAGCCAATCACCTCAAAACCCTTTTCACCCAGGCAGCGCTGCACGAAGTGGCGGTAGGTGCTGTTAGGCCTGTCATTGTGAAAAGCCCCCGACACCGCGCCCGCCGAGCCGCCGACGGCGGCGCCAATTGCGCCGGACCGCAACACATCGCTGCTGCGGCCCGTGAGGAGCGCACCCACGGCGGAGGCCACACCGGCGGTTGCCGCGCCCTCGCCGGCGCGGCGGCCCACGGCATTGGTTTTTTCATCCGGTGTCAGGCCAGCCGCTGCGGCCCGGGACATGCAGTCACTGGCTTCTGCCTGGCCCTGCGCCGCGCCCACGCGGTTCAGCATGGCATTCGGATAAAGCACCGGTTTGGCGGACGGGCTGTTGGGGCCGGTGGCGGCACAGCCTGCCAGCCCGGCAAGGGCCAGCGTCAGGACGCACAAGGTAAACGATTTGACCGGGGTATTCATGCGGGGGCTCCATTCAAGCCATCCAGTCTAAACATGTTCAGACTGGCCTCTTTGCATGCAAGTGTGTGGGATTGCAGCCCCGCGCCCTGAAAAGGTAAAATGTAAAAAGTTTTTCCAAAAAAGTTTCAGGAATCCCCATGTCCAATCCCGCAGACCAGACCACCCACGCCGCAGCACAAGAGCCGGATGCCGTTGAATCCATCGCCTTTGCCGCGCCCCTGATTTTGCCCCTCGTAGGCGGTGTGCTGATGTTCCTGCTGGCCTTTATTGCCGTGTTCATGGCCTGAAGCGCGCCAGGCAACACCCCCTCTAAAAGAATCTCCCCGCAGCCTTCTGCCCCGGCCCGGCGCTATCGCCAGGGCCGCGCAAACAAGGCCGCACCAGATTCCGGTCAAAAATCATGGCCGGAACCACATCCTCCCCAAATTCAGCGGCCACACAACGCCGACGCTGCCGTTTTACCGATTTCGGGTGAGTTTGTATCCATTTGCAAGCGCCTGTGCTAACCTTTTCCGACCGGGATCAGGATAGCCGGGGACGATGAAAACCAGAACACGCCCGTCCACTAGCACTTTCACCTTCGCACTGGCTGCAGCCTTATGCATGGCCAGTTGCGCCGCGCTTGCCGGCCCCGCCGACGATGTGAAAACCCTGCTCGAACAAGGCAAGGACAAGGAAGCCTACGAGACCGGCAGGGCAACCCCCGATGCCCTGGGCACCCCCCTGTTTGATTTTTACTTTGGCATTGCGGCGCTGAATGCCGGGGCGCCCGGCGAAGGCGTGCTGGCGCTGGAGCGTTACCTTTTGCAGTTTCCCGACAACCGCTCGGCCCTGTTCCAGCTGGCCCGGGGTTATTTCATACTGGGTGACGACCAGCGCGCGCGCGAGGAGTTCTCCGGCCTGCTCCCCGGGGCGACGGGCACGGAGCGCGACAGCATCGTCCAGTTCATGGATGCCATACACACCCGCGAGTCGCGCTACAAACCAACCTCTTCGGCTTTTGTGGAAATCGGCGGGGGTTACGACACGAACATCAACAGCGGCATCAAAAGCGGCCAGGTCGCCGGCCTGCCGGCCGGCTTTATCGTGGCGCCCGGGCAGTCCTCCGAGCAGCAGGCTGATTTTTTTGGCACCGTCGCGGCCGGCCTGCAGGGCGTTTACCCCGTCGCCCCCGGCGTGGCCCTGTATGGCGGCGGTCAGCTCTCAGGCCGCCTCCACAGGCTGGGCAACAACGATGTGTTTGACCAGTCGCTGCTGGGGCTGCAAGGCGGCGTCTCCCTCATCGATGGCCGCAACCTGTACCGCTTCGGCATCGACCTCAACCATCTCTCGGTCAACAACCAGTCCTACCTGGACCTGACCACACTGGTCAGCGAGTGGCAGCACCAGCGCGACCAGTTCAACCGCTATGGCCTGTCGCTGCAGTATTCCGACCAGGCCTATAAAAACATCAACACCTACCTGGATCTCAACAAGACCGTTCAGGTGGCCTCGGGCGCCGATGTCCGGGACAGCCGCCTGACCAACCTCACGGCGTTCTGGACCCGGACCTTTGCGCAGGCCTGGAACCCTGAACTCACCCTTGGCCTGAACGTCGGCGAGGAGAGAAACCGCAAGGACAGGCCGGACCTGTCACGCGGCCTGTGGGGCGTGCGCGCCTCCGGCATCCTGCAGCCGGCGCCCAAATGGACCTTGATGGGCGGCCTGAGTTACCAGAACAGCCGTTACGAGCGGGACTATGCGGCAGGCCTGGCGCCACGGCGCGACGACTTTTTCTCGCTGGACCTGTCAGCCGGCTACGCGCTTGACCGCAACTGGACAGTGCGCGGCGAATACCAGCATGTGGAGCAGCAATCGACCATTGGGTTTTTCAAGTACGCCCGCGATTCGCTGGCCGTGAAACTGCGTTACGACTTCAAGTAGCCCCCATTCACCGAAGGGAACTGCCATGAAAAAGAGCACCATCGCAAGCGCCGTTCTGGCGCTTGGCGCGGCCACCCAGGTTGGGGCGGTCCCCGCGGGCAGGGTACTGGCCGTCGCGGGCAGCGCCACGCTGGAGCGCGATGGCCGGCAACTGCCGCTGCAGGCCGGCGCGCCGGTTGAAAGCGGCGATGTGCTGGCCGTCGGCGACAAAAGTGCGCTGCAGGTCCGCTTCACCGACGAATCGGTGGTGGCCTTGCGGTCCAACAGCCAGTTCCGCATCGAAAACTACCAGTTCGACAAGAACGCCGAAACCGACCGCTCCCTGATGGGATTGCTCAAGGGCGGCATGCGCACCATCACCGGCCTGATCGGCAAGGCCAACCAGACGAACTACCGGGTACAGACGCCCACCGCCACGATAGGCATTCGCGGAACGCATTTCACCGTGGTCTCCTGCAACAACGACTGCACACGGCCCGACGGGTCGCCCGAGCTCAACGGCACCTTTGGCGGCGTGACCGACGGACGCATCACGGTATCCAACGGCGCCGGCGCCAGGGACTTTGGCCAGCAGGACTCCTTTCATGTGCCCTCGGCCAACGTGCCCCCGGTGCGCCTGCTGGTGCCGCCCGCCATACTGAGCGACGGCAGTTCCGCGGCACGGGGCCGCGGCACGTCGGGCAGCGGCAGCCAGGATGGCGACGCCAGCAGTGGCTCCAGCCGCGGCTCAGGCGCCCGCACATCCACCTCACCGCAGCTGACGGAGCAACGCGCGCCCGCCACCGAACTGGTCGCACCGCTCACCAGCGACATCGTTACCGAGCAGCCGGGCGTCGCCAACCGCGGCGGCAGCAACCGGATCACGCTGGTTGAGCTCAAGAGCCGTTTCTCGGCCACCACGGATGTCACCGATCTCAACGCCGAGGATCTCAGCCTGGCGCAAATCAAGGCCAAGGCTTCGGAGATCAGCAACACCAACGTCCTGTTTTTCAATGCGCAAACCTTTGTCGCCGCTTTTCCACCGCCCCGCACCTTCGGCAGCAGCGCCGCAGCGGCGGCCTACTGGACCTACGATCCACCGGACCCGGGTTCGATCAACCGACTGGGCGAGCACCATATTATTGGAGACACCCCCGCCATCACCTTGCCCGGCTCGGGCATGGCCCAGTACAACTATGCCGGCGGCACGGCGCCAACCGACAACTATGGCCGCACCGGCACCTTTACCGGCAGCAATTTGTTGATGGATTTCGGCGCCCAACAGATCAAAAGCCTGTCGGCCATGAGCATGTCTTTTGGCACCAACGCCCTGCAGAGCACGGCCACCAGCTATGCCATTCCAGCCAACACCGTCTGGGCCATGGGCGCCGGCCCGAGCACCCTGGCGGGCACGACCTGCACGACCGGATGCACCGGCACAAGCAACGGCATGATCGTCGGCCGCTTCGTGGGCGACACGGCGCAAGGCTATATCGCCGCCATCAAGATCACCAATACCCAGCTCAATACCGCCAAGCCCAATACCGCAGGCAACGTGGCGGCATTTGCGCGGCAATAAACCTGTTTTTACCCTCTTACTTACATGCATAACCTCATGCATGTTTTGCATATCTTTTGCCTGTAACAGGCAGGTAACTGCGCTCCGAAGTTCTTAAAATGAATTTTCAGGCTGGCGGGCCGGGGACAAATCCCGCCGCCTTCTGATTTTGACTTTGCGCCACCGCACTGTTCAAGCGCGATTTCGACAGACGTTTGGAGGCCATCGCCGCGCCGGCAGGTGCAGCCTGAAGACCGCTCTGGACGTTTGCCGAAATAGCGCTTTTTAACTTTGGAGTTTTCGATGAACCATCCCGCGATGCAAGGGCTCAAGCTCAATACGCCCAGCTACGTCAAGAATGCAAAACTGATTGCCTGGGTTGCCGACATGGTGGCCGTGTGCAAACCCGACCAGGTCTACTGGTGCGATGGCAGCGAGGCCGAGTACCAGCGCCTGTGCCAGCAACTGGTGGACGCTGGCACCCTCAAGAAACTCAATGAAGCCAAGCGCCCGAACAGCTTCCTGGCCTGCAGCGACCCGAGCGACGTGGCCCGCGTGGAAGACCGCACCTACATCTGCTCGGCCAAAAAGGAAAACGCCGGCCCGACCAACAACTGGATGGCCCCGGCCGAGATGCGCGCCACGCTGGCGCCGCTGTTTGACGGCTGCATGCGCGGCCGCACCATGTATGTGGTGCCTTTCAGCATGGGCCCGCTGGGCTCGCCGATTGCGCACATCGGCATCGAGCTGTCCGACAGCCCCTATGTTGCCGTCAACATGAAGATCATGACGCGCATGGGCAAGCAGGTGTTTGACGTGCTGGGCATGGACGGCGAGTTCGTGCCCTGCGTGCACACCGTGGGCGCACCGCTGGCCGCCGGCGAAAAAGACGTGAAGTGGCCTTGCAACAAGACCAAGTACATCGTGCACTACCCCGAAACGCGCGAGATCTGGTCCTACGGTTCCGGCTATGGCGGCAACGCGCTGCTGGGCAAGAAGTGCTTCGCATTGCGCATCGCCTCCAACATGGGCCGCGACGAAGGCTGGCTGGCCGAACACATGCTGATCCTCGGCGTGACCAATCCGCAAGGCAAAAAATACCACGTCGCAGCGGCCTTCCCGTCGGCCTGCGGCAAGACCAATTTCTCCATGCTGGTGCCGCCCGCCGGTTTTGAGGGCTGGAAAGTCACCACCATAGGCGACGACATCGCCTGGATCAAGCCGCAAGCCGATGGCTCGCTGCGTGCCATCAACCCCGAGGCCGGCTATTTCGGCGTGGCTCCGGGCACCAACTTCCACACCAACCCGAACTGCATGGCCAGCCTCGACAAAAACGTGATCTTCACGAACGTCGGCCTGACCGATGACGGCGA
>JAZKCE010000037.1:0-4897 GCA_040388255.1 Pseudomonadota bacterium | reverse complement strand
TCGTTGCCATCAACAAGGATGAAGAGGCGCCCATCTTCTCTGTGGCTGACTATGGATTGGTGGCGGACCTGTTTACTGCTGTGCCTGAGCTGGTGGCAGCGCTTTAATCTTGCCGCGTTCAGTGGCCTTTTGATTCCAGCTTTAGCGGCCCGCGCGGCGTTTGCAACGTGGCGACAAGATTCGGGCGGCCCTGCACGACAGCCACATTCACCAGCCCTATGGCTTCGTAGGCCGCGCCCAGGGCCTCGGGCCGCACATGGCTGGCCTGCAGCGATTGCAGCGTGATGCCCGAGGGCGGCAGGCTGTTGGAGGGGTGGACCTCACCCCATTCGATCAGCGTTGGCAGGGCGCCGAAAAACAGCCGCTGGCCGTCCTCGCGCACCGTGATCTTCCAGCTCAGCAGGCCTTGCGCCGTCATGCGCGAGGCCTGCAGCAGTTCGCCGCGGTCCAGTCCCAAACGCGCCAAGGCCCTGGTGCCGGCCTGCGCATGTCTGGTGCGGGCGACAAAATGCACCAGTTGCGGGCCGTGCGCGGACAGGTTCGCTTGCAGCACCCGGTCATCCAGGTCAAACCAGCGCTTGGCTCCCTCCGGGCGGGTGCAGGCAGCTCCTGAATTGATAGCAGTTATTTCAAGGTAGGCGTTTGGGAAAAGCGGCGACGCGATGCTGAAAATTCGGTTGTGTGTGCCCATCAGAGGATGCTCGCCGCCCGGACCGGGTGTGATGCCCAGCACGCGCTCGCACCACTGCACACCCTCGGCCAGGCTGGCAGCGGCCACGACCAGGTGGTCCACTGTTGAAGCCGGTGTTGCAGCGCTGGTGTTCATGGTGAGGCCTTGAACAAGCCCTTACAGCGTGATGCTGCCGTCCAGGCAGGTGACGGACTCGCCACCGGCCCAGACCTGTCCGCTGCTGTCGCGTTCCAGGTAGACCAGTCCCGCGCGCCCCAGACAAACGCCTTGCGAAGCGATGTAGCGTTCAGGGGTGTAACCCTCGGCCATCAACCATTGCGCCAGGCTGGCATTGAGGCTGCCGGTGACCGGGTCTTCGTTGATGCCCATGGGCGCGGCAAAGGCGCGCACTTCCATATCGGCGGCCACAGGGGTGTCTGCTGTCGCGGCCTGGCCAAATGCCTTGGCCTCGCGGTTGGCGCGTGCTATCAGCGGCGGTGCCTCGGTTTTTGGGTAGAGGGATGCAATGCCGACCTTGATGTTCAGCTTGGCCAGCTCCAGGTGGTTGGGCGTCAGCTGCAATACCGTTTCGGGGTGGTCCAGCAGCAAACCCAGCCAGAGCGGGCCGTTGTCCAGCAATTGCGCGGCCGTAATTTGTGTGGCTTTTAAACCCAGTGCCGCCGCCACCTGGGCCAGCATGACCGGGCTGGGCGAGGAGCGTTTGAGCGGCGGTGCGGCAAATGCCAGGCGATCAGTCTGACCCGGTTCGCGGCGAATGTTGACCAGGCCCACCTTGCATTCCTGCACGATGATGTCGCGGCGTTTGGGTTTGCCGCCCGCCTGCAGCCAGCTGTGGCAACTGCCCAGCGTGGGGTGGCCGGCAAAAGGCATCTCGCCGCCGGGCGTGAAGATGCGTACCTTGTAGTCGGCGGACGCATCCTCGGGTGGCAGCAAAAAAGTGGTTTCCGACAGGTTGGTCCAGTGCGCAAAACGCTGCATGGCGGCGGTGTCCAGGCCGCGCCCGTCCAGCACCACGGCCAGCGGGTTGCCGTAATAAGGCGTTGCGCTGAAAACGTCTACCTGTTTGAAGGGGCGCTGCTGCATCTTGCTTCTTTCTAGGACAGTGGCAGGTCCAGCACGCCCTTGCTGGTTTGCCGGGCGCTGATGCTGGCATACCAGCGTTCGATATTGGGGCGGCTCTGGCGCGCTTGCGGCATGCCAAACCAGCGATGCACTTCGCATGCCAGCGGAATGTCGGCCATGGAAAAGCGCTCGCCGACCATGAAGCTGCGTCCCGCAAGATGCGCATCCAGCGTCGCCATCAGCGCTTCGACGGCGGCGTTGGACTCGGCCAGCTGCGCCATGTCGCGCTGCGCGGCCGGCGTGCGCACCAGTTGCAAAAAGCCCGGGCGGCTGGCCGGGTTGACCGCGGTTTGCTGCCATTCCATCCAGCGTTCGGCGTCAAAGCGCTCGCGCAAATCGGTGGGGTACAGCGGGCCGGGGGAGGGCCGCCGCGCCGGGCCGCCCCAAGCAAGGCGCGCCCCCTCGGGGGGCAGCGCAGCACGCGAAGCGGCAAGCGTGGGGGCGTCATATTTAGCGCACAGATAACGCACGATGACATTGGACTCCCACAGCACATAGCCGTCGTCGTCGATCACCGGCACCAGCGAGTTGGGGTTGAGTTCCATGTAGCCGAGTGTCTTCACGACACCAAACTGGCCGCCGGCCTCCGTGCGCTGAAAGTCCAGCCCCAGCTCCTGCGCCGTCCAGACCACTTTCTTGACATTGACGGAGCTCATGCGGCCCCAGATATGCAGTCCGTTCATGGCCGGTTCTCCCTGAAGACCTGCGCGAGCGCAGCGACGCCGGTGTTGATCTGTTCGATGCTGGATGTCACGAAGGACAGGCGCAAGGTGCCGTGCTCCGGCGTGCCGCTGTAAAACGGTGCGCCCGGCACATAGGCTACGTTGCGTTCCACGGCCAGCGGCAGCAGGTCCACAGCGTTCATGCCCTTGGGCAGCTTGAGCCACAAAAACATGCCGCCATCGGGTTTGTTCCAGGTCACGCCTGTGCCCGCTAGGTTGGCTTCGAGCGCCGCCAGCATGGCGTCGCGCTGCGTTTTGTACAGCGCCCGTATGGTCGGCACATGCCGGTCCAGGAAGCCGTCTTTCAGCACCTCATAGACCATGCGCTGGTTAAAGCTCGGTGTGTGCAGGTCGGCCGCCTGTTTGGCCTGCAGCAGCTTGGGGTAAAGCGCTTTAGGCGCGACCAGGAAACCCAGGCGCAGGCCGGGCGCCAGTGTCTTGCTGAACGAACCCATGTAAATGCAGCCCTCCGGGTTGCGCGCGGTGAGCGGCAGCGGCGGTGGCGCATCAAACCACAGGTCGCCGTAGGGGTTGTCTTCAACAATGGGAACGCCCAGCCTGGCGGCCGCGGCGCTGAGGGCGACGCGGCCGGCCTCGTTCATGGAGTTGCCGGTGGGGTTCTGGAAATTGGGCAGCAGGTACAAAAAGCGTGCGCCGGCGGCTTTGTCCGACAGGTCCTGCAGGTCCAGGCCACCCGCGGTGCCAGCGACACTTGCAAACTCCGGCTCCATGGGCGTGAAGGCCTGCAGCGCACCGAGGTAGGTGGGCGTTTCAACCAGCACGCGCGAGCCCTTGTCTATCAGTATCTTGGCGATCAGGTCCAGCGCCTGCTGGCTGCCAGTGGTGATCAAAACCTGCGCCGGGTCTACCTGCCATGGCAAAGACGCGGCCACCCATTCACGCAGCGGGCCGTAACCCTCGCTGGCGGCATACTGCAGCGCCGCCTCGCCATCGGTTTTCAGGACGGTGGCGCAGGCCGCGGCAAAGGCGTCTATGGGAAAAGTCTTGGGCGAAGGCAAGCCGCCGGCAAAACTGATGATGCCGGGTTTTTCCGTGACCTTGAGAATCTCGCGTATCACCGAGGGGTTCATTTTTTCGGCGCGATCGGCCATTTTCCAGTTCATGCTTGCGTCCAGTTCATCTCATTTTTCTCCTTGTCCTGTCAAAGCGGCCGGCAGGCCGACGGGCATCTTCTTGCCCACAAATACGGTGGCGATCACCGCCACGCCAAAGCCCAGCGTCAGGGCATCCAGCGGCTCGCCCAGCAGCGGCACGGCGAACAGCAAACTCAAAAACGGCTGCACCAGTTGTACCTGGCTCACGCGCACCGCGCCGCCCAGCGCCAGGCCACGGTACCACGCAAAAAAGCCCAGCCACATGGAGAATACCGCGACATAGGCAAAAGCCCACCAGCTTGCTGCCTGGATGGCGTAAACATCCGTGGGCGTATTCAGCAAAGCCATGGGCAGCGTGACCGGCAGGGAAATCACCAGCACCCAGCAAATCACCCGCTCGGCGCCAAGCGAGGGCGTCAGCCGCGCGCCGCCTATGTAGCCGAAGGCGGCGCTGGCCATGGCCAGCAGCAAAAACACATCGGCCAGGTGGATGCTGAAATGCCCGCTCGCGTCCTGCGAGCGCAGCACCATGAAAACCAGCACCAGCAATGTACCCAGTACCGCGCAGGTCCAAAAGGCCGTGCTGGGTTGCTGCCGGAACCACAGCGCCGCCACCACGGCCGTGGCCAGCGGCAGCAGGCCCGTGACCACGGCGCCGTGTGTGCTGGGCACGTACAGCAGGGCCAGCGACATGAACAGCGGAAACCCGACCACCACGCCCAGTGCGGTAAAGGCCAGCAGGCCCCATTCCTTGCGCGCGGGCACATGCCTTTCACCGCGCGTGTATTGCAGCAGCAGGTAAATGACAGACAGCACACCGGCCACGGCGGCGCGGCCAAAAGTGACAAACCAGGGCGAGAGCTGCGGTGCGCTGCTGGAGCCCACGGCCAGCTTGGTCAGCGGCAAGGTGGCGGAAAAAATCACAATCCCCAGCAGGCCTATCCACAGGCCCTTGCTGATTTGCCGTCTGTCGTGGACGGGGGTCATAAGGTCAGCATCCAGAGGGCCGTGGCCACCAGCACCAGCGCCATGATGCGGTTAAAGGCCAGCAGCCTGCGGCCCGAACCATCGGGGCCGGCCAGCCAGTCGCGCAGCAGCGAGCCGGCCAGCGCATAAGTGAGGTTGCTGACAAAGGCATAGGCGAGCATCACGGGCAGCACCACGGCAAAACGCTGGCCCGGGTCGGCGCGCCCGGCGATCCAGCCGCTGACGATGGCGAGCGCCAGCATCCAGGCCTTGATGTTGAC
>JAZKCE010000036.1:0-16688 GCA_040388255.1 Pseudomonadota bacterium | reverse complement strand
CTTTGCGCCCAATCGCAAGGGCGGCAACCAGGGCTTTCTGCGCAAGCCGGACTGAGGCCTCTGGGGGAATAGGTATCACATGCAGGATGTGAAATTCCCCCATGGACCGGACTTCTGGCACTTCCCGATGCACGAGTCCGTCACGCCCAATGGGCAAGGGAATTCGGTTTGCACGCACCAGCATTGGAATCTGGGCGTGGAAAAGTCAGGGTGAAGCCAGGAATGGCAAGCCGCAGATGAATTTTGATAGTTGATACATAACAGGAGACAAGATGGCAAAAGTCGTTAAATTCTACGAAGCGGGTGGGCCCGAGGTGCTTCGTTTTGAGGACGTTGAGATTGGGGAACCGGGGCCGGGAGAGGTTCGCCTGCGTCATGTGGCCGTGGGCCTGAACTTTGCCGACACTTATTTTCGCAGCGGCATTTACCCGGTTCCGTTGCCCAGCGGCATAGGCAACGAGGCGGCCGGTGTGATCGAGGCCGTCGGTGCCGGTGTGACCGATTTTGTGGTCGGTGACCGTGTGACCTACACGGGCTTTACCAACACGCTGGGCGCTTACAGCACGGAGCGGCTGATTGCCGCCGCTCCGCTGATCAAACTGCCCGAGGGCATCAGCTGCGAGACCGCGGCAGCCATGACCATGCGCGGTTTGTCGGCTTCCTACCTGTGCCGCAAGATCTACCCGTTCCAGGGTGGAGAGACCATCTTGCTGCATGCCGCCGCCGGTGGAGTGGGCCTGATCGTGTCCCAGTGGGCCAAGCTTCTGGGTCTCAATGTGATTGGAACCGTCTCTACCGAGGCCAAGGCCGATGTGGCACGCGCCCACGGTTGCGACCACATCATCAACTACAGCCATGAAGACGTTGCCAAGCGCGTGCGTGAGATCACCAATGGCGTGGGCGTCTCCGTGGTGTTTGACAGCGTCGGCAAAGACACCTTCATGTCTTCGCTGGACTCGCTCAAGCGCCGCGGTTTGCTGGTGTGCGTGGGCACCGCCTCCGGAAAAATCCCCCCGTTCGACCCTGCGATCCTGGCCCGTAAAGGCTCGGCATACATCACCCGTCCGGGTCTGGCCGACTACATCGCGGATCCGGTCGAAAAGGCGGAACTGGTCGATGAGTTATTCGGTCATGTGGCGGCCGGCCGCATCAACATCGAGATCAATCAGCGCTACGCACTGACTGATGCGGTGCAGGCGCACCGTGACCTCGAAGGCCGGAAAACAACCGGCTCATCCATATTCGTTATTTGAGAATTCCGTTTCTTTTTATAAGGTGAACTTCCATGATATTCAACTCATTGAAATTGCGAGTCCTGGCGATAGCTGCACTGTCCTTCGTCGCGGCGGTATCGCCTGCAGTGGCACAAGAATGGCCGAGCCAACCCATTCGCCTAATAGTCCCCGCGCCTCCTGGCGGCATTATCGATAATGTGGCGCGCTCGCTCGCCGAGCAATTGCGAACCCAACTGGGCCAGCCCGTGTTGGTGGACAACAAGCCGGGTGGTTCGGCTGTCATCGCCGAAAGGGCGCTGATGAGCGTACCTGCCGATGGTTACACCCTGATGGTGGCGCCATCGAGTCTTCTGACCGACTTTCCGCTCACCGTCAAGACGCCTTTCGATCCAATCAAGACCTTTACTTATGTCGCGCCAGTCGCCAGCATGATTCATGTCCTGGTTGCGAATGAAAATTTCCCGCCAAACAACCCCAAAGAAGTGATTGACTATGCCAAGCGCAATCCCAAGGCAGTCAGCGTAGCGAATGTCAGCGTCGGCACACGCTCGTATTTTCTTGGCGAAATGCTCAGGGAAAAAAGTGGCGACAACATCCTGGCCGTTCCGTACAAGGGCTCGGCTCCTGCCATGGTCGATTTGATGGGAGGCCAGGTTCAATTGAGCTTCGAGACCGTGACTGGTAGCGTTGTCCAAACGATCAAGGGCGGAAAAATCAAGGGACTTGCAGTCATATCGCCGACACGCTCCCCTTACCTGCCCAATGTCCCCAGCTTTGGTGAAATGGGTTTGTCTGAGTTTGTCCTGGCCGATGCGAGCATCGGGGTCTTTATTCTGAGCAGCATGCCCAAGCCGCTGACCGATCGAATCCAGCGCGAAGTGGTCAAGGCCGTGCATTCACCAAAATTACGCGAAATGCTTGCCGCGCAAAGCCTTGATATTCCAAAAGATGCTTCAATCGAGGAACTTCGGAAAAAAATGGCCGCAACCATGGATCAGAACCGAAAAATCATTGAAAAGCTCAAGCTGCAAATCAGCCCCAATTGAGCCCTCCGAGCGTGTGCCGGCAATCGTGCGGATATCGCGCTGATGGTCGGTATCCGTCTGGATTTTCCTCCAACCCAGGCGGCCTGATCTTTGACCTGAACTGTAGCGAGAGCGAAGCGTGACCCAAGAACTTGTCATTGATGTGTATGTCGACCTGATCTGTCCCTGGTGCCTGATCGGCAAGCGCCATCTGGACCAGGCTCTGGCCGAACTGGCCCGGACCGATCCTGAGGTGATGGCGGAGGTGCGCTGGCATTCGGTCCAGTTGCTCCAGGATCTACCAGTCGAAGGCCGGGATTTCACCGAGTTTTACATTCAACGCAAGGGTAGTGCGCAGGCGGTACGCCAAGGCCAGGACCGGGTTAAACAGGCTGCCTTGAGTGCCGGGGCCGAGGTGAATTTCGCTATCATCGCGCGCATGCCCAATACGCTGCTGGCGCACCAGTTGCTGGCGTTTTCCAGTACACGTCAGAAGCCCCAGCAACATGTGCAATTGCTGGAGCGTTTGCTGGCAGCTCATTTCAGCCGGGGCGAGGATTTGGGTGAGCGTGCCACCTTGCTGGCCATCGCCCAGGACTTTGATCTGCCCATCGCTGAGTTAAGCCAATGGCTGGACTCAGGCATGGGAAAACCGACGCCTTTGGACGTACCCGGCGTGCCCTTTTTTGTGTTCAACCAACGGTTCGCCCTGTCGGGTGCGCAGCCGCCCGAACTGCTGCTCTCCGGCATGCGCCAGGCCCTGGAAGCGCCGCGTGCGCTGCCTGCATGAGCGGCGATCTGGTGCACATTCCACAGCACAAGCTGCCCGCACCGGGCGGCCGCGCCATCGTGCGCGAAGCGGGCTTGTGCCTGGCCTTGTTCCACGTCGATGGCAAGCTCTACGCCATTGATGACAGCTGTCCGCATGGTGGCGGTTCGCTGGTCGTGGGCACACTTGAGGGCATGCAGGTGCGCTGTCCGGCCCATGGGCTGAAGTTCGATATCCGCAACGGGTGCATGCCTCATGGCGGCATGCGCGTTCGCAGTTATCCGGTCACTGTGGTGGATAGCCAGACCTTTGTCAGCCTGCACCAAACCCTCAATGAAAAAACCGAAACCAGCCTTCCTTTGCCTGATTAGCGAGCAGGATGTCCCGTCGGCAATGCGAGAGTGTCGGGGGCGTTTAGTGGTTTTGCCTTAGCAGCCATTCCTTGAAACAAGTCAGCGCTGCTCTTTCAGGCAAGTCTGGTTGCACCAGGTAATAAGCGCGTTGACCTCGCAAAGGTCTGGGGCAAGCCACGACCAGGGCGCCGCTTGCCAGTTCGGCTTGAATCAGCAGGGTTGGCATGAGGGCCACGCCCAGGCCACAACACGCAGCGGCCGTCTGCATTGAAAAAAGCTCGTACCTTGGTCCTGCCATGGCGCGGGGCGCATAGAGGCCCTGCGCGTCAAACCAGTGCCGCCAGGCCTCGGGACGAGTGGCCTGTTGCAGCAATGGCATGCCTGCCAAAATCTCCGGGCTCACTTCGCCCATATCCACCAGTAACTCCGGGCTGCACACCGGCAGCACATCCTCCGGGCAAAGCAGCGCGGCGTGGGTGCCGGCCCATTGGCGCACCTGCTCTGGCGTACCGGCGTAAAGCGCAGCGTCAATCCCGGTATCGCTAAAAAGAAAGGGGCGAGTGCGCGTTTCGATGTGAACCTGCAATTGCGGCTGTTCGCGTGCCAGGAGCGGAAAGCGCGGAATGAGCCAGCGCGTGGCAAAGGTGGGAACGGCCGCAAGCGTCAGGCTATCGCCCTGGCCCTGACGCCCCATCAGGTCCAGCGTATCGCGCTCCAGGGAATCCAGCCGACGCGATACCTGGCGCGCGTAATCCTCCCCGGCAGGGGTAAGTGTCATGCCATGCTGGCTGCGCTTGAACAAGGTCACACCGACAAAGGCTTCCAGTGCGGTCACCTGGCGTGATACGGCCCCCTGTGTCAGGGCAAGCTCCTGTGCCGCACGCGTGAAGCTCTGGTGCCGCGCCGCAGCTTCAAAGCAGTTGAGTGCCTGGGTGGATGGAAGTTTGCGACGCATGAAAAGGGCTCACAGAGGGGCGGTCAACATGATTTTGTATCAGCCAATGCTTAATTAATACAAAAACTCATATGAGATTGCAAAACAATCGCTTGATTATCACGAAACGCCAAAAGTATCATCAAGACATCATCATTTTTTGTAAAGAGACAAGCCATGAGCAAAAATCCCCATTTTTCCTGGTCCGACCCCTTTCTGCTGGACCAGCAGCTCAGCGATGAAGAGCGCCAGGTGCGCGACGCTGCCCATGCCTACTGCCAGGAGCGCCTGCTGCCGCGCGTGCAAGACGCCTTCCGCAATGAAAAAACCGACCGCACCATCTTCAATGAGATGGGCGAACTCGGTCTGCTCGGCGCCACCATCCCTGAGCAGTATGGCGGCTCTGGCCTGAACTACGTGTGCTACGGCCTGGTGGCCCGCGAGGTTGAGCGTGTTGACAGCGGCTACCGCTCCATGATGAGCGTGCAGTCTTCCCTGGTGATGGTGCCTATCAACGAATTTGCCAACGAAGCGCAGAAACAAAAATACCTGCCCAAGCTTGCCAGCGGTGAATGGGTGGGCTGCTTCGGCCTGACCGAGCCCAACCACGGCTCCGACCCTGGCAGCATGATCACCCGCGCCAAGAAAGTGGCTGGCGGCTACTCGCTCACCGGCGCCAAGATGTGGATCACCAACAGCCCGATCGCCGACGTCTTCGTCGTGTGGGCCAAGGACGACGAAGGCGCGATCCGCGGCTTCATCCTGGAAAAAGGCTGGAAGGGCTTGAGCGCGCCGGCCATCCACGGCAAAGTCGGCCTGCGTGCCTCTATCACCGGGGAAATCGTGATGGACGAGGTGTTTGTGCCTGAAGAAAACGCCTTCCCGGACGTGCGTGGCCTGAAGGGCCCGTTCACCTGCCTGAACAGCGCGCGCTACGGCATCGCCTGGGGCGCCCTGGGTGCGGCCGAAGACTGCTTCCAGCGCGCGCGCCAGTACGTGCTGGATCGCCACCAGTTTGGCCGCCCCCTGGCCGCCAACCAGTTGATCCAGAAAAAGCTGGCCGACATGCTGACCGACATCAGCCTGGGCCTGCAGGGCTGCCTGCAGCTGGGCCGCATGAAGGATGCGGGCACGGCCTCGGTTGAAGTCACCTCCATCCTCAAGCGCAACAGCTGCGGCAAGGCGCTGGACATTGCCCGCGTGGCGCGCGACATGATGGGCGGCAACGGCATCAGTGACGAGTTTGGTGTGGCGCGCCACCTGGTCAACCTGGAAGTGGTCAACACCTACGAGGGCACGCATGACGTGCATGCCCTGATTCTCGGTCGCGCCATCACGGGCATTGCCGCCTTCTCCTGATACTGGCTTGAACCAAGGCATTCCGGATGGACCAATTGCAAACTCATGCCCCCGAGGTCGCTCGCGGCGCTGGCGAAACTCCACGCCCTTTGGCCGGCGTGCGTGTACTCGACCTCTCGCGTGTGCTGGCTGGCCCATGGGCTGGCCAGATGCTGGCCGATTACGGCGCGGATGTCATCAAGGTCGAACGTCCCGGAACGGGCGATGACACCCGCACCTGGGGGCCGCCTTGGTGGGGTGAGGGCGAGCAGCGGGTCGCGGCTTATTTCGTCTGCGCCAACCGGGGCAAGCGCTCGGTGGCCATCGATATCGCCAGCCCGGACGGCATTGCGCAGGTACAGGCCTTGGCTCGAGACGCCGATGTGCTGATTGAGAACTACAAGGTGGGGCAACTGGCCAAGTACGGGCTGGATGCCGCCAGTCTGCGCGCCATCAACCCCCGGCTGATCTACTGCTCGATCACCGGTTACGGACAGGATGGCCCCTTGTCACACAAGGCCGGCTACGATTTTGCGATTCAGGCGGAAGCCGGGTTGATGAGCATCACCGGTGACAAGGGCGCTGAACCCCAAAAGGTGGGGGTGGCTGTGACCGACCTGATGACCGGCGTCTACGCAACCACGGCCATCCTGGCTGCGTTGTATGAGAGGCAGCAAACGGGGCGCGGTCGCACCATTGACGCCGCATTGTTCGATGTGCAGGTAGCCATGCTGGCGAACCAGGGGAGTAACCAGCTCATTGGCCACACGACGCCAACCCGCATGGGCAATGCCCACCCGAACATCGTTCCTTACCAGGTGTTTCCTACGCGCGATGGCCATATGGTGCTGGCGGTAGGAAACGACGGCCAGTTTGCCCGTTTTTGCGCGGCGGCCGGCCAGCCCGCTGTTTCCGGCGATCTGCGCTACAGCACTAATCCGGCAAGGGTTGAAAACCGCCAGTCGCTGGTGCCCGTGATTACCGGGTGGACGCTGCAGCGCGACACGGCCGAGTGGGTTCGCATGCTGGACCAATCCGCCGTCCCTTGCTCACCGATTCTGGACATTGCCCAAGTCATGGCGCACCCGCATGTGGCCGCGCGTGGCATGAAGCTGGAGTCCAGTGATACAAGCGTCCCGCCCATGGTGGCCAATCCTATGTTGATGGATGGCGTTCGGCCAAGGGCTGATTTGCCGCCTCCCGAACTGGGTGCCCATCGGGCAATCTGGAAGAGTGTGGCGTAACGTTGGCGTTTGAGCGGCTGCGTGTCGGCGTGTAGCGGGTTATACCGCTGCGCGGCGGCGGCGAGCAGCGAGGAGTGTTGATCTGCTCTCCTTGGCGCTACAACTGAATTGGCCCTGGTACCAGCGTGAGAAGCTGCTAGGCGCAGAAAAACCCAGCAGTGCCGCCACTTCGGTTAACGGGCGATCACTCTCAAGGACATAACGCATAGCGAGTTCCTTGCGGATATCGTTAACCACCGACGAGAAGCTCTGATCCTGTTCCGCCAGCCGGCGCTGGACCGTGCGGCACACCGCACCCAGGTGCTCAGCCACCTGTTCGATGCTGCAGCGCCCACTGGGCAGCAGCAGCAGGATAGTGCGCCGCACGTCCTCAAGCATTGTTGCATCCTGCGACTTGGCTGACGCGTCTATCAACTGCTGCGCATAGCGCACCATTGCCGGATCGGCTGACGGATTGCGTGCATCGAGGTCGGTTTTCGCGCAGGTGATGCAGTTGAAGTCATAGTCGAATTCGACGCAACGGCCAAACAGGCGCAGATGCGTGCCAAGGTCACGCGGCGCGGAGTGCGCGAAGCACACGCGCCGCGGCTGCCAACTGGTCCCGAGGAGCTGGCGTATCAAGCGCACCATGACACCCAGTGCCAGCTCAACCCGCTGGCGCGTGGGTTGATGCGCGCTGCCAGCCATTACCTCTTCCCGAATAATGACCATTCCGGCGCTTTCCTCGATGGCCAGCGACAGCGCATCGTTGAGCAACCCCCGGTAGCGCATCAGCATGTAAAGCGAGTCACGCAGCGTCGCCTGGTCGCGTATCAGCAATCCTACAGTCCCAAGATTGGACAACAGGCGTGACTCGGCCATGCAGAGCCCAAAACTCTCGTTGCCCGACATGCTCGCAGATGCCTGGAGCAGCCGTCCGACACGCTCCACCGGGATCATGAGATCCGGTTCATGTAATACGCTAGGGCTGAGTCCCGCGTCCAGAAGCATCCGGGCTGGGGTCAATCCGGCGGCAAGGGCCACCTCGCTGTAGTTGGTGAGACACGCCGCACGAACAAGAGATGACATTGGTATATTGAATTGGCACGAAATGCTAAATGCATGTCATATATTGACAAGCGTGGCCAGTCTGCCGCAGCCACACTTGACTTATCGCGCCATTTTATACCTTCTATAACAGGAGATAAGTAATCATGACTCAAGACCTTCAAGCCGCACCCGCAGTGGTCCGCGCGACTTCGCTGGGCAACTCGATCCAGGTCGAGCAGCTCACTTGCACGATTGGCGCCGAGCTCGGCAACGTCAACCTGGGAGCGGCAGCCGAGGACGACTCGTTGATGGCGGAGATCCGCGCGCTGCTTCTAAAGCATCGCGTGATATTTTTTCGTGACCAGGACATCACGCGCGCCGAGCATGTGGCCTTCGCGCACCGCTTCGGTGAGCTGGAGGAGCATCCCGTGGTGGGCAGTCATCCCGATCATCCGGGGCTGGTTCAGATCTACAAAACCCCGGAAAGCCCTCCCGAGCGACACGAAAATTCCTGGCACACGGATGCCACCTGGCGTGAAAAACCTCCGATGGGCGCAGTGCTGCGCTGTGTCGAATGCCCGCCCGTAGGTGGCGACACGATGTGGGTCAACATGGTCGAGGCTTACGCGCAGCTGCCTGAAGATATCAAGACGAAGATCGCCCCATTGCGCGCGCGCCATAGTATCGAACCGAGCTTTGGCGCTGCGATGCCTATCGAAAAGCGCCTTGCGCTGAGGGCCCAGTACCCGGAGGTCGAGCATCCGGTTGTTCGTATTCATCCAGAGACCGGAGAGAAGATCCTATTTGTCAACGGAAGCTTCACGACGCACTTCACCAACTACAACACGCCGGCCAACGTGCGCTTCGGCCAGGACAAGGCGCCGGCCGCCAGCCTTCTGCTCAATTACCTGACCAGTCAGGCCTGCATCCCGGAATATCAGGTGCGTTTTCGCTGGAAGAAGAACACTGTTGCGTTCTGGGACAACCGTTCGACCCAGCACTACGCAGTGATGGATTACCCACCATGCCATCGCAAGATGGATCGCACGGCAATCATCGGCGACCTGCCATATTAATGTGACCAACATGCTATCAATGGCCCCGACCGTTCTGATCGTCCCCGGCCTGCGCGACCAGGTCAGCGAGCATTGGCAAACCCTGCTTGCGGCGCGCTTGCCGCAAGTGTGCACGGTCCCACCCATGGGCCGGGAAGACCTGAACTGCGCCGACCGCATCAAGGCCATCGAGCGCGAGATTGCGGCCATTGAGGGCCCAGTCGTGATCGTTGCGCACAGCGGAGGCTGCGTCATGGTGGCGCACTGGGCCAGGACCACGCGCCATGCGCATGCCGTGCGCGGCGCCTTGTTGGCGACTCCCCCCGATTTCGACCGCCCCATGCCGGCCGGCTACCCGAACCTGGAGGCCTTGCAGGCTGGCGGCTGGCTGCCGGTGCCGCGTGAGCGCCTGCCGTTTCGCAGCCTGGTCGCGATGAGCCGCAACGATCCGCTTGGAGAATATGAGCGTGTGGGCGAGCTGGCCGGCGCCTGGGGCAGCGAGACGGCTGATCTCGGCAGCGTCGGGCACCTCAACCCCGCATCCGGTTTTGGCGACTGGCCACAGGCCGAAGCGTTCATTCGCGAACTTTCGTGACCAGATGATGCAAATGCAGCGTTTTGCGTTGGGCCGGGCGACTCAAGTGCCTCGTGATACTGAAGATACGGACTTGAACTGAGTTGTCGATATTTTTCAATAAAAATCCATTTCTAAGGTGAAGCAACATGATATTTAACTCATTGAAGCTAAAAGTACTCGCGATACCCGTCTTGTCCTTTCTGGTGGCGGTATCACCAGCACAGGCACAAAAGTGGCCCGACAAGCCCATTCGATTGATAGTCGCTGCGCCAGCCGGCGGTATCTCGGATGCAGTCGCACGCCTGCTTGCCGAACAATTGCGAACCGACCTTGGACAGACTGTCCTGGTGGACAACAAGCCAGGTGGCTCGGGCGTAATCGCCGAACGGGCACTCATGGGTGCACCTGTCGATGGCCATACCTTGATGGTTGGACCATCGAGCCTCATCACCGATATCCCGCTCGCCGTAAAAATGCCTTACGACCCGCGCATGACCTTTACTTACGCGGCGGAAGCTGCAAGCATGGTCCATGTCCTGGTGAAAAATCCTGATTTTCCGCCACGCAATGTCCCGGAATTATTCGAGTATGCCAAGCTCAAGCCCCAGTCAGTCAGCATCGCGAGCCTGAGTCCCGGGAATCGATCAGATTTTTTGAGCGAAATTCTCCGGGAAAAAAGCAAGAACTCCATGGTCGTGGCGCCATATAAGGGCTCGGCGCCCGCGCTGACCGATTTGATGGGAAACCACGTCCAACTGACGTTTGATGTCGTGAGCACCGTGCTTCCATTTATCAAGAGCGGAAAGCTGAATGCACTGGCAGTTGCGACAGCCACACGCTCCCCCTATCTGCCCAATGTGCCCACCTTTGCCGAGCTGGGAATGCCTGACTTTGTCATGCCCAACGCCGGCATCGGGGTCTATATGTTGAGCAGCACACCCAAGCCGCTTGCCGATCAAATACAGGGTGAATTGCAAAAAGTCATCGGTTCAGAAAAATATCGCCAGATTCTTGCGGCTCAAGGTTTTGACTATCCTAAAAATGGCTCCATAGAAGAGCTTCGACAGAGGCTGGATGTGACCACGAGCAACAACAAGAGAATCATCGAAAAACTCAAACTAAAGATCAGTCCGAGCTGATTCTCTGGTTTTGTTTCTGTAACGATCCAGAAATGTGGTGTGCATTTTTTTGAGAGGATCACTTTGGCGCAAATGATCGCAGTCACGATCAGCGCTGAAAGTGCCGAACCGCTTCAGTCCCAGGCGGAATTTTTCTGACTTCACGCAGGGGTTTACTGGATGGTAAATCGGGCTGCAGTACATATGCCGCA
Source organism: Pseudomonadota bacterium (assembly GCA_040388255.1). Classification (GTDB taxonomy): domain Bacteria; phylum Pseudomonadota; class Gammaproteobacteria; order Burkholderiales; family Burkholderiaceae_C; genus Polaromonas. Next base: position 5,799 of record JAZKCE010000036.1, on the reverse strand, counting down.
GGCGCAGCCAGCTATCAATTAAGGAGCGGCCTGGACTTCTTCATCTGCCTGAACCCCCGTTCAAGTTTGGCTCCGTTTTATAGTGGGGTTTAAAAGAACGAGGGAACATGCATGCAGCACGATGAACAAGTCGCCCTGATCCTGCACGAAGGCGACCACGCCAACGCCTTTAGCGTGCTGCCCGACAGCGTGGGCCAGTCGCGCGTGCTGGGCAGCACCTTGATCCCCGAAATACCGAAGACCGAAAAGTCCATCCATTACTGGAACAAAAACGTCGCCTCCTTCTGGGGCGCGCTGGACGAAGACTTTGCGCTGGGCGTTTCAGCCCAATCGACCCCGGCGAGCGGCGCGAATACGCTGCTGCAGTTCGGCGCGACGGAGTGGTGCGCTGCCAAGTTTCATGCGGATGTGGAAGCCGTGATTGCCTGAGGGTAAATGAGGGTGCTACTGGTTTGATAGCGGCTGACGCTAAATGCGTGCCGGTTACAGCGACTTTTTACTAAAACCATGAGCGGCGCTGGGGGTGTACCGCAGGCCGGCCTGCAGACCTTGGCTATGATGCAGGCCCAGCTTTCTTCCGCTACCGTTGTGCGGTCCTGCCCCGGCTTGCTGCCGGGCTGCGCCCGTCCTGCATGAAACACGGTGCACGGCCACCTGTTGACGCGCCATTGAATGGTCACACAGCCTTGCGGCCGGCGCATGGCGGGAGAAGCCCTTTTTTACACATACCTGCCCAATACATAGATTCACAATGAACATCACGGTCAACGAAGACTTGCTTGCCTACATCGATCCGCTGACCCCTGACGAACACCAGGCGCTGGAGCGCAGCCTGCTGGCCGAGGGTTGCCGCGACGCGCTGGTGTTATGGGGTGACGTGCTGGTGGACGGGCACAACCGTTATGGCATTTGCAGCAAACACGGTATTCCTTTCAACACCGTGCAGCACCAGCATTTCAAGTCCCTGGCCGACGTCCACTTGTGGATGATTGACCAGCACCTGGGACGGCGCAGTGTGTCGGATTTCCAGCGCGGCGTGCTGGCCCTGCGCAAGAAAGACATCCTGGCCGCGCGCGAACAGACGGCGGCTGAAGAGGTTACTGCGGCGGTTCCCGCCGGATCACCGCCGTGGGACGAGGCCGCCCCTGCGGATGTTTCTGCGGCCTCCGCGCCCGTGGCTGTGGCCGCGCCGGCGCCCGAGGCCACGCTGACCCGTGAAGCCATGGCCAGGGCGGCGCGCATCAGCAGCAACACCATCAGCCAGATTGAAAAAATCCAGAAGTCGGCCGCGCCCGAACTGGTGGCGGCGGTGAAGTCGGGCACCATCTCCATCAACGCGGCGGCCAGCGTGGCCACGCTGCCTGTCAATGAGCAGGTGGCGGCCGTGGCCGGGGGTAAAAAAGACCTTCAGCAGGCGGCACGGCAAGTGCGCGCCGCCAAGGCGGTGGCACGCACCGAGCCTGATACGCCCGAGGGCGTGATTGCCCGGCTCAGGCAGACCATCGCGGAACTCACCGCGGAGAACGTGGCGCTGAAAGCCAGGCTGGCCGAACTGTCGCCCTGATCCAGGCAGGGCCGGGCGCGACTGTTATTTGCCGGCTGGAGGCGCCGCGGCTGGCGCGGCAAGCCCCAGGCGTTTTGCCACCGTCTGGTCCAGTGCCTTGATCTTGGGTTCTATGGTGCCGCGTGTTTCGGCCAGCAGTTTTTCCAGTAACGCTTTTTGCATGTCGCCGCCCAGTTGCTGGTACTTGTTATAGGCCGGCGACTCCAGGAAGGTGGCGAGCTGCTTGAGCTCGTCTTCGCCGAATTTTTCTTCAAGCAGGGGCCCTATGGTCGTGGGGGCCAGCTTGATGGCGCGGTCGCGCACAAGCGGTACCGCGTCGTCCAGGTATTTCTTGACGTCGGCCTGAATGTCCTTGCCCACGGCATCGCGCTTGTCGGCTGCCACGCGCTCCGGAAGTACCGCACCGGCGCGATCAAGCAGGTCGAGCGCGGGCCTTTCCGTCATGGCGCGGGCCATCGCCTCGATGCCGGGTTGCTGCATCTTGAGGATGCGGGCGACCAGGGGTTTTTTTGCGGGCGTCGATTGCGCCTGTGCAGCAAGGACGGGCAAGGCCAGCGCCGCTGCGATAAAGAGTTTTTTATACATGCGGGGATCTTAAACCCGCGAAATTATTCAATGTAAAGCGCTTGTTACGCTTGTGTCATGGCCCATGCGCGTCCAGGCATTTGGCGCTGAGCGACTGGATTATCTGGAGCTACAGCCAGACGGGCAGCAGCAGCCTCAACGGCGGCCAAAATAGCCAGGCCCAAAGCAGCAGGCCGTGGGCCAAAACCATCAGCCAATAGATCACCCGAAAAGGCACTTTGCGCGACTTGTGCCGCAAGACCTGCTGTGCCAACCATGCGCCGGGCCAGCCGCCCGCCAGCGCCAGCAGTTGCAAGGTGTTTTCCGGCGTGCGCCACTGACCGGTTTGTGCTGCGCGCTTGTCTGTCCAGTACACCCAAAACGTCAACAGGTTGAGCGCAAGCGACGCCGGCAATATCCACAAGGGCAGCAGTGATTGCCAGACAGCCCAAAGCATCAAACAGTAATAGGCCGTGCTGACGATCAGCATGGCTCCGAAACCGGATCCGGCAGTTGCAAGCGCGGGTTGTTTCTGCCGGCGCTGCGGTGCGTTGCTGCTGCTATCAGGGCGAGGGCGCGAGGCGGGTTTTCGCGGCTGATCGTGGCCGGAGGCGAAACCCGGTGCGGCGGTCATTGCTTCAACCGCCATCGCGCGAGGCCCTTTACCGCCTACGTGAATTTCCTCGAAACTGACGGCCATTCCCTCGTGCGCTTGCAGGCGGCCATGCAAATCCCGCAGGTGAAAAAAGACGTCGGCACCTGTTGCCGGGCTACGGATGAATCCAAACCCGCGTCCTGCGTCCCAGCGTGCAATCGTGCCTTGTTTCCTCATGCGTGAATGCGTGCGTGCATGGGCACTACCGTGCCAGCGTATGCAGCGGGATATCCTTTTTCGCCGCAAGCTTGCCCAGCGCCTTGCGTGTCTTGCCCTGCAGCCAGGCGGCAATGGCCTGCTGGGTGACGGGGGTAAACATGGCCTTGGCGCTGGAGGTTTCAATACCGGCCGCAGCACACAGGCGCGCCGCGAAATGCGGCTCCAGCGCCGCCAGCGCCACGCGGCCGTCCCGGCATTTGTAGACACGGTAACCCGCATGGCCGCCGCCTACCGCCGCGCCGGGTTTGGTCAGCCCCCAGGTGCGCGGCAGGGCCAGGTAGCTGGCGGCATCCGACAGGGCGACTTCAAGGTACACGCCCCTGGCCTTGCTGCGCTGGTGCATCACGGCCTGCAGCACGGCCTCGCTGGCCATCAGCGAGCCACCCATGTCGGCGTACAGCGTGGGCGGCAGGTCCAGGCCGGTGACGAGGTCGTTTTCAGCCAGGTAGGTCAGGTCGTGGCCGGGCTCTTCGGCGCGTTCGCCCGGTGCGCCCACGATGGCGACCAGACTCAGCGCCGGGTATTGTTTGTGCAAGGCCTTCCAGCCCAGGCCAAGTTTGGCGAGGGCGGAAGGGCGAAACGATGTGATCAGCACGTCGGTCCGGGCCAGCTCGCGGTGCAGGGCTTTTTGGCCCTTGTCGGTCTTGAGGTCGGCTGCCGTGATGCGCACCCCCTGGTGCATGGCGGCATAGGCGGCAGGGTTGTACCAGCCCATGGGGTCGCCGGATGCGCCCGCGGGCGCGCCTGCAGGCGCAGGCGGTTCCAGCTTCAGACAACTTGCACCCATCTGCCTGCAACGCATCAGCGCGGCCGGGCCGGGCATGTTGAGGGCCAGGCTGAGGATACGTACGCCTTTTAACGGGCGCAGGGACAGGCGCGGGGAAGCTGTTTTGGTGGTGGCCATATGCTATTTATTTGCTAGCTGCTTGCGCCCATGTTGATTGGGCCGGAGGCCTAATTTACCCTAAAGCCGGCTTGCTCCGGCCGCCCGACTGCCAGTAGCGCCTTTACAGCGGCAGGCCCACGTAGTTCTCGGCCAGCGAGGTGGAGGCGGCTTTTGAGCTCACCAGGTACTCCAGCTCGGCCTCCTGGATTTTCTGGCCGAAGCCGCCGGTGTCGGGGAAACGGTGCAACAGCGAGGTCAGCCACCACGCGAAGCGCTCGGCGCGCCAGACGCGGCGCAGGCAGCGTTCCGAGTAGCTGTCTATGCCCGCATCGGTTTTGCCTATGTAGTGCTCTATGAATGCGCTGGACAGGTATTTGACATCCGACGCTGCCAGGTTCAGGCCCTTGGCGCCGGTGGGCGGCACGATGTGCGCCGCATCGCCGGCGAGGAAGAGTTTTCCAAAACGCATGGGTTCGGCGACAAAACTGCGCAGCGGCGCAATGCTTTTTTCAATCGACGGGCCGGTGATGATGCGCTCGGCCAGCTCCGGGTCCACGCGGCGGCGGATTTCGTCCCAGAAGGTGTCGTCGCTCCACTGCTCGACCTTGTCATCTATCGGGCACTGTACGTAATAGCGGCTGCGCGTCAGGCTACGCATGGAGCACAGCGCAAAACCGCGCTCGCTGTTGGCGTAGACGATGGCGTGCGGCGAGACCGGCGGCACGTCGGCCAGTATGCCCAGCCAGCCGAAGGGGTAGGTGCGCTCGAACTCGGTGATGGAGCGGGCCGGCACGCTGGCCCGGCAGACACCGTGAAAACCGTCGCAGCCGGCGATAAAGTCGCAAGCCAGTTCATGGTGCTGGCCGTCCTTGACATAACGAACCTTGGGCTGAGCGCTGTCAAAGTCATGGATGCTGACCTCACCGGCCTGGTACACCGTGGTCAGGCCCGCGGCCCGGCGTGCGTCCATCAGGTCGTGCGTCAGTTCGGTCTGGCCGTAGGCTGTGACAACCTTGCCGCCGGTCAGGCCGTGCACGTCAATGCTGTGGCGCTGGTTTTTAAATCCAATGTCGATGCTGTGGTGTACCGTACCTTCGAGCTTGAGGCGTGCGTCTGCACCGGCCTCCTTCAGCAGGTCAACAGTGATCTGCTCCAGAATGCCCGCGCGGATGCGGCCGAGCACATAGTCGCCGCTCTGGCGTTCGATGATGATGTTGTCTATGCCTGCCTTGTGAAGCAGGGCTCCGAGCAAAAGGCCGGAAGGGCCGGCTCCGATGATGGCGACCTGGGTGCGCATGGGTTTGTGTCGTGATGTTGGGGCGATGACCAAGCGTATCTTTTTGGCGCATCAACAGCCATCATGCGAAGCAATGCTTGTGCGATAAAAAGATTATGAGTGCGATAATCGCGCAACTTGCAGGAGCATCTTGTGGATATCGCAAAAGCAGACTTCATTGAGGGCATGGCCAAGGGCATGGCGGTGCTGGAGAGTTTTGACACCGAGCGTCAGCGGCTCAATGCCACGCTGGCTGCCCAGCGCGCGGGCATCACACGCGCTGCGGCCAGGCGCCACCTGCTGACGCTGGCGCACCTGGGCTATCTGGAGAGTGAAGACGGCTACTACTGGCTGTCGCCCAAGGTGCTGCGGTTCTCGGGCAGCTATCTGGCTTCTGCAAGATTGCCGAGGGTGTTGCAGCCGACGCTCAACCGGCTTGCCGCGCAGACGCAGCAGTCTTTTTCGGGTGTGGTGCTGGATGCAGACCAGGTGGTGATCGTGGCACGCAGCGTCGGCTCCGGCGCAAGCTACCCTGACAAACCGCAGCCCGCCGCGCCGCGCGTGCTGGCGTATGGCCTGCACGGGGTCTCCTCGTTTTCAGTGCAATAAGTGACGGTACGCAAAGCTAGCACTGG
>JAZKCE010000035.1:0-18936 GCA_040388255.1 Pseudomonadota bacterium | reverse complement strand
ATGCCCTTGGGGTTGCCCTGGCGCACCACCAGCACGATGGTCGAGGTGTAGGGCGACGAGTTGTGCGGCAGCTTTTTCTGCCAGTCGGGGGCCAGCCAGGCGCCGTTCTTGACCAGCGCATCGGTGTCGCCCGCCAGTGCCAGCGTGGCCACATCGGCGTCCAGGCCGTCAATGATGGAGCGCGCCTGCTTGCCCGAGCCGCCATGCGATTGTTTGATCGTCACGTCCTGGCCGGTCTTGGCTTTCCAGTACTTGCTGAATGCGGCGTTGTAGTCCACATACAGCTCGCGGGTCGGGTCGTAGGACACGTTAAGCAGGGTGACGGGCGGCTTCTGGGCCAGGCTGGGCAGCACAGACCCTGCCAGCAACGCACCCAAGCCCAGAGACAGGGCGGTGCGGGTTGAAACATTGATAAAGTGGCGACGTGAGGTCATGGTTGCTCTCTTTTCCGAAAAAGTGCGTTGAAATGCGAACAAAATGGATTCTGGAACCAGACCTTGAAAACTGGAACGAATAAAAATTCAGTTCTTTATATCCAAATCATCCTAACAACCTCAATATCCACGACATTAGTCACGAAAGAAATCTGAAATGGCACGCCTCGTCAAATGCATCAAACTCGGTATCGAAGCTGAAGGCTTGGACTTTCCGCCCTACCCCGGCCCACTGGGAAAACGCCTGTGGGAAGAAGTCAGCAAACAGGCCTGGGCCGAATGGATGAAACAGCAAACCATGCTGGTCAATGAAAACCGGCTGAACCTGGCCGATGCCAGGGCGCGCCAATACCTGGCGCGGCAGATGGAAAAGCATTTCTTCGGCGACGGTGCCGACGCGGTGCAGGGCTATGTGCCGCCCACGCCTCCTGCCGTTTGAGACCACACCCGCCGCACGGGCCTGACACCGTCCATGTCTGAGCCAATAGACTGGCTGGACGACGGGACAGCCAGCGGCGCACCTTACAGCCCGCGTTTTGGCGACCGCTACCGCAGCGAGCTGGGCGGGCTTGAACAGGCACGTGATGTCTTCCTGGCCGGTTGCGGCCTGCCTGCCGCCTGGGCGTCGAAAGCGCAATGGTCGATTCTTGAAACCGGCTTTGGCCTTGGCCTGAACTTTTTGGTGACCTGGGCCGCCTGGAAGGCCGACCCCTTGCGGCCGCGGCTGCTGCATTTTGTTTCGACAGAGGCTTTCCCTGCCAGTGCCAAAGACGTGCTGCGCAGTGCGGCGGCCCACCCCTCCCTGTTGCCACTGGCTACCGAATTGCAGGCCCAGCTATGGGGTTTGCTGCCGGGCTTTCATCGCCTCGTTTTTGAAGAGGGCCGCGTCTTGCTGACCTTGTGCATAGGCGACGCCAAGGCCATGCTTCGCCAGCAACCGTTTGAGGCCGATTCGGTTTACCTCGACGGTTTCAGTCCGCAAAAAAATCCGGATATCTGGGATGTCCACACCTTCAAGGCAGTGGCACGCTGCTGCCGGCGCGGCACACGCATTGCCACCTGGACAATCGCGCGCGCCGTGCGCGACGGGCTGGCGCAGGCCGGTTTTGTGGTCCGTAAAACGCCCGGCATCCCGCCCAAACGCGACAACCTGCAGGGTGAATACAACCCGGCATGGGAGCCCAAAAAACCGGCGCGCAGCACCCAGATCAAACCCCGCCAGCCGGGCAGTTGCGTGGTGGTCGGCGCCGGCCTGGCCGGTGCGGCCGTGGCAGCCAGCCTGGCCAGGCGCGGCTGGCGGGTGATGGTGCTGGACGCCGCAAGCGCCCCGGCCAGCGGCGCCTCGGGCCTGCCCGCCGGGCTGCTGGTGCCGCATGTCTCGCCTGATGACAGTTTGCTGTCGCGGCTGTCGCGCAGCGGTGTGCGCCTGGCACTGCAGCAAGCCCATGCGCTGCTTGAGCGCGGCACCGACTGGAGCCATACCGGCGTGCTGCAGCACAGCGTTGATGGCTCCAACAAAACCCTGCCGCAAACCTGGCCGGATGCTGGCGCCGACTGGAGCCGGATTGCCAAACCGGAGCGGCTCGTGCAGTGCGGCCTGCCTGCGTCAGCGCAGGCGCTCTGGCACGCGCAGGCGGCATGGATCAAACCGGCCCAATTGGTCAAGGCCTGGCTGAAAACACCAGGCATTGAATGGCGCGGCCAGACACAGGTGGCGCGCCTGCAGTCGCTTGCGGAAGGCTGGCAACTCATGGATGACACAGGTTATGCACTTGCGCAAGCCGACCTGGTGGTGCTGGCGTCAAGCTATGCCAGCCGCGCCCTGGCGGCGAGCGTCAACCCTGTGCCACTGGCCTTGCAGCCCATACGCGGACAGGTTTCGTGGACCCTGCACACGGCGCAAGAACAGGGCCTGCCGCCTTTCCCCGTCAATGGCCATGGCAGCCTGGTGCCCGCCGTACCGGTCGCGGGCGGCCTGGCGTTAATTACCGGCGCGAGTTATGAGCGCGACTGCGCGTTGCCCGGCATCAAACCGCAGGATGACCTGGACAATCTGGCGCGCCTGCAAACCCTGCTGCCCCAGGCCGCAACACACATGGCAAGGGCATTCGCCGAAGAACAGGTACGCCACTGGGCCGGCATCCGCTGCGCCACACCCAACCGGCTGCCGGTACTGGGACCGATTGCATCGTCCGCTTCGGGTGCACAGGTCTGGGTGTGCACGGGCATGGGCTCGCGCGGGCTGACTTTTGCCGGTCTTTGTGCGGAACTGCTGGCCGCCCGGCTGCATGGCGAGCCCCTGCCGCTTGAGTTGCGCCTGGCGCAGGCCATGGAGCTGACCGGCGCTTGACTGTGCTTAATTCAGCGCTGCGTCTGCTGCAGCTTTTCCAGCAAGCGCTTTAGTTTGCCGGGATGCAGGGGTTTGGCCAGCGCGCCCTTGGCACCGGCAAACCAAGCGCGGACCGCATCCAGCGGGGTCAAGCCCGCGCCGGTCACGATCAGCCGCGCAGTGGCGGGCCTGGACGCCCGGATTTCCCTGATCAGCGTCCATCTGTTCACGTCGCCAAGGCCCAGGTCCACAAGCACCAGGCCATAGGCATTGGTGTGCAGCAGTTCAAGCGCCTGCGCACCGGTTTCGGCTTCATCTATCCAGGCCAGCCCCACCATGGAAAATTTGGCACGCAGGTATAAACGCGCGTCACGCTCAGCATCTATGAGCAGCACGCGGGTCTCTGCAGGGGTGGCGGCTGCGGGCTGCAGTGGCGCGGGGGCGGTGATGGCTTCGGCATCGCCGGACGTGCCCAGATCGAGATCCAAATCAATGTCCAAGGGCGATGCTGCCGAGATGTCAAAATCCAGCGCCATTCCCGCTCCAGGAGGCGTATCTTCCGGTGCGGATGCAAAAAGCCGGTCCAGGCCCTCGATCACCGCGGCCCATTGCAGCGGCCGTGCAATGACCAGCACGGCCTTGTCCGAAGGCCTGTCGCCAACCCAGACCAGTTTGAGGGTGTCGTTGTCGGGATTGGCCAGCTCAAGAAAGGCCTCCCGCTTGTCGCCGTCCATCAGCGCGGCATGCGCTTTTTCGGGCGCGTCGGCAGTCCACAGGGCGTAAGCCACCGGCCGCGATTCGGACAGGCGAAACACCGTGTTCAGCGCATGACGTTCAACGTCACTGAAGCCGAAGACCTTTACAAAAATCCGCCTGACCGTCCCGCCGTCCGTATTTTGCATTTGCCGTGGATTATGCGGGAGATATTCCCGGCCGGGCCCGGGGCGCCCAGCCTGCATTTGGGCAGGCCGGGGGCGATTTATTTCATCGCGTCGGCCGGTCGGCGTGCCTTGACGTAGGCATCAGAAGGCAGGTAAGCCTTGCCGTCGGCATAGCGCCACTGCACCATGGTGCCCTTGTTGCCACGCAGGTCGAGCCTGCCGACATAAGCGCCCATGGTCGACTGGTGATCGATGGCGCGGAACTCGGCCGGGCCAAACGGCGTGGAGAACTTCAGGCCGCGCAAAGCTGTCACCAGCTTTTCGTTATCTAGCGAGTTGGCTTTTTTGATCGCCGCAAAAATGGCTTGCATGGTTGCATAGCCCACCACGGACCCAACCTTGGGGTACTCGCCAAACCGGCGGTAGTAGTTGGCGGCAAAACTCGCATGCTCACGCGAATCAATCTGGTCCCAGGGGTAGCCGGTCACTATCCAGCCCTTGGGCGTTTCGTCCTTCAGCACGTCGAGGTATTCAGGCTCTCCGGAGAGCAGCGACACCACCGGTGTTTTCGGGAAAATGCCGCGCTGGTTGCCTTCGCGCACCAGCTTGGCGAGGTCGGCGCCAAAGGTCACGTTAAAAATGGCATCGGGTTTACTCTGCATGGTGGCCTGCAGGGTGGTGCCGGCATCCAGCTTGCCCAGTGCGGGCCACTGCTCGCCAACAAACTCCACATCGGGGCGTTTGGCCTTGAGCAGCTCCTTGAAGGCTGCCACGGCGCTCTGGCCGTATTCGTAGTTGGGCGCAATCATGGCCCAGCGTTTGGCCGGCAGCTTGGCGGCTTCTTCCACCAGCATGGCGGCCTGCATATAGGTGCCGGGGCGCAGGCGGAAGGTGTAGCGGTTGCCCTTGTCCCAGATCAGGGCGTCGGTCAGCGGTTCGCTGGCGATAAACACGCGTTTGTTTTTCTTCGCGTGGTCGGCCAGGGCCAGTCCCACGTTGGACAAAAACCCACCCGCCAGCACATCGACTTTTTCCTTGGAGGTCAGCTCAATCGCGTGGCGCAGGGCTTCTTCGGGCTTGCCTGCGTCGTCACGCGCGATTACCTCGACCTTGCGGCCCAGCAGGCCACCCGCCACGTTGACTTCTTCCACGGCCAGTTGCCAACCCTGGCGGTAAGGCAGGGTGAACTGCGGGATGGTCGAATAACTGTTGATTTCGCCGATTTTTATAGGCGTTTTGGAAGTGGACTGCGCCGTCGCCACAGTGGCGGACGCCGCCAGGCAGGCCAGGACCGCAGCGCCCAGCAGGGCTCGTTTTGTCAATTTCACAATATTCTCCAAGAGTAAAAAACAATCTGTCCAGCGCACCGACCGGCATACAACAAACAGCTTGCCAGTCATGGAAATGAGGGACTGTGACTGTACCAGTGCAAGCGGCTGCGCGGGGGTTTCGCGCTGCGGGGCCGGCCATGCAGCTTGAAGGCACTTTCCGGGAGTCGGCACCCCAATCCCGCCAAACCCGCATGAATATTGATGAATAAGCTTATGCGAATAAAGGAAGAACAAATTTGTAGTTTGTTTTCATAAGCCGCAGCTTTACATTTTCCCGCTATGCATGAATTTGCCTTTGTATTTGCCGGATTCGCCGTAGGCCTTGTAGTAGGCCTGACGGGAGTAGGCGGCGGCTCGCTCATGACACCGCTGCTGATCTTCTTTTTTGGCATCAAACCCCATCTGGCCATAGGCACCGATCTGCTGTTTGCCGCCTTCACCAAAATGGGCGGCACCATCAGCCTGGCGCGCGCCCGGGTGGTTGACTGGCGAATTGTGGGTCAGGTGGCCCTGGGCAGCATTCCGGCCACTCTGCTTACCCTGTATATCCTGCAGCGCCTGGGGCCGGCCAACCCGGCGATCCAGGCGGTCATGACCACCACGCTGGGCCTGGCGCTGCTGCTGACGGCTATCGCCACCCTGTACAAGGCGCTGCGCGGCAAGGCCGCACCGACACACATCGCCCCCGAGTTGCTGGACCAGGCCACAAAAGCCCGCCATTGGGCCCTGCCCGTGGCGTTTGGCGCCGTGATCGGCACATTGGTCACCCTGACTTCGGTAGGCGCCGGTGCCATTGGCGTGATTGTGTTGATGCTGCTTTACCCCGCCCTGCCCCTGCCGCGCATCATCGCGGCCGATATTGCCCATGCCGTGCCGCTGACCCTGGTCGCCGGCCTCGGGCACGCATCGATTGGTTCGGTGGACTGGCCGCTGCTGCTCAAGCTGCTGGCCGGCTCGCTGCCCGGCATCTGGCTGGGTTCCCACCTGATGCACAAAACGCCGGACCGCGTTATCCGCTCACTGTTGTCGTTTCTGCTGGCCTATGCCGGCGTGAAGCTGATCGCAATCTAGGCCCCGCCACCGATTTCATCCCCACCCCGTAGCCCTCGTTTTAACCTTCGACAGCCATGTACCAATACACAGAATTTGACCGCCAGTTTGTAAAAGCCCGTGCCGCCCAGTACCGCGACCAGCTGGAACGCAACCTGGCCGGGACGCTGGGCGATGAGGAATTTCGCCCGCTGCGCCTGCAAAACGGCTGGTATATCCAGCGTTACGCGCCCATGCTGCGTGTGGCCGTGCCTTATGGCGAACTCTCCAGCACCCAGTTGCGCGTGCTGGCCACCATCGCCCGCGACTACGACCAGCCCAGCGCCGCGCTGCTCAATGACGCACAGGCCACCCAGGACAAGCTGGGCGCCATTCCCCTGCCCGGCGGCCTGTCGGTGGTCTCCAAACTCACCAGCGGCTACGGGCACTTCACCACCCGCACCAATGTGCAGTTCAACTGGATTCCTCTGGTCAAAAGCGCGGACGTGATGGACCTGCTGGCCAGCGTCAACATGCACGGCATACAGACCAGCGGCAACTGCATACGCAACATCACCACCGATGAGCGCGCCGGCATCGCCGTGGACGAGATTGCCGATCCGCGCCCGTTTTGCGAAATCCTGCGCCAGTGGAGCACGCTGCACCCCGAGTTCGCCTTCCTGCCGCGCAAGTTCAAGATTTCCGTGAATGGCGCACGCGAAGACCGCGCCGCGATCGCCTGGTACGACGTGGGCCTGCAGCTCAAGCACAACGATGCTGGCGAGCTGGGCTTCAAGGTACTGGTGGGCGGCGGCATGGGCCGCACGCCGACCATTTCCACCGTGGTGCGCGAGTTCCTGCCCTGGAACCAGATCATGAATTACCTCGAAGCGGTGATCCGTGTCTACAACCGCTACGGCCGGCGCGACAATTCCTGGAAGGCCCGCATCAAGATCCTGGTGAAGGCCGAAGGCCAGCGTTACATCGACCAGGTCGAGGCCGAGTACAAACAGATCATCGAACACGACGGCGCACCGCACACCATCACGCAGGCCGAGCTGGACCGCGCCACGGCCTCGTTTGTACCGCCTGCGCTGCAATGCGACCGCAAGACCGCCGATGCAAAAATCGCCAACATCCTGCGCGCCGCCGCCGAGGACGACATCGAATTCGGCCGCTGGCTGACGCGCAACGTGGCGCCGCACAAAAACCCCGATCTGCGCATCGTCACGCTGTCCTTCAAGCGCCTGGGCCAGGCGCCCGGCGATGCCACCGCCGCCCAGCTGGACATTGCCGCCGACCTGGCAGACCAGTTCTCGGCCGGCGAAGCCCGCGTGACACACGAGCAGAACCTGCTGCTGCCCTGGGTGCGCTGCGACCAGTTGCCCGAACTCTGGAAAGCCGCGCGCAAGGCCGGCCTGGCACGCCCCAACATCGGCCTGCTGACCGACATGATTGCCTGCCCAGGCGGTGATTTCTGCTCGCTGGCCAATGCCCGATCGCTGCCGATTGCCGAAGCCATTACGCGGCGCTACCAGGACCTGGACGAGCTGCACGACCTGGGCGAGATTGACCTGCACATCAGCGGCTGCATCAACTCCTGCGGTCACCACCACAGCGGCCACATCGGCATCCTCGGCGTCGACAAGGACGGCAAGGAGTGGTACCAGGTCACACTGGGCGGCGCCGACGGCTCCATCCTGTCCGGCCCGGCCACGCCAGGCAAGGTGGTCGGCCCCTCCTTCAGCGCGGCAGAAGTGCCAGAAGTCATAGAGGCCGTGCTGGAGACCTACCAGTCGCTGCGCCAAGGCGCGGACACCAACGCGGACGGCAGGAGCGAAACCTTCATCGCCACGCTCAGGCGCGTGGGCATAGAGCCCTTCAAGGCTGCGGCCAACGGTGCGCGTTTTGCCGCCTCCGCCAAATCCGCCCCCGAAGAACAAGCCGCCTGAAAGGAAAATCACTATGAAATTAATAGCTAGCCCCGCAGGCGACACGCCGGCCACAGCCACAATTGATCCCAAAATCGTGGTTTTTGCGAACGATGCAGATCCTCGTGAGTTGCCACTGGACGGCGTGGAGCGCATTGACCTGCACTTCCCCAAATTCACCGACGGCCGCGCTTTCAGCCAGGCCTTTTTGCTGAGCCGCCGCCTCGGCTTCCAGGGTGAGATCCGGGCCACCGGCGATGTGCTGGTCGACCAGTTGGCGCAGATGGAACGCAGCGGCTTCACCGTTGCTGTGCTGCGCGCCGACCAGGACATGGGCATTGCCAAACGTGTGCTCGCCAGCTACCCCGGCTACGGCGTCGGCAAATACCAGGGCGATGCCGTGCAGGCCGAACCCCATTTCGCTCATTTGGCCGAGGCCTGAAATGACAGAAGTGATTGAAGCGGGCATGGACCTCGCACATATCAACGCAGAACTGGGTCGCAACGCCCAGGGCCTGGTGGACTGGGCTGTCGGATTGGACCAGCCTGCGATCATCACCACCAATTTCCGCCCCTTCGAGGCGGTCATCCTGCACATGGTGACACGCGCCAACCCGCGCGTTCCGGTGGTCTGGATGGACAACGGCTACAACACTGAAGCCACCTACCGTTTCGCCGATGAGGTGACAAAACTGCTCAAGCTGGACCTTCATATCTACCTGCCGCGCCGCTCGCGTGCGCACCGTGAGGCGGTGGAAGGTGCTACGCCCTCACTGGACGACCCGCGCCATGCCGCATTCACTGAAGAGGTCAAGCTGGAACCTTTCGCCCGCGCCCTGCGGGAAACCGCGCCCAGGGTCTGGTTCACGGCCCTGCGCGCCACTGATACCGCGGTGCGCGCCCAGATGGACCCGGTCAGCGTCAATCCCGATGGCCTGATCAAGGTCGCGCCCCTGCTGCACTGGTCGTCCAAAGACCTCTACCAGTATTGCGAGGCCCACGGCCTGCCCAACAATTTCGACTACGTAGACCCCACCAAAGGTGAGGACAACCGCGAGTGCGGGCTGCACGTCCAGCACTGAGCGCACGCACCAAGCCAGAAATCCAGCAGCATCATTCCCACCATGGAAGTCACCGCATGAACGCCCGAACCGAACCCCAGTTGCTTGGCCAGTTAAGCAATGCACACCTCGACGCCCTCGAAGAAGAAGCCATCTTCATCCTGCGCGAGGTAGCCGCCGCTTTTGAGCGCCCCACCCTGCTGTTTTCCGGCGGTAAAGACTCGCTGGTGCTGCTCAAGTGCGCCGAAAAAGCCTTTCTCGACAAGGAACGCGGCGGCAGCATCCCCTACCCGTTGCTGATGATTGACACCGGCCACAACTTCCATGAAGTGACCGATTTCCGCGACTACCGCGCCAAGCAGCTGGGCGCCAACCTGATCGTGCGCAATGTCGAGGACTCCATGAAACGCGGCACCGTGCGCCTGGCCCACCCCGGTGAGTCGCGCAATGTGCACCAGTCGGTAACCCTGCTGGAAGCGATTGACGAGTTCCGTTTTGATGCCCTGATTGGCGGTGCGCGGCGTGACGAGGAAAAAGCCCGCGCCAAGGAGCGCATTTTTTCGCACCGCGACGCCTTCGGCCAATGGCAACCCAAGGCCCAGCGCCCCGAACTCTGGACGCTGTTCAACACCCGCATCCAGCCGGGCGAGCATTTCCGCGTGTTCCCGATTTCGAACTGGACCGAACTTGACGTCTGGCAATACATAGAACGTGAAAACATCGAGCTGCCGTCGCTCTACTACGCACACCAGCGCAAGGTGGTCGAGCGCAAGGGCCTGCTGGTGCCGGTGACCGAACTGACGCCTCTGCGTGACGGCGAGCAAGCCATTGAAAAAACCGTGCGTTTTCGCACCGTGGGCGACATCACCTGCACCTGCCCGGTGGACAGCCCGGCGTTGAACGCCGCTGACGTGGTGCTGGAAACCCTGGCCGCTGACGTGAGCGAGCGCGGCGCCACACGCATGGATGACAAGACCTCCGACGCGTCCATGGAAAAACGTAAAAAAGAAGGCTACTTTTAGGCTCTCCCCGTAGCGGGCTTTGCCCGCGGCCCCCGCTGATGAAGACATCGCATTTTTTTGAGATTGACATGAACACGCCCACCATTACCAAAGAAACCCAGGAAGCCATCCAGGCCATCGCCAGCGAACAGGACACCCGCGCCGCGCTGCGCTTTGTCACCTGCGGCAGTGTGGACGACGGCAAAAGCACACTGATAGGCCGCCTGCTGGTCGACAGCAAGACCGTGCTGCAGGACCAACTGGCCGGCGTGCAGCGCGGCGGGCAAACCGACCTGGCCCTGCTCACCGACGGCCTGCAGGCCGAGCGCGAGCAAGGCATCACGATTGACGTGGCCTATCGCTACTTCAACACCGCCGCACGCAAGTTCATCATTGCCGATGCGCCCGGCCACGAGCAATACACCCGCAACATGGTCACGGCCGCATCGAGTGCCGACGCCGCCGTGGTGCTGGTGGACGCGACCAAGCTGGCCTGGGAATCGCCCTCGCCCGAGCTGCTGCCGCAAACGCGCCGCCACTCGCTGCTGGTCAACCTGCTGCGTGTGCCGTCCATTGTGTTTGCCGTCAACAAGCTCGACGCCGTGGGCAACCCGGCGCTGGCCTTCGCCCACATCAGCGCAGCCCTGCGCCAGTTTGCGGAACATGCCGGCATTCCCGTCAAGGCCATAGTCCCGGTGTCCGCGCTGATCGGCTACAACGTGGTTGATGCCAACCCCGGCTGGTGCGACTACAACGGCCCCGGCCTGCTGCAGATCCTGGAGCACCTGTCGGCCAACCCGGCGGACACCACGCAGCCCTTTGCCCTCCCGGTGCAGTGGGTTGAAAAATTTTCTTCAAGCGCCGACACCTCCCAGGGCCGGCGCATTTTCTGGGGCCGCATCGCCAGTGGCGCGCTGCAGCCCGGCCAGGAAATCACCGTCCTGCCCAGCGGCAAAACCGCCATCGTGGCCCAGGTGCTGAACCACGCGCGCCAGCCCAAGGCCGTTCTGGCCGGGCACAGCGCGGGTGTGATCCTGGACCGCGAACTGGATGTCTCCCGCGGCGACTGGTTATTGCAGGCCCCCACGCTTGCCGCTTCGCGTGCTGCGCTGCCCCCCGAGGGGGCTCTCGCGCCTAGGGGCGGCCCGTCGGCGCGCGATGGCCACGACGGGTTTGAGCCACCCCTGGGCTCGCGCGAGATCACCGCCACCGTCGCCTGGATGGACGAGGAGCCGCTGCTGCCCGGCCGCATGTACTGGGCGCTGCACGGCCATCGCTGGGTCAAGGCCAAGATCAAGCGCATCGTGAGCCATATCAACATCAACACGCTGGAAAGCCATGATGCCAGCCAGCTCGATGCCAACGCAATAGGCGTGGTTGAAATAGCCCTGCTGGAGCCGATTGCCGCGCTGCCCTACAAGCAATCCCGCGTGCTCGGCTCGCTGGTGCTGGTGGACACCGCCTCGCACAAGACCTCGGGCGCCGCGCTCGTTCTTTAACCCTGATAAGTATCGCCATTGGAAAGCCCTTAAAATCAAGGGTTTCCATCGATCAGCCCACATAACATGACTCACATCGTCTCCGACTCCTGCATCCGCTGTAAATACACCGACTGTGTGGATGTCTGTCCCGTGGATTGCTTCCGCGAAGGCCCGAACATGCTGGTGATCGACCCGGACGAATGCATAGACTGCGCGGTGTGCATCCCCGAGTGCCCGGTAAACGCCATCTACGCCGAGGAAGACGTGCCGGCCGACCAGTTGCATTTCATCAAGCTCAATGTCGAGTTGAGCCAGGCCGCCGGCTGGAAAAGCATCACCAAACGCAAGGACGCCTTGCCGGATGCCGAAGAGTGGAAAGACAAAACAGATAAGCTATCAGAGCTTGTTAGATAACACCCCCTCCGGATGCTCACTTCGTGTAGCACCTACCCCCCTCAAGGGGGCGACGCCTGCGGCCTGGCTAAGCCAGTTCCGCGGCGTCTGCTTGAAGGAGATACGGGGCGAGCTTCAGTAAAGGCCTACGTCACCGGGCGGTCACATGATTGAAGCTGATGCGCTTGTTATAGGCGCCGGGCCGGTCGGCCTGTTCCAGGTCTTCCAGCTTGGGCTGCTGGAGATCAGGGCCCACGTTGTTGACTCCCTGCCCCACCCCGGTGGCCAGTGCATGGAGCTTTACCCCGACAAGCCGATTTACGACATCCCCGGCGTGCTGCGCTACACCGGCCGTGAGCTGGTCGCCAACCTGCTCAAGCAGATCCAACCGTTCGCCGCCACGTTTCACCTGGGTCAGGAAGTCCGCGTGCTTGAGCAGCGCCCCGACGGCCGGTTTTTTGTTGAGACCTCCAAAGGCAGCCAGTTCCTGGCCAAAACCATCATCGTCGCCTCGGGCGTGGGCGCTTTCCAGCCCAAGCTGCTGAAAATTGATGGCCTGGACAAGTTCAATCATGGTGACACGCCCCAGCTGTTTTACCGCGTTGACAAGCCGGACGACTTTGCCGGCAAGCGCCTCGTCATCGTCGGCGGTGACGACGCGGCGCTGGACTGGGCATGCCGTTTGGCCACTGAAGGCCAAACCGCCAGCGTGACGCTGCTGCACCGCCGCGACGTCTTCCAGGCCGCACCCGAAACCATCGCAAAATTCAAGGCACTGTGCGACGCCGGGAAAATGCGCTTCGAAGTTGGCCAGGTAACCGGCTACGACACGCAGGACGGCCAGCTTGTTGCCGCCCAGGTCACCGACGTTGACGGCCACACCCACCCGCTGCCGCTGGACGCCTTGCTGGTCTTGCTCGGCCTGTCGCCCAAGCTCGGGCCGGTTGCGCACTGGGGCCTGGACATGGAGCGCAAGCAGCTACTGGTGGACACCGAAGAGTTCTCCACCAGCATCCCGGGCATCTTTGCCGTCGGCGACATCAACACCTACCCGGGCAAGAAAAAGCTGATCCTTAGCGGCTTCCATGAAAGCGCGCTGGCCGCCTTTGGCGCGGCGGCGCTGGTCTTCCCGGACAAAAAAATCATGCTGCAATACACCACCACCAGCCCGCGCCTGCACCAGTTGCTGGGCGTGGCTGGCGATGGGCCTGCCGACAGCGCCTGAGCCTGTCCGCCCCGGCAATCGCTACATTTTTGATAGCGCGCTCCGCACGCTCCACGAAGGCCAGGGGGCGATTCGATCTGATTAGCTAGCTGCCTCAAACATCGTCATCCCGGGCTTGAGCCGGGATCCATGCCTGCTGCAGCGCTTGCAAGGATTCGGGCTCATGGATTGCGGCTCAAGGCCGCAATGACAATCTACGGTCTGAGGCTGGTATCAGGCGATTTGATGCATAAACCGGACTGGCTGCAGGCCCGAAACGCCGCCAAGCATCCCGTTTTCAGCATAAAACAGGCCTCCAGCCCAATCAATACGTGCGCAGCCAGCTATTTTTTTGATAGCATGCGGCAACGACTTTTTAAAAGAAATGCTGATGACCGCCCATCCGGATACCTCTGCCAACCCCAACACCGCCCTCTCACCCCTGCCCGCAGGCGAACGCTCGTTTGGCTTTCGCGACCACGCCGCACTCTGGCTCAGCCTGGGCGTCGGCCTGCTGGTCATGCAGATCGGCGCCTACCTGGTGCCGGCGCTGGGCGCCCAACAGGCGGCCATGGTCATTGTTTTTGGTTCCCTGCTGGGCGCCGGGCTGCTGGCCTGGACGGCGAAGATAGGCTGCGACAGCGGCCTTTCCAGCGCCGGCCTGATGCACGCCACCTACGGCAGCAGTTTTGCGCGCCTGCCGGTGCTGCTAAACATCGTGCAGCTCGTCGGCTGGACCACCTTTGAGCTGGTCGTCATGCGCGACGGCACCCTGGCCATTGCGCGCCAGTCCGGCAGCTTCACAAGCGCCATCTGGCCGCTGCTGGCCACCCTGCTGTGGGGTGGCGTGCTGATCGCCCTGCTGTCGGGCTCCATGGTCAAGCTGGTGCGCAAATTCATAGGCCGCTACGGCCTGCCGCTGGTGATCGCATCGCTGATCTGGCTCACCTGGCAATTCCTTGCCAAAGCCAATGCGCAAGGCCTTGCCACCTTGTGGAGCCGCCCCGGCGAAGGCGGCATGAGCACGCTGGCCGCGCTGGACCTGGTGATTGCCATGCCGGTGTCCTGGCTGCCGCTGGTGGCCGACTTTGCGCGCCATGGCCGCGACGGCAAAAGCGCCCTGCGCGGCACCTGGCTCGGTTACGCCGTGGCGAATATCTGGTGTTACGCGCTCGGCGTGCTGGTCGCCATCACCACGCCCGGCACCGACCTTGTCGCGGCGCTGCTGCTCGCACAAGGCGGCCTGATTGCCCTGGGCCTGATCCTGATTGACGAGGTGGACAACGCCTACGGTGACCTGTACTCAGGCTCGGTCGCGGGCCATAGCCTGAAACCGCGCTGGAGCGTGCGCCACTGGGGCATCACCATGGCGGTGATTTGCACCGCCCTGGCCATGGTCCTGCCCATGCACAGCCTGGAGCCGTTTCTGCTGATGCTCAGCTCGGTTTTTATCCCGCTGTACGGCGTGATCCTGGCGCGGCTGGCCGGCCGCTCCGGCATCGTCGCGCTGGTCACGGAGCGACAGGTCAATTACACAGCCGTGCTAATCTGGTTTGTGGGTGTCGTCTGTTACCACGCCTGCGCGCAACTTGCGCCCAGCTGGGGCGCCGCATTGCCGACGCTGGTTTTGACCTTTGTGCTGGCCAGATTTACCAGCGACACGCCCGCCAGAATCAGCGCGCCGGCCTGACTAAGAGTCCAGTGACATGAGCCGCATGGCCTGCGGCGCATGGCTGTGGTTTAGCGGCCCGCTGCCCGCGCCTGTGCGCACCGCGGCCCCGGCTTCCAGCGCCCCACGCACATAGGCCCGCGCGGCCTCCACGGCCTCAGTCAAGGACAGGCCCAAAGCCAGATGGGCCGCAATCGCAGAAGACAGCGTGCAGCCCGTGCCATGGGTGTTGGCGCTGTGAATGCGCGGCGCGCGCATCCAGTGCGGCGCACCGCCCTGCGTGATCAGCAAGTCACTGACCACATCGCCCGCCAAATGCCCACCCTTGAGCAACACCGCACGCGCACCTTTGGCCAGCAGTTCGCGCGCCGCGGTTTCCATCGCCTGTTCACTGTCCAGCGGCCGACCCACCAGCAAGGCCGCTTCGTCAAGATTGGGCGTGACCAGGGCAGCGCGGCCAAACAGCTCGCGCACCAAGGCAGCGATCGCCGGGTTGTCAATCAGCACCGCGCCGCTGGTAGCCACCATCACCGGGTCCAGCACCACACGCGTCAGCGCGTGCCGGTCAATTGCCCCCGCCACGGCGTGCACGATTTCTGGTGAATGCAGCATGCCGATCTTGACGGCATCGACACCGATGTCTTCAACGACAGCATCAATCTGGTCCAGCAGCATTTGCGGCGGCACACCATGGATGGAGCGCACGCCCAGGGTGTTCTGCGCCGTCAGCGCGGTAATCGCCGTCATGCCATAGCAACCCAATGCAGCAAAAGTCTTGAGGTCCGCTTGTATGCCGGCGCCGCCACCGCTGTCGGAGCCGGCGATGCTCAGGACGCGGGAGTATTTGAATTTGAAAGCCTGGTTTGTCATGGTGCCAATGCTAGCGGCAATACCAACGTCGGAAATGAAAAAACTGATGCTTGCGCATCACGGTGAGAGACTTCGGAGTCCCTGCCGTGCAGGCACTGAGCAACGCTCAATCCTTGAGGTCCACCCCCAGCTCAGCAAGCTTTTCCGCATAGGAGTCCCTGCGTTTTGCTGCCTTTGCGGCTATTTCGACGGCCGCCTGAATCGCCCTGGGCCCCTTGACTGCAACAGCCTTGACCAATCCGAACTTGTGAGCAGCCTCTGCCTCCGCCCTCCGGTAAGTGGCAATGAGTTTGGCATGGGGTTGATTCACAGGGGCCTCTTTATTTAAAGCGCCATTTTCTGCGCTTTTTTCCCTGGCAACAGGCTGTCGTGCGGTTGAAATAACGGGTCTGAAGTGGGCTCGGGTGGATTTGAAATGGCATACCACCTGGCTCAATAAAACCAGGAATGGCACGCCCACAATTTCAACAGAGAACTTGTTGTCCGCAGCGTCTCAAATCAAGCGTGGGGAGAGTAGAAAGAACGTGATTGATCTGTCATGTTTTCGTCACGTCCAGAAAGACGAAAGGCCTCGCACTTTCGTGCGAGGCCTTGAATCTAGTGGCTCCTCAACCTGGGCTCGAACCAGGGACCTACGGATTAACAGTCCGGCGCTCTACCAACTGAGCTATTGAGGAATACAGCCTTAGATTATAGCGTTAATTTTTCGGCTTTTTGGCTCCGCACTTTCATCAACCAATTTTTATGCGTGATGGGCGGTGCACCAAAACCGGCTCGGCTACCATCGGCCCATGCAAGACGCGATACACCGGCTCTCAAAGCATTTTCCGCATTCGCGCGGCTAAAGTTCACTGGCCATGGCAAAACAAGCGCCCGCCTTGCCCTGGCTTGAAGCCGGGGAAAACTTCCCGCCCCTGGGCAATGCCTGGGGGCATGAAGACCCGGCGCCCGGCCTGCTGGCGGCGGGCTCGGCGCTGGATGTAAGCACGCTGGTCCAAGCTTATTCACAAGGGATTTTCCCCTGGTTCAGCGAAGGCCAGCCCGTGCTGTGGTGGAGTCCGGACCCGCGCATGGTGTTGCAAACGCAAAACTTCAAGCTGCACCGCTCGCTGCGCAAAAGCCTCAAACATTTTGCGGATGACCCGGGCTGCGAGATCAGGTTTGACTCTGCCTTTGCCGATGTCATCAAGGCCTGCGCCCACAAGCCGCGTGCGGGCCAGCCGGGCACCTGGATACTGCCGTCCATGGTGAAGGCCTATATCGCCCTGCACAAGGCCGGCCATGCCCATAGTGTGGAGACCTGGATCAACGGCGAACTGGCCGGGGGGCTGTATTCCGTCAACCTTGGCGGCATGGTGTTTGGCGAATCGATGTTTGCGCATCAAACCGATGCTTCAAAGATTGCGCTGTCCGCGCTGGTCGCCTTCTGCCGGGCCAGCGGCATCGCCATGATCGACTGCCAGCAGAACACGCAGCACCTGGCATCGCTGGGCGCTGGTGAAATCAGCCGGGCGGAGTTTGTTGCACACCTCAGCCGGAACGTGGGCAAAACCGCGCCCGTCTGGCACTTCAAACCCGTATACTGGAATCAGCTTCTAACGACGGGAACGCCAGACCTACCGTGACGCACCTTAAAGACCTGCCGCTGCAAACCCTGCAGTTTTATGCCACAGCGCCCTACCCCTGCAGCTACCTGCCGGGCAAGCAGGCCCGCTCGCAGGTCGCAACGCCCAGCCACCTCATCCACAACGATGCGTATTCGGACCTGGTGACCAACGGGTTCCGGCGCAGCGGCATGTTTACCTACCGGCCTTATTGCGATGGCTGCCAGGCTTGTGTGCCGCTGCGTGTGCCGGTCAGGGACTTCAAGGCCGACCGCAGCCAGCGCCGTGCCTGGAGCCGGCACCACACGCTTCATGCGCGCGTGCTCAAGCTGTGTTTCATGCCTGAGCATTACCAGCTCTACCTGCGCTACCAGAACGGCCGCCACGCGGGCGGCGGCATGGACCACGACAGCATTGATCAGTACACGCAGTTCCTGCTGCAAAGCCGGGTCAATTCGCGCCTGGTGGAGTTCCGCGAGAGCATGCCCAATGGCGAGGCGGGCGCGCTCAGGATGGTGTCCATCCTCGACGTGCTGGAAGACGGTATTTCTGCGGTCTATACCTTTTATGAGCCGGATGCCCGCGCCAGTTACGGCAACTATGGCGTGCTCTGGCAAATCGAGCAGGCCAAGCGCCTGGAGCTGCCCTATGTGTACCTGGGCTACTGGATTGCCGAGAGCCCGAAGATGAATTACAAGGCCGGGTTCAGGCCCAACGAGATACGGATCAACGACGAATGGCAGCCATCCGGCGTCGGAACAAGTGCCAAGGACACCGGCCAGCCCGGCTGAGCCGATCTTTGTAAAAAATCAGCAAGTGCATTGCAATTTCACAGTGTAAAATTTGATGCAGAAAGCCATGCATCATGAAAAAGCTCGATAGCACGATTCCAGCAACGCCCACTGTCCAGGTGATTGAACGGATGTTCACCCTGCTCGAGATCCTGGCCAACCGTGAAGAGGCCATGTCGCTGAAAGAGATCAGCGAAAAATCCGGGCTGCACCCTTCCACCGCACACCGCATCCTGAACGACCTGGCCACCGGCCGTTTTGTGGACCGCCCTGTTGCTGGCAATTACCGGCTGGGCATGCGCCTGCTGGAGCTTGGCAACCTCGTCAAGGCCCGCCTGAATGTGCGCGATGCGGCCCTTGCGCCCATGCGCGAGCTGCACAAGCTGACCCAGCAGCCCGTCAACCTGAGCATGCGCCAGGGCGATGAAATCATTTATGTGGAGCGCGCCTTCAGCGAGCGCTCGGGCATGCAGGTGGTGCGCGCCATCGGCGGCCGTGCGCCGCTGCACCTGACCTCTGTCGGCAAGCTGTTCCTGGCATTTGATGATCCGCAGCGTTTGCGCACCTATGCCACGCGCACCGGCCTGTCGGGCCAGACCAAAAACAGCATTACCCAGCTTCCGGTGCTGGAACGCGAACTCTCCAAGGCGCGGCAATACGGCATTGCGCGTGACAACGAAGAGCTGGAACTGGGCGTGCGCTGCATGGCTGCGGGCATTTACGACGACCAGAACAATCTGGTGGCGGGCCTGTCGATTTCAGCACCTGCGGACCGGCTGGATGAGCACTGGCTGCCCAAGCTGCAAGCCACGGCCAATGAAATTTCAGCGGCCCTGGGTTACAAGCCCAAATAAAAAAACCGGGCCAAAAGCCTAATGCCAGTCAGTTAAGAAGCTGGCAGCCGAGGTAGGGTAAAAAAGGGACGTG
>JAZKCE010000034.1:0-66121 GCA_040388255.1 Pseudomonadota bacterium | reverse complement strand
TCAACAGCGCCATCTTCCCCGGCCTGCAGGGCGGCCCGCTGATGCACGTGATCGCGGCCAAGGCCGTGGCCTTCAAGGAAGCGCTGGCGCCCGAGTTCAAGGCCTACCAGCAGCAGGTGCTGAAAAACGCGCAAATCGTCGCCGACACTCTGACGCAGCGCGGCCTGCGCATCGTCAGCGGCCGCACCGAAAGCCACGTCATGCTGGTGGACTTGCGCGCCAAGGGCATCACCGGCAAGGAAGCCGAGGCCGTGCTGGGCAGCGCCCACATGACCATCAACAAGAATGCGATTCCCAACGACCCGGAAAAACCCATGGTCACCAGCGGCGTGCGTATCGGCACCCCCGCCATGACCACGCGCGGCTTCAAGGACGAAGAAGCGCGCCTGACGGCCAACCTGATCGCGGACGTGCTCGACAAGCCGCGCGACGCAGCCAACATCGAAGCCGTGCGCGCCAAGGTTCATGCCCTGACGAGCCGCTTCCCGGTTTACCGTTAAACAGGTCGCATCAAATGGCATGCGCAGCCGCTATGCTTTTAATAGCTGGCTGCGTACATCCCATCAGGGTCAGCGGCATATAACGCCCATAATTTCAGGCACACACCCATGAAATGCCCCTTCTGCGGCCATCTTGAAACCCAGGTTGTGGAAACCCGGATATCCGAAGACGCAGACTTCATACGCCGCCGCCGCCAGTGCGGCGCGTGTGAAAAACGCTTCACCACCTACGAGCGGCCCGACGTCGCCTTTCCGGCCGTCGTCAAAAAAGACGGCCGCCGCATCGAATACAAACGCAGCAAAATCCTCGGCTCCATGAACCTGGCACTGCGCAAGCGCCCGGTCAGCACCGAGCAGATCGACTCGGCCATCGAGCGCATTGAAGAAAAACTACTCAGCCTGGGCATTCGCGAAGTGCCATCCAACCGCCTCGGCGAGCTGGTCATGCGCGAGCTGAAAAAGCTCGACAAGGTGGCCTACATACGCTTTGCCAGCGTGTACCGGAGTTTTGAGGATATTGACGAGTTCAAGACGCTGGTCGATGAGGTGAGGCGGTGAGGTTGTCAGCGACTCGCCTCATACCCCTCGGGGGCAAGTTGCCGCTGGTCAAGTCCGAATAACCTCCTGTCTCGCCCACGCCCAGAGAGCGGGCATTTCAAGCGAGACTGCGGCCCATGGATAATTCCCGTGGTTTTACCTTGATTGAGCTGCTGGTAGTCATCACCATTGCAGTCATTCTTACGGCCCTGGCGGCCCCCTCTTTCACGAGGTTGACACAGTCCAACACCATTTCGAGCAACGTCAACACTTTCCTGGCCGACATGCGATTTGCGCGCAGCGAGGCCATCCGGCTCGGTGGTGCCGTTGTCATGTGCCGCAGCGATGCGCCTGAGGCGTCCAGTCCAGTCTGCGGCAGTGGATCGGGGCCGGGCGGCAATGGCTGGGTCAGTGGCTGGATCATTTTTCAGGATTTGAACAATAACGGGACGAAAGTTGCAACCGAGCCCCTGCTTCGCGTTCAGGCACCCATCACCTCGATGGACTCCATTGTCGAAACGGGCTCAAGCTCCTCCACCAAAATAAGGTTCACGACCACCGGTCGCCTGCTTAATTTGTCGTCAGCCACGCAAATCCAGTTTGGCGGCGGCAACTATGCCAATGATGTCCAGCGCGTGGTGTGCGTCAGTCTTGGTGGCCGCGCCCGCATTGCGGGCAATGGGTTGACGTCCTGTGGAACCGGCACCGAGGTCAACCAATGAAGCCCCTCCACCACCAGGGCGGAGCCTCGCTTATTGAAGTTCTGGTCGCCATTCTCCTGCTCTCTTTTGGCATGCTTTCTCTGGGCGGCATGCTGGCCTATGCGGTGCAGATGCCCAAGCTCGCGGCCTATCGCGCAGCGGCCGCCAATCTGGCGGCAGGTCATATTGAGCGCATGCGGGCCAATACGGCAGGGTTTGCAAACGAGAGCTACAAGGAAACCATGAGCTACAACGCGACCCTGCCCACGGTCACCCCGTGCAGTTATCCCAATTGCACAGCAGATTCAATCGCAGCATTGGACAAAAATGAAACCGGCGTTGCGATTCGCAGGGAATTGCCTTTGGGAGGAATGCGAATGACCTGCAATGGCGCATGCACCGCCCTGGATGGGGATCTCTGGATTGTCTGGCAAGAACCCAGCACCTTCGCGGCCATGAATGCAACGGACTCCGATGAATGCCCGGATGCAACGGCTTCTCCGACGTTTACCGCGTTTCAATCTCCCAAGCCACGTTGCCTGCACGTCAGGTTCAAATTATGAAACGGCAGTCATCACGCCTTCACCGGCATTACAGCCGGGGCCTGTCAATGATTGAACTGATGGTGTCGCTTGTCATCGGTCTCATAGTGATGATCGCGATCGTGTCAGCCTACCTTGGTTCAGCGGGGGCCAGCCGCATGGCAGAAGCGCAGGGCCGCATGAACGAAGATGCCCAGGCGGCCTTGACCATCCTGACCCAGCAGTTGCGCATGGCCGGCAATAACCCCAAGCAAACAAATTACCCTAGTGCTGCTCCTGGCGATCCGCTTCCGCTATCCGACCGTAATCCAGTCTTTCCCGCCGGCTCGTATATCTTGCGGGGCTGCGATGGAACCTTCAGCAATATTGCAGGGGCTACTCCTGCCGCCGATATTCCGGCCCTCATATGCGCCACCGGCACCAATGCCCTTCCCGATTCAATTGCCATTAGGTACGAAGCTGAAAAATTCAACACAGTACCAACCAGCGGTGGTGCGGCCACCGACTGCCTGGGTCAGAGTTTGACGACAGTGACCGGCACGCACCCAGTTTGGGACGCAGCCACAGCCGCAGTGAATCCCGCAGCCCCGATCACTTACACGGTTGCAGAGAACCGGTTTTACATAGGCACTTCGACAGTGATCAAGTCACCCAGCCTGTACTGCAAAGGCAATGGCGGCGTCAATCCACAGCCGCTGGTGGAAAACGTCGAAGACATGCAGTTTGTCTATGGCACAGCCCCCTCTACAGCCACCACGCTATCAGTAGGCGGTTACCTCAGCGCGGCAAACATTCTTTCCGACAGCGGGCTCGCCGCACTGGCGGACGACCCGTCACGATGGTCCAAAGTCATGACCGTTCGTATATGCGTTCTGGTCCGCAGCGAGCTGCCAGTAGTTTCTGATGCGGCCTCGGCGCAGTACATCCAGTGTGACGGAACATTAAATACCAGCCCTCCCGACCTGCGCCTGCGCCGCGCCTACACCACGACGGTGGTGCTGCGCAACCGCGTGGCATCCTGAAAATTGGAATCCGTGAGTTCGACCATGTCGCAACACTTCAACAACCTTGGCATCTGTTCACCCCGATCGGGGCAAGCACACACCCCGCGCGAACAACGCGGCGTCGTACTTGTCATCGCCCTCATCATGCTGGTCATCATTTCCTTGCTGGCAACGCTCAGCATCCGGAATGCGGTATCGACCGAGAGCGTATCCGGCAATGTACGTACAACCCAATTGGCCAGCCAGTCTGCGGAGATCGCCTTACGCTATTGCGAAGACGCGGTTGTGCAAATCAGTTCCGGCACCGGGCCACTCACGCAACTCCCCACCGTACAGAACTACGTGTCACCGCCTCTTTGGAAAGACACAGCAAACTGGGACAGCGCCACCAGCGTGGCATTTGTGATTCCCGCAAGCTCGGTCAATCAAAGCAGTGGGGCCACCACCTTCCGCAGGCCACCCGAGTGCATGGTCGAGCGTATGCCCATGGTTGCAAGTACAGGCGTAATTTCAACAACGTCAACCTACGTCATCACCGCACGCGGATTTGGACCCGAAGTCGCTGCCGCCGACGCCGCGCGCAGCCGCCCTGTCGGCAGTGAAGCCTGGATGCAGTCCACCATTGAACTTGAATAGAGGTATTACCATGCTCCACCGTACATTCAAAATCCTGCTGGGAGTGATGGTCGCAGGCGGAACCATGCTATCGCTGCATGCCCAGATTGCGCAGGACCCTTTGCTGTCGCGCACGGCTGCGGTAGAGCCGAATATTGTTTTAATGTTTGATGATTCCGGGTCCATGGTTTCCACTGGCCTCTACCAGTACGGCGGCCAGGCTGGGGGCTATGGCATGTCCGGGCCAGGTGCCAGCGGCAGCACCATAACCAGCGCGGCCTATGTCAAGGAGTCGCCTGACGTCAATCGCATCTATTACGATCCGCGTGTCACTTACTCAAGCCGCATCAATGCCGACGGCACCTTCCAGACAGCCGGATCGACCAGTGGCATCAGCTCTTTCAATGTGTACTTCTACAAGGCCACCACCGCATACACGGTACAGAGCGCAAACGTCATTAACAAGGGATCGGGCTACCCCTCCAGCGGCGTCACCGCCACATTTTCCGCAGCGCCCCCCGGCGGCGTCACGGCGACCGGCACGGTAACAACCACGTCCACCCAGAAGGTAAATTCCGTGGCAGTGAGCTCTCAAGGCGTTGGTTACGCGGCAAGCGGGGTCACCGCGACATTTTCCGCGCCACCGGCAGGCGGTGTGACAGCCACGGGTAACGTCATCATCGGCACCGGATCTACCAACAAGGTAGCCTCGGTAACAGTGGCCGCCGGCGGAAGCGGCTATGCAAACTCCACCACGGTAACATTTTCCGCGCCGCCCGCAGGTGGCGTAACAGCGACAGGCACCATGACGCGTGGTAGCTCCACTGCCGGCCGGCCAATCACATCGATCAACATCACCAACCCCGGCTCTGGTTATACCAGTGCGCCCACAATTTTTTTGGGCAATACAGGTGGGGGCTCCGGTGCGAGCTTCACCGTCAACCTTAGCAATATCCCTACCAATGTCGTTACAGGTATCAACGTCACCAATGGCGGTTCTGGTTATACCAGCGCGCCTACGGTGTCGCTCGGCAGTACCGGGGGCGGAACTGGCGCAACATTTACCGTCACCACCGGCACCACCTATGTGGTGTCGGGCGTCACGATTACCAATGCAGGCTCCGGGTACGTCACGAAGCCTGCGCTGACCCTTGGCAATGTGGGAGGAGGCATTGGCGCGACATTCACGGTAACGACCGCCACGGCAACATTGACAACCCCCATCAACCGCATCTGGACCGGTGAAACCACGCCAACAGCCCTGTCAAACTACTTCAACCCCAGCTATACGCCTGACGGAGGCAGCCCGCTGGCAACCGGCGCCACCGCACTGGCATACCCCAACACCGCAAGTTCAAGCACAGCAAACTATCCGAAATTTCGCAACCGGACCGATTGCGGGGCCACGGCATGCTCCTGGGCGCAAGAGCTTCAAAACTATGCCAACTGGAAGGCCTATCACCGAACCCGGCTGGACCTCGCCAAAACCGGTATAGGCCTGGCATTCCAACCCCTGAATCCGACATTTCGGCTGGGTTGGGGCACCATCAACAACCTTGAGTCCTCAAGCCAGCTTGATGCCGGCGTACGGCGGTATGACGCCACCACCCAAAGCAGTTTTCTCACCTGGCTGTATGGCCTCTCGGCGCCCGGCAATACCCCCAACCGGATTGCACTGAACAAAGTGGGGCAATACTTCCAGCGCGCCGACGATGGGGGGCCATGGGCGACCACGCCGCCAATTTCCGCGCCGGCGAGCGTCACCTCATCGGCAGCCGAAAACACATCCCACGCCAGCTGCCGGCGTTCTTATGCCTTGCTTATGACGGACGGGTACTACAACGAAAGCTTCTCAATCGCAGACGTAGACACCAGTACCGGAACCACCATCACGGAGCCCACCAGCTATACCTACACACCCATAGGCCCCTATAGCGACAACACCGCCGGCACGGCAAGGGCCAACACATTCGCGGATGTGGCCATGAAATACTGGGCTAACGATCTGCGGCCCAATATCAAAAACAACGTTAAAACAGTCACCGGTGACGACGCTTACTGGCAACATCTGAATTTCTACGCGATTGGTCTCGGCATCAACGGCACGATGGATGCGACCGATCCGCAAATCCTGAAAAGCCTGACCGGCAACCTGTCCAGTCCCCCCTATCGCACGCTGGATTGGCCAACGCCTTCAGCCGACGACCCCACGGCAATTGACGACATGTGGCATGCCACGGTCAATGGGCACGGCAAACTGCTAAGTGCAAAAAGCACTTCGGAACTGAATACCGCCGTAAGCCAGATGATGGCCGATGTCAGCGGTAACGAAGGAACCCAATCAGGTGTTGCCGTATCCACGGCCAGCCTGACCAAAGACACCAAAAAATACACGCCCAGTTACACCCCCGTGACCTGGAACGGCAACGTGACAGCCTATACCCTGGACGCCACCTCAGGGAATCAAACCGGTATTGCATGGCAAGTGGAGACGCTGGCATCCACCGATCCGATCACAGGCGTCAAGACCTACTCGTCCATCATTCCCTCTGCCGCCAGCCGCAACATTTATGTGGGCAATGGCGCCACCAGCGGAACCCGTGCCGTGCCATTTACCTACTCGGCAATGAACTCCGCCGGTCTTGGCAGCTTGATGACGGGAACGGTCACATCGAACCTGATTGATTTCCTGCGCGGTGATGCCACGAACGAAGACAGCAGCACGACAAGCAGCAGTACCACGGCCATCTACCGTTCACGGACCACCAGGTTGGGCGACATCGTTAACTCGACACCGGTTTTTGTCAAGAGTACTGTTGACCTGAGCTACGAAAAATTACCCACTGCCACCGCAGGCCAGGGCACCTACAGGGCATTTGTCGACGGTACGGGGTCAACGCCTTCAGGCGGTAAAAAGCAACGCGCCGAGGGGGTTTTGTTTGTCGGCGCCAACGACGGAATGCTTCATGCCTTCCGCGACGGAACATACAACCTGACGACTGGTGCGGTCGTCAACGCCGGTGGCGTGGAAACGTTTGCCTATGTACCCAAAGCGCTGCTCCCGACGCTCAACCAGCTGGCAGACAAGACCTATGTGCACCGCTATTATGTTGACGGCCCGAATATAGAAACAGACGCGTATTTCACCAGCGGCACCCCACGCTGGGCCAACCTTGTACTGGGAACGACTGGCGCTGGCGCAGGTGTCGCAAGCAGCGCGGGTACGAGCCCCAGAACTGCGGTGTATGCCATCGACGTCACCAGCCTCAATACCAGCAGCACATCACTGAATGCTTCCAGCGTCTTGTGGGAAGTCAGCTCCAGTGATGCCAACTTCAGTGAATTGGGCTACGTATTGACGGACGTGCAGGCCGGCCCCACCCTCGATGGATCCTGGGTTGCAATTTTTGGCAATGGCTACGAAAGCAAGTCTTGCCAGGCCAGGCTGTATGTGGTCAACCTTGAAACCGGTGCACGCATCCGGGAAATCAACACCGGTGCAGGCAACTGCAGCACGGCCAAAAACGGCTTGGGCGGTGTGCGCGTGGTACGCAATGCCAACCAGCAAATCATCGGCGTTTATGCCGGTGACCTGCAGGGCAATCTGTGGAAATTTAATTTGAACAGCAGCAGTTCAGCCTCGTGGGGTGTTGACCTGGGAGGTAACGCATTGTTCACCGCAGGTGCCACGCAACCCATCACCGCAGCGCCGGCTTTGGTGACTCTCAGCTCTGCAAGCGTTCCTGCGGGCGGTTACATGGTGGTTGCGGGCACAGGCAAGTTTTATGAAGTCAGCGACATCACAAACACCACCCAGCAGTCCCTTTACGGCATTTGGGATCCAGTTGCTTTTGGTGCCACCACCATTCCGTCTGGAACGGCCCTGACCAACAAAACACTGCTGGTGCAACAAACCATTGGAGCCGCGCAAGTAGCGCCCAATGGAAATACGTATTTCGCTCTCTCGACCAATGCCGTCGACTATGTCGGCAAAACAAGCCCAACGGTCGTCCCGCCAAGACGGGGCTGGTATATCAATTTCCCCAACGCCGGGCAACGGCTGGTTTACCCACTGGACCTGTTGTCTGACCGGTATGCGGTAGCCGACACAATTTCACCTTCCAACGTCTCCCTGGACCCGTGTTCACAAGCCAATGGCGGAACAGGCTACCTCTATTTGATGGATGCCCTGACTGGCGCCGGACCCACGGTACAAATCCTGGATACGAACGGCGACGGCAACATCGATAGCGCTGACTTGCTGGTCAGTGGCCTGGAGGGGAAAGCTGACGGGCGCAACGTATCGCTGCTGGGTGACAAGAATGCAAGCAGGACGACTTACGTCAACGTCAGTGGTGGCTCACCCGGAGGCACGAAAATCAGTATTTCCTGCATCCTGACGGGCACATGTCTCACGACCAGTCCCTCGAAGATCAAAAGCAGGGAATGGCGGCAGTTGTTCATGCGATAGCATGGATGACCAATGACAAAGGACTTACTCCCATGAATCGCTCAACTTCGGTGACTTGCAGAAGATTCCGGCCACTCCATGGATTCACCTTGATCGAATTGATGATTGTGGTGGCCATCGTCGCCATCCTGGCCGCCGTTGCACTACCGGCCTATACAAGCTACGTCGCCCGCGCCAAAAGAGCCGACGCTCGAGTACAACTCCTGCAGGCAGCCCAGTTCATGCAGCGGTTTTACACGGCCAACGACCAATACTTATACGACCGGTCCGGAAACAACGTATCAACTCGAATTCCTGCAAATCTGGCCCGGTCACCTGCGGATGGTGACCAGGTCTATTCACTTACCGCTTCAGCAACCACCAGCGATTACACCTTGACCATGGCGCCCCTGTCCGGGACAAGCATGGCGGCCGATCCCTGTGGTTCGTTTACCTTAACGTCCACCGGGGTCCGGGGTGTCACAGGAAGCAAATCCCGTGATGAGTGCTGGAAATAAGCTCTCACAAGTCCGCCCAGGCAACCAATTCTGGCAGGCCCATGTTTGAATCCGCCCCCCCACACATGACACAGGCCCTGGCCCAGGCGGCCAGGAGCCTGACGCTGACGCCACCCAACCCACGCGTGGGCTGCGTGATCACCACATCCGATGGCCAGCTGCTTGGCCAGGGCCACACCCAGCGCACCGGCGGCCCGCACGCCGAAATCATGGCCTTGCGCGATGCAGCGGCGCAGGGGCATTCTGTAGAAGGTGCCACCGCCTACGTCACCCTGGAGCCCTGCTCCCACCATGGCCGCACCGGCCCGTGTTGTGACGCGCTGATTGCCGCTGGCATCAAAAAAGTGGTCGCCGCCATCGCAGACCCCAACCCGCTGGTATCGGGTCAGGGCTTTGAGCGCTTGCGCGCTGCAGGTGTTGAAGTTGAAGTCGGTCCGGGCGCTGAACAGTCCCGCGAACTCAACATCGGCTTTTTCAGCCGCATGATCCGCAAAACGCCCTGGGTGCGCATGAAAATGGCCGCATCGCTGGATGGCAAAACGGCCTTGATGAATGGCCAGAGCCAGTGGATCACCGGGGAAGCCGCGCGCACCGACGGCCATGCCTGGCGGGCGCGCAGCAGTGCCGTGCTGACCGGCATAGGCACCGTACTTGAAGACAACCCCCGCCTTGACGTGCGGCTTGTCGATACACCACGCCAGCCGCATCTGGTCGTCATTGACAGCCGGCTTGAAACACCGCTGGATGCCCATCTTTTTATAGCTGGCCGCGCACTCTACATATACGCCGCGGTGCCAAATGATGAAAAAAAGGCAGCGCTGGAAGCGCGTGGCGCCGTCGTGACCTACCTGCCCGGCCCCAACAACAAGGTGGACCTTGCCGCCGTGTTGCGCGACCTGGCGCAGCGCGAAATCAATGAGCTGCATGTCGAAGCCGGCCACAAGCTCAATGGTTCGCTGCTGCGTGAAGGCCTGGTGGATGAAGTGCTGCTTTATTTGGCGCCCAAGCTTTTGGGGAGCGCGCAGGGCATGGCCTCGTTTGGGCCGCTGGAAAGCCTGACCGACGCCATTGAGCTGCGGTTTTTGTCCACTGAAATGCTGGACAAGGACCTGCGCGTGCTGGCCCGGATCGCCGGACGGGGCGAGTTTTAGGCCGGCAGGCCCCCTCAAGGAGGCCGTTAACCCGGCTTTCGCCCAGCTTTAATGCCCTATTCGTGCCCGTCCCGGCCGTAATGGCTTGAATCCCTGCGAAAATAGGGGCATGTTTACCGGAATCATCACCGGCTTGGGGCGCATCGTCGCCATCCAAAGCCTGGGCAGCTCTTCAGACCATGGCAAGCGGCTCACCATTGAGACGCCTGCGGCTTACCTCGACGATGTAGGCCTGGGCGACAGCATTGCGCTCAACGGCGCCTGCATGACCGCCGTGTCGCTGGATACCGTCAACAACCGGTTCACCATAGACATTTCCGCCGAATCCCTGGACAAAACCACCGGATTAAGCGAAACCGGCATCATCAACCTTGAAAAAGCCCTGCGCGCCCATGACCGCCTGGGTGGCCACATCGTGGCTGGCCACGTGGACGGTATTGGCAGCATCACGCATTTTGCCGAAGTCGGCGAAAGCTGGGAACTGCGTATACAAGCCCCCGGGGAACTGGCCAAATACATGGCTTACAAAGGCTCCATCACCGTCAACGGCGTCAGCCTGACGGTGAACCGGGTGGTGGATCTGGCCGCTGATGCCGGCTGCGAAATCAGCATTAACCTGATCCCCCACACCGTACAAAACACCGCGCTGGGCCAGCTCGCGGCAGGCTCCAAAGTGAACCTCGAAATTGACCTGATCGCGCGTTATGTTGAGCGCATGCTGCAAGACACCCCAAAAAGATAAACGGAAGACCTGAACATGACCGTTGCAATTTCCCCTGTAGAAGACATCGTGGCCGACATGCGTGCCGGCAAGATTGTCATCCTGATTGACGAAGAAGACCGCGAAAACGAGGGCGACCTGGTCCTGGCTGCCGACCACGTATCGGCTGAAGCCGTCAACTTCATGGCGCGCTTTGGCCGCGGCCTGATTTGCCTGACGCTCACGCGCGAGCGCTGCGAGCGGCTGCAACTGCCGCCCATGGCCACACGCAACGGCACCAAACATGCCACCGCGTTTACCGTGTCCATTGAAGCCGCTGAAGGCGTCACCACCGGCATTTCCGCCGCTGACCGGGCCCGCACGGTGCAAGCGGCCGTCGCCAAAGACGCCAAGGTCAGCGACCTGGTCCAGCCCGGTCATATTTTCCCACTGCAGGCGGTGGACGGCGGCGTCCTGATGCGCGCCGGCCACACCGAAGCCGGCTGCGACCTGGCGGCCATGGCCGGCTGCACGCCTGCCGCCGTGATCTGCGAGATCATGAAGGATGACGGCACCATGGCCCGCCTGCCGGATCTGCTGGTTTTTGCCGCCGAGCACGGGCTCAGGATAGGCACGATTGCCGACCTGATCGAGCACCGCAGCCGCAACGAGTCGCTGATTGAAAAAATCGGCAGCCGCACCCTGAATACCGCTTTCGGCGAATTCACGGCCCATGCATATAAAGACAAACCCAGCCAGGGACTGCACCTGGCGCTGGTCAAGGGCCAGTGGTCGCAGGACGATACAGTGGAAGTCCGCGTACACGAGCCGCTGTCGGTGCTGGATGCACTCGAAACCGGACGCGTCATGCACTCCTGGAACCTGGAGCAGAGCCTGCGGCACATTGCCGACAAGGGCAAAGGCGTGGCCGTGCTGCTCAATTGCGGCGAAAGCGCCGCACAGCTGCTGGAGCAGTTTGAAGGCACCGCGCGCGCCAGCCAGGCGCCCGAACGCGGCCGCATGGACTTGCGCACTTACGGCGTTGGCGCGCAAATCCTGCGCGATTGCGGCGTCCAGAAAATGAACCTGCTGGGCAACCCCAGGCGCATGCCCAGCATGGTGGGTTATGGCCTTGAGATCGTCGGCTACATCAACAAATAACATTCAGGAAATCAAGGGGAACTATCGTGTTTGGTGCAGAAAAGGGATCAGCCGACAAGCTGGACGGCCGAAAACTCGCCATCGGCATCGTGCAGGCTCGCTTTAACGAAAGCATTACCAACGCTCTGGCCGATGCCTGCAGGCAGGAGCTGGCGGCGCTGGGTGTCGATGCAAAAAGCGTCACGCACGTCAAGGTGCCGGGCGCGCTGGAGGTGGCCACTGCATTGCAGGCCATGGCTGAAAGCGACAAATACGATGCCCTGATTGCCCTGGGCTGCATCATTCGCGGCGAAACCTACCACTTTGAGCTGGTGGCCAATGAAAGCGGTTCGGCGGTAACGCGCCTGGCGCTGGACTACCAGTTGCCGATTGCAAATGCCATTTTGACGACCGAAAACCTGACGCAGGCGCAGGCCCGCCAGGACGAAAAAGGCCGGGACGCCGCGCGCGTGGCGGTCGAAATGGCCAACCTGCTCAATGAACTCGCCTGAGCCGCGCAAGCCTGCTTGAACGCTATTCCAAAAAACACTCACCACCTACTGGCGCTCCATGGCTGAACCTCTTGTAAAACCCAAACGACCTCCGCAAACCCGTAGCGGCCTGACCGACACGGGCGTTAAAAAAGCGGCCGACAAATCACCGCGCACGCGGGCGCGTGAATTTGCCATGCAGGCCCTCTACCAGCACCTGGTGGGCCGCAACGAGGCGGACTCGATTGATGCCTTCACCCGTGACCTGGTGGGATTCCACAAAGCCGATTCGGCCCACTACGACGCCTTGCTGCACGGCGCCATCAATGACGCCGCCGCGCTGGACGCAAGCATCATCCCGCTGCTCGACCGTCCCATGGCCGAGATTTCACCGATTGAACATGCGGTGCTCTGGATAGGCGTTTACGAGTTCAAGAATTGCCTCGATGTGCCCTACCGCGTGGTCATCAATGAATGCATTGAACTGGCCAAGGCCTTTGGCGGCACCGACGGACATAAATACGTCAACGGCGTGCTGCACAAAATGGCACCTTCATTGCGCGCCGCAGAAGTCGCGGCCGACAACGCCAAAAAATAATCTCTTGAAACCATGAAAGGCATGCCGTGAGAATTGCCCAGCGGGCCGAACGGATTGAGCCCTTTTATGTCATGGAGGTCGCCAAGGCGGCCGCCAGCCTGGCCGGCAAAGTCGCCCACACCAGCGACCCCATGATTTTCCTGAACATCGGCGAGCCGGATTTCACCGCGCCGCCGTTGGTCCAGGAAGCCGCCGCCAGGGCCATCCATCAAGGCGCCACGCAATACACCCAGGCCACGGGCCTGATGGCCTTGCGCGAACAAATCAGCGGCTGGTATGCCTCGCGCTTCAAGGTCGATGTCGCGCCCAGCCGTATCATCATCACCGCCGGTGCATCCGCAGCATTGCAACTGGCCTGCCTGGCGCTGATAGAAGCCGGCGATGAAATCCTGATGCCGGACCCAAGCTACCCCTGCAACCGGCATTTCGTCAGCGCGGCCGAGGGGCGTTCCGTCCTGATCCCGACCACGGCCGAAGAACGCTTTCAACTGACCCGCGCCAAGGTTGAGGCGGCATGGGGCGCGCATACCCGCGGCGTCTTGCTGGCCTCGCCATCCAACCCGACCGGCACCTCTATTGCACCCGAGGAGCTGCAGCGCATCCACGAGTTTGTGCATGGGCGCGACGGCATCACCCTGATCGACGAGATTTACCTGGGCCTGAGCTACGAAGAGCATTTTGGCCACACCGCGCTGGCCATGCCCGGCGAGCTGGGCCAAAACATCATCAGCATCAACTCCTTCAGCAAATACTTCAACATGACCGGCTGGCGGCTCGGCTGGCTGGTTGTGCCCGAAGTTTTGGTGCCGGTGATTGAGCGCATCGCGCAAAACCTTTTTATCTGCGCCAGCACGGTTGCCCAGCATGCCGCCCTGGCCTGCTTTGAGCCTGAAAGTCTGGCCGAATACGAACGCCGCCGGGGAGAGTTCAAGGCCAGGCGCGACTACTTCATTCCCGAACTCAACCGCCTCGGCCTGACCGTGCCCGTGATGCCGGACGGCGCGTTTTACGCCTATGCCGATTGTTCGGCGC
Organism: Pseudomonadota bacterium; assembly: GCA_040388255.1. Classification (GTDB taxonomy): domain Bacteria; phylum Pseudomonadota; class Gammaproteobacteria; order Burkholderiales; family Burkholderiaceae_C; genus Polaromonas. Next base: position 52,142 of record JAZKCE010000034.1, on the reverse strand, counting down.
TGGTAAAAAAATGGGGCCTTGCCGGTGCCAAAGCGGACGGCACTGGCGGCAGCTGGGATTTTGCATTCGAGCTGATGAAACGCGCGCACCTGGCCGTCACACCGGGGCGTGACTTCGGACATACAGCGCCGGAAAAATACATACGCTTTTCCACGGCCAGCTCCATGGAGCATCTGCGTGAGGCAGTGAAACGGCTGGAGGCAGTCATTGGATAAGCCTGATTTCAGCTGGCCGCTGCGCGTTTATTGGGAAGACACGGATGCCGGCGGCATCGTGTTTTATGCCAACTACCTGAAATTTTTTGAACGTTCGCGCACCGAGTGGCTCAGATCACTGGGCATTGAGCAACAGCGCCTCAAGGAAAGTACAGGCGGCATATTTGTCGTCAGTGAGACCAGCGTGCGTTACCTGCGCCCTGCCCGCCTGGACGATGAACTTGTTGTTACAGCGAGCCTGGTCGAGGCAGGCCGTGCGTCCATGATAATCCGGCAGCAGGCGCTATTAAAAGCGGAGCATGCAGAAAACCCGGGCACCGGCGCGTCCGCTACCCTGCTTTGTGAAGGCAGCATACGCATAGGCTGGGTCAATGCCTCAAGCCTGCAGCCCATGCGCATTCCGGCAAGCATTCTTGACAGCCTGAAAACCTGAACTTAAAACTTCAATATGAACCAAGATTTATCCATCGTCAGCCTTATTCTCCACGCGAGCTGGGTCGTTCAGGGTGTGGTCGCGCTACTGGTCGGCGTGTCCATTGCCAGCTGGGCTGCGATTTTCAGGAAAGTCGTTGCGCTCAAGCGGGTACAAAAACTCAATGATGAGTTTGACCGCGAGTTCTGGTCCGGCACCAGCCTGAATGACCTGTTTGCCGGTGCCGCCCAGAACGCCAAACACTCCGGCTCCATGGAGCGCATTTTTGCCAGCGGCATGCGGGAGTATCAAAAACTGCGCGAACGCCACATCACCGATCCCGGCACCCTGCTGGACGGCGCTCGCCGCGCCATGCGCGCCAGCTACCAGCGCGAGCTCGACGCCATCGAGGCCAATCTGTCTTTTCTGGCAACCGTCGGCTCGGTATCGCCGTATGTGGGTTTGTTCGGTACCGTCTGGGGCATCATGCACGCCTTCACAGGCCTGGCCGCACTGGAGCAGGTCACACTGGCCACCGTGGCGCCCGGCATTGCCGAAGCGCTGGTAGCAACCGCCATAGGCCTGTTCGCCGCCATCCCGGCTGTTGTGGCCTACAACCGTTTTGCGCACGACATAGACCGCATCGCCAACAAGCTTGAGACTTTCATTGAAGAGTTCTCCAACATCCTTCAGCGTAACCTCGGGGCGCAGTCGCCCTCAGGCCATTAAGTACGAAGGAAGATTGCCATGCCAGCAGTCTCATCCCGCGGCCGGGGCCGTCGCACCATCAGTGAAATCAACATGGTGCCCTTTATCGACGTGATGCTGGTGCTGCTCATCATCTTCATGGTGACTGCGCCGCTGATCACGCCCAGCATGATTGCCTTGCCCAAGGTCGGCAAGGCACCGAGCCAGCCGCAAAACCCCATACAGATCATGATCGGCAAGGACGAGGCCATACAGATCAAGTTCAAGACCGATGCCACGCCCAGCAATGTGGGCAATGTCGCAAGCGACATCGTGAAAATGGAACCCAAGGTCAAGGCGGGCAGCGATGCGGTTCCTGTCGTGATCAGCGCCGACAAGTCCATCAAGTACGAAACCGTGGTCAAGGTCATGGATGCCCTGCAAAAGGCCGGCGTGTCGCGCGTGGGCCTGTCGGTGCAGACCGGCAAATAAAGCCAGAAAAAGCCGCCAAACCTGCTTATGCCCAGCGCCGCAGACCGCCTTGACTTTGCGCCACCGCGTGACGCTGGCTCGGTGCGCGCCTTTGGCCTGGCCCTGCTGGTCCACATCCTGCTGATCGCTGCGCTGACCTGGGGCGTGAACTGGAAGCGCTCGGATCAGTCCGTGTCCTTCGAGGCCGAGTTATGGTCCAGCGTTCCGCAGGCGGCCGCGCCAAAGCTGGTGGAGGCACCACCGCCACCACCTCCCCCGCCCCCACCACCAGAACCCGCCGCCAAGGCACCTGAAGTGAAGGCCACCCCGCCGGCGCCCGATGTAGACATTGCGCTGGAGCAGGAGAAAAAACGCAAGCTTCTGCAACAGCAAAAGGAAGTCGAAGCCAAAAAAGCTGCGGACAGGCAGAAGGCGGAAGCGCTGGCCAAAAAAGAAAAAGAAAAGGAAAAAGAGTTAAGGGCCAAAGAAGAACAGGCAAAACGCCTGGCCGCGCAACAGGAAGCCAAAAAGCTTGAAGCGCAAAAACAGGCCAAACAGCAGGACAATGACAAGCAGGCCCAGGCGGCAGCCAAAAAACTTCGTGATGACAACCTCAAACGGATGATGGGGCAAGCCGGTGCAAGCGGTGGGCCAAGCTCAACCGGCACGGCGCAAAGATCCAGCGGCCCGTCTGCCAGCTACGGCGGCAAGGTCAGGGCCAAGGTCAAACCCAATGTAGTGTTTACCGATGACATCGCGGGTAATCCCACCGCCGAAGTGGAAGTGCGCACCACGGCTGACGGCACCATCATCAGCCAGCGCCTGGTCAAGTCCAGCGGCAATACAGCCTGGGACGATGCCGTGATCAAGGCCATCATCCGCACCGGCAGCATGCCGCGTGATGTGGATGGCCGGGTTCCGACGCCCATGATTCTTGAGTTTCGCCCCAAAGACTGAGTCCGGGGAGCGGGAAAACGCTATAAATTCAATAGCTGGCTGCGCCCGATCCTATTGGGCTACAGCCTCTTTTTACTCATAAACGATCTGCGCCAGCCCCTTGTCGGCCTGCGCCATCCAGCTGGCCAGCGCCGCATCGGTCGGGAAGAACCTGGCACGTTCGTCCAGCACGATGTCGGCGTTCACCGAACCAAAATCGGCCTCGCGCCTGAGGCTCAGGCGTACCGGCAGACCGCGCACCAGTTCGCCCTGCTCGGACATTTCACGGCGCGGCGGGAAGTCCCGGACCATACGTGAGATATCGGGTGCGGAACCGTTTACCGCCACGCGCAGGTATTTGCCGAACTTGCAACGCGCGGTTTCCAGGTCCCACACCTGGGTGACTTTCATCCTGAAGCCACCGGAGAAGCGATCCGGCTGCAGCACGCCCTGAACGATCACCAGCTCATCGTCCTTGAGCAGGTTGCGGTTGGCATTGAGCGTGGCTTCATCCGCCGTGGCTTCAATCATGGCGGTCTTGTCATCGAGCTTGAACAGCGCCAGCTTGCCGCGCTGGCCGTTGATGACACGCAGGTCCGTGACGATGGCCGCCAGCAACTGCTGGTCACGCGAATCCATCAGGTCGTCAATCCTGCGCTTGGCAAACTTGCGCACCTCCAGCTCCACCTCGTCAAAAAGGTGGCCCGACAGGTAAAAACCTATGGCTGTTTTTTCCAGCACCAGGCGCGCCTTGACGCCAAACGGCACGGCGGGCACCAGCGGCGGCTCCTGCGTGCTGGCCGCATGCGAGTCCATGTCAAACAGGCCGGTCTGGTTGGCATTGGCCTCGGCCGCGGCGGCAAATTCAAAGGCCCGGTCCACTGAAGCCAGCAGCTCGGCGCGATTCAAATGCAGGTTGTCAAAAGCGCCGGCCTTGATCAGTGCTTCAACCGTGCGTTTGTTGAGTTTTGATTTATCCACACGCACGCAAAAGTCGTAAAGCGAGGTAAACGCCCCGCCGCTTTCACGCGCCGCCACAATCGCGGCAATGGCCTGCTGGCCCGTGCCCTTGACTGCCCCCAGCCCGTAGCGAATGCTTTTGTCGGTGATAGGCTCAAAACGGTAGTTGCCGCGATTCACATCGGGCGACTCAAAGGACATGCCCATTTTTTGCGCATCGCCAAACAGTATCTTGAGCTTGTCGGTGTCGTCCATTTCCACCGTCATGTTGGCGCAGAAAAACTCGGCGGTGTAATGCACCTTGAGCCAGGCCGTGTGGTAGGCCAGCAGCGCGTAAGCAGCCGAGTGCGACTTGTTAAAGCCATAGCCCGCAAACTTTTCCATCAAGTCAAAAACCTCGTCGGCTTTTTCCTCGCTAAGGCCATTGATGCCCGCGCCCTTGCGGAAGATCTCACGCTGCGACGCCATCTCCTTCTCGTCTTTTTTACCCATGGCGCGGCGCAGCATGTCTGCGCCACCGAGCGAATAACCGCCCAGGATCTGCGCGGTCTGCATCACCTGCTCCTGGTAGACCATGATGCCGTAGGTCTCCTCCAGCATGGGCTTGACGCGCGGGTCGGGGTACTCCGGCTCCTCGCGCCCCTGCTTGCGGGCGATGTAGGTCGGGATCAGGTCCATCGGGCCCGGCCGGTACAGCGCATTCATGGCAATCAGGTCTTCCAGCCGGTTCGGCCTGGCGTCCTTGAGCATGCGCTGCATGCCGGTACTTTCAAACTGGAACACGGCTTCGGTCTTGCCCTCGGCAAACAAGGCATAGGTCCGCGCATCGTTGAGCGGCAGGTTCTCGAACTTGAAGTCCTTTTGCGCGGGATGGCGCGCCATGATGAACTCGCGCGCAATCTCCAGGATGGTCAGCGTCGCCAGGCCCAAAAAGTCGAACTTGACGAGGCCGATCGCCTCCACATCGTTTTTGTCAAACTGGCTCACCGCCGAGCCGCTGCCGGGCTGCAGGTAAAGCGGGCAAAAATCGGTCAGCTTGCCCGGCGCAATCAGCACGCCCCCGGCATGCATGCCGACGTTGCGGGTCAGACCTTCGAGCTTGCGGGCCAGCTCCAGCAATGTGTGAACGTCTTCTTCCTTGGCTTCGCGCTCGGCCAGCATGGGCTCTGCCTCCAGCGCGTACACCTGCTTGTCGCTTTTCTTGCGCTCGGCGGGCAGCAGTTGCAGCGTGACGGACTGGCCGGGCTTGTTGGGAATCAGCTTGGAGATGCCGTCGCAAAAACCGTAGGGAAAGTCCAGCACCCGGCCCACGTCACGAATCGCCGCACGCGCGGCCATGGTTCCGAAAGTCACGATCTGGCTGACCGCCGCATGACCGTATTTGTCCTTGACGTAATCAATGACACGGTCGCGGTTGCTCTGGCAAAAGTCGATATCGAAGTCGGGCATGGATACCCGCTCGGGATTCAAAAAACGCTCGAACAGCAGGTTGTACTGCAGCGGGTCCAGGTCGGTAATCTTCAGTGCATACGCCACCAGCGAGCCGGCGCCCGAGCCCCGTCCCGGGCCTACCGGGCAGCCGTTGTTTTTGGCCCAGTTGATGAAGTCGCCCACGATCAAAAAGTAGCCCGGAAAACCCATCTTCAGGATGGTGTTGATCTCGAACTCCAGGCGCTCCACATAAGTGGGCCGCTTTTCGTCACGCACGGCCTCGTTGGGGTACAGGTGCTTGAGGCGTTCTTCAAGGCCTTCAAAAGAAGTCTGGCGGAAATAGTCATCGGCCGGCATGCGCACGCCGTTGACTTCAGGCGTGGGGTAATCCGGCAGCATGGGCTTGCCGAGTTCCAGCTTGAGGTTGCAGCGTTTTGCGATTTCCAGCGTATTGGCCAGCGCGGACGGAATATCGGCAAACAGCTGCGCCATCTGGGCCGCCGACTTGAAGTACTGCTCGCGCGTAAATTTGCGCACACGGCGGGCGTTGCCCAGGATTTCGCCCTCGGCAATGCAGACCCGTGCCTCGTGCGCCTCGTAATCGTCATAGGTTAAAAACTGCACAGGGTGGGTTGCCACCACAGGCAGGTTCAGGCGCGCGGCAAGTTGCACGGCAGCGCTGACATGCCGCGCATCGTCGGCCTGCTCGGCGCGCTGGAGCTCAATGTAAAAACGGTGCGGGAAAATACCCGCCAGATGCAGCGCGCATTCGACGGCCCGCGCATCATCGCCCTGCAGCAGTGCCTGCCCGATGGCGCCGCGTTGCGCGCCTGACAGCGCGATCAGGCCTTCGTTCAGCTCACTCAGCCATTCAAGGCTGATGATGGCCTGCTCGCGCACCACACCGCGCGTCCATGCGCGCGTGAGCAGTTCGGACAAATTGAGGTAGCCCCTGTGGTTTTGCACCAGCAGCAGCATGCGCGCGGGCGGCGCTGCTGCGTCCTTGCCCGGCACCTGCACCCAGACATCGGCGGCAATCAGCGGCTTGACACCCTTGCCACGGCATTCCTTGTAGAACTTGACGGTGCCAAACAGGTTGCTCAGGTCGCTGATGCCCAGCGCCGGTTGCTGGTCTGCCGCGGCGGCGGCCACGATTTCATCTATGCGGTTGGTCCCGTCGACGACTGAAAATTCGGTGTGGATTCGTAAATGGACAAACATCACTTCATTTTAGGCCGGAGACATGGCCCCCACGATCGGTCACTGCGTGTAACTCCCGAGGCCTTGCAGGCCGCGGCTCGCGGAACGCGTCGCCTCTGTCGCCTGTCCAAAGCTGCTCAAGCAGCTTTGGAGCCGCAGGTTCCAGCCCCTCAGGGGCCGCTGCGCCTGCGGCCCGTGCTTGCCTGGGAGGGGCACCTTCTACAATTCCCGCATCATGAAAGTTCTGAATATTGCAGCGTACAAGTTTGTCACGCTGACCCCCTTGCCGCCACTGCAGGCCGCCGTGCTGGAAGCGCTGCAAACGCGCGCCCTCAAAGGCACCGTGCTGCTGGCCGAAGAAGGCATCAATCTTTTTCTGGCGGGTCCGCCACCCGGGATTCATGATTTTTTGGCATGGCTACGCAGCGATGCCCGCCTGCGCGACCTGGAAGTCAAGGAAAGTTTTTCAAGCGCCCAGCCCTTTCGCAAATTGCTGGTAAAAATAAAACCCGAAATCATCCGCATGAACCACCCTGCCATTCAGCCGGCTGCGGGTCGCGCACCGGCGGTTGATGCCAGCACGCTCAAGCGCTGGCTGGATGCGGGCCATGACGATGCCGGCCGGCCCGTGGTCACGCTGGACACGCGCAACGACTTCGAGGTCGACGTCGGGACCTTCAAAAACGCCATTGACTGGCGCATCACAAAATTCACGGAGTTCCCGCAGGCCCTGCTGGGTCACCGTGAAGAACTGCAGGGCAAGACTGTGGTGAGTTTTTGCACAGGCGGCATACGCTGTGAAAAGGCGGCCATCTTCATGCGCGAAGCCGGCGTGCAAAACGTCTACCAGCTTGAGGGCGGCATCCTGAAATATTTCGAGATACATGGGCATGCCCATTTCGAGGGCGAGTGTTTTGTCTTTGACGAACGCCGGGCGCTGGACCCGGCGCTGAATCCGAAAATAAATCCCTAAGCCCTGAAACACTGCCCGCGCTGGCATGTTTCGGCATCTTGTCTGACAATCTGAAGCTTGGCTTTCTGCGACGCTGGCAGGACGTTTTTTCGCAAACCCTCATCGCCAGCGCCCCAACCCTTTCATAAAGGCAGCCCATGACAAGCACCATGCCCGCGCCAACACCGACTTTTCAAACCGATGCGCCGCTGTCGCAACTCTCGCAACTGGCCACGCGATTTTCAGCCGTACGCCAACAGACCGAACACCTGATCAAGCCACTGAGCGCGGAAGACTGCCAGCTCCAGTCCATGCCGGACGCCAGCCCGGCCAAGTGGCACCTGGCGCATCTGACCTGGTTTTTTGAAACCTTTGTGCTGGAGCGTTTTGAAACCGGCTTCGCGCCTTTTGATGCCAGCTTTCGTGTGCTGTTCAACAGCTACTACAACGGTGTGGGCGACAAATACCCCCGCCCCCAGCGCGGCCTGATCAGCCGACCTTCGCTGCAGCAAGTGCTCGACTACCGGGCGCAGGTCAACCAGCGCATGCTGGAGACCATGGCCAGGGTGCAAACGCATGGATCGCCGCTTGAGCAGAAAGAACTGCGTGAGCTCATAACACTTGGCCTGCAGCATGAACAGCAACACCAGGAACTGCTGCTGACGGATATCAAACATGCCCTGTCATTCAACCCCGGCAGGCCCGCTTATGCGCGGCATTGGCCCCTGGCGGGGATTGCCCCCCAGGCCGCAAGCTGGCTCCCCTATGCCGGCGGCCTGATCGAGCACGGCTTTGACCCGCTGCATGACGGTGCGTTTTCATTCGACAACGAAACACCGCGCCATCGTTTTTATATAACGCCCTTCGAGCTGGCCAGCCGGCTGGTGAGCAACGGCGAAATGATGGCGTTTATTGCCGATCGCGGTTACCAGAGGCCGGAGTTGTGGTTGTCCATGGGCTGGGACTGGGTTCAGGCCGGCCAGCATGCGCTGCCGCTTTACTGGCAAGCCGGCACGGGCAAGGCTAACGATCAAGGTGACTATCAGAACTTCACGTTGCAGGGCCTGGTGGAGGTCGACCCCAATACCCCGGTGTGCCACCTGAGCTATTTTGAGGCTGACGCCTTTGCCCGCTGGGCCGGCGCGCGCCTGCCCACGGAGTTTGAATGGGAGCTGGCTGCCCGGGGCCTGCCCAAAACCGCATGGCCCCAGGGCAACTTTGTCGAGAACGCCGCCTACCACCCCCTGCCCCAGCAGGAAAACAAGCCGGGCCAGCCCATGCAGCTGTTCGGCGATGTGTGGGAGTGGACACAATCGAACTACAACCCCTACCCCGGCTACAAGCCCTGGGAAGGACTGGTCGGCGAGTACAACGGCAAGTTCATGTGCAACCAGTTTGTACTGCGCGGCGGCTCCTGCGCCACGCCGCAAAGCCATGTCCGCGCCAGCTACCGCAATTTTTTCCCACCCGATGCGCGCTGGCAGTTCAGCGGCCTGCGCCTGGCAAGGGATCTGGCCTAGCCGGCATTTTTAAAGCAAAACCCGTCCCTGGCCACAGTGCATGAGCGTAAGAAGCTATCAAATAGATAGCAAAAACCTGACCAACTCAGTCACTGCTCAAGCGGCGCTCGGGCAGCGGGATGAATTCCGTTTCACCGGCAACATGCCCCATGGATTGCGCGAGCCAGTCCTCGGACGCCTGGGCAATCCGCTCCTTGCGGCTGGACACAAAGTTCCACCAGATCAGGCGGTGGCCATCGAGCGCCTCACCGCCCAGGACCATCAGGCGGGCAGATGCCGTGGCGCTGATGCGTGAGCTCATGGCGGGTGTGAGCAGCACCAGCGTGTGCGCCGCCACCGTTTCGCCGTCCACCTCGATGGGGTTGTCCACCGAATACACGGCCAGTTCCGGCGCCAGCGGCGGCAGCTCAAACATGCCGCCGGCCTTGAGCTGCACGTCCAGGTAAATCGTTGGGGCAAATGTCCTGACCGGCGACGTTTTTCCGAAAGCCTGCCCTATCAGCACACGCACCTGCGCGTCACCCACGGCCAGCGCAGGAATGTCGGCCGCAGGCGTATGCACAAAAGCCGGCTCCACCTCTTCATGCGCCACCGGCAGCGCGGCCCACAACTGAATGCCGTGGTTGACATAGGCCTTGGCCCGGAGGTCTTCGGGTCCGCGCTCGGAATGCACAATGCCGCGGCCCGAGGTCATCCAGTTGATGGCGCCCGGCTCTATGCGCTGGACCGAACCCAGGCTGTCGCGGTGCATCATGGCCCCCTCGAACAGGTAGGTCACGGTTGCCAGCCCGATGTGTGGGTGCGGCCTGACATCGTGGTTTTCGCCGGGCACCACCGTGACCGGCCCGAAATGATCGAAGAACAAAAAAGGGCCGACCGCCTGCTTTTTTGCGGAAGGCAGCAAACGGCGAACCATAAAGCCGCCGCCCAGGTCCTTGTCATGCCCTGTCAGTTTGAGTTGCACGCCCATCACATACGCTCCACGCTGGTTGTAATTTCTGTCGTTACCGCTGTCATGAGTTTATGCAGCGGGCATTTCTGCGCGACGCCGGCCAGCTCATGCAACTGGGCGTCCGTCAGCTCGCCGCTGATCTGCAGCCTGGCTGCAAGACGATACACCCCGGCCCGCTCCTGCGTGTCGTCGCGCTCGATCACGGTGCGGACATCGTCCACCGGCATGCCTTTTTTATTGGCGTACCACATCACCGTGAGCGCCTTGCAGGCGCCCAGCGCGGCATCGTATAAATCATGCGGGCTCGGTCCCGCCCCGGCACCGCCTTCGGCCGCAGTGGCATCGGCAACGATGTCATGGCCACGAAGGTGCAGGATCTGGGCCATTGCCGCTGTGCGGTCACGCTGGAGTTCAATTGCCATGACAAAGCTCCTGTAAAAACCAAACGAAAGGCCGGGCAATGGATATTGCGGCCGGATGTTTTTACAGTCTAGCGCTGAAACCGGCTCGCCACATCGGCCACGCGCCGGCCAAAATTCCGGGCTGTCTCCAGGTCGCCTGCAAACATCTCGCCGGCGCCGGCATCCGACGGCGACTGCGCCATGGCGCCGCTGTAGGAGCCCAGGTAGTTGGCATCGTTGCGCTGTGCCGCCTTGCTGTTGCTGGGCAGCACGCCCTGGCTGACCCAGAGGCCGCCATGCTGCATGGCCAGGGTAAAAAGGTAGTTCAGCGTTGACATCTTGTCGCCGTTCGCTGCGGCGCTGTTGGTGAAACCGGCAAAAAGCTTGTCTTTCCAGGACTGGCTGTACCAGGGTTTGGACGACGCATCCGCAAATTTTTTGAACTGCCAGCTGACGCTGCCCATATAGGTGGGCGAGCCCATGATGATGGCATCCGCGTCATTCAGGAGGTCCCAGCCGCCTTCAGGCAGGTTGCCGTCGGCATCTATGGCCAGCACCTGGGCCGCGGCGCCCTCAGCCACCGATTGCGCCATGCGCTGGGTATGACCATAACCCGAGTGGTACACCACGACAACTTTAGGCATGCTTGCTCACCTTGAAACAATTGAAATGCGTCATTCAGAAACCGGCTTGCCGGCAGCAGGCATCCCGCCTGCTGCCGGGCTTGCAAACCGCTGTTCAGGCGACGGTGCGTTTGGCGTCCAGGCTCCAGGCGCCGGCGCCCCAGGCAGCCAGGGTCAGCAAGCCGCCCACGATGGCCATGTTCTTCATGAACAACAGCGAAGGAACCATCTGCTGGTCAGCGGGCAGCGCCCAATAGGCGTGGAAAAAGAAGCTTGCGACGAACGTAAACAATGCCAGCGCCAAAGCAGCCCAGCGCGTGCCCAGGCCAAAAATCAGCGCCAGCGAGCCGACGATTTCAATGGCCAGGGCCACCGCCGTTGCAACTTCGGGCATGGGAACGCCGCCGGAAGCGGTGTAGCCGACATTGCCGGCAAACTGTGTCAGCTTGCTCCAGCCAGCCGGCAAGAACAGCGAGGCCAGCAGCAGGCGGCCCAGCAGGGACAGGGGGTTTTGCAATGCATTGAACATAAAAATCCTTTTTTTAAGTGACTAAGGTTAACGGGAAAATGATGAATTAAAAAAAGCGCCGGGCAAGGCCATACAGGCTCAGGCCGCAAGGTCAAACACCAGCACTTCAGCCGACTGCCCATGCGCCAGCGTCAGCAGGCTCTCGGACGCCAAGGCCGCCGCGTCACCGGAATGCAGCAGCGTGCCGTTGACCTCCAGTTGCCCGCGGACCAGGTGCACATAGGTTTTGCGGTTCGGGTCCAGCGTGAGCGTGGCATTTTCAGCGCCGTCAAACAGGCCGGCGTACAAACGCGCATCGGCATGCACCGTCACCGCGCCCCGCGCGCCATCGGGCGATGCCACCAGCCGCAGGGCGCCGCGCTTTTCGGCTTCGGCAAAGGTCTTCTGCTCATAGCTGGGTGGAATGCCCGTCACGTTGGGTTCAATCCAGATTTGCAAAAAGTGCGTGGTCTGGCCCTCGGCATGGTTGAACTCGCTGTGCTGCACACCCGTGCCGGCACTCATGCGCTGCACATCGCCGGGGGGAATGCCCTTGACATTGCCCATGTTGTCCTTGTGCGCCAGTTCACCGCTCAACACGTAGCTGATGATTTCCATGTCCTTGTGGCCGTGGGTGCCGAAGCCGCGGCCGGCGGCAATGCGGTCCTCGTTGATGACGCGCAGGTTGCCAAAACCCATGTGCTCCGGGTCGTAATAACCGGCAAACGAAAACGAGTGAAAAGACTTGAGCCAGCCGTGGTCGGCGTAACCACGTTCGGCGGATTTACGTAAGGTCATCATGTGAATTTCCTTTTTCTGTGCCGGCTTCTGCAGCAGGGTTACAAAACCTCTGCCAATGCGTCCAGCACCTCCAATGTAGTTCTGAAAGCCTGGCTGGTAATTGTGCGTATTTGATGGCATCATTCAAATTATTTGAATGATTGGGTCACTGATGGCGAAACAGACCCTGCGTGACGTACTCACACCCGAGGCCCTTGGCCTGATTGACGCCGTGCACCGCACGGGCAGCATGGCCGCCGCAGCGCGTGAACTCGGCGTGGTGCCCAGCACGCTGACCTACCGCGTGCGGCTGGTCGAAGATGCGCTGGACGTGCTGCTGTTTGACCGCTCCTCGCGCCAGGCCAGGTTGACGGAGGCCGGCAAGGAGTTGCTGCGCGAAGGCAACCGGGTGCTGAGCGAGCTGGACGCCATCGCCAACCGCGTCAAGCGTGTCGCCACGGGCTGGGAGCCGCAGCTGACACTTTCGGTGGACAGCATTGTCTCGCGCAGCACCATGATGGAGTTGTGCGAGGCCTTTTTTGCACTCGGGCCACCAACCCGCCTGAAGCTCCGTGAGGAATCCCTCTACGGCACCCTGCAGGCGCTGACCTCCGGGCAGGCCGACCTGGCCATAGGTATCGCGCTGGACGTCAGCTCCGGGGTCCGCATGGAACCGGCCATCAGCAGTGCCGTGCAAAGCCGGGTGCTGGGCAACATCAGTTTTGTTTATGCCGTGGCGCCGCACCATCCGCTGGCACAGGTCACGCAACCCATCAGCGACGAGATGATGCTGGCGCACCGGGTGGTGGCCGTGGCCGACTCGGTGCAGCGCGGCGACGGCATGACCGTCGGCCTGCTGGGCGGGCAGGATGTTTTCACCGTGCCCGGCATGCTGGCCAAACTCGATGCCCAGTTGCGCGGGCTGGGCTCGGGTTTTTTGCCCGAGTACCTGGCCAGACCGCACATAGCCACGGGCCGGCTGGTGGAGAAGCCCGTGGCCCGGCCGCCCCGCGTGGTGCGGGCGAGCTACGCGTGGCGCAACAGCGCGGGCGCAAAACCCGGGCGTGCCTTGCAGTGGTGGTTAAAACAACTGGAAAACTCCACCACGCGAAGCGCGCTGCTGGAGCGTTAACCGGCTTTAATCGGCGCCGCAAACCCCAAAGCGCGGCAGGCATGGCGTGACTGCGTGTAGAGTGCGTTTATGGTGAGGCCTTCAGTGAATTGTTTCAGTCCTTTCATTAACTTCAGAAAAAGTACAAAGACATGACCCAAACATCCCGTAAAAAACCTGCAAGCAAGCCCCTGGATGCCAGCCCCCGCCGCATCGCCGTCATTGGCGCGGGCATTGCAGGCATGGCCTGTGCACGCACGCTGATGCAGGCCGGGCACCAGGTCATGGTTTTTGAAAAAAACGCCGGCGCGGGCGGGCGCATGGCGACCCACAGCACCGAATTCGGCGGCTTTGACCACGGCACGCAATATTTCACGGTACGTGATTCGCGTTTTGAAAAAGCACTGGCCACCGCCTCGGGGCTGGTGCGCCCCTGGAGCGCCAACACGGTGCGCATCCTGGACGAACTGGGCCGCGTGGTGGCCTCCTCGCTGCCGCCCAAGGAAGCGCACTGGGTGGCCACGCCGGGCATGAACGCGCTGGTCCAGCAATGGGCCCGGCCGGTTGCGGCGGGTGGCCGGCTGTTCCTGGAGACCCAGGTGACACGGCTGGAAGCCGACAAGCTTTCACCCCGGCACTGGCAACTGCAAACCGAAGGCCCCGGGACCGGCGGCCGGGTGCACTCCGGCTTTGATGCCGTGATCCTGGCCGTGCCCTCCGCCCAAGCCAAGGCCTTGCTGCTCAGCTCGCAACAGGGCAAGCCACTGATGGACGCGCTGGCCGGTGTCAGCGTGGCGCCCTGCTGGACATTGATGCTGGCATTTCCGCAGGCCATACAGCCCAACCTGCCGCACCTCGGCCCACACTGGAACGCGGCACGCAGCACGCACCACCGCATTGCCTGGCTGGCGCGTGAATCATCCAAGCCCGGACGCAGCCCGATTGAACGCTGGACCGTGCAGGCCAGCCCCGACTGGTCGCAGCGCCACCTGGAAGACGATGCCGAGCGCGTCAAGGCCAAACTGCTCAAGGCCTTCACGGAAATCACCGGCATACGCGCGCAGCCTCCGCTCGCCGAAGTGCACCGCTGGCGCCAGGCCCAGACCATCGCCCCGCTAGGCAAAACCCATCTCTGGGACGCCAAATCCGGCATAGGCGCCTGCGGTGACTGGTGCCTTGGTCATAGGGTGGAAGACGGCTTCATTTCAGGTCTTGAAATGGCACTGGCGATTCTTTAATCCGCGGGGCAGCCCTGAATGGCTGGGCTTGAAGCCAATGTCTATAGGGGCCGCTTTGCGCCCTCACCTACCGGCCCGCTGCATGCCGGCTCGCTGGTTGCCGCGCTCGCCAGCTGGCTGGACGCACGCGCACACGATGGTCAATGGCTGGTGCGCATTGAAGACGTGGACAGCCCGCGCTGCGTGCCCGGTGCGGACCACGTCATCCTGCAACAACTGGCGGCCTGCGGCCTGCATCCCGACGAGCCGCCGGTGTACCAGTCACAGCGCGGCCATCTGTACCGGCAGGCGCTGGACCGTCTCGTGGCGCAAGGCCTGGCCTACCCCTGCGGCTGTACCCGGCAGGACATCGCGCTGGCGCTGGCGGCCAGCGGACAGGCGCGCGAGAGGCATGGCGAACTGGTTTACCCGGGCACCTGCCGGCACGGGCTGAACGGCCGCGCCGCGCGCGCCTGGCGGTTTTTGACGCTGGATTCAACATCAAATAGGCCCCTGACACCCGTCCAGCGTGCGAAAGCAGCTACTAATTCAATAGCATCCGGCGAACCAAAAAACACCACATGGCAGGACCGCCGGCTGGACGAGCAGGCACAAAACGTCAGCCGGGAGGTGGGCGACTTTATCCTCAGGCGGGCGGACGGACTCTGGGCCTACCAGCTCGCCGTGGTAGTGGACGATGCCGCGCAAGGCATCACCCATGTCGTGCGCGGCGAGGACCTGGCGGACAACACGGCACGGCAAATCCTGCTGCAGCGCGCGCTCGGACTTGCGCAGCCGCAATACCTGCACACTCCCCTGGTGCTGGGCGCGAATGGCGAAAAGCTTTCAAAACAAAATGGCGCCCAGCCGCTTGACACCTCGCAGCCGCAGGCACTGCTGGAGACAGCCGGCCGGACGCTGGGCCTGCAGCTCCAGGCCAGCTCGCCCGCACAGTGGCTGGAAAACGCGGTCGGCCAATGGAGGCTTCGCATCAGCGACAAGGCCTTCAACGGATAAGCACAGGTAAAGGACACCAGCGGGCTGCCCGTAAACTATGGCCCCATGACACCCATAGTTCCCATTGTCCCCAATACAGGTGCGCCGGACGAGCATGAGCACCCGGTGCGGGCCATACGCAGTTTTGTGCGCCGCACCGGCCGCACCACCGCCGGCCAGGCCAAGGCCTTTGCCGATGTAGGCCCGCAGTTTTTGCTGCCGTACTCACCCGACCTCGCAGACTTCAGCGCGATCTTCAAGCGCACGGCGCCCACCATTCTTGAAATCGGTTTTGGCATGGGCGAAGCCACGGCGCATATTGCGGCACTGATGCCGGAGAAAAACTTTTTATGCTGCGAAGTACACACGCCGGGCGTGGGCGCCTTGCTCAAGCGCATTGAAGAGCAAAAGCTCGGCAATATCCGCATCCTGCAGCATGACGCGGTGGAAGTGATTGACGACATGCTGCCGCATCAAAGCCTGGACGGCGTGCACATCTTTTTCCCCGACCCCTGGCACAAGAAAAAACACAACAAGCGCCGCCTGATCCAGGCACCCTTGATTGCCAAGCTGGCCGCGCGACTCAAGCCCGGCGGCTACCTGCATTGCGCCACCGACTGGCAGCCCTATGCCGAGCAGATCCTTGAGGTACTGGGCGTCGAACCCTTGTTAAAAAACACGGCGGATGCATCAAACGGCGGCTACGCCCCCAAGCCCGACTACCGGCCGCTGACCAAATTTGAAAATCGCGGCATCAAGCTGGGCCACGGTGTGTGGGATGTGGTGTTTGTACGTGTGTGATCCGACCCTGGCCTTGCGGTGAGCAAGACGCTCAAATACGGCTTGCACGGCCTGCCCACCCGCCACGGCGTGGGCCCCAGTTGTGTTGGTTTGCCTGCGGGCCAGTGGCCCACCATCGCCGATTTCCTGGTTGAGCGCTTTCCGGCCATTACTCGCGAGGCGTGGCTTGAGCGCATGCAGCAGGGCCTGGTGGCCGACGAGTTTGGCCTTGCCGTGACGCCGGAGCGCCCCTACCAGGGCCATATACGCGTGTATTACTACCGAGCCCTGGACGACGAGCCGCGCATCCCGTTTGAAGAAACCGTGCTCTACCAGGACGAACACCTGGTGGTCGCCGACAAACCGCACTTCTTGCCGGTCACGCCCTCGGGCCACTACCTGCAGGAAACGCTGCTGGTACGGCTTAAAAACCGGTTGGGCCTGGACGGCCTGACGCCGATTCACCGCATAGACCGCGAAACCGCCGGCCTGGTGCTGTTCTCGGTACGGACTGCAGACCGCAATGCCTACCAGGGCCTGTTCAGGCAGCACACCATCAACAAACACTACGAAGCGATAGCGCCCTGGCGCAGCGACATCGCCCTGCCCGTCACACGCAAAAGCCGCATCGTCGAGGACCAACCCTTTTTCCGCCAGCTTGAGGTGCCCGGCGAGCCCAACAGCGAAAGCCGTATCGATGTTCTGGAAGTTGCGGGCGATGTTGCCCGCTACGCACTAAGCCCCGTCACCGGCAAAAAGCACCAGTTGCGTGTGCATATGAACGCGCTGGGCCTGCCGATCCTGAATGACCGCATGTACCCGCCGGTAGCCATCACACCGGATGACGACTACAACTTCCCGCTGCAGTTGCTGGCCAAATCGATTGCCTTTACCGACCCGGTGACGGGGCAGCCAAGGCAATTTGAAACCCGGCTCGCCCTGGAGTTTTAGACCGTTATTTCTTTTGCGGTGATCTGGTACTTGAAGTCGTCCGGTGCGTAGGAATCAAAACGCCCTTCCGCGTTTTCGCCAACCGGGTACATCAAAAAGCCCAGCTTCTCGCCTGTCGATTTTGGCAAGGCCACATCATGCGCCGTGTTGTAGGCCATCCAGTTGCCTTCCCAGCCGCCAAACAGCGCCTTGTTCACCGGAGCCACCACCGGGTTGACCGTGGTCTTGATCCAGTCCGCGGTTTCCAGGCGCATGACCTTGGCCACGTCGGCCGGGTCCATCGCCACCCAGCCGTAACCTTTGAGGTAGGCCTCGGAGCGGCAATGCTGCGCGCCCTTGAGGCTGGCCGGGTTGCCCGACAGCTCCTTGTAGCCAAAGGCCGAAGGCACCAGGCGAATACCGTACACGTCGCGCGCCGGCACGCCGACTGAGCGGCAAAGGCCGACAAACAGCGCGTTCAGGTCGGCACACTTGCCGCCCAGGTTGCCGGTTTCCAGCATGGTCTTGATGTCGCCTTCGCCACAGCCGCGCACCTTGGGTTCGCGGTAGGTGTTGGCCACTATCCAGTCGTAAATCTTCTGCGTTTTTTCGACGTCGGTTTTGGCATTGCCGACGGCAGCCAGTGCCGTCTTGCGCACGATGCCGTCGGTCGGGATCATTGCCGTCGGGCGCGTGAAATAACGCAGTGTGTCGGCGCTCTCGGCGGGCGCGTTTTTCTGCGACCAGTCCATGGCGCGGCCCTGCGTCTGCACGCGGCTGGTCAGCTCGACATAGGGTTGTTTTTCAGTTGCGGCAAATTCCACGTACAGCATCTTCGCGCCGTCCTGGCCGTCCTGCGCGAGCATGGTTGTGCCGTTGCTGGAAAAACTGCTTTCCAGTGAATGCTGGTAGTCGCTGTTGACCGACGGGATGGGCAACCAGACCCTGGTCACGCCCTGCGCCTTGGGGATATCAACGCGTGTGGTCACGTCAAAAGTGCGCCAGGCACCGCTTTGCGGCGCGAAATGGCTGCGCGCCGCCGGGGTTTGCGCGAAATTGAGCGAGGGCAAGGCCGCTGCAACAGCAGCGGCAGCGGTATTTTTGAGGAAGGTACGGCGTACGGTGGTCATGAAAAGATCTCCGGATGAAGTGAGCTAACGCGCCGGGGCATGTAAAGGTGCCCCGGATGTTTTGCCAGTCTGGGCCGGCCTGCAAAGGCGGCCCTCAAGCAGCCTGCTGATTATCGCCGCTGGCGCCCGGCGGCGCACAGCCAGGAAACTCAAGGCTTGAGCAGGCCGGCTATCAGCTTGTCGGCGGCGCTGCTGGTCCAGTCCACCTCGCCCTGCACACGCTGGCGCGGCCGGCCCCGGCTGTCAATCGTCAGGGTGGTGGGGAATACCTTCACCCCCCACTGGCGCGCCGCCTTGCCGTCCACATCCAGCAGCACCGGCATGGTAACGCCTGTGGTTTTGGCAAACTGGATCGCTCGCGCGGCCGGCTCCTTGAAATTGATGGCCAGCACCAGCAGCTTGTCCGGCCCATACAGGTCGGCGACTTGCTGCAAGGTAGGCATTTCGGCGCGGCAGGGCTCGCACCAGCTGGCCCAGAAATTGAGCAATACGGCCCGGCCCAGCAAATCAGATGCCCGCCAGGTCTTGCCTGTGGTGTCCACCAGCGCCAGGCCCGACACCGGGCCAAGCCACGCCGATACCTCGTAGGCAGGCCCGGTCAAACCCTGTGCTTCCAGCCGTGCTGCGGCAACAAAAGAGGTTGCACCGGCAAGCGCAGCGCGCAGCAGCTTGCGGCGACCAGGGCGGTGGACGGGAGATTCGGTCAGCATGGAGCGTGGATAAGGCAAAAAAATTAAGCGGGCAAGCCGCAGGACATGCAAGGCCCAAGAGACTAACAGAGAGCATACGCCCACCCTGCTGCACTGCCGCAAAGCCCCCGTACCATGCTGCATCTTGCATTCGAAGCGATTCAGTCCTACAAATGGGACCCTCGAACTGTTTTTAAATCTGTAGCCATAACCCATAAAGCCAAGGCCATCTTGAACCTTCCCCTCAACATTCCCGGCCTGTCCATTCCCCTGCCGCCGGCCTCCCCGCAGTTCATAGCCCTCCGTAGCAGCCAGCACCAGGCCTTGCAGCCGGGACCGGCGCAGGAGTTGAGCGACGGCCTGCGTGCCAGCGCAGCCAGCGTCAGCCCCAAGTTTTTTTACAACGAACTGGGCTCCAGGCTCTTTGAAGCCATCACAGGGCTGGACGAGTACTACCCGACGCGCACCGAGGCCGGTATTTTTGAGGCCTGTTACCCACAGATCGCCGCGACGCTCGCGGAAAGCGGCATCAAATCGCCCTGCCTGATTGACCTGGGCGCGGGCAACTGCGCCAAGGCCACGGCGCTGATCCCGCATTTGCAGCCGCGGCAATATGTGCCTGTCGATATTTCTGTCGATTTTTTAAAGGATGCTGCGAAGCAGGTGCAAAACAGCTTTCCCTCGCTCGATATCGTGGGCCTGGGCATGGATTTTTCAAGCGGCCTGGTGTTGCCCGAAGAAGTGCAAAACCACAACAGGGTGTTTTTCTATCCCGGCTCCAGCCTGGGAAACTTCTCGCCGGAACAGGCTTTGCAGTTCTTGCGGCACATTGCCGACCCGGCGCAGGGCCAGGCGCGCGGCCTGCTGCTGGGCATTGACCTGGTCAAGGACAGGGCAACGCTGGAGGCCGCTTACGACGATGCGCTGGGTGTGACGGCTGCCTTCAACAAAAACCTGCTGCTCAACGTCAATGACCTGCTGCAATCGGATTTCGACGTGCGGCAGTGGCGGCATGTGGCACTGTTCAACCAGGCCCGGTCACGCATTGAGATGCACCTGGAAGCCAGTTGCGACCTGACTGTTTGCTGGCCCGGCCACACGCGCAGCTTCAGCGCGGGTGAACGCATACACACCGAAAACTCCTATAAATACACGCTGGAAGGCATGACGGCGCTGCTGCAGCAGGCGGGCTTTCGGCATGTCGAATACTGGACCGACCCCAAGCGGTGGTTTGCGGTGTTCTGGGCGGCTGTTTAAGGCCAGGCAAGAAATCCAGCCGCGAATTCAGATTGAAAAGTGCCCGTAAGCAAGTGAGGACGGGCGCAAACAGCTATCAATTCAATAGCATTCCGCGCCCGTTTGCAATTGTCAGGCGCGTTCGCCCACCCAGGCCTGGACAGATTTCAGCGCGTCACCGAGTTTGGAGGCATCGGTGCCGCCCGCCATCGCCATGTCGGCCTTGCCGCCGCCCTTGCCGCCGACCTGCTGGGCCACAAAGTTGACCAGCTCGCCGGCCTTGACCTTGCCCACGCTGTCAGCCGTTACCCCAGCAGCGATCTGCACCTTGTCGCCATCCACCGCGGCCAGCACGATGACAGCGGTTTTCAGCTTGTCCTTGAGCTTGTCCATGGTGTCGCGCAAGGTCTTGGCATCGGCGCCTTCGAGGCGCGCGGCCAGCACTTTGAGGCCCTTGATATCAACCGCCTGCGCCATCAGCTCATCGCCCTGCGACGAGGCCAGCTTGCCCTTGAGCGCGGCGATTTCTTTCTCAAGCGATTTGACCTGGTCCAGCACCTGGCCGATGCGGTTTTGCAAATCGGCCGGGCTGGCCTTGAGCGAACCTGCCGCGGCCTCAACCGTTGACTCCAGCGACTGCAAATAGGCCAGCGCGTTTTCCCCGGTCACCGCCTCGACCCGGCGCACACCGGCGGCCACACCGCTTTCGGCGACGATCTTGAACAAGCCGATGTCGCCGGTACGGCCGACGTGAACGCCGCCGCACAGTTCCTTGCTGGAGCCGATGGTCAGCACGCGAACGGTTTCGCCATACTTTTCACCGAACAGCATCATGGCGCCGGTTTTTTGCGCGGCCTCCATGTCCATCACGCTGGCATCGGTTGCCACGTTGGCCAGGATCTCGGCATTGACACGCGCTTCGATCTCGCGAATCTGCCCGTCCGTCACCGGTGCGTTATGCGTAAAGTCAAAACGCGTGCGCTCGGCGTTGACCAGCGAACCCTTTTGCTGCACATGCTCGCCCAGCACCTCGCGCAAGGCCTTGTGCATCAAATGCGTGGCGCTGTGGTTGCGCACGGTGGCCGCGCGCAGGGCGGTGTCAACCTGCGCCGTCACCGCATCGCCGACCTTGAGCGTGCCCTGCTCCAGCGTGCCGTGGTGGCCAAACACATCGGCCTTGATTTTCTGCGTGTCGTCCACGGTGAAGGTGGTGGTGCCCATCGTCAAACGGCCCTGGTCACCAACCTGCCCGCCGCTCTCGGCATAAAACGGCGTGGTGTTCAAAACCACCACACCGTTTTGCCCGGCATTGAGTGCCTGCACGGGCACGCCGTCGGCATAAAGCGCCACCACCCTGGCGGGTTCTTCGAGCAACTGGTAGCCGGTGAAGGTGTTGCCGGCTCCGGTGTATTCCAGTGCGCGGTCCATCTTGAACTTGCCGGCCGCGCGGGCCTGGTTTTTCTGTTTGTCCATGGCGGCCCTGAAGCCGGCTTCATCGACCTCCACACCACGCTCGCGGCACACGTCGGCCGACAAATCGAGCGGGAAGCCATAGGTGTCGTGCAGCTTGAAGGCCACCTCGCCCGGCAGCACCTTGGCGCCACCGGCCAGCGCCGTGTCCAGAATCGTCATGCCGATTTCCAGGGTTTCAAAAAAGCGCTCTTCCTCGGCCTTAAGCACCGCCGTGATGCGTTTTTCTTCGGACTTGAGGCGGGGATAGGCATCGCCCATCTGCACCACAAGCTCGGCCACCAGCTTGTGGAAAAACGGCGTCTTCTTGCCCAGCTTGTAGCCGTGGCGAATCGCACGGCGAATGATGCGGCGCTGCACGTAACCGCGGCCCTCGTTGGACGGGTTCACGCCGTCGCTCACCAGGAAAGCCGTGGCGCGTATGTGGTCGGCAATCACGCGCAGGCTCTTGTTGTCCAGGTCCGTGCAACCGGTTTCGCGGGCGGCCGCCTTGATGAGCGCGTCGAACAGGTCTATCTCGTAATTGCTGTGCACGTGCTGCAAGATGGCGGCCAGGCGCTCCAGGCCCATGCCGGTGTCCACGCAGGGCGCGGGCAGCGGCTTGACCGAGCCGTCTTCGGCCATGTCAAACTGCATGAACACGTTGTTCCAGATTTCGATGAAACGGTCGCCGTCTTCGTCCGGGCTGCCCGGTGGGCCGCCGGGGATGTGGTCACCGTGGTCGTAGAAGATTTCGCTGCACGGACCGCAGGGGCCGGTGTCGGCCATCATCCAGAAGTTGTCGGACTTGTAGCGCCCGCCCTTGTTGTCGCCAATGCGGATCACACGCTCGGGCGGCAGACCGATTTCTTTTGTCCAGATGTCGTAGGCCTCATCGTCCTCTTCATACACGGTAGCCAGCAAACGGTCCGCCGGCAGCTTGTAGACCACGGTCAGCAGCTCCCAGGCCCACTTCAGCGATTCGCGCTTGAAGTAGTCGCCGAAGCTCCAGTTGCCCAGCATTTCAAAAAAGGTGTGGTGGCGCGCGGTGTAACCGACGTTTTCCAGGTCGTTGTGTTTGCCGCCCGCGCGCAGGCAGGCCTGCACGGACGTGGCGCGCACATAGGGGCGCTTGTCGGTGCCGAGGAACACATCCTTGAACTGCACCATTCCGGAGTTGGTGAACATCAGCGTCGGGTCATTGCCGGGCACCAGCGAACTGGACGGCACGACCGTATGGCCCTTGGATGCAAAGAAGTCCAGAAAGGTCTTGCGGATGTCGGCGACGGTAAAGACAGGCGCGACAGGTGCGGAAGGGGTCGTAGGGGTGGATGTGCTCATGTTCTGCCAGTTGGGGCCGCCCGCAGCCAATACAACTTGACGCCGGACCGCAGGTAAATGCCTGATTGACCTAAACTTTCGATTATAAGTTTGCCCCTTGCGGGGGATGGCGGGAAAAACGCCAAGGCGCTATGCTTGAAAGCAGCCAAAACCGGCCACGCGCCGCGAAAACCCGGAAAAGACAGCCGTGGACATGAAAACCGCCCCGATTTCCCTGCCAGAAGGCTTCAGCCCCGGGATGCAAGACGAAATAAAATACCTTTGCTCTGGAGACATACTCAAATGAATCAAATGAACCGCAGACTTTTCATTCAAACCGGCGCCATCGTTTCCGTGGCCGCATCCGCTCCTTTTTTGATAGCTGCCCACGCACAGACGGCGCCGGCGCCGGGCCAAAAACGTCATAAAATCGTGATCCAGATCAGTGACAACGACCCGGCCAAATGGAATCTGGCGCTCAACAACGCCAAAAACCTGCAGGAAGACGTGGGCGCGGCCAATGTCGATATCGAAATCGTCGCCTACGGCCCGGGCATAAGCATGCTCAAGCTCGAATCACCCACCGGCGCGCGCATCACCGATGCCATGAAAGCCAACGTCAAGGTGCTGGCCTGCGAAAACACCATGCGCGGACAAAAGCTGACAAAGGACGACATGCTGGGCGGCATCAGCTATGTGCCAGCCGGTGTGACCGAGATCATGAAAAAACAAAGCGAAGGCTGGGCCTACCTGCGCCCCTGAAGCCGCGCCTGCCAGCCCGACCCGGAGCCCGCGAGGGCCTTTGCCGGACATCTCGCCAGACGCCGGGGCTGCGCAGTACCATGGCCTTATCCGCCACCCGCCACCCGTCACCCGTCACAGCGCGCGGAGACCGCCATGGAAATTGAACTCAAACTGCGATTGCCTCCTGACGCGCTGGCCGCGCTGCGCGCCGATCCGCTGCTGGCAAACACCCGCAAGGTACGCAGGCATCTCGACAACATCTACTTCGACACGCCGCAGCGCACGCTCGCCAAGGCCGGCATAGGCTTGCGCCTGCGCAGCGACGGCAAACGCTGGCTGCAAACCGTCAAGGGCCCGGGCGCCAGCCGCGCCGGCCTGCACCAGCGCGAGGAAATCGAGTTTGCGGTGGCCGGCCCGGCCCTCGAATGGCCGCCGCTGGCGGGCACGCGCTTTGAGGCCCTGCTCAAACCCCTGAAAAACCAGTTGGCGCCGCAGTTTCGCACCCGTTTCGAGCGCGACCTCCGCCAAGTCACCGGCGCCATGGGCGCGACCATTGAGGTCGCCCTGGACCAGGGCGAGATTGTTGCGCTCCAGCGGCGCGAGCCCCTGTGCGAGCTGGAGCTGGAACTCCTCAGCGGACCCGTCGATGATTTGTTCTCGCTGGCCCTGCAACTGGTACGGGCACATCCACTGGTACTGGACAACCGCAGCAAGGCCGAGCGCGGCGGCCAGCTCGCGCATGGTGTTCCGGTCGGACCGCCCGTCAAGGCCTATGCCTTGCCCGCGCATCCGGATGAAGATGCGCGGGCCATCACGCGCCGGGCCGTGGAGGCATCCCTTGCGCACTGGCAGGCCAACGAGGCGGGCTTTCTGGGCCGGCCCCGCAGCAGCCCATACAACAGCGAATACCTGCACCAGTTGCGCATCGCCGTGCGGCGCCTGCGAATCGCCCTGGGCCCGCTGGCGCGCGCTGCCCAATGGCACGATGAAGCGCTCACGTCCGTACGCAAAGGCTTGCGCACGCTGGGGCGACAACTGGGCGCCGCGCGCGACTGGGATGTGTTCATCGAGGAAACCTGGCCGCCCCTGGCCGCCGGCCTGCACGACAACGCCTTGCGCCAGAAACTGCAGGAAGCCGCCGGCCTGTTGCAAGGTACAGCGCACCTGCAGGCGCAGACGGCCCTCGAAGGAAGGGAAACACAGCGGCTGCTGCTGCAACTGGGACGCTGCCTGGCACAACCCGACGACGACGCTGCGCCGGTACCGTTTGACGCGCTCACGGCAGGGCCGGAGCGGCTGGACCACCAACTGCGGCAGGCACTGCCAAAACGGGAAGGCCTGAGCCCGGCCAGCCTGCACCATTTGCGCATCGCGGCCAAGAAGATGCGTTACCTGACGGAATTCATCAGCGGCCACTACGATTCCCAGGCCACCGGGCCGTGGCTTGAATGGCTCAAAAAAGCCCAAGCCGTGTTCGGCGTGCGCAATGACCGCGTGACGGCGCATGCGCGCATCGAAGCCCTGTGCACCGGCATGGAACACGCCGGCAAGCTGCAGCACACCCTACAGGCGGCCCTGCGCGGGCAGGCCCAGGCCGATCTCTCGCTGCCGCCCATCCCCGAGCCATACTGGCGTTCGTGATTGCAGCAGCCAGGTTTTTTACCGCCGACCATGCTGGTGCAGCAGTGTAAAATCCCCGCAGGTCACGCACCATGGGTGGCTTCAAAAGAGGGTTGTAAAAGATCAACCCCCTCAAACGCGGGTGTAGTTCAATGGCAGAACTTTTGCTTCCCAAGCAAATAGCGTGGGTTCGATTCCCATCACCCGCTCCAGACAAAAGAAAAAGGCCCTCCTCTGGGCTTTTTTCATGGTGGCGCCGCAAAACCGCGCGAAGCTCAGCCAAACTTCAAATTCACGTTCTTGGTATAGGTGAACTCCAGCAGTTCGGCAAAACATTGCTCACGCCCCATGCCTGATTGCTTCACGCCATCAAACGGCGCGCCCATGAAGTGCTGGCTGGAGTTGTTGATCCAGACATAGCCGGTGTGTATGCGTTTGGCGGCGCGGTGCGCAGTGTTGAGGTTCAGCGTCCAGGTCGAGCCTGTCAGGCCAAAGTCCACGCCCTTGACCAGCTTGTCGATATCGGCATCGGGGCAAGCGATCAGCGCGTTCTTGCCGCCCAGTTCCAGCAGCACGGTCTTGAGGAGCCTGCCCCGGACTCCGATCCGGGAGGATCCATGCCTGCTGCGCCGCTTGCAAGGATTCGGGCTCATGGATTGCGGCTCAAGGCCGCAATGACAAGCTCCTGCCCCAAGCTGGTAGCCAAGCAGGTCAAATAGACCTCCAGCCCTTATACCGCGAGCGCATCCAGCTATAAAAACAGGAGCACTCATCATGCCATCAGATTTTGAACGCTTCCAGTGATTCCGGGGCAAAGAGCTCCTGCGGCGTGAGCAGCCGCCTGGAAAGCCCCTGCTCGAACGAGTAGCGCAAAAAGGTCTGCAGTGTGGCCTCGTTCTTCTCAAAACCATAAGGCCAGAAGTCCTCGCCCATCTCGCGTTTGACCTGCTCGACATGTGAGGTGAGCCAGGGCAGCATGGTCTTGAGGGCCGCAGTTTCATACAGGTCTGCATAGGTGCGGCGCTGGGATTCCTCCAGCGCTTTCATCATCGAGCGCGCCACCCAGCGGTTCGCCTCATACACGTCGCGGCGTATTGCCACCGTGTGCATGATGGGAAACATTTTTGTTTCCTTGAAGTAGTTGCGCTCGACCTGCTCGTAGTCTTCAAACAGGCGCTTGACCTTGCCGCCGCCCGTGAGAAAGCTCGACGGCATGCGCGCGGTGTAGAGCGCGTCGATTTCACCGTCCAGCAGCATCTGCGCCAGGGTCTGCTCGGGGCCTATGCTCTCGACCTTGATATTCGGCGGCAGGTCCAGCTTGATCTTTTCGGAGCGGCCGGGCTCTTCCTCACCGCCGGTGAAATAGCTCACGCTGTCGACGGGCACGCCATAGTGGTCCGACAAAATACCGCGTATCCATACCGGCGCCGTCATCTGGTATTCAGGGTTGCCGACACGCTTGCCTACCAGGTCTTTGGCTTCACGTATGCCGGACTTGGCATTGACGTAGATACAGGAATGGCGGAAGAAGCGCGAGGGGAACACCGGAATCGCCACAAAGGGCCGCGCCTCGTTGAACATGGACACGGTGTACGACGACAGCGACATCTCCGCGACATCAAACTCCTTGTGCCGCAGCATGCGGAAAAAGGTTTCTTCCACCGGCATGTTGAGGTAGTTCAAATCGATGCCATCGGGCTGCACGCTCCCGTCCATCAGGGCGCGGGTGCGGTCATAGTTCCAGCAGCCGAAGGTCAGTTTCAGTTTTGACATGTAGCAGTGTGATCCTTAAGAGTTGATGCGATAGATTGAAGGTTTTAGAGCCGTTCACAAAACCCAGCGAAGCGGTCCTGGCTAGGCGCGTCGCCGCAGACAGTGCTTCAGCACGGCAAGGCGGCGCAACAACGCCAGGAGGGTTTTGTGGACGAATCCTTATTCGGGTTTGATGCCGGAGGCAACGATGGCTTTAGCCAGGCGTTCGTTTTCGCCGAGTATGGCCTTGTTGTAATCGGCCGGGCTGCTGCCTATGGGCTCGATGCCGGCGTTGTTCAGCGTGGTGATGACTTCCGGCATTTTGGATATCTGGGCCATTTCTGCGCTGATGCGTTCAATCGCGCTGGCCGGCGTTCCGGTAGCCGCCAGCACACCGACGATGGGGGCGAAGTCAAAACCAGGGATGATTTCTGCGATCGCGGGCACATTCGGCTCCTGGCTGGAGCGCTGCGCCGCATTGTTGGCCAATAGCTTGACCTGCCCTGCTTTCACAAAACCCGCCAGCGAAGGCAAGGCGGAAAACAGGACCTCGACCTGGCCGCCAATCAGCGCAGGCACCGACTGGCCCGTACCCTTGAACGGCACGTGCGTAATCTGCAGGCCCAGCGAAGCCTTCATGGCCTCCATGGTCAGGTGATGCGTGCTGCCTATGCCGGATGAGCCGTAATTGAGCGTGCCAGGCTTGGCCTTGGCCAGTGCAATAAATTCCTGCAGCGTGTTGGCCGGCACCTTGGGATGCACCGCAAGGTACAAAGGAGCACGGGCAGCAAGCGAGACCGGCATGAAATCGCGCTTGTAGTCGTAACCCAGGTTTTTGTAAATCGCGGGGTTGATGGAGAACATGGACCCGTCAGTCACGAGGAAGGTGTAGCCGTCTTTCGGTGATGAAGCCAGTACCTGCGCGGCCACCACGCCGTTGGCGCCCGGCCGGTTGTCCACCACCACGGACTGGCCCAGTTTGTCGCCCAGTCGCTGCGCAAAGATGCGGGCCACCGTGTCCGGCAGGCCGCCGGGCGCGTATGGCACGACAAACTTGATGGGCCGGTTCGGGTAAGCGCCCTGGGCGCTTGCCAGCATGGGCAGCACCAGCATGCCGGCGGTCAGCATGGCGGTGGCAAGCAAAAGAATGCGGCGTTGTTTCATGGAAATGTCTCCTGTCTGGTTTTATTGGAAATTCACGGGACCGGCAAAACGGAATGCACCGCTCCTCAGGAGGCGGAAGCGGATGTGGAATAGGAAGGCTCAAGGGCGGGTTCGCTGCCATCCCATACATGGGATGCGGCGTAGGCACGCCAGTCCGTTGTCTTGGGAACAATGGCCTGGAAAGAGCAGATGCTGGAGGGAATGCGGGCGTCACCGGTGCCTATCGCCTGCGCGCCGCCCTGGAAAGCCTTCACGGCCTCCAGCATCTGCTTGCGAAACTCCACCACCGCCAGGTCGCTTGCACCCAGCCGCTCATGCGTGCGGTCGGCAATCGGCCCCATGGTCACCCACATGGCGATGTCCTGGTTCGGGAAACCCGTGATGCCGGTGAAGTTGCCGGCCTTCATGGCATCGCGGTCCTGCCAGAAATGGTTGCCGCGGTTGCGCAGGGGAACATATTTTTCATCCAGGTCGGGGCCGACCTGCTGGCCCAAAAACTTGCGCCAGGTGTTTGTATCCGGCGTCTGCGCGGGGTGGCCCCAGGCGATGAAATAAAACGCCGTATTCGTGTCGTCCATGGGCACGTTGATATTGGCCACGTTGTACAGGTTGTTGGGCGGGATCAGGGCCGTGGCCGGCGCCACAAATACCGTGGAGCGTATGTAGTCGTTGGCGGCCGCATTGGTGATGGGACGGCGTATGGCGGCATAACGAAACCCGTAGCTTCCGCGCTCCATCTGCATGCGCGGCGCCTTGTCGGTTGACGGGCGCAGCCAGTTGGTATCGGTGGCTTTTGCGCTGTCCACACGCGCCGGCACCATGTCGGAGGAATGCAGGCTGGAGCTGTGCGCCGAGTCAATCGCGCCCTCAAGAATTTGCGCCCAGTTGCAGGGAATGATGGCTTTGGCAATCGTCACCTTTGCGTCCGCGGTCGGCGCCCAGGCCGGCGGCAGGAACTCGGGTTTCGTTTCCGGCGGGCCCATATAGGCCCAGACAAAACCGCCCCACTCCTGCGTCGGGTAGGCCAGGTGCTTGACCTTTTGCGCCATGCCGCTGGCAGCCGGCTCGGACACCATCTCCAGCACATTGCCTTCGACATCCATCTTCCAGCCGTGGTAGAGGCAACGCAGGCCGCAGTCCTCGTTGCGGCCGAACACCAGCGACACACGCCGGTGCGGGCAATACTCGTCCATCACGCCGACGCGGCCATTGGTGTCGCGAAACACCACCAGGTCTTCGCCGAACACCTGCGCCTTGACGGGCGTGCCGTCGGGCTCGCTGACTTCTTCAATCAGGCATACCGGCGTCCAGTGGCGGCGCATCAACTGGCCCATGGGCGCCTTGCCTTCCACTCGGCACAACAATTCATTTTCTTCGTGGGTCAACATGTGCAATATCCTTGAAACGCATTGATCAGGAATCTCCTCCAAAACTGCTTGCAAATTCAGATTAACAGGATTATTCTTAGAAGACTAAGATTATTCGCAGTCTTTCAGTTTGTCAAGAATATTTATGGAGACCATGATGAGCGTTAACCCTAGCGTTCCGGCCAAGGCGGACACCCACAGCCCGGAGCCGGATTTTTTCCAGCTCCGGGTGGTCCAAAAAAAGTCCTTGGCAGGAGGCATTTACCTGTTTGAACTGCGCCACCCCGATGGCGCGGCCCTGCCCGCTTTCACAGCCGGTGCCCACCTCACGGTACAGGTGCCGGCGGGTATGCGGCGCAATTACTCCCTTTGCAGCAACCCTGCGGATGGGGACTTCTACCAGATCGCCGTCAAGCGTGATGCAAGCGGCCGCGGCGGCTCCGTCAGCATGGCCGACGAAGTGCATGAAGGCGACCTGCTCACCGTCAGCGCGCCACGCAACAACTTTGAATTGCATCCGCGCGCAGGCAAATTCCTTTTTATCGCCGGCGGCATAGGCATCACGCCCATCCTGTCCATGATGCGGCACCTCAAAACACAAGGCAAGGACCAGTTCAGGCTGATCTACTGCACCCGGGACGCAGGCAGCACCGCCTTTCTGGATGAACTGAGCGGCCCCGAATTCGCCGCCCACGTGCAGTTGCACCATGACCACGGCGACATCAACAACGCACTGGACTTCTGGCCAGTTTTTGAAACCCCCGGCAATGCACATGTTTATTGCTGCGGCCCGCGCGGGCTGATGGATGCCGTTGCCGACATGTCTGGCCACTGGCCATCCGGCGCCATCCATTTTGAAAGTTTTGGCGTGGATGCCAGCGTCTACGCGGCCAATACCGCATTCAGCGTGCGCCTGCAAAAGAGCGGCACCTGTGTGCCGGTGGCTGCCGACCAGTCGATCCTGGAGGCCTTGCGCGCCGCCGGCCTGCGCGTGCCCAGCTCATGCGAAAGCGGCACCTGCGGCTCCTGCCGGACCGGCCTGCTGTCGGGCGAGGCAGAACACCGGGACATGGTATTGAGCGACGAGGAAAAGCCAAACAACATCATGGTCTGCGTATCGCGTGCAAAATCGGCAGAGCTTGTGCTGGACCTATGAGCAAACAAAATACCCCCCTGTTGAACATCGGTGTCGTTGGACTGGGCCGGGCTTTTACGCTCATGCTGCCAACGTTTTTGCACGACAGCCGCGTCAGGCTGGTGGCTGCGACGGACCCGATTGCAGTCGCCCGGGCGCAGTTCGAGAAGGACTTCAGCGCGCCCAGCCATGACACCGTGGAGGCCCTCTGCGCCAACCCTGATGTGGAGGCTGTTTACATAGCGTCCCCGCACCAGTTTCACGCAGAGCACGTTTGCCTGGCCGCAGCCCACGGCAAACATGTGCTGGTGGAAAAACCCATGGCGCTTTCGCTGGATGAATGCACACGGATGATTGAAGCTGCCCGCCGCGCAGGCGTGCACCTGATCGTCGGCCACAGCCACAGCTTCAACACGCCAGTCCAGCGCACCCGGCAGATGATTGAAAGCGGCATCTATGGCGCGGTGAAGATGATCACGGCACTGAATTTCACCGATTTTTTATACCGGCCGCGCAGGCCCGAAGAGCTGGACACCCAGGCCGGCGGCGGTGTCATCCATAGCCAGGCCACGCATCAAATCGACATCGTTCGCCTGCTGGGCGGCGGGCTGGTGCGCAGCGTGCAGGCCCATACCGGCGCATGGGACAGCGCCCGACCGACCGAAGGCGCGTACAGCGCGCTGCTGGGTTTTGAAGGCGGTGCCTTTGCGTCCTGCACTTACAGCGGTTATGGCCACTACGACTCCGACGACTTGATGGGCAATATCGGTGAAATGGGCCAAGCCAAAAACCCGCAGGATTATGGCGCTGCCCGCAAACGCCTGGTCAACGCCGCCAGCGCCGAAGAAGAAAGCCGGCTCAAGGCCGCGCGCAACTACGGGGGCAGCCTCTACCAGAACAACACCGCCCTGCCGACGGGACTGGCGCACCAGCATTTCGGGCACCTGATTGTCAGTTGCGAGAAGGCGGACCTGCGGCCAACGCCCTCCGGGATCGAAATCTACGGCGACGGCCAGCGCAATTTTGAGCCCCTGCCGGCGCCAGTGATCCCGCGCAGCGAGGTGATTGACGAGTTGTACGGCGCGGTATTTGAGAACCGGCCGCCCTTGCACAGCGGCGCCTGGGCGCGCGCCACCACCGAGGTCTGCCTGGCCATACTCGAAGCTGCCCACAGCCACCGCGCCCAGAGCATGCACCATCAGGTAGCATTGGGAAATACGTAAATGATGAAAACCGACACCCACAACATTCTTCACCATTGGCGCGAAGCGGTACCCAATGACCGCATGGCCCACCTGATACGCGACACGGAGCGGGCCTTCAGGCGCGCGCTGCAGATCAGGCTGGCCGAGCACGGCGTGCCCTTTGGCCACTGGAGCTTTTTGCGCATTCTCTGGGAAGCCGACGGGCTGACCCAGAAGGAACTCAGCTCACGTGCCGGCGTGATGGAGCCCACCACCTTTACCGCCATGAAAGCGATGGAATCGCTCGGCTACATCGTGCGCAAGCAGCTGCCGACCAACAAGAAGAATGTGTATGTCCACCTGACCGACAGCGGGCGGGCCCTGAAAAAAGTCCTGGTCCCGCTGGCCGAAGACACCAACCGCATCAGCACCCAGAATGTGGCGCCCGCGGACCTGGCGACGGCGCGCAAGGTGCTGCTGTCCATGATTGACAGCCTGGCCGCGGATGAGGTGAGACAGGTCGAGCTGCCACGTAAAAAACCAGCGGTGCCGACCAGGTAAGCCCTCAAGCCGGCGCCGCAGGCTCAATCCAGCAGGCGCCTTGCTTCCATCCAGTCGATATAGCTTTTCGCGGCCAGCGCCAGCAGCTCGGGCTGCCCGACAAAGTAGTGGGTTGCGCCCTTGATGCACTGCATCGTCTTGTCGGCGCTCCCGGCCGCGTCAAAAATACGCTGGGTATGCGGCTGCGGCACGGCGTCATCGGCGCTGTGTTCTATCGCCAGCATGGGCACGGTAATACCCGCCGCGCTTTTCTCGCCATGGGCGTTGGTGTCGTCTGGCGACCACTGCGACAGCCAGGAGCGCAATGTCGAAAAACGCCCGGAACCAACCGGGCCGTTGTTGACGGTTTCAGGCTTGCCCATGAAGCAGGTTCCTATAGGCCTGTCATTGGGGTCTATGGAGGCATCGAGGAAACGCGGCTCGGCCATGGTGCGGTGCGTCACAAATCCACGCTCCATCTCCAGCCCGCCTTTCTTGCGCAAATCTTCAAGCGTCTGCCTGACCCAGGCCGTGCGCCTGCGGATACGGGCCAGCTGCGCCGCGCGGAAGCGGGCCATGAATTCGGCTGAATAAGGCGGCTTGATATCGGGGTTGTACAGGTTCAGCTCGGGATCGACCTTGTCCGGATCGTTCTCGTCAATGACCGACGGGTCTATCCAGTCAGCCAGCACCACGGCGCGCGATACATGGGCCGCCTGGAAAATAAAACCGTCGGCCGGTATCAGGCCCGCAGCCATGATGTTGCATGGGTCTCCCGCAGGCGTGTGCGTGACCGTCGGCTTCTCCGCCTGGGACTGGTAAAACAGCGCCAGCGACCCGCCACCCGACCAGCCGGCCATCACTATCTTTTTATAGCCCCACACCTCCTTGGCGTGACGCACATAGGCGCCCAGGTCCACCACCACGTTTTCCATGATCAGCGCGCTGTCGTTGCGGGCATAACGGCTGGCGGCGCACAGCACATGAACGCCGCGCTCGGCCATGGCCCTGGGCATGGGCAGCAATTGCAGGGTGGACGCCGGGTGCATGTAAATCACCAGCGTGCCGGAAGGCCTCCCCTTGGGGATGTAGCGTATGCCCTCCAGGTTGATCACGCCCTGGTTGCCGGCAAAACCATACACCTCCTTGAAAGTGGTTTTTTCGGCAAACTTGACGTGTACCCACTCGGCCTGAACCTCAAACTTTTCCATAGGCATCAAAAAACTCCTGTTTGCATCAATGATTCAAGCCGTCGCCGTCGTATTCAGGCGGGCATTTTTTTCCTTCATCCAGGTATCGCAGGCGGCACGCGCCTCCCGGCGAAAAACCTGTTGATCCTCCGCGCTGGTGGTGCTCACCGTCAACTCCAGGCGGATGCCGTTCGGGTCAAAGAAATAAATCGAATGGAACTGCTCCTCATGCAGCACGGGGCCCAGCACCTCCACACCGGCTGCTTCAAGACGTTTTTTGGCTTCGTCAACCTTGGCCGTGGACTCGACCTTGAGCGCCAGGTGATTGACCCAGCGCGGTGTGTTGGGGGATGGCTCGGCAGTGACGTTGTCGCCCAGGTCAAAAAAGGCTACGCAGCCGCCATCCGTCATCTCGAAAAACAGGTGCGCAAACAGGTTTTTCTCGCCGGTGCTGACCACATCGCCGCGCACGACATGGATCAGCGGCAGGCCGAGCAGGTCTTCATAAAAATGGCGCGTTTCCTCCGCATCGCGGCAACGGTAGGCCACATGATGCAGGCCGTTTACGGGAACAAATTGGCCCATGGTCTTCTCCTGAACAAGGTTATGCGGCATGGCGCCGCGTGGGTAAGTGTTGGGTGGCCTGTTGCAGCCAGGCCTTGTCGTCGGACAGCGAGGCCAGTTCGGCAAGCGCCTCGTCCTGGGTCTGGGTCCAGCGCTCGACCACCCTGACGTCGTCCGCATCGTCAGACTGGTATGAAAACTCCAGCCGTATGCCGTTCGGGTCCATGAAGTACACAGACCATGTGCCGGCGCCCACCATGATGGGGCCAATCAAGGCTAGGTCAGCAGTCTTCAGTCGCTCCAGCAGTTGCGCAAAACGCTCTTGCGTTGTGGTGAAGGAGCAATGTTGCATGGCCGCCAGCGCATCCCGGTCGCCTTGTGTTTTGGCACCCTTGGGCATTTCAAAAAATGCCACCATGGTGTCGCCGCCGGCATCGAAAAAATAGTGGCGAAGGTTTTCAAACGGCGGGTTTCCACGGTTGGCAGGTCCGACACCAACGCCGGGCGGCACCTTGAGCGCGTGCACCAGCGGCATGCCCAGCACCTTGCCGTAAAAGTCCATCGTCATCTTCATGTCGTCGGTGTTCAGCGCCAGGTGGTGAATACCGCGCGTCATCGGCTTGGCGCTGTGTTGCAGGCGCATGGAATTGTTGGCCATGGTTTGCCTTTCCTCAGGAGTTGGTCTTTGCAAGCTCGAAATAAAGCTGCGCCAGGTCGGGCCGGCTGGCCAGGCTGGCGCTGGCTTCGCTCAATGCGACACGGCCCTTGATCAGCACATAAGCCCGGCTGGTGAAAGGCAAGGCAATGTCAAGTTTTTGCTCCACCAGCACCATGGTCAGCCCGGCATCGCGCAGCGTATTGAGCGTGCGGCGGATCTCATCCACCACCCTGGGCGCCAGGCCCAGAAAGGGTTCATCAAGCAACAGCACACGCGGCGATGACATCAGCGCGCGGCCTATGGCCACCATTTGCTGTTCGCCGCCGGACAGGGTTCCCGTCAACTGGCTGCGCCGCTCGGCCAGCCGCGGAAAGAGCTTGTAGACGTAATCAAAACGCTCCTGCACGGTACTGGCGCTGCGCCCGGCCAGGCGGACCGTCCCGAGCCGCAGGTTGTCCTCGACCGACATGGGGGCAAACATGCGCCGGCCTTCCGGCACCTGGGCCAGGCCATGGCCCACGATGTCGTGGGTGGGCATTTTCATCAGGTCTGCGCCGTCCATCAAAACCCGCCCACTGCGCTCGCGCAGGGTGCCCGACAAGGCCGCCAGCAGGGTCGACTTGCCGGCGCCGTTGGGTCCCAGCAGCGCGATTGTTTCCCCGCGCGCTATCTTCATGTTGACGCCCTGCACCACCGGGCCATGCCCGTAGCCGGCGCAAAGATCAGAAATATCAAGCATCTGCCAGTGCCCCCACATCGCCCAGATAGGCCGCAACAACCGCCTCGTCGGCCTGAACCTCGGCGGGTGTGCCTTCTGCGATCTTGCGGCCAAAGTTAAGTACCACCACCCGGTCGGCCAGAGCCATCAGGAAGCGCATGTCATGTTCAATCAAAAGCACGGCAATGCCGCGCAGCGAAATCTGCCTGATGATGTCCGACAGGCGGTCACATTCAGCAGGGGTCAGGCCGGCAGCCGGCTCGTCGAACAGCATCAGCCGCGGCTCGGATGCCAGGCCGCGCGCGATTTCCAGCAGGCGCCCCTGGCCGAAGGACAGGGTGCCGACGTCCGCGTTGCGCCACTCACCCAGCCCGACAAAGTCCACAAGTTCGTCAGCGCGTTGTGCCGCCTCACGCTCGGCCTTTGCCGCGCCGCGTGTTCCGGCCAGCACCTGCCAGAGCGAGCCGATCAGCCGGGTGTGCATGCCCACCATCACGTTCTCCCGCACGGACATGCTGGCAAAGGGCTTGTTGTGCTGGAAGGTGCGCATGATGCCGCGCGCCGCCATCGCATGGGTTGGCAAGCCCTGCAGCGCTTCGCCATCAAAATGCAGGCTCCCGGTGGAGCACGGAAGTGCGCCTGCGATCATGCTGAAGGTGGTGCTTTTGCCCGCGCCGTTGGGGCCGATAACGCCCAGGATTTCGCCCGGGCGTACCTCCAGGTCAACATCGGCCACAGCCTGCAGCCCACCAAAACGTTTGCCCAGGCCGCTTACGGTTAACAATGCCGCACTGCTCATGCCTTGCTCCCTATTCTTGCCTGCAGCCAGTCCCAGATACCAATCACGCCCTTGGGCTGGAACAGGACCACGGCGACCATGAATACGCCGAATACCAGTGCGTGGTGATGCCCGATGATGGGCGACAGCACCAGCGGCATCAGGTAGAGCAGCACAGCGCCAACGATGGCCCCGGCATGCCGGCCGCTGCCGCCCACGATCACCATGAACAGGAGCAAAAATGAGTTCGAAAGACCAAAGATGGG
The DNA here is from genome assembly GCA_040388255.1 of Pseudomonadota bacterium. Classification (GTDB taxonomy): domain Bacteria; phylum Pseudomonadota; class Gammaproteobacteria; order Burkholderiales; family Burkholderiaceae_C; genus Polaromonas. The sequence goes on along the minus strand of JAZKCE010000034.1, from coordinate 15,556 downwards.
CGGGTTGACGGTGTTGTCGACAAACGCGTAGACCATGCCTGCTATTCCAGCCAGCGCGCTGGTGATGGTGTAGGCAATGATCTTGGTGCGCGCCACATTCACGCCCATGGCCTGGGCCGCTTCGGAATCATCGCGCACTGCGCGGCAGGCGCGGCCGAAGTAGGACCGGTCCAGCCGCCAGAGGATGGCCAGCGTGGCCAGCATAAGCAGCACGATCACCACCGTGTACCAGGGCCCGCTTACCTGCATGCCGAACACATCGGGCAGACGGTAGTTGGCAAGGCCACCGGCAGACCCGGTGACAGTCCCGCCCTCGTCCAGCACCACAATAAAAAGCTGGGCAAAAGCCAGCGTGGCCAAGGCCAGATAAAAACCATCCAGTCGGGTTGCGGGAATCGCCACCACCAGCGCCAGCACCACACAAATCGCGACAGTTGCGAGTATGGCCAGCGGCAGGGGCAACCCGACCTGGAAAATCAGGATCACGATGGCGTACGCGCCAATGCCATAGAAGGTGAAATGCGAGAACGCCACCTGGCCGGCAATGCCGAACAGGAAGTTGTAGCTCAGCGCCAGCGTGACCCAGAGCAGCACCTTGCGGTACACATCGGTCTGGTAGGAGCCGAGCATGAAACCAATGACCGACAGAATGACTGCGGTAACCATAAAACCAAGAATCTGCTTCATGCCCGTGCCTCCCGCGCGCGCAGCAGTCCGGTGGGCCGCAGCAACAGGAAGAGGATCAGCAACACCAGCGGCACGCCCATGGCCAGCCCCGGAGGAATAGGCAGGTAGCGGACGGTGAGCTGCTCGACAAACGCCAGGATCACGCCACCCAGCAAGGCGCCTTCGACACGGCCGACGCCGCCGATCACCAGGGCGGTAAAACCCTGGATGGCCAGCGGCAGGCCCATCAGGTAGTGCGCCGACACATTGGGCGCCACCAGTATGCCGGCCAGCCCGGCCACAACGGCGCTGGCCGCAAAGGCGAAAGCCGTGACACGCCGCAGGTTGATGCCCATCAGCGAGGCGGCGCGCCTGTCAATGGCGACCGCTTCAAAGGACTTGCCGGCCAGCGTGCGTTCAAAGAAATACCAGACCGCGGCGAACACCGTCAAGGTCACGGCGATGATAAAAAAGCTCTGGTAAGACCCGGCCACCGGGCCGAGTTCAAGGCGCCCGAAACCAAAGGCCGGCGGCACGGGTTGCGGGTCGGGGCCAAACACCAGCGACACGACCTCGCGAAACACCACCAGCATGCCCAGCAGCGCAAGTATGGGCGCCAGTGGCGGCGCGCCGCGCTCGACCAGTGGTCGCACCGTGAGCCGCTCTGTCAGCCAGCCGATCAGAAACATGCCAAGCAGGATGAGGGCGATACCAACCGGGTAAGGCAGGTTGAACCGGGACAGCAGCAAAAAGCCGCCAAACGCGCCCAGCATGGACCATTCGCCCACCGCAAAATTGATGATGCCGGTCGGCCTGGTGATCAGCAGGTAGGACAAAGCCGCCAGCCCATAAATACAACCGCTGGCCAGCGCGCCCACGGTCAACTCCAGAAAATCATTCACCGGATGCCCTCATCATTGATATTTCAGTATTAAATGAGGCCGTAGCCTCCTGGATATGCGCGCAAGCAGCTATCAAATAAATAGCAAACAGAAGCCCGCCAAAGTCCGGCGAGGGGTGCTGGACAACACCCCTCGGCTGTCGCCTGTTTACCTGGAGCCGACGTGCAGGACCTTGCCCTGCTTGTCGCCTTCATAAACCCGCACCACCATGCCGTTGGCGTCAAAGCCGGTGCGTTTGCCGTCGGCAAAACCGTAGGCGGCGTCCGCACTGCCCATCACGCCCTTGAAGCTCTTGGTAGCCTGCATCGCAGCGCGCACTTTTTCCTTGTCGGTGCTGCCTGCGCGCGTGATGGCGTCGGCCACCAGCATGAGGCCGTCGTAGCCGTAGCCGATCAGGTTGTAGGGCTCGGTGCCTGTGTCTTTTTTGTAGGCCTCGATGAAACGCTGCGTGGCGGGCTTGGAAGGATCAAATGCATCGACAAACGTGATGCCATCGAGCAGGCCCTTGGCCGCGCTCATGTAGACCGGCACGGAAAGGTTGTAGCTGGCCAGAACCGGCATCTTGATGCCCAGTTGCCTGTAGGACTTCAGGATCAGCAGGTTGGGCCCGGTGGTGATGCCCGTCATGAACAGGGCATCGGGATTGGCAGCGCGAACTTTCTGCATCTGCGGGTCGGCCGTGGTTGCGCCGCCGGCCACCACTTCTTCAGCGACGATCTGGATACCGGCCTTTTCAAGACCGGCCTTGAAGAACTTGTTGGTGAGCTGGCCGAGGTCGGAGTTTTCACCCACCAATGCCACACGTTTGTAGTTCTTGTTCTTGGCGTAAGACAACAGGGTGGAAATCTGCGTCGAGCCCAGGGGTCCGGTTTGCCAGAAATTGGGGTTGTCGATTTGCGTGGTGAGCGTGTCGCCGCTGTTGGACGGAGTCATGTGCGGCGTCTTGCTCTCCTTGGTCACGGATTGCGCCTGCTGCGTCGCCGGCGTCAGGGAAACCGAAATAATGAAAACGGCGCCGGCATCCACAAGCTTGCGGGCCATGGTGGCCGAGACATCGGGTTTGGCCTGGTCATCTTCCACCAGCAGTTCAATCTGCTTGCCGAGAATGCCACCCTTGGCATTGAGTTCCTTGACCGCGAAGCTCACGCCCGCGGCAACCGGCTCGGCATAGGCCTTGGCCACACCGACCTTGTCGGTGATCATGCCGATCTTGATGGTGTTCTGTGCCCATGCAGGCATTGCCAGCATGGCGGTGCCCACGGTTGCCGCAGCCAGCGCCGCGCGCGTGAAGGTAAAGATATTGCGTTTCATCTCAATTGTCTCCTTGTAATTAACCCAACAACAAAACCAAAGCCAATACCCGGCTAGGTCGCGCAAGCCGGCTCCACGCGTTTTATCCAGGCCTGCAACGCCAGCATCTGGTCAGCGATGAACTTGCGCGTGGTGGCATCCGTCAGTTCACCCTGCTCGTCAAAGCGGTTCTGGCACATGCCTATAAATATTTCCGGCTTGTTCAGCACCATCGCCTCAAGGCCGCCCAGAATTTTTCGCAGCTCATACTGGTTTCTTGCACCACCCACCGGGCCTTGCGTGGCAGACAGCAGGGCGATGGGTTTTTCCTTGAAGGGCTGCGGTGAAGTGCGCGACAGCCAGTCAATCGCATTCTTGAGCACGCCGGTGACGGAAAAGTTGTACTCCGGGCTGGCGATCAGCAATGCATCAGCAGCTGCAACCTGCGCACGCAGACGCTCCACGGCGGCCAGCGTTGCAGGCGCCTGGTTGTCCTGGTTGTAGAGCGGGATGTCCGAATAATCGGCGACCTGCAGGCTCATTCCCTCGGGCATGAGCTGGGCCGCGGCCTTCAAGGCGAAGTGGTTGTAGGACTTTGCACGCAGGCTGCCGCAGATGCCGAGAATTTTGTAGGTTTTCATTGGTCTTTCAACTGGATTGATGTTGTTAAAACTTATGCGTAGCCTGGCGCCACGCGAATGGAGAACTGCCCTATCGACTCAATGCCCGCCTCAATCAGGTCACCGGGCCTGACGGGGCCCACGCCCTCGGGCGTGCCCGACATGATGATGTCGCCGGGCATCAGTGTGTAGAACGACGAGGCAAACTCGATCAGACGTGCAATGTCATAAACCAGGTAACTGGTGTTGGACTTCTGGCGGGACTCACCGTTCACGTTAAGCCAGAGGCCAAGCGCGTTCGGGTTGGCCACTTCATCGGCCGTCACCAGCCAGGGGCCGGCCACGGAATAGGAGTCGATGGACTTTCTGAAGCACTGGAACTCCGGGCCGCGCAAGGTCATGTCCAGCGCCACGGTGTAGCCGGCGATGTAGTCCATGGCATCGGCGGCTTTGATTTGGTTGCCCTGCTTGCCTATGACCACGCCCAGCTCGACCTCATGGTCGTTGCGCCGCTCCGGAAAGCGCAGGACGATGTCATCGCTGCAGCCGATCAGCGAGCTGCCGGCCTTGAGGAACATGCCCCAGTCGCCTATGGACGTGATGGCGCGGCCGTGACCTATGCCGGCGTCGGCCTTGCTTTCCTCGACATGCGCCTTGTAGTTGATGGGCGCGCCTATGATCTTGCCCGGGTTGGCAACCGGCGAGTCAAATTTGACGCCGGCAAGCGCATAGCTTGCACCCTTTTTTGCCTCGGCCTCAATCGCTTCGCGCAGCTGCGGCAGGGCCTCAACCAGCAAATCCTTTTGCGGTAGCGGATAGCGTTGCGGCGGGATCAAGTCCAAAACCGGCGTGACATCGATCACCTGGTCACCACGCACCAGGCCCAGGCGGCCGCCGTTGAATCTGCAAATCCTCATGATGATGTCTCCGCTTTGTCTTCCTGGTCTTCTTCCCGCAGGTAAGCCATTCCCGCCACCAGTTCGCGGTCGCTCATGAGAAAAAGTTTTGCATGACCGCTGCTTGCGGTGTGTGTTGCCCACTGCCAGTGCGGCAGGGTGAACACGTCATTGCGCCGCCAGGCGATGGTGCGGCCACCTATCACCGAGCTGCCCTCGCCTTCGGCCACAACACAGATGGCGCTCGACGTGCTGCGGCGCCTGCGCGTGGGCATGGATTTGTCCAGCCCCATCAGGTAGCAGTCCAGCGTCGGCAACACCGGGCCGCCGCTGCTGGCATCGATATAACGCAGCAGGCGGCTGCCATCGCCGCGCGGGGCGCTTTGCGCAAGCGCAGACCATGCCCGCTCCGCGCTGTAACGAAAGCGGCTGGGCTTGAAGCCGCCCGCGGAAACAGCTGCGCCATCGCAGGAGTCGGGCAACAGGGTTGCAGCGTCGCTGGGGGCCGCAGGCGCGCGCGTAGGCGGCGGCTCAATGGCCACCAGCCCTGGGCCGGCCATCTCAAAAAACATGCTGTCCAGGTGGTGCGACAGCGGCAGGTCCAGGCCATCGAACCAGACCATGCGGCCCTGACCCGGATGGGTGTGCTCATGCCAGGTCCACGAAGGCGTGAGCACCAGGTCGCCTTCACCCATGGCGCATTGCTGGTCGTTGACGGTGGTCACCGCGCCCCGCCCTTGCATCACAAAACGCAGCGCTGCCAGCGTGTGCCGGTGCGCGTGGGCGACTTCGCCAGGCAACAGGGTCTGCAGGCCGCCGGAAAGATTGCGCATGGTGGCCACCGACGCGCTGCCATCGGGATTCGCAAACAGCAGCACCCGCCGTTCCGCGTCAACCATGGCGACCTCGGCAACCGCGCGCTCCAGCAGGGGGGCCATCGTCGCCCACGGCCACAGGTGCGCGGCGGCCGGACTTTGCGGATGGCGCGTCGTGATGCGGTGGTACCGGTCCCACAAAGGCTGGGACTGCACCGCATCAAGCGTGGCTATGAAATCGGCGTAAGGCGCCGGTGAAACTGCCTGGTCCATTTGTCTCCACGTGGGCTTGCGTATTGGGGGCTGTCTTTGTCTTTATTTGCTGCCAGTCTAGTGCGATGTCATATAAATTCCTAATCAATCCGTTTATCAATAAAATCAATTCCATTGATATCAGCAAAACATCAGGTTAACCCCTAGGGGCTTACCTTTAGCCGGAAAGCGCACAAATGGATTTGATCGATTTCGACATGAACCTGCTGCTGACTTTTGATGCGATTTACCGCCATCAAAGCCTGTCGTCGGCAGCCATTGAACTGGGCCTGACACAGCCCGCCGTGAGCGCCGCGCTCAAGCGCCTGCGTGAGCGTTTTGACAACCCGCTGTTCGTGCGCACATCACACGGCATGCGCCCCACGCCCTATGCGGACAGCATGTCGCTCAAGATCACACGCGCGCTGGATATCGTGCGCGAGGTCGACCAGACCGCCGACTTTTCACCGCTGACGACCAGCATCAACTTTCGTGTCTACATCAACGACATCGGCATGCTGCTGATGATGCCGCAGGTGATGAGCTACCTCAGCCAACACGCCCCCAACGCGCGCCTGACCATACTCGACCTGCGGCCCGATGAGGTGGTTTATGCACTCGACAATGGCTCGATTGACCTGGCCGTCGGCTACTTTCTCGGCATGCCCAACTGGGCGCACCAGCAGGTGGTGCGCAACACCTCCTACGTCTGCGCGGTGCGCAGCGACCACCCGGTGATCCACAACAGCCTGTCGCTGGAGCAGTTCGTCAACGCCAGGCACGGCATGTACTGGACCAGTGGCTCCCCGCACAGCGCCGTGGAAGAAGCGCTGGCCGGGCTGGACCTGACGCGCGATGTCATGCTGCGCTTGCCGCGCTTTTCCGCGCTGCCGTTTTTTATCGCGCAGTCCGACCTGATCATGACCATTCCCGAAGACCTGGGCGTGGGCTTCAGCCGCCTCATCAACATCAAGCTGTTCAAGCCGCCGCTCAAGCTGCCCAACTTCGAGATACGCCAGTACTGGCATGAGCGGCACCATGCCGACCCGGCCAACAAGTGGCTGCGCAACATCATCAAAAAAGAAACCGCGAACATGCTGCTGTTGCAAAAACGAAACGAGCACTGACGTTGCCGGCAGTGCTCGTTGGGGGAAAAGCGCAGGGGGATTAAAGCAGCTTCACGCCCGTCTTGGCCTGCAGCGCTTCCCTGGTCACGCCGGGCGCCAGTTCCATCACCTTCAGGCCGTCAGGCGTGACATCCATCACCGCCAGGTCGGTGATGATGCGGTTCACCACACCCACGCCCGTCAGCGGCAGCGTGCATTTCGGCAGGATTTTCATGTCTTCGGTGCCGTCCTTCTTCTTCGCGACATGCTCCATCAGGATGATCACGCGCTTGACGCCGGCGACCAGGTCCATCGCGCCACCCATGCCCTTGACCATCTTGCCCGGAATCATCCAGTTGGCCAGGTCGCCCTTTTCGCTGACCTGCATGGCGCCGAGAATGGACAGGTTGATCTTGCCGCCGCGAATCATCGCAAAGCTGTCGTGGCTGCCGAAGATGGACGAGCCCTTGATGGTGGTGACGGTTTGCTTGCCGGCGTTGATCAGGTCGGCATCGACCTTGTCTTCGGTCGGGAACGGGCCTATGCCCAGCATGCCGTTTTCGGACTGCAGCCAGACTTCGATGTCAGGGCTGACATGGTTGGCCACCAGCGTCGGGATGCCGATGCCGAGGTTGACGTAAAAACCGTCCTCGAGTTCTTTTGCAGCGCGCGCCGCCATTTGGTCTTGTGTCCAGGCCATGATTTAAGCTCCTGCCTTTTCGGTGATGGTTCGTTTTTCTATGCGTTTTTCGGGGTTGGGGTTGCACACGATGCGGTGCACATAAATGCCCGGCAAATGAACCTGGTCCGGCTCCATCGCGCCCAGCTCCACCACTTCCTCGACTTCCACAATGCAGATCCTGCCGGCCATGGCCGCGGCGGGGTTGAAGTTGCGCGCCGTCAGACGGAACTGCAGGTTGCCCGAGGTGTCAGCACGCCAGGCCTTGACCAGCGACACGTCGGGCAGCAAGGCGCGCTCCATCACATAGGTTTCGCCATCGAATTCGCGCAGCTCCTTGCCTTCGGCCACCAGGGTGCCGACGCCGGTCTTGGTAAAAAACGCCGGGATGCCGGCGCCGCCGGCGCGCAGGCGCTCGGCCAGCGTGCCCTGCGGCGTGAACTCCAGCGCCAGCTCGCCTGCCAGGTACTGGCGCTCGAACTCCTTGTTCTCGCCGACGTAGCTGGCAATCATTTTCTTGATTTGCCGCGTCTCCAGGAGCTTGCCCAGGCCGAAGCCATCGACGCCGGCGTTGTTTGAAATCACGCTCAGGTTCTGCACACCGCTGTCATGCAGCGCGTCAATCAGCGCCTCGGGAATGCCGCACAGGCCGAAGCCGCCCACGGCCATCAACTGGCCGTCTTTCACGACGCCCTTGAGCGCTTCCGCAGCGGAGGGATAAAGTTTCTTCACAAAAAGTCTCCTTTTACAGGTCTGTCAGCCTAGCCAATCCATTACGATACTACTTATTTGAATACGTAGTTTTTCGTAAAGGTTAGCACCATGAAGGTGGATGCGAAAGTCGATTACCAGCAGGCGTTTGACCTGGCGCCGGTGGGCCTGGTGTTATCCCGCAACCGTGCCATTGTGGACTGCAACCAGCATTTGTGCGAGATGTTTGGCGCGTCGCGTGAACAGCTTACAGGCCAGTCCTTCCTGGTGCTCTACCCCAGCGCGGCCGAGTACGAACGCATAGGCGCGCGCATGCTGCCCATACTCAATGCCAAAGGCCTGTATTCCGACGACCGCATCATGAAGCGCGTCGATGGCCGCAACAAGGGCGAAACCTTCTGGTGCCATGTGACGGGCCGCGCCCTGAACCGCAATGCACCGCATGAGTCCGGCATCTGGACATTTGAAGACCTGAGCTCGCGCCGCCCCGTGACGGCGGAACTCACGGCGCGTGAACGCGAAGTGGCCGCCCACCTGATGGACGGCCTGACTTCCAAGGAGATAGGCCGCGCCCTCATCATCAGCCACCGCACCGTGGAGATTTACCGGGCGCGCCTGATGCGCAAATACAAGGCGTCCACCACCGCCGACCTGGTGCACAAGCTGATGGCGGGCTGATCGACATGCCATGGCCTATTTGCGTCCTGCCGGGCGAATAAACCGGGCTTTCATCGCTCCTGTTTTAATAGCTTGCTGCGCCCGTCCCTATTGGTCTTCAGCCTTGAATCACTCCAAAATCGGCCCCCGAGGCAGCTGCTTGAGCAGTTCCACGCACCGCTGCGTGATGAACTCGCGCAGCAGGCGCAAGGCCGGCGTGAGCTGGCGCCGCCCCGGCAATACCATATACAGGGGCGAAGGCTCGGTCTGCCAGTCATCGCACAACGCCAGCAGCCGGCCCTGGGCCAGATCGCCGGCCACATCAAAACCCGACTTGTAGGCAATCCCGCGTCCGGCCAGCGCCCAGCGGCGCACCACGTCGCCGTCGTTGGAGATATTGCCGCCGCCAACCCGCACCGTCAGCTCTTTGCCTTCACGCCAGAAGCGCCAGCGGTCATACACCTCCTCGCCCAGCATGAAACACAGGCAGCTGTGCTGCGCCAGCGCTTCGGGCGTATTGGGCGCACCGTGTTTTTCAAGGTAGTCGGGCGAGGCGCACAACACGCGGCGGTTGCTCAGCTCCAGCGGCAGGGCCAGCATGTTTGACTCGGGCGGCTCGCCCTGGCGGAATGCGGCGTCGACCAGGTCGCTGTAGACATTGGTGACGCGGTCGGCCACATGCAGGCGGTACTGGATGCCGGGATGCAGCTGCTGGAACGCCTCCAACCAGGGCAGCAGCAGGTTGCGGCCAAAGTCCGACGAAGCGGCCAGTTGCAGCATGCCGCGCACCTGCTGCTGCCCACTGGCCAGTTCAAGCTGCGCGTCTCGCAGCGCGGCCAGCGCCGGCTTGCAATGCGACAGGAACACCTCACCCTCGCGCGTCAGGCGCAGGCTGCGGGTGGAGCGCACAAACAGTGGTGCATTCAGCTCTTCTTCCAGCCGCTTGAGGGCCGCGCTGGCGGCGGCGGGCGTCAGGTCCAGGCTGCGCGCGGTGGCCGACAGGCTACCGGTATCAACCGTCCGGACAAAGATTTCCAGATCTTGCAAGGCTCTCATTTTCAAATTTTATTTGTAAATACTTTCAATTGATAGCCTGTTTATCTTCATTTTCAAAGCCAATACAGTTCATCCATATCTTCTGCCACCGTCACTCAAGCCAAAAAGGAAACACCATCATGAAAGCCATTGGATACAAACAGGCCCACGCCCTCAGCACCGCCGGCGATGCCGGCCTGGCCGACATCACACTGTCCGACCCGACACCCGCAGGCCATGACCTGCTGGTGGAGGTCAAGGCCATTTCGGTCAACCCGGTGGATACCAAAGTGCGGGCCAGCGCCCCACCCGCGCCGGGCCAGGACTACAAGGTGCTGGGTTACGACGCCAGCGGCATCGTGCGCGCCGTCGGCCCCAACGTGACGCTGTTCAAGGCCGGCGACAAGGTCTGGTACGCCGGCTCCATCACACGCGCCGGGACCAACAGCGAACTGCACCTGGTTGACGAACGCATCGTCGGCCGCATGCCCACGTCACTTGGTTTTGCCGAAGCCGCCGCCCTGCCGCTGACGACCATCACCGCCTGGGAAATGCTGTTTGACCGCCTGTCCATCCAGCCGGGCAAGAAACCGGACGGCAAAAAGCTGCTGGTCATAGGCGCATCGGGCGGCGTCGGCTCCATCATGACGCAGCTGGCTTCGCGGCTGACCTCGCTGACCGTCATAGGCACGGCATCGCGGCCCGAAACGCAGGCCTGGGTCAAGGAACTGGGCGCGCACCATGTGATCGACCACAGCAAGCCGGTGGCCGAAGAGCTCAAGCGCATAGGCGCCGGGCAGGTTGACTACGTCGTCAGCCTGACGCAGACCGATGCGCACCTGGACCAGATTGTTGAAGCACTCGCGCCGCAAGGAAAATTCGGTCTGATCGACGACCCGAAAAATATGGACATCACCAAGTTCAAGAAGAAGGCCGTTTCGATCCACTGGGAGTCGATGTTCACGCGGTCCATGTTCGGCACGCCCGACATGGCAGCGCAGCACAGGCTGCTGGACGAGGTGGCGCAACTGGTGGACGCGGGCTTGATCCGCAGCACGCTGACTGAAAAATTCGGCAGCATCAATGCGACCAACCTGCGCAAGGCCCACGCACTGATCGAGTCAGGCAAGTCGCGCGGCAAGGTAGTGCTGGAAGGCTGGAATTAACCGCCACTGACAGGGCGCAATCTGCTATATTTTTAATAGCTGGCTGCGCCCGTTTTTATTGACCTAGAGGCCGAAATGGCTTGGAAAAAAGCCCCCAAACTGCTGCTCAGGCCTTTTTGGGGCCATCCACCACTTCCGCAGCGGAGCGGTAGGCCTCCACCGCCGAAGGCACGCCGCAATAAATGCTGGCATGCAGCAGCACTTCCTGGATTTCTTCTGTTGTCGCGCCGTTGTTGAGCGCGCCGCGCACATGGCCCTTGAGCTCGTGCTGCTTGCCCAATGCGGTCAGCATGGCCACGGTGATCAGGCTGCGGGTTTTCAGATCCAGCCCCGGCCGCTGCCACACGTCGCCCCAGGCATTGCGCGTGATGTACTGCTGCATGGGCAGGGTAAAAGGCGTGGCGTTGCCAAAGGCGTTGGCGACAAAATCCTCGCCCATGACCTGCTTGCGGGTGGCCAGGCCTTTGTCAAAGTCCTTGCCGGCGTCCTTGTCTGCTGCGTTGCTCATGCTGGGTTCCTGTAAGTGACGAGAGATAAAGCCTTGAGGATAGTGGAATCACCCGCATGCCGGCATCCGCACTGCAAGCGCACCAACACTTTTACGCAATTCGTATTGCCTATCGGCGCATTGAGAAACTACTATGGATGTGCTATTGCGCTTTCAATAGCTGTTAGACACAATAAATCCACTTTCAATAGATCAAACCTATTGAAAAGTGCCACGGCTTATCTGGAGCGTCCTCCTTCACCTGGGCCATCAGGGCACGGAGACCACCAGCCAGGCAAAAGTCAGCCAGCAGATTTATTCAAAGGACCATTCCCATGACCAAATTGACCACAGCAGCCGGCGCGCCGGTTGTCGACAACCAGAACATACAAACCGCCGGCCCGCGCGGCCCGGCACTGCTGCAGGACGTCTGGCACATGGAAAAGCTGGCCCACTTTGCACGCGAAGTGATTCCCGAGCGCCGCATGCATGCCAAGGGTTCCGCCGCTTACGGCACCTTCACCGTCACGCACGACATCACGAAATACACCAGGGCCAAACTGTTTTCACAGGTGGGTAAAAAGACCGATCTGGTACTGCGCTTTTCCACCGTCGCCGGCGAGCGCGGTGCGGCCGATGCAGAGCGCGACATCCGCGGCTTTGCCGTCAAGTTTTACACCGAAGAAGGCAACTGGGATCTGGTCGGCAACAACACGCCGGTGTTCTTTTTGCGCGACCCGCTGAAGTTTCCCGACCTGAACCGCGCCGTCAAGCGCGACCCGCGCACCAATCTGCGCAGCGCCGAAAACAACTGGGACTTCTGGACCCTGCTACCTGAGGCCCTGCACCAGGTCACCATCGTGATGAGCGACCGCGGCCTGCCCAAATCCTACCGCCACATGCACGGTTTCGGCAGCCACACCTTCAGTTTTCTGAATGCGAAGAACGAGCGCTTCTGGGTCAAGTTCCACTTCGTCTCGCAGCAAGGCATTGAGAATTTGAGCGATGCCGAGGCGGCCGCGCTGGTCGGCCACGACCGCGAAAGCCACCAGGCCGATCTGCTGAACGCCATCGACAACAAGGACTTCCCGCGCTGGAATCTGAAGATCCAGGTCATGCCCGAAAAAGACGCCGCGACCTACCACCTGAACCCCTTTGACCTGACCAAGGTCTGGCCGCACAAGGACTACCCGCTGATCGACGTCGGTGTGATGGAGCTCAATCGCAATCCGGAAAATTATTTTGCCGAAGTCGAGCAGCTCGCCTTCTCGCCGGCCAACGTGGTGCCCGGCATCAGCTTTTCGCCCGACAAGATGCTGCAGTCGCGCCTGTTCTCCTACGGCGACGCGCAACGCTACCGCCTGGGCGTGAACCACCATCAGATTCCGGTCAATGCACCCAAGTGCCCCTTCCACAGCTACCACCGCGACGGCAGCATGCGCGTGGACAGCAACAATGGCGCAGAAGTCGGCTACGAGCCCAACAGCAAGGGCGCCCTGCAGGAGCAGCCAGACTTTGCCGAGCCGCCACTGTCGATCGAAGGCGCGGCCGACCACTGGAACCATCGCGTGGACGAGGACTACTACTCGCAACCCGGCAACTTGTTCCGCCTGATGACACCGGAAAAGCAGCAACTGCTGTTTGAGAACACGGCGCGATCTGTAGGCGGTGCATCGAAAGCGATCCAGGAACGGCATATTGCGAATTGCACCAAGGCGGATCCGGCTTATGGGGCGGGAGTTGCGAAGGCGCTGGCTGCACAGGCGAAATAGCCTATATCGCTCATCACGACCAGGCCGGGGCGAGACTCGGTCTGGTCGTGAAGGGCGCACACCCCCTCAAGCACCTCCCGTATCATTCAATCTAATTTAAAACGAGAGAGACAAACCATGCAAGCCCGCTACCCCACCCCTGAACTAAAAGACCTGCCCGAAGACATCAAGGCCAAAGTGCTGGAGGTGCAGGCAAAGGCCGGCTTCGTGCCCAATGTGTTCCTGGCACTGGCAAGGCGGCCGCAGGAATGGCGCGCGTTCTTTGCGTACCACGATGCGCTGATGCTGAAGGAAGAAGGTTCCAACCCCGCGGGCTCGCTGACCAAAGGCGAGCGCGAGATGATAGTCACCACCACCAGCGCGGCCAACAAGTGCCTGTACTGCGTGGTGGCGCATGGTGCCATCCTGCGCATTTATGAAAAGAAACCGCTGGTGGCCGACCAGGTCGCGGTGAACTACCGCAAGGCCGACATCACGCCGCGCCAGCGTGCCATGCTGGATTTTGCGATGAAGGTCTGCCAGCATTCCGACGAGATTGAAGATGCCGACTTTGATGCGCTCAAGGCGCACGGTTTCGATGACGAGGACGCCTGGGACATCGCCGCCATCACGGCGTTTTTCGGGCTGTCAAACCGCATCGCGAGTTTTAGCGGCATGCTGCCCAACCCCGAGTTTTACCTGATGGGCCGGGTGCCCAAGGCGCCCAAACCTGCCTGAGCCTAGTCCTCAACCAGCTGGCGTAACCAGTCGGGCAGCGTTTTTGATTTCTGCGCCGGAAAGTCCACCCATATCGTGGTGGCGCCGCCCGCCGCGCAGATCACGCCAGGCGCATCGACACGCTCCATCGTGCACCAGCTTTCAAAGGTACTGCGGCCGGGGTCGCTGACATACATCTTTGTGAGCACATCGCCCGGGTGCTCCAGCTGTTTGTAGAAGTTGCAGAAGGCGTTGACGATCACCGGTCCTTCGCCTTTGGGGTCAGGCCTGATGCCGGCAGCGACAAACCACTCGATGCGTATGGTCTCCATGTAGCGGAAATAGCTGGTGTTGTTGAGATGGCCCATCGCGTCCATGTCACCCCAGCGAATCGGGATGAGCATCTCATGGACCAGTTTTTTCTTCTCGGGGATATCGATTTTCATGGTTTGAATAAATACCTGTCAGCAGGTGTGAACAAAAGCCTGGCCATCAGGCCCCAAAACCGTCATCGGCGGCAATCACCGCGCCATTGACAAAATGGCTTTCGCCGCTGGCCAGCATCACCAGCAGCGCATCCAGGTCCTGCGGTTTGCCTATGCGCTTGCGCGGCAGCATTTGCACCAGTTTTTTGCCCTGCTCTGTTTCCCAGTGGTGGTGGTTGATCTCGGTGTCTATATAGCCGGGGCAGATCGCGTTGACGTTGATGCCGAACTTGCCCCACTCCAGCGCCATCGCCTTTGTCATCTGCACCACGGCCGCCTTGCTCATGCAGTAGACGCCGATTTGCGGCAGCACACGCAGACCGGCCATGGATGCAATGTTGATGATGCGCCCGCCCGCATAGCCGCCCGGCGCAGCGCCCCTGGCGCGCATCAGCATGCGCTTGCCGACTTCCTGCGCGACAAAAAAAGCGCCCTTGACATTGGTGTTGAAGATGAAGTCGTAGTCTTCCTCGCCCACGTCCTGCAGGCGCTGCGTGGTGCTCACGCCGGAGTTGTTGACCAGAATGTCGATGGGGCCGACCTCGGTTTCGGCATGCGCCACGCCGGCCTTGATGCTGGCATGTTCGGTCACATCGAGCTCAATGACATGCGCCGCGCCGCCTTCGGCTTCAATCTGGGCACGCAGGTCCTTGAGCTTGTCGACCCTGCGGCTGGCCAGCACCACCGCGGCGCCCGCACGGCTCAGGGTTTTCGCAAACTGGGCGCCCAGTCCGCCGGATGCGCCGGTCACGAGCGCAACGCGTCCTGAAAGATCAATGCTGTAGGCCATTAGGGGCTCCTCCCAATAAAGATGCAAAAAATACCGGTCTGTCCGGCCGCCTGCATTCACCGCATAAAATCATCCGAGAGGCAGACAGCCATCCCTGAAATCATTATCAGCGAGTCCCACGATGAACAACCAAGAAATTCTGGCCCAGTTCGGCCCCCGTGAAGCCATGGAATACGACGTCGTCGTCGTGGGCGGCGGCCCCGGCGGCCTGGCAACAGCCATTCGCCTGAAACAGCTGGCCGCGGAAAAAGGCACGGACATTTCCGTCGTGGTGCTTGAAAAAGGTTCGGAGCCCGGCGCGCACATCCTGAGCGGTGCGGTGATGGATCCCAGGGCCCTGACCGAACTGATTCCCGACTGGAAAGCCCAGGGCGCCCCGCTGAACCAGCCCGTCACGGCAGACGAAGTGCTGTTCCTGAGCGAAACCGGCGCCACCAAAACACCGGCATTTTTTGTACCCGAGTGCTTTCACAACGAAGGCAATTACGTCATCAGCCTGGGCAATGTGGTGCGCTGGCTGGCGCAGCAGGC
>JAZKCE010000033.1:0-97001 GCA_040388255.1 Pseudomonadota bacterium | reverse complement strand
CTATTCCATGACCACGGTGTGGGCAGTGGCGCGCCACCCGAAACGGAAGAGAGCCCTAAAAAATGCCCGTAACCCTCTAAATACGTGCCTGGCCAGCTACGCTATTTATAGCACTCAAGCACCATCAAAATGCCGACTCGACATAGGTGTAGAGGTAGTTGGAGCCGCCGTTGACATTGCCCAGCAGGCGCGAGGCGCCAAAAATGCCGGAGCGGTGCGACACGCCAAAGCCGATGTAGGTCTCCTTGAGCGCACGTGAACCCAGCAGGTCACCCAGGCTGACGTCAATCGTCGGGTCCAGGTAATTCAGCAGGCGCGAGGTGGTTTTGCCACCCTGGCTGGACACCTCGGTGTAAGGCACCCGCTGCGCCGCCGACAGGCCCACACCCAGGCCCAGCCGGGTCTTGACCCGGTTGCTCCAGGGGAAGCCCGAGTAAATCGCTTTCATGAACACATCGAGCTGGACACCATTGGTCTGCAGGCCGCGGTCATCGTGGTTGGTCAGGCCCACATAACCCACAAAATCCAGCGGCCAGCCATTGAGGTTCTGGATAAAGGGCTTGCCCACCTGTATGCCGCTGATGTAGGTGGCGTTGCTGCTGGCGGTGGAAAAACAGCGCGCGGTGATGATCCTCGCCAGGTGGCAGCTGGGTTCTGACGCCTTGCCGTACATCAGCTTGAAATAGGTCGGCGAGCTTTCTTCGGCCCATTCGCGTTTGTGGCCGCCAAAGTCGTACACCGCGCCCACATAAACGGCCGGCAGCACCCGCTTTTGCACGATGGGACTTTCTTTCGCCGAATTGCCCAGCACCGTGGCCGACACACCGGCCAGCAGGCGCCAGCGCTGCGACATGTCGTAGGAGCCATACAGGCCCAGCGAGGTGCTGATGCCCGAGCCGGGCGCATAGGCCGGGCGGTCGGGCGTGGCTTCGCCGGGCAGCACGCCGTAGTAGTAATTGTTGAGCCTGGCATCACGGAAAGCCACCGTCAGGCTGGGGCGCAAGGTCCACGGGCCGGAACGCCAGTCGTAGGCGTAGCCCAGGCGCGCTTCGCTGCCCTTGTAGGTCTTGCCGATGTCGTGGACAAACTCCGCCTTGAGTGTGCCCCAGGGCTGGCGGTATTGGTAAGACAGGCCCAGGTCAAGCCCGGAATCGCGCGCGGCCATGCCCGCCAGGCTGGCCGGCGGGTTGTTTACCGGGAAGCCCTCCAGCCGCTGCTCGACAAACAGGTCAAGCCGCTGCCCATTGTTGCGCTCGCCTTCATTGAACAGCTTGACGCCGGCGCGGTTGGCATGCAAAAACAGGCGCTCCCCCTCGTACAAATACAGGGGCAGCAGGTCATAACGCATGCCACCGTCCCGGTAGGGCGAGGCTTCCATGCGCGTGACAAAACCCATTCCGGCGCTTCCCGGCGTATTCAGGATGTCGGCCAGCGGTTCAGTGCCGCTGTCCGCGCACGCGGGGACCATTGCAAAGGCGCCGGCCAGCAGCGCTGTCGCGCACAAAAGGAAGCGGGGGGGCAGGAGACTTTTCATTGTTGACTTATCGGTTGAGAGCTTTTGGAGCTTTTTAAGGGCCACAGCAAGGTGATTTTTTTGCCCAACCGCGCTGGCGCCCGGGAAGCTTGAATGCTACCTAGGAAAACACCGCAGCTTTTGCCTGGTTTGTAAGAAAAACCATCCACAGCGTGTAGTCCTTCGCACCGACGTACTGCATGGCGTGCCCTGTCGCTTCGTCATTTTCAAACGCAGAATCGGCTACTCCCCGCACGGAACGGCCGCTACCAGCTGCAAAATTCATAGCATTTGCCGATAAAAAAACCCGCGAAAGCGGGTTGTTTGATGGGCTCGTGCAGGCCGTGCGGCGGGATCAGAACGGAATGTCGTCGTCCATGTCGTCAAACCCGCTGGCGGCCCTGGCTGGTGCTGCGGGTGCCTGCCGTGGGGCGGCCGCAACAGGGGCGCGGGGCGCGGCGGCGCGGCTTGGTGGGGCATCGTAGCCACCGCCATCGTCACCACCGGAGCCGCCGCCGCCCATCCCCTGGCGGCTGCCCAGCATCTGCATGGAATCGGCACGGATCTCGGTGCTGTATTTTTCAATGCCGTCCTTGTCGGTCCACTTGCGGGTGCGCAGGCTGCCTTCGACATAAACCTGTGAACCCTTGCGCAGGTACTGCCCGGCGATCTCGGCCAGGCGGCCGAAAAAGCTGACGCGGTGCCATTCGGTGATTTCCTTCATCTCGCCGCTGGCCTTGTCCTTGTAGCGGTCGGTCGTGGCGATGGTGACGTTGGCCACCTGGTCACCATTCGGGAAAGACCGGGTTTCGGGGTCGCGG
Organism: Pseudomonadota bacterium; assembly: GCA_040388255.1. GTDB lineage: Bacteria > Pseudomonadota > Gammaproteobacteria > Burkholderiales > Burkholderiaceae_C > Polaromonas. The sequence goes on along the minus strand of JAZKCE010000033.1, from coordinate 94,667 downwards.
CCCAGGTTGCCGACGATGATGACTTTATTGACTGAGGCCATGACGTGTTCTCCTAATCTTTACAACTTCACAGTTTAACTGTCTGCGCCCCGGCGGCTCCGTCCATGCCGGGACGGCTTGGCGCGGCGTGCCGGCCCGGCGCCTTCATGGGCCAGGCGAGCAGCAGCCACAACAGCATCAGGCAGCCGCAGGTCATAAACAGGCCCTGCGCACCGTGCGTCTTGATGATCCAGCCTCCGACCGCGCCGCCGGCAAAAAAGCCCAATGACTGCAGCGTGTTGTAGACCCCCAGCGCCGCGCCGCGGGCATGCGCCGGCGCCACGCGCGAAGCCAGGCTGGGCTGGGTGGCTTCCAGCACATTAAAACCGCAAAAAAACAAAAACAGCAGCAGGCCAAGCAGGCCCAGGCCGGGCGAAGCCAGGCTGGACGACCACAGCAGACCGATCTGCACCAGGAAAATCAGGCCAATGGCGCCCAGGAACACGGCACGCAGATAACCACGCTTTTCCAGCGGGAACAGCGTCATGCCCATCACGCCGAAGGACAACAGCACGGCGGGCAAATACACCTGCCAGTGCAGGGATTTGTCCAGCCCGGCGCCCACCAGCAAAGCAGGAATCGCCACCCACATCGCCAGTTGCACCGCATGCAGCATGAACACGCCGAAATCAAGGCGCAAGAGCGCGGAGTCCTTCAGCACCTCGGCCACGCTGCCACGCGGGCGGTCCTTGTGCAGCAGCGGCTCCGGCGGCACCCAGTAAATGACGGCAGCGATGGCCGCCAGCGCCAGCGAACCCGTCAGCGCAAACAGTCCGTGCAGCCCTATGTATGCCGCCAGCATGGGCGCCAGCACCAGCGACAGCGCAAACATCAGCGCAATGCTGCCGCCCACCAGCGCCATGGCCTTGGTGCGCACCTCGTCACGCGTGAGGTCCGCCAGCATCGCCGTGACCGCGGCTGAAATCGCGCCCGCGCCCTGCAGCGAACGGCCGGCGACCAGCCAGTTCAGGTCGGGCGCCCAGGCGGCCACAAAACTGCCCAGCGCAAACATGAGCAGGCCGGCAATCATCACGCGTTTGCGGCCCCACCAGTCCGATGCGATGCCAAAAGGGATTTGCAACATGCCCTGGGTCAGGCCGTAAATGCCCATCGCCAGGCCGACCCGGGCGGGATCATCGCCGCCGGGGTATTTGGCGGCTTCGAGCGCAAACACGGGCAGCACCAGGAACAGCCCCAGCATGCGCAAGGCAAAAATCGCGGCCAGAGAAGCGCTGGCGCGCCGCTCGGTGGCGGTCATCGGGAAAGACGGGTGGGCGGAAGGCGCGGTCAAGGGATATGAAAGGCTAAAAGGGTCTAAAAATGGAGGCTGACCCGCCAAATCGGGGCAAAACCGGCCATCCGGGTGCGATACAGGCATCTATTGTGCTTGAAACGGTGCTTCGGTCTATGATGGAGAGTTTTGCGGCGCCTGTATTCCATTGAACTCTCCTGACGACAGCAAATACCTTGCCAACGCGCGCGGCGACGGGCCGCTCCAGGCAAGTTCACCCCCTGTGGGCAGCGACCTGCCTGTATTGAAAAGCGTGGGGGTCAATCCATTCGCGGCCCAGCGCATCAGCATTCGCGGGGCGCGCACGCACAACCTCAAAAATATAGACCTCGACATCCCGCGCAACCAGCTGGTGGTCATCACCGGCCTGAGCGGTTCGGGCAAGTCCTCGCTGGCTTTTGACACCCTGTATGCCGAGGGACAGCGCCGTTATGTCGAAAGCCTGTCCACCTACGCGCGGCAATTCCTGCAGCTGATGGACAAGCCCGATGTGGACGTGATCGAAGGCCTGTCGCCGGCGATTTCCATCGAGCAAAAAGCCACCAGCCACAATCCGCGCTCCACCGTCGGCACGGTGACCGAAATCCACGACTACCTGCGCCTGCTGTTTGCCCGCGCCGGCACGCCCTATTGCCCCGAGCATGATTTGCCGCTGCAGGCACAAAGCGTCAGCGAGATGGTCGATGCCGCGCTGGCCCTGCCGGAAGACACCAAGCTGATGATCCTGGCGCCGGTGGCGCGCGAGCGCAAGGGCGAGTTTGTTGATGTGTTTGCCGAGATGCAGGCCCAGGGTTATGTGCGCTTCCGGGTCGATGGCATGGCTTATGAGTTTGACGAGCTGCCCAAACTCAAGAAAACCGAGAAACACAACATCGACGTGGTGATAGACCGCATCAAGGTGCGCCATGCCCCCGTTCGCCCTGAGCCCGTCGAAGGGCAGCCCCCGCTCATCCTGAGCCCGTCGAAGGGCGACAACTCAGCCCGAACGGAATTCGACAATATGCGCCAGCGGCTGGCGGAAAGCTTTGAAGCGGCGCTGCGGCTGGCCGATGGCAAGGCGATTGCACTGGAGATGGACACCGGCAAGGAGCACCTCTTCAGCGCCAAGTTTTCCTGCCCGGTCTGCGACTACTCCCTTAGCGAGATGGAGCCGCGGCTGTTTTCCTTCAACTCGCCCGTGGGCGCCTGCCCCAGCTGCGACGGCCTGGGCCACCGGGAGTTTTTTGACCCGGCGCGTGTTGTCGCCTTCCCGTCATTGAGCCTGGCCAGCGGCGCCGTCAAGGGCTGGGACAGGCGCAATGCGTATTATTTTTCCATGCTGGAAAGCCTGGCCAAACACTACCAGTTTGACATCGACACGGCGTTTGAGAACCTGCCTGAAAACGTCCGGCAAGTGGTGCTGCACGGCTCGGGTGAAGAAGAAATCAAGTTCAGCTACATCATGGAGTCCGGCAACGCCGCCGGCAAAAAGGTCAACAAAAAACATCCGTTTGAAGGCGTGATCACCAACTTTGAACGGCGTTACCGCGAGACCGACTCCGCCGCCGTGCGCGAGGAACTGGCCCGCTACCGCAGCGTGCAGCCCTGCCCCGACTGCGGCGGCACGCGGCTGCGCCGGGAGGCGCGGCATGTCTACCTGGTCAGCGCGCCCGGGGAAGACGGCAGCAGCGAGCGCAGGGCGATTTATGAAATCAGCCACGTCACGCTGCGCGAGAGTTTTGCCTATTTCACGGCCCTGCAGATGCGCGGTGCCAAGGCCGAGATTGCCGGCAAGGTGGTGCGTGAAATCGGCCTGCGCCTCAAATTCCTCAATGACGTGGGCCTCAATTACCTGAGCCTGGACCGCAGCGCCGAAACCCTCTCGGGCGGCGAATCGCAGCGCATACGCCTGGCCAGCCAGATAGGCTCGGGCCTGACCGGCGTGATGTATGTGCTCGACGAGCCCAGCATAGGCCTGCACCAGCGCGACAACGACCGACTGATAGGCACGCTCAAACATTTGCGCGACATCGGCAACAGCGTGCTGGTGGTCGAGCACGATGAAGACATGATCCGTGCCGCCGACCACGTCATAGACATGGGGCCGGGCGCCGGCATCCATGGCGGGCGTGTGATGGCGCAGGGCACGTTTGAAGAAGTGCAGGCGAATCCCGATTCGCTGACCGGCAAATATCTGGCGCAAACCCTGAAGATCGCCGTGCCCAAACACCGCACGCCCTGGCTGCCCACCGTGAAGGCGGTGGAAAGCGCCGAGAAGAAAAAGGTCTCGCGTTTTCCGCAAAGCCCGGCGGCGGAGCGCCGCGCCGCGCGCGAAGCGGTGCACCAGGCCACGCTGGGCGACATGCAGGCGCTGCGTGTCATCAACGCCACTGGCCACAACCTCAAGGGCGTGAGTGTCGAATTTCCCGTGGGTTTGCTGACCTGCGTGACTGGCGTGTCCGGCTCGGGCAAGTCCACCCTGGTCAACGACACGCTGTATGCAGCCGTGGCGCGCACGCTGTACCGCGCGCATGAAGAGCCGGCGGCGCATGAAAGCATCGAAGGCATAGAGCACTTCGACAAGGTGATCAACGTCGACCAGTCGCCGATAGGCCGCACGCCGCGCAGCAACCCGGCCACCTACACCGGCCTGTTCACGCCGATACGCGAACTGCTGGCCGAGATGAACACCGCGCGCGAGCGTGGTTACGGCGCGGGGCGCTTCAGCTTTAACGTGGCCGGCGGCCGCTGCGAGGCTTGCCAGGGCGACGGCGTGGTGAAGGTCGAGATGCACTTTTTGCCCGACGTGTATGTGCCCTGCGACGTTTGCAAGGGCATGCGCTACAACCGCGAAACGCTCGAGGTCCAGTACAAGGGAAAAAACATCGCGCAAATCCTCGACCTCACGGTTGAAACGGCCGCCGAGTTTTTCAAGGCCGTGCCCAACATCGCACGCAAACTGCACACCTTGCTGGACGTGGGCCTGTCCTACATCAAGCTGGGCCAGGCGGCAACCACGCTGTCGGGCGGCGAGGCGCAGCGCGTCAAGCTGGCGCTTGAACTGTCCAAGCGCGACACCGGCCGCACGCTCTACATCCTTGACGAGCCGACCACGGGCCTGCACTTTGCCGATATTGATTTGCTGCTCAAGGTGCTGCACCAGCTGCGCGACGCCGGCAACACGATTGTGGTGATAGAGCACAACCTTGACGTCATCAAGACCGCCGACTGGCTGATAGACATGGGCCCGGAGGGCGGCGCCGGCGGCGGCACCGTCGTCGGCGTGGGCACGCCGGAAGATATTGCGGCCAATCCGGCAAGCCATACCGGGCGTTACCTCGCACGCCTGCTCTGAGTTTTTCCTGCTGCGGTCCGGTGCCTGGCGCGCCTGGCCGCGCTTTTCCCAATGGATTTTCGTTTTGAACAGTTCTGCCTTTTTTACCCAGCGCAAAGTCGTTTTCCTTCTGGCATCGCTGTGTTGCCTGCTTTGGGGCAGCTCCTACCCGGCCATCAAGAACGGCTACGCGCTGTTTGATATTGCCGCCAACGACATCCCGTCCAAGCTGGTGTTTGCCGGCTACCGTTTCTTTTTTGCGGGCCTGGTGCTGCTGGTCTTTGCTGCCATCAGCAAACGCCCGGTGTTCCGGCTGGACAAGCACACCTTCGGCCAGGTCACGCTGGTGGGCCTGACGCAAACCAGCCTGCAGTACGTCTTTTTCTACACCGGCCTGGCCTACGCCACGGGTGTGAAGAGTTCCATCATGAACGCCACCGGCACGTTTTTCAGCGTGCTGCTGGCGCACTTCATCTACAAGAACGACAGGCTCAGCTTCAACAAGGTGCTGGGCTGCTTGGTCGGTTTTGCCGGCGTGATGGTGGTCAATTTCAGCGCTGGTCTGCTGAGCTTTGACTTCACTTTGCTGGGCGAGGGTTTTATCGTGATCGCGGCCTTTGTGCTGTCGTCGGCCAGCATTTACGGCAAAAAGGTGTCGCAGCACGTGGACTCGGTGGTGCTGACCGGCTGGCAGCTGTCCATAGGCGGCCTGGTCCTGCTGCTGGCAGGCTTCGCGGCGGGCGGCACGCTGACCGGCTTCACCCTCAAGTCAACGGCATTGATGGTTTACCTGGTGCTGCTGTCCTCCGCCGCCTTTTCGCTGTGGACGATTTTGCTCAAATACAACCGGGTCAGCATGGTCACGGTGTTCAACTTCATGATCCCGGTGTTTGGCACCTTGCTGTCGGCGCTGTTCCTGGACGAGCGTTTCCTCGAATGGAAAAACGGCGCGGCGCTGTTGCTGGTCTGCTGGGGCATCTGGCGGGTGACCAAGGAAGAAAAGCCGGCGCCCACCTGAACCCGCTTGCCGGATACTTGCCGGATAATTCTCCAGGCACACCCGCCACGGCCACTACAAGCCACCAAGGACCCCCATGTCATCCATCACCCTGCGCTTTCTGGCCGAACCCAGCACCGTCAACTTTGGCGGCAAGGTGCATGGCGGCACCGTCATGAAATGGATAGACGAGGCCGGTTATGCCTGCGCCACGCGCTGGGCCAAACGCTACTGCGTCACGGTGTCGGTCGGCACCATCCGCTTTGGACGCCCCATCATGATTGGCGACCTGGTTGAGGTCGAGGCGCGCCTGGCCTATACCGGCAATACCAGCATGAACATCTCGGTCGAGGTGCGCGCCGGCGACATGAAGCTTGGCGCGATGCAGGTCATCACCGAATGCCTGGTGGTGTTTGTCGCGGTGGACCCCGAGGGCAAGACCATTCCAGTACAAGCCTGGCAGCCCGAGACACCGGGCGACATGGCGCTGGCGCAGCGCGTCAAGGCGCACCTGGATGCCGCCCGCGCCATGCAGCCGGCCGGTTGAGCGCAGCGGCCTTCCCCACATGAAAACCAATGCCCTGACGGGCCGGGACCTGGCGGCCGCCCTGGTGGTGGTGCTGATCTGGGGTGTGAATTTTGTCGTCACAAAACTGGCGCTGCGGGATTTCACGCCCTTCCAGCTGGGTGCCCTGCGTTTTACCTTTGCCGTGCTGCCGCTGGCGCTGTTTTTCAAGCCGCCGCGCATCCCCTGGAAATGGCTGCTGCTGTATGGCCTGTTCCAGGGCGTGGGGCAGTTTGGCCTGATGTTTTTGTCGCTCAAGGTCGGCATGACGGCGGCCCTGGCTTCGGTCATGCTGCAGACCCAGGTTTTTTTCACCGCGCTGTTTGGGTTTGTGCTGCTGCGCGAACGCGCCGGCCGGCCCCTGCAGGCCGGCATGCTGCTGGCGGCGCTGGGCCTGTGCTGCTTTGCGCTGAATTACGTGAACCCCGGCGCGGACGGGCCGGGCGCCACCACCGTTGCGGGTTTTGTGCTGGTGCTGTGCGCGGCCGCCATGTGGGCCGCATCGAACATCGTCGCGCGGCGTGTGCAGCAGCTCCATGCCGACTATTCACCGATCGCCTTTGTGGTGTGGAGCAGCGCGGTCGCCATCCTGCCTTTTGTCGGGCTGTCCTGGCTGTTTGACCCGCAGGCCGTGCGCTGGCACTGGCTGGATGCGCACTGGACCAGCTGGGTCGAGGTCGCCTACCTGGGCTGGATGGCCACCCTTGTCGGCTACGGCCTGTGGACCTGGCTGCTCCAGCGCCACCCGGCCAACCGCGTGGCACCCTTCAGCCTGGGCGTGCCGGTGGTGGGCCTGGCGACCGGCATGCTGGTGCTGGGCGAGACCATCATGCCCTGGCAATGGGCCGGCATTGTCCTGGTCGTTGCCGCGCTGGCTTGCGTCATGCTGGGCGGGTTGTTGCAGCGCCGCTGACAGCGTCGCCCACAACATCACCCGGCGTGCCGCCAAAGTGGGCGGCCAGCATGTCCAGCGCATGCCTGACCTTGGCGGGTTGTTCGCCGCGCCGCGGGGTCACGGCATACACCGGCACATCCGCCAGATGCCAGCCGGGCAGCACCGGCAGCAGCCGCCCTTCGGCCAGCGCCTCGCGGTCTTCGTCGACAACGCCCACGCTGATGCCCCAGCCGGCCACACACAGGGCATGCACAGCCGTCACCTGCGACGCCTGCACCCGGCTTTCCAGGCGCAGGGTTTGCTGTTCACCGCCGGGGCCCTGCAGCTCCAGCACTTCAAAGCTGGCATTTCTGGGCCGGCTGCCCAACACGTCGTGCTTGAGCAAATCCTGCGGCTGTGCCGGCCAGCCGCGCTCGGCCAGGTAGGCCGGCGAGGCGCACAGTTGCCGTTTCATGCTGCCCAGCTTGCGCGCCACCAGTGTCGAGTCGGGCTGTTCGCCCACGCGCAGCGCAATGTCCACGCGTGACTCGATCAGGTCAATCACGGTGTCGTCCAGCAGCAGCGCCAGCCGCAGCTTGGGGTAGCTGCGCAGCGGTGCCAGCGCCGTCGCCAGCAGGCTGCCAAAGCCTATGGGTGCGGCCAGCCGCAACTCGCCTTCAGGCTCGTCACGCAAACGCGCCAGCGCCTGCTCTGCCGAACGTGCGGCGGCCACCATGGCGGCGCAGCCTGTGTGGTAACGCTCGCCGGCTTCGGTCAGCGCCAGGCGGCGGGTCGAGCGGTGCAGCAGGGCCAGCCCCAGCGACTGCTCAAGCTGGCGCAAATGCTGGCTGACAGCCGAAGGCGTCATGCCCAGGCGGCGCGCCGCCGCGGTCAGCGAGCCCGCCGCCACGACCTCGGCAAAAATCGCCATGCGCTTGAGTTGGTCCATGGATTTACTGCTCATTGGTTAGCACTGCTTCACAGTATTAGCCAATTTTGCCCCCTATTCAAACACTTGTGAAGTGATGAAACTAGTGGCTTCTTCAGCTTTCAAGGAGTTTTCATCATGAACATCGCACTGATTGGCGCCACCGGCTTTGTAGGCGCCCCGGTACTCGCAGAGTTGCTCAGCCGTGGTCACAAGGTCACCGTGCTGGCGCGCACGCCTGCCAAAGTGGCGCCGCAAACCGGCCTGAGCGTCGTCGCAGCCGATGCGCTGGACGCGGCGCAGGTCGCCAAGGCCGTGGCCGGCCACGACGCCGTGATCAGCGCCTACAACCCGGGCTGGAGCGAGCCGAAGATCCACGACCTCTTCCTGCAGGGCAGCCGCGCCATCACGCAAGGCGTCAGGCAGTCCGGCGTCAAACGCCTGCTGGTGGTGGGCGGCGCGGGCAGCCTGTATGTCGCGCCCGGCCTGCAACTGGTGGACACGCCGGAGTTTCCCAGCGCCTACAAGCAGGGCGCGCTGGCAGCGCGCGAGGCGCTCAACCTGCTCAAGCTTGAGAGCTCGCTGGACTGGAGTTTTATCTCGCCGCCCATAGCCCTGGCGCCCGGCGCACGCACCGGCAAATACCGCCTGGGCGCCGACGACCTGCTGCCCGGCCAGGGCGACCAGCCGGCGGGCATTTCAGTGGCCGACCTGGCCGTGGCCATCGTCGACGAGATCGAGACGCCGCGGCATGTGAAAAAACGCTTTACCGCTGCAAATTAAGCATCAAAAGCTCCCGGAACCGCCTGTATATGGGCGCAAACAGCTATCAAATATATAGCAATTGACCCGGCCCGCCAGGTCACAACCGCCCTCACAGGGGACGGCGGCGGGCGAAACGGACCACGGTGACACCGGCGCGCGCCTGGCGCACCGAGGGCATCACCAGCACGCAGTTGTCGTATGGCGTGGTCACGGGCTCGGCGTCATTCCAGCCGATCACGGTGCCGGCTTTTTCTATCAGCTCCAGCCCCTGGAAGGGCTCGGTGAAACGAAAGCGCTCGCTACTCGCCACCACCGGGCCGGTGACGTCCAGCACCCACTGGCGTGGCGCATCGTCCTGCAGCCAGCCCGGCAGGGCTTGTTGCAGTGCGGCTGCGTCCAGCGTGCCAGCGGCGCGCAGGAAACGCGCGCAGGCATCTTCGGCCACCGTGCGGCTGACCAGGTCGCCATGAAACCCGCATTCCAGCAGCAGTGATCGTGTATCCGCATCCGCGCCCACAGGAGCGAGCTCGCCAAAACGGCCAAAGTCACGCATACGCACGCCGTCCTTGTGGCCGGCATCGACCACGATGTATTCGGGTGAACGCAGCTGTCTGGCCAGTTCCAGGTTGCGCGGCTGCATGCCGGCCAGCAGCAGGGGCGCGGCGCGTTCGTGCATGGAATGCAGGTCCAGCAGCCAGTCGGCGCCTTCCACAAAGGGTCGCAAGGCGGCGGCGCGGCGGCGCTCCAGCGTGCGGCCGCTTTCAATGCGCTCTGCCAGCCACTGGCGGTTCAGGTCTTCATCGACAAAACGCGAGGCATCGTGGCTGGCCGGATCAAAGCGGTCAAACGCCGCCAGGTTGCAAAAGGCCAACGTCAACTGGCCGCGCTGCGGGCGCACAGCCGCCTCCAGCAGGCCCTTGAGCGCCCAGGCGCCGCACAGCTCGTTGCCGTGCACCAGCGCGCTGATCATCACCGCGGGGCCGCTGGTCCCGGAGTCAAAGTGCCAGACGCCCTCGACCCCGGTGTTGCCTGTGCGCCAGGCGGAGATGTCAGGCAGCCCGAGTTCGAAAGTCAGGCCCTCACTCATTGCTGATCTTGGCGTAGTCAACAATTTTCTTGTACTTGGCCGCTTCTGCGTTGAGGAATTTGGGCATGTCGACATTGAGCGGCGCCAGCGTGGAGCTGGTCTCTTCCAGCTTCTTGCGCAGGTCGGGCGATTGCATGGCTTCGTTAAAGGCTTTTTTCAGTTTTGCCAGCACGGGCTCGGGCAGTTTGGCCGGTCCCATCAGTGCAAACCAGGAGTTGATGTCTATGCCCTTGAGTTTCGGGTTCTCGGCCAGGGCCGCAATATCAGGCGTGACGGCCGAGCGTTTGGCTTCCGTGGTGCCCAGTGCGATCACCTTGCCGCTGCGGATATGCGGCAGGCCGCTGGACAGCACAAACACGCCAAAGTCCACGTTGTTGCCGAGCAGGTCGTTGGTCAATGGCGCGACGCCGCGGTAGGGGATGTGGGTCATGAACAGGCCGCCCTGCTCTTTGATCATTTCGCCGGCCAGGTGCAGGGCCGTGCCGACGCCGGAGCTGCCGTAGCTGAACTTGCCGGGGTTTTGTTTCACCACCGTCAAAAACTGCTCCAGGTTCTTCACACCGGACTTCTGCGAAGCCACCAGCACCATGGGCTGCGAGGCGATCAGGCCTATGGGTGTGAAGTCCTTGATCTGGTATTTCACGGCGGGGGACACCAGCCGGCTGATGGCGATCTCGTTGTTCGCGCCGACCAGCAGGGTGTAGCCGTCCGATTGGGCATTGGCCACCTTTTGCGCACCGATGGCGCCACCGGCGCCGCCGACGTTTTCAATCACCACGGGCACGCCCAGGCGCTTGGCCAGCTCGTGCGCCAGCGTGCGGCCGGTCAGGTCGGTGCTGCCGCCAGGCGGATAACCGATGACGATGGTGATCGGTTTGGTGGGGTAGTCGCCCTGGGCGGCTGCCGGGGCGGACACCAGCAACGCCAGGCTGCCCAGCACGGCGGCGCGACGCAAGATATTCAAAGTGATCATGGCAAGTCCTGGATGGAATAAATGAGGCCATTGTGCGGACCGCCGGGGCCTGGCTTTGTGCCACTAAAGCACATAATCCTGCTTTTTTGGCACACCCTTGAGCTCCCTCAATGGCTCTCGAACACGCGCCAGATGCTTTCCGCCAGCGGGCTGAGACGCCGCTTGGCACGGTGGATGCGCACCTCGAAGCGCATTTCCAGCCGCTTGTCGCCCACCGGAAGCAGGTGGCCGGCCTTGACGGCACTGGCCACCATGGACCACGGCAGCCAGGCCACGCCGACACCTTTAAGGGCGTATTCGTACAGGGCATCGGCCGAGTCGCATTCGACGATGCGGCGCAGGGCGGGTGTCTGCGGGTTGTTGGCCAGGTGGTCTTCCACCAGCCGGCCCAGGGCCAGCGTGCCGGCATAAGCCAGGTAGGGCGTTGGCGTGCCGGGCTGGAAGGCATGCAGGCCCTGGCCGTGCGCATTGGCGCGTGTCACCGGCACCAGCCGGTCCTGGCCCAGCGACAGGTAGGCGTACTGCCTGGCGTTGAGCCTGAGCGCCAGCAGCGGGTGGTGGTAGGTCAGCATGAAGTCGGCCTCGCCGCGCTCCAGCAACTGCGCCGTCTCGGTCAGCGAGCGCGTCAGGATGCGCAACTCACCTTGCGCCAACAGGGGCTGCAGGCGGCCCATCCATTCGGCGACCAGGGTGCGCGCCAGCGTGCGACCAGTGGCCAGCGTCACCGTGTTCTCCTGCCGGCCGGCCGCGCCCAGCAATTCCTCGCGCGCATGGCCCAGGCTGCGCATCATTTGCTGGGCGTTGTCCAGCAGGCTTGCGCCGGCGGCCGTCAAGGTGACCGGGCTGCTGCCGCGCTCCAGCAGCGGCGTGCCGGCCCAGGCCTCAAGCGCCTTGATGCGCCGGCCGAATGCCGGGTGCGTGACATGGCGCAGCTCGGCCGCGCGGCTGAAATTGCGCGTCTGCGCCAGTGCCACAAAATCTTCCAGCCATTTGACTTGCATGATGGCCGGTCCCGTCCTTGCGCTGCGGGCGGGACTCAGCCCCTGGCGGCCTGCAGCAGGTCGCGCGTCCGGACGGCTTCGCGGCGCGCGGCCTCGACAAAATCGTCACCCGACGAAGCGTAAAGAATCGCGCGCGAGGAGTTCACGACGATGGGCGCGCCCGGCCTCCAGCCCGCGCGCACGGTGGCCAGGGCGTCGCCGCCCTGCGCACCCACACCCGGAATCAGCAGCGGCACCGTGGGCGCCACGCTGCGCACACGCTCGATTTCAGCCGGGTAGGTCGCGCCCACAACCAGCCCGAGCTGGCCGTTGAGGTTCCACGGCCCCTGCGCCAGGCGGGCAATGTGTTCGTAAAGCAGCGGCTGGCCGTCCACCGAAGCCAGGCGCTGGTTCTGCAAATCGTCGCCGCCGGGGTTGGAGGTGCGGCACAGCAGGAAAGCGCCCTTGCCGTGGTACTTGAGGTAGGGCGCGACGGAGTCAAAACCCATAAAGGGTGAGAGTGTCACGGCATCGGCGCCGTAGCGCTCAAAGGCTTCGATGGCGTACTGCTCGGCGGTGCTGCCGATGTCGCCACGCTTGGCGTCGAGGATCACGGGCACCTGCGGCGCCACCCGGCGCATGTGCTCCATCAGGCGCTCCAGCTGGCCTTCGGCGCGGTGGGCGGCGAAATAGGCGATTTGCGGTTTGAAGGCAATCACCAGGTCGGCCACGCTGTCCACAATGGCCGCGCAAAAATCGTAAATTTTGTGGGCATCGCCCTTGAGTTTTCCGGGGAAACGGGCCGGCTCCGGGTCCAGGCCCACGCACAGCATGGAATTGTTCTGGCGTTCTGCGGCGCCCAGCATGTCTAGGAAGGTCATGCCGGCTATTGTAAGAAGGTGGCCATCGCCTCGGTGCTGGCACCCGACCGGGCCTGAAGATCCGAGGGCGTAAGAGCCTAGGCCGCGCCGGCCACGCTGATGGCCAGGCACAGGTCTTCCCAGGCCTTGGCTTTGTCAAGCGGGGTACGCAGCAGATAGGGCGCGTCGTGCGTCACGATGGTCTGGATACCGTGCAGCTTGTGCACCTGCCCGCGCAACCGGCCAAAGGGTTCGTTCGACTGCAGCAATGCCTGCGCCGCCAGCCGGCCCATGACCAGCACCACGTCGGGCCGCGTTTCAAGCACCAGCGCGGACAACGCCGACAGCTCAGTCAAACGGCTTGCATCGGACGCACCGCGCCTGACCAGCGGCGCCAGCGTCACGGCGCCAGCCCGGTTCAGGCGCGCCGCCCGCAGCATGTTGTCGAGCAGCTTGCCGGCATCACCCTCAAAAGGATTAAAGGTGTCCGACTGCAGGGCCGACGCCGGTGTTTCCGCCAGCACCAGCCAGCGTGGGCCGTCTGCGGGCGCGGCATCGGCATACAGCGCAAGCGCTTGCCCCATGCTCCAGGCAGCGCCATTGCTCTCGGCTGCCGCATCGGGCCGGGTCGCCGGCAAAGGTGTGGGTTTTTGAACAAAAGTGCCCGCGGTCACCGCAGGCCGTGCGCGCCCAGCTACAGAATCAATAGCAACCGCGGCCTGCGCGGAGGCCGTGGCGCCGGCCGCTTCGGGCACGGCGGGCATGGGTGCAACAGCCGGTGCAGCGGCGGGTGCGGCAACGGGCTCCATGGGCTGCCAGACCCGCACGCCCATTTCGCGCAGCATGGCGCGCTGGCGTTTGTCGAGCTCAAGACTCATAGGGCAAAACTCATCACGACAGCGTCTTCGCGGCTGGGCAAGCCATTGCCGCCGGCCGGGTAGTAGTTGCGGCGCAGGCCCACGACGCGAAAACCATAACGTTCATATATGGCCTTGGCGCGCGTGTTGCTCACGCGCACTTCCAGCCACAGCCACTGCGCGCCCTGGCCGCGCGCCCAGATCGCCAGCGCGTCCAGCATCACACGCGCCCAGCCGCGCCGCTGGTGCGCGGCCGCCACGGTGATGTTGAGCAAATGCACTTCGTCAACGCCCTTCATGGCCACAAAATAACCCAGCAACTCGGCCTCGGCCTCGGGCGCGCTGCCGCCTGTCAGCAGCTGGGCCTGGTAGCCGGCCTTGAGCGAATCGCTGAAATTGCCTTGCGTCCAAGGATGGTCGTAGGCGTTTTGCTCCACCCGCACCACCGCCTCCAGCCAGGCAGGCGTCATCGCCTCGAACTGGGCTTCGAGGGCGTGGACGGATTTAAGGACGGCGTTCATACAAGGCGGGTGGGCTTACTTCGGGTTGGCCATCTCGGCGGCGAGCGCGGCCCGGGCCTTGTCTTCTTTGGCCTGGGCGCGCTCGTCGGTCGTGAATGCTACTTTATCGCGAACATAAAGCGGCAGCGCCAAAGCCGCATCCACACAATGCCCGGCAGCGGCCAGCGCCGGGGCCAGCCGCAGCATGGCAGTCGCCGTGGGCAGCGCCTCCACACAGCTAAAAGCGGCCAGGCCGGCGGGCAGGCGGCCGGCATACACGCCAAACACATTGCCGGCGAGCAGATCCTTGCCGGCCGGCGCCAGGTTTTCCGGCCGGACCAGGCTGCATTCGTCCAGCGATTTGCAAGTCCCGTCGCCGGCCCATTCAAATCGCTGCACATACATTTCGTCCATGCGCGCATCCAGCAGTGCCGTGATGCGCAGACCCGCTGCGCCGGGCTTTTCAGCCTTTTCGGCCAGCTGGAAACGCGCTTCTTCAGCCAGCGCCATCAGCGTGTCCACCGGCAGCACCGGTATGCCCGCGCCCTGCCTGGCGCCAAAAGCCAGGCCTTGCGCCACCGCACAGGCGGTGCGCAGGCCGGTAAACGAGCCCGGGCCACGGCCAAAGGCAATCGCATCCAGCCCGTCCAGCGCCAGGCCAGACTCCGCCAGCAGCGCCAGGATCGCCGGGATCAGGGTGGTCGAGGACTTTGCACCGCCCGGCCCGCTGTGCTGCCAGACGCGCGCGCCGTCGGTCAGCGCGATGGACATCACGTCCGTGCTGGTGTCAAAGGCCAGGAATTTCATTTTTCAGGATCAAAAGTGTCTGTAAGCCAATAAATACAGGTGCAGCCAGCTATCAAAAACATAGTAGCTACAGGCCTGGCGCTGATACCGGAGCTTCCGGGGCGAAGAGCTGTGTCGCCACAATGGACCGGCGCTGGCCTGATTATCCGCGCCAACGGCCAGCATCGGAACTTGTGGGGTCAGCCGCGATAATCCCGGCATGATTCATGACTTGCTGCGCCTGCGGGCACCGCGCACCGCCGCGCTGACCGCGATGGCCTTGCTGCTGGCCCTTGCCGCCAACACCGGCCTGGCGCAAACCGTGCGCCTGCCGGCCCCGATTGAAAAGGCGCTGGCGCGTGCCCAGGTGCCGCGCGACGCGGTGTCGCTGCTGGTGGTGGATGCCGCCGGCAAGCTGCCGCCGCGCCTGAGCTACCGCGCCGATGTGCCCATGAACCCGGCGTCGGTGATGAAACTCGTCACCACCTACGCCGCGCTGGACACACTGGGCCCGGACTTCACCTGGAAGACAAAAATCACGCTGGACGGCAGCCTGGCGGGCGGCCTGCTCAATGGCAACATGATCGTGCAGGGCGGCGGCGACCCCAAGCTGGTGGTCGAGCGCCTGCAGGCCCTGCTGATGCAGGTGCAAACCAGGGGCGCACGGGCGATTCGCGGTGACATCGTGCTGGACCGCAGCGCCTTTGCCGCGCCGGCCATAGACCCAGGGGAGTTTGACGGCGAGCCGCTGCGGCCCTACAACGCCCAGCCCGACGCGCTGCTGATCAACTTCAAGTCGCTGGTGATGACCTTCACGCCCGACATCCCCAACGCGCGCGCGCTGGTGCGCTTTGAGCCGCCGCTGGCCGGCCTGCAGGTGGCCGACAGCGTGCCGCTGATACGCGTGGCGCGCTGCGGCGACTGGCGCACTGAACTGCGCGCCAGCGTGGACAACCCCAACCGCATCGATTTTCTGGGCAGCTATTCATCGGCCTGCGGCGAGAAGGTCTGGCCCAGCGCCTATGCCGACCCGGCGAGTTTTGCCGCGCGCGCGGTGGAAGGCTCGTGGCGGCAGCTGGGCGGGCTGATCACAGGCAGCGTGCGCGATGCCAGCCCGCAGGAGCTGGCCATGCTGCGCAAGACCGGCACCCTGTCGGGGGACAGGGCCGCGGCGCAATTTGAAAGCCCGTCACTGCCGCTGCTGGAGATAGTGCGCGACGTCAACAAATACTCCAACAACATCATGGCCCAGCACCTCTTCCTCACGCTGGGGCTGCACGCCAGCCTGGGCCAGGCGAAAAGCGGCACACTGGAGGCAGGCCGCGCGGCCTTGTCCGCCTGGTGGCAAAAAAGGCTGGCGGGCGCAACGCCGCCGGTGATGGACAACGGCTCCGGCCTGAGCCGCCGGGAGCGCATCACCGCGGCCAGCCTGTCGGCCCTGCTGCAGCAAGCCGCCAAAAGCCCGCTGGCCGCCAGCCTGGCGGATTCGCTGCCCGTGGCCGGCGTGGACGCCACCATGCGCGAGCGCGCCAAAGGCGTGGCCGGCCAGGCTTTTGTCAAAACCGGCTCGCTGCGCGACGTGACGGCGCTGGCCGGTTACGCCGACGGCAAAAGCGGCGCGCGTTACATCGTCGTCGGCCTGATCAACCACCCCAATGCGCCTGCCGCGCGCGGTGCGCTGGACGCGCTGGTGGACTGGGCCGTGAAAGAAGGCGGCAAATGAGCATGGCCATGACGCTTGCCGACTGGGTAGGTTTTATGGGCGCCGCGCTGACAACCGCGAGTTTTGTGCCGCAGGCCTGGCTGACCTTTCGCACGCGCGATGTGAGCGGCATCTCGCTGGGCATGTACAGCGTGTTCACCGTGGGCGTAGCCTTGTGGCTGGCCTACGGCCTGCTGCTGGGCGCCTGGCCGATTGTTGTGGCGAATGCCATCACGCTGGCTCTGGCGCTGGCCATACTGCTGATGAAGCTGCGCTTTCGCCAGGAAGCTTAAACCCCCGGGAGCGTAAACACGCCCTCAGGAAGGTTGCGGGTCCCTGCGAAAAACGCTGGGCATTGCTGCACTTCCTTCGCGCAAACCGGGGCGGGGCAGGTAGGTACGCAAGGCAATCTGGAAAGGACCGGCGGGCGCTGGCAGCCAGTTCGCCAGCAGTCGCTCCTCCGAGGGCGCATCGTGCTGCAGTGCCATGTCAAGCGAGCCGTCAGCGTTGCGTACCAGCCCCGGTGTGCGATTGCCAATCGAATAACGGCGAATCGGGTTCTCCGCGAAAAATCTTTGGCCATCTGCCGTGGGCTCGTACATGGAGAACGACCAGAACGAGTCGGCGGGGATGCCTGTCGAAGGCACCCTCAGAATGTAGTGATGGCGTCCGTCGAGCGGCTGCATTGCAGCGTCCCTGAACTTGACGAAGTACATTGCCTCCTCGGGCGGGAGCGCGCCAAGTCCACCGATGGCAACCGAGGCACGCAGCGAAAAATTCTGGCCGAAATTCCCTATATCCACGCCTGAGGCCACCCAGCCCTGAATATCCCTTCGTCCGCTCATACCGGACTGCCGCAGCCGGGCATGCGCAGGTTCAATCCGTGCCATCCATGCCTGCCGCGCGTCCTCGCTTATGTCATGCCAGGCGTCCACTGCTCCCGGACGCAGGCCAACCATCGCCCAACGCTCAAGCAGGACGGCTTCAGATACGGGCGGCGGGTTGCGTGCCAGCAATTCGTTGACGACTGCAAGGAAGTTTTGGGGGTCTGCTGATTGACCAGGCGCGATGCGAGCGGCGTGGCTTGCGCCGGGAGGCGCCAGCACCTCGATCCTGTCCTGCATTGCATGCGAATTGGCAAGATCCTCCACGCCATCAACGAGGCAGCGGGCGAACAGCCAGACATCGTTTCCGGGCGCGCGGATGGTACGTCCCGGGAGAACCGCATCACGCTGGGCAGGCCCGACCAGTGTGATGTCGAGAGGACCCGTGCCGTCCAGGCGACTCCCGAGCATGGCGAAGTTGTTTGTGAACGCATCCATAAACGCCACTGACCAGTAGCGCCCATCGGGCATGGCGCCGATGCGAATCCGTACCGGGCCGGAGGAAAGGTCCAGCCAGGCATTCGAGTAAAGCGTGTCATTGTTGGGCGTGGTGATCCAGCGCGCCCTGTGGTCACTGAGATGGCGCTCGTGCTTCAGCGTGTCCGGCGCATGCCGGCCGGGGTTGGCGGCGTCCTGCACCGCGCGGTACCTTGTCTGGGCGACCGCGAAGAGTGGATACGCGTATTCAAACGCGGCATCGACAAGCGTTTCAAGCATCGGTAAATCCTGCCAGGGTATCAGTCGATCTTGAGGTTGGCCTTTTTGGCCAGTGGTTGCCACAGCTCGATGTCGGACTTGACAGTCGCTGCAAACTGGACGGCGCTTTTGTGTGGGGGCACCGCCATGTTCTGCAGGGCGAATTTTTTGCGTGTGTCGTCCGTGGCGACGACCTTGCCGATTTCCTGGTTCAGGCGGGCAACGATGGCTGGCGGCGTGCCGGCTGGGGCAAAAATGCCGAACCAGCCGTCCGAATCAAACTTGAAACCCTGCTCGGTCAAGGTAGGCAGCTCGGGCAGCGCCGGGCCGCGCGCTGAGCCGGTCACGCCCATCGCCACCAGCTTGCCTGAGCGGATGTGCGGGATCGGCGAGGCGATGTCGGTAAAGGCCACACTGATGTTATTGGCCATCAGGTCGACGATCTCCTGCGCTGTCGATTTATATGGCACATGCGGCATGTCGAGTCCATAGTGGGCCTTGAGACCCTCCATGACCAGGTGGCCGGTCGAACCACTCCCCCAGGAGCCGTAGGCCAGCTTGCCTGGATGCGCCCTGGCGTAGGCCACCATGTCCTGCAGGTTCTTGAAGCCGGAGTTCGGATTCGTCATCAGCAGGATGCCCGCGGCGCCCAACTGCGCCACAGGCACAAGGTCCTTGTTGACGTCAAACGGCATCTTCGCCTGGATCACCGGGTTGATGGCAATTGCCGAGGAGGGGGCAATCACGATGGTGTAGCCATCGGGCGCCGCCTTGGCCACGGCATCGATGCCAATGATGCTATTGGCTCCTGGCTTGTAATCCATGACGATGGTCTGATTCAGGGCATTTTGCAGCGGCACCTGGATCAGGCGTGCAAAGATGTCCATGCTGCCGCCGGCGGGGCCGGGCACGATCAGGCGGACGGGTTGCCTGGTGGGCCAGTCGCCGGTCTGTGCAGAAGCACCGACGGCCGTTAGCAAGCTGGCGAATGCGAGAACAGTGCGCCGGCTCATGCGGGAATGGTTCATGGTTGTCTCCTGTGTCATTGATGGACCCCTGATCGATCCGGAAAAATGGTCTGAGTGATGTTTCGCCTATGGCTCCACCACGTTGAACATGGCATTGAATTCGTCGAGCGTTTCCAGAAATGCGCGAAAAAGGGCCTTGTCCCCCTGGACATCCAGCTCGCCGGCGTCCAGCGAACGAAGCAGTTCCGGGCGGCCAGCCAGCAAACGGGACAGTTGGGCCCTGTCGGTTCTGATGCTGGCGTTCGCCGTGCTGCCATGGCTGCCAGGCAAATGGTTCAGGGCGCCGTTGGACAGCGTGATGCGCTGGCATTCCTCGCCAATGACATGCCAGTCAAATCGCGCGGAGATATGTTGTGCCTTCAGTCCGTTCACGCGAATGGCCAGGTACTCCAGAAAGCTGCGCAGCGGAAGCAGCGCAACCACGTCAGCGCTGATGGCTATTCCCGTTGGCGTGGCGCTGGGTGTTTTACTGCGCAGTTCCCTGGCAGCAAGAAGATAGGAGTTGCGCCAAGTCGCCGATTCGGCCTGGTAGCCCAGCTGCTCCATGGCATCGGCCGCCAGTTCACGTGCGCGTTCATTCGATGGATCTGAAAAGACGACGTGTTTCATGGCTTCGACCACCCAGCGGAATTCACCGGCTTCGAAATCTGTCCGGGCTCGTTTCAGAACCTGCTGCGCGCCGCCCATGTACTCCACATATTTCCCGCCAGCGGCCTTCGGTGGCAGGGGGTTCAGGTTGGCAGGGTTGCCGTCGTAAGGGCCCAGATAGTGTGCGTAGATGGCCGCCACGTTGTGCGCAACCGCGCCATAGTATCCGCGTGCGAACCATTGCCTTGACAACTGGTTGGGCATCATCAGTTCTTCACCAATTTCAGTCGGCGTAAGACCATGGCTCATGAGGCGCAGGGTCTGGTCATGCAGATACCTGTAGAGGTCCCGCTGCCCTGCCACGAATTCGCTGATGCGCGCCAGGCCCCAGACAGGCCAGTGATGCTGGGCCAGCACCACGTCCACGAAAGGTACGAAGGCCTCAAGGGCTTCATCAAGATAGCGCGCCCATGCCAGCGAGTCCCTGGTTTTGGCGCCTCGCAGCGGGCAAAGGTTGTGCATCGTGTGGCATGCGTTCTCGGCAAGGTTGAGCGCGCGCAGGCCCGGGAAATACAGGTTCATTTCCGCCGGCGCCTCTGTGCCGGGCGTCAGCTGGAAGACAATCTCCACGCCATCGATCAGGTGCCGCTCCTGCTGCTGGCTTACCAGCACATTAGGTGCGATAAAACCGTCCGCGCCTCGTCCGACAGCTTTGCCCAGACCGCTGTCGACATGCGACATCGGGCCCGCTTCCAGCGAAGTGCCGAACTGGTAGAGCGAGCGCCTGCGCATGGGCACACCGGCCAGCATGGACTCGGAAAACGCTTCTTCCGTGAATCCGCTGGGCGCAATGACCTGCACCCCGTTTTTCAGTACTTCCTCCGGCGTGATGACACCGCGTACGCCGCCATAATGATCACGATGGCTGTGTGTATAAACCACCGCCTTGATCGGACGATGCCCCCTGTGCGCAATGTAGAGGTCGAGTGCGGCACGTGCGTGTTCTTCAAATGTCAGGGGATCAATCACGATGAGCCCGGTATCGCCTTCAACAAAGGTCACATTCGCAAGACTGAAGCCGCGTACCTGGTAGATTTTCTCCGTGACTTCGAACAGGCCATGGATTCGGTTGAGTTGTGAGATGCGCCACAGGCTGGGGTTGACGGTGTCGGGTGCATCCCCCGAGACGAACGCATGGTCGCGCATGGTCCACGCAACACCGGATGTCTTCAGCGGAATATGGGCGTCCGGGATGGATCCCAGAAACCCCCGCTGTGCGTCATCGAAGTCACGCGTGTCGGAGAAATTCAACGTGCTCCTCATGCGTTCGTTGGCTTCTATCGTGCTGCGGTGCGCTGGTTTCATGTTGTGTGTGGGGTTGTTCTGGAGCGGGGAACAGAAAGGGATTCAAACTGGCCGCAAGCTTGCAAAAGATCAGGTGGGATTGCGGCCGGCCGGTTGCGGCAACTGCTTTCTCCTATGATCTTTGGCATGGCTTGCATGCGAATTGAAGATTTCCTGTGTGGCGGCATGTATGTGTCGCCATCAAATTATAATGGCGACTATATTTTTACCGCTTTCGGGTTTACCCGATCAGGTTGCGCCGCGTGAAAAAGGTCCGCCCCCAAGAACAGCTTGAAGAAAGAGAACGGGAATTCGCCGTGTGGCTCGGTGAGGGAAAGCTGCCCGAGATACGCGCCGGTGTGCAGCAGCGCAGTATCAAAACTGCGTTTGCCTTGCTGGAATCCGCCTCTGCCCTGCTGCGCGTCCATGCCTTTGACGCCCTGTCGATCGAGGATATCTGTGCGGGTGCCGATGCGACGGTAGGCGCTTTTTATGGACGCTTCAACGACAAACAGAGTTTCTTCAGCGCATTGCAGCGCCTGACATGTCTTCGCTCACAAGTTGCCCTGGCTGGGTTTGTTCAGCACGCAAATGACCGGGCGCTTTCCCTGTCCCAGCTGTGCCACATGATGGTGACCATGTCGGTTGAGCGGTATCGATCCAACATCGGCATTTACCGTGCGGCGCTGAAACATGCCGATGAAGGCGCCTGGGAACCCTTTCGTCAGCTGGGAGACGTCTATAGGCAGGCACTCACGGAACTTCTATCACCACACCTGCCCCATATCCCCCCAAAAGAGCGCAGCATGCGTATCCGTTTTGCCTACCAGGTGATGATAGGCACGCTGGTGCATGCAACGCTCAATGACCCTGGCCCCTTGCGGCTGGAAGATCCAGCCATGGGCAGAGAACTGGAAGGCATTGTTTTTAAATACCTTTCCTGATTGCCTGGTTCCTGTCAGACGGCTCTTGCAGGTTCCCGAATCAGGCGGTGTTGAAAAACAGGGCTTTCAGTTAGCCTTGATATTGTTGTCCTGCGCCGCCTGGCGCCACAGCGCGGTTTCAGTCGCAATCAGTTTTGCAAAGTCTTCAGGCGTGCTGGCCCCCGGTATCACCGACATGGCATTGAAGCGCTTTTTGACGTCGGGCATGTCCATCACGCGAACGATTTCTTCCTGCAGGCGTTTGATGACTGGCACGGGTGTGCCGGCCGGTGCCAGCAGGCCGCTCCAGAACGACACCTTGAGGTCCACGCCCAGCTCGTTCATGGTCGGCACATTCGGCAACTCCCTGAGGCGCTCGGTCGATGTGACTGCCAGCGCCTTCACCCGGCCACCCTGCAACACCGCTGAGGCCGCGCCCGCATCTACCAGCGTCATGCTGACGTCGCCGGAAATCACCGCTGTGATCGCGTCGTTGCTGCCCTTGTAGGGAATATGCGAGAAGCGCGCGCCGGTCTTGTTGTTGAACAGTTCGGTCACCAGCTGGAACGAAGCCGAGCTGGCGCCGTAATTGGCCTTGTCCGGATTCTGTCTGGACTGTGCCACCAGTTCCTGCATGGACTTGGCCGGGTTGCTCGCCTGCGTCAGCAACAGCAGCGGGAAGGTGCCCAGCAGCGACACCGGCGCGAAGTCCTGCGGTGCATAGGGCAGCCTGGCATACAGCGCATAGTTAAAAACGTTGGGACCGCTGGCGCCCATCAGCAGGGTGTAGCCATCGGGTTTGGCCTTGGCCACAAAAGCCGCGCCAACGATGGAGGCCACGCCGGCGCGGTTTTCCACCACCACCGGCTGGCCCAGGCCTATGGCCAGTTTTTCAGCCACGATGCGGGCCAGCGCGTCGCTGCTGCCGCCGGCGGAAAAACCCACCACGATGGTGATGGGCTTGAGCGGATAGTCGGCTGCCAGCGCCCCCAGGGGCAGGCAGGCAGCGCCCGCCAGGACAAGGGCCGCAAAAAGCTTTGGATGTTTAGGCATGGGCCCTCCTGGACCGGGAATGTTTCAGCGGTGAGCGGGAGCCGCGCTTAATTGGCCTTGATGTTGTTGTCCAACGCCAGTTGCTTCCATAGCGGGATTTCAGAAGCAATGACTTTTGAGAATTCTTCGGATGTGTTGCTCATGGGAATGACTGACATGGTGGTCATGCGTTTCTGGACATCGGGCATCGCGACGACTTTGGCCACGCTGTCCTGCAGCTGTTTGACGATCTCCGGCGGTGTGCCGGCCGGTGCCAGCAGGCCTATCCAGAGCGACACTTTCAGGTCTATGCCAAGCTCGGCGAGCGTCGGCACATTGGGATAATCCGGCATGCGTTTGGTCGAGGTGACGGCCAGCGCCTTGACACGGCCGCTTTGCAGGCCGACGGAAGCCGGGCCCGCATCGGCCAGGGCCATGCTGACATCACCCGACATGACGGCCATCACCGAATCGTTCGCACCCTTGTAGGGGATGTGTGTGAATCTGGCGCCGGTTTTTTTGTTGAACAGCTCGGTGATCAACTGGAACGAAGCCGAGCTGGCGGCGTAATTGGATTTGTCCGGATTCTGTTTTGACTGGTTCACCAGGTCCTGGACGGTTTTTGCCGGATTGCTGGTGTTGACCAGCAGCATCAGCGGGGAGTCGCTGACAAAAGAGATGGGCGTGAAATCCTGCGGCGTATAGGGCAGCTTGGCGTACACCGCATGGTTAAAAATCATGGGGCCGGGTGCGCCCATGATCAGGGTGTAGCCGTCCGGCTTTGCCTTGGAAACATAGCTGGTGCCAACGATGGCGCCCACGCTGGGCCGGTTCTCGACAACCACCGGCTGGCCGAGCAAGGCCGGAAGCTTGTCGGCCATGATGCGCGCCATGGCATCGACACCGCCGCCGGCGGAGTAACCCACAACGATGGTGACGGGTTTTGTCGGGTAGTCGGCAGCTACCGCAGCCAGCGGCAACAGCAGCGCGGTGATTACAAAGTGGGCAAAACGAAATCTGTTTTTTATAAACATTGTTGTCTCCTGGTTAAACCTGCAAAAGAAACTACTGCAGGCCAATCTGTACATTCAGCACCGCGGCCTGGCCCGCATCGACGGCCTTGAGGCAGCGCGCAATCGCGGCCTCCACCTGGCCCGGGTCGCTGACACATTCGCCATAGGCGCCGAAGGCCTGCGCCACCTGTTCAAAGTGCCGGTCCTGTCCCTGCAGCCGCGCCTGGAACTCATTGGCCTGGGCTGCGGAGCCGTCGGGATAGACCCGCAGCACGGCCTCTTTCACCGCCTGCCAGCCGCCGTTGTCCAGCACCACCGTGAAGATGGGCAGGCTGTAGCGCTGCGCCGTCGCGTAGACCGAGGTCGGCGTTGAGAAATGAAAACCGCCGTCGCCCACCACCTGCAGCACGCGCTTTTTCGGATTGGCCAGTTTGGCGCCCAGCGCCATGCCGCCGCTGTAACCCAGGCCGCCACCGGCGCCGCACAGCAGGGTGAGCGGCCGGCTGCGCGGGATCTGGTTCAACACAGAAGGGGAATTGCGTATGGCTTCGTTGATCACGATGTCTTCAGGCGCAATCGCGGCGCCCAGGGCCGCGCATAAATAGGCCGGTGAAATCGCGCCCGGCTTGCCGGGGTTTTCCGCCGCGCGGGCCGCACCCGCCTTGCGCTCTTCACTTGCAGCGGACCAGCCTGCAATGCGCCTGGCAACCTTCTGGTGAAACGCCTCGTCGGCCCGCGCGCGCACGATGGCTGCAAGCTGGCGCAGCACGGTGGCGCAATCGGCCTGCACCCGCATGTCGGTGGCAAAACCCCACATCGGGAAATCTTTTTTGATGGCGTCCACATCCACATGGGTCCAGCGGATGGCGGTGTTTTCCTGCACAAATTTGGGCAGCCAGGGTACGTCGACATCAAGCAGCAGGCCCACATCTGCGCCGGCCAGGGCCTTGCTCGCATCAAAGCCACCAAAACATGGCGAGCTGCGCGAGATGCACAGGTGGCTGGGGCTGAACTCGAATACCTGCACACCGCACAGCAGCGCGAGGTCTTCCAACGCCTCCACCGCTTCGGCTTTGCGGCCCAGATAAGAAGTCACTGCCATCGGCTGGCTGGCATTCATGAGCTGGTCTGCAATGGCTTGTGCACGCACATCATCAATGCCGCCGGCCAGCACGGCGCCGTAACGCTTGCTGCCAAAGGACTTCACCTGGTCTGCGGCAACCGTTTCGGCCAGCACCTCGCGCGGCAAGGTCAAATACACCGGGCCTGGCGGATCGCTCTGCATCATTGAGTGGCCGCGCCGCAAAACCTCCTTGGCAATCACGCCGCTGGGCAGCGAATATTCCCACTTCACATAGGGGCGCACCAAGCTGGCGATGTCAAACGGGTCCTGCACAAAATGCACGTAGTTGTCGCGCGAGCCGGGCAGTTCGCCGCGCAGGGTGAACGGTGCCTTGCCGGCAATCAGCATCACGGGCAGGCGGCCGCGAAACATGTTGTGCATGCCCATGGCCGAGTTGGCCGTGCCTGCATCGACGTGCACCATCACCGCCTGGCCGCGCCCCGTCACGGCGGCATAACCGGCAGCCATGTGCATGGCGACGTTTTCATGCGGGCACAGCAGGAAGCCGGGGTGCGGCCGGCCTTCGGCGTCCCAGCGCGCAAGCTCTTCAATCAGCGACACATGGTCGGTGCCCAGGTTGGAGAAAACGTAATCTGTGCCCAGCTCGGTCAGGCCCTCGAGAAAGAAGTGGGCGCCGGTGTGTGTTTCTGGATGGCTCACGAATTGGTCTCGAAGTAAAAGTGTTTGGTCTGCAGGAAATCATTGAGCCCTTCGGCGCCATGCAAACGGCCGTATCCGCTGTCGCGAAAGCCCCCGGTTTCCGCCTCGGCAAACAGGCGGTTGTGGCTGTTGGACCAGACCGTTCCCGAGCGCAGGCGTGCGGCGATGCGGCGGGACTTTTTCATGTCGCTGCTCCAGACACTGGCGGCCAGGCCAAAACGCGTGGCATTGGCGCGACTCACGGCCTCATCTTCATTTCTGAAACGCTCGATCACCAGCAGCGGGCCAAAGAGTTCCTTCTGGATGAAGTCCGAAGCCAGGTCCTGCACCTCGACCAGGCTGGGTTCTATAAACGCACCGCGGGCCAGCGTGCCACCCGGAATATTTCCACGCAGCAGCACGCGCTGCGTGGCCTGGGCGGTGTCCATCAGGGCATTGATGCGGTCGCGGTTGCGCACATCGATCAGGCAACCCATTTGCGAAGCCGGGTCATTGCCCGGGCCGACCTTCACGGCCTTCAATGCAGCAACCAGGCGCTGCGCGACAGCGTCATACGTCGCGTCTTCCACCAGCACGCGGGTGATGGCCGTGCACTGCTGCCCGGCCATCACCATGCCGCCGGCGACCAGGCCGGCCACGGTCTTGTCCATGTCGGCATCTGCAAACACGACGGCAGGCGCCTTGCCGCCGAGTTCCAGCGACAGGCGCTTGAGTGTGGGCGCGGTGTTCTGTGCAATAAGCTTGCCGACCGCGGACGAGCCGGTAAAACTGATGACATCGACATCCGGGGACTCGCACAGGTAACGCGAGACTTCGGCAGCGGACTCGATGACGGAGTTGACAACACCAGCCGGCAAGCGCACATCGCCGCTCAGGCATTCAAGCACCATGTTGTTGACCACGGCGGTCTGGCAGGCGGGCTTGATCACCACGGTGCAGCCGGCGGCCAGCGCAGGCGCCAGCGAACGCACCAGCAATGTGACCGGCGCATTCCACGGCAGGATGATCGCGCACACGCCGGCCGCTTCACGGTCCAGCGAAGAGTAACAACCCGGCTCGACTTCCAGCACACGGCCAAACAGGTTGCGCGCCAGGCCGGCGTAATAACGCAGCTCTGAAATGCCGGCGCCTATCTCGCCCAGGGCCTCACGCCGCAGCTTGCCGTTGAGCGTGACCAGCCAGTCGGCTATGGCGTCCTTGCGCTCATCCAGCTTCGCGGCAAAGTCCAGCAGGACTTCCGCGCGCAGGCGCGGGCTGCGCTTCCAGGCGGTGTTGTCGAAGGCTCGCAACGCCGCCGCGACTGCGGCCTCCGCTTCAGCGGCCGTGCCATCGCAAAACAGTGCCACCACCTCCCCGGTGGCGGGGTTGATGGCCTGGCCGACACGCTCGCCGCCATTGATGTGGGTGAGCCAGCGGCCATCAATAAGTTGCTTGGCAGTTTGCAAAAAAATCTCCTATAGCTAAAACAAAAAGGTGCGCCTCGCGCGGCAGCAAACATGGCTGGGGCGACTTCCCCGCATGGCCTCGCATTATGGTTAGCATGCTAACTCCAAAGATAAAGCAGCGGCAGCTAGGGAATTCCCTAGCGCAATCAGCGTCCCGCCCAGTCAAATCCGGCTTGGTCCAGTTTTTTTTGTAACTAATTAGTTGCAGCCAAATGTAAAAATTGCCTCCAACAATGACAAGACCAAACGCCAGCCCTATCATGCAAAACATATCAATACGGCTGCGGGTTCCACAGCGACTCCTGGACAGCGATGCGGTTTACCGCTTGCGGGTACACGCCTCCAGCCGGCGCAACTGTTTTTAGTCCTTTTCCATATGGCTCTTTTTCAAGACTTCTTCTCATCGACGCGTGGCCAAAAAAACGGCCCGAAGGACCGCGACCTGGAGCACCGGCAGGGGCCTGAAACCATGCCGGTCAAGATGAACCTCGAAGAGCGCATGGCCTTTCGCCGCGAACTGCTTTTCGAAATCGTACGCGCGACCCTGAACAGCTATTTCATAGAGGCCAACAGCTACCGCTTCAAGGTGATGCGCACCGACAAACGCGGGCATTGCTATGTGATCATGCTCGACATGTCGCCCGCGTTTATGGAAAGCGAGCAGGGCCGGCAGCGGCAGCTGACCGGGATAGCCGCAGCGCTGACAAAAAATGCGCACACCCGCTACGGCCTTGTCGTGGGCGGCGTTTACTGGCGCGCCGATGAAACTCTGGCAGTGGCGGTGGCCGAATGGGCCAGGCCGGCCGCGCCGGCAATTCCCGCGGCATCACCGTCTGGCACGGTGCCCAGCAACATTGAAAAATACGAGGAGGCAACCGCCGAGGAATTCGCGGCCTTCGAAGCCGCCTGGCAAAAAAACAGCGATATCCAGATAGGCGACCGCACCTACTCCTCGGACCTCGCGCCGCTGGGCGAAGACCCCCCGCGCAAATAAGCCTGCGGTCAATGCCGCCAGCAGTGCCTGGCGGCGCTTACAGGTCTTTGCTACGCCGCTGCACCCGGCCATCCATGGCGCCTGAGACTGTGACCTGGCCCTTGGCGTGGCGCTGGTTGTTGCAAAGCTCGTGGCTGATGGCCAGGTTTTCAGCGTGGCTGTTGCCGCCTTCGCTCAAGGGCTGGATATGCTCCAGCGTTGCAGCCTCGGGCAGCACATGTTCACCGCAAACCCAGCAGGGCACGATGCCATGCATCTGGCGGGCCACCGTTCTGTAGATTTTGTCGCGGGTGTGGGAGAGTTTGCTCATGGGTCAGATGCCGCGATCACGGGCTCAAGACATCCGGCGGATAAACAGGACACGCACCAGGGCATCACTCTGCGGCAGCCCGCCTCAATCGATCCCTGACCCCGTCCCACTCAGCTGTTGCCGGCGGGCTCTCTATCCAGATCAGCTTGACGCCCTGTGCATCAAAATCACGCAGCACGGCAAACAGCTGCTGCGCGGTTGCCAGCGCATCGTCCGGCATGCGGCGGTACAGCAGCTGCGACGACTTGATGCGCACTATGCCGCGGGCATACACCGCGATGTGCGCCGCTTCCGCGCCCAACAAATCAAGCGCGGTCTGTATAGCCCCCGCGTCCATCAGGCGCACCTTGGCATTCGGGGCGTAATGCGATTCAAGCGTGCCGGAGGCGCGCGGGGCGGCGCCTGCGGAAGCCGCGGCCTTGCCCACTTCGTCATGGTTCAGCACCGGCTCGCCGCATGCAGCCTCAAGCTGCGCACGGGTCAGGACACCGGGGCGCAACAACACGGGCTGGCCGCGCGTGCAATCAACGATGCTGGACTCGATGCCCACCTCACAAGGCCCACCGTCCAGCACCAGCAAGGCTTCACCCAGCTCTTCAATCACATGCTGCGCGGTGGTCGGGCTGACGCGGCCAAAACGATTCGCGCTGGGGCCGGCCACGCCGCTTACACCCAAGTCCAGGCAGGCCTTTAAAAAAGCCAGCGCGACCGGGTGCGCGGGGCAACGCAGGCCCACGGAATTCTGGCCGCCGGCAGCCGCAGCCGCGACACCGGGCTTGCGCGGCAGGATCACGGTGAGCGGGCCGGGCCAAAGGGCCTTCATCAGGCTGGCCGCAAATGGCGGCACGCTGCTGGCGTAGTCGGCTACCTGCGCGGCCTCGGCCACATGGACAATCAGCGGATGGTCTGAGGGGCGACCCTTGGCGGCAAAGATGCCGGCGACGGCGGCATCGCTGGACGCATCAGCGCCCAGGCCATAAACCGTCTCGGTCGGGAAGCCGACCAGCCCGCCGGCCTGTATGCATTTGGCGGCGTCCAGAATGGCTTGCGGGGCTGTGCCGGGCAGGATCATCAGATACCGTCAAGCCCGGTCAGGCCCAGGATATCGGCGACCTTGCGCGCCGTAGCTTTCACGCCGGCAAGGTCCGTGCCTGTGATGTTGAGGTGGCCCATCTTGCGGCCCGGCCGCGCATGCAGCTTGCCGTAGAGGTGCAGATGCGCACCCGGCAAGGCCAGCACGGCCTGCCAGTCGGGTGTGCGCAACCCACCCCGTTGATCGAACCACACATCACCCAGCAGATTGAGCATGATGGCCGGCGAATGCTGGCGCGGCTGGGGCAGCGGCAGGCCGGCCATGGCATGCACCTGCAGGTCAAACTGCGAGACATCGCAGGCGTCCATGGTGTGGTGGCCGCTGTTGTGCGGGCGCGGCGCCATCTCGTTGACGACCAGGCCACCGTGTTCGCTGCCGTCGTCAATCACAAAAAACTCGACGCACAGCACACCCACATAGTCAATGTGATTTGCTATTGATTTGGTAGCTGCCTGCGCACGCAGTGCGAGGGCTGCGGGCATGTTTGATTCATAAGCATGGGTGACGGCGAGGATGCCGTCCAGATGCACATTGCGCTGCGGCGCAAAACCCACAATGTCGCCGTTCCAGCCGCGTGCCACGATGACCGAGCATTCGGCTTTCAGCGGCATGAGTTTTTCCAGCACGCAGGGCACCTGCTTCAGCTCGCTCCAGGCCGCCGCCAGTTCAGCCGCGTTTTTAACCCGCACCTGGCCCTTGCCGTCGTAACCCATGCGGGCGGTTTTCAGGATGCCGGGCAGCAGTTCGGCGGGCACCGCCTGAAGCTGCGCCGACGTTTCAATCACCGCATAGGGCGCGCAGCTCACGCCCGACACATGGGCGCAGGCGACAAAATGCGATTTTTCTTCGATGCGGTTTTGCGCAATCGCCACAGCGGCAGCGCCGGGCGCCACTGGCCGCTGGCCGGCCAGGGTTTGCAGCGCGCCGGCGGGCACATTTTCAAATTCGGTGGTGACGGCGTCACTCAGCGCGGCCAGCTGCGCCAGGCCTTGGGCATCGCTGTAATCCGTCTGGACATGGTGGTGGCTGACCAGTCCGGCCGGGCTGTGCGGGTCCGGGTCCAGCACCGCCGTGAAGTAACCCAGGCGCTGCGCGGCGTGCACAAACATGCGGCCCAGCTGGCCACCGCCCATGACGCCCAATGTGGCAGGCCGGCCTGAAGCCGAAACAGTGCCCGGAAAAATAGGGGCCTGGCTCATTGGGGCGGCAGCGTCATGGCGTGCGCGGCAGCGGTTTGCGCCGTGCGAAAGGCCCGCAGCTTTTCAAGCAGGCTTTTGTCGTGCAGGGCCAGCATGGCCACGGCAAACAGCGCCGCATTGGCCGCTCCGGCATTGCCTATGGCAAAGGTCGCCACCGGCACGCCCTTGGGCATTTGCACAATGCTGTGCAGCGAATCCACGCCCTGCAAATGCTTGCTGGCTACCGGCACGCCAAGTACCGGCACGGTTGTCTTGGCAGCCAGCATGCCCGGCAGGTGGGCCGCGCCGCCAGCGCCGGCAATGATGGCTTGCAGGCCGCGGCCCGAGGCCTGTTCGGCATAAGCAAACAGCTCGTCGGGCATGCGGTGCGCAGACACCACGCGCGCCTCATGGGCAATGCCGAACTCCGTAAGAATCTGCACCGCATGCTGCATGGTCTCCCAGTCGCTGCTGGAGCCCATCACCACGCCAACCATGGGTTGGGCGGCGGGGCTTGCGGGATTGTCTGTGGTCATAAGGAATCTTTTCAGTCTGGGGCTGTTTTGAGGCTGCCCGGAGCTTGCAGGGGCTGTGCGCCGGTAAACCCCGATTTTAAGGGGTCGGCCCCCCGGCGGCGTGCTACCCTCCCTTCGGTTGAAAAATCTCTCCTAATCCCAAACTCCTACAGATCATGATCGACGTCACCATTGCCAACTTTGAAGAGGAAGTCATCACGGCTTCCATGAGCACCCCGGTGCTGATTGATTTCTGGGCGCCCTGGTGTGGACCGTGCAAGTCACTCGGGCCCATCCTGGAAAAGGTCGAGGCGGCGTATGGCGGGCGTTTCAAGCTGGTGAAGATCGACTCCGACCAGGAGCAGCAGCTGGGTGCGGCTTTCGGCATCAAGAGCATCCCGACCTGCATACTGATGGTGAACGGCCAGCCGGTGGACGGTTTTACCGGGGCGCTGCCCGAGGGCAAAGTCAAGGAATTCCTGGACAAACACCTGCCGCCCGGCGAGGAACTGCCTGCGGAAGAAGAGACCGCCGTTGAAGCCGACACCTCGCCCGAAGCCGTGCTGGAAAAGCTCAGGCAGGACGTGGCCAATGACCCGGCCAACGAGAATGCGCGTTTTGAGCTGGTGAAAACGCTGTTGCTGGCCGGCAGCGATGACGATGCCAAGGTGGCGTTTGCCCCCGTCATCGCCCAGGCCGCTGCGGTGCGCCGCTTCGACTCGCTCAAACGCTGGATGGATGCTATTGATTTTGTAGCTGTTCACGCAAACGAGGCGGGGGCCGAGGCCGGATTTGATGCAAAAATTGCAGCCAACAAACGTGATTTCCAGGCGCGTTTTGACAAGGCCCGCTGGCTGATGGCCCAGAACCGCTGGACCGATGCGCTGGACGAGTTGCTGGACATTCTGATGCGCGACAAAAGCTGGAGTGAAGACCTGGCGCGCAAGACCTACATCGCCATCCTGGACATCATGGAAGCGCCCAAACCCAAGGTCGCCGATGGCCAGATTCCGCCGGAGGACGCTGTCGTGGCGACGTATCGACGGCGCTTGAGCAGCGTGATTTTGAGCTAAAGCATCGGTTCCGGGTGCTTAATTGGCAAACGGGCTCGTACACCACTGCTGCTCACACGGCACGCCATCATGGTTCCCATCCATCGTCACGCCTGGGCAATTTTTGAGAAAAAATTTGGCCTCCGTGCATGAAGTCATCTGCGAACAATGCTGGCGGCCATCACACCGCATATTCGTCAAGACAGGCTGATGCGACTGTGCAGCAGGGCGCACCAGCGACTCGCCCGCGTCTGCGGGTACATAGTAGGCGCCGGCCCGTTTTGCATATTGCGCATAGCCATACACGCCAAGAACGACCAAAAGCACCATCGCTATCCATCTAACAACAGAAGAGCTTCGTGCCGGGCGAACAGAACGGTCTTGTGTTTGGCGACGGGGCATCGTCTGTGAGCTTGTGGGCCGACGAAGGCTGACAGCGCGTTTTTGCCCTTTTTTGTCCAATTCGATCTCGAATGACAGAGCTTCCTGCAGCTGTGGCCGCTGACCATCGCGTGGAAAGGACGAGATATGAACAAAAACATCCTGCCCGCCTTGGGCAGGCGTTACGAAGCCGAAGCCCCGTTCGTCATTCCATTTGCTGAGCTTGCCGTCAAATCGCATTTATAGCCGCGGCCTCAAGCCGTCAGGCGTTCCAGCGCTTCCTGGTATTTGGCTGCAGTTTTGGCGATCACATCGGGCGGCAGCTGCGGCGCCGGCGGGGTTTTATCCCAGGGCTTGCCGTTGATACGCACCTCCTCCAGCCAGTCGCGCACAAACTGCTTGTCGTAGCTTGGCGGGTTCGCGCCTGCGGCATAGGCAGCTTCGTATCCCTCTATGGGCCAGTAGCGTGACGAATCTGGCGTGAGCACCTCATCCATCAGGGTCAGCGTGCCGTTTTCGTCAAGGCCAAACTCGAACTTGGTGTCGGCAATGATGATGCCCTTGGTCAGGGCAAAAGCCGCGGCTTCCTGGTAAATCTGGATGCTGATCTTCTTGATCTGCGCGGCCAGCTCAGGCCCGACCACCTTGACGACCTGCTCGTAGCTGATGTTTTCGTCATGCTCGCCCACATCGGCCTTGGCGGCCGGCGTGAAGATGGGCTCGGGCAGCTTGCCGGCGTTTTTCAGGCCTGCGGGCAGCGGCACGCCGCACACGGCCTGGCTGTCCTGGTACTCCTTCCAGCCGCTGCCGGCCAGGTAACCGCGCACCACGGCTTCGACCGGAATCGGTTTCAGGCGCTTGACCAGCATGGAACGGTCCTTGACCTGCGGGATTTCTTCTGCCGTGACCACGCTTTCTGGCGCCTCGCCGGTCAGGTGGTTAGGGCAGATGTGGCCGAGACGGCCAAACCAGAACAGCGCCATCTGCGTCAACAGCGCGCCCTTGCCGGGGATAGGCTCGCCCAGGATCACGTCAAACGCGCTCAGGCGGTCGCTGGCGACCATCAGCAGGCGGTCCTTGCCGACGGCGTAGTTGTCACGCACCTTGCCGCGGGCGAGCAAGGGCAGGGAAGTCAGGGCGGAGGTGTGGAGCGCTTGGGTCATGGTGGGTGTCAAAGTAAAAGGCCCGCGCGACTCCATCAGAGTCCACGGGCCTTGAATTATCGCCAATCCCAAAAAGGGATGGCTCGGCTTTTTTAGTGAACGACCTGGGCCAGCTCGCCTTTGGCATATTTGGCGGCCACGACCTGCAAGGTGTCACCCTTAATCTTGCCACCCTGGCCTTCGCAGCCGAACTCGATGTAACGCTGCTTGCAGATCTGCTTGGCCGCTTCACGCGCGGGTTTGAGCCATTCTCTGGCGTCGAACTTCTCGGGGTTTTCGGCCAGGAACTTGCGCACCGCGCCTGTCATGGCCAGGCGGATGTCGGTGTCGATATTGATCTTGCGCACACCGTGCTTGATGGCTTCCTGGATTTCCTCGACCGGCACGCCATAGGTTTCCTTCATGGCGCCGCCGTACTGGCGGATGATGGCCAGCAGCTCCTGCGGCACGGATGACGAGCCGTGCATCACCAGGTGGGTACTCGGGATGCGGCGGTGGATTTCCTTGATGCGGTCAATCGCCAGGATGTCGCCTGTGGGCTTGCGCGTGAACTTGTAGGCGCCGTGGCTGGTGCCAATGGCAATCGCCAGTGCGTCGATCTGCGTTTGTTTGACGAAGTCCGCGGCCTGCTCGGGGTCGGTCAACAGCTGCTCGCGCGTCATGGTGGCGTCGGTGCCGTGGCCGTCTTCCTTGTCGCCCTTCATGGTTTCCAGCGAACCAAGGCAGCCGAGTTCGCCTTCAACCGTGACGCCGACCTTGTGCGCCAGTTGCGCGACTTTTTTGGTCACGTCAACGTTGTATTCGTAGCTGGCAATGGTCTTGCCGTCGCCCTCAAGCGAGCCGTCCATCATGACGGACGAAAAGCCCAGGTTGATCGCGCCCTGGCAAACGTCGGGGTTCTGGCCGTGGTCCTGGTGCATGACCAGCGGGATGTTGGGGTACATCTCGATGGCGGCCTGGATCAGGTGTTTGATAAAGGCCTCGCCTGCGTATTTGCGGGCGCCGGCGCTGGCCTGCAGGATGACGGGCGCGCCGGTTTCCTTGGCGGCTTCCATCACGGCCTGCACCTGTTCGAGGTTGTTGACGTTAAAAGCCGGAATGCCGTAGCCGTTGACTGCCGCATGGTCCAGCAGCTCGCGCATTGAAACGAGTGCCATGATCGAATTCCCAGAAAATTAAAAACGCTGTGAAAAAGAGTGGGTTTCCGGCGCAAGCCTGGCAGCGCCGGTGCTGCACCTGAAGGCCGTAACCGCGAGGTAACCGGACCCCAATTCTAACTGCCACCGCGAAGTACGGCCCCCACGCCGGTTACCTGGTGTATCGCGCTGCACGCCGGCCGGCCTACTTGATAAATGCCGTGACGCGCTCCAGAACCGGCGCGCGGCCCCTGAGCACCGAGGCCATGGCGGCGATCAGCGTGACATGGCTGACGCCGTCAAATTGCGCCGACTCGACACGCACGCCGGCGTTTTTCAGTTTTTGCGCCATGGCCACGGTGCTGCGAAGCGGGTCCACCGCACTGTCCTTGACCGGGGCCAGCAGCAAGGCCGGCGGCGAAGCGCGCGAGGCGTGGTACAGCGGCTGGCTGTCCTGGGGCGTATCCGGCCAGCTAAAGGCGACCTGGGTTTTCTTGTCCTTGATAGGCAAAAAGTCATAAGGCCCGGCCAGGCCTATCCAGCCGGCAAGCCGCGAGGGCGCCAGGCCAACCGCCTCCAGCCAGCGTTTGTCCAGCGCCAGCATGGCCGCGTTGTAGGCACCAGCGCTGTGGCCCATCACAAAAATGCGGGCCGGATCGACGCCATGGTCAAGGGCATGGTCAAACGCCCAGCGCATGGCGCTGGCGCTGTCCTGCACAAACACCGGGTAACGCACTTCGGGGCTCAGGCGGTAGTCGGCGACCACGGTCACCACGCCCCGTGAAGCCAGTGCCTCGCCCACGAACCGATAGTCTTCGCGATCACCGGAAGACCAGCTGCCGCCGTAAAAAAACACCACCATGGCCGGCTTGCCCAGGGGCGTTTTGGGCTGGTACACATCCAGGCGCTGACGCGGATGCGGACCATAAGCAAGCCCCTCGGTGCGCTGGTAGCTGTCCGTCGCGACGGTGGCGTTAAGGAGATCGACCGCCGAACATGCGGTCAGCAGTCCGGGCAGCATGGCAAGTAAGGAGCGTCTTGGCAAATTTGAATCAGGCGGGTTCATGGCGATTGATTCTTTATATACGCCGGTCATACCCGCCTGGATTCAGCCAATGCCACAAAACGCTGTGGGACGAACGGCGACAGCGCCGGGCCGCCCAGGCAAGGCCAGCCCCCTCGGGGGCAGAGAGCTACACGCAGTGAGCGAACGTGGGGGCTTTATCTCTTCAAGCCACGCGGCAGATCTTGAGCATGTTGGTGCCGCCTGGTGCGCCCATGGGCTCGCCGCAGGTGATGGCGTAGACGTCGCCGCTTTGCACGATCTTGCGGCTCAGCAGATGGCCCTCGGCCTGCTCCAGCGCGGTATCGCGGTCTGCGCTGGTGTCCATCAGCAGCGGTCGCACATTGCGGTACAGCGCCATCTTGCGCTGCGTGCTCAGGCGCGGCGTCAGGGCGTAAATCGGCACGTGGATGTCGTGGCGGCTCATCCACAAGGGGGTGGAGCCGCTGTCGGTCAGCGCCACGATGGCCTTGGCGCCCAGGTGGCTGGCGGTGAACAGCGCGCCCATGGCAATCGACTGGTCTATGCGGGCAAAGGTCTTGCCGGTGAAGTCGGAGTCGATCTCTTTGTACTCGGCCTTTTCGGCTTCGACGCAGATATTGGCCATCTCCAGGATGGTTTCCAGCGGGTACTTGCCGGCCGCCGTCTCGGCGCTCAGCATGACGGCGTCGGTGCCGTCGAGCACGGCGTTGGCCACGTCGCTGACCTCGGCGCGTGTCGGCACCGGGTTCAAAATCATGCTTTCCATCATCTGCGTGGCGGTGATGACCACCTTGTCCTGCGCGCGCGCCATCTTGATCATGCGTTTTTGCAGCGCCGGAACGGCGGCGTTGCCGACTTCAACCGCCAGGTCGCCGCGGGCCACCATGATGCCGTCGCTCACGCGCAATATGCCTTCCAGGTTGGGGATGGCCTCGGCGCGCTCGATCTTGGCGATCAGGCCAGGCTTGTGTTTGTACTGCGCCGCAGCCACATTGCAGAGCTGGCGCGCCATTTCCATGTCGGTCGCGTTTTTCGGGAAACTGATGGCCACATAGTCGGCCTGAAAGCTCATCGCGGTCTTGATGTCTTCCATGTCCTTGGCCGTCAGCGCCGGTGCGGTCAGGCCGCCGCCCTGCTTGTTGATGCCCTTGTTGTTGGACAGCTCGCCGCCCAGCTTGACGGTGGTGATGACTTCCTCGCCCAGCACGGCGTCGACCGTCAGCACGATCAGGCCGTCGTTCAGCAGCAGCACATCGCCGGGCTTGACGTCGCGCGGCAGTTCCTTGTAGTCCAGCCCCACGCCCTTGATGTCGCCGGCTTCGGTGCGGGACGCATCGAGCACAAACTTTTCGCCGGGCACCAGTTGCACCTTGCCTTCGGCGAACTTGCCGACGCGGATCTTGGGGCCCTGCAGGTCGGCCATGATGGCGACTTCGCGCCCGGCGCGCTGCGAGGCCTCGCGCACGACGGCGGCCAGGTTGATGTGGTCCTGCGCCTTGCCGTGGCTGAAATTCAGCCGCACCACGTTGACGCCGGCGCGAATCATTTTTTCAAGCAGTGCGGGATCACTGGAAGCCGGGCCGAGAGTGGCAACGATCTTGGTAGCGCGACGTGGCATTTAAAGTCTCCGTGTAATTTAGTTTCTTATTTTCACACGGAATCAGTTACCAAACCGTTACCAGACCAGGCGGTGCCGGCCTGGTCCGGGCTTGTTCGAAACCGATTCTTAATACAAAAAATGGCCATGACCGCCGTGGGACGGGCACAGGCAGCTATCAAAAACAGAGCGACCGGTTTACCCCGCGGCGCGTTTTTGCAGGATGTCAAACGCTGGCAAGGTCTTGCCTTCAAGCACTTCCAGAAAAGCGCCGCCGCCTGTGGAGATGTAGTCCACCTGTTTTTCAATGCCGTATTTGGCAATGGCGGCCAGGGTGTCGCCGCCGCCGGCAATTGAAAATGCGCTGCTTTTGGCAATGGCGCGGGCGATGCCCTCGGTGCCATGCGAGAAAGCGTCAAACTCGAACACGCCGACCGGGCCGTTCCAGACAATCGTGCCGGCCGCCATGAGCTGGGCCGCGAGTTGTGCGGTGGTTTGCGGGCCTATGTCGAGGATCAGGTCATCGTCGGCCACGTCCGCCGCCGCCTTGACGGTGGCCGGCGCATCGGCGGCAAAGGTTTTGGCCGTCACCACGTCGACCGGGATAGGCACGGCGGCGCCGCGCGCCTTCATGGCTTCGATCACAGCCCTGGCCTCCGGCAGCAAATCGGCTTCGGCCAGGCTTTTGCCTATCTTCAGGCCCGCGGCCAGCATGAAGGTGTTGGCGATGCCGCCGCCCACGATCAGCTGGTCCACATTGTTGGCCAGCGACTTCAATATGGTGAGTTTGGTGGAGACCTTGCTGCCCGCCACAATCGCCACCAGCGGCCTGCGCGGATCGGTCAGCGCTTTTGAAATCGCGTCCATCTCGGCGGCCAGCAGCGGGCCGGCACTGGCGACTTTGGCGTACTGGGCAATGCCGTAGGTGGAAGCTTCGGCGCGGTGGGCCGTGCCAAAGGCGTCGTGCACAAAAATGTCGCACAGCGCGGCCAGCTTGCGGGCCAGCGCATCGTCATTCTTTTTCTCGCCCTTGTTCAGGCGGCAGTTTTCCAGCAACACCAGTTCGCCGGGTTTGAGCTGGACACCGTCAACCCAGTTCGAAACCAGGGGCACCTCGCGCTGCATGAGTTCGCCCAGCCGTTTGGCCACCGGCGCCAGGGAGTCCGCGGGTTTGAATTCGCCTTCCACCGGACGGCCCAGGTGCGAGGTGACCATCACGGCCGCACCCGCATCCAGCGCCATCTGTATGCAGGGAATCGAAGCGCGGACGCGCGTGTCTTCCGTGATGTTGCCACTGGCATCCAGCGGTACGTTCAGGTCTGCACGGATAAAAACACGCTTGCCGGCCACCTGGCCGCTGGCGCACAGATCTGAAAAACGGATGAAGTTCATGAACGACTCACAAAATATAAATGGTTTGGGGCGCTGAGCCCAAAGCCTTAAATTGTAGGCGGCCCCAACGGCTCCGCCGGGCCGCAGCAGTTTCGCTGTTGGCCGAGCGCTTCGGTGCTGGCTTGGTTGACTTTGGGGGTCAGGGAGCGACCTTGTCCGCAGCTTACGCGACAGCGCCGCCAGACCCCACGACGGCGTCCCACAGCGCCTCGGCTGCACGCCCCATCGAATTGCGAGATCGGAAAAGCCTTATTTCGAGATCGATGCACAAGTCCCCAACACCCGCTCTGGCGACACGGTGACTGGCAAGATCGTCCTGGATGAGGGTCTGCGGTAACCAGGCCACACCACGTCCGTCCAGCACCATGGTTCTGAGAACCGATGCGAGATGTGCAGTGAGCACGGTCTGCGTTGAAACGTTCTCCAAGGCGTCAAGCCGTGTTTCGCGCAGAAGGCGGCCAAGGCCGGACTCGGCGCTGTAGCTCAGAAGCGGAACCGCCGTCTTGCCGGCCTGGAGCGTGTGAACCGGATGACCATCGGAATCCACGGCTGTGACGGGCACGAGAACATCCGCGCCTATCTTCACAGAAGGATAACCCTCCGCCTGCAGCCGGCCGACCGCTTTGGGATGCGCATGGCACACCACGAACTGCACCTTGCTCTGCTCCAGCAAGGCCTCGCAGCGCAGCAGCACATCGGACTCCAGCTGGATGGTGCCTGCCATGGTGTGCGCCTCGAAACTGCGCAGCCAGCCCGGCATGAAGGTAAACGACAAGGCATGTGTCGCCGCAAAGCGAAGCGAATTCGAACTGGCCTCGGCCACGGCCCGGGCCTCGCCCGGTACACGGGCCACCTGGGCCAGCAAATCATGCGCAACGCCGTGAAACCACTGCCCCGCCTCTGTCAGGCGAACAGGCTGTGAGCTCCTGTCAAAAAGCTCGGTGCCTATCCACTCCTCCAGCGCCCGTACCCGGCGGCCGAAAGCCGGTTGGGTCATGTGGCGCTCATCTGCGGCGCGGGAAAAGTTGCCCGTCGTCGCCAGCACCAAAAAATCTTCGAGCCAGGAGACGTTCATGCCCAGTGCCTTGAAAGCATTGAAGAGAAAAAAAACAGCATTGGTCAAATGCAGCGGTCCTGGCGATCATAACGATCCGAGTCAACCCTTTCACAGAATCAAACATGAAAATCGTCGAGATCAGAGAGAAAACAGTCCCCATCAGTTCGCCCATACGCAACGCCTATATCGACTTCAGCAAGATGACCTTGAGCCTGGTGGCCGTGATCACGGACGTGATTCGCGACGGCAAGCCGGTCGTAGGCTACGGCTTCAATTCCAACGGCCGTTACGGGCAGGGGGGGCTGATCCGTGAGCGCTTTCGCGACCGTATCCTCCAGGCGGCGCCCGAGAGTTTGCTCAATGAAGCAGGCAGCAATATCGACCCGTCCAAGGTGTGGGCGGCGGTCATGAGCAACGAGAAGCCGGGTGGGCACGGTGAACGCTCTGTCGCTGTCGGTACCATCGACATGGCTATCTGGGACGCGGTGGCCAAGATAGCGGGCAAGCCGCTGTTCCGGATGCTGGCCGAGCGCAACGGCCGGGAGGCGAATCCACGCGTCTTTGTCTATGCGGCCGGTGGTTACTACTACCCCGGCAAGGACAACAGTGCGCTCTGCGCGGAAATGCGCAGCTACCTGGACCGCGGCTACAACGTCGTGAAAATGAAAATCGGCGGTGCCTCGCTCGCCGAAGATAGAGGCCGCATCGAAGCGGTGCTGAAAGAGATCGGCTCCGAAGCCCAGCTCGCGGTGGACGCGAACGGCCGATTCGACCTGGAGACCGGCATCGCCTATGCCAAGATGCTGCGCGAGTACCCGCTGTTCTGGTACGAGGAAATCGGCGACCCGCTCGACTATTCGCTACAGGCCGCGATCTCTGAATACTATCCCGGCCCCATGGCGACCGGCGAGAACCTGTTCTCGCATCAGGACGCGCGCAACCTGCTGCGCCACGGCGGCATGCGACCCGACCGTGACTGGCTGCAGTTCGACTGCGCGCTTTCCTATGGCCTGGTCGAATACCTGCGGACCCTGGAGGTCCTCAAGCAATTTGGCTGGTCGCCGTCGCGCTGCATCCCCCACGGCGGGCATCAGATGTCCCTCAACATCGCCGCCGGCCTCGGTCTCGGTGGGAACGAGAGTTATCCCGATCTTTTCCAGCCTTACGGCGGCTTCCCGGATGGCGTGAAGGTCATCGACGGCCACGTCACCCTGCCGGAGTTGCCAGGCATAGGTTTTGAAGGCAAGACAGACCTCTACGCCCAGATGCACGCGCTCTCGGCCTGATTCGTTCGATCAATACACAGGAGACAAAGACATGAAAAATCTCAAGCGACATCTGCTGATCGCCGGAGCCGGCCTGGCCGCATTCACCCATGCGGCCTGGGCACAGTTCCCCGACAAACCGGTCACCCTGGTCGTGCCCTTCGCGGCGGGTGGCCCCAGCGACAAAATCGCGCGTGATCTCGCGGAAGCATTGCGCAAACCACTGGGCCAAACCATCATCGTCGACAACACCGCAGGCGCCGGTGGAACCATCGGTGCAGCGCGCGTCGCACGTGCCAAGCCGGACGGCTACACGCTGCTGGTTCATCACATTGGTCTCGCCACCGCGCCGGCGCTCTATAAAAAGTTGCCCTACAACACGCTGACCGACTTCGAGTATCTCGGCCTGATCAACGAAGCGCCTTCCGTGCTGATCGGCAGAACGACGCTGGCAGCCAACAATTTGGGTGAACTGAAAAAGTGGATTGCAGATTCTGACGGGCGAGTGAATCTCGCCAATGCCGGCGTAGGGTCGGCATCGCACCTTTGCGGGCTGATGCTGCAAAGCGCGCTGAAATCCAAAATGACCACGGTTCCCTACAAGGGTACCGCCCCGGCCATGACGGACCTGATAGGCGGTCAGGTGGATCTGATGTGTGAACAGGCGACCAACGCCGTGCCGCAGATCGAAGGCAAAAAGGTGAAGATGTTTGGCGTGAGCAGCACGGACCGCCTCGCCCTGCCGGCGCTTGCGCAGACACCGACACTGGCCGAGGCGGGCCTGCCGGGCTTCAATGTGACGGTGTGGCATGGGCTTTACGCGCCGCGCGGCACACCACCCGATGTATTGGCGCGCTTGAATGCAGCGCTGCGAACAGCCCTGAAAGACCCAGACCTGATCAAACGCCAGGAGGCTCTAGGCTTGCGGATTGTCACGGACGCGAGACTCGCCCCGTCCGGCCACAAGACATTCGTTCAGGCGGAAATGGAGCGATGGACCAAGGTCATCAAGGATTCAGGCGAGACGGCTGAATAAGCCATCCTGTGGCCGACGCGGCCGTGCGCTTCGATTCAGACCCGGCCAGGGCTGCGGGGGCAGGAGCCATAAACACAGAGCGATCGTGGGGGCCAACAATTTTCCGCCGGGCCGCCCCAAGGAAAATTAGCCCCCTCGGGGGGCAGGAAGCTACACGCTAGTAGAGCGCCCGTGGGGGCCATCTCACCAGCCCAGGCCGATGTGAAGCGGCAGGTAGACGGCCATGCCCACCAGGATGGTGCCCAGAACGCCCTTGCGCCAGTAAAACCAGGCCAAGCCCGCAGCCAGGGAAAACAGCCTGGCGTCTTTCCATGTGTTGATCAGCTCGCCCTGGGTCATGACCACTTCGGGGATGATCACCGCGGCCAGTGCGGCAATCGGCGCATAGTGCAGGCCGCGCTGCGCCCAGCCGGGCAAGGTCCAGGGTTTGCTGGATATAAAAAAGAAGGAGCGCGTGATGACCGTGACGCAGGTCATGCCCGCGATGACGGCAACCGTCCAGAGGTCGGTGTCGTTCATCGGGAGCCTCCTGTAGCGTCGCCTTGCTCGTCCGCGCCGGAAGCGGCAGGCGCAGGCGGCGGTTTTTCAAGCAGCAGGCAGATCGCAACGGCAGCCGCGATGGCGACCAGGATGTTGAGCTTGAGCGGCAAGGCAAAGGCGGCGACCGCGGCAGCACCGGCAATACCCGCGGATACCGCGCGCAAGCGCGTGGTCGTCAGCGAACACAAAATGCCGACCAGGGCCAGAATGCCGGCAAAACCCAGGCCCCACGCTGGGGGAACGGCGTTCGCCAGGGCGACGCCCAGCAGGCTCATGCCGGCCCATGACGACCAGTTCAGGACCGCATTGCCGGCCCAGTAGGCTTCCTGCCCACGGCGCGAGACATCGTCTTTGCCCGGATGCGGAAACCGTGCCGTGAACAGCACATAACTGAGGTCGCCCATGAAGTAGCCGTTGAGTAGCCGGCGCCATAGCGGAAAGTGCATGACATAAGGCCGCAAGTGCGCGCTGAACACCATAAAACGCAGGTTCACGCAAAAAGCCGTGGCCAAGATCACCCACATGGGCGCGCCGGCGGCGATCAGCGGAATCGCCGCCAGTTGCGAACTGCCGGCAAAAACAAAGATGCCCATCAGGGACGCTTCAAACACACTCATGCCCGACTTGACCATGGCCACGCCGGTCATCAATCCCCAGGCGGCAATGCCGGGTGAAACCGATGCGCTGTCACGAAAGCCCCGACG
Organism: Pseudomonadota bacterium; assembly: GCA_040388255.1. Taxonomy (GTDB): domain Bacteria; phylum Pseudomonadota; class Gammaproteobacteria; order Burkholderiales; family Burkholderiaceae_C; genus Polaromonas. The sequence continues at coordinate 50,956 of JAZKCE010000033.1, read as the reverse complement.
GAATTCCGGATGTTTGAACAATGAGCCCACGGCCGCCTTCAAGAAGTCTTTGCAGCCGTTGAGGCAACAGAAAAAACCATGCCGGCGCGGACTTCGAAGCCGCGCAGGAAGTCCGCCGTATCCAGCACCTTGCCGCCGGACTTTTGCAGGCGGGTGGCACGCAACACGCCATCCCCGGTGCACACGTCAACGCCCTCGCCGGCCGCAGCCAGCACCTGGCCCGGCAGGGCATCGGCCGGCCTGGCCACGGGCAGCACCCGGGCTTCGCGGAATCGGATGGTCTCAGCCCCCAGGGTGCTGAAGGCGACGGGAAACGGATGAAACGCCCGTATGCGGCGCTCGATCACCACGGCGCTTTGCGGCCAGTCGATCTGCGCCTCGTGTTTTTCAATCTTGTGGGCATAGCTGATGCCTTCCGATGGCTGCGGCTGTGGGCTCAAACCGCCGCAGGCCGCCATTTCAAGCGCCTCCACAATCAGCCGCCCGCCCAGCGCCGCCAGCTGGTCGTGCAGGGATTCGGTGGTGTCCGCCGGCCTTATTGGCAGCCTCTCAAGCAGCAGCATGTCACCGGTGTCCAGCCCGGCATCCATCTGCATGATGGTGACGCCTGTTTCAAGATCGCCGGCTTCAATCGCGCGGTGTATGGGCGCGGCACCGCGCCAGCGCGGCAGCAGGGAAGCATGAATATTCAGACAGCCCAGCCTGGGTGCGTCGAGTACCCATTGCGGCAGGATCAGCCCGTAGGCCGCCACCACCATGACGTCTGCGTTGGCCGCTTCAATGGCCTCGCGTGCAGCGGCGGCATCGGCGGGATATTTGCCATCCAGGCGCAGGCTGCGCGGCTGTGCCACGGGAATATGCCGACTCTCCGCCCACTGTTTGACGGCGGAAGCCTGCAGCTTCATGCCACGCCCGGCGGGGCGGTCCGGCTGGCTCAGGACAAGGGGGATCTCGAAACCTGCGGCATGCAGACGTTCCAGCGCGACGCGGGCAAACTCGGGGGTGCCCGCAAAAATGACGCGCATCAGTAAGCCTGTTCGCTCTTTTGCTGCTTGACCATTTTGGTCTTGATCCGGTTGCGTTTGAGCGGCGACAGGTACTCGACAAACACCTTGCCCATCAGGTGGTCCATCTCGTGCTGTATGCACACCGCCAGCAAGCCATCGGCTTCGTGGGTTTGCATCTTGCCTTCCAAGTCCAGTGCCTGCACCTTGACGGCGCTGGCGCGTTCCACGCCGTCATAAATGCCGGGCACCGACAGGCAGCCTTCATCGTTGACCTGCGTTTCGGGGCTGGCCCACAGGATTTCGGGGTTGATCAGCACCAGCGGCTTGTCGCGCCCCTCGCTCACATCAATCACGATCAGACGCTCGTGAACATCCACCTGAGTCGCGGCCAGGCCAATGCCCTCGGCCTCGTACATGGTCTCCAGCATGTCATCAACCAGGGTTTGCAGACGTGCATCGACCGCGGCGACAGGCTTGGCCACGGTATGCAAACGGGGATCGGGATAGCGAAGAATGGTAAGTTGGGTCATGGGCAGCTAATCAGGTGTCTCTATTTTCGCAAATTTTGATGCCTTTTAAGGATCAAGGGGCTTGTCAAACTGCATTTTCGTTGCCTAATCAAGGGCTTAGGTACAAAATCGTCAGTGATTTATCAAGATAAAACATGGCTTCAGCCCCTGGGGAAACGGGCGACGCAAGCCTATAAGCCGAGAACAAGGCCTTCAAGATGCACATTATTTCTGGTCGGATTTTTGGTCGTTTAGGCCGTATTTCAATAGCTCTCGGCCTTTTGGGCGCAACGCTAGGGGCCCATGCCCAGAATTTCCCCGTCACGGCCGACCAGAAGGCCACGGCCAGCCAGGTAGCCCAGGCCGGCATCCCGGTCGAAGACCTGGCCCCCAACGCACCCGACAGCTACAGCGTCAAACGCGGCGACACCCTGTGGTCGATTTCCGGGCTGTTCCTGAAAAGCCCCTGGCGCTGGCCCGAACTGTGGGGCATGAACCTGCAGGACATCCGCAATCCGCACCGGATCTACCCCGGCCAGCAGCTCTACCTGGACAAATCCAATGGCCGCGCACTGCTGCGCACCCGCCAGGCCAGTGCCGGCGACGGCCCGCCCACGGAAACCGTGCGGGTGTCACCGCGCACGCGCTTCCAGTCGGCCGGGGATGCGTCCATCCCGACCCTGGCCTCCAACATCATTGAACCCTTTCTGGCCGAGCCCCTGATTGTGGATGCCGACGCCTTTGCGGGCGCACCACGCATTGTGGCCGCCCAGGAAGGCCGTGTGCTGCTCAGCCGCGGCGACCGTGCTTATGCACGCGGTGTCTCGGCCGGCGGCGCCGCCGGCAAGCCCCTGAGCGATGCCAAGGGCGAACCGCTGAACTACCGCATCTTTCGCAATGCCACGCCGCTCAAGGACCCCGTCAGCGGCGCCGTCCTGGGTTATGAAGCCCAGTTTGTCGGCAAGGCCGAGCTGGTGCGCGGCGAGTCAACGCAGCAAGTGACCGCCAGGGACGGAAAAGTCACGAGTGAAACCGTGCCGGCCACCATAGACATCGTCGTGGCCAAGGAAGAAATGCGCGTTGGCGACCGCCTGGTGGCCGAGCCGGCCCGCTCTTCGCAAAGCTATGCGCCGCACGCACCCGCCGCGCCGATTTCGGGCCAGATTGTGTCCGTCTATGGCAGCGCGGTGACTTATGCGGCAGAAAACCAGGTGGTCGTGGTGAACCGCGGCACCAGGGACGGCCTGGAAAACGGCCATGTCATGGCCATCCTGAAAGACGGCCAGGTGCTGCAGGACCGTACCGATTCCTCGCGAGCCCGGATCAAGTTGCCCAATGAGCGCAACGGCCTGCTGATGGTGTTCCGCACCTTCGACCAGCTGTCTTACGCGCTGGTGCTGCAGATCACCGACGGCGTGAAGGTCGGCGACCGTTTCACCAACCCCAACTGACGCGGGCGCAAAACAGCCATCAGCGTTATCCATCAGCTGCCTGGAACCTGCTGAACCGTGGAACGCGATGAACTCCAGGCCTGGCTGCGCCTGACCCTGTCACCCGGCGTCGGCAACGAAACCGCACGCAAGCTGCTGGCTACCTTTGGCTCGGCGCAGGCGGTTTTTGAACAAAGCAGCAGCACGCTAAACCAGCTCGGCTCCGAAAAACTCAGCCGCGCCATTCAGGAAGTACCGCCCACGCTGGCGGCTCTGCTGCAGACCACGCTGGACTGGCTGGCCGCTGCGGATGATCGCCAGATAGTCACCCTGGGTGATGCCGGCTACCCGGCCGGCCTGCTCGACATCGCGGACCCGCCTTTGATGCTTTATATGATGGGGGCCCTTGCTCAACGGGCGCAGTCAGCTATTAAAAACATAGCAAATCCAGTGCAAGCCCAACTCGCCATTGTCGGCAGCCGTAACCCCACGCCGCAGGGCGAGGTCAATGCCAGGCAGTTTGCCAGAACGTTTGGCGCCTCCGGCCTGTGCATCGTGTCGGGGCTGGCGCTGGGTGTGGACGGTGCCGCGCATGACGGCGCCATGCTGGGCGGCGGTAACACCATCGCGGTGGTGGGCACGGGGCTGGACCGCGTCTACCCGAAAAAACACCTGGAACTGGCGCACCGGATCGCCGCGCAGGGCATGATCGTCAGCGAATTCCCGCTGGGCACGCCGCCCCTCAACGCCAACTTCCCGAAACGCAACCGGATCATTTCCGGCCTGTCCCAGGGGGTGCTGGTGGTGGAAGCGGCGCTCAAGTCGGGTTCGCTGATCACGGCGCGCCTGGCGGCCGAACAGGGCAAGGAGGTCTTCGCCATCCCCGGCTCCATCCACTCGCCGCAATCACGCGGTTGCCACGCCCTCATCAAACAGGGCGCCAAATTGGTGGAGACGGCGCAGGATGTGCTGGAAGAACTCCGGCTGCCGTCGGTTCAGGCGCCCGAAAGCCCGCCTGATACGGATGACGAGCTCCCCGCCGGCAGCGCTTTTCTGGCCGCGCTGGGTTTTGATGTGGTCAGCCTGGACGCCCTGCAGGCGCGTACCGGGCTGCCCACGCCTGAGCTTCAGGCCAGATTGCTTGAACTTGAGCTGGATGGCCACCTGACGCGATTGCCAGGCGGCCTGTTCCAGCGGATAGCACACGTGTAGTTCAGGCGGCCAGTTGTTCCCCCTCGCGGCTTGCGCTGCGGAAGTCGTGCATCAGGCCGGCCCATTGCAGGCGGGCCTCTTTCAGCTTGCGTTCCTTGACATGCCCATAACCCTTGATGAGTTCAGGGATGCGCGCGATCTCCAGCGCCACCGCATGGTTGCCGGCATTGAGCGCCGGCAACAGGCTTTCAATGCTGGCCTTGTATTCACCAATCAAGGCACGTTCCGTCTTGCGTTCTTCGGTGCGGCCAAAAATGTCCAGCGCCGTGCCGCGCAAGCCCTTGAGTTTTGCCAGCACCCTGAAGCCGCCCAGCATCCATGGGCCAAACTTCTGCTTTTGCAGCTCGCCGTTTTCGTTTTTCTTGGCCAGCAGCGGCGGCGCCAGGTGGTAGTTGAGCTTGAAGTCGCCCTCAAACATGGCGTTGACCTTGTCCAGGAAAGCCGTGTCGGTATGCAGGCGCGCGACTTCGTACTCGTCCTTGTAGGCCATGAGCTTGAACAGGTATTTCGCAACGTTTTGCGCCAGCAGTTTTTTGCCCAGCGGGGCTTCGGCCTGCTCGACACGGCGCACAAACTTTTCGTACTCCTGCGCATAAGCCGCGTTTTGGTAGGCCGTCAAGAACTCCACACGCCGCGCCACCAGCTCGTCCAGGCCCTGGCGCGCCGCCGGCATGGCGATGACCTGGGCTGAGGCAAACAGCTTTTCCATGGCCGGCAAATCATGCGCGGCCCGGCGGCCCCAGGCAAAGGCCATCTTGTTTTGCTCCACCGCCACGGCATTCAGTTCAATCGCCCGTGTCATGGCCTCCAGCCCCAGCGGCACCCAGCCTTTTTGCCAGGCGTAGCCCAGCAGCATGGGGTTGGCATAAATGCTGTCGCCCATCAGCTTGGTGGCCGCCGTATCGGCATCAAAAGAACCCACGCCGCCGGCACCCACGGCCCTGCTGATTTCCGCCTGGCAGGCACCGCCCGGGTTTTGCCAGGCGCCGTTGTGCACAAACGAGGCGGTCGGTGCGCTGTGGGAATTGAGCGCCACATGCGTGCGGCCTTCCTGCATGCGCGCCATGGTTTCCTTGTTGGCCGTGACTATGGGGTCGCAGCCAATGATCAGGTCGGCGCTGGCGGTGCCTACGCGCGTGGTGCAGATTTCACCGGGCTTCGCGCTGATCAGCACGTGGCTCCAGGTGCTGCCGCCTTTTTGCGCCAGCCCGGCCGCGTCCTGCGTGACGATGCCCTTGCCTTCGATGTGCGCGGCCATGCCCAGCAACTGGCCTATGGTAATGACACCGGTGCCGCCAACGCCGGCCACCACAATGCCCCACAGCGGATGGTCCGCGCCCAGCACCGGCAACACCGGATCGGGCATCTCGCCGCCTTCAAACGGGCTGAACGATTTGTTGGCCTTTGATTTTTTCTTCAACTGGCCGCCTTCGACCGTGACAAAGCTGGGGCAAAAACCCTTCACGCAGGAAAAGTCCTTGTTGCAGGTGCTCTGGTTGATCTGGCGCTTGCGGCCGAATTCGGTTTCCAGCGGCTCCACGCTCATGCAGTTGGACTGCTCGCCGCAATCACCGCAGCCTTCGCAGACCAGTTCGTTGATCACCACGCGTGCGGCCGGATCAATCATGGTGCCGCGTTTGCGGCGGCGGCGCTTTTCGGTCGCGCAGGTCTGGTCGTAGATGATGATGGTCGTGCCCTGGATTTCGCGGAACTGTTTCTGGATAGCGTCCAGTTCATCGCGGTGGTGCACCGTCACGCCGTCGGCCAGTTTGACGCCCTCGTATTTTTCAGGCTCGTCGGTAACCACGACGATTTTTGCCGCGCCCTCGGCCCTCACGGAATGCGAAATCTGCACCACCGAGTGCCCTTCAGGCCGCTCACCAACCTGCTGGCCGCCCGTCATGGCCACCGCGTCGTTGTAGAGGATTTTGTAGGTGATGTTGACACCGGCGGCAATGCTCTGGCGTATCGCCAGCAGGCCGCTGTGGAAGTAGGTGCCGTCACCCAGGTTGGCAAAAATGTGTTTGTCCGTGGTGAAAGGCTGCTGCCCGACCCAGGGCACACCCTCGCCGCCCATTTGTGTAAAGCCCATGGTGCTGCGGTCCATCCACAGCGCCATGTAATGGCAGCCTATGCCGGCCATGGCGCGCGAACCCTCGGGCACCTTGGTCGAGGTGTTGTGCGGGCACCCCGAGCAAAACCATGGCGTGCGTTCGCTGTCGACCACCAGCGTGGTCAATGATTTTTCCTTGGCCTCTATGACCGCCAGGCGCGCGTCTATGCGCGCCAGCATGTCGCTGTCCAGGCCGAGCTTTTTGACACGCGCGGCCAGCGCCTTGGCTATCAGCGCGGGCGACAGGTCGGCGTTGGCGCGCAGCAGGGTGTTGGCCGACGGGTTAGGCATGCTCCATTCGCCGCCGCTGAAGTCACCGGGCACTTCATTGAACTTGCCGACGATGTTGGGCCGCACATCGGCGCGCCAGTTGTACAGCTCTTCCTTGAGCTGGTATTCAATGACCTGGCGTTTTTCCTCGACCACCAGGATTTCCTGCAGGCCAGTGGCGAATTCGCGCGTGAGCTGCGCTTCCAGCGGCCAGACCACGCCGACTTTATGCAGGCGTATGCCGAGCTGGCGGCAGGTGTCGTCATCCAGGCCCAGGTCCATCAGGGCCTGGCGTGTGTCGTTGTAGGCCTTGCCGCTGGCGATCATGCCGAAGCGGTCGTTTTTGCCTTCAATCGCGTTGTAGTTCAGGCGGTTGGCGCGTATATAGGCCAGCGCGGCATACCATTTGTAGTCAAACAGGCGCTGCTCCTGCTCCAGCGGCGCATCGGGCCAGCGGATGTGCACGCCGCCGGCCGGCATTTCAAAGTCGGTCGGGATCTTGATCTGCACACGCTGCGGGTCGATCATGGCGCTGGCCGAGGACTCGACGATTTCCTGTATGGTTTTAACGCCAGCCCAAACGCCGGCGTAGCGGCTGAGCGCAATCGCATGCAGGCCCAGGTCCAGAATCTCCTGCACGCTGGCAGGGAAAAACACCGGCAGGCCGCAGGCCTTGAAGATATGGTCGCTCTGGTGCGCCGCCGTCGAGCTTTTGGAAATATGGTCGTCGCCGGCAATCGCAATCGCGCCACCCCAGGGCGTGGTGCCCGCCATATTGGCGTGTTTAAAAACATCCGAGGTGCGGTCCACACCCGGGCCTTTGCCGTACCAGATGCCAAACACGCCATCAAACTTGTTGGTGCCCGGTGGCGCAAAGCCCAACTGCTGCGTGCCCCAGACGGCGGTGGCGGCCAGCTCTTCATTGACGCCGGGCTGGAAGACGATGTTCTGCGCCTTGAGGTATTTGGCTGCCTTCCACAAGGCCTGGTCATAACCACCGAGTGGTGAACCGCGGTAGCCCGAGATAAAACCCGCGGTGTTTTTGCCCTGCTGTTTGTCGCGCAGTTGCTGCAGCATGGGCAGCTTGACCAAGGCCTGCACACCGCTCATGAAGGCATGGCCGTAATCGAGGCTGTATTTGTCGTCGAGAGTGACTGTTTCCAGCGACTTGCGGATGTTCTCGGGGAGTGGGGCGTTCATTGTTTTGTCTCCTGCTGCAGGCTGCTATAGATGGGGCGGTTTCACTGGATTTTGAAGAGTTGGCCATGCCGCAAACCGGCAATGAGGCAGCCCTAAAAATGTAAACCTCTATGGCAAAGTGTATGCAGAAAATCCAGATAAGTCTTTGCTTTCTTTGCCCTGTATTGGCTATGATGAGCAAGAATTTTCCAATTTATTGCCAATTATGGAAACACTTGATAAGTTCGACATTGCCATACTGCAGCATCTGCAAACCGATGCGCGCCTGACCAATGCAGAGCTGGCCTCACGTGTGGGTTTGTCGGCAGCGCCCTGCTGGCGGCGTGTGCGGGCGCTTGAGGAAGCCGGCTTTATCACCGGCTACCGGGCCGAGATCAACCGCCACAAGATAGGCCTGGGCGTGCTGGCGTTTGTGCGGCTGGATGCCGAGCGCATCACTGGCGACACCACACGCCAGCTGGAAGAGGCCATCAGGAAGTTGCCTGAAATCGTGTCATGCCACTACATCAGCGGCACCGGCACCTTTGAGTTGCAGGTGGTGGCGCAGGACCTGGAGGCCTTCAGCAAGTTTGCGCTGCAAAAGCTGATCAACCTGCCCAACGTGAAAGACATGCACACCAGCTTTTCACTGGGTGAGGTCAAGGCCAGCAGCGCCCTGCCGCTGGGGCACCTGGCGCGCGCGGCCTGAGCGTCCTTGTCCCCCAGGGAATTTATGAAGCGCGCAATTCGCTATTGTTTTGATAGCTGACTGCGCACATATTCAGGCGGCTGCAGGCATTTTTTATATGCAAAAAGGCCTCTCCCGCCCGAACCGGGCCGTTTTAAGACGGCTTAACGCTTGCCCAGCTGCCCATGCGGATCAATCACGAATTTTGTCGGCGCGCCCGCATCAAACTGCGCATAACCGGCAGGCGCCTCGTCCAGCGAGATCACCTTGACACCGACGATGTCGGCGATCTTGATGCGGTCCCACAGGATGGCCTGCATCAGCGCGCGGTTGTACTGCATCACCGGCGTCTGCCCGGTCATGAAGCTGTGCGACTTGGCCCAGCCCAGGCCGAGGCGGATGCTCAGCGAGCCGGTCTTGGCGGCCTTGTCGACGCCGCCCGGGTCTTCTGTGACGTACAGGCCTGGGATACCTATCTTGCCGGCTGCGCGGGTGATTTCCATCAGCGAGTTGAGCACGGTGGCGGGCGCTTCGTGCTGCGCACCTTCATGGCCGTGGCCGCGGGCTTCAAAACCGACGGCGTCAATCGCGCTGTCAACTTCCGGCACACCGAGGATGGCCTGGATCTGGTCGCCCAGCGGGACGTCTGTTGAGAGGTCGGCAATCTCGAAGCCGACGCTTTTGGCGTGCTTGAGGCGCGCCGGGTTGACGTCACCAACGATGACCACCGCCGCACCCAAGAGGCGTGCCGATGCGGCCGCAGCCAGACCGACCGGGCCGGCACCGGCCACATAGACGGTGCTGCCTGGGCCTACGCCTGCGGTCACGGCACCGTGGTAGCCGGTGGGCAGGATGTCGGACAAACAGGTCAGGTCACGGATTTTTTCGATGGCCTGGTCGCGGTCGGGGAATTTAAGCAGGTTGAAGTCGGCATAGGGCACCATGACGTATTCGGCCTGGCCGCCTACCCAGCCGCCCATGTCGACATAACCGTAGGCGCCGCCAGGGCGCGATTCGTTGACGGTCAGGCAGACACCGGTCTGGCGTTCCTTGCACAGGCGGCAGCGGCCGCAGGCGACGTTAAACGGGACGGAGACGATGTCGCCCACGCTGAGGGTTTCAACGTCCTTGCCGGCTTCGATGACTTCGCCGGTGATCTCATGGCCGAGCACCAGGCCGGCGGGTGCGGTGGTGCGCCCGCGCACCATGTGCTGGTCGGAGCCGCAGATGTTGGTGGTCAGCACCTTCAGGATCACGCCATGGTTGGCAGTGCGGCCCTTGGGGTTGAGCAGCTTGGGGTAGTCGATGGACCTAACTTCCACCTTGCCCTGCTCCACATAAACGACGCCTCTGTTACTTGCCATTTTTGTCTCCTGTTGGTTAACTGACTCGAATCGGGTAGCGGCTAAACCGTGGCCGTGGCCTGCCGCAGTTTTGTGATGAGGCGCCTGGCGCGGTTGGGTCCGGCATCGACGTGGATGTCTATGTTGACGCCCGGCCCCTGGCGCACCTGGTTGCGGTACTGCGCTTCTATGATGACCTTGTCTTCTTCAAAGGTGGCGGCGGTCTGATCCACCACCAGCGTGGTGACGTCGGCGCGCTCCGGGTGCGGGTTGGTCGCAATCGTCCAGAAATAATGTGTCGTGGTTTCGGTTTCCGGCGTCACGCCATGAAAGCCGCGCATGTGAAAACCATGGCGCTCCGGGTCGTCATAGGAGCCGATGCCGTGGTCCATGGCGCCGGTCCAGATGGCGCAGTGCGAGGGGTGAAACTCAACCTCCTGCCAGCGGTCTATCTTGCCGGCGAAGGGCCAGGCCGATGCGTAAGTCGGTGGCGGATCGGACTCGGGCATGAGGCGAATGACACGCACGGTTTCTTCTGTGCTCTCTACCTTCACCGCCGCATTCATGTGCAGCGTGGGGTTGCCGCCAATGGTTTTGAGATGCACATAACCGAGGTGGCTGAGGTCCAGCAGGTTGTCGTGGATCAGCTGCCACGGCGCGTCGTAGTGGTACACGTCGCCGCCAAAGCGGTAGGCGGCATCGCTATGAAAACGGTAGGCCGGCGGTTCATCTTTCGGCTGGCTGTCCGGCGTGGCGCCCACCCATACCCACAGGATCTGGTCGCGCTCGCGCAGCGGGTAGGCGGTGACGCAGGCCTTGGCCGGGATGCGCTCCTGGCCGGGAATTTCGACGCACTTGCCGGCCGTGTCAAACAGCAGGCCGTGGTAGCCGCAGCGCAGGCCGGCGCCCTCGACATTGCCGCAGGACAGCGGCAGGTCGCGGTGGCAGCAGCGGTCCTGCAGCGCGGCAACCTGGCCGTCCTGCGCGCGAAACAGCACCATGGGCCGCGACAGCAGGGTGCGCGCCACGGGCTTGTCTTTCAGCTCCCAGGAAAAGCCGGCGACGTACCAGCGGTCCAGCGGAAAAACGGCCGGTGCGCGCGTGACTTCAACCGGGGTGGCCATATCGTTCATGTCTTGCTCCTGCTCCCTTGAACGGGCTTATTTGCCCGGGTCCTTGACGGCCTTGATCTTGTCGATCTCGATGTTGTAGAGTTGGCCGTTGCGGCGCTCGACCTTGCGGATGTAGACGTCCTGCACGATGTCGCGGGTTTGCGCATCCACCGTGATGGGGCCGCGCGGGCTTTCAAAAGACAGGCCCTTCATCGCATCGACCAGCGCCTGGCCCGTGCCCTGGCCTTTGGTTTTTTCAAGCGCCTTGTAGATCACCGCCATGCCGTCGTAGCCGCCAACCGCCATGAAGTTGGGCCGCATGCCCTTGTTGGCGGCATTGAAGTCGGCCACAAACTTTTTATTCACGCTGGAGTCGTGCGCCGCTGAGTAATGAAATGAAGTCACCACGCCCAGGGCCGCATCGCCCATTTCATTGAGCAAATCATCATCGGTGATGCCGCCATCGCCGATCAGCTTGATGCCCGCCTTGTCGAGGCCGCGCTCGGTGAACTGTTTCATCAATGCCGCGCCTGGGCCTGAAGGGACAAAGACAAACACCGCCTCGGGCTTTTCATCACGCACACGCTGCAAAAAGGGCGCGAAGTCCGGGTTGCGCATGGGCACGCGCAACTCGGCCAGCACCTTGCCGCCCGATGCGTTGACTTTCTCCGTGAAGTTCTTTTCAGCGTCGAGGCCGGGACCGTAGTCGGACACCAGCGTCACGAATTTGGTCATTTTGTTTTTCGAGGCCCATTCGGCCATGGTCGAGGCGCTCTGGTACAGCGTGTAACTGGTGCGCACAAAAAATGGCGAGGTGGCGACAACGCTCGAAGTTGCCGCCGCCATGATGACCGCGGGCGTTTTCGATTGCGTGGCAATCGCACCGGCAGCAAGCGCGCTTGGGGTGAGGCCGAAGCCGGCAATCACGCTGACCTTGTCATTGACGATCAGCTCCTGCGCCAGGCGCTTGGTGCCGTCGGGCACGCCGGCATCGTCTTTCAAAATCACCTCAACCTTGCGGCCGGCAACGGTGGAGCCGTTTTGCGCCATGTAGAGCTTGACGGCGGCATCGATCTGCCTGCCGGTGGAGGCGAACGGGCCTGTCATGGGCAGGATCAGGCCGACGCGGAAGGGCTCGCCCTGCGCCATGGCGGCGCCGGACAGGGTGGCGATGGCGCAGGCCGCTGCGCCAAGGAAGGAACGCTTTTTCATGGGTTTGTCTCCATTCGTTTACTGACAAGCAGGGCGCATGGAATGCGCGAACGCCCGATTTCGGGCGACATCATTCCGTGCACTGACAGTGAGTCAGTATACTGAATGACACTACCCGGAACAACGCCTGAAGATCAGGGATTTCCCTAGGTTTTGTTTTCGCTGCCGCGCTGCAGCGGGGCCCGGCTTTGTTCGTTGTTCAGGTGCACAAACTTCTTGAGCAGGCGCATGAATTCCTTTTGCTCCGCAGGCAACAGGCTGGCCAGCATGCGGTCACGCAGGGTGTGGACGGCCGGCACCATGGCGTTCAGCGCGGCTTCGCCCTCTGCGGTCAGGGACAGGCAGCGCTGGCGGCGGGCGACGACTTCGCGGTGTATCCAGCCCCGGCTTTCCAGCCGCACGGCAATGTCCGCCGCCGTGGATTTGTCCAGCGCCACCAGGCCCGCCAGCGTGACCTGGTCAATGCCTGGCGACTCCTGGAGCATGCGCAAAATCGAATACTGGATGGGCGTGACTTCCACGTTCATGGTTTCGAAAAACATGGACACCGCGATCTGGTTGGCACGTCGGATCAGGTGCCCCGGCTGCTCGTATAAATCCATCTGCAGGGTTTCTTCCGCCGTGGCGGGTGTTTCCTGGGGCATGCTTGTTTGCTTGGTACTCATTGCGGATATTGTGCGGCAGGAAGCACCGGCAGCGCCCGTCTTCTTGCAATGTTGAAGCGTTTTATGGCCGCAGTCAGCGCCAGATCGGCGCAAACAGCTATAAATTAGATAGCATTCGAGTCTTGCCGGTCGGGCGCGCCGGACAAAACCCAGGGGGCGCGCAGCTCAATTGCGCACGCAACGCAACACCAGCGGCAGCAGCGGGTAACGCAGGATCGCCTCCCGCCCGCCGGGCCCCAGCCCAAACTCGGCACGCATGCGCGGATTGCTGTAGACGCTTTGTTGCTCGCCCATGCCGCCGGCGTCGCGGTACAGCACGTCGTAGCCGCGCGAACCGTCGAGCACCGCCGTGTTGTCTATAAAACGGGCGGTGAATTCAACCCCCGCCTCGCAGCGGTACAGCGGCGCCGTTGCCTGCCAGCTGTTGCCCGCGCAGCCGGCCAGGGCGCTGCAGCACAACAGGCCGAGTACCTTTGCTGAGGATGACTTGTTCATGCGAACTCCCTTATTGTTGGGGCGGGATATCTACTTCGGCCAGAGAACCCAGAGGTTCAGCGGCTGGCTCATGCGGGAAGCGAATTCACCGGCTTCCGCACCGGTGCCCGCAAAATAGTCTGCCCGGACCGCGCCCACAATGGCACTTCCGGTGTCCTGCGCGAACACCAGCTTTTGCAGGCTGACGGCATTGCCGCGCGATGCCAGCCAGACCGGCGTCCCGTAGGGGATGCTGCCGGGGTCCACCGCAATCGAGCGGCCCGGCGTCAGCGCGACACCCTGCGCGCCCCTGGGGCCAAACGCCGCATCAAAAGCGTTGAGCGGCTCTTCACGGAAAAATATGTAGCGCGGGTTGCTCCAGAGCATCTGCTGCACACGCTGCGGATTTTGCGCGGCCCAGACCTTGGTGGACTCGGCCCACGGCGCGCTCATCCGGCCGGCGCCCTGCTCCAGCAGCCACTGCGTCACGCTGCGAAAAGGCTGGTCGTTGGAGCCGGCAAACGCCACACGCACCAGACGCTGGGAGCCGTCGGCTTCGGTCACGCTCAGGCGGCCGGAACCCTGGATGTGCAACACCATGGCATCGACCGGGTCTGCCAGCCAAGCGATTTCCCGCCCCTTGAGGGCGGCACGCGCTTCCGGCAGGGTGTCTATCTCCTGGCGTGAATACCAGGGTTTGCGGCTGCCATAGCCCAGCGGCGTTTTGTACAGCGGCACCTCGTAGCCGGCGCCCGCCTGCCGGCTGGCCTTGAGCAAAGGCTCGTAATAACTGGTCAGCAAACCATCGGCCTGGCCCTGCATGGACTCCACCCGAAAGGGCTGCAGCCTGGCCTGCATCCAGGCACGCTGCTCGTCACTGGACGCAATGCTCAGGCGCCTGACGTCACCGCACAAGGGCGCAAAAGCCGGTCCGGGCCGCTCGCAGCTTTTAAGCCAGGCATTCCAGGCCTCGAACAGTTTGTCGTCGTCAAAACCCGGCAACTCGGCCCAGCGCACCGCCACCCAGCGGCTTTTGCCCTGCACCATGGACGGCGGCAGCGACGCGCCATCGTCCCGGCGCGCGGGGCCGGCCTGCGGCTCCGCCTGAGGCGGCGTGTAGACCGGCCCGACCGCGCAGGCGACCAGCACAAGGGTGGTGGCGATAATCGCCGCTGCTTGTACAACTCTTTGAAGGCGTGTCATGGTCCTGCTGTTGCTGGAAGCCCTGGGGGCATTGGTGTTACTGGTGTTCATTGTGTGGTGGACGATGTTCTCGGGCCGCAAAAATGGCGAATTGAAAAACGATGCACAGGACCAGCAGGCGGACCGGGCGGACAAGCACTAGACGCTACGCAAGGTCACGCAGCAAATTGGCCAGCTCCACCGCCGACTTGACGCCCATCTTGTCAAACACGCGCGCGCGGTGGACCTCCACCGTGCGCACGCTGATATCCAGCTGGTCGGCCACCAGCTTGTTGGGCAAACCGCCCACCACCAGCCGCATCACGTCGCGCTCCCGCTCGGTCAGGCCGTCCAACCTGGCCTGCAGGCCGCTGGCGGTATTGTGCAGGGCCAGCGCCGAAGCGGAATGCCGCAGCGCCTGTTCGATACGGTCGACCAGCGCATTGTCCGAAAAGGGTTTTTCGCAAAAATCAAAAGCCCCCTGCTTGACGGCGGCAACCGCCGTCGGCACATCGGCATGGCCGGTGAGGAAAATAACCGGCAGGGTAGGCTGCAAGCCGTAATCGATCAGCTTGTCGAACATCGCCAGGCCACTCAAGGCCCCCATGCGCACATCCAGCAGCACGCAGGACGGCGACTGGACTACAAAGTGCCCGGAAATCCGGGCGTCAAAAGCCTCCGCGCTGTCAAACGACTCGCTTGGCAGGCGGCGCGAGCGCAGCAGCCAGGCCAGCGCATCCCTGACGCCCGCATCGTCGTCAACGATATAAACCGTCGCATTCTGGATAGGTTCCATGGGTCCTCCTGCATGCCATTTTTGATGGACTTAATTCTTTCCGGGTGGCGGCGCCACCGGCAAGGTAAAACTGAAAATCGTACCGCGCGGCTGCGCCGCCTCATACCCGAGAAAACCGCCATGCTGCTCGATCACGGTACGGCACAGGTTCAGGCCCAGCCCCATGCCTTCCACCTTGGTGGTGAAAAACGGCGTGAACAACTGCTCCGCCACTTCCGGGGAAATGCCCTCGCCCTGGTCTATCACCGCGAACTCGACCCAGCTGCTGTGCTCATTGGACGCTGCCGGCCTGACACGCAGGGTCAACACCCTGGCCGCATTGCCGGAACCCGGCCGGCCCGGCTCCGGCGTGTCCAGGTGCATGGCCTGCATGCCGTTGCGCGACAGGTTCAGCAACACCTGTTCCACCATGGTGCGGTCGCACAGCACCGGCTGGCACGCCGGGTCCACGTCAATGACCACCATGACAGACAGCTTGCGCGCCTGCAGGCTGACCAGCGGCATGACCGCGTCCAGCAGGGCGCGCGGCGGCACCGCTTCACGGGCCTGGTCGCGGCGGCGTACAAAGTCACGCACGCTCTTGATCACCTTGCCGGCCCGCTCCGCCTGCTCGGCAATGCGCCGCATGGCCTGTTGCAGGTCGTCGGAGAGATGGTCGGCCGGCTCGGGCGCCGCCTGCGCGTCCGCTGACCTGTCGCCGGCGGGATGGTCATTCATCAGGTTCAAGGAACCCGTGGCGTAGCTTGAGATCGCGGCCAGCGGCTGGTTCAACTCATGGCTTAGCAGCGAAGCCATCTCGCCAATCATGGCCAGGCGGGCCGTGGCCTGCAGTCGCTCCTGGCTGGCGCGCGACAGCTCTTCCACGCGGCGCTGTTCGCTGACATCAAGAATGGCGCTCATCCAGCCGGTGTGTTTGCCGACCGCATTGATCAGCGGGGCTTCCATGATGAGCACGGGAAAGCGCGTGCCGTCGGGCCGCATGAAAACCGACTCGTGCCCCTCCCTGGGCAGGTTGCTGCCGGCCAGGCGTATGGCCTGGCGCTGCTGGTAGGTGTCGGCCAGCTCGGGCGGCCAGTAAGGCGAGGGGAAACTCCGGTTCAGCAGGTCCTTGGCCTCCACGCCCACCATCTGGCAAAAAGCCGGGTTCACGTAGGTGATACGCCCGGACAGGTCACGCGCCCGCAAACCCGTCAACACCGAGTCCTCCATGGCCTTGCGAAAAGCCAGCGCCTCGCCGAGGTCGTGCTCGACTTTCAGGCGCCGCCGCATGTCCCGCGCCAGCAGGAACAGCACGGCCATCAGGGCCAGGGACATGGCGGTGACAAGCGCCGTCAAGACATTCGGGAAAAACGCCGGTGTGCCCTGGCGGCTTTCGAGCCGCAGCACCAGCGTATTGCCGGGCAGGTCCAGCAGTTGCTGCGCGACATAGATGCGGTTTCCGCGCGCCGTCGTGCCGTACAGCGCCAGGCGGGTGCCGTCGGCCTCGGTGAACGACAGGCTGTGTCCCCGCGCCATCTGCTTGCCCACCAGTTCGGCCAGCACATCCTGCAGGGAATAGGTGGCGACGGTATAGCCCACCAGCCGGCCGGCCACCATGATGGGCATGCACATGTCCAGCATCTCGAAGCCCAGGCCGTCCGGTTGCGGCATGAAGTAGCTGCTGGAGTAGGCTGCCCCGCTCTGCCGGCGCGCGGTGGTGCACGCCAGGCTCACATCCGCCTGCGAGCTGGCGCGTCCCAGCCGTTCAAACACCGCACTGCGGTAGGGCGTGTCCGCATAAGCGAGCACCCCCAGCGATTCGTTGCGCCACTCCAGGCGCATGATTTCGCGGTGTTCACGCAGCATCTCGGCGGCCGGCATGGGCCAGGCATCCGGCGTGGGTTCGTTGGCGTGCAGGGCCTGGAAACCCTGGATATTGCGGGTCAGTCCGGCGCGTATGTCGGTGACGGTTTCCGCGGCATCCCGCTCAAGCCGGCTTTGTATCTGGCTGGCCTCATAACGGCCGGCCAGCCAGACCAGCGTGCCCAGCAGCGTCACCAGCAGCGCGAGCAGCAAAATCCAGAGCACCGAGCGCCGCACGCCAACATGGCGGCTGGCCCACTTGAGGCCGGCGATGCCCCTGAACCTGGATGCGGGACGCCTCACAGCACACCGTGGTTCAGAGCCGGCAAACGCAGGCGCTCGGCATCCAGCCGCGCCTTGAGCAACTCGGCCACCACCAGCCCCGGCCCTTCGGCCTGCTGCGCCAGTATCTGCCCCCAGGGGTCCACCACCATGCTGTGGCCCCAGGTGCGCCGCTTGTTTTCATGCGTGCCGCCCTGCGCCGATGCGAGCACATAAGCCAGGTTTTCAATGGCGCGCGCGCGCAGCAGTATTTCCCAGTGCGCCTGGCCGGTCGTGAAGGTGAAAGCGCTGGGCACCAGCAGCAGGTCGGCCTTGAGCGCGCGGTACAACTCCGGAAAGCGCAGGTCATAACAAATGCTCAAACCGATCCGCCAGGTGTTGCCGTCCCTAGAGGGCAAATCGAAAGTCACAGGCTGCCGGCCCGGCTGCAGCACGCGCGCCTCATCGAAACTTTCCCGGCCATTGTCAAAACGGAAAAGGTGCATCTTGTCGTAGCGCGCCGTGCATTGGCCTTTGGGGTCATACACCAGCGTGCTGTTAAAGACCTGTTTGACCGCCTCACCGGCCGGCCCGGTTGCAAGCGGCACGGTTCCGCCCACGATCCACAGGCCGAGCTCGCGCGCGCACCGACCCAAAAAATCCTGCAGCGGACCGCGGCCCGGCTGCTCGGCAAACTGCAGCTTGTCCGTGTCCCTCAAGCCGAGCAGGCAAAAATACTCGGGAAGAACCGCCAGTTCGGCCCCCTGCTCCGCGGCCTGCTCAAGCAAGCCGCGCGCGGTATTGAGGTTAATGCCGATGTCCGCGGACGACACCATCTGGAGTGCGGCGACTTTCATCCTAGAAACAGCAGCTGGATGCGCCCGAGTGCGCGGTGATCGGCCTCCCAGGCAAGGCGTGACAACGCCGTGGGCTCTTGCCCACAAGGCGGAGCAACGCGGCATGGTGCGGCGAGCGCTGTGCAATCGGGTGCATGGCGCCGTCACCCGCAAGCTGCACTCCATCGAAGAGGAAAAAGTCAATAGTCATACAACCTTTCGGAAATTGGCGAGCAGTCAGCTGCTGTTTCTAGGATCAGGGCTTGCGCTCTACTTTCTCTATTTTGCTAATTTTTGGGTCAGCCCAGCTGCCGTCAATGTGAAACTCCTGCGTAGTGGCCTGGATCAGCGGGCGGCGCAGGAAATACTGTGCCAGGAAACTTCCCAGGCCAATCGCCGGGTTGATCACCGTTGCAATCAGCGAGGCCGTCCCGGCATTGATTTCGGGCACCACCACAACCTTGATGTCCTGCGTTTCCCTGGCGATGTCGGCGCTGCCTTCCATCAGGACAGCCGCATTGACGCCCTTCATCTGCAGGTTGTTGGTGGCGGCCACGCCCTGGTTGATGTTGACGTCGCCGCGTACAAAATCAAAGGCAAAACCTTCCGAGAACACGTCGCGGAAATCCAGCGTCAGGCGGCGCGGCAGGGACTGCAGGCTCAACACGCCCAGCAGCTTGGCAATGCCCGGGTCGGCCTTGAGAAACTGGCCGGATTCGATATTCACATTGAATTGCCCGCTCATGCTGGGGTAGTCCAGGCTCAGCGGCGAGCCTATCCAGGCCACCTGGCCTTCCATCTTGCCCTTGCCGCGGCGTATCACGTCGCTCATGCCAAAACGCTTTAGCAACTCGCCGGAATCGGCGATGTCCAGTTTGAAATTCATCACGGTTCGCCGGCGCTCGACGGCCGCGCGCGGCCGTGGTGTGGCTGCCGGCACAGCCACGGGTGCCAGGGCATTCACGGCCACCCAGTTGCCGCTTGCCGTCAGCACCGCTTCCGGCATGATGATGTTGAATTTATTGAGGCGCCACTCCCGCACCCCGCCGTCGCGGGCGATGACCGATGCGCTGCGGTTCACCGCGTCAATTTCAACACGCCCGAGCTTTTTGCCGCGCAGCTCCAGGTCGTCCACCACCACGTCAAGGGCGGGAATATTGGCCGGCTGCTCATCGAGAATGGTTTCCACATCACTGGCCGTGTTTTGCCCCAGGCTCAGGCGCGACAGCCGCGCAAACACACGTCCCGCGCCGGCGCCCCCGGGCTGGCGAAACTCGACATAACCGTTAAGTTCGGTGGCATCGATATTGGCACGCCAGTTCAGGCCTTCACGCGTTCCGCCAAGCACCACATTGTTCAGCCTGTGGCCTTCCATCTGCAGTTCCCTGGCGCGTATCGCCATCTGCGTCGGCAGGTAACCCAATGAAGCGCCGGAAAAAATCGGCCCGGCTGGCACCGCGGGCGTTACAGGCGCCCCCAGCGTGATGGCCGGCACGGCAGGCCGCGCCACGGTGGAGGCCGAAAGGGCTTTCTCCCAGGCATCTATATCTATCCTGGCAAGGTTGATGTTGGCCGCCACACCGCTTTCCGGCAAAGGCAGGGACTCGCCGGGGCCAAGCCCGACACCGATGCCGCCCCGGAGTACCCGGGCCTGCTCACCGCTGACATCACGCACATAGTTGATCGAAGCAACAGAGCCCACGGTCAGGACCAGCTGGTCCTGCAGTTTTTGCCCAGGCGCCAGGGAATCGCGCAGCAGGGTGTTTTCATAGCGCACAGGCAGGGCGGCTTCAGCACTCTTGTTCAAGGGCGCCGGCAGGCTCAGCGCCATGCCCTGCAGGTTGCTTGACACCACCATCTCGGTCACGCCGCGCCTGAAACCGAGGGTCGCCGAATAGGCTGCGCTGCCGCTGGCGTTCTGCGCCAGGCGGGCGGCAAAACCCAGGTCCCTGGCCTGCCTCACGCCCTCGGCCGTGAGTGTTCCCTGCGCCTTGAAAACAATATTGTTTTCCCCCGGTTCGGTCTTGCCGCCGGCCGCCGTGGCGCGTGACACTGTCCGCGTACCGCCCTCAAACCGGATATCACCGCCCAGCAGGCGCGCCTGGGCCGCCGCGACGTTAAACCCGGTTTCGCTGAAAGTCACCACGCCTTTAAGGCGAGCCAGCATGGGCGACGCCGGGGTGAACTGCACATCATTGCCCGGCAGGGATACCGTCCCCTGCACCCGGGTTTTATCCACGGAGTGCAGCGGCAAATTCAGGCGGAAACCGTAGTCGGCAGTGCCGCTGGCGACTGCCTTTGCAAGCGCCTGGCCGGTCATGCCGCCAATCGGGGAAGCATTGACAAAACCCAGCGCCTCGGCCAGCGGCCCCTTCAGGCTGGCGCCCAGATCCAGCGTGGCTGAATGCATGAGGTCGGGAATGTGTGCATCGGCCTTCACAAGCTGCAGGCCGGTCAGGCCCGCAACCCTTGCGCTGGCGCCATTGACCTCCAGCGCGGCGCGGTTGAAGACCAGCTCCCCCTGGACTTCGGCCAACATCGGCCATGGCTGTTCGCCCTTCGCCTGTACCGATGCGGGAACATAGGCAAACGTGCCGTTTTTGACTTTGGCAGATACCTTGAATTCGCCCTGGGCCGGGTCAGAAAAGGGAATGTGGTCAACCGGCCCCTTGACCCGGAATTTCACGTCGCTGACCTCGCCCTGCACAACGGCGTCGCGCACATAGTGGCGGACGCGGTCCGGCAGCACCAGCGGAAGGTAGCGGTGGACCCTGGCGCCGTCGCCGCGGCTCAGGCTGCCCTGCAAATCCAGCACACCCAGGGAGGCATCCGGCCCGGCCGCCGCCGCGCCCGACTGCCAGCTGGCCTGCGCCACGCCTTCGGCATCCGCGCTGGAGAATTTGATGTTGCGCAGCTGGGTGTCTATCTTGCCGTCCGCCAGCTTCCACTGGGCATCCAGCGACAGCTTGTCCAGAACGATGCGCGGGTCTTCAAAAACACCCGGCAGGTCAAGGGTCCCGCGGCTGATGTTGACCGTGGCCTTGCCGCCGCCCTGCGTCACGTCAAAATCAATGGCCGCCCCGCTCACGCCGGGCCGGCCCGGCTGTTCATGGGCCGGCGAATCCGCAGGGGTTCCGCCAGCCACGCCAGGATGGGGCAGGGACGCCAGCTCCAGCCCCGTCACCCGGCCTTTGGCGGCAAAAGTCATGGCCCCGTCAACCGGCACTTGCCAGCGCGCCTCTATGCTTTCAACCAGGCCCTTGGGCGCATAAGACGCGATCACGGCGTGGGTTGCGGCATCCAGCGGCAAACGGTTGGCGATCTGCGCCACCGCGGCAAGGTCCAGCCGGTCGGCCTTGAGTTCGTTTTGCTGCGCTGTTTTCCCCTGCGCGCCGGTGTGGACCAGGGCCAGGTTGCCGCCCGGCCAGCGCAGGCCGTCCTTGGTGCTGAAATGCAATCCCTCGGTGCTGAACTCGAATCCGCCGGCCAGCTGCCGGCCGCCAAAACGCCCCATCACCGACTCCAGCACCAGCGGTTCAAGCGCCTTGCCCAGCTGGGCGTCCACCTCCAGCAGCGCCACATCCGCCGTTCCGCCGGTGATCTGCCCCTGGTCCACATCAGCCCATGCCCTCAGGCTGCCGTTGCCGGCTTTCAGCTTCATGCCCATGGTGTCCAGGCTGGCGTAGTCCTTGATGCGGGAAACATCGACGCGGCTGAACTCCGCATACAGCTGACCCGACCAGTTCATCCACTGGCCCGCGTCGCCGGACAGCAGGGGCTGCCTGAAAATGCCGCGCAAACTGAAACGCTCGCCCCATTCCGCCGGGGGCGTGGCGTCCAGGCGCATCAGATGCCGGCGGTGCCCATTGCGCAGCACCACATCAACCTGGCCCAGGGCCAGCGGCGGCGCATGGCGCAACTCATCGGTCCAGCGTACCGTGCCACCCTTGATGGACAACTCGGCCTGCGAAAAAATCCAGTCGGCAACCGCGTTGTTGTGATGGTCTTGCGAAACGTCAAGGCCTCCAACATAGACCCTGCCGTCGGCGGCCCGCCGGACTTCCAGCGTCGGCTGGTCAATAAAAAGCTGCTCGAACCCCATGCGCAAAAGCGAAGACGGCGAGAGGGAAGCCAGCACGCGCGGCAGGCGCAAGGCTTCGCGCCCCTGCATGTCCAGCAGCAGCACATCACGCAACTCGAACGAAGGAATCAGCCCTCCGGACTGGGTGGATATCCCGCCAATGCGGACAGTCACCCCCAGGGTTTTACTGGCTTCCAATTCAAGGCGCGGGCGAAACTCCCCGATTCGCGGCACAATCCAGCCGTGAAGCACGGCCCAGCTTGCGCCAAACAGCAACCAGGCCGCCACCGTCAGCCAAAGCAGGAGGCGGGCAATACAGGCCAGCCACCGCATGCGCCGCGATGCCATGTTTTGCAGGGTTGGCAGTAGGGAAGTCATCTGAATCATTGGCAGGAGAATTATGACCGTCAGCGCAGTTGTCCGTTCCAGGAGCCACCGTGAAGTTTTGTGAAGTAGTGTGATGCCCTCGACCCACAACCTCCCTGCCAGCGCCCACCCGACAGCCCCGGCGACTTCGGATGCCGCCGCTTATTCGCGTTTTGTGCAGCGCATACGGCGCCGCTATGCCAGCCAGTTGGACCTGCTGCCGCAAGGCGCGCCCGTGCGGGCCAGCATGGAGCCTTGCCTGCAGGCCTTGCTGGCGCAGGGCTTGGAGACCGGCGCCGCCTTGCGCGTGCTGCGCCAGCTCGTGATGGAGCGCCTGGTAGTCCTCGACTGTGATGGCGATGCCGCAAGCCAGGCCACGCTCAGCGTGGTGACGCGCGCCATGACCGAGCTGGCCGAACTGGCGCTGGATGTGGCCACGCTCACATCCCGGGCAGCCCTGGATGAGGCGCATGGCGCACCCCAATGCCCCGACAACAATACCGGCGCGCCGGCCGACCGTGCCCAGTTGTGGATTGTTGGCATGGGCAAGCTGGGGGCGCGCGAGCTCAATGTCTCCAGCGACATCGACCTGATTTATGTTTACGACCACGATGGCGAAACTTCCGGCCGGCCCGATGGCCGCGGCAGGATTTCCAACCACGAATATTTTGCGCTTCAGGTCAAGGCCATCTACAGCCTGATCGGCGACACCACGGAACACGGTTTTGTGTTCCGGGTTGATCTGGCGCTGCGGCCCAACGGCAATTCCGGGCCTGCTGCCATTTCATTCAATGCGCTCGAAGAATATTTCCAGGCGCAGGGCCGCGAATGGGAACGCTTTGCATGGCTCAAAAGCCGCGTGGTGGCGCCGTTCGAATGCATCAAGAACGGCTCCGCGCAGGCCTTGCGCGGGCTGATACTGCCTTTTGTATTCAGGCGCTACCTCGATTACAACGTTTTTGATTCCCTGCGCACGCTGCACCGGCAAATTCGCGAACACGCGGCCAAACGTTGCGCCGGCCATCCCGAGCGCGCCAATGATGTGAAGATATCGCGCGGCGGCATCCGCGAGATTGAATTTACCGTGCAGCTCCTGCAGGTGGTGCGCGGCGGGCAGTTTCCCGAACTGCGCACCCGGCCCACCGTCGACGCGCTGGGCCGCCTGGCCCATGCCGGCCTGATGCCTCAGGAAACGGCTGATGCGCTGGCGCGTGCCTATGATTTTTTGCGCCGGGTTGAGCACCGCATCCAGTACCTGGACGACCAGCAGACCCACGTCCTGCCGACCCGGGACGATGACCTGAACTGGATTGCACAAACCCTGGGTTACAGCAACTGCTGCCCCTTCCTCAGCGACCTGGATGCCCACCGCGAACTGGTCGCGCAAGAGTTCGACAAGCTGCTGGGCGGCAAACCCGAGTGCAAGGGCTGCGGCAAGGGCGCCGGAGCCAAGGGCTCGGCGCCGCCGCAGCTTGACGACCTCCTGGACAACCTGTCGGCGCAGTGGCCCAGCCAGTTTCGCGCCCGCCTGGCCTTGTGGCGCCAGAACCCCAAGGTGCTGGCCCTGCGCGATGACTCACGCGCCCGCCTCACCCAGTTGGTACAACGCACCGCTCTCTGGCTCAGCGAGGGCACCGTCACCGAAGAGGCGGCCCTGCGGGTGATTGACTGGATAGAACCCCTGCTGCGGCGCGAGAGTTACCTGGCGCTGCTGTTGGAGCGCCCGGCGGTGCATGTCCGCCTGCTGCGCCTGCTCGGTGCCGCGAAGTGGCCCGCACGCTATTTGCTTCAGCACCCGGGCGTGATTGACGAGCTGGCCAGCGAGGCGCTGCTGCATGAACGTTTTGACCGCGCGGCCTTCACCAGGGAGCTGCAGCTGCGCCTGGCGGCCCTCAGGCGCACCGGCGAAGACGACGAAGAAGCCTGCCTGAACCTGCTGCGCCGCGCCCACCATGCGGAGGTCTTTCGCACCCTTGCCCGGGATGTGGAAGGTGTGCTCACGGTGGAACAGGTGGCCGACGACCTGAGCGCGCTGGCCGAGGTGATCCTGGCCGTCACCACCGAGTGGTGCTGGCAGCGCCTTAAAAACAAACACCGCGAAAGCCCGCAATTCGCCATCATTGCCTACGGCAAGCTGGGCGGCAAGGAGCTCGGCTACGGCAGCGACCTGGACATCGTGTTTGTTTATGAAGACGAGCACGAGCAGGCCGCGGAAGTTTATGCGGCCTTTGTCCGCAAGCTGATCAACTGGCTGACCGTCAAAACCGGCGAAGGCGACCTGTTCGAGATCGACACCGCCCTGCGGCCCAACGGCAATTCGGGCCTGCTGGTCACCAGTTTTGAGGCCTACACCCGCTACCAGCAGCAGCGCGGCAGCAACACCGCCTGGACCTGGGAACACCAGGCCATGACGCGTGCCCGGTTTGTCCTCGGGGAGGATTCCCTGCGCGCACGCTTCGAGCAGGTCCGGGAAAGCGTCATCACCGCGCCGCGCGACGCCGCGCTGCTGCGCGGCGAGATTGTCGCCATGCGCGAAAAAGTCCGTGCGGCCCGCCCCGTCAAGGGTGACGGGTTTGACGTAAAACACAGCACAGGCGGCATGGTGGACGCCGAGTTTTCCGTGCAGTTCCTGGTGCTGTCGCAGTCCGCCAAACACGCCGAACTGGTGCAGAACATCGGCAATATCGCCCTGCTGCAATGCGCCGAAACCGTCGGCCTGCTGCCGCCAGGCGTGGGCCAGCAGGCCGCCAGCGCCTACCGCGAGCTCAGGCGCGTGCAGCACCGTGCACGCCTGAATGAAGCGCCGACACAGGTCATGCCGCCGGAACTGCAGGCGGAACGCGATGCCATCCAGGCGCTGTGGGCTGCTGTTTTTGCATCTTCCTCACCGATTTAGTTAAATCAAACGATTGATTCATATGCTTTAATCGGGCGTATCCGCACAGCGCCGGGCCGCCCCGGGCAAGCGCGCACCGCAGTGCCAAGCACGAAGGTACTCCAATGAATGCATCGCCCCGCCTGACCTCCCCGCCGGCCTCCACGGCAGTCCAGCCCGCGAGCCGCAAACAGCGCTCGGACGGCGCTGGCGCCAGGGCGCAGTTGCTGCAAACCGCGCTCAGGCTTTTTTCCGAGAAAGGTTTTTCCAAAACCTCGACGCGCGAGATTGCACTGGCTGCCGGCGCGAACATCGCGGCCATCAGTTATTACTTCGGCGACAAGGCCGGCCTGTACCGGGCGGTCTTCACCGAGCCCATGGGCAGCGTTGGTGATGACATCGCGGTCTATAACCAGCCGCACCTGGACCTGCACCAGTCGCTTGAGGGCTTCTTCAGCAGTTTCCTGGAGCCGCTGCAACAGGGCGAACTGGTGCAGCTCTGCACCCGCCTGCATTTCCGCGAGATGCTGGAGCCTACAGGGCTCTGGGCCGAAGAAGTCGACCATGGCATCAAGCCCGCGCATGCGGCGCTGGTCGAAGTCCTGTGCCGCCACCTGCGGGTCGGCAAGGCCGATGACGACATCCACAGGCTGGCTTTTTCCATCGCCGGGCTGGCGCTGCAGCTGTTTATCTGCCGCGACATCGTTGAAGTCATCCGGCCGCAACTGCTGGGCAAACCCCAGGCTGTAGACCAATGGTGCAGCCGCCTGGTGAATTATGCCGAGGCCATGGTAGCGACCGAGGCCACGCGCCGCGGCCAGGGCGCCGGGCAGGCCAGCGCCAGGCCACGCATCAGGAAAACCAATTCATGAGAAGACTTGATAGCTCCGGCCGCCGCTTTCCGTTTGCGCAGGCCTTTGGGCTGGCCGCGGCGCTGGCCCTCGCAGGCTGCGCGGCGACCGCACCGCCCGCAACTGTTTCCATCTCGACACCACCTCAATGGTATGCGCCCCTGCCGCCAGGCAGCAGCAACAGCAGCACGACGCCCACGACCACCAACGCCGACAGCCTGCCGCACAACGGCAGCCTGACCGGCTTGTCGCAATGGTGGCAACAGCAAAATGACCCCTTGCTGGTGGAGCTGATTGAGGCTGCCCAGGCCGTCAGCCCCTCGGTGATCACGGCACGCTCCAACATTGAGCAGGCCGCAGCGACCCGCACCAAGTCGGGGGCAGCCCTGCTGCCCACGCTGGACGCCACCACCAGCGTAAGCCGCAGCCTGTCGGGCCCCGTCAACCGCACGGTGCCCCCTGTTACCAACCTGGGGCAGCTCGGCCTGCAAACCAGTTGGGAGATGGACCTGTTTGGCCAGAATCGCGCCAGTCTTGAAGCGGACAACGAACGCTTCCAGGGCTCTGAAGCGCTTTGGCATGAAGCCCGGGTTTCCGTCGCGGCAGAGGTGGCCAACCAGTACTACGGCGTGCGCGCCTGTGACAAGCTGCTGCTGGTCGCGCAGGCCGATGCCCGCTCCCGCGCCGAGACAGCCAGACTGAATGACCTCGCCACCAAAGCCGGCTTTAACGCACCGGCCACCGCCGCGCTGGCACGCGCCAGCGCGGCCGAGGGCAACAGCCGCGTGACACAGCAACGGGCCCAGTGCGACGTGGATATCAAGGTGCTGGTTTCAATGACCGCGTTGTACGAACCCGAGCTCAGGCAAAAACTGGCACAAGCTCCTCCTGATACACCGCAGCAAGGCATTGCCGAGATATCCAGCGTTCCTGCAGAAGTCCTCGCGCAGCGCCCGGACGTCTACAACGCGGCACGCGAGCTGACGGCCGCCAGCTTTGAGGTGGGCAGCGCACGCGCACAACGTTATCCGCGGCTGAGCATCGCGGGCTCCATCGCCACCAACAGGGCGCGCGCACGCGCCTTCAATCTGGACTTCAACACCTGGTCGGTAGGCCCCATCGCCTTGACGGTGCCACTGTTCGATGGCGGGGCCAGCCAGGCCAACCTGGAGGCGGCCAAAGCCCGTTATGAAGAAGCCGCCGGCAAATACCGCGCCAAGGTAAGGCAAGCGGTCCAGGAGGTCGAGGAAGCGCTTGTCAACCTGCAAAGCACCGCTGATCGCAGCGGCGATACGGCGGTGGCGGCCGAAGGCTACCGTGCCTCCTTTACCGGCACCGAGGCCCGCTACAAGGCCGGCCTGGCCAGCCTGGTCGAGCTGGAAGAGTCGCGCCGCACGCTGCTGTCGGCCCAAAGCGCGGTGGTGAGCCTTGAGAAGGAGCGCAGAAGCGCCTGGGTCGCGTTGTACCGTGCGCTGGGGGGCGGCTGGACCGTCTCCGCGCCGCCGCCCAACCCCATGGTGTTTGACATCCCGGAATCGGCATTGCCGTTCCGGCCCTGAATTGCAGCCCGCCCCATCACACGTATGAAAAAACTCGAACTCAAACGCAAACCGGTCGCTATTATTTTAATAGCTGTTGCCGCCCTTGGGCTGGGCGCTGCGGCCATTTTTTCTGCAAAATCCGGGGCTGCGGACGAGAAGAAAAAAAGCACACCCAAAGCGGCGCTGACGGTCACCACTGTATGGCCCAGCCAGGCCAGCCTGCCCATCCGGCTGTCCGCCAACGGCAGCATCACAGCCTGGCAGGAGGCCATCATAGGCAGCGAAGCCAATGGCCTGCGGCTGACCGAGGTGCGCGCCAATGTTGGCGACAAGGTGCGCGCCGGCCAGGTGCTGGCCGTCTTTGCCCTGGAATCGGTCCAGGCCGAAGTCGCGCAAAGCCGCGCCAGCATGGCGGAGGCCGAGGCGAATGCACTGGATGCGGCGGCCAATGCCGAGAAAGCCCGCACGCTGCAGGCCAGCGGTGCCCTGAGCGAGCAGCAGATCAACCAGTACATGACGGCGGAAAAAACCGCCAGGGCCCGCCTAGAAGCGGCGAAGGCCACGCTGACCGTGCAGCAGGTGCGGCTGAAACAAACGCAATTGCTGGCGCCCGACAACGGCGTCATATCCGCACGCACCGCCACCGTGGGCGCGGTCGTTGGCGCGGGCACCGAGCTGTTTCGCATGATTCGCGGCGGGCGGCTGGAGTGGCGCGCCGAAGTCACGTCCAGCGAACTCGGCCGCCTGAGCGCCGGCACCGCCGCAACCGTGGTCGCCGCCAATGGCGTGACGCTCCAGGGCCGGGTGCGCATGATTGCGCCCACCGTCGATCCGCAGACCCGCTCGGCGCTGGTCTATGTGGACCTGCCCAACACCGTCGGCAAGCTTGATGCGGCCCAGGTGCCGGTCAAGGCCGGCATGTTCGCCAAGGGCGAGTTCGACCTGGGCGCGTCCAATGCGCTGACCATACCGCAGCAGTCCGTGGTGATCCGCGATGGTTTCAGTTATGTGTTTGTGCTGGGCGCCGGCAACCATGTCAGCCAGCTCAAGGTGCAGACCGGCCGGCGCCTGGGCGAGCGGGTGGAGGTGATCTCCGGCATCAAGCCCGATGCGGAGCTGGTGGCCAGCGGCGCGGGCTTTCTCAACGATGGCGACCTGGTAAACAAGGTGGCGCCCCAGAACAGCGAAAACACCCAAAAACCAGAACAAAACAAGGGCCCAGACCCTGTAGTTCCTGCGCAGCCAGCTATCAAATAAGGAGCGGCCATGAACTTCTCCTCCCTCTCCATCAAGAACCCTGTCCCGGCGATCATGCTGTTTGTGCTGCTCACGCTGGCCGGCCTGCTGGCCTACCGCTCCAGCGCGGTGCAGGACTTCCCCGACATCGAACTGCCCATAGTGACCGTGCACGCCTCGCTGCCAGGCGCGGCCCCGGCGCAGCTGGAGACCGAGGTCGCGCGCAAGATCGAGGATTCGGTCGCATCGCTGCAGGGCATCAAAAACATCTACACCAGCGTGCTGGACGGGTCCGTCGAGATCACCGTCGAGTTCATCCTTGAAAAGCAGCTGTCCGAAGCCGTGAACGATGTGCGTGACGCGGTCGCCCGCGTGCGCGCCGACATGCCCAGCGAGTTGCGCGACCCGTCGGTCACCAAGGCCTCAACCGCTGGCCGTGTGGTGCTGACCTTTGTGGCAGCGCCCGCGCCGTCCCGCGATGGCAGCAAAAGCCAGATAGATGACCAGGATTTGAGCTGGTTTGTTGACAACGCGGTGACCAAACGGCTGCTCAATGTGCCGGGTGTTGGCGCGGTCAAACGCATGGGCGGTGTCAGCCGCGAAGTCCGCGTCGAGCTGGATGCGGAAAAAATGGCGGCCCTCAATGTGAGCGCCCTCGATGTCTCGCACCAGCTGAGGCTGGTTCAGCAGGAAGCGCCAGGCGGACGCGGTGACGTCAGCGGCGCCCAGCAATCGGTGCGCACGATTGCCACCGTCAAAACCGCCGCCGAACTGGCCCGGCTGGACCTGCCCCTGGCCGACGGCCGCCATATCCGGCTGGACCAGGTGGCCAAGGTCGAGGACACCGTGGTCGAGCCGCGCTCCCTAGCCACGCAGGATGGCCAGAAAGTGGTGGGTTTCGAGATTTTCCGCACCAAGGGCGCAAGTGAGGTTGAAGTCGCCAGGGGTGCGCGCGCCGCCGTGGCGGAACTGCAGGCGGCCAACCCCAACATCGTGCTCAAGCAGGTGATTGACAACGCCCAGCCGGTGCAGGAGAACTTTGAAGGCTCGATGGACCTGCTGTACGAAGGCGCGCTGCTGGCGGTGCTGGTGGTGTGGTGGTTTTTGCGCGACTGGCGCGCCACGCTGGTGGCCGCGGCCGCCTTGCCTTTGTCGGTCATCCCGACCTTTCTCGGGCTCAAGTATTTCGGCTACACCCTCAACACCGTGACATTGCTGTCGCTGGCGCTGGTGGTCGGCGTGCTGGTCGACGACGCGATCGTGGAAATTGAAAACATCTCGCGCCACCTGCGCATGGGCAAGACGCCCATGCAGGCCGCCATGGAAGCCGCCGATGAAATCGGCATGGCAGTGATTGCCACCACGTTCGCGCTGGTCGCGGTGTTTTTGCCGACCGCCTTCATGGGCGGCATACCCGGCCTGTTCTTCAAGCAGTTCGGCTGGACGGCAGTGCTGGCCATCCTGGCTTCGCTGGTGGTGGCGCGGCTGCTCACGCCCATGATGGCCGCCTACATCCTCAAACCCACAACGCACCGGGAAGACACCGACAGCTGGCTGATGCAGCGCTATATGCGCATCATGAAATGGTGCCTGCAGCACCGCCTTGTCACCATCACGGCGGCGGCGCTGTTTTTTGCGGCATCGATCGCGCTGGTCGGTTTGCTGCCCACGGGTTTTGTGCCGGCGGCAGACCGGGCGCAAACACAGATCAATATGGAATTGCCGCCCGGCAGCACGCTGGCCGAGACCAGCCGCATCGCCGAGCAGGCCCGCCAGGCGGCGATGCAGGTCAAGGGCATCACCGGCGTTTTCAGCTCCGTAGGCGGCGGCTCCAGCGGCGACGAATTCGCGCCCGGCGCGGCCGCCGAGGCCCGCCGCGCCGTGCTGACGCTCACCACCGTGCACCGCAACGACCGCTCGGAGTCGCTGCCGGCCATTGAAACCCGGATACGCCAGAAGCTGGACGCCATTCCCGGCGCGCGCTTTAATGTCGGGCCGCCCGACACCGGCGTGAAAATGCAGCTGGTGCTGCGCAGCTCGGACCCGGTGGCGCTGTCCGAGTCAGCGCAAAAGGTGGAGCGTGAACTGCGCACCTTGCAGGGCATAGGCAATGTGAGCTCCAGCGCGGCCCTGGTTCGCCCCGAGATCATCGTGCGGCCTGACTTTGCCCGTGCGGCCGACCTGGGCGTGACCGCGGCCAGCATAGGCGAGACGGTGCGAGTAGCCACCGCCGGTGACTACGACACCAGCCTGCCCAAACTCAACCTGTCGGAGCGGCAGGTGCCGATACGCGTCAAGCTTCCCGATGCCGTGCGCGCCGACCTGTCGGCGATTGAGCGCCTGACCGTGCCCGGCAAACACGGGCCGGTGATGCTCGGCAATGTCGCCAGCGTCACCATGGAGTCCGGCCCGGCGCAAATCGACCGCCTGAACCGCAGCCGCAACGTGACACTGAATGTCGAGCTCGGCGGCCGGACCCTGGGCGAGGTCAATGCCGAGGCCCGCGCCCTGCCGTCCA
This sequence comes from Pseudomonadota bacterium, assembly GCA_040388255.1. GTDB lineage: Bacteria > Pseudomonadota > Gammaproteobacteria > Burkholderiales > Burkholderiaceae_C > Polaromonas. The sequence goes on along the minus strand of JAZKCE010000033.1, from coordinate 19,357 downwards.
TGAAAAACCTGCCGCCGTCCGTGAAGATTGCCGAGCTGGGCGATGCGCAGGAAATGCAGGCGCTGTTCGCCAGTTTCGGCGTTGCCATGACGATTGGCGTGCTGTGCATTTACGGCGTGCTGGTGCTGCTGTTCAAGGACTTCATGCAGCCCGTGACCATACTGGCGGCCCTGCCGCTGTCGATAGGCGGCGCCTTTGTGGCCCTGCTGCTCACCGGCAAGGCGCTGTCCATGCCGTCCATGATTGGCCTCATCATGCTGATGGGCATAGTCACCAAAAACTCCATCCTGCTGGTCGACTACGCGATTTTGGCCAGGCAGGCGGGATTGAACCGCTTTGACGCGCTGGTTGATGCCTGCCACAAACGCTCGCGACCCATCATCATGACCACCATCGCCATGGGTGCCGGCATGATGCCACTGGCGCTGGGCTGGGGCGCCGACCCGAGCTTTCGCTCGCCCATGGCGATTGCCGTCATCGGCGGGCTGATCACCTCCACCTTGCTGAGCCTGCTGGTCGTGCCCGCGGTGTTCACCTATATCGACGACCTTGAGCACTGGCTGGGTCGTGTCGTGAGGCGCAAGCACCCGCAGAACAGTGCAGGCAAACCCGGAAACGAGGCACACGCAGGCAGCTGAACGCCAGATGCCGCCCGCTTATAATTTGCGGCTTCGCACTTCAGAGTGATTCACATGCAAAAACGCGTACTGCTTTCGGGCGCAACCGGCCTGATAGGTGGCGAGTTGATGCTTATCCTGGCCGCCCGCGGCATCCAGAGCACGGCTGTCGTGCGGGCCCGCGACTCCGCCAGCGCCAGGGAACGGCTGCTGGACCGGCTGCAAAAAAGCGTCTTGTGGAAACCTGAATTCGCCGACAAGGTCTCGGCCGAAGCCGGTGACATCGAAGCACCCAACTTCGGACTGAGCCCCGCCATCATTCAGGCGGCCGACGTGATACTGCACTCGGCGGCCAGCACCTCCTTCAAGCCCGACGCAGGCGTTTACCCCATCAATATCAAGGCTGCCGAAAACTTCGCCGGCATCCTCAAAACCCTCAAGCCCTCGCAACGCGGTTTTTTTGTCGGCACCGCCGCCGTAACCACGGAGCCGCGCGGCGTGATCACCGAGGACATGCCTTTTGCGGGTTACGCCAACGACTACATACGTTCCAAGCGCGATGCCGAAAAACTGTTGCGTGCGACGGGCGTGCCTTTCGTCAGCCTGCGCCCTGGCATAGTGTTGTCCCGCGGCATCGATGACGCCAAGCTGGCGCGCAACATGTTGTGGTCCATCCCCGTGATGGCCGAACTCGGCGAGGTTCCGCTGGAGCCTCTGGCCAGGCTGGACTTTGCACCTGTCGATTTCATTGCCGGTGCGTTTGCGGAGATGCTGCTTAAAAACGACCTGGCGCATGACTGCTACCACGTGTCCACCGGTGAAGCGTCCATGACCTTCCAGGCCCTGGCCGACGAACTGATACTGACCATGCCCGGCATCAAAAAACTGGTCATGCGCGGCCGCGACTATGTTCCCGTGCCGAAATTCGCGCGCCAGCGCTGGATGTTTGCCTCCCTGCAACCTTATTTGCCGTTTCTGACGGCAGACGCGGTGTTCAGCAATGCCCGCTTGCGCGCTGAAATTGGAACGATTGCCGATGCACCGGCTCCAATCAGTTATCTGGGCGAAATGCTGAGCACCTTCAGCCTGTCCGATGCGGTCAAGCAGATGTACACACCTTGATACGGCCTCGCCGGTAGTCCGTTTAGCCGCCAGCGCGTTGACTGGTAATGTGGGCATCCATCAGGGTCTGTCCCAGTGTAAAGAAATGTTAAGCTATGGGGCTATTGTGCTGATGCTATGGTGCCCAGGCACCTTTGGGTTTTGTTCTGATGAATTCTGATTTGATTAACCTTTTTGCCGAGACATTTGGGATAGCCGAAGACAAGCTGCTGCCCGGTGCAACGCTGGAAAGCCTTGGGCTCGATTCCCTTGCTGTGATTGAGTTCCTGTTCCAGATCGAAGACAAATTCGGCATCCAGATTCCCGACCAGGCCAACCCGCCGCGCACACTCGACGAAATGGTCCAGCTGATAGAACCCCTGCTGCCCAAAGGTCCTGCGGGCACGCCCACCGCCTGAACCGCCTTGCGGCTCCCCTGATGACTGCCTTGCGTCGTGTTGCCATCACCGGTCTGGGTATTGTTTCTCCCGTAGGCACCGGCTGCCCTGCCTTTTTTGAATCCCTGCTGGCGGCCCGCTCCGGCATTCGCGCCATCAACATTGCCTTTCCCACTGGCCCCGAAAGCGTGCTGGCCGGCGATATCGACTTCAACCCCGAAACCTACTTTGCCAAAGCCAAGCTGCTGACCATGGACCGGGTCAGCCAGTTTGCGCTGGTGGCGGCCCGAGAAGCCATGCTGCAGGCGGGTCTCGGCGATGCTTCGACCTGGGGCGGCTTGCTGCCGGAGCGCTTTGGCGTGTCCCTGGGCACGGGCAGCGGCGGCGCCGGCTCGCTGGATGCGGCCTACACCGCCCTGCTGGAGCAAAAAGTGGCTCGCCTGCGCCCCATGACCGTGGTGCTGGCCATGAACAACGCGACGGCCGCCCACCTGGCCATGGAATTCGGGCTGAAAGGCCCGAACAGCACGGTTTCCAACGCCTGCGCCTCGTCGGCAACCGCCATCGGCGACGCCTTCCGGCAGATACGCCATGGTTATGCCGATGCCATGCTGGTAGGCGGCGCGGAAGCCCTGCTCAATCGCGGCACCATCAAGGCCTGGCAAGCCATGCACACACTGGCCAGGCCGCACGCCGATGGCCCGCATGCCTCCTGCCGGCCTTTCTCGAAAGACCGCTCCGGTCTGGTCTTGTCCGAGGGCTCGGCCATGCTGGTGCTGGAAGACTGGGAAAGCGCCAAACGCCGCGGCGCCACCATCCTGGCCGAACTCGCCGGCTACGCCTCGACCACCGACGCACACCACCTGACCCAGCCGGAAGCGCAGGGCCAGGCCAGCGCCATGGCGCTGGGCCTGCAGGACGCCGGCCTGAAAGCAGCTGACATCGGTTACCTCAACGCCCACGGCACGGCCACGGAAGTCGGTGACGTGGTTGAAACCAATGCCATCCGGCTGGCATTTCAGGACGCCGCCGACGCATTGCCAATCAGCTCCACCAAAGGCGTGCACGGGCACGCCATGGGCGCTGCGGGCGCCATGGAATTTCTTGCCAGCGTGATGGCCTTGCGGACCGGGCAACTGCCGCCCACCGCCTTTCTTGAAACACCCGACCCGCGCTGCGATCTTGACTACATCCCGCTGCAGGCCAGGGACAGCAAGGGCCTGCGTGCGGTGATGTCCAATTCGTTTGCTTTTGGCGGCTCCAACTCGGTGCTGATCGCCAAAACAGCCTGAGTCAGGCCGTTCAATCGGCGCTGCGGATCTTTTTCACCAGCGCCGTGGTCGAGTAGCCTTCGACAAAGGGAATTGCCAGGGCCTTGCCGCCGTAGGCTTCCACCACTTTGGTTTCGGGCAGTTTTTGCATGTCGTAGTCGCCGCCCTTGACCAGGATGTCGGGTTTGAGTTCGCTGATCAGCGCGGTCGGCGTGTCTTCGTCAAACCAGGTCACCAGGCTGACCGACTCCAGCGCGGCCATCAGCACCGCCCGGTCCTGCTGATTGTTCAGCGGCCGATCCGGGCCCTTGCCCAGGCGCCGTGCCGAGGCATCGGTATTGAGCGCCACCACCAGGCTGCCGCCCAGCGCACGCGCCTGAGCCAGGTAGGTGGCATGGCCACGGTGCAGTACATCAAAAACGCCGTTGGTGAAGACCACCGGCCCGGGCAGGGCCGCCACGCGCGCCAGCGCCTCTGCGCGGGAGGCGATCTTGTCAAAAAAAGCCGGGCCGCTCACACCGGCTGCGGTTTGGCGTCGCTGGCAATGGCAGCCGTGATTTCCCGGCCCAGTTCCTTGCGGTAGCGGTTGAGTTCCTGCACGGTTTTAAAGCTCTGGTTCATCAGCAGGCTCATGTTGTGCAGGATGCGCTCCACGACCTTTCCTTCCCAGACCGAGTCAAACTTGATCTGGGTATCCAGCCAGTGCTCCAGCCACTCGGGGTTGGGCAAGCGGGACTGGATGGTGTCGCGCGGAAACAGGCTTTTGTTCACATGCAGGTTGGTGGGGTGCAAGGCCTGCGCCGTGCGGCGGGCGCTGGCCATCAGCACGCCGACCTTGGTGAATGCGGCGCGCGCGTCGTTGCCGAAATTGTTGATGGCGCGTTTCATGTAGCGCAGGTAAGCCCCGCCATGGCGGGCTTCGTCCTGGCTCAGCTGGGTGTAAATCTGCTTGATGACGGGCTCGGTATGCCATTCGCTGGCCCGGCGGTACCAGTGGTTCAGGCGGATTTCGCCGCAAAAATGCAGCATCAGGGTTTCCAGCGCCGGCGCCGGCTCGAATTCGAAGCGCACTTCATGCAGCTCTTTTTCGGTGGGCGCGAGGTCGGGGCGAAAGCGCTTGAGGTACTCCATCAGCACCAGCGAGTGTTTTTGCTCTTCAAAAAACCAGATCGACATGAAGGCCGAAAAGTCGCTGTCGTCCTTGTTGTCACGCAGGAACATCTCGGTCGCGGGCAGCGCCGACCACTCGGTGATGGCATTCATCTTGATGGTTTGGGCCTGTTCGTCCGACAGTTTGGAGGCATCAAAACTGGCCCAGGGAATATCCTTGTCCATGTCCCAGCGGACAGACTCAAGCTGCTTGAACAGTTCTGGATAAAGCATGTGAACTCCTTCGCGTTCATGTAACGCATTCATGACATCCCCACGATGGTCTGATCACGCGCCAGCGGCGCGCTCATGAGGTAGTACGCAGAAAAAACTGCCTCGGATGCGAGCCGGTCGCATCTGGGTCCTGGCCCAATTTTAGGCTGCTAATGTGACAACTGGTTATTTAAACCAGCTTTAAAAGCAAATCCGGTGGTTTAGGGCTCAAATACATGAGAACGCTGGCGGCAAGGGCTTGGGCAGGATGAATCCACTGCGCAAAAAGCGGCGTATAACCATAATTGCTGCTGCCACTCCCTGGTTTTCCCCTTGCGCCTTTATGGGCGGTGGATGGACGGCGGCATCTTCCGTTTCATGCTGCCGGTTACGTTTTATTTTCAGAAAGTGGGCATGCCATGCGCCTCGTTCAGTTCAGACACCCGCTGGTTGCCGCCGGCCTGCTGGCCAGCCTTGGCGTTTTCAGCCCGGCCCTGCAGGCGGTCAGCCCCGCCAGCGCCTCCACACCCGGCATGGCATCTGCCGCCGGCTGTCCCGCCCTGCTGCAGCAAAGCTTTTTGCGGCTGCAGGACGAAAAACCCCAGTCCCTGTGCCAGTACAGCGGCAAGGTTGTGGTGGTCGTCAACACCGCCAGCTTTTGCGGATTCACCTCCCAGTACGAGGGCCTCGAAGCCCTGTACGCCAAATACCGGGACAAAGGCCTGGTCGTGCTCGGCTTCCCGTCAAACGACTTTGCCCAGGAGACCGGCAGCAACAAGGAAATAGCCGATTTTTGCGAAAACACCTTCGGCGTGAAATTCCCCATGTTTGCCAAATCCAGCGTGGCAGGCAAGGACGCCAACCCGCTGTTCAAGCAGCTGGCCGCCAAAACCGGCACGGCGCCGCGCTGGAACTTCTACAAATACGTGATCGGCCGCGACGGCCAGAGCGTTGCCAGCTTCAACTCCATGGCCGATCCAAAAAGCGGCAAATTCGTCAAGGAAATCGAAAAGCAGCTGGCCGGCAAATAATGCCTTTGTTTATCACGCCACAGGCTGGGTCAAGCCAGCCCCTTCCGCCAACCCGCCCCCAACCCGCGACATCCATGGCTTTTCTAGACCCCCCGCAGTTAACAAAACTTTACTTTGCAAATCCGGCCGGAACCGGGAACTACAGCGGCCAGGCGGCACTCCTAAAAGGGCTTACACGCTGTGCTGCCGTGCAGCGTGCGGGCAAGAAAACAGTTTCATTGTTGCGAAGCCTTCTGGACTCCGGTTCAGATGCAATCCCGGGGCGCTTCTCCTCCTCCTCCCTCCCTCCCTCGTTCGCGCCGGGGCGCTTCGCAGCATTTTTATATTCCGGCAGTTGAATGGGCAGCGCACCTCCTGCCCGCCTGCGCGTCGCCATCGTCGGCTCCGGCATTTCCGGGCTGGCCGTGGCCCACACACTGCGCGGCCTCGCCGAAGTCACGCTGTTTGAGGCCGGTGACTATTTCGGTGGCCACACCCATACCGTAGACATCACCCTGCCGACGCCCGGGGGGCCGGTCACGCACGGCGTGGACACGGGTTTCCTGGTCTTTAACGAGCGCACCTACCCCAACCTGATCAACCTTTTCGCCGAACTGGGCGTGGAAACCGCCAGGTCGGACATGTCGTTTTCGGTCAAGGTCCCCAGCGCTTTTGGCGGGGAACAACAAGGCCAGACCCTGGAGTGGAGCGGCTCCAGCCTGAACAGCGTGTTTGCCCAGCGCGGCAACCTGCTGAGCTGGAAGTTTTTGCGCATGCTGGGCGACATCATGCGGTTCAACCGCATCACCACGGCGCTGGCGGCAGCGAATGCCGAAGCCGCCATGATGCAGCCGCTGGGCGATTTTTTGAAAGCCAGAAAATTCTCCGCCGAATTCCGCGACTGGTACTTTTTGCCCATGATGGGCTGCATCTGGTCCTGTCCGACCGACCAGATGCTGCAGTTCCCGGTCGCGACCATGATCCGCTTTTGCTACAACCACGGCCTGATACAGGTGGCGAACCGGCCGCAGTGGTGGACGGTGGCGGGCGGCGCGCGCAACTACGTTGACAAAATCATCACCGGCATTCCCGACAAGCGCCTGAACACGCCGGTGCGACTGGTCGAACGTGATGACCAGGGCGTGCGCATCATCACCGACGGCCGCGCCGAGCGTTTTGACAAGGTCGTGCTGGCCGCACATGCCAACCAGTCGCTAGCCATGCTGCGCGATGCCACGACGGCCGAGCAGCAGGTGCTGGGCGCCATCCGCTACCAGTCCAACCGCGCCGTGCTGCACACCGATGCTTCAGTGCTGCCATCCAAAAAGCTCGCCTGGGCCGCGTGGAACTACGAGCGTGCCCGGCATACAGAGCGCGAATCAGCACAAGTGTGTCTTCACTATCTTTTGAATATGCTGCAGCCGCTGCCGTTTTCCCAGCCGGTGCTGGTGTCGCTGAATCCAGTTGGCGAGATTGCGCGTAATCACCTCATGGGTGAATTCGATTACGCACATCCGGTGTTTGACCTGGCGGCAATTCGTGCGCAAGGCGAGTTGCCGCGTCTGCAGGGCCGGCAAAACACCTGGTTCTGTGGCGCCTGGACGGGTTATGGCTTTCATGAAGACGGCCTGAAGTCCGGCCTGCAGGTGGCGCGGCAGTTGCTGCTTGAGACTGCGGGGAGCAGGGCATGAATGTGGTGCCACTCCTGGGTTTCGGCCAGGTCCGGCACACCAGATTAAGGCCTGTGCGCAACGCGTTTGCCTACCCCACCTATTTTTTGATGCTGCCCATGCGCTCCATGCAGCAGCATGGCAGCGGCGCGCTGGCCCACAACCGCCGCGGCCTGCTGAGCTTTTTCGACAAGGACCACGGTGACGGCCGCGATGACGCGCTCAGCTGGATAGACGAGCTGCTGCGGCGCGAAGGCGTGGAAGACGCCGCGGGCGAGATCTGGCTGCACACCTACCCGCGCGTATTCGGCTACACCTTCAAGCCCGTGAGTTTCTGGTATTGCCATGCGGCAGACGCCAGCCTGCGCGCCATCGTGGTGGAGGTCAACAACACCTTTGGCGAGCGCCACTGCTACCTGCTCGACGAGCCGCATTACGGCCAGGAGCTTAAAACCGGCAAGGCCTTTCACGTGTCGCCGTTTTGCAGCCTGGAAGGCGACTACCGCTTTCGTTTCATGCGCACGGAACACGCAGGCACGCAAAAAACCGTGGCGCGCATCGACTACGACGACGCGAGCGGCCCGCTGCTGGAGACCAGCGTCAGCGGCACGCTGGAAGCCGTGACCCCAGGCAGCCTGCGCAAGGCGCTGTGGACTTACCCGGCCATGACGTTTGGCGTGATGGCGCGCATCCACTGGCAGGCCTTCAGGTTGTGGCGCAAACGCGTGCCTTTTGTCAGCAAGCCCCAGCCTCCTGAAATATTCGTGACACGATGAACACACTCAACACCTCTTCCCCGGGCTCCCTGGCGTTTTCAATGCCTCACGATGCCCCCTCGGCTGCGCGGGCAACACTCAAGCTGCTGCTGCGGCTCAAACACGGCACCCTGACGGTCAAGCTGCCCGACGGCTCGGTGCAGCGTTTTGGCAGCGGCGAAAGCCCCATGGCCAGCCTGCACCTGCTGAACTGGAACGTCTGCAGCGCCGCGCTCAAATCCGGCGACATCGGTTTCGCCGAAAGTTTTATGGCCGGCGACTGGACCACGCCGCACCTGACCGAGTTGCTGCGCGTGTTCATCCTGAACCGCAAGGAAGTCGAAGACGTTTTTTACGGCACCTGGCTGGGCCGCCTGGCCTACCGCATCAAACACCGGCTGAACCGCAATACCAAAACCAACAGCCAGAAAAACATACACGCGCACTACGACCTGGGCAATGCGTTTTATGAACTCTGGCTGGACGGAACGATGAACTATTCATCCGCCATTTTTGAAACGCCGGAAACGTCCATGCAGGACGCGCAACACGCCAAGGTGCGGCGCGCGCTGCAGATGGCGCAGGTCAAGCCCGGTGACCACGTGCTGGAGATAGGCTGCGGCTGGGGCGCGCTGGCCGAGAAAGCGGCCGCGCAGTTCAAGGCCTCAGTGGTCGGCGTGACGCTGAGCACAGAGCAGCTTGAATGGGCCAGGGCCCGCATGCAGCGCGAAGGCCTGGCCGACCGTGCCGATTTGCGTTTGCAGGATTACCGCGACATTGGCAAGACCACGGCGGACCAGCCCTTTGATGCCATCTGCTCGATTGAAATGGTCGAGGCCGTGGGCCGCGAATACTGGCCCGAATATTTCGCCACCGTGGCGCGCCTGCTCAAGCCCGGCGGCCACGCCTGCATACAAAGCATAGTGATTGCGGACGAGCTGTTCGAGCGCTACATCGCCTCGACCGACTTTATCCAGCAATACATCTTTCCCGGTGGCTGCCTGCCTTGCCCGCGCGAGTTCAAGGCCCAGGCCAGGGCGGCGGGTTTTGAAGTGGTGGACGAGTTTTCCTTTGGCCAGGACTATGCGCGCACACTGCAGCTGTGGCGCGAGGATTTCATGGCACAGGAAGCACATGTGCTGCAGCTCGGCTTTGACAAACGTTTTATCCGCATCTGGGAGTTTTACCTGAGCTATTGCGAAGCCGCTTTCAGGCAAGCCAACACCGACGTGCTGCAATACACCTTGCGCAAAATTTGAAAGAGGACATCTTGTGAGCCCCCTGCCTTCGCGCTTTTTCAGCCTGCCGGGCGCCGTCGTGGCCTTGATCGCCACCCTCCCGCTTGCCGGCGCCCTGTGGGCCCAGCCCGCCGATGCACCGGCCGGGGCCGCGGCAGCTGTCGTGGCCAGCGCGCAAGACCTGCGTGCCGAGCTGAAAGACCTGTTGCCGCACAACCGCCTGGTGGGCAAGGGCCGGCTGACCTACTGGGGCTTCCAGGTGTATGACGCCCGCCTGTGGGCCACACCCGGCTTCAGCGCCAATAACCTGGCCGCCCAGGCTTTTGCGCTGGAGCTGGCCTACCTGCGGGACTTCGCCAAGGTCGATGTGGCTGCGCGCTCCATCACCGAGATGCGCCGCTCGGCCAGCATCGATGACGCGCAGGCCAAGGCCTGGACGGCTGAAATGCTGCGTGTGCTGCCCGATGTCAAAAAAGGCGACAGGGTCATGGGCCTGAACCAGCCCGGCCTGGGTGCGCTGTTTCTGGTCAACGGCAAACCCAGCGGGGAGATCCACGACGTTGAATTCGCGCGGCTGTTTTTCGGCATCTGGCTGTCGCCCAATACCTCGGAACCGAAACTGCGCAGCGCACTGCTTGCCGGGGCTGTGTGAGCAGCAGCGGCGTCGGCATGGCACCTGACGCCCCGGTCACGGCCAGCGCGGCCACTGCCCAGGCCTCTACTCGGGCTTTTACCCCGCGCAACGGCCTGGCCTATGGCCTGCTGGGCCTGCCGCTGGCCTTTGTGGCGCTGCCGCTGTATGTGATTTTGCCTAACCACTACGCGCGTGAATTCGGCGTGCCGCTGGCCACGCTGGGCGCGATTTTGCTGGGCGCCCGCCTGTTTGATGCGTTGATAGACCCGCTGCTGGGCCGCCTCAGCGACCACCTGTTCGCACGCTCGGCCAAAGCCGTGCTGGCGCTGGGCGCCATCGCCGCGCTGGTTCTGGCACTGGGTTTTGCGCTGTTGTTTTTCCCGCCGGTCCAGGCGCCCGCCGCGCTGGTGGCCTGGGCCAGCGTGATGCTGATGCTGACCTACACGGCCTACAGCGCGCTCAGCGTGTCGCACCAGTCCTGGGGCGCCAGGCTGGGTGGCAATGAGGCGCAGCGCAGCCGCATCGTGGCCTGGCGCGAGGGTCTCGGCCTGGTCGGCGTGGTTTTGGCATCCGTCAGTCCGGTAGCCCTTGGCCTGCCAGCGACTACAGCTATATTTTTTATAGCACTGCTGGTGGGCTGGCTGGCCTGGTCGCGCGCCTTCAGGCCGCAGGCCAAAGCCGCCACACACGCGGCGGCGCGCGGCGCCATCTGGCGGCCGTTCCGGCACACCAGCTTTCGCCGCCTGCTGCTCGTCTTCATGCTCAACGGCATTGCCAGCGCCGTGCCGGCCACCCTGGTGCTGTTTTTTATCCAGGACCGGCTGCAGGCCGGGCCGGCCATGGAGCCGCTGTTTTTGGGCTGTTATTTCCTCAGCGCTGCGCTGTCCATCCCGCTGTGGCTGGCCGTCGTGAAACGCCTGGGGCTGGCTGCGAGCTGGCTGTGCGGCATGCTTCTGGCGATTGCCGTGTTCGGCTGGGCCACGCAGGTGGGCGCGGGGCAAACCGGCGCCTTCCTGCTGATCTGCGCGCTCTCGGGCGTGGCGCTGGGCACCGACCTGGCCTTGCCCGGCGCCCTTCTGGCGGGCGTGATACAGGCCAATGGCGACTCGGGGCAGGCCGAGGGCGCCTACTTTGGCTGGTGGAACTTTGCGACCAAACTTAACCTGGCGCTGGCCGCCGGCCTCGCGCTGCCGCTGCTGGGCCTGTTTGGCTACGCACCCGGCGTGCAGGCAGCGCGGGCGCTTGACGCGCTGGTGATCGCCTACTGCGTGCTGCCCTGCGTGCTCAAACTCGCGGCGGCCGCCGGCCTGTATTTTTTCATCATCAAAAAACCGCTGTATGCCGCATGATGCGTGCGCAGCCAGCTATTAATTTAGTAGTAACCAGCGATCCGCACCATGCCTCTTAACCCACCCCTGGCCGACTGGCGCGGCAAAACCGTGTGGCTGGTCGGCGCCTCCAGCGGCATAGGCCGGGCCACGGCGCACGCGCTGCATGCACGCGGCGCCAAAGTTTTTGTGTCGGCGCGCGACCAGCAGGCGCTGGATGTTTTTGCCGCGGAACACGCCGGATCGGTCGCCCTGACCATGGACGCAGCCGATGCCGCAGCGGCCAGGGCCGCCGCGCAAACCGTGCTGGCAGCCGGCCCGTTGGACCTGCTGCTGTACTGCGCCGGCTACTACAAGGAAATGCGCGCCACCGGCTTTGACCTGAAGGAGATGCTGAGCCACCAGCAGGTCAACTACATGGGCGCGCTGCATGTGCTGGATGCCGTGCTGCCGCATTTTGTGGACCGCCAAGCCGGCCATATCAGCCTCGTCAGCAGCGTGGCCGGTTACCGCGGCCTGCCGAAAAGCCTGGCCTACGGGCCAACCAAGGCGGCACTGATCAACCTGGCGGAAACGCTGTACCTGGACCTGCAGGACAGCCACGTCGGCGTCAGCCTCATCTGCCCGGGTTTTGTGGAGACGCCGCTGACCGCGCACAACGACTTCAGCATGCCCGGCCTGATCCAGCCCGAACAGGCGGCGCAAGCCATACTGCGCGGCTGGGCCAAAGGCAAATTCGAGATCCACTTCCCCAAACGTTTCACCTTGTGGATGAAAACCCTCGGCCTGTTGCCGGCCGCGCTGTATTTCCCTGTGATCCGCAAGTTCACCGGGCTTTAAGCACCTGTTTATGATCCGGCCATGACCGAGCCTTCACACACCGAGCTTGACACCCAGGTCGCCCGCCTGGTCGCGTATTTTGAAAACCTGTCGCCCGACAGCCTGAACCAGCTGGGCCAGCTTTACACGCCGGGCGCCTATTTCAAGGACCCCTTCAACGAGGTGCGCGGACTGGCTGAGGTGCGCTGCATTTTCAGCCACATGTACCAGTCGCTGAACCAGCCGCGTTTTGTGGTCACCGACCGCATCGCCCAGGGCGACCAGTGTTTCCTGAGCTGGAACTTCGAGTTTTATTTCAAAATTTTTGACAAGGCCAGGCTACAAACCATACGCGGCGGCTCGCACCTCAAGTTCACCGCCGACGGCCTGGTGGATTTCCACCGCGACTACTGGGATGCGGCCGAGGAGCTGTATGAAAAGCTGCCGCTGGTGGGCGGGCTGATGCGCTGGCTGAAAAAACGCGCGCAGCAGTGAATTTTGCTACTGTTTTTATAGCTGTCAACGCAGTCTGGGCGCAGGCCAAGAGCCTGTTTGATGCTTAAAACAGCTTGAAACCGGCCTGTAGAGCAAGGGCTCAGCCCGGGTGTGTTTCCACAAAACTGGCGCGCTGCATCAGCTTTTCCTGCAGCTTCGCCAGGTTCGCGTGACTGCCGCGCCAGTCGATCTGGGCAAAACGCAGGTCCAGGTAGCCCAGCGCGCAGCCGACCGCCACATCGGACAGGCTGAAATGCACGCCGCTGCAAAACGATTTGTCGGCCAGCCCCGTGCTCATGGCCTTGAGCGTGGCGTGGATTTTGCCCATCTGGCGGTCTATCCAGGCCTGGCTGCGCTGGGCCTCCGTACGGCCTGACCAGGTGGCTTCGAGCCGGGCCAGGATGGCGGCGTCCATCAGGCCGTCGGCCAGCGCTTCCCAGGTTTTGACCTCGGCGCGTTCGCGGCCCTGCACCGGGATCAGCTTGCCCACCGGCGAGAGGGTGTCGAGGTACTCAACGATGACGCGCGAATCAAACACCGCCTCGCCGCCTTCCATGACCAGGCAGGGCACCTTGCCCAGCGGGTTGGAATCGGCCATCCGGCTGCCCGCAGCCCAGACGTCCTCCTCGACAAACTGGTAGTCGAGCTTTTTTTCGGCCATCACGATGCGCACTTTTCGCACATAGGGGCTGGTGTTGGATCCGATAAGTTTCATAGATGTCTTTTTTATGCAGGACGCAGGAAAAGTGGGGACTGTGCATTCTATCGAGTCAACCCCGCCCGACCCCGGCACCACCCAAAGCCGCCCGCCTACAATTGAGGCATGGTGCGACTCGAAGTCGCTTCATTCGGTCCCTGTGACCGACTAACCAGTGAATGGTTTCCCTCTCAGGAGGTTCCATTCTGCCCCTGAAAAGGGCTAACTTTGTAGCAGCCAAATGGCTCTAATTTGGCTGCTCCAGCCCGCTCCCTCAGGGTGTGGGAATGGTGAATTGCGTCCCCCAGGGACGCAATTCGTTGCCAATTAGAGACATATTTCCGCAAGAAAAGGCTATGTTACGTCTGACTACAAATTAATCGGTAGTTAGAAAGTGCTGGTACGAGAGCGCTACCACTCTCTGTGTCTTGTTTTCCATCAAAACCACGTCTGGAACGACGTGACCTCGACCGTACGTGCGTCTGGAGTAATCCGGGGGTGCGGAGCTACGGTTAAACGACCTGTGCGCAAGCACACAAGGCTGACGTGAGTTAGTCCCAATCCCATGAGCAAGAAATGGGAAGGTTGCCGAGGTAAGAGGGTATGGGAAATGTAATGTGAACTCTCGTTCGAACCACCGTGACAATTAAGCAGCTAACGCTTGTCTCTCCCGTCAGGGGAGGAGCTGCGGCCAAAAGGCACGAAGTCAGGATGCGCATGTCATGCACTTCGCATCGTTCCCAAACGACTTCCGGTGGATAGAGGGTCCCTAACCCCATCTGTCTGGCAGCCGCCAGACTGGGCACAGAGGGAAACGAGGTAAGCCCCATTCACCGCCAGCACCGCAAGGGGTTGGCAACCTGCGAGTAATCAAGGGCCATGGTGGAGGGGGTAGAGGATTGAGCAAAAAGCGAACGGCCATCTGTAATGGATGGCATAGGGGTTCTGCCCCGCAGTGAAAGCTGGCTGACTTGCTCAGGGTGCGACAGCGTAAAGCCGTTGCGACTTTAACTACGACCCAGAGGGTATCTGACCCTCTGGGTCAGTGCCGTCTTCAAATGGGTCAAACCACACTGGAGAAGGTATGGAACACATCGGCAACGATGCTGCGTCTCCGGGCGAATCACGTGAATGGCACTCCATTGATTGGAAGGCCGTCATGCAGTTCGTCGGGAAGGCGCAGATGCGCATAGCGCAGGTAGAAACGGAGAAGGATTTTCGAAGAGTTGCAAGACTTAGAAGGAGCCTGATCCGATCCTGGCAAGCCAGGGCACTGGCGGTCAGGCGAGTAACTGAAAACCGAGGGAAGCGAACGAGTGGCGTCGATTGCGTACTTTGGGACACGCCAACAAAGAAATGGAATGCGATAGGTTGTCTAAACCCCAAAGGGTATCGGGCTCGCCCCCTAAGGCGGGTCTATATCCCGAAGTCGAATGGAAAAGAAAGGCCACTGGGCATACCAACCATGAAAGACCGAGCGATGCAGGCACTGTATCTGCTTGCACTGGAACCGGCTGTGGAGTGTGCGTCCGACCCGAATTCTTATGGATTCAGGAAAGGACGATCAACGCACGATGCGCGGTCTCAGTTGTTCGCAACCTTATCTCAAAAGGCCTCGGCCCAATGGGTGCTGGATGCGGACATCACTGGGTTCTTCGACAACATCAACCACGAGTGGCTGCTGAACCACGTCCACATGGACAAGGTGATGCTAAACAAGTGGTTGAAATCTGGAGTGGTTGACGCGGGTCAGCTCCAGCGCACGGATGATGGTACGCCGCAAGGCGGCATCATCTCGCCGACATTAGCGAACATCACCCTCAACGGGCTGGAGCCGGGGCTCACGCAATTCCTTCGGGAAAAGCTGGGAACCAAACCGGCAAGGAAAGGGAAAGTGAACGTGGTGCGATATGCAGATGATTTCGTGGTGACGGGGGACTCGAAAGAGTTGCTTGAAAACACAGTCCGACCATGGATAGTCGAGTTCCTGCGCGAGCGGGGATTGACGCTGTCCGAGCAGAAGACGCGCATTGTGCATATTGACCAGGGCTTTGATTTTCTGGGGTGGAACTTCCGCAAATACGGAGGCAAGCTACTCATCAAACCGAGCCAGAAAAACGTGAAAGCGTTTTATGGCAAGGTGAAAAAGGAAATCGTTGAATCGCTATCGAAGGTGCCAGTAGAAACGCTGATAAAGCGCCTGAACCCAATCCTCAAAGGTTGGGCTCAGTACCACAAGGGCACGGTTGCCAAGCAGACTTTCAGCAAAGTGGATTCTCTGATTTATTGGAGACTGATGCGCTGGGGTATGCGGACGCATCCGCGCAAAACGGCGGGTTGGGTGTACGGCCATTACTGGAAACAGTGTGGTTCACGCAAACAATTCGCGGGCTTGCAGGAAGACCCGTCCGGAGATGATGAAAGGATACCGCTTCCGCTGTATCTGCTGGCGGACATGAAAATTGTTCGCCACGTCAAAGTGAAGGGGGATTACAACCCGTTCCACCCCGATTGGATTGCCTACGGGGAAAAACTGCGGGTGCAAAGGATGGGTGACGCCATCTGGAGTGCTCAAAGGGCTTCCCTGTGGCTCGACCAAGGTGGTAAATGCGCTCTCTGTGAGCAAGAAATAGACATGGCTGATGAAACCATGGACGACCACCATATCGTCTATCGGCAGCTAGGAGGAAGTGATGCTCTTTCCAATCGGGTGCTGCTACACCCGATCTGTCACAGGCGTGTCCACGCCCTGGGTTTGAAGGTTATCAAGCCGGTCCCTTAAGCACGGGGGACTTTAATCTGGTGAACTGATGGAGGGTTATGCAGCCCTATAAAGTCAGCGAAACAGTGGTCGTGTCTGAGCCGTGTGCGGTGAAAGTCGCAAGCACGGTTCATCGGGGGGGATATCATCGCAAGATGATGTCCCTACCCTCCAGCTCTTCCACCACGCTTTCTACCATCAACGCCCTGTCGCCGCTAGACGGCCGGTACGCCCCAAAACTCGCCGCCCTGCGCCCGCTGATGTCGGAGCAGGGTTACATGCACCGCCGGGTGCAGGTTGAAATCGCCTGGTTTATCGCGCTGTCGGATGCGGGTTTTGCCGAATTCAAGCCGCTGAGCCCCGGAGCTCGCACTTACTTGCTGGGCCTGGTCAAGAATTTCTCGGAAAACGATGCACTGGCCATCAAGGACATTGAAAAAACCACCAACCACGACGTCAAGGCCGTGGAGTACTGGATCAAGTCCAAATTTGAAGCCAGGCCGGAACTGCAGGGCGCCGGTGAATTTGTGCACTTTGCCTGCACCAGCGAGGACATCAACAACACCAGCCATGCGCTGCAGCTCAAAAGCAGCCGCGAGCTGGTCCTGCTGCCCGCACTCGACAAGGTGATTGCCCAGATGCGCGAGATGGCCCACGCCTTTGCGGCCGAGCCCATGCTGAGCCGCACCCACGGCCAGACCGCCAGCCCGACCACCGTCGGCAAGGAAATCGCCAACGTGGTGGTGCGCCTGGTCAATGCCCGCGAAAAAATCGCCGGTGTCAAGCTGATGGCCAAGATGAACGGCGCGGTGGGCAACTACAACGCCCACCTGTCGGCCTGGCCTGACTTTGACTGGGAAGCCTTCAGCCGCAAGGTGATTGAAACGCCGGAGCCGCTGGGCCTGGGCCTGACCTTCCAGCCCTACAGCATCCAGATCGAGCCGCACGACTACATGGCCGAGGTGTTTGACGCCGTGGCGCGCACCAACACAATATTGATCGACTGGTCGCGCGATGTCTGGGGTTATGTCAGCGTGGGTTACTTCAAGCAACGCCTGAAAGCCGGCGAGATTGGCTCCAGCACCATGCCGCACAAGGTCAACCCGATTGACTTTGAAAACGCCGAGGGCAACCTGGGCCTGGCCAATGCGCTGCTCAAGCACCTGAGCGAAAAGCTGCCGATTTCCCGCTGGCAACGCGATCTGACCGACAGCACCGTGCTGCGCAACATGGGCGTGGCCCTGGGTTACGCCGTGCTGGCCTACAACTCGCTGGGCGTGGGCCTGGGCAAGCTGGAGCTCAACCGCGAAGCGCTGCAGGACGACCTGAACGCCTCCTGGGAAGTGCTGGCCGAGCCGATACAGACCGTGATGCGGCGTTATGGCGTGCAGGGCGCGTATGAAAAACTCAAGGAAGTCACGCGCGGCAAAACCGTCAAGGCCGAAGACCTGCACGCGCTGATCCGCTCGCTGGAGATTCCAGAGGCCGAAAAAACCCGGCTGCTGGCGATGACGCCGGCCAGTTATGTGGGTATGGCGGCCGAACTGGCCAGGCGGGTGTAGGCTAAAACCACCCCCGTCCAGGCTCACTTCGTGTAGCCCGTTCCCCCTCAAGGGGGCGGCGCCTGCGGCCCCCTCGGGGGGCAGGGAGCGACACGAAGTGCGCGACCGTGGGGGCCATCAAGTCGGCATGTCGGTGCCGCAGCGCCAGCACTGCTCAAAACCACCTTCAACGGTTTCCCCGCACACGCACAGCCAGCGCCGCTGCGGCATGTTTTGCAGCTGGTGCAGCATCTGCCTGGCGCCGGCCTCCTCATGGTCATGCGTCAGCCAGACCTCGGGAAAGCACTGGTCGGGCGGCAATTCGCCGGCCAGGCCGCCCAGAAAATAACGCTGTACGCTGGCTGAATAGCCGGCCTGCTTGAGGGCGTCGGCCCACAGCGCGGCAATCGCGATGTTGGGGGCGCTGGCGAGGCGGAGCATGCTTCAGTGTAGCCAGAACACTACAAAATTAATAGCGCGCTACGCAGGCAGCACGGCGGCCAGGGGCATTAAAGCTCTGTATTCTCGGGTTTCTTGCCGTTTTCCAGCGCCCGGTCGGCATAGCGGCCAAAACGCCAGGCCGTGGCTTCCTGCGTGATGCGCCGCCAGGTGCCGCGTTTTTCGGCCGGACTCATGGAAGGCCAGTGCTGCACTTCCTCGAAGGTGCGGCCGCAGCCCTTGCACATCTCGTCGCCCTGGCTGGTCGAGCAGATGGCGATGCAGGGCGTGTCGGCCGTGGTGTCATACCAGGCTTGCCAGGCGGCCAGCGCCTTGGGCGGAAAGCTTTTCTCGTCGGCCTCATCCTCATGGTAAAAAACCATGAGCGCATACACCTCGGCCAGCGCGCGCAGCTCGGGGGCCAGCGTCACGCCGTCGGGCGACGGTTTTTTCTCGCGCCAGTAGTTGATGGCCGCTTCAATATCGGTGATGTGGATGCCGGCCATTCGGGTCAGTCGTTGGGGTATGCGGGGTAGGGGAGTGGATTATGGAGCAGATGCCGGACCAGCCCGTGACAAGAGTCCCAAATGCATGGGCCGTCCCGCCCGGAATTTGCCAAAAGACGGGTTTTATTGTCTAATAGAGGAACGAAGGGGAGTAACTCCCTGGTTTTGCTGCACTACTTTTAATAACAGACACAGCAGCAAAAACGCTACAACAAGTCGTCAATACGAAGTTTGCACTTCCGGCTTGTTGGGCATGCAGCGACACTGCATGTCGAGCCAGACCTTCGATTGAAACCTGCACGGGTTTGATCGAGGCGTTCGCGGCAACCACCATCTTCCGCACACCTTTTCGACCCGTCCGGTTTCAACGAAACCGAAAGCCCGTCCCTTGGGCTTTCATGTCGAAACTTGATATGGAGTGTGATCGTGGAATTATTTTCAACCCCCTGGTGGTCGGCCCTGCTGGCAATCATCCTGATTGATTTGGTACTCGCCGGCGACAACGCCATCGTGATCGCGCTGGCCGCCCGCAACCTGCCGCCGCATTTGCAGAAAAAAGCCATTGTCTGGGGCGCGGCGGGCGCGATTATCGTCCGCTCGGCCATGACGGTCGGCGTGGTCTGGCTGCTCAAGATCCCTGGCCTGATGCTGCTGGGCGGTCTCGGCCTGCTGTGGATTGCCTACAAGCTGCTGGCCGACCAGGGCGACAAGGAACA
>JAZKCE010000032.1:0-25207 GCA_040388255.1 Pseudomonadota bacterium | reverse complement strand
AAGACCCGAACGGCCTGACCGAAGACGAACGCCGCCTGGTCAAACGCAACCTCGGTTTTTTTGTGACCGCCGACTCGCTGGCCGCCAACAACATCGTGCTGGGCACCTACCGCCACATCACGGCGCCCGAATGCCGCCAGTTCCTGTTGCGCCAGGCTTTTGAAGAAGCCATCCACACCCATGCCTACCAGTACATCACTGAATCGCTGGGCCTGGATGAAGCCGAGATCTTCAACGCCTACAACGAAGTGCAGTCCATCAAGGACAAGGACCAGTTCCTGATTCCTTTCATTGAAGTGATCTCCGATCCGCACTTCAAGACCGGCACGCCCGAAGCCGACCAGACCCTGCTCAAGTCGCTGATCGTGTTTGCCTGCCTGATGGAAGGTCTGTTCTTCTACGTCGGCTTCACACAAATCCTGGCCCTGGGCCGCCAGAACAAGATGACCGGTGCCGCCGAGCAGTACCAGTACATCCTGCGCGACGAGTCCATGCACTGCAATTTCGGCATAGACCTGATCAACCAGCTCAAGCTTGAGAACCCGCATCTGTGGACGGCCGAATTCAAGGCCGAGATCAAGGCGCTGTTCATGAAGGCCGTTGAACTCGAGTACCGCTACGCCGAGGACACCATGCCGCGCGGCGTGCTGGGCCTCAATGCCTCAATGTTCAAAGGCTACCTCCGCTACATCGCCAATCGCCGCGCCACGCAGATTGGACTTGAAACCTTGTTCCCGAACGAAGAAAATCCGTTCCCATGGATGAGCGAAATGATTGACCTGAAGAAGGAACGCAACTTCTTTGAAACCCGCGTCATTGAATACCAGTCGGGCGGTGCCCTTTCCTGGGATTGATGCGGACTGATCCGAACTGATTGAGACAAGACAAGAACAACATGATTTCTAGAATTGCAATGACCAGTGACTGCGCCGGAGAGTGCGCATTGGGCTTTGCTCCTGTGTTCGCGGCGCTGGGCCCGGTTTATCCGCAGGCCCAACGCCGTGAATCGCTTTGCGTACTCCAAACGTGAAGTGCTCTTTGCAACGTGATCAAGGAGAAAACTATGGCAACTGCGAAAAAATCTGCGGCTAAAAAAGCTGCACCAAAGAAAGCACCGGCAAAAAAAGTAGCGGCGAAGAAAGCCCCTGCGAAAAAAGTAGCCGCTAAAAAAGCGCCTGCTAAAAAAGCACCGGCCAAGAAAGTAGCAGCTAAAAAGGCTCCGGCCAAAAAAGCTGCAGTAAAAAAAGCGCCAGCTAAAAAAGCACCGGCCAAAAAAGTAGCAGCGAAGAAAGTAGCCGCTAAAAAAGCTCCGGCCAAAAAAGCCGCAGCCAAAAAAGCGCCAGCAAAGAAAGCCGCAGCCAAAAAAGTAGCGAAAAAGCCCGCTGCGAAGAAAGCCGCGAAAAAGCCTGCTGCGAAGAAAGCCGCGAAAAAACCCGCTGCCAAAGCACCCGCTGCACCGGCTGCCCCTGCGGCTCAGACTACTCTGAACCCGCAAGCTGCCTGGCCGTTTCCTACAGCCAGCAAGCCGTAAGCAGTAAGGTACTTCTGCTTGAAAAGCCCAGCGTCGCAAGATGCTGGGCTTTTTTTATGGACTCCTGCGCCGCATGACCACCCCCAAACAAGGCCTCACAATGCCCTTCGTCCGAACCGACAGGCACGGTGATGTCATCGTCGACATCCAGGTGATCCCCAATGCCGCCAAAACGCAGGCGGATGGCCTGTATGGCGAGCAGGACACTGTCGCCCTGAAAGTGCGGCTCAATGCGCCGCCGGTCGACGGCAAGGCGAACGCGGCACTGCTCAAGTGGCTGGCGGACCAGCTGGGCATTCCCCGAAAATCACTGGAGGTGGTGCGCGGCCAGACCTCCAGGAGAAAGCAGCTCAGGCTATCCGCCGAAACGGCGGCGAATGCAGACTGGCATCAGCTGGCGCAACACCTCGCAGGCCAGCCGGCCACAAGCGCCGACCCAGTCGCTACAAAATAGATAGCTGGCTGCGCCCGCAGCCAGGGCCTCAGGCGCCTGTTTTGATAGATTCCAGCGTGTAGTTCTGGCCGCCCCGGTGGGCGATCTTGTGCGCACCCACGCGGTTGCCCAGTTCCGCACAGCGCACCAGCGACCAGCCTTGTTCCAGGCCGAACAGCAGCGCACCGCGAAAGGCGTCGCCGCAACCCGTCGGGTCAACCACTTCACTGGCAACCACCGGAGCCACCAGCGTCTTCTCGCCGCCAACCCAGACCTCGCAGCCTTCCGCGCCCAGGGTCACGATCAGTCCCTCGACACGTTTTGACAGGTCTGCAATCGACAGCCCCGTGCGATCGCTCAGCAGCTTGGCCTCGTAGTCATTGACCGTGACCCAGGTTGCCAGCTCGACAAAATGCGCGAGTTCCTTGCCGTCAAACATGGGCAGGCCCTGGCCCGGGTCGAACACGAAGGGAATCCCCGCAGCCTTGAACTGCTCGGCATGCTGCAGCATGGCATCGCGCCCATCCGGCGAGATGATGCCCAGCTTGATGTCGCTGCGCGCCGCGATATGGGTCACATGAGCCTGCATCATGGCGCCAGGGTGGAAAGCCGTGATCTGGTTGTTGTCGCGGTCTGTCATGATCATGGCCTGCGCCGTGTAGGCATCAGCCACTTCGCGGACAAACTCGATGCTGATGCCCTGGCCATCCATGCGCGCGGCATACTCCGCGCCATCACTGCCCACCGTGGCCATGGGCAAGGGTGTGCCCCCGAGTTGTTTCAGGGCGTAGGCGATATTGCCGGCACAACCGCCGAACTCGCGGCGCAGGGCCGGTACCAGGAAAGACACATTCAGGATGTGCAGCTGGTCGGGCAGTATCTGCTCGGAGAAGCGCCCTTCAAACGTCATGATGGTGTCAAAGGCAAGGGAACCACAAATTACAGCAGACATTTATTTTTCTCAGTTCATGAAATGGGTCAGGGATAAAAAGCAAGAACGCGGTAACCGGCGATACGCAGCGGGGCGGCAGCGCCTGCGCTGTCCGCAGCCGGCACCTGCATGAGCACAGCCCCCGAAAAATCAGCGCCGGCCACCAGTATGGTGTTTCCGGCGCCAAACTGGGCCGGGGTGAGTACCCGCCTGACCAGCGCCTGCTCCTGGCTATCGGTCAGGGTCACTTCCAGCGCGGGCATCGCCACGGGCGCTGCGCCCGTGTTTTTAAGTGAAAAACTCAGGCGATAAGCGTCGGCATCCACCTTGTTGAAGGACGAACTGTCGATCACAATCGCCTCGATGTGGCGCAAGGGATGCACTTCACAATGCAGTTGTTCGCACAGTTTCTGCAGCCAGGGCTTGAGAGTCGGCTCGAAGGCCGCCACACTGTCCCGTTGCTGGACCAGCACCTGCAGCAGCAGCACAGCCGCCAGCAACAGGCTGGTTACACCCAGCGTGATGCGCACCGCCGGTTTGCGCCAGAAAGCCTTGCGCCGTGCATCGCGGACAAACGAAACATCCCCTGTTTCATCCGGCGCGTCATCCTGCGGCAACACACTCGACGGGTCTTCCGCGCGAAAGTCCGGCAGTTCATAGCCGTCGTCCATGTGCGCCGCCGGTTCTGCCTGCGCGGGCATGGACCGCGGCACCTCGTCCTGCTCATTCAGGTGCAAACCGCCCGCCTCATCCGGTTGCGGCGCCTGCTGCTGCCTCCAGTTGGCAGGATCAAATTCACTGCGTCTGGTATCGACCTGCGCCAGGGGCTGGGCTGCAGATGAAACTGGAGCCTCGGGAAATGAAGCAGGTGTAGCGTGTGTCTGTAACGGTGCGTCAGGGACCGGCTGGGCCGGCACAGCAGGCGCCTGCGCCAACTGCAGATGCAGCGAGGCATCAAACACTTCAGCGCAATGCCCGCATCGCACCCAGCCCTGTGAGACTTTGAGTTGATCGGTCACGACTTTGAACATCGTGCCGCATGCGGGGCAGCGCGTAATCAGGCTCATCTAGCGCTGTATTGTAGGGGCTGCCGTCCCGCCAATCAGAGGCGAAAAAGCCACGTCAGCCGTCGGCTCAAAGCCGCGCGGTCATCAGTATCCAGCCGTCTTCCTGATCAGTCACTTCCAGCGCGCACCAGGGCGCATAGGCAGCCTTGAGCTCGTCCGCCTGACGGTCGAGAATGCCCGCCAGCACCAGGTTACCGCCCTTTTCAACATGCGCGCACAGCAGCGGCGCCAGCACCTTGAGCGGCGTCGCCAGGATATTGGCCAGCACGGTCTGGTAAAGGCCCACAGCCTTCTCCGGCAAACCGGCATTGAGCTGCACATGGTTGGCGTCCGCATTGGCACGGGTCGACTGGACCGCCGCGTCGTCAATATCCACGGCGTCGATGTCGACAGCGCCAAACTTGGCCGCGCCTATGGCCAGGATGCCGGAACCGCAACCGTAGTCGAGGACACGGCCAAATGGTTTTCCCGACGCACCGTTTTTTGCAGTCCAGCGAAGGCACATACGCGTCGTAGGATGCGTCCCCGTGCCAAAAGCCAGACCCGGATCGAGCCGTATCAATTGCTTTGCCTGTGCCGGCGGCTCGTGCCAGGTCGGGACAATCCAGAATTCAGGCGTGATCTCGACGGGCGCGAACTGCGACTGCGTGAGCCTGACCCAGTCCTGCTCGGGCACGGCCTGGATGGCGACCAGCACGCATCCGGCAAAAAAGTCCTGCGCCTGCAGCAGCCTGGAGGCGTCGATTGCCAGCGTTTCGGTGGCAAACAGTGACACCACACGCGAGCGTTCCCAGCCGGCTTTGGGCGGCGGCATGTCGGGCTCGCCGAACAGCGCCTGCTCCGCCGGTGTCTCGGCATCCGCATCTTCCACGGAAACACTGAGTGCGTCCAGCGCATCCAGCGCCTCGCTGATGGTTTCCACGTCATCGGCCGGCACCAGCAAAATCAGTTCAAACATGAAATATGGCCCCCACGTTTGTCGCTTCGCGTACTACGCTGCCCCCCGAGGGGGCTGTGCTTGCTTGGGGCGGCCCTGCGCGGCGCACGTTCATGCTGCTTGCCTTTTTGATCTCAGCGAACACGCTTGGACAGCCACTCTTCAAGGTAATGGATGTTGGTGCCGCCATCCATGAACTTGGCATCGACCATCAGCTCGCGGTGCAGTGCGATATTGGTATTGATGCCTTCGACCACGGTCTCGGCCAGCGCCGTGCGCATGCGCGCCAAGGCCTGCTCGCGCGTGTCGCCGTGCACAATGATCTTGCCTATCATCGAGTCGTAGTTGGGCGGCACAAAGTAGTTGGCATAAATATGCGAGTCCACCCGCACACCCGGCCCACCCGGGGTGTGCCAGGTCGTGATGCGGCCTGGCGAGGGCGTGAACTTGTAGGGGTCTTCCGCATTGATGCGGCATTCGATCGAATGGCCCTTGAGCTGGATGTCTCGCTGGGCAAAAGGCAGTTTTTCACCGGCGGCCACCATGATCTGGGTGCGCACGATGTCCACGCCGGTGATCCACTCCGTCACCGGGTGCTCAACCTGCACGCGGGTGTTCATCTCGATGAAATAGAACTCGCCGTTTTCGTAGAGGAACTCGAAAGTGCCCGCGCCGCGGTAGCCTATCTTCTTGACGGCCGCCACGCAGCGTTCGCCTATGCGTTCGATCAGCTTGCGCGGAATGCCGGGCGCCGGCGCTTCCTCAATGACCTTCTGGTGGCGCCGCTGCATGGAGCAGTCGCGCTCACCCAGCCAGACCGCATTTTTATGCTGGTCGGCCAGTATCTGGATTTCAATGTGCCGGGGGTTTTGCAGGAATTTCTCCATGTAGACCTCCGGGTTGCCAAAGGCCGCGCCGGCTTCCGCCTTGGTGGTCTGCACCGCGTGCAGCAGCGCTGCTTCGGTGTGCACCACACGCATGCCGCGGCCGCCGCCGCCGCCGGCCGCCTTGATGATGACCGGGTAACCGACCTGCTTGGCAGTGCGCTTGATAAAGGCCGCGTCATCGGGCAAGGCGCCTTCGGAGCCAGGCACGCAGGGCACACCGGCCTTGATCATGGTCTGCTTGGCCGAAACCTTGTCGCCCATGATGCGGATGGAGTCCGGCGTCGGACCTATGAACTTGAAGCCGCTTTGCTCGACCCGCTCGGCAAAATCGGCGTTTTCGCTGAGGAAACCGTACCCGGGGTGAATGGCTTCTGCGTCCGTGACTTCTGCGGCCGAAATAATCGCCGGCATGTTGAGGTAGCTGTCTTTGGAGGCCGCCGGTCCGATGCAGACCGACTCGTCCGCCAGCTTGATGTATTTGGCGTCGCGGTCCGCTTCCGAATAAACCATCACAGCCTTGACGCCCAGTTCCCGGCAGGCACGCTGGATTCGCAGGGCGATTTCGCCGCGGTTGGCGATCAGTATTTTTTTAAACATGGGGTCTTGTAAATCCGTCTAAATCAGTCTTTTAAAGGGACTGGGACCCAATCACTCGATCGTGAACAGTGGCTGTCCGTATTCGACGGCCTGGCCGTTTTCGCACAATATCTTGGTAATCGTGCCGGACTTGTCCGCCTCGATCTCGTTGAGGATTTTCATGGCCTCGATGATGCAGATGGTCTCGCCTTCCTTGACCACGCTGCCGACTTCAACAAAAGGCTTGGCACCGGGGCTGGATGAGCGGTAAAAGGTACCGACCATGGGTGATTTCACGGCATGACCGGCGGGAACGGCAGGTGCCGCTTCGGCGGCCGGCGCAGCGGGCGCGCCTGCTGCGGGCGGGGGAGCTGCTACCATGGCCACGGCGGGCTGCTGCATCACGAGGGGAGCGCCGCTGGATTTGACGATGCGTACCTTGCCTTCGGCTTCGGTAATCTCAAGTTCGGACACATTGGACTCTGATACGAGGTCGATCAGCGTCTTGAGTTTTCTTAAATCCATGAGGTCTCTCCAACTATCGGTAGATACTGCTGCGAAGGTTTCCGCACACAGCTTTTTTATCAATCTTCGGGTCGGCCATGACAAAACGCGAAGAAGAGCCCAGGCCAAACCCGGCATTCTTTATTTCGCGCTTACTTTCGGCTTTTACGCCTTAATGTCTTGATTGGCCATCTAAACCGCCCATCCTCCCAAGCAGCAAGCCAGGTCGCAGCCCGGGAAAGCGCAGAGTGTACATCATGCAAGAGCTCGTAAACAGCAAACAAGCATATTCTTGACGACTGCAAAAAATCTGCCGTAAAGCACAATTAAATGCAAATAACGATATTTTGGATGTATTTAAGAAAAGAATAACAAAAGCATGGCAAGCTACCCGGCGACCGCTCAGGCCTGTACCCAGAGCGCCAGGTCCTCGGGTGAAACCTTGCCGGTCTTGCGATGCAGCAACTGGCCGGACGCACCGAACACCGCGGTAAACGGCAAACTCCCGGACAGGTTGCCCAGCGACTTGCTCAGCTCGGTGCCGCTCAAACCCGCCATGCCCACGGCAAAACCCAGGGGTTTGGCCTGCAGCCATTTGCGCACAGCACTGGGCTGGTCTACCGCCAGACCCAGGACCTGCCAGTTTTTCGCCTTGTTGGTTTTGTAAAAACTGTCCAGCAAAGGCAGCTCTTCAATACAGGGCGGGCACCAGGTGGCCCAGAAGTTCACCAGCAGCGGTTTGCCACGAAAGCTGCTCATGACCAGCGACTTGCCATCCGGCGTGTCAAAACTCAGGTTCCAGAACGGGTCGGCGTCAGCATCATGACCGGCCTGTACCTGATCAGGCGCAATCTGGTGCGGCTGGATCTTCCACCAAGCCACACCGGCACCGGCCAGTCCTGCCGCTGCGGCCACGCCGCCATAAAGCATGCTTCTGCGCTTCATTTGTGATTCACTTCCCGAGTTCCATCAGTACAGGCAGCAATTTTTGCACGGCGGCGATGTCGCCTCGCGGTGTGCGGCCTTTGGCGTCGGGCCGCAGCGCGCCGCGCAAGTCGTCGTGGTCGTACACCATCAGGTGCACGCCCACGCTTTCATTCAGGGGCTTGCACAGGCTGCTCAGGCTCAGCGCTTCCACATCGCCCCCGGTAAACCCCCTCACGGTGCGCGGCTCGTAGTCCACGTTGTGTTCGATCAGGGCGATTTCGGCGGACTTGGGGTCGTCGCAAAACAGCTGTATATAAATATCCGAGAGCCGCGTGGCCGTACCGTGCCAGACCGCGCCCGTGAGGTAAGGCCGGAAAGCCGCCATGCGCTGCATCCAGAGCAGCGCCAGTTCGCGCAGCGCCGCCAGTTCCCCGGGCTGGGTGTCGGCGCAAAACAGCGCTATATAGTCACGCACGGCATCTTCCAGTGCATCGTTGTCGGGCAGCTCGGTGCGGGCCGGCAAGGCCATCTGTTTGACTGCGCGGCGTTTGGCCGGGCCGTATTCCAGCCCGTCCTCGACCACCAGCGCGGCGGCCGTGGCGGCAATCTCGGATTTAAGGGTGTTCGGTATCACGGCGGGCTGGATTGAAGGCAGCGCTGAAAAAGCGCAGGACCCAGTTTAGGCCAAACAGCCAGGCCGACCGTGTTCTGCGGGTATCGGCCGATGGATGGAAGCGAGCTTGCTTGCTATCAAATAAGTAGCTGACTGCGCCCATAGTGATTGGGTTACAGGCATTTTTCATGCTGAAAATGAGGGGGAAAGAGCGTTTTCAGCCCGTCTTTGGCCGGTGCGGCAGGCCCCGCGGCCACCCGGCGGACTCCTAGAATACCGGCCATGCACATACATATTCTGGGGATTTGCGGCACCTTTATGGGCGGCCTGGCGGCGCTGGCGCGCGAGGCCGGCCACAAGGTCACGGGTTGCGACACCGGCGTCTACCCGCCCATGAGTGACCAGTTGCGCGCCCTGGGCATAGAGCTGATTGAAGGCTACGGCGCTGACCAGATGGCCTTCCAGCCCGATGTTTTTGTGATCGGCAATGTCGTCTCCAGGGCAAGGCTGGCGGACGGCAGCCCCAAATACCCGCTAATGGAAGCCATTTTGAACAGCGGCCTGCCCTATACCAGCGGCCCGCAATGGCTGTCCGGCCACGTGCTGCACCACCCTACCCACCACGCGACCGGCCCGCGCCACGTGCTGGCCGTCGCCGGCACCCACGGCAAGACCACAACCACGGCCATGCTGACCTGGATTCTTGAGCAGGCCGGCCTGCAACCGGGTTTCCTGGTCGGCGGCGTGCCGCTCAACTTTGGCGTCTCGGCCCGTTTGGGCGCGGGCAACACCTTTGTTATAGAGGCCGATGAATACGACACGGCTTTTTTCGACAAACGCAGCAAGTTTGTGCACTACCGCCCGCGCACGGCGATTTTGAACAACCTGGAGTTTGACCACGCCGACATTTTTGACGACCTGGCGGCGATAGAGCGGCAATTCCACCACCTGGTGCGCACCGTGCCCTCCCAGGGCCGGGTTGTCGTCAACGCCAAAGAAACCAGCCTGCAGCGGGTGCTGGACCAGGGCTGCTGGAGTGAGCGTGTACTCTTTGGCAACAGCCCTTCCAATACGAATGGTTTCACAGCCGACGGCGAGCCGCATGACTTCAGCGTGCTCAAGGCCGGCAAGCCCGTGGCACGGCTGCGGTGGAATGTCAGCGGCGTGCACAACCAGCTCAATGCGCTGGCGGCGATGGCCGCCGCCGAACACGTGGGTGTGGCGCCCGAAGTCGCGGCCGAGGCGCTGGCGGCGTTCCAGAACGTCAAACGCCG
This sequence comes from Pseudomonadota bacterium, assembly GCA_040388255.1. GTDB lineage: Bacteria > Pseudomonadota > Gammaproteobacteria > Burkholderiales > Burkholderiaceae_C > Polaromonas. Next base: position 15,527 of record JAZKCE010000032.1, on the reverse strand, counting down.
CATGGAAGTTCGCGGCGTGCTGCACCAGGGCGGCGGCGACATCACGGTGTACGACGACTTTGCCCACCACCCCACGGCCATACACACCACGCTGGACGGCCTGCGCCGCCAGCTGGATGGCAGCGGCAAAAAGGCGGACCGCATACTCGCCATTTTTGAGCCGCGCAGCAACACCATGAAGCTGGGCACCATGACCGCGCAACTGCCCTGGTGCCTGGAGGCGGCCGACCTGGCTTTTTGCCATGCGGGCGGGCTGGACTGGGACGCCAAAGCCGCTTTGGCCCCCATGGGCGCAAAGGCCAGCGTGGCCGGCGACATCGAGCAGCTGGTGGCCCAGGTCAAGGCCGCCGCACGTCCCGGCGACCACCTGCTGTGCATGAGCAACGGCGGCTTTGGCGGCATCCATGCCAAATTGCTGAATGCGCTGAAGGCCTGAGTTTTGCCGCCCCGAGAGGGTTTAAAGCGCTATCAATTCAATAGCTTACTGCGCTTGTTCCACGCTATCCAGGCGCTGTTTTGATGCCTGAAAATCTCGAAAAAAGCGAAAACCCGGGCGTCAGGGCCGGTCTTACTCTCTTTTGCTTATGCCGTGGCCGCCGTGTTCCTGCAAAGATCCAGAAAACCCATCAAGGCATCGGACAGGCGTTTCTCCCGGCGGTGAATCAGGGAGAAACTGCGCTTTAGCACAGGCAGTTCGCTCCTCAGCTCGCGCAAGCGGCCCGCATCGAGCATGTCCTGCACCAGCACACGCGACAGACAGCTGACGCCCAGCCCCGCGGCGACGGCGTTTTTGATGGCTTCTGAACTGCCCAGCGTGGTGTCGGACTGCACGTGGTGCAGATACGGCAGCAAGGCCTGCTCCACCGCCTCACGCGTTCCCGAGCCGGCCTCGCGCAGCAGCCAGGGCGCCGCCCGCAGTTGCGGGGCCGACAGCGGCCCCTGTTGCGCCGCCACGGCCAGCGCATGGCCGGGCGCGGCCACCAGCACCAGTTCATCGTCCCGCCAGGGCAGCACCTCCAGGTCCGGGATGTGGCAAGGGCCTTCAATCATGCCCAGGTCCGCCTCAAAACCGGCCACCATCTGGGCCACACCCAGCGTGTTGCCTATCCAGACATCCAGGCTGGCCTGCGGCATCTGCTCACGAAACGCCGCCAACAGCGAAGGCAGCACGTAGTTGCCTATGGTGGTGCTCGCCGCCAGCCGGAAGCGCACACGCGCCATGGCCGCGCCGCCGCCAAAACGCTCCTCTATGGCCTGCGCCTGCTCCAGCAGCGCCAGCGCTTCCGGCAACAGCGCACGGCCAGCATCGTTGAGCACCAGGCGCTTGCCGACCCGGTCAAATAGCCGCGCGCCCAGCGCGGATTCGAGCTCTCCCAGCGCTGCACTGGTCGCCGACTGCGACAGCGATGCCGCTTCGGCGCCCGCCATGGTGCTGCCGGTACGGGCAATGGCGCAGAAAAGCTGGAGCTTGCGCAGCGTCAGGCGCATGGGAGCTTTACCTGTTTATTCATTTTCAAATCAATAAATTTACCTGTTTTTCAGGTATCAATTATACAAACTATTTGTTTTATACATATCTCTAAACTATATAAAGTCCGCTGCATGAAAAAGAATTCGGACGTCATCGCAGCGGGTTTTCCCGGTCCTTTCAACAGCGGCATGCCTGAGGCACTCAGGTCATCGCTACGCTATTTGCCCGGCCTGATCCTGGTCGGGGCATTGGCTTTTGCGGCGATTGAGCTGGCCAACACGCCCTGGCTGAAGACACACAGCATAGGCGCACTGACACTGGCCATCGTGCTGGGCATTGTTGTCGGAAACACCATCTACCCGCGTTTTGCCGCCCAGACGGCACACGGCGTGACCTTCTCAAAACAGAAACTGCTGCGCCTGGGCATCATCCTTTACGGCCTGCACCTGACCTTTCAGGACATAGGCCAGGTCGGCGTGGTTGGTGTGGCGATTGATGCCCTGGTGCTGTGCAGCACCTTTGGCCTGGCATTGCTGCTGGGCAAACGCGTGTTCGGCCTGGACCGCGAAACCACCCTGCTGATAGGCGCCGGCAGCTCCATTTGCGGCGCAGCGGCCGTCATGGCCACCGCGCCCGTGGTACGTGGCCGCGCAGAACAGACGACCATCGCGGTATCGACCGTCGTCGTCTTCGGCACACTCGGGCTGTTCCTGTACCCCATGCTTTACCGCTGGAACCTGCAGCACGCCCTGTTGCCCATGAGCGAACATGCCTTCGGGATTTTTGCCGGCTCGACCATCCACGAAGTCGCCCAGGCCGTCGCCGCCGGCAGTGCCGTGGGCACACACGCTGCAGACACGGCGGTGATTGCCAAGATGGTGCGCGTCATGATGCTCGCACCCTTTCTGCTGATACTGTCCGCCTGGATGCAGCGCAATCCGGAACAAGGCGGTGAGACCCACGATAAAAGCGCAGGATCCGCCAAGCGTGTGGTCATACCCTGGTTTGCAGTGGGTTTTGTTGCCGTTGCAGGCTTCAATTCGCTGGACCTGCTGCCGCACTCGCTGGTCAGCACTGCGCTGGACATAGATGCGCTGCTGATGGCCATGGCCATGGCCGCTCTCGGCCTGACCACCCATGTCTCGGCGATTCGCAGTGCCGGCATCCGGCCGCTGGCGCTGGCGACCGTGCTTTTTGTATGGCTTGTAGCTGGCGGTCTGGCGATCAACCAGCTGCTGCCCTGGTTCGCCGGCCTATTCGGCGCCTGACACCGCCGCATCGTGGCCAGCCAGCGCATTCGCTATACGCTGTGCAGCTTCGGTCACCGCTTTTGCAAGTAAACGAATGCCGGCCGGCTTGATCCGGGTCGCCGGCCCGGAAACACCAATGGCCGCCACGACGCGGCCCGTACCGTCCGTGATGGGTGCGGCCACACCCCAGACACTCGCACGCCACTCGCCCCGGTTGACCGCATAACCCTGGGTGCGGATACGCGCCAGCTCCTGCGTCATTTCAGCCGCGTCGATGATGGTGGCCGGCGTGAAGGCCTCGCGTTTTGAGTTCACCGGGTGCAGGCTGGGCAGGGAGCGCTCGCGCCAGGCCAGCAAGACCTTGCCGGTCGCCACGCAATAGGCTGGCGCCCTGCCGCCTATCTCGCTGTAGGCGCGCACCGGCTCGGGGCTGTCCAGCTTGTCGACATACATGACCTGCTCGCCGTCCAGCACCGACAGGTGCACGGTTTCACGGGTTGCATCAAGCAGCCAGTGCATGGCGGGCTGCGCCGCCTGCCGGACATCAAGCCGCGCAATCATGCGCGCGCCCAACTCCCACATCTTCAGCGAAGCACGGTAGCTGCCGCGGCCGTCCTCATTGACCACATAACCCAGCTCCACCAGCGCCTGCAGGGTACGGTGCACATTGCTTTTTCCCATGCCGAGCTGCAGCGCCAGTTCGCTCACGCCCACCGCGCCCTCGCGGTCAACCAGTTCCTCCAGCAATTGCAGTCCCTTGACCAGCGTGTTGTTCATGGATTGTTTCCTTATTAGCTTTTTTCAGCTTCCCCCAATATGTTCTCATATATGGAACGTTTGGTCTATAGAATGGAATGAACTAAGATGATTCAAAGCCCATAAAAAGACAAGCGCATCATGAAAACAGACCCAAAACCGCCTCAGCACACACCTTACGGGGGCGCAAAAGCACACTCCTACACAGCAACCCACTGGGGTATTTACGAAGTCCGTTACCGCGACGGCCAGGCGGTTGCACTGGAAGGTTTTGCACGCGACCCTTCGCCCTCGCCCATAGGCCTGGGCATGCTGGACGCCGTCAAGGGCCCATTGCGCGTGCAGCGGCCGGCCGTACGGCGCAGCTGGCTTGCCGCGGCGCGCGGCGAGACAAGCGATGCGCAGCGCGGACTGCGCGGCCAGGAAGAATTCGTCGAGGTGTCCTGGGACGAAGCACTGGACCTGGTTGCCGGTGAACTGCAGCGCGTGCGCCAGGCGCACGGCAACACGTCCATCTTCGGCGGCTCCTACGGCTGGTCCAGCGCCGGGCGCTTTCACCATGCGCAAAGCCAGGTGCACCGCTTCCTCAATTCCGTGGGCGGTTATGTGCGGCATGCCGACTCCTACAGCCTGGGCGCGGCCCGCGTGCTGATGCCGCACATCGTGGCGCCCATGGATGAAATGCACACGCTGCACACCAGTTGGAGCGTGCTTGAAAAACACACCACGCTGTTTGTGAGTTTTGGCGGTGTGCCGGCCAAAAATGCGCAGGTCAGCTCGGGTGGCGTCGGCGAACACGTTGTGCCGCAAGCCCTGCGCCGGCTCGACCAGGCGGGCGTGAAGTTCATCAACATCAGCCCGGTCCGCAACGATATAGACACCGGCGGCGCCGTGGAGTGGATCCCCATACGCCCCAACACCGACGCGGCGCTGATCCTGGCGCTGGCCTGCACGCTGTACCAGGAAGGCCTGCACGACCCGGTTTTCCTGGCGCAGCACTGCGTCGGTTTTGACAAGGTCCACCCCTACCTGACGGGCGCAACTGACGGGATCGTGAAGGACGCAAAGTGGGCGGCCAGCATCACCGGCATCCCAGCCGAGCGCATTGTTGCGCTAGCCCGCACCATGGCGGCCAGCCGCACCATGCTCACCATGGCCTGGTCGCTGCAGCGTTCGCACCACGGCGAGCAACCCTTCTGGAGCCTGGTCACGCTGGCCTCCATGCTCGGGCAGATCGGGCTGCCCGGCGGCGGTTTCGGCATGGGTTACGGCACCACCAACATGATTGGCAATGCCAACGCCAAGTTCAGCGGCCCCACCCTGCCGCAGGGCAAAAACGCGGTGCGCGAATTCATTCCCGTATCCCGCATCACCGACATGCTGGAAAAGCCGGGTGAAGAGTTTGACTACAACGGCGAAAAACACCGTTACCCGGATATACGGCTGGTTTACTGGGCCGGCGGCAATCCCTTTCACCACCACCAGGACCTCAACCGCATGCTGGGCGCGTGGCAGTCGAAACCGGAAACCATCGTCGTCAACGAGCAGTTCTGGACACCGGCAGCCAAGCTGGCCGACATCGTGCTGCCCGCCACGACAGGGCTGGAGCGCAACGACATCGGCTACGCCTCGCGCGAACGTTTTATGGTCGCCATGAAGCAAGCCATGGACCCGGTCGGCGAGGCGCGCGACGACTACGACATTTTTGCAGCGCTGGCCGAACGCATGGGCGCACGCGAGGCCTTCACGGAGGGCATGGACTCCTTCCAGTGGCTGGAAAAACTCTACGAGCAGTCCCGCGAACGGGCCACCCGCGCAGGATTGACGCTGCCGCCTTTTGATGAATTTTGGCAGGGTGACCTGCTTGACCTGTCTGTAGAAAACAAGGATGTCGTGATGTTCCAGGATTTTCGCAACGACCCCGTTGCGCACCCGCTCAACACCCCCAGCGGGCGCATAGAGCTTTTCAGCGAACGCATCGCCGGCTTCGCGTATGCCGATTGCCCGGGCCAGGCGCAATGGTTCGAACCCGTGGAATGGCTGGGCAGCAGCAAGGCCGCCACCCATCCGCTGCATCTTTTGACCGACCAGCCCTTTACCAAACTGCACAGCCAGTTCGACCACGCCGCCTACAGCGCCGGCAACAAGGTGGGCGGGCGCGAACCCATCACCCTGGCACGAAGCGATGCAAATGCACGCGGCCTGGAAGAAGGTGACCTGGTGCGGGTCTTTAACGACCGGGGCGCCTGCCTGGCGGCGGTGCGGCTGTCCGACGACATCCATACCGGTGTGGCCAAGCTGTCCACCGGCGCCTGGTTCGACCCCAGTGGCTGGCGCGCCAGCGGCGCGGGCAACCTCGAAAAACACGGCAACCCGAATGTGCTGACGCTGGACATAGGCGCATCCAGCCTGTCCCAGGGCTGCATCGCCCAGACCTGCCTGGTGCAGGTGGAGCGTTACCAGGGGACAGCGCCGCCAATGTCCGCCTATGCCCTGCCGCAGATGATGGAGAACGCATTAAGCCGCCTGGCCGCTCCCAAGAAGGCGAATACCGCAGCGCGCAGCGCGGAGGTCGCCCAATGAACCCGGTCAGCCTGCCACTGACCGGCGTCAAGGTCATTGAGTTCTGCCATGTCGCGGCCGGCCCGTTCTGCGGGATGCTGCTTGCAGATTTCGGCGCCGAAGTCATCAAGGTCGAACCACTCGACGGCGACACGCTGCGCCAGTGGCCGCCCATCACCGATGGTTTTTCCGAAAACTTCGCCTCGCTCAACCGCGGCAAACAATCCATCGCGCTGGACCTGAAAAACCCCGCCGACCTCGCCATGGCGCGCAGCCTGGTGCTGGACGCCGACGTGCTGATAGAAAACAACCGCGCCGGCGCCATGGAGCGCCTGGGGCTGGGCTGGGACTGGGTCCAGGAAAACAAACCCTCCTTGATTTACTGCTCCATCTCGGCCTATGGCCAAAGCGGCCCGCGCTCGGGTGAAGGCGGCTTTGACCTGACCATGCAGGCTGCGGCCGGTGTCATGAGCGTTACCGGCGCGTCCGATGGTGAGCCAGCCAAGTGCGGCGTACCGATCTCGGACTTCACGGCCGGGCTGTATGCCGCCTATTCCATCAGCGCCGCGCTGGCACAGTTGCGTGCTGGCGGCCCCAATGCGCGCGGCTGCCATCTCGACATACCGATGTTTGCGACCACACTGGCGGTCGGAGCGCTGCAGACCAGCGAATATTTCGGCACCGGCCGCAACCCGCGCCGGCTGGGCTCGGCGCATCCGCGCAACGCGCCTTACCAGAGCTTCAAGTGCGCTGACGGCTGGTTCGCCATCGCCGCCGGCAACGACAAACTCTGGCGCTCCGTCTGCGTCGTGACCGCCACGCCTGACCTGTTGCTTGACCCAAGGTTTACCTCGCCCACCTTGCGGGCGGCCAACCAGGTGGCGCTGCGCGACCTGCTGGAAGTCGTGTTCGCCGGTGCAGGCGCGCATGAATGGGTCACGCGCTTCGCCGCAGCCGGTGTGCCGTCCGCGCCCATCAACAGTTACGAGCAGGCACTCGCCGATGTGCAGACCGCCCACCTGGACCTGGTGCAACCCATGACCCTGCCCAACCAGGTCCAGACGCAAACCGTTGCCTGCCCGGTGCGCATCAATGGCGGCCCGGTCGGGGTCGACACCCGGCCACCCGCGCTGGATGAACACGGCGCCGCGCTGCGCAGTTATTACAACGACTACAAACAACAGGCCGTCGCGTCCGGCCAAAGGGCTGCCGAATGAAGCCCGCCAGCACAGCCGACCAGATTGCGCCGCTGCGTGAATTTGTCATGGCCACCACAGAGGTGGTCGTGCAAGCCATGGACGAAAGCGCGCGTATCGCCGCCATCAAGCCCTTGCTGGCGCGCCTCATCAGCAGCGACGGCTGGCTTTGCGAAGACGCCGCCAAACCGCATCCCGAGCACTATTGCCAGTACCTGCTGCACTGCGATCCGCTGGAGCGTTTTTCAGTCGTGAGTTTTGTCTGGGGGCCGGGCCAGCGCACGCCGATTCACAACCACACGGTGTGGGGCCTGATAGGCATGCTGCGCGGCGCCGAAACCGGCCAGCACTATCGCCGCGAATCCGATGGCCGACTGGTGCCCAGCGGCGAACCCTGCCGGCTGGAACGCGGCGACGTTGAACTGGTGTCGCCCACCACCGGCGATATCCACCAGGTGGCCAATGCCCATGCCGACCGCACATCGATCAGCGTGCATGTTTACGGCGCCAACATAGGCGCCGTGGCGCGCCATGTGTTTGATGCGGCAGGCGGTCAGGCCAAATCCTTTGTGTCCGGCTATTCCTCATCTGCAGTGCCCAACCTGTGGGACCGCTCCGAAACGGTGCGCCGCAACATCACCGGAGCCGCAGCATGATTGATGTTTCGCGTGAAGGCGGGACAGCCCTGCTCAGCATGACACGCACGGAACGCGGCAACGCCCTGAGCGCCGAACTGGTCGAGGCCCTGATCAGCGCTGTTGAAGCCTGCATTGCCGACCCGGCCATCCACACGCTGGTCCTTGCCAGCCAGGGCGCCGACTTCTGCACCGGTTTTGACCTGAGCAACATGCAGCCGGCCACCGGCGCGGAAGAAACCGCAGCCATCGATGGCGCGCTGTTGTGGCGCTTTGTCCGCATTGAACACCTGCTGGCGACGCTGTGGCACGCGCCGCTGCGCACCGTGGCCGTCGTGCAGGGCCGCGCTTTCGGCGCGGGTGCGGACCTGTTCGCCGCCTGCGACGTGCGGCTTGCCGCGGCCGATGCGCAATGGCGCTTTCCTGGCGCCGGCTTTGGCATTGTGCTGGGCACACGCCGGCTCGGAGAGCTGGTGGGCGTGGACCGCGCACTGGCATGGGTCACGACAGGCTCATCCATCGATACGCAGCAAGCCATCTCGCAAGGCCTGGCCACCGGCGTGATTCCGGCAGGCGCCTGGCGCGAGCACCTGGCGCCGCTGTCGGTTGACCGGCCCACCTATGGCGCCTTGCGCGCTGCTGCCCGCACTGATTTGCGCGATGCCGACCTGGCGGCGCTGGTCCGCTCGGCAACCCGGGCCGGCCTGTCGCAGCGCATTGAAAACTATCGCAACTCGCTGCGCAAAAAGAAACCGGAACAGGCTTCCGCGCAGCAACAGGCCACCTGAAAACCACGCTTTGCAAACAACAAGGAGACTACCGTGATTTCATTTCCAGACTTTCGTAAACCTGCATTGCTGGCGGCCGCCGCGTCGCTGCTTGCCGGACTCGCGCTCGCCCCGGCCCAGGCCCAAACCCCGGATGTCTGGCCATCCCGGCCCATACGCATGGTGGTGCCCTTCCCGCCAGGCGGCTCATCCGACATTCTCGGTCGCATCGTGGCCAACCACATGAGCCGCGCGCTCAATGCCAATATCTTTGTCGACAACAAGGCCGGCGGGACCACGCAGGTGGGCACAGATTTTGTGGCCAATGCCGCGCCTGACGGCTACACCCTGCTGCTGGGTGCGGCCTCCAGTTTTACCGTGCTGCCGAACCTGCGCAAGCTGGCCTACACCCTGGACAGCTTCGAGCCCATAGGCGGTGTGGCGGACTATGTGGCCGTCATGGCGGTGCGCAAGACCCTGCCGGTCAAGGACATGAAGCAGTTTGTCGAATATGCCAAACAGAATCCCGGCAAGCTGTCCTTCGGCTCGGCCGGCGAGGCCTCTGCCGGCCACGTCTATGGCGGCACGCTTTCACGCGACACCGCCATACAGTTGCTGCACGTACCGTTTCGCGGCTCGGTCGATGCCGTCAATGCCCTGGTGGCGGGCGACGTTGATTTTGTCATCGACGGCGCGGCAACCCCCATGGTGAAAGCCGGCCGCGTGCTGCCGCTGGCAACCTTCTACAAGACGCGGCATCCCGAATTGCCGAATGTGCCGACCCTGAAGGAAGCTGGCTTTGAGATCGCCACGGCAAAAGGCGCGGGCTGGGGCGTGCTTGCACCGCGCGGCACGCCGAAGGCCATACTGACGCGCCTGTCCGATGCGCTGCACAAAGTCCTGACGGACAAGGCCGTGCAGGACGAAATCCTGCGCGCCAATTCCATCGCTTCCTGGCAGACGCCGGAGGAATTTCGCGCCGGCATGCTGGCCGACCAGAAGATGTACAGCGAATTGCTGCCCGCCATCGGCGTGAAAAAGAACTGAAAACGGAACAAACCACAACATGAACGCTTCACTCTTAGCCGCCCTTGCCGTTACACCCAACCAGTCGGTGCGCCAGATCCTGCACCCGCAATCCGTCGCCATCGTAGGCGCCTCGGAAAGCGAGGAAAAATGGGGCGGCCGCCTGCTGCGCTACATGCTCAAGCACCGGCATGAAGGCGCGCTGTACCCGATCAACGCGAAATCCAGCCAGCTGCTGGGCATCCCGGCCTACGCCTCGCTGCAGGACTGCCCGGGCCCGGTAGACCTGGCCATACTGCTGGTGCCGCAGGGCAATGTGCTGGCAGCCATAGAGGATTGCGTTGCCAAAAAAATCGGCTGCGCGCTGTGCATCACCGCAGGTTTTGCCGAGACCGGGCCGGCCGGCCGCGCCTTGGAGGAGCAGATCGTGGCCACCGCCCGCGCCGGCGGCGTGCGCCTGATAGGGCCCAACTGCATGGGCCTGATGAACGCCCATCACAACCTTTGCGCCACCACCGGCGTCGTTGTCGGCGGCATTGACCGTCTGCCTGCGGGCGGCATAGGCCTGGCCAGCCAGAGCGGCGCGCTGATGGGCGCCATGCTGTCGCGCGGCATTGATGTAGGCGCCGGTTTTTCATCCATGATCTCGGTCGGCAACCAGGCCGACCTGGACCTCAACGATTTCTTCGAGTACCTGATAGACGACCCGGCCACCGATGTGGCCTGCCTCTACATGGAGGCCGTCAAGGACGCCGCGCGTTTTACCGCGCTGCTGGAACGCGCCGCGCGTGCCGGCAAGCCGGTGTGCATCGCCAAGTCGGGGCGCAGCGAGGCCGGCGCACGTGCAGCGGCATCACACACGGCCAGCCTGGCCGGTGCCTGGCCGGCGTTTGAAGCCACCTGCCGGCGCTGGGGTGTCTACATGTTCGAAACCATTTACGACCTGCTGCACGGCGCACAGGTACTGCAGCGCGGCAAGCGCGCCACCTCGCGCGGCATCGCCGTGTTCTCGGGTTCGGGCGGCGGCGGCGCCTTGCTGGCCGACGCGCTTGAGGCCGAACAGCTGGAGCTGCCGCGCCTGTCGCCGCAAACCCAGGCCGCGCTGGCGCCTGTGCTGCCGGCAACGCACCGGGAATTGCCGCTGGATTTCGGCATGCTCAACCACATGACACCGGCTGACCCGGAAGTGGCCGGCGGCTCGGTCGGTATCGCGCTGGACCGCAGCATGCAGGACGATGCGGTTGGCGCAGGCATCCTGCTGCTGACAACCCAGCCCCAGCAACTGCGGGTGGCCGAGGCCGCCGTGTCTGCCGGCAACCGCTCCGGCAAACCGCTGCTGTTTATCCAAGGCGCGGGCAACCATGGCGAACAGGCCCGGGAATTTTTGCGCACCGCGGGTTACGGTTACCTGGACAGTCCGCATGACGCACTCAAGGTCGTGTCCGCCCTGTCCTCGCGTTCGGAACCCGAACCGGCAGCCGGCGCCACACCGGGTGTCACGTTCCCCGAAGGCCTGGCGGCTGGTTTTGTCACCGAGCCCGATGCACGGCGCCTGATCGAAGCAGCGGGCATTCCGACCACACGCTGGCACTTCGCCAAAACCGCTGACGCGGCGGTAAGCGCCGCCCAAAAACTGGGCGGCGCGGTGGCCATCAAGGCCGTGAGCGCCAGCATCATCCACAAGAGCGATGTGGGCGCGGTGAAACTGGGCATCGAAGGCGACGACCAGGTGCGCGCGGCCTGCGAGGCGATTGCGGCGGCGGCCCGCGCTGCCGGCGTGCCAGCGCTGGACGGCTGGCTGGTGACCGAGATGTGGAAAGCCGACACCGAACTCATACTCGGCATCCAGCACGACCCCGACTTCGGCCCCATGGTGATGGTGGGCGCAGGCGGCGTGCTGGTGGAGCTGCTCAAGGATGTGCAACTGGCACCGGCGCCGCTGTCGCATGCGACGGCGCGGGCCATGCTGGATGCGCTCAAAAGCCGCGTCCTGCTGACCGGCTTTCGCGGCCGCCCGCCCGCCAACCTCGATGCGATTGCCGATGCGCTGGTGCGCCTGGGCGCTCTCGCCGTTGCGTCCAAGGGACGGCTGCTGGAACTCGACATCAACCCGCTGTTTGTAGCCGGTGACCGCATTGTGGCGGCCGACGCCCGCGCCACGCTCGCCTGAACAACCGTTTTAAAAACCAAGGAGACATTTTTATGACCGCGATTACCTACAGCTCTGAAAACGGGATTGCCCGCATCATCATCAACCGCGCCGAGGCCCGCAACGCCATCAACAACGAAGTCGTCCAGGGACTGCATGAAGCCTGGCAGCGTTTTGCCCGCGAGGACGACCGTGTGGCCGTGCTGGGCGCGGCAGGCGAGCAGGCCTTTTCGGCCGGCGCCGACCTGAAAGACATGCCGCGCGACGTCTGGCTGGCCATGCCCAATCTTTCGGTGCCCTGCGACAAGCCCATCATCTGCGCCATCAACGGCTTCGCGGTCGGCGCCGGCTCGACCATGATCATGCTGGCCGATATGGCCGTGGCCGAAGAGCAGGCGCAGTTCATCTACCCCGAAGCCAAGATAGGCGCCTTTGCCGGTGTGATGGCCGGTTTCCCGCCGCGCATACAGTACAAGGCCGGCCTGGAATGGCTGATGACGGGCGACCCCATGAGTGCGCAGCGCGCCTATGAAATCGGCCTGGTGAACCGTGTCGTGCCCAAGGGCCAGGCCATGACCGTGGCCATGGAAATCGCCACAAAAATCGCAGGGAATGCACCGCTGGTTGTACAGGCGATGAAGTCCATCGCGCGCAACACCCTGCCCAAATCACCGACGGAGCAGTACTACCCGCAACGCGTCATTCTGGACCGCATTGCCGGCAGTGCCGACATGAAGGAAGGCGTGGCCTCGTTCAAGGAGAAGCGGCCTGCGCGCTTCACCGGCGCCTGAAGACTTTCCCAGCAGCATTTAAAAAAACCCAAGGAGACAACACCATGGCTTCCAGACGTTCCATATGTGTAGCGGCCTTTTCAGGTCTTTCCGCCCTGGGGGGTCTTGCGCTTGGCGCAAACCAGGCACTGGCCCAGGGCAGCGGGCCTGCGCCCGGTGCCGGCTGGCCGGACAAACCCATCCATTTCGTCACGCCCTACCCGCCCGGCGGTTTGTCCGACCAGATCACACGTTTTGCGGCGGACCGCATTTCCAGGTCCCTGGGAAAAACCATCATCGTCGACAACAAGCCAGGCGCCGGTGCGGCCCTCGGTACCGAGTTTGCCGCGCGCTCGGCGCCCGATGGTTACACCTTTTTTGTCGCACCCACGGCCACGGTGGCAATCTCGCCCTGGTTGCGCCGCGTGAACTTCACGATCGATGATTTCGAGCCGGTCGCCAAGCTCACCTCCAGCTACGGCCTGGTCACGGCGCGCAAGGACGCGCCCTTCAACAACTTCAAGGAGTTGGTCGCAGCCGCCAAGGCCGAGCCGGGCAAGTACACCTTCGCCACCAATGGCGTCGGCACCATAGTCCACCTGACGGGCGTGCTGCTGCACAAGCAGGCCGGCATACAGCTGGTGCATGTGCCTTACAAGGGGTCCATGGAGTCGATGACGGACCTGCTGGGCGGCCGCATTGACGTGATGTACGACCCGGTCACCCTGCCGCGCGTCAAGGCGGGTGAACTCAAGGGCCTGGCCACGACCAACCCCGAGCGCAATCCCGAAGTGCCGAATGTGCCCACCTTGAAGGAGCAGGGTTTTGATATCGATGCAAGAAGCTGGTTCGGCATCTTCGCGCCGCGCGGCACACCGCAGGCCATCGTGACCCGCATGGCGGCTGAAGCGCAAAAAGCCATGGCCAGCCCCGGCGCACGCCAGCAGCTGCTGATATCGGCGATGTACCCGGACTATGAAGGCCCGGCTGAATTCGGCCGGCGCGTGCGTGCCGACAACACCTTCTTCAGGGACATCATCCAGAAGGAAAACATCAAGGCGGATTGATGGTGGGGCGTAGGCTTGCTACTTATTTAATAGCTGGCTTCGCCCGTCCCCATTGGGCTACAGGTCATTTTTATCTAAAAGGAACCTAAAGAGAACGCCTCAAACCGGAGCCCAAACCGGGAAACAACGCTTTTTACATCAAAAAGGCCTGCAGCCTCCGTGATACTTGCGCAGTGAGCTATAAAAAATAGCAGGCTGGCGCTGTTCAGTAGCTGATGCCCAGCGTCGCCACGTCAATATGCACCACGGGTTTGCCCAGAGCCGCACTGGCGGCGCGGGCAAACTCCTGTGACCATTTGGCTTCCTGGAATTTGGCCAGTCCGGCGGCTTCGGCCACCACCACCACCTTGTCGGCGGTCAGCAGCTTGCCGGTGGGCCGCAGCGGCTCGCAGCCCATCTGGGTGAACTGGTCGTCCAGCCACCAGCGCGCCACATCGTGCGGCATGGGCTGCACTTCATTGAGGTCTATCCGCACGGGCGCGGCGCCCTTGAAGGTCACACTGACTTCACTGCGCATGGCCGGCTCCTGGTGGGGGAAAGGGAGTTCATGATGCCATGGTCAGCGACTTGCGGGTAGCCTTGCAATGCGCAGAAACCCGCAAGCCTGAAGTGCCGTTTACTTTTTCGCGCGGCGCGCCAGCACGGCGGCCGACAGGGTGTCCAGCACCTTGAGCGAGTCGTCCCAGGAAAGGCAGGCGTCGGTGATGCTTTTGCCGTATTCCAGTTTGGAGGCGTCGTCCTTGCCGGGCGTGAACTTCTGCGCGCCGGGGTTCAGGTGGCTCTCTATCATCAGGCCAAACACCTGGTGCGAACCGCCGGCGATCTGGCCGGCGATGTCGCGCGCCACATCGACCTGCTTTTCATGCTGCTTGGAGCTGTTGGCATGGCTGCAATCGACCATCAGGGTGGCCGGCAGTTTGGAGGCTTCGAGTTCCTTGCAGGCCGCCGTCACGCTGGCCGCGTCGTAGTTGGGCGTTTTGCCGCCGCGCAAAATCACGTGGCAGTCCGGGTTGCCGTTAGTTTGCACCACCGCGACCTGGCCGTTTTTGTGCACCGACAAAAAGTGGTGGCCGCGCGCCGCCGCCTGGATGGCGTCGGTGGCGATGCGGATGTTGCCGTCGGTGCCGTTCTTGAAGCCGATCGGTGCCGACAGGCCGGACGCCAGTTCACGGTGCACCTGGCTTTCCGTGGTGCGCGCGCCGATCGCGCCCCAGGAAATCAGGTCGCCTATGTATTGCGGCGAGATCACGTCCAGGAACTCGCTGCCTGCAGGCAGGCCCAGGCGGTTGATCTCGATCAGCAGCTGGCGCGCAATGCGCAGGCCTTCGTCGATGCGGTAGGTTTCATCGAGGTAGGGGTCGTTGATCAGGCCCTTCCAGCCGACCGTGGTGCGCGGTTTTTCAAAGTAGACGCGCATCACGATTTCCAGCGTGCCGGCGTACTTTTTGCGCTGGTCGACCAGGCGGCGCGCGTATTCAAGCGCTGCGGCGGGGTCGTGGATGGAGCAGGGGCCAATCACTACCAGCAGACGGTCGTCCTTGCCGGCCATGATGTTGTGTATGCCCTTGCGGGTCTTGCTGATCAGCGACTCGACGGGCGTGCCGCGAATCGGGAAAAAGCGGATCAAATGCTCTGGAGGGGGTAACACGGTGATGTCCTTGATGCGTTCGTCGTCGGTCTGGCTGGTTTTTTCGACGCTCGCATACCAGCTGTCGCTGGACGGTTTGGACGGGCTGGCTGGCTTGGCTGGTGCATTCATCGCGGGCTTCCTTTTTGAGATTTCCAGAATTTCAGGGATTTAAAAGCAGATTACGAAACGGGCAAGGATCGAGTAGGGTGAGGGGTTGCCCCCTCAGCCCTCTCACACCACCGCACGTG
>JAZKCE010000031.1:0-68750 GCA_040388255.1 Pseudomonadota bacterium | reverse complement strand
ACATGCGCGAGTTCGGCACCACGCAGCGACAAATTGCCGCCGTGTCGGCCAAGAACCACGGCCACTCCGTGCACAACCCGCTGGCCCAATACCGCAACGCCTACACCATTGACGAGGTGCTGGCCGCGCCGCCGATCACCTACCCATTGACGCTGCCCATGTGCGCACCCATCAGCGACGGAGCCGCCGCTGTCGTGGTGTGTTCCGAAGCAGCACTGGCGCGTCTGGCAAACCGCGGGCGCGCCATCAAGGTGCTGGCATCGATCATTGCCACGGGCAGCAACCGCCGCCCTGAAGACGTGGCTCAACACATCACCGTCAAGGCCGCCAAACAAGCCTACGAACTGGCGGGGGTGGGCCCGCAAGACATGTCGCTGGCCGAAGTGCACGATGCCACCGCCATTGGTGAAATTGTGCAGAGCGAGAACCTGGGCTTCTGCGCCTTTGGCGAAGGGGGGCCAATGGCCGAACGCGGCGACACCGCCATCGGCGGGCGCATCCCCATCAACACCTCGGGAGGGTTGGAGTCCAAAGGGCACCCGATCGGTGCCACCGGGCTGGGTCAGTTGCACGAACTGGTCGTGCAGTTGCGCGGCGAAGCGGGGGCTCGCCAGGTGCAAGGGGCTCGCCTTGCCATCGCAGAAAACGGTGGTGGCCTGTTCGGAATTGAAGAGGCCGTGGCCGCCATCACGATCCTCGGGCGCTGAGGGAGCGAAGAATGAACTTACAAGACAAGGTCGCCGTCGTCACCGGTGGAGCATCCGGTTTGGGTCGTGCGGTAGTGGAAACCCTCCTCGCTGGCGGCGCACGCGTGGTACTGTTTGACCGCGACGGTGAACGAGGCACGCAGGCCGCCACCGAGCTAGGCAGTTCTGCGATATTCGAGCAGGTCGATGTCACCAGCGAGGCACAGGTACAGGCTGGCATCGACGCAACCTTGGCCCGTTTTGGCGCTATCCACATCTGTATCAACTGCGCCGGCGTGCCAGACGCAGCCAAGACCGTTTCCGACGGAAAACCCTTTCCCCTGGCACTGTGGGACAAGGTGATTGCCGTCAACCTGACCGGCACGTTCAACGTGCTGCGCCTGGCCGCCGTGGCGATGGCGCGCAATGAGCCTGAGGGCGATGAGCGCGGCGTCATCATCAACCTGTCGTCCGGTGCCGCACAGGACGGCCAGATGGGACAGGCGGCCTACGCCGCCAGCAAGGCCGGGGTGATCGGCCTCACGCTGCCGGTGGCACGCGACCTGGCCGATCTGGGCATCCGCTGCGTGGCGGTTGCACCGGGCTTGTTCGAAACGCCGATGGTCGCGGGCCTGCCAAAGAAAGTCGCGCAGGCCATCGTTGACAGGATGATTCTGTTCCCGCGCCGCATGGGTCAAGCCAGCGAGCTGGCCCACCTGGTGCGATCCATCGTCGAGAACCCCTATATCAACGCTACCTGTTTGCACATTGATGCCGGCGCACGCATGAGCACGCGCTGAACGAGACCGACAACACACCGAGACCAACACCATGAATTTCCTCCCCACCGAAGAACAGCGCATGGCCGTAGAAGGCTTCACTCGCTTCCTAGAAACCGAACTGCGCCCGATTGTCGAACGCTACCAGCCCGACAAGCTGATTGAAAAAGAGTTGATGCTCGAGATCTTCCAGAAGATGCTGCCCTACGGCATGGGCGGCAACGGCATCATTGCCGAGGAACATGGCGGCCTGGGCATGCCCTGGCTCACCTATGCACTGATGTACGAGCAGCTCGCGCGCATCTCCGGCGACGTGGCAATCTCGCTGCTGATTCAGCAGCTCGGCGCCTATTCGCTGGAGGTCTGTCCGAACGTAGCCATGCGCGAGAAGTATTTGCCACGCATGGTACGCGCCGAGATCATCGCCTGCAGCGGCATCAGCGAGCCCGGCGTCGGCTCCAACGTGGCCGAGGTGACCTGCCGGGCCCAGCGCGACGGCGACCACTACATCGTGACCGGTGAAAAAACCTGGATATCCAACGGCCACTACTCCGACTTTTGCATGGTCATCGTGCGCACGTCGAACGAAGGCTCGGGCGCCATCTCGATGATCCTGGTGGACCGCGCCGAACACGGCTACGAAAGCCGCAACATCGACAAGCTGGGGCTCAACAGCACCTCGACCGCGCAACTGTTCTTTGACGGCGCACGCGTGCCGGCAGCCAACATGATGATCGCCCCCGGCACCGGCCTGAAGAACACCATGGTGCTGTTCGAGAAAGCGCGTCCGATGGTCGGCCTGACCTCGGTGGGCATCGCCCAGGCGGCACTCGACAAGGCGGTGGCCTATTCGAAGGAACGCCGCCAGCATGGCAAGCCGATCGGCGGTCATCAATTGATCCAGGGCATGCTGGCCGAAGCCGCCACCGAACTCGACGCCGCGCGTCTGCTGGTCTACCGCGCCTTCAACCTGATCGACCACGGCGTGCGCAGCGAGGTGCAAAGCGCCATGGCCAAATGGTACGCGACCGAGATGGCGGTCAACGTCACGTCGAAAGCAGTGCAGATTCACGGCGGCAACGGCATCACCAAAGACTTCGGCGTTGAATTGTTATTCAGAAACGCCCGCATGATGCCGATTCCCGACGGCACCACCGAAATCCAGAAACTCATCATTGGCCGCGCCCTGACCGGTATCAACGCCTTCTCCTAACCCATGACCTCTAACTCCTTGATTAGCCCGTCCAGCGAGGCTTCGGTGCTGCAGGCGCGGGACATCACCTTGCGCTTTGGCGGTGTCACCGCGCTGGCCGAGGTCGCCATCGACGTGCGTGACAACGAGCTGCTGGCCATCATCGGCCCCAACGGCGCGGGCAAGAGCTCGCTAATGAACGTGCTGAGCGGCTTTTACCAGCCGCAAAAAGGCAGCGTGCACTACCGTGGTCAAGACATCAAAGGCCGCGCGGTGCATGAAATCGCGCGCGACGGCGTGGTGCGCACTTTTCAGGGCACCCATTTGTTCTCCAACATGAGCGTGATCGACAACATCCTGGTCGGCCGCTACAGTCAGATGCGATCAAGTATGGCGCAGGCATTTCTCTACTTTCCCTGGACCCAACGCGAAGAAACCCTGCACCGGGAGGCGGTCGAGGAAATCATCGACTTCCTCGAAATCGAAAACATCCGCCACCAGCCGGTGGGTGCACTCGGCTATGGTCTGCGCAAGCGCGTGGACCTGGGCCGGGCCTTGGCGATGGAACCCAAGGTGCTGCTGATGGATGAGCCAATGGCCGGCATGAACACCGAAGAAAAGGAAGACCTGGCTCGCTTCATCATCGACGTGCGCGAGGCGAAGCGCATCCCGGTGGTGCTGGTGGAGCACGACATGGGGGTGGTAATGGATCTGGCCGACCGCGTGGCGGTGCTCGACTTCGGCCGCAAGATCGCCGACGGCACGCCGGCGCAGGTACAGGCCGATCCGGCCGTGATCCAGGCCTACCTGGGAGCTGCGGCATGAACGCGACCCACCCCACCCCGGTATCCGTACCGACCCTGCCACAGAAGTTGCTCGCCCATGCCCAGGAACATCCGCTGCGGCTGGCGCAGCGCGTCAAGCGCAAAGGCGTGTGGCGCTGCTATACGTGGGCCGACGTGTTTGACCGCACGCGCAGCATTGCGCTTGGCGCGGCGGCGCAGGGCCTGCAGCGCGGCGAAACCGCGATC
Source organism: Pseudomonadota bacterium (assembly GCA_040388255.1). Lineage (GTDB taxonomy): Bacteria > Pseudomonadota > Gammaproteobacteria > Burkholderiales > Burkholderiaceae_C > Polaromonas. The sequence continues at coordinate 65,062 of JAZKCE010000031.1, read as the reverse complement.
GTGATCGGCGAGAACGAGCCCGAGCATTACTGGGCGCTGTTCGCGGCCCAGTCACTGGGCGCCAAGACCGTGTCGGTCTACCCCGACGCCACCGTCGACGAACTGCATTACCTCTGCGAGGACTCGCAGGCCCGCTTCATCTTCGCGCAGGACCAGGAGCAGGTCGACAAAGCGCTCGCGCTGCTGGAGCGCTTGCCCGACATCAGGGGCCTAGCGTACTGGGACAACTCGGGCATGTGGTCGTACCGGCATCCGCTGCTGCAATCTTTCGATGCCTTGACCGCTGAAGGGCGGCGCCAGCACGAGCGGCACCCGCAGCGCTTCGAACGCGAAGTCACCGCCGGCCAGGCGGACGATCTGGCGCTGCTGACCTACACCTCCGGCACCACTAGCAAGCCCAAGGGCGTGATGATCAGCCACCGCTGGCTGATGGACAACGCGTTGCGCATGAGGAGCTCGCTCCCGTTGCAAGCCGGCATGGAATACATGTCCTACACCCCGCTGGCCTGGATCACCGAGCAACTGCTGGGCGTGACACTCGGACTGACCTTGCCGCTGGTCATCAACTTCCCCGAAGGTCCTGACCAGGTCTTGCCCAACCTGCGCGAACTCGCGCCACACATCGTGCTGTTCGGCCCGCGCCAGTGGGAGAACATCGCCGCCACCATCGAGGCGCGCATGCTCGCCGCGAGCTGGCTGGCGCGCGGCATCTACCGCTGGGGCATACGCATCGGCCACGACGTACATGTGGCGCGGCTCGAAGGGCGCACGGCACCTTGGCTGTCGCGCCTGCTGCTGCCGCTGGCCGAAGCGCTGGCGCTGCACCCGGTGCGCGATCAGTTTGGCTTTATTCGCAGCGATGTCGCGGTTTCAGGCGGCACCGCCATGGCACCCGACGTGTTTCGTTTATTCCACGCCATGGGCGTCCACTTGCGCAATATTTATGGCTGCTCGGAGTTTGGCCTGATTGCCGGCCACCGCGGCGAGCGCTACGACCTCGAAACCGTGGGCCCGCTGCTGGATGTGGACCCTGCCTTCGGCGCGCCGCTGGAATCGCGCATCGAGGACAACGGCGAGCTGCTGCTGCGCGGCGGCACCGGCTTTCTCGGCTACTGGGGCAAGCCCGACAAGACCGCCACCATCCAGCGCGACGGCTGGTACGTCAGCGGTGACGCAGTGCGCAAGACCGAGCGCGGAGAACTGGTGTACCTCGACCGCGTGGAACACCTGGTCAAACTCGCCAGCGGTCACCCGTATCCCCCGCAGTTCATCGAGACGCGGTTGCGCTTTTCACCCTTCATCAAGGACGTGATGGTGCTGGGCGACGCCACCCGGCCCTGGGTTGGCGCGCTGATCAACATCGACATGGCGGTGACCAGCCGCTGGGCCGAGGAGCGGCGCATCGCATTCTCCACCTTCACCGACCTGTCGCAACGGCCCGAGGTGCGGCAACTGGTGCAGGGCGAAATCCGCCGCATCAACAAACTGCTGCCCGAAGGCTCGCGGGTGGTGCGCTTCGCCAATTTTCCGAAGGAGCTCGACCCCGACGAAGGCGAACTCACGCGCACGCGCAAGCTGCGCCGCGAGTTTCTTGAAGTGCGCTACCGGGTACTCATCGACGGCCTCTACGCGGGTGCCACCGACATCGCCTGCGAAATCGCAGTGACCTACCAGGACGGCAGACAGGGCGTGTTGCGAGCAACCGTCGTGGCCACCGACATCGAAGGAACCTACACACCATGATCATTGAATTCATCAACTACACCGTCAACGGTGCGTTGCTCGGCCTGCTGTACTCGCTGGTCGCCATGGGCTTTGTCGTCATCTACCGCGCCAGCAAGGTCTTCAACATGGCGATCGGCGAGATGATCGTGCTGGGCGCCTTCCTGCTGTGGTGGGCGATCCAGTCGCGCGGCATGCATCCGGCGCTGGGCATCGCCGTTGCACTGGGCATTTCGGTGCTAATCGGGCTGGCGATTGAACGCCTGTTGTTCAGGCGCCTGATTGGCGAGTCGGTGTTCTCGATGATCATGGTCACCATCGGGCTGCTGATCCTGATGCGCGGACTGGTGCTGGTGATCTGGGGTCCGCAGGAGCGCCAGTTCCCCGCCATCTTTCCCCTCACGCCCATCATCCTGGGCGAGATGATCATCCCGCGCTCGCTCGCCTTCGGCGGTGTCATCGCGGTGCTGGCAGCGGTGGCGCTGCACTGGTTCTTCAACCGCAGCCGCACCGGTCTGGCGATGTCGGCGGTGGCCGAAGACCACCAGATCGCGCTGGCCATGGGCATCAGCGTGCGCCGCTCCATCGCCTTCGCCTGGGCGCTGGGCGGCGTGCTGTCGGTCATCACCTCGATGGTCTACCTGAGCGGCAAGTCGCTGACTTTCCTGTCCTCCGAAATCGGCTTCGCCGCCCTGCCGGTGGCGCTGCTGGCCGGGCTCGAATCCATCGGCGGCCTGCTGCTGGCGGGCATCATCGTCGGGGTCGTGCAGGGGCTGACCGCCGCCTACATCGACCCGCTGATCGGCGGCAACGCCGCCGCCGTCGTCCCCTATATCTTCATGCTGGTGGTGCTGGTGGTCCGTCCGACCGGCATGTTCGGCTGGAAACGCATTGAAAGAGTCTGACCCATGGATCCCTCCGGCATTTTTTCCACCAGCTATGCGCGCGACCGCGCGCTGATCCGCACGCGCGCCCAGTGGGTCACCCTGGCCCTGTTCATTGTCATTCTGCTGATCCTCCCCTGGTTCGCCTCGGAGCGTCTGGTAGCCGTAGCCAACCTGATGCTGGTCACGTCCATCGTGGTGGTCGGGCTGCAGATCACCACCGGCTACGCCGGGCAGATCAACCTGGGCCAGGCCGCCTTCATGGGGGTCGGCGCCTACGCCGCCAGTGTGGTCGAGGTCAAGGCCGGGCTGCCGTTCTGGGTGGCGGTGCCGGTGGCGGGCCTGGTAGCGGCGCTGGCCGGCTGGCTGTTCGGCCTGACGGCGGCACGCATCAAGGGCTTTTACCTGGCGCTGACCACCATCGCGGCCCAGTTCATCTTTCACTTCATTGTGCTGAATCTGCCCTCAACCTGGCTCGGCGGTGTCAATGGCTTCAGCCTGGAGCCGGCCCGGCTGGGCACATTTTTGTTCAACACTGATCGTTCGCTGTACTACCTGTTTCTTGTCGTCACCATGATGATGGTATTCGGCGCTTTCGGCATCCTGCGCAGCCGTCACGGGCGCGCCTTCGTCGCCGTGCGCGACGACGATGTGGCCGCCGGCATGATGGGCATCGACGTGGCTGGGGCTAAATCGCGCGCCTTTGTGCTTGGCGCTTTTTACGCCGGCATCGGCGGTGCCTTGTGGGCCTACCAAGTGCGCTATGTTTCGGTTGATCAGTTCACGCTGTTCAACTCGATCTGGTTCATCGCCATGATGATCGTCGGCGGGCTCGGCTCCATCGTCGGGGCATTGATAGGCACCGTGCTCATCCGGGGCGTGCAGGAGGCCATCACCAGTATGGGCCCCGACCTGGTCGAGCGCATCCCCAGCCTGAGTAGCGACCTGATCTTCGCCAGCATGAATGTGTTTCTCGGCCTGATCATCACGCTGTTCCTGCTGCTTGAACCGAAAGGCCTGATGCATCGTTGGAACATCCTGAAAACCAACTATCGGCTCTGGCCGTTTCACCACTGAACACGCCCACCACAGCGCGCCTCAGCACCCACTTCCTTCAACCTACCACAACCTGGAGACATCCATGCAACGCAATACCTTTCTCAAACTCACAGCCGCTCTGGCAACAGGCCTGCTGCTGAACGCGCCCGCCCACGCGCAGACAACGACGATCAACGTTGCCGCCTTTGCCGACTTCGCCGGTCCCTACGCCAACGTCATGCCCCAGATGCAGGGCGGGCGACTCGCCGTGATCGAGTGGTGGAACAAGGAAGTCGGCAGCAAGCTCAACGTGCAGATCGTCGTCAAAACCTTCGACACGCGCTACGACGTGGCGCAAACCGCCAGCCTGTGGCCCGGCATCAAGGCCGAAGTCAAACCCGCGCTCCTGCTCGGCCTCGGCGGCCCGGATGCCGCCGCGCTGCAGCAGCGCCTGCCGGAAGACAAGATCCCCATGCTGCTGGGCACCGCCGCCTACGGCTTCGGCTGGAAGCCCAACCAATGGGTCCTGAACCTGCGTCCCACCTACCCCCATGAGGCGGCCGGTTTCCTGGAGTGGTTCCGCACCACCAAGCTCGAGGGCAAGCGCCCGGTCAAGGTGGCAATCATCACCTCCGAAGCCACCCCCGCCTACGCCGACATGGCCAAGGGCCTGCAAAGCTACACCAAGGCCAACCCCGACAAGGCCACCTTCGTCGAAGCGATCTGGACCGAAGTGCAGCCAACCGACCTGACCCTGGCGGTGCGCCGCCTGGTCAACGCGGGCACCGACGTGATCGTGATCCAGACCAACACCGCCCAGGCTGTGGCCACTAAACGGGCCTTGCAGGCGCTGGGCAAAAACGTCCCGATCATGCTCTCGCTGCACAACGGGGTGGTGGGATCATCCAAGGCACTTGGCGACCCGAACGGCTTTGCCGGTGATTTCGAGGTGGGTGCCATCGCCGATGCCAGCGAAGACGACACGACCGCACGCAAGTTCTACAGCATGTTGCAGGAAAAGCATGGCCTGAAATCGGGCTGGAATGCAATGACCATCATGGGCCTGGGCCAAAGCATCGTGGCCGTGCGCGCGATTGAGGCCACCATCAAGGCCAAGGGCCCCGGCAAAGTCACCGGCGAAGCCGTGCGCGAGACCTTGATGAACAGCCAGTTCACCAGCAACGACCTGATGGGCATACTGCCTGGCGTGGACTTCAGCAACGACGCTCCCTTCCCCACCGGCACCGCCAAGGTCAACATCGCGACCATGAAGGACGGCAAGGTGGTTCGGGCGGCGGGCGATGTGACCGTGCCAACGGTGCCTAAATGGTGAATTCAGCCCTTGCTGCAGCACCGGATCAACGTACCGCGCCCCATGCGGCCGCCAATCCGGCGGTGCTGACGCTGTCCAACGTCGAGGTGTTGTATGCCGAGGTGATCCTGGCGCTCAAGGGCGTGTCGATGCAGGTCCCCGAAGGCGGATGCGTGGCGCTGCTGGGCGCCAACGGCGCAGGCAAGAGCACCACCCTCAAGGCCATCTCCGGCGTCATTGACTCGGAAGACGGCCGCGTCTCGGGAGGGGCGATCACCTTCGACGGCCGGCCGATTCAGGGGCACGACCCGGCGACCGTGGTGCGCAGCGGTCTGGTCCATGTGATGGAAGGCCGGCGCGTGCTGCAGCACATGACGGTCGAGCAAAACCTCATCATCGGCGGCCACATGTTTCCATCGGCGCAGGCGATGCGCCGGGCGATGAACAGCGTGTACGAAGCGATTCCGCGCCTGGCCGAACTGCGAAAACGCACCGCCGGCTATCTGTCGGGCGGCGAGCAGCAGATGCTGGTGATCGGGCGCGCGATCATGGCCGAGCCGAAACTCATGCTGATCGACGAGCCGTCACTCGGACTGGCGCCGCGCATGATCGAGGAAGTCTTCGCCGTGCTGCACCACTTGCGTGAGCAGGGGCTGTCGCTGCTCATCGTCGAGCAGAACACACGCGTGGCCCTGGAGATCGCCGACTATGGCTATGTCATGGAGAGCGGCCGCATCGTGCTGGAGGGGCAGGCCCAGGAACTGCGCGACAACGAGGACGTGCGCGAGTTCTATCTCGGCCTTGATCGCGAAGGGGTGCGCAAGAGCTTTCGCGAGGTCAAGCACTACAAGCGGCGCAAGCGCTGGCTGGGGTAACAGACGGCTGGCTTGTGGTTTTAATTCGGTTTCAGGAGTAACGACAAATGAGTGGTCCCTTGCAAGGGTTGAAAGTGATCGAGTTCGGCGGCATCGGCCCCGGACCGTTCTGCGCGATGATGCTGTCCGACATGGGCGCCGACGTGATCCGCCTGGATCGCAAGGCCGACAAGGGCAAAGACCGCGGGGATGGTGCCTTCCTGGCCAGTGGCCGGCGCAGCGTGCTGCACCGCGGTCGGCGTTCGATGGCGGTCGACCTGAAGTCGCCCGAGGACGTGCAGCGAGTCCTGGCACTGGTCGACGGCGCCGACGCGATCATCGAGGGTTTCCGCCCGGGCGTGATGGAGCGGCTGGGTTTGGGCCCGGACGTGCTGCTGGCACGCCACCCACGACTCGTCTACGGGCGCATGACCGGCTGGGGCCAGGATGGCCCGCTCGCGCAGGCCGCTGGGCATGACATCAACTACATTGCGCTGTCGGGCGCGCTCAGCATGATCGGCCGCACGGAAGGCGGACCGGTGGCACCACCGGCGATGGTCGGCGACCTGGGTGGCGGCGGCATGATGCTCGCGTTCGGCATCGTCTGCGCCTTGCTTGAAGCGCGCACCTCCGGCCGTGGCCAGGTCGTCGATGCCGCCATCACCGACGGTGCAGCCCTGCTCACCTCCATCGTCTGCGACCTCAAGGCGCTGGGAATGTGGAAGAACGAGCGGCAGGCCAACCTGTTGGACGGTGGATCGCATTTCTACGACACCTACGAGTGCGCTGACGGGAAATGGATCTCGATCGCATCACTGGAGCCCCAGTTCTATGTGCTGCTGCTGGAGAAGCTCGGCATCAGCGATCCCGAGTTTCAACGGCAACGCGATCCGGCCGCCTGGCCGGCACTCAAACGCAAGATCACCGACATTTTCCGCGCCCAGCCGAGCGCGCACTGGTGTGCGTTGCTGGAGGGAACCGACGTGTGCTTTGCACCGGTGCTGACACTGGAAGAGGCAGCACGCCACCCACACAACAGCGCGCGCGGCACTTTCTTTGAGCGAGACGGTGTGCTTCAACCTTCACCCGCACCGAGGTTCAGCCGGACGGTGACCGATCGCCCAGGTCCCGCACCGTTCATTGGCGAACACGACGACGAACTCTTGTAGCCGAAGAATAACGGGGGGACTTAGGAAACGCGGATTTGTTCGCTGAGTTTGCCAACTATTGAAGGATCTCAAACGTTACCGATGTGCAGCCCCTAATCTTACTGTGTCATAAATGACATAATCGTATCCTCTCGACTTCGAGTTGGAGGACCGATGAATGCGACCGAACGCTTTGATCACTACTTGGAGCACTTGAGCGAAGGACTCGGTCACGCTGACCGGCGCGCAGGGCTTCGGGGGTACTGTACTGTACGGGCTTAATGCTTCCTTTGTCGCGCAAGAGAGTAGAGCCGATGGCGGCGCGGGTCGATCCGATGCACGCGAGCGCCCGCCACCAGGCGCTACACCATTTCGTGGCCAAGGCCGAGTGGTCCCATGAAGAAATGCTTCGGCGGGTATGCCAGTGGGTGATACCGAAGATGGACTTCGCGGGCGGTGGCTGGTGGATCATCGATGACACGGGGTTCCCGAAGAAGGGCCGTCATTCGGTCGGCGTTGCCCGCCAGTACTGCGGCATGCTGGGCAAGCAAGACAACTGCCAGGTGGCCGTGAGCATCTCGCTGGCAAGCAACCAAGGCAGCCTGCCAGTGGCTTGGCAGCTGTATCTGTCCGAGGACTGGGCGGCAGACCCCGAGCGCCGCATCAGGGCCGGCGTGCCCGAAGAGGTTCGCTTCGCCACGAAGACGCAGATCGCGCTTGCGCAACTGCGCGCCTTGCTGGACGAAGGCGCGCCGCGGCACTGCGTGCTGGCCGATGCAGGTTACGGCGTGGACAACGCCTTCCGTCAGGCGCTCAGCGACATGGGCTTGCTCTATGCGGTGGGGGTCACTTCTGCGGTCGTGGTCTGGCCGCCCGGGGTCGCGCCGCTGCCCCCCGAGCCCTACAGCGGTATGGGCCGTCCCCCCGTTATGCCCAGGCGCACACCAGCGCTTCAGCCGGTGAGCGTCAAGGCGCTGGCGCAGTCCCTGCCGCGCCGCGCATTCCAGAACATCAGCTGGCGTGAGGGGAGCAACGAAACACTGAGCGGGCGCTTCGCGGCTGTACGGGTGCGCCATGCCGGCGGCAATACAGGCAAGGCGCGGCTACGTCCCGAGCAATGGCTGCTCATCGAGTGGCCTGCAAACGACGCCCAGCCGAGCAAGTACGTCCTGTCCACGCTGCCCGAGGAAACGCCGATCAACGAGTTGGTCAGCGTAGCCCATCAGCGCTGGCGCATCGAACGCGACTACCAGGATCTGAAGCAGGACTTCGGCCTGGGACACTATGAGGGACGAGGTTGGCGGGGGTTCCATCACCATGCCGCGTTGAGCATCGCGGCCTACGGGTTCCTGCTGGCAGAGCGCCTCGTCGCCGACAAGCCTGTCGGTGGTAAAAAAACTTCGCCCCACGCCAAGTGCCTGCCCTTCCCGAGGATTACATCCCCCGCGGCAGTCCTGCGCGCGCAGCGGCACATGGCAACCTCGATCACGACACTGCGCCATCGACTGAGCTATCAGCTGATCGCCAGGCTCGGGCAGTGTCCCTGTTGCGGCAGGGCAAGCGCAAAATTACTCTTGTGACACAGTAAGACTAAAGATCCTCTTCAGAATCTCTATACCTCGATAGACGCGAACGCTTGGCAAGCTTAAACCCTGATTCACCGGATGTGACAGCTCTACTTCTGCCAACCCTGATGCCTTAATCCATCGGCGCCGGCGAGCATCCAACAAGGCAAATGCCTTCATTCGGCGAGCTGTTGTAGCGTTTGAGGAAGATCTCGTAACAGTTCTCAGCGAATTCAACGCAATTGAGTTCGTTCGCTTTGAACGATCCAATCAGACAATTTGCGAGCACCTTCCAAACGCTTTTCCAAATCCGCGATCTCCGCGCCAACATAGCGGTTGATGTGGGGGTATTTAACCAAGTAGATCCTGGAAAAAACCGACGCAAGATTTAGGGACGCCGCTTCCCGCTCGGCGTTATCTATCACGCCGCCACGCAGATGTACGGGAGAGACCTTGGAAAGCGACGCGCCTCTGTCCACCTCCCCTGCGTTTTTCAAGAAGGCACAGGCTTGCGTCTTAGCGCGTCTAAAAGCCTCCGCAGCCCGGAAGCTGCAGCCTTCAAAAGCAAATTGCTCTCGGCGAGTGGCGCCATAGGGTACCGGCGTCAGTCCCAATAGCATGGTGAGTGTGCCAGTTAGTGGCCCGCATGAAAGAACTGTTGACTTCCCACTTCCACAAGGAAATTCCCAAGCCAAGATGCGTCCATCTCGTTGATGCGCGACAAAATCCTTGAGTCGCAACCGCGCAATCTGCTTTTGAGAGATTCCTCCGTAGTACAGCATCTGATGAAACCCAAGAACCTGCAGGTCCTTGTAGGACTCAGGCTCACCCTGTAGAAACTGGTGCAAGACGACCCAGATAGCAGTTGAGATTGTTTGTAGTGTAAGGGGCCGATTCGCGGCAGCCATGGCAGGGTGTCCATTTTTTAAAGATGCGGCCAGCGCATATGAAGGCTGCCCCGCCGCCAATAGACCACGTCCAATTGCCCACCGGAAATACGCGTTAATGAGTCTTAGAGTGGCACCTGCCCGGCTCATATCCACTGCCACCTTAAACGGCTTCCAATCTAACCCTGTTCGGTGACCCGCCGTGTTGGTTATCCATCTCGTCTTGGGCTCTGGAGCCATCAAGAACTGCACAAAAAGACCCACCTCCTCCCCGTTCAACTTAGCAAGAGCGTGACCCCTTTCCACTACACACCACAGCAGTATTTTTTCCACCGCTGACCTGCATGACTGTCGCATTTGGGCACCACTGTGGCCTTCCAGCCAAGCCTTGATTGCCTGTATATCGTTTCGAAACTCAGGCGGCTGCCTGTTGTCCCACGCCTTCTCCCATGCATCTGAACCGTCCAGCGTCGATGGCAAAAACAACTCCTCAATCGGCCGAATGAGCTTCGTGCGCTCCTCTGCCGTTGACCATTCCTGGGTTAGCACTGCATTCATTTCAGCTCCTTGTGATCATGAAAATGGAAAAAAAGGTCGACATACGCAGCGCAAAACAGTCAATCTGGCTGTCTCATCCGCACCCACCAGAAAGGTGGTGTCGCCGAACTCGTCCCGGGCGTGTTCTAACCGGGCAACCTGTACTTCGAGCCGGTGATGCGCTATTGCAAACAGTTGGTGATAAGGGGGCGGCACAGCGCCAAATTCGAAGTGATCGAAGGTTGTGCTGCCCTGGGCCACCAGCCTCCACCGGCTTTCAGCCCATGCGTAGACCGTCCGAAAGCACGCGTGAAAAGACAGCCATACGAGTACAGGCCACTCACTCTCCGTCATACTGCCGTCCCAGATGCCTCCCGCATACGAACCTCTCCAGTCCCCTGGGCCTGATGACCGAAGCAAGCATTCTTGACGGAATCGAGTTTCAAATCGCGCTCTCCAGAGCATCCAGGCCTGCCCCCAAACGCACATCCTTGCGTCGGGCAGACTGGTTCCGTCAATCCAACCGAAGCTCGCGCCACCACTAGGCCTACGCAGGCAATTTTGATGAGGTTTGAGATATTTACGAAAAATATGGCGCCGTATGGCTTTGTAAACTTTGACTCGCGCATTAGCGGCCTCCTCACTGGTCTTCATCGGCCAAGGTGCCTTTCCGCTGCGCACCTCAAAAAATTTGAAAAACTGATAGCGCCGATCACCGTCGAAGACCTGTGAAGCGAGGTCCGGGGTTCCTAAGGACCTGCAAAAGCAGCCAAAGATGATCTCGCGCCTCTGAGACGCAGGTTCGGCTTCCAGATCGGCCAGTTGCCATCTCTCCCCTTCCGGCCAGCGTAAAGAAAGGTTGCTCGCCTTATGCAACCACTCTCGCAATTTGTCGAGTGGGAGGGGCAAAAGCCGGTTTCCGGAGGAATCTCGCTGTTGCCGCCTGTTTAGGCTTGCGATGTCAAATTCACCACCAAAGTAAAAACCGCATTCCACACATCGGTATGGCGACAGGAATGTGGCAGCGGTGGCGGCATACCGTGGGGTGGGCGCGTTGCAGAAGCGACAGCTAGAAAGAAGCGCTTGGCCGTGCATGGGGCATCGGGTCAGACTAGAGATTTGGAATTCGGGATCGTGAACCCCTTCGCTTAAACAAGCAGGGCAATAACGCACACACTTGTCCAAAGAAAGTGCGGCGATTTGGAGACCTGCTGGCATCATGCTGTGCCTGCAAAGCGTACCGATGTACTGCAGGCGGGGATCTGCAACATACTTGTTTGTCCAGCTGGTTTCCAGAAAACTTCGGCGATGGACGGCAAGGCTGGAGCCATGGCTCATAGGCGCATTGAACACCCTGCGAAGCAACTCCGCGGCTTGAAGTGTGTTGACCATGGCTATCTTCAAGAGTGCCGAATACAGTGACTCACCGGGACTGATCCATTCATCTTGCCAAATGAGAATCGGAGACGATAGGGGTTCAATCATCGGATTCATCCAGATCAACGGGCTTGTCCAGCACACCAAGACTTTGTTGGTAGCCCGAGCATTCGGCGGCGCTTCTCCAAACGTCCTCTGGGAGGAGCGGTCTTTCCGCGTCCACCTCCATCAGTTGCTGAAGCACATGAACGAGTGCAATTCGCACCCAGGCCATTGCTACCTGCATTGGATTCGCTGCAAGATCCTGACCGGTGTCCAACGCACACCGTTCGAATTCCCTCCATAACAAAATTGCATAGTGATGCAACCGCCAACCCGCTCCAAAGGCGCGCGGAGCAAAAAACTGGGTGCAAGCACATCGACTTCCGGGCGGATATTCAGAAAGTGCCTCATCGTCCAAAGCCAACATGACTTCTGCCAACTGTTCGGCGTTGCGAATACCTTCAAAGGTATGGACCTGAACCATAAAACGCCCCAGAATGTCCATGCGTCCGACTTGGAAGAATGTTTGCCTCACACTTAATAGATCCGGCTGTCCGAAGAGCACCACGCAAAGCGAGATCCTTTTCTCAGCGAGTATGTTGGCCACATCGATCAGCCAGGAGTACTCTGCTTCCGACAGCTTCTGGGCTTCATCGATGATGAGAACGATCCGCTTGGAGCGCCGTGTAAGAACCTGTGACCACCAGCCCTTCCAGAGTCGGTTGAACCGGTCGCCAGCATCTCGCCCAGGCGGTACAGCCATATCCGAGGACTCGAGGAGCTCCTTGTAAAACCTACCTTCATCGGATTTGGCATGCCGGCGAGCAATATGGCCCACAACGGGCGTCCCGTTCAACGCTTCGCCAATTTTTTCCTTGATCAGTCGAATGGCCGTGGTTTTGCCGAACCGCGGCACTGCAACCCACGCGATGCCGGGCGTACCCGCCATAATCGAGCTGACGATCTGAGTGAGCGCCGCGACGAGGGGCGGCGTGGGCAGCGCGTACCCTCCGGTGGCCAACATCAACGGATGGTCCGCAATATAAGTTTGGCGTGCCTCCGCATCCAGCGGATCGAACTCAGCAAATAGCGAACCTTGCACTAAGAACCTACCCGGTACAGGTTCAAGGGCATCAGCGCCGCTCATCGCCGTTTACCCCGAAAGTTAGGGGGAGGCAAGAAGCTTGGCCAAGCCTGCGGCTTCGACGAGTTGGCGATCGGATTCCTGGACGGACCTTTGGCAGGCGCTGCAGGTACTGGCGCGGGTCTTGGGGGCGGCATGGGCATGGGGACGCCCGCTTGCGGGAGGTCGCCACTTGATCTGGCGTAGTGAGCCGCTTTGGTGGTTTCTTTGGAGATCGTAGGCCGGCCCTTTTGCCGGTCACGTTTTTTCTGGCCTTTGTCAAACAGGTGACGATTAAACGCTGTGATCTCGTCTTCACCCGCAAGCACCTTGAGCTTGCCGCTGTTAATCATTCGTCCGATTTCCTTCCTCATCTCCATGGTGTGCGGTTTAATCCCCCATACGCCCATGGCGGTCAATGTACCCAGCGATCCCCCGTCCCTGAAAAATGCCTTTGCAGTCCGGGGGTCCTGCGTATTGATGTGTAGCGTGACTTTGTGGCCGATCAACGAGGCTGTTGCCGCCAGCAGAGGGCTGGTATAACGCGCGTAAGACGTTTCCGCATACTGGCGGATGGCGTGGACGCCTTGGGAGCCGCGTATGGTCGGCTTTTCGACCAACGTAGTCATATCCGGCACATGCGAAGGGAGCGCGGGCAAGCGACGCGGCAGGAAGCCAAACGCATCCATGGTTACGTAATGGCGCAAAACGTCTAAGGGCGACTTACCACCCAGCGCGCTTGTGCCATGTGCATTAAAGTTTGCGATAACAACATCGACAAGATCAAAGATCTCCTCGAGTTCTATCTGATGCCGGATGGCGGCGCCCACTGGATCGCTCTTTCTCACATCGCGGGGGTGACTGCCAGTGGTGGAGACGAGCCGCTGGAAGCCTCGTTTTTCCAGGATGCCGAACACCCTTTCGATCACTTGGCGCCGGACCCAATGCGCTACCGGACCCCAGTTAATAGACATGCCAGTGCGTTCGCGGATACGGTCCACAAATGCATGGGACCAGTGCGCCATGGAGTTGTCAATTTGCATCTCAGCGGCACAGGCACCTTCCAGTTCCGGGATCACCCCCGAAGGCAACCCTGCGCCCTGTGCATATTTGACGTAATCAACGATCAACTTTCGGGGACGCCACTACCCTAATACATTCACCATGGTCAGAACCATTTCTTCTGCGGAGGCCTCACCGCGTATGGCAACGTGGTAGCCCACAATGCACTGAACTTTTACTTCTACAACCAAGATGAGAATCAGGCGGCTGATAGGTATGTATTGGGGCCCCGTCGGCGTTTCAATCAATACGCTACCGATGAAGTCAAACTTGTGTTCATCGAGTTGAAACATGTCGTAGGGTTTGTCGGCAGTGAGGATGCTGATGTATCCAGTGCCCGCTGCAGTCCGGGACGCGCCGATGTCACCGCCTATCAGCTTTGCTCCAATTGCAAAGTTCGCCTCTCTGACCTGTTTTGCAAAGCGACGTACCGATGCACTGCCCTTGCTCTCCGTGTTGAATGGATATTCGCCCGGTAATCGCTTCGCATCAATACACAGATCTAGGAACTTTTGGAAGATGCCTTTAAAGGCGATTCCGGATTCCACAATTCGGTCTCGCTTCTTCTTGTCTTTCCGGATGAAATTTACGAGGCCCTCTGCAATTTCCGGATAATCCTGCAGCAGCTTGGCAAAGCATCCACTCAGCCCAGCCTTCCCTGTCCACAGGATCGCCACGGCTGATCGTCTGTAGACTTTGACCCGCCGATCCTTGATCAAGCCGCGCCACCCCTGAATCCGCCCATCGTCTGCAGCCGCCAGGCAACGATTCAGGTAATAGAGGAGCAGGGAGGAGCTTGCGCCATGCCTCCTTTCGATGTCAGCGATGCGCTGACCATCCAGATAGGCCTCAAGACCAGATTTGAGGTTGCTAAATCTTTGGACATCACCTTCGCTCATGCCGTCCGTAGACACCTCCGGCCAATTCGCATGGTCGGCCTGGTCATCAGCAATCGTTTTCCGGGTAATCCGAAGCGGTTTCATTGCGCCTCCAACACGGTTCGTGGGCCTAAAGCCAGTTTGTCGAGGTCGGATAAAACGCGTCCCTGCTGAGACAGCTTCAATATTGCTGCAACGACCACGCTGTGTTCAGCGTGAGAGTACTCAGACACGACCTCAGACAATGCAATGGTTCTGCGGGCCGAAACCATGGCACACACCTCGTCCTCGTATTGTTGGATGTTGAGGTGACGCACAGCGCTGCAAAAGGCAGTCGCTCGCCTCCAATTACAGATGAATTGCCAGTGTTTTTGGATGAGCTCAGGCGTGACGCGCAAATACTGGTATTGCAGATCACGAGTGATTCGCTCTTGTATGGCTCGTTGTCGCTGGTCGCGCAACGTGCCCTCCTCGTCTTCTTCGGCCTTCGCTTCACGCCATTGAATTTCCCCGTTTTGATAGACGGCAATGGCATCAGGATATGTTCCCCCGTTGCTTTCATCCTGGTCAGCAAGGTACAAATCTGAGTCGACCGAAAAGGAAGCTCCCAAGTATTTTGTAGGGATCTACCGCTGTTGGTTTCTTGGCGGTCATTGCTTGGCTCTCTTCAACAGGGTAATCGTACTTTCGGTGCAAATTGACACGGTTACAGCTGAAAACTAGGCTGCGCGCGGGCTGCAGCCATTCCCACTTTCAATTAAAGTCGCCAGATCGTCCATTCACGGGTGTTTCATGGCCAACTATGAATTCCGGTATGTAGGCGCCGACAGCCTGCCGAGTCGCCTCTCTGAGTTTGATGTTCAGCAGTATTTCCGGCTTTCGGCCGCAGATATCGCTGCCATAAATGAACGATTTCGAGCAGATCGCCGCACTGCCGTATCGGTGCTGCTGGTGTTTCTGCGTGCTTGCGGGCGGCCCCTCGATCGGTTTTCAGCACTTCCCAAGACTTTGCTTGCATATATTGGCGAAGCGTTTGGCGTCCAGCCGCCTACGATTGCAACGCTCCGCTCGCTCTATGCCCGGCGTCAAACGCTGTATGAGCATCAACTTTGGCTGAAGAACTACCTAGGCCTCAAGGACGTTGACCAGGCTGGTAGCGACCTCCTAGTCAGGTATCTCAGCGCCCAGGCCAATGAGGTCAATTCTGTCGATGAACTGGTCACTGCCGCCACCCATTGGCTCTATGAGAAAAAGTTGCTCATCCCCGGTGACCGGCAGGTACGCGATCTTGCCCGCCAATGCCACGCCAGTGTCGATGCAGCCATCCTGAAGGCCATCAAGGCGGCCATCCCCAGCGGCACCATCACACGCTGCCAAGCGGTGGTTTTTGGGCTGCACAAGGAGGGTTCTTTCACGGTGCTGGAGTGGCTCAAGACGCCGCCCAAGCGCCACAGTCCTACCACCCTGGCAGAAACCCTCGAAAAAATTCAGTTCCTCAAGGGTCTTGAGGTGCATAACTGGACATTCGAGTCCATCCCGCTGGAGAAACAGCGCGGCTACGCGCAGGCAATCCAGGCACGTCGCCCGGCCAAGACGAGGGAGCTAAAAGAGTCATCCCAGACCATCGAGTTGGTGTTCTTTTTGCGTATCAGTCTGCTGGAACTCACGGACATGGTGATCTACCAGTCCGGCCGGCGGGTGTCCGACCTGGTGCGCCAGGCTTACGACAAAACCCAAACTCGCCAGGCGCGCTCGTCCGTCGAGTATCGCGAACGCTTGGTATCCATCAAAAGCGTGGTCGACGATACGAGCCGCTCTGCCGACGAACGTTTGGCCTCCATCAGTGCGCTGGTAGCTGACGTGGCGCAGGCCGCCAATAACAGCCACGCCGCCAGCGTTCGTCAGATTCTTACCGAAGAGCCCACGCGGGTGCGGGCCCTGCTCAGCAGCTTGCAAGATCTGAACTTCCAGGGGCGTCCCAATGACAACAGTCTGAAGCTGCTCACCTCCCTTAAAGACATCTACGCCGGGAAACTCACAGAGTTGCCGCAAGATCAAGTGTTCCCCATCGACAAGCCCTGGCGGGAACTGGTCGATGACCCTGATCGTAAAAAAGCCCTCAAAGCCATGGAGGCGTGCGCCATGCTGGGCTTGCGTAAAAGCCTGCGCCGCGGCTCGGTTTGGATTGATCACAGCTTCTCCTATCGAGAACGCGACCAGATGTTGATCTCCCCGGCTGATTGGGCCAAGGACCGGGAGCGTCATCTGTCCATTCTCAACCTGCCGGCTGACGCGGACACCTTCTTGAGGCCATTGCTCAAGCACATCGAGGCCGGCCTGCAGGCCGTGGCTGACGCCAAACAGCAAGGCAAACTGAGTGTCGATGCGCAAGGCACGCTGCACTTGCCTGCGCTGCAGGCATTGCCGGAAGAGATTGATCCCAAACGAACGCGCGACCTGATGTTCAAACAGATCGGAGATGTGCAATTTCCAGATCTGCTGCTGGAAATGGATGCGCAAACCAATTTCAGCGAAATCTTGCTGGCACGCCGGGCCAAGGATGAACGGGAATTGGTGGCCTTGTATGCGGCATTGATCGCCCACGGTACTGAAATCGATGCAAAAAGCGTGGCAGCCATGACGCCACAACTCGATCCCGACCAGGTTTCCGTAGCGATGCGGGCTCTGGAGGCATCCGGCCGACTGCGTCGGGCGAATGCGTGCGTGGTCGAATTCCAGGGCAAGCATGCCATTGCCGAGCTCTGGGGGAGCGGCAAAACGGCGTCCAGCGACATGATGAGCCTCGATGCCTCCAAGCATCTTTGGAACGCCAGGGTGGATCCCCGCCGGCGCACCCATGCGGCGGGCATGTATACCCATGTGCTGGACCAGCACGGCATTATTTATGACCAGCCGATAGTGCTCAATGAGCGTCAGGCGGGGCCGGCCATTGAAGGCGTAGTCCGCTACAACGACAGTACCGACCGGGTGCGCCTGTCACTGTTGGCCGTCGATACGCATGGCTACACCAATCCGGCCATGGCCATTTCCAAGTTACTGGGGTTTGACTTATGTCCCCGATTGCGCGATCTGGCCGAGCGTAAGCTGTTCCTACCGCGCGTTCTGGAGGCACCCGAGGGCTTGGACCAGGTGTTGGTACGCGATGTGTCTTTAGGCGCGATCCGTAAAGGCTGGGACGTGTTGCTGCGTCTGGCGGCGTCTATTCGTAGCGGTCATGTCAGCGCCAACGTGGCCTTGCAGCGCTTCGGCAGCGCCGCGCAGGGTGACCCTGTGCATCGGGCTGCCGACCAGCTCGGACGGCTGCTGCGGACACTCTTTTTGTGCGACTACTTCAGCAATACGGCATTTCGCCGGGAGATCCACACCATCCTCAACCGGGGCGAGTCGGTGCATCAACTGCAGCGTGCAGTCTATTTTGGCAAGGTTTCCCCTGAGCGGGGGCGGCGTCGCGACGAGATGATTGCGATTTCCGGCTCACACACGTTGCTGACGAACCTGGTAGTGGCCTGGAATACTCACCGAATGCAGGAAACCGTAGACAAGTGGCGACGCGCCAATCAGAAGATCGAGGACGCGTGGCTGGCTCGTATGGGCCCGGCGCACTTTGCGCACGTGAATTTCAGGGGAATGTTCAAATTCGGTGTGTCACGGTATGCGGACATGCTGTTGACCCAAACAACGGCACAGGCCAAACGGATCGCTTGATAAGACATCAATGAGCTAAGGTGCAATTGGTGGCTCGTATACATCAAGGCCAAACCACCAACATTCGTACCTCTGGCGGTGGCTTGCGCCTGTGCACACGACGATGGTAGCCACGGGTCAGACCGCGTGGTTGCTTGTTGAACCGGGCCAGTGACATCGTGGCGCAGTCTGCGCGGCCGGACAGGGTCGGCGGGCGGACTATTTCCTCAGTAAAAGCAACGGAGGCGGTTGCTGGGTTCCCGCTGGTGCCACGGCCGTCAGTCCCAGTTCGAACCGTGCCTGCAGCGTCGCACCTGAAGCATCCAAGTAGCGCATAGCCGATTTGACGTCCTTCCAGCCGACATACTCCATCAGCTCCTTGATGTCCCAGCCGCTGGCGCGGGCCCAGCCGGCAAAGCCACGGCGCATGGAGTGGCTGCTGTATTCCTCGGGCGACTCGACGCCGGCTTCGGCGAACAGACTGCGCAGCAAGGGGATCAGGCTGTTGGCGTGCAGGCTTTCCTCGGCAACATGGCCCCAGCGATCGATCTTGCGGAACAACGGACCTTCCATCAAACCGGCCAGGTCGATCCAGGCATTGAAGGCGGTCACGGGACACAGACGGGACAAGGCTGGGCATTGGAAGGTCCGGCCCTGCAACTGCCTGTCTCCTTTGCTGCGGCCCAGGTAGCAGGCCATGCCCTGGCCGGGGGTGACTTCGGTGTTCTCAACGCGCAGGTTGACCAGTTCGTCGGAGCGGAAACCGCGCCAGAACCCCAGCAGTAGCAAGCTGCGGTTACGGGTATGCCGAAGCAATGCCGACCGGTCGCCAGACTGTTGGGCGTTGCTGATGGCGGCATCGAGCCACTGATCGATCTGCTGGAGCACCGCCAGTTCCAAGGGGCGAGCGCGCTTTTCTGGCACGGCGTGAACGGAGCGAATGCCTTTGAGGACCTGGCGCACCAGTGACGACTTGGTAGGGTCGGCAAAACCTTGGTCGGTATGCCAGCGGGACAGCGCCGCCAGCCGCTGGCGCAGCGTGTTGATGGCCAGGGTAGCCGCATGATCGGCCAGGTAGCGAGAAATGGCGTCAGCCGTGGAAGGCAGCAATCCTTTCCACTCTATTTCAAAATGCCGTATGGCCGAAGCGTAGCTCCGGCGCGTGTTGTCGCGCTCGGCAGCCTCAAGATACTGGGCAAGACGACTCATTTCAGGGGCGTTACAGGACGATTTTCGACGAATTTCCGTTTCTCAACGCTGGGATCATTAATCGCGGTACGCGGACATTGAGGTTATACGAAACGTCGTCAATTCTGACAGACATAAATCACCCCGCGAATAGTCCGGTAACTATCGGGCCTCAACCCACCAGGACCACAGCGCCCACCCGGCCGCTGTCCAGATGGCCAGGATCACGGCTGCGCCCCACAGGCTGCGCGGCCTGGCGCCGGACTGCCTCATCCACTCGTCACCTTGCCGCCTGCACTGGTCCAACACGCCCGCCGGAGTCAGCCGGATCGCCAGCCAGATCAGACCAGGCAATAGCAACAGGTCGTCAACATAGCCCAGCACGGGAATGAAGTCAGGAATCAGGTCAATAGGGCTGAGCGCATAGGCAACCACAAATACGCCAATGGCCTTGGCGTACCACGGCGTTCCCGGGTGCTTGCAGGCAAACCACAGGGTTACCGCGTCCCGCTTCAACCGTTTGGCCCAATCGAGGAGGGTCTGTAAAACTTTCATGAAACCGGCAGGTGTGTCGTTTTGTGTCTGTGCCGTCACTCAATGCGAATGGCGGTGGTGGGCATCAGGAAAATGCGCATGGCTGTGCGTGATGGGGTTGTGCAGGTGCGGGTGGGTATGGCGCGTTCCGGCCGCAAGCACTTCGTCATGACCGTGATCGTGATGCTCGTCACCGGAGCCGTGCTCATGCTCGTGGCTGTGCGCAAGCGGCTCATGGGTATGCGCATGTTGGTGGCTTTCAGTCAAGTGTAACCAGACGCCCCACGCCATCAGAACGCCCGCAATAATCAACGGCGGCGTGATCGGCTCTCCTAAAACAACGATGGCCAGCGCAGCGCCTACAAATGGCGCGATGGAAAAATACGCACCTGTGCGCGCAGTCCCCAGGTGGCGCAAGCCAAGGACAAACAGCGCCAGGCTGGCCCCATAACTGGCAAACCCCAACACAGCGGCCGCCAACACAATGGAAACATCCGGCCAGGCCGCACCCAGCATCAACGCAAGCACCAGGTTGGTCGCGCCGGCAGCCAGGCCCTTGACCATGGCGATAAACGACGCATCCGACAGCGAAACCTTGCGCGTCAGGTTGTTGTCCACGCCCCAGGCCAGGCACGCGCCAACGACGGCCAGGGCCGGCCACAACTCGCCAAAACGAGCCTCGCCCGGCCAGGACAACACAACACCGCCCGCCACAATGGCCAACATACCCAGCGCGATACGCCTGTCAAAGTTTTCCCGGAACACACACCACGCAATCAAGGCCGTGAGCACGCCCTCGGCATTGAGCAATAACGAAGCGCCGGAAGCCGGCATGCCGGACAGGCCCACCATCAACAACACAGGCCCGGCCACGCCACCGGCCAACACTGCACCGGCCAGCCACTTCCATTCGCCAGGGGGCAATTGAACAGATGGCGCCCTGCGCAGCAGACGCAAAACAAAGAGGCCCACACCCGAGCCGAGGTACAGCAAGGCGGCCAGCAGCCAGGGACTGGTCTGCGCCAACAGCAGTTTGGCCAGCGGGGTGCCCGCACCGAACAAGGTAGCCGCCAGCAGGGTGGCCAGCACGCCGGGCTGTGTGAGTGATTTCAAGAGCAGGCCCCCTTGTTATGCATATTCGCGCCCTTAACCCTTGACCTAGTGCAGCACACAAGGCAGATCAGGTCCAGCGACAGCGTGGCATGCGGCTGGCACCTGCTCCCGGCCTCCGGCGATCTGGTCGTATAGAGCTTTTCCCAATGCGATTTGGGCTCCATGAAGCGCCGAGTTATGTAAGTCTATCCATGATAGCCACTTCCCTTGGTTGCACCAGCTGTGCCGCGCCGGTCAGTGAGCATCATGGAGTGCGGAAATCAAGGGGCAGGAAATGGATCCCCTTGCCGCGCGGCAGTTCTCCACCAGAGTGCTCAGGACCGACTCTATGCGGCGCAGATCATTCAGCTTTTCGCGAACATCCACCAGTTTGTGTTCGGCCAGACCTCTGGCTTCTTGGCAATGAGTGCCATCCTCCAGCCTCAGCAGCTCCGCAATTTCGTCCAGGCTAAAGCCAAGGCGCTGGGCAGATTTAACAAACCTCACACGACTTACCTCCGCGTCCCCATATCGCCGAATGCTGCCGTATGGGCGCTCCGGTTCCGCTAGCAATCCTTTGCGCTGGTAGAACCGAATGGTCTCGACGTTGACACCCGCAGAAGCGGCCAACTCGCCAATCGTCAGGTGGTTCGCAATTTTTTCCATGCACTTGACTCCGTACTTGAGTACGGAAGTAATCTTACGCCATGAAATCACGCCTTGCTACAGCTACAGAGCAGCTCGCCCCCGAACAACCGGACGGGACCATCATCTTGGTTACCGGCGGCGTTGCGGCCTTCCTCGCATCTGCCTGCTGCCTCGGCCCATTGGTGCTGATTCTGTTGGGCTTTAGTGGCGCCTGGATCAGCAGTCTGGCTCTCCTAGAGCCCTATCGACCCGTCTTTATCGGAATTGCTTTGCTGGCTTTGTTCCTGGCCGGACGGCGCCTCTATAGACCCACAAAGGCCTGTACTTCAGGTGAAGTCTGTGCTTTACCGCGAGTTCGCATTCTCTATAAAGTCACTTTTTGGACGGTTGTGACTTTGGCGCTGGTCGCACTTGCTTTCCCCTACGTATTGCCCTTGTTTTATTAAGTGAGAAATGTGAAAAGGAGCTACCCATGAAACGCCATATCCCCTTGCTCGCATTGATCGCCGTCTGTGCCGCCCCAGCGTGGGCTGGCTCCAAAACGGTGACCTTGTCGGTCCCCGGCATGACCTGTGCCGCCTGCCCGATCACGGTCAAGGTGGCTTTGACTAAAATTCGCGGCGTCTCGAAAGCTGACGTCAGTTACGAAAAACGGCAGGCAACCGTCTTTTTCGATGATGCTAAGACGAATGCCGCGGCGCTCACTCGGGCCACTGCAGACGCCGGCTATCCTTCGCAAGTGATAGGGGTGATGCCATGAAGCAGTTGACCCTGGATTCGCTCCTGACATGTCCACATTGTGGCCACAAGAAAACAGAAAAAATGCCCGAAGACGCGTGCCAGTGGTTTTACGAGTGCGAGCAATGCCACACGGTACTGCGTCCCAAACAGGGGGATTGCTGCGTATTTTGTTCCTACGGAACGATGCCATGTCCCTCCATCCAGGACAAAGGCCTTGCGTCAAACTGTTGTGCATGAGAACTTTTTTCAGCGCTTGGGGTCACAGACTCATTACACTCAAGCCATGACCCGGAACCGCCGCACCCGCCTGATCACAGTGCTCTTCGCACTGGTCAGCCTGCTGTTTATGCAGCTGGCGGTGGCTGGCTATGCCTGTCCGGGCACCCGGGCAAAAGTCGCCGAAGTCGCTGCAATGGCCGAGGCGGGCATGCCCTGCGCCGAATCCATGGCAATAAACATGGACGATGAACAGCCGGGTCTATGCCACGCGCACTGCCAGGCGGGACAGCAGTCTGCCGACAAGTATCAATTGCCATCGCCGGTAGCCATTGATGCGTTGCCTGCAGATTTCAGTCTACAAATCGTCATTCCAGCATTTTTGGAAGCGCCGCTGCAGGCGCCCCATTTACAGCGCACCACGGCGCCCCCTGTAGCCATCCGGAACTGCTGCTTCCGTCTCTGACCTCCCAGACCACTTAGTTCCTGTCTAATGCATTTCGTGTGCATCGACAGGTCGTTCTTTGTGCTTTGGAGGTTTTATGTTTATTCCATTTCCGATTTATCGGACTGCCGCCGCTGCCTTGATGGTGGTCACGGCGTCCGCGTCGTGGGCCGCTGACCCTTTGACCCTGATCGAGGCGCAGCGCATCGCCGTCGGCCGGTCCCAGCAATTGGTCGCCCAAGGCGCGCTCACCACCGCGGCCCGAGAACAGGCCGTAGCGGCCGGCCAGCTCCCCGATCCGGTACTCAAATTTGGCATCGACAACCTGCCGGCCAACGGCCCGGACCGTCTCAGCCTGACGCGTGACTTCATGACCATGCGCCGCATCGGCGTCATGCAGGAGATTCCACGCGCCGAAAAACGCCAGCTCAGAGCGGAAAAGTTTGAACGTGATGCCGAGCGGGTTCAGGCACAGCGACAACTGACATTGGCCAACGTACAGCGCGACACGGCGCTGGCCTGGCTGGATCGCTATTACGCTCAGGCCCAGCGTGAATTGTTGCAGCAGCAAATTGAGGAGACCCGACTGCAGGTTCAAGCTGCCGACAGCGGCTTTCGCACCGGCCGGGGCAGCCAGGCTGACGTGTTCGCAGCCCGCGCCGCAGTGATCACGCTGCAGGACCGCCTCAGCCAAATTGATCGCCAGTCGCGCAGCGCTTCCCTGATGCTGGCCCGATGGGTGGGCGCTGCTGCCGCTGAACGACCAACCTCCGGATCGCCGCCATGGCAAAGCACGCCGCTACAAGGTGATGTTTCGAGCGAACACCTCAAGCGGCATCCTGATCTGCTGGCAATCAGTGCCGAAATTGATGCGGCTGAAACCGAAGCCCGGCTTGCTCAGGCCAACACGAAATCCGACTGGACTGTCGAGGCGGCCTACCAACAGCGCGGCTCAGCCTTCTCCAACATGCTGTCCATCGGGGTATCCATCCCCTTGCAGTGGGACCAGAAAAATCGCCAGAACCGTGAGTTAGGCGCCAAGCTGGCCATGGTCGATGAGGCTAAGGCCAGGTACGAGGACATGCTGCGCAAGAACGAAGCTGAAGTAAGCAGCCTGCTCAACGAATGGCAGACAGGCAAGGACCGGCTGGTCCGGTACCGTGATGAGCTGATTCCCACCGCCCGACAGCGCTCCGAGGCGACGCTCACGGCCTATCGCACTGGCAAAAGCGACCTGGCTGCAGGCCTGTTAGCACGCCGCGACGAAATTGATGTCCGCATGCAGGCCCTGACCCTGGAGATGGAAACGGCGCGCTCTTGGGCACAAATCAATTTCCTGATTCCCGACTACCAAATTTCGGCACCCGCCAAGGACCAAAAATGAACAAAAAATACCTCATTGCCGCGCTGATCGCTGCCGGCGTCCTCGGCGCGGCAGGCTACAGCCTGTACACGCTGGGCATGAGAAACGGCAGCAGTATGACTGCCACCGCCACACCAGGTAAAGCACCTTCAACACCAACGGCCGCACCCGCAGCCGGGCCTCAGAGCGTTGCCGAAGGCGAAGAGGCTACGCGCCGCCACATCAGTGCTGGCCTCAAGGCAGGCGATACCGATCCGGCCAGCGGCCGGAAGATTCTGTATTACCACGACCCCATGGTGCCGGGCAACAAGTTCGACAAACCGGGCAAGTCCCCGTTCATGGACATGATGCTGGTGCCGGTCTATGCGGATGGTGATTCCGACCAGGGCAAGGTCACAGTTAGCCCGCGAGTCCAGCAGAACCTGGGCGTACGCACTGCATCCGTCACCGAAGGCACGCTGTCGCCTCAGGTCTCCGCTGTGGGCAGCATTGCATTTAACGAACGTGATCAAGTCATAGTCCAGGCTCGAGCCACGGGTTACGTGGAGCGCCTGTATGTGCGCGCCACGCTGGACCCGGTGGCCAAGGGCCAGCCTTTGGTTGATCTGTATGTCCCGGATTGGGTCGCTGCGCAGGAGGAGTTTCTGGCCATCAAGCGCATGCAAGGCAATGACCTCGGATCGCTGGTCGACGGCGCCCGGCAGCGGATGCGTCAGGCTGGCATGAGTGAGGAGCAGATCCGCTTGGTGGAGGCCAGCGGGAAAACACAGGCCCGAACAACGATCACGGCGCCATTGGGCGGCGTGGTGGTGGAATTGCTGGCGCGCGAGGGCATGACGGTGACGACCGGGATGACCCTGTTCCGCATCAATGGACTTTCCACGGTCTGGGCCAATGCCGAGGTGCCCGAGAGCCAGGCAGCGCTGCTGCGCCCGGGCGCCAAGGTACAAGCCCACAGCCCGGCCGTGCCCGGCACGACCTTCGAAGGCAAGGTCCAAGCCATCCTGCCGGACGTCAACGCGGCGACGCGTACGCTCAAAGCCCGGCTGGAGCTGGCCAACCCGGGCTCACGCCTGATACCGGGGATGTTCGTGACCATGCAATTCATGGACATGCGGGCCGAGAAGGCCTTGCTGATCCCCACCGAAGCCGTGATCCAGACCGGCAAACGCACGGTGGTGATGCTGGCCGAAGACAACGGCCGCTTTCGACCCGTTGATGTCGAAGCCGGCATTGAAAGCGGCGGGCAGACCGAAATCAAGCGCGGCCTGCAAGCGGGTCAGCGTGTGGTGGTGTCATCCCAGTTCCTGATCGACTCGGAAGCCAGCCTCAAAGGGATTGAAGCCCGACTCAATGAGGCACCCAAGCCGGTCGCAGCCAATACCACGCCGCGGCATGAGGGCGAGGCCAAGGTTGTAGCGGTTAGCAAGGACGCCATCACCCTCTCGCATGGGCCGATTCCCTCGCTGAAGTGGGGAGCCATGACCATGGAGTTCAAATCGCCGCCCGCCAAAGACCTGCCGAGCAACCTGAAAGCCGACGATCGCGTGAGCTTTGAGTTTTACATGGATGCGGACGGACTGCCTCAGCTGACCCGGGTGTCGCCTTCAAGCGCTCCGTCTGCTGCCGCGCCAGCGGCCACAGGGAGTAAAAAGTGATCGCGCGCTTCATACGCTGGTCCATCGCCAACCGCTTTCTG
Organism: Pseudomonadota bacterium; assembly: GCA_040388255.1. Taxonomy (GTDB): domain Bacteria; phylum Pseudomonadota; class Gammaproteobacteria; order Burkholderiales; family Burkholderiaceae_C; genus Polaromonas. The sequence goes on along the minus strand of JAZKCE010000031.1, from coordinate 39,002 downwards.
GTACTGCTGGCCACGCTGATGATCGCGGCCTGGGGCGTGTACTCGGTGATGAGAGCGCCGCTGGACGCCTTGCCCGACCTGTCGGATGTGCAGGTCATCATCCGCACAACCTATCCCGGCCAGGCACCCCGCATTGTGGAGAACCAGGTCACCTACCCGTTGACCACCACCATGCTGTCGGTGCCAGGGGCCAAGACGGTGCGCGGTTATTCGTTCTTTGGCGACTCCTACGTCTACGTGCTGTTCGAGGACGGCACGGACCTTTACTGGGCTCGCTCGCGCGTGCTGGAGTACCTCAACCAGGTCCAGTCCCGCCTGCCGGCGGCGGCCAAGGCTTCGTTGGGCCCCGATGCTACGGGCGTGGGCTGGATTTACCAGTACGCCCTGATCGACCGCAGCGGCACCCAGGATGCCGGGCAACTGCGCGCCTTGCAGGACTGGTTCCTCAAGTACGAGCTCAAGACCGTGCCGAATGTGGCCGAGGTCGCTTCGGTCGGCGGCATGGTGCGCCAGTACCAGATCGTGTTGGATCCCGACAAACTGGCCGCTTATGCGATTCCGCATACCAAGGTGGTCGAGGCCATCCAGAAGGCCAACCAGGAGGCTGGGGGTTCGGTGCTGGAACTCGGTGAAGCCGAATACATGGTGCGCGCTTCCGGTTATCTGCAAAGCCTGGACGATTTTCGTGCTGTACCGCTAATAACGACACCTGGCGGCGTTTCGGTGCGCCTGGGCGACGTGGCACGCATCCAGATCGGCCCGGAGATGCGCCGCGGCATTGGTGAGCTGGACGGCGAAGGTGAAGCCGCCGGCGGTGTGATCATCATGCGTTCCGGCAAAAATGCCCTGGAAACCATCGCCGCCGTCAAGGCCAAGCTCCAGACCCTGCAGGCCAGCTTGCCCAAGGGGGTGGAGATCGTGCCGACTTACGATCGCTCGGGACTCATCGAGCGTGCCGTGGACAACCTCACGTACAAGCTGCTGGAGGAGTTCCTGGTGGTGGCGGTGGTGTGTTTCATCTTCCTGTTCCACCTGCGCTCGGCTTTCGTCGCCATCATCTCGCTGCCGCTGGGCATTTTGGCTGCCTTCATCGTGATGCATTACCAGGGCGTCAATGCCAACATCATGTCGCTGGGCGGGATCGCGATTGCCATCGGTGCCATGGTGGACGCCGCCGTGGTCATGATCGAGAACGCCCACAAACATCTGGAGCATTGGGGCCACGACCATCCGGGCGAAACGCTGAAAGGCGAGGCGCGCTGGCGGGTGATTGGTGACGCGGCGGCCGAAGTCGGGCCGGCATTGTTCTTCTCGCTGCTGATCATCACCTTGTCGTTTATCCCGGTGTTCACACTGGAGGCGCAGGAGGGCCGCTTGTTCTCACCGCTGGCGTTTACCAAGACCTACGCCATGGCGGCGGCGGCCGGACTGTCGGTGACCTTGATTCCCGTGCTCATGGGCTACCTGATCCGTGGCCGGATTCCCGATGAGAAGTCCAACCCCCTGAACCGCCTGCTGATCGCCATCTACCGGCCTATGCTGGAAGTGGTGCTGCGCGCACCCAAGCTCACATTACTGGTTGCCGGCATCATTCTGGTCATCAGCCTCTGGCCGCTGCAGCACATCGGCGGGGAGTTTATGCCGCGAATGGACGAAGGCGACTTGCTTTACATGCCGTCGGCCTTACCGGGCTTGTCGGCCGGCAAGGCCAGCGAGCTGCTGCAGCAGACCGACCGCTTGATCAAGACCGTGCCCGAAGTCGCCAGCGTGTACGGCAAGGCCGGACGGGCCGAGACCGCGACCGATCCGGCGCCCATGGAGATGTTCGAAACCACCATCCAGTTCAAGCCACAAGACCAGTGGCGTCCTGGAATGACGCAGGACAAGCTGGTCGATGAACTGGATCGCATCGTCAAGGTGCCCGGCCTGTCCAACATCTGGGTACCGCCGATTCGCAACCGCATCGACATGCTGGCCACCGGCATCAAGAGCCCGGTCGGCGTGAAAATTGCCGGCACGGATCTCATAACGATTGACCGTCTGACTGGCGAGATCGAGCGGGTACTCAAGGACGTTCCCGGCGTCACGAGTGCCTTGGCCGAGCGCCTGACGGGTGGGCGCTATGTGGACGTCAATATCAAGCGCGATGCGGCATCCCGGTTCGGGCTGAACATCGCCGACGTGCAATCGGTCATCAGTTCGGCCGTGGGCGGCGAGAACATCGGCGAGACGGTTGAAGGTCTGCAGCGCTTTCCGATCAATATGCGTTACCCGCGTGAACTCCGGGATTCGACGGAAAAGCTGCGTAGCTTGCCCATCGTGACGGAACGCGGCCAGCGCCTGGTGCTCTCGGATGTGGCCGACATCCGCATCACCGACGGCCCGCCCATGCTGCGCAGCGAGAATGCTCGCCTCTCCGGCTGGGTCTACGTGGACCTCCGGGGACGCGATCTGCGTTCCGCCGTGCAGGACATGCAAAAAGCCGTGGCGGACAAGGTCAAGCTGCCGCCGGGCTATTCGATCTCCTGGTCGGGCCAGTTCGAGTTTCTGGAGCGAGCCACGGCCAAGCTCAAGGTGGTGGTGCCGTTCACGCTGCTGATCATCTTCGTCCTGCTGTACCTGACCTTCAAGCGCTTCGACGAAGCCTTGCTGATCCTGGCTACGCTACCGTTTGCGCTGGTGGGGGGCATTTGGCTGCTGTACTTGCTGAACTACAACCTGTCGGTTGCGGGCGCTGTAGGATTTATTGCGTTGGCCGGTGTCTCCGCCGAGTTCGGCGTGATCATGCTGCTGTACCTGAAGTCTGCCTGGGACGATCGGCTCGAACAGGGGAAAACCAGTGCTGCCGATTTGCTGGATGCCATCCGTGAAGGTGCGGTGTTGCGCGTGCGGCCCAAGGCCATGACGGTGGCCGTCATTCTTGCAGGCCTGTTTCCCATCATGTGGGGGACAGGGGCGGGCTCCGAGGTGATGCAGCGCATCGCCGCGCCCATGGTCGGCGGCATGATCACCGCACCGTTGCTGTCGATGTTCGTGATTCCAGCGGTGTATCTGCTGATACGCCGGCCGCGCACGAGCCATACCCGACAGTGGTTCTTTTGGAGAAAGCACCGTGAAACGGCTTGAACTCCTGCGCCACCTGGATCAAGCGCTTCGATGCGCGTTCCTGGTGGCTGCGCTTTTGCTAGGCGCTGCCGGGCTTGTGAGCCCAGCCCAGGCCGCGAGCTTGACCATGAAACCCGTGTCGGAAATGACACAAGCTGGCGCTCAAAAAAATCCTATGTCAGGCGCAATGAACGGCGTGCCTTGTATGAGCTGCTACATGGCCCCCGCACCAGCCGTGCATGGGTTCACTGGCGAGCAAGAGGAGCCCAAACAAGCTGTCTGGCAGTTGCTGGCGCAGTCTTCTGCGTCAACGAAAAATCGCCTGAATCTGGCAAAACAAAAAATCGGCCAGCCTTTGCGCGTCGCGTACTGTTGCTGGCGCAACTAGCCATGCGTCCCGCTCTACTATGCATCCATTTTTTATCCAAGGAGATCATCATGAAATACGTACTTATCACCCTTGTTAGCGCCGCGACACTTGGTGTCAGTTTGCCTGCCAGTGCTGCCCCAAGCCAGGGCAAGGTATGTCCGCCTCAGACGCTTATCTTGCCACTTGACCATGGCCCACGCGCACAGTCGACGCCATATTTGAACCAACAGCGCAAAGCGCGCTATGACGCCGAAGTCAAGGCCTGCAAAGATACAGCCAAGTAAGCCAGAACGGCCTAACACCTGAAAACAGTGTTGGCCATCGGTTCCCGTCATGGGCTGCGCGAAAGCACAGTTCATGACGGCCTCATATTGCCACTTAAGCGACTTTCTGCAATCCGCCTGTGTCTCAGTGTGAAGCGTAGATAACGTTTTTGTAATCTACGGGTCATCGCGGCGTCGCACCCATTTTTTTAAAGTAGGGACCGTGATGCAGAGCATGTATCGCAGTCATTCCACTGTTGGAATGGCGCATTGTAAAAATTATTGATCTAAAGGAAATTCTTCATGAACACGAAATTCATCGCCACTACTGTTTTTGCCATCGCCGCAATGAGCGGTGCAAGCGCATTTGCACAAAACAATCTGTATGGCGAAGCCGCTTTGGTTATTCCACCAGTTGCATCAACCAGCAATGTGACCCGTGCGCAGGTCCAGGCCGAGTATTTGCAGGCCCGCCAAAAGGGTGAGTTGCCCGTGAGTCCAGAAGCTGCTTTTGCAGCTGCACCTGCGACCCCATCAACCGTGACTCGTGCACAGGTTCAGGCAGAGTATTTCCAGGCCCGCCAAAAGGGTGAGTTGCCCGCGAGTCCAGAAGTTGCTTTTGCAGCTGCACCTGCGGCCCCATCAACCGTGACTCGTGCGGAGGTCCGAGCCCAAGCCATTGTCGCGGCTCATGCGGCCCAAGCCACTGGCAACAGCACGCTCTAATTCCGAACATATCCGAAAGTAGCGCAACGACGTCCACCCGCGATGAGTTGCAGAGAGGTATGGGCCATTCGAGGCTCCGCTTTGAGGGGCAGTCGTATATTTTTGAGCAGTGGAGTGCGCTTCAACTTGGAAAGTCCTTGAGTAACAAGGGGTTCACCCTCCAGCGAAGCCATCCCTTGCCGTAAATCGCTGATTCCATTGACTCACTTCAGGAAAACGTGCCAGTCTGCATCCAAAGCACGACTAGCCCTTCCGCTGGCTTTGAGCGGCTCATGTTCTTTTGGTTACTTCCCTGAATTTAAAACTGTCTATAGAATCCGCATTCATATGTCGCGCTTTCGCTACCTGTTGCTTTGCTTGATGCTGCTGGCCTTGCCCCTGCAAGGCTTTGCTGCAGCATCTATGCTGTATTGCGGCATGGGGCCAAACCACGACGATCAGGTCTCTGTCGCTTCGGGCCATCACCACATGAATGGGCTAGGCGAAGCGCAGCACGACCATTCCTCGCACGACAAAACTGCGAAGTCGGCCAAGCAGTCTCCGGATGGCAAAAAGCAATTGCCTGACGCGTCCCATAAGTGCGGAGTTTGCGCTTCCTGCTGCAGTGTCCTGGCGATTTCTGATTTCCCCAGGACAGTTGAGCTCCAACCTTCTCCCCATGCTGATCTCACCGAGCTCTTCGTCCTGATCCACGCCGTACCCTCGCGCCTCCCCGAAAAACCTCCCCGCGCCTGACGCGCCCGATTGCTGCGGCCATCCGTGTCGCAGTGACAGGCGCTCTTTTCATCGCCCACCATCAAATCGTCCCTTTGGGGATGCCCTTGGTGTCGCCGTCTCATGAAAACGCGAGGATTCCATGTTTAAAAACCTACCTGCCGTGTGGCTGGTTCCGATATTTTCCCTATCGGGGATAGCAACTGCGCAAACACCCGCGCCTGCATCTCCCGCATCCGAGGCGACCCAACAAGCCTCAACACTGAACTACCGCTCGGCTTTTGAGGGCTACAAGCCCTATACCGACGACAAGCTCCTGAACTGGAAAGAGGCTAACGACACCACTGGCCGCATTGGTGGTTGGCGTGCCTATGCAAAGGAAGCCCGGCAGCCCGACGACAAGGCGCCAGCTCACGATATGGCGACCATGCCTGATCCGAAAACCGGAGGTAGCAAGCCATGAACGCGCCTTCGATGAAAACCATTTTCAAGTCAGGTGCGGTAGTTGCTGCGGTTCTTGTACTGGCGGGTTGTGCATCAGTGAACATCGACCAGGCCGTCAAAGACACCAACGACACGACAGGTGCCTTCACCCAGGGCAAGCTGGAACTCAGCCGCACGGAGCAACAGGTTCAGGCCCGGCAGAAACTAAGCGCTGAATTGCTAGCCAAGCCATTGAGCATGGATGACGCTGTTCAGCTTGCCCTTTCCAACAGTCCCGGCGTACAGGCGCTGCTGGCGCAAAGCTGGTCCGACCTTGCCCAGGCAACCCAGGCCGGTCGAATTACGAACCCAATCTTCACTTTCGAGCGTATGCGGTTCCGCGATGAACTGGAGCTTGGCCGCTTGCTGTCGTTTGGATTGCTCGACCTGTTGACCCTGCCGTATCGCCAAGGTATTTCCCGCAGCTTGGTTAGTCAGGCAAAGGTTCAACTCAGCGCAAGCGTGGTGGAAGAGGTCACCCAGGTCCGTCAAGGCTGGGTGCGCGCGGTGGCAGCAAGGCAGACCCTTCAATATGCCGAACAGGTTAACGCCAGCGCACAAGCCAGCGCTGAACTGGCACAGCGTATGCAGCAGGTTGGCAACTTCACGAAACTCCAGCGACAGCGTCAGCAGGTGTTCTACGCGGACAGCGTTGCACAGTTGGCGGCAGCCCGCCACGCAAACACCGCTTCCCGTGAGGAACTGGTTCGACTGCTCGGCCTGACGGATGCTCAGTCCGAGAAATTGCAACTGCCCGAGCGCTTGCCAGATATGCCGAAACAGCCGCGAGACGCCAGCGCCGTGTCGGCAACTGCGGCGGAGCAGCGGCTGGACGTGCTACTGGCACGTAGTCAGCTCGATATCTCCGGGAGAGCGCAAGGGTTGAACCTGCTGACCAGCGTAGTCGATGTGGAACTGGGCATACGGCACAACACGGTGTTTGACAATGCGGCCGGGACCAAGTCCGCAAAGAACGGCTATGAGCTTGGCATTCGCCTGCCGATCTTCGACTGGGGGTCAGCCCAGCGTGCCACGATGAATGCGCAATCACTGGCGGCCGCCAACCGGTACGAAAGCACAGTTCGAGGCGCATCGTCACAACTGCGTGAAAGTTATTCTGCCTACAGGACGGCCTATGACGTGGCCAAGCATTACCGGGATGAAATTGTCCCACTGCGCAGGGCTATGGCGGAAGAAAACGGGCTTCGCTACAACGGCATGCTGATCAGCGTGTTCGAACTGCTGGCCGACAGCCGTGACCAGGTGTCCAGCGTCATGGCGGCGATTAACTCGTACCAACAGTTCTGGCTCTCAGACGCTGCCCTTGCGGCTTCCATGACCGGAAAACCGACCTCTATGTCGATGGCCTCTCCCACCGCCGCTGGCGCCAGCGCAGCTGGCCACTGACCGGCCGACTTACATACACGGATTACCCATGAACAACAGAAGAAATTTCCTGACCGGTGCCGGTGCCATCACCACGGCGGTTGCGGCAGCTGCGGTCAGCAAAGTCGCCATGGCGGCATTGCCGGAGCCCATGATCCAGACCAAGCCCGACACCATGGCCCCGCTGGTGCCAAATTCCGGCCGGCCGTACAACCCGGTTGTCACACTGAACGGCTGGACGCTGCCTTGGCGCATGAATGCTGGCGTCAAGGAGTTCCACCTGGTGGCCGAGCCCGTGGTACGAGAGATGTCGCCCGGATTCAAGGCACACCTGTGGGGTTACAACGGCCAGTCACCAGGGCCGACCATCGAGGTCGTTGAAGGCGATCGCGTTCGTATCTTTGTGACCAACAAACTGCCGGAACACACCAGTGTGCATTGGCACGGCCAACGCCTGCCCAACGGCATGGACGGCGTAGCGGGTCTGAACCAGCCAGCCATCCCGGCGGGCAAGACCTTTGTGTACGAGTTCGTTGCCCGGCGCCCGGGCACCTTCATGTACCACCCGCATGCCGACGAGATGACGCAGATGGCGATGGGCATGATGGGTTTCTGGATCACCCATCCCAAGGCGGCGCATCCCTTGATCGACGAGGTCAATCGGGACTTTGTCTTTCTGCTCAACGCCTACGACATCGATCCGGGCCTGTACACACCCAAGATCATGACCATGCTCGATTTCAACCTCTGGAGCTGGAACAGCCGTGTCTTCCCGGGCATTGATCCGCTGGTGGTTCGAAAAAACGACAAGGTGCGCATCCGGATCGGCAACCTCACCATGACCAATCATCCAATTCATTTGCATGGCCATGAGTTTTTGGTGACGGGGACGGACGGCGGACCAACGCCGAAGTCCACAAGGTGGCCTGAGGTCACAACCGATGTTGCGGTCGGACAAATGCGGCAAATTGAGTTCCTTGCGGACGAAGAAGGCGACTGGGCTTTTCATTGCCACAAGAGCCACCACACCATGAATGCCATGGGTCACGACGTGCCCACCATGATCGGGGTGGACCATCGAAAGGTGGCCCGCGACATCACCAAACTGATCCCTGACTACATGGTCATGGGTGAACGCGGCATGGCAGACATGGCAGAAATGGACATGCCCTTGCCCGACAACACAGAGCGAATGATGACTGGCGCAGGCCCGTTCGGCTCCGTCGAGATGGGCGGCATGTTCAGCATGGTCAAGGTGCGCAAAGACCAGAAAGCTGGCGACTACAAGGATCCCGGCTGGTACAAGCACCCGGCGGGCACCGTCGCGTACGAATGGAATGGCGCAGCACCAGTTGCCGACCGCTCCGCAAGCGGCGGTGGCCAGGCCATGAAGGCTCAAAACATGCCCGCCAAAGAAGTTGAAGTCCAGGTCCGCAAGCCCGCCATGGGTGGCATGGGCGGAATGAAGCACTGATTAGTTTTTTTAACCACGCCTAGAAAGGTATCTCAATGAAAACACGTAACCTCCTTATCGCACTGCCATCGCTACTGCTTGCCGTGAGCGCCATGGCATCCGGCACCCACGCCGGAGGGCATGACGATGAAGCCATCGGCAAGCCTGGCGTTGCATCCAAAGTCTCACGGACCATTACCATGGACATGAGCGACAACATGCGCTTTGGCGCTCCCAACGTGACGGTCAAGCAAGGCGAAACCATCCGTTTTGTGGTTAAAAACTCAGGCAAGATCAAGCACGAAATGGTGCTGGGAACCGAAAAGGAACTCAAGGAACACTATGAAGTGATGAAGAAGAACCCTGAGATGGAACACGCTGACGCCAATATGGTTACCGTGGCCCCCGGCAAGACCGGTGAAATCATCTGGCAGTTCACCAAAGCCGGCAAGATTGACTTTGCCTGCCTGCAACCCGGTCACTACGACGCTGGCATGAAAGGCATCGTGACTGTCGCTGGCGGCAAAACGGCCCCAAAACAAGACGGTCATGGTGACCACAAACACTGATCGGGCGTCCAGACGTTCAGCCTCAAGGCTGATCTTCGGGCTGGCTGGTGCTGCGGCACTGGGTCAGTCTTTCGGAGCACTGGCCGCGTCGCCGAAAGACCGCGTGACGGTCTGGAAGACACCCAACTGCGGTTGTTGCAGCGACTGGGTTTCCCATTTGCGTGGCAACGGCTTTGAAGTCATGACCCACGACGTCAAAGACACGGCACCCATGCGCCAAAAGCTCGGGCTTGCCGAGAAGTTTGGATCCTGCCACACCGGGCTGCTGGGCACCTATGTGCTGGAGGGCCATGTTCCCGCAAGGGAAATGCGGCGTCTTCTGCGCGAAAAACCGCGGGCTCTTGGCTTGGCAGTGCCCGGTATGCCTACTGGCTCACCTGGCATGGAAATGGGCAATGCCCGTGATGCCTACGACGTTTTGCTGGTCCTCAATGACCGCAACTCTCGCATTTATCAGTCTTACCCCCAGAAATCTTCCACCAACTCTTGAAAGAATCGTCATGAAAAACCTCAAAACCCTTTTGATCATTACCGCCATTGCTGCAGGCGCAGCCCATGCACAAACAGCCATGAAGCCTGGTGACGCGCCTATGGCTATGGACAGTAAAAAAGAAATGGCGGCACCTGCAGGCGATATGACCGAAGCCGAAGTGCGCAAGGTGGATATGGACAACAAAAAAATCACGCTGAAACACGGCGAGATCAAGAACCTCGACATGCCCGGCATGACCATGGTTTTCCAAGTGAAGGATCCTGCCATGCTGGACAAGGTCAAGGCTGGTGACAAGGTGCGTTTCAAGGCCGAAAAATCCAATGGCGCCCTTGTGGTGACTGACTTGCAACCGGCAAAGTAATCTGGAGCCGGGGTTGCCAAAGGCGGTGTAAACGCCATGACGACAGCCCTGGAGTACCAGAGGGCGCGTTCAACTTTAACCAGATGGATTTCGATGCCGCATGAATTTCGTAATCTGGCCACAGCACCTCGCGAAACGCTGGGCAATGCGCTGATTGCTGGAGGCGTGGCGGCGATCATACTGTTGCTCATCATGGCTTACTTTCTGTGGCGCGACAGAAAGTTGAAAAGACCAGGAAGCCATCCCAAAAGCTCGCCCTCCAGGACTCGCAAGAAGCGACGACGGTGATCAGAATTGAGCGTCCTAACCCTTCACTGAAAGCTGCCCATCATGGAAAAACACGAGCATCCCCTGCACGGTCACGACCATTCTCCTGCTTCGACCGGAGCGCCAATGCACGACGGCGGTGCGCAAGCGAGTCCCCACGGTCAGCAGAAGGATCCTGTATGTGGGATGAACGTCACTGAGCAGTCACCAAACAAACACGAGCATGCGGGGCGACCCTATTATTTTTGCAGCACGGGGTGCAAGAGTAAATTCATCACGGACCCGGAACGCTACCTAAAACCAAAACAGGAAACCGTTGCCTTCAAAGCGGTTGCCGGCACGATTTATACCTGCCCAATGCATCCCGAAATTCGCCAGGACCACCCCGGTCACTGTCCGAAGTGCGGCATGTCCCTCGAACCCCTCATGCCCAGCATGGATGATGACGAAAACCCGGAGCTCAAGGATTTCACCCGCCGTTTCTGGTGGACGTTGCCGCTGACGGTTGTTGTGACCGTACTGGCCATGCTCGGACACCAGCTTGGATTGTTCGCGATGGCGACGCAAAGCTGGGTGGAGTTGGTGCTTTCTCTGCCCATTGTTCTTTGGGCAGGTTGGCCATTTTTCGTGCGCGGCTGGCAGTCTGTCCTCAATCGCAGTCCGAATATGTGGACACTGATTGGCTTGGGGACTTCTGCGGCATTCATTTACAGCGTGGTCGCGACTGTTGCCCCTGGCGTCTTTCCGCCTTCGTTCGTTGCCATGGGCCGTGTGGCGGTTTATTTTGAGGCGGCGGCTGTCATTATTTCCCTGACCTTACTTGGCCAGATGCTGGAACTCAAAGCGCGATCGCAAACATCGGCCGCCATCAAGTCTCTGCTTGGCCTGGCACCTAAAACGGCACGCCGCATCCAGCCGGACGGTACAGAAGAGGATGTAGAACTGACGCATGTCCACGAGGGTGACTTGTTGCGGGTTCGCCCAGGAGAGAAGGTGCCCGTGGACGGCGTGGTTACCGATGGCAGCAGCGCTGTCGATGAAGCCATGCTGACTGGCGAGCCCTTGCCGGTCACCAAGCGCGTGGGTGACAAACTGATCGGCGCCACGCTCAATACATCAGGTGCCATGGTGATGCGCGCCGAACACGTTGGTTCTGCAACCGTTCTCTCGCAAATCGTCCAGATGGTCGCGCAGGCCCAACGCTCCAGAGCACCGATGCAGCGCATGGCGGACCAGGTCGCCGGATATTTTGTGATGGCTGTTGTGGCTACGGCCTTGCTGACGCTATTGGTCTGGGGATTCTTTGGACCACAACCCAGTTGGGTTTACGGTCTGATCAATGCCGTCTCTGTGCTAATCATTGCCTGCCCGTGTGCACTGGGCTTGGCCACGCCGATGTCCATCATGGTCGCTACAGGACGGGGCGCCACACAGGGGATTCTGTTTCGTGATGCGGCTGCGATTGAGAATTTCCGCAAGGTCCAGGTACTGATCGTTGACAAAACCGGAACTCTGACCGAAGGTCGCCCCGCTTTTGAAAAGGTTTTTGCTCTGGCACCGTATAGCGAAGACGAGGTTTTGCGTCTGGCGGCCAGCTTGGACCAAGGTAGCGAGCACCCCTTGGCCGACGCCATTGTGCGGGCGGCCAGAGACCGGGGCATGACGCTTTCCAAAGTTGAAGATTTTGAGTCCGCCACCGGCATTGGTGTCCGTGGCGTGGTCGATGGCAAGCGACTGGCCCTGGGAAACGCCGCCTTGATGATCGAAGACAAGGTGACCACCGACAGCGATAAACAAGCTCAGGCAGAAGTACTCCGCCTACGGGGCGCCAGTATCATGTCGCTGGCTGTCGATGGACAGCTTGCCGGCCTGTTGGCCGTTTCAGATCCGGTCAAGGAAAGCACGCCAGCCGCACTCAAGACGCTTCAGGACGCGGGCATCCGTATCATCATGGCCACCGGCGACGGCCTGACGACGGCGAAGTCTGTGGGCCAACGCCTGGGCATTGACGAGGTCCACGGCGAAGTCAAACCTGCCGACAAATTGGCGCTGGTAGAGCGGCTGCAGGCCGAAGGGTTAGTCGTGGCCATGGCCGGCGACGGCATCAACGACGCGCCAGCCCTGGCCAAGGCCGATGTCGGTATTGCGATGGGCACGGGGACCGACGTGGCGATGAACAGCGCTCAGGTCACCTTGGTCAAGGGTGATTTACGGGGTATCGCCACAGCGCGCGAACTCTCGGACGCCACCATCGCCAACATGAAGCAGAACCTGGGCTTTGCTTTTGTGTACAACTCGCTGGGCGTGCCTTTGGCCGCCGGCCTGCTGTTTCCGTTCACCGGCTGGTTGCTGTCCCCCATGATCGCCGCTTTGGCAATGAGCCTAAGTTCGGCCTCCGTGATTACCAATGCATTGCGCTTACGCAGCAGAAATAGAAGTTGACCGGAAGCCTTACTTCGCCTGTTCCAGCCGGACGATCATGAACCCTGCATCGGTTTTTTCTACCCGAAACAGGATTTTGTCGCCTTGTTTGACATCCTTGAGCAAGTTAGCGTCGCTTGCCTTGAACACCATGGTCATGCCGGGCATGTCAAGGTTTTCAAGCGCCTCATGCTTGATGTTCAGCTTTCCCTGTTCGAGGTCTACCTTGCGCACTTCGCCCGCCGTCAGCTTGACTGCTGCCAGCGATGCCGCAGGGACGGTCGCGCTGGATGGCATATCCGTCGCGGCAACCGCGAAGCCGCTCATGCCAATGGAAAGAAGCGCGGCGGCCAATGAGAATTTGAGAGTGGATTGCATGAGAAATTTCCTGGTGAAATTGAGGAAGGGTCGATTGCGGTGCAATCGATCCTTTAAATCAATGCCCCGACCGCCGCCTCATAGGCCTTGCAGCCTGTCTCTTGCCCTGCGCTCATCGGGTGTCATCGTCAAGCTGGGCTTTGGTGTGTCGTGTTTCAGGGTATCGGTATGAACAAACTTGCCATCTTTGAGGGCATAGCTGTGCTGCGGGAAAACGTAGAGGGCGCCGCCAGCCAGCGATTTGCCGCCATCGGCCATCACAGGATTCTTCCGATAGGCCTGCAATTCCTTTTGTACCTCGTCGCGAGTCTTTGTGCTAGGCGTGTCATGAAACTCAAAAGCCTTTTCACCGCCTACAAGAGTGACGCCGCCGTTGGCGAACGCAGCAGGAATTGCCGCACCAACCAAGGCCAGCGCAATTACGGTTTTATGGAACAACATGATGAGACTCCTTTCAGACTACTTGCACGGCGTCATCCCAGCGTAGGGATGACTGCGATGCAACCTCTGCATCGCGATTTCACTATGGAGCAAAGAACCCCGCAGCATGCTGGCGGATGCATTACAAATCTGTTATCTGCCTTCAAGAGATTCTTTGAAAGGCATGGTGATCCAGGCGGCAGTTGTACTGGATGCCCCCTTCTGCAAAGGGCCGAACATGCAAACCCCTTGTTTCAGGATCAACTGGCAAACGTGCGCAGGCCGCAAAAGGCGTGTTTAGTGCTGCGTAAGTTTGCCGCTGCCATCCAGAGCATGGAGTTTTGCCATCGATGCGACCACCTGTTCACGCGTCAGATTGCTTGTGCCGGAAAGCACAGGTGCGAAGGCAGCTTCTGGGCTCAATGGCAAGGCGTTGCTTTTGCTGGCCTGCAAATACTCGGCCTGGACCTGCGCACGGGTGAGTTGACTAGGGGTGGTATCAAAAGACACCACATTGGCAGCTTCTCCGTACAGACGGTTTTGGGTGTTGTTCTGCGCAAAAGCGCTGGCACCGCTCAAGGCGGCAATGGCTACAACGGTGATGGCAACAAATTTCGATTTCACGGTAAGACTCCTTTAGAACAACTTGCAAAGTGCCAGCCCAACACTGGAATGGCTGCGATGCAACCTTTGCATCACGGTTCTTACTTTAAAAAAATGGGGGCCACACAACGCTGGCTCGCAGATTACAGATTCGTTATTTAATTTAGAGGCATCTTTTGAAAATTCTGGTGATCGATGACGAACCTAAAGCCGCAGACTATGTGCGGCAGGGATTGAGCGAAAGCGGTTATGCCGTCGAGGTCGCCCACAGCGGCACGGACGGGCTGCATGTAGCCGTTACGGGTGATCACGATCTGATCATTCTGGACATCATGCTGCCTGGCATCGATGGATTTGCAGTGCTGTCGGCGCTGCGTACGTCAAGGCAAGTACCCGTCCTGATGTTGTCGGCACGCGGGAAAACCGACGACAAGGTGAGAGGTTTTGATCTTGGCGCCGATGACTATCTGGTCAAGCCTTTTCAATTTCCAGAGCTGCTGGCGAGGGTACGAACTCTTCTCAAGCGTAGTCAACCATTGACGGCGGACCCCGTCTTGCGCACGGCGGATCTGGAGATTGACCCTATACGGCACCGTGCGACACGTGCCGGCCAGCGCATTGACTTGTCAGCCAAAGAGTTTGCGTTACTGACCTTGCTCGCCCAGCGATCCGGAGAGGTCTTGTCACGCACCCAGATCGCTTCGCTGGTATGGGATATCCACTTTGATTCAGATACCAATGTGGTGGAAGTGGCCATGCGGCGCCTGCGTATTAAGATCGATGATCCTTTTGAAAACAAGCTGATTCACACGGTGCGCGGTGTGGGTTATGTACTGGAATCCAGAGGGTCGCATGACATCGCGCCTTAAAGTCTGGCTGACCAGGAATTCGTTGGCATCCTACATTGCCGTGGCGAGTGCCCTTTTTGGGCTGATTGTGGTTGGTGGGGCAACGACGGTCGCATTTTGGGCGCTGACGCAACAGCTCGATATGCGGTCAATGGCGGAGCTGGAGGGTAAACGGGATCTTCTAACCCACATCCTGTCGGAAATCCCGTCTTCTCAAGCGATCAACCAGAACCGCCATCGCTTCGACGATCTGTTGATTGGTCACGATGATCTGCATCTGGAGGTCCTTGACAATGCCACAGGACAACCCTTAGCGACTTTCTCACCAGAAGCACTTCCATCCGCGACGATGGCAGATGACAAGGCTGATAACCCAGCAAGCGTCCGTATATGGTCCGCCTTGGGTGGCCAACGATTAAGTACTCTAGAAGGTGCCATTCCCACAGCCAACGGCCAACCGGTCAGATTTCAGCTGTCCCTGGACCGTCGTCACGATGCCAGGCTGCTCACTGGCTTTATCAAGGCCACACTGGTGGGATTGCCGTTGCTGCTACTTGTCGTCGCAGCAGGGGCGTGGTTGATTGCCCGCACGGCACTGACGCCGCTCCGGCGCTTCAATCGTCTGGCCGCATCGATAGGTACAAAGTCCCTGAGCCAACGCTTGTCGTCCACGGCGCTGCCATCGGAGTTGGCAGAACTTGCAAATGAATTCAACGGTATGCTTGACCGCATTGACGAGGGTTACAGGCGGTTGCAGGACTTCTCGGGAGATTTGGCGCATGAGATGCGCACACCTGTTGCAACATTGTTGGGCCGCTCCCAGGTTGCACTTTCCCAGCCACGCACCGCAACAGATCTTCAAGGCGTGCTGGAAGGCAATATAGAAGAGTTGGATCGCTTGGCGTTGTTGATATCAGACATGCTTTTCATCGCGAGCTCGGATTCGCAAGCCAATCAGGTTCATGCTGAACCCATAGCGCTCGCTCAAGAGGCGAATCGGGTCGCTGACTATTTGTCTCTGATCGCTGAAGACAAGGACATCGTTTTAGAAGTGACCGGAGATGCAAAAATCATGGGAGACCGTTTGCTGGTGCAGCGTGCAATTACCAATCTGGTGTCTAACGCTGTCCGTCATGCATCTCCCAATTCAACGATTAACTTAACCATTGCTGCAGAAGGCCTAAACGCTACCTTGGCAGTGACCAACTTGGGGAAGGGAATCGCCCCTGTTCATCTGGAGCGGATCTTTGACCGGTTTTATCGGGCTGATTCCGGCCGTGCGCGCTCCGGTGGCGGTACCGGGCTCGGCCTAGCCATTGTGCGTTCCATCATGTCGACCCATCGCGGACAAGTCCGGGTGCGCAGCCAAATGGATGGTGAAACGACTTTCACATTGGTATTTCCGGCTTTTGAGGCGGTCCGCCAAGTCTCGATCAGGAAAAGTTAGAGCAGTTGGGAAATTTCCATCAATGGTTTGATACTGGAGCCGAATCGCCCAATCGTTTCTCTATGCTCTATAAGTTGGCTGTAGGGAAGGTACCGGATGCCCAGCTCGGAGACCCGCGAGAAAGCGGGTCTCTTGAGTTGCTGTGCAACCTCATCGCGGCGATTGTCGGGCGCGACCAGAAACAAGGTGCTGGCGGCGCCTACTTGCGTACCCAGTGCAAGGTCCAGCATGCGCACTATTCCTGAATAAATGGAGGTGGAGTGCTCGACTTCAAACGCCGCTGCAACCTGTGCGCTGCCCCGTTCGAGCCAGACGACGTCAATCAGTCGAACCGAATCTAGGCCTTGGCCACTGCCAACCGGCCAATGCTGCAGGCAGCCATCCCCCAGAAAACCGTCCGCGTGCTCGCGTCCGCGATCATTCGATGCAATCCAGACATCGAAGCCTAGCGCCATGCCCATGTCTCGCAACCAGCCCTGGATCTGGGTATGAGTGGCATCACTCTCCCGAGCCAGCAGCCTCTGCTTTTGCGCGGCAGCCGACTCTTCGCGGACGCGTTGCAGATCGCTCTCCCACAGGGCAATCACGGCAGGGTCCTCCAGGCGCGGGGGTGCAGCGTAGCGGCCGCTGCCGACGTCAAACATCAAGCCGGCGATAGCACCCAAATCATTGGATAGCCTGTGGCGGTGTTGTTCGTTCAGGCGAATCAATCCCTCGCGCATGGAGAGGTAATGGTCCCATCGGCCCAACTTTACGTTGCTTCCCGTGACCGCATTGAAGCCGTTGACGATTGCCGTGTTGAAAGGACAAACCAGCGTCGGGTGAATGAAATAGAGCAGATTGGCGACGGCAGGCCCCAGGCCCTTGATCTTCAGCGCATCGATCTTTTGGATTGCTTCAATCACTGCATCTGCGGTATCGCAGCAGTCGCAGGCGTTCAGCAGCCTGGCAAAGGCACGCTGATTGTCGGCATGTTCATAAATATCCGGGATGCGCAGTTTGGGTTTCCACAAGAAAGCATGATCAGCGCCTTTGAATATTTGCCGTTGCTCAGCAACCGACCCCACGACCGTCTGCAAGGACGAGCCTCGATAGGCATTTCCGAAAGTTCCCGCATCGATATCGCGTACCACCTGGCCAATACCCCGCCGGATCGAGCGAAAGTTCTTCAGGCGCTCCTCCCAGAGAAACCAGGTGTTGTACGTGCCGTGGGGGTCTGCCTTCCAGTAGTCGATCAGTAGGGCTACGGTGTTCTGCATTGGATTTTCGTCCGTTTCGGTTCGCTTGACTGTATCGGACTTTGACTATGGGGAATGTATCAATGCACGGGACCGAATTTTCACGCTCAACTCTGCTTTACTTCGGGCACATTGGCACGCTATCGTCGTCAGACGTAAGCCACTTCTGTGATCATGCTTGTCGCCATATGGTACGTGTTATGGCAGTGCACTAGCCATTGACCGGCGTTGGTTCCAGCCTTTTTCGTTGATGCCCCAACTATATGGATTCATAGAACCCGTCAGCCTCAGCATGGACTGGGCATCAGCGGGCTGAGGTTTGAATGAAGTGAGCGCAGATAACCGCATTTCCAGGTCAAAGCTCAAGGGGCCAGCCAAGATTGGGGCAGGCTTCAACGCAATTCAACAGCTCTCCCAGCGGAACATGTCCCCTTACAGCTGTGCGGGGGGTTTCCTGACAAACCACCGCGTTAACCACTGCCATTATTTCTTCTTTGTATAAGCTTTTAGGAGAAGCAAATGTCACATGAAATGTACCGCGCTTGTATCGAAGCCTGCAACGTCTGTGCCACGGCCTGCAACCATTGCGCAGCATCCTGCCTGAAAGAGCCAGACGTCAAGATGATGTCCAAGTGCATCGCTTGGGATATGGACTGCGCCCAGATCTGCACCGTGGCCGCTGCCGTTATGGCTCGAGGCAGCGAGCACCGTCAGGAAATTTGCAAAGTATGCGCAGATATCTGTCAATCTTGCGGTGACGAGTGCGCCAAGCATGACATGACGCACTGCAGAGAA
Source organism: Pseudomonadota bacterium (assembly GCA_040388255.1). GTDB lineage: Bacteria > Pseudomonadota > Gammaproteobacteria > Burkholderiales > Burkholderiaceae_C > Polaromonas. The sequence continues at coordinate 20,662 of JAZKCE010000031.1, read as the reverse complement.
TGCGCGAAAGCCTGCCATCACTGCGCGGAAGAATGTCGCAAAATGGTCACGATGGCTTAACCCTATAACTCAAGGAGCTGAAAATGATCCCGAAATTTAATCCCAAGTCCCCGTCGATGGCTGTGCTGGCGCTCACGGCTGTACTGTTCCTGCCCACTGCCAGCGCGCAAACTGCGGCGATGCCTGGTGCCGCCCCCATGCAGGGGATGCAGGGCAAGAGCGGGGCCGTCGGGATGTCCGGTGGCATGGACATGAAAGCCATGATGAAGGACAACAACGACAAGATGTCGTCCATGGCCATGACTGGCAACTCCGATGTCGACTTTGCCATGATGATGCGCATTCATCATCAGGGTGCCATCGACATGGCGCAGGCGGAGTTGCGCGCCGGAAAAGATCCACAAATGCGCAAGATGGCCCAGGACATCATTGCCGCCCAGAAGAAGGAAATTACCCAGTTCGACAAGTTTTTGGCCAAAAACGGGCAATCGATGGACAAGAGGAGCAAGTAAGAGAACGCCTACTTGTACTTGCTCCAGCGATTGAGGTCCTCAACACATGATTGAGCGCCGCTTGTTTTGCCACGGATTGTGAGGAAGCGTTGGGGCGCCAGCTATATAGCGCAAGCTTGCGCAAACCGGGCTCAATGCCATCAGGCGCTCGATCGGAATGCCTACAGGCAAACTGCAGCTCGATCTTGCCGGCGCGCCGCCGCACCGGGCAACCACAATCTTTGCGTCGTAGCCCTAGCCTGGCCACCAGGTCGGCGTAGACGTTGGTGCTGCCGGCGTGTTCATTCACGCCGGCGGAGCCAAAACCCGTCATGACCTTGGCATCCTGGTGTTTGCCTCCCGCTTGCGCCAAATCGATGGCATGGCCAAAAACGACGTTGACATCCTCCGGCACGGCATCCAGATCACGCTTGGCGGAACTAACCCATTTCACGGGCTCGCGAGTTTGCTTGGCCATTAGATAAATTGGGCCTATTTGAGGGTCGGCCGTGATTCCTGAAAATTTCGCAAAATCGACGCTAACTCATTGATATTTCAGGAAAACTTGATTTTGTAGTCGATGGGTTCGACCGGCCGTCCCAGATCCAACGTGTAGTCGCCGAACCGGTTGATATGGCTGGTCCGGTATGGCGACAAGGCCTTCAGCACCGGCTCGCCCACCGGATACCCCTGGCTCTGCAGTTCCTTGAGTTTGCGCGACATCCATTGCACGTTGTGCAGAATCACCATATTGGCCACCAGCTGTACACCGCCTCATAGACGCCGCAGGGAATGAAGTGACTGAACAACGCGATGTACATGTCCGAGACGTGGTAGTACCCGATGCCGCCGTAGCCGCCATAGCGCAGGTGGTACTCGGACAACAGGTTTTGTTCGTAGACGTTCCACTTTGTGCCGTCCGCCGACGCGCTCTTGCCGGTACCCCAGAACTGCGGCAGGGAGAACCGGTTGAAGGCGTTGACCACCTTGAAGATCGCCTTGTCCAAACGCTCCTCCGTCACGTGGTGCAGGTTGAGCCAGGCCACCTGCTTGCGCGACAGGCCCTTGACCGACAGAGCGGTCTGGGTCGGCCCCAGGTTGCATCCGTAGAAAAACAGCGTCGTCAGAAAACGTTTGCGCGGGTCGTCGCATCCGCCGCATTCGCTCAGTCAAAGATGGGCGATATGAAAGGCATGGACATGACCAAGATCAATTAGCCGCCGATGATCATGAGCTTTCAAGTCAAGGATAAAGACCTGCTTGGCAAGCTAGTAGTGGACAAGAAAGTTGACTTCGGGTTTGTCAGAGAAGGTGACGATTACGTCGTGACGACGATGAAATAGGTCACCAATGCCCGCGCCTGCTCGCTGGTAGATTCGGCGTGTGTTGTCGCGCTCGGCAGCCTCAATATACTGGGCAAGACGGCTCATTTCATTGTCGTTTGAGTGGACTAATAGACTGGTTACTGCGGCTCAACGGGTGCCTATTTTCTGATGTGCCCCGTGAACGTGACCACTATGACCTTGATTTGAAGAGACGCGACCTGTCGTTTGAGCCGCCCTTTCCAATCCGCTGAGAATTCCGCAGGTGGCGGCGGCCAAGCCGCCGACACATTGTTCTCGTAGCGACTTCAATTCCTTTTCCAGCACCTTGAGTTCCCGGATACGGGTGACCACATGTCCGATATGTTGGTCAAGAAGTCCATTGACTTCGGCGCAACTTTCTTCAGGCGCGTCCTTGAAGTGCAGCAGGGTACGGATTTCGCCCAAGGTCATGTCCAGAGACCGGCAATGGCGAATGAAAACCAGCCGCTGAATGTGACTCTGACTGTAAACGCGGTAATTCGCGTTACTACGTTCAGCCTCGGGCAGCAGACCCTCACGTTCGTAGTAGCGAATGGTTTCGCTCTGGGTTTGGGCTGCCTTGGCCAGTTCTCCGATTTTCATACTCACGCCTTCCGAACTCTAAACAGTTATAGCTAGACACAAGACCCGCCCGCTCGGAGGGGGAATATTCCGGCCAGCTTGACTTTAAGGTCGCTACAAGGTTTCCAATTAAGCCATGAAAACTCAAAACATACTTTCGTCCGAGGATAAGCCCTGCGGGTCGACGGCCTGCTGCGCACCTGTCCTGACGTCAAATGCCGTCGCGGCGCCTCCGGGCGCGAGCGGGCAGGTTTTCCGCATCGCCACCATGGACTGCAGTGCCGAAGAGTCGGAAATCCGTCAAGCACTGGAGCCGATTTCTGGAATCCGTTCCTTGGGCTTCCAGCTGGGCGCCCGTACGCTCCGGATTGACGCGACGGATGAAGCCTACCCGCTTGCGTTGGCAGTCATGCGGAAGGCAGGCTTCGACCCAAAACCGGTTCAAGTGGGAGCTGCTACTTCCATCGATGGCCATGAAGGACACGATCATGACCACGAGGGGCATGATCACGACCATGATCATGGCTTCAGTGGCGGCATTTCACGCCTTGTGGCCGCATTGATGTTGGCCGCAGGGGCCGAAGCCCTCTCATTCTTCGCCCCAGAAGAAACAGTCTGGAAGCTTGTCGGAATGGCTGTGGCTGCGCTGGCAATTTGGCTGGCCGGTATCGATACCTACAAAAAAGGCATGGGCGCCCTCATTAGAGGCAAGCTCAACATCAACGCCTTGATGGCCGTGGCCGTCACAGGCGCATTTCTCATTGGTCAATGGCCTGAGGCGGCCATGGTCATGGCACTGTATGCCATCGCCGAGCTGATAGAAGCCAAGGCGGTGGATCGTGCGCGCAATGCGATCAAAGGACTCCTGGATATGGCACCCGAGCAGGCCCTTATGTTGGGAACGGACGGCTTGTGGGCCTTGACTCCAGTCGGTGCAGTGCCGCTGGAAGCCCTGGTTCGCATTAAACCAGGTGAGCGCGTGCCTCTGGATGGCATTGTCACCAAGGGCAACGGCGCGATCAACCAGGCCCCGATCACGGGAGAAAGCATCCCGGTTGACAAGGCTCCGGGCGACCCGGTGTTTGCAGGCACCATCAATGAAACGGGCGAACTGGAATTACGCGTCACTGCTGCTGCGAACAACACGACCCTCGCCCGAATCATTCATGCCGTCGAGCAGGCTCAAGGGACTCGCGCGCCTACGCAACGGTTTGTGGACCGGTTTGCTGCCATATACACACCAGCTGTCTTCGCAATCGCCGTAGTCGTCGCGGTGCTTACGCCGTTCCTGATGAGCCTTACATGGCAGGAGGCGATCTATAAAGCCCTGGTGCTCTTGGTCATCGCTTGCCCCTGTGCTCTGGTCATTTCAACGCCCGTAACGGTAGTGAGTGGCCTGTCCGCCGCAGCCCGCCGAGGCATTCTCATCAAAGGCGGGACTTATCTGGAAGATGCCCGCCTGTTGAAGGCGGTCGCTTTGGACAAAACCGGCACCATCACCGAGGGTAAACCCAGGCTGGTGGATTGGCGGGTCTGGGGTGGCGCTGAAGAGGTTTCAGTCAAGCAACTCGCAGCCAATCTGGCGTCACGTTCCGACCACCCTGTTTCCAAAGCGATAGTGACTGGGCTGGAGCTCCAAGCTGCGGACGTTCAGGATTTCAAGGCCTTGGCTGGGCGTGGAGTTGCCGGTAGCGTCAACGGCCAGCACTTGATACTCGGCAATCACCGGCTGATCCACGAAACCGGGCTGTGCGGCGCGGAGTTGGAAGCTGAACTGGCAAAGCATGAGCAGCAAGGCCGGACAGTGACGCTACTGGCTGACCAGACGCAGGTGTTGGCTTTGTTTGCAGTGGCGGACACGATTCGGGAGACTTCCAAACAGGCCATTGCCGACCTTAAATCGCTTGGAGTTACGTCGGTGATGCTCACCGGTGACAACTCTGCAACAGCCAAGGCCATCGCGGGACAGGCCGGTATCGATGACGCCCGGGGCGACCTGCTGCCCGAAGCCAAGCTTAAAGCGATCAAGGAGATGCAACAGCGCTATGGCGTAACCGGAATGACCGGCGACGGCATTAACGATGCGCCGGCGCTGGCGCAGGCCGACATCGGTTTTGCGATGGGGGGAGCCGGTACGGACACCGCCATGGAAGCGGCCGATGTGGTGATCATGAACGACAACCTGCGGCGGGTGGCCGAGACGGTAAGACTATCCAAACGCACGCATTCCATACTTTGGCAGAACATCACCCTTGCCTTGGGCATCAAGAGCGTGTTCTTGGTGATGGCGGTCTTTGGAGCCGCGACCATGTGGATGGCGGTATTTGCCGATGTGGGTGCAAGCCTGCTGGTTGTCGGCAATGGCCTTCGTTTGCTGCGCGGTGCGAAAAATTCCGTCACCACTCCCCAAACTTAAATCCACAGGATGAACCAGCCCACCATTCCAGCCATGCGTGAAACTATTCTGGGCGCCCTCAAATTAGCGACGTCGGTCGCGTCGCAATTGACTTTGAGTGTGAACACGTTTTCTCAAAATACCTGGATGCAAACGACCGACCGGGAGACTGATTGCTGGCTATTAGCGCAAGGGGCAAATGCACCAATGTCGTTAGTGCTGCCGTCGCGGCTATGGAACGAAGCATGACCGTGATTGTATTAACGAGCCAAGAAATGTCGCAGCCCGCTGGAGTTGATTGAGCGGCTTTTCCCAGGAAACTATACCGTAATGACCACACCTGCAAGTCCCTGAAACATTTGCCTTGTACACTTTCACCGTGCGCCGTTATCTGATCATTTTCTTTATTGTATTTCTACCGCTCCAGTTCGCCTGGGGCGCTGCGGCAAGGTATTGCGTGCACGAAAAGGTCGACAAAACGAGCCATTTTGGTCATCACGCACACGTGCATACGGTTTCAACACCCGAGAGTGCCTTGACGGGTGCGTTGGGCGGGACGGACGACCCGGATTGCAACTACTGCCATATAGGCTGCGCTCAGCCGCTTCCGGGTAATGTCTTGAGTTTTTCTGTGGCATCTCCCGCAATTTTTGAACCACCCGATCCCTTGCCCACCCAGTTCAGGGTGCCGGACACCATCGAACGACCTAATTGGACCCTCGCCGCTTAATCCGGCGAGAACGCTCCTTTTCTTTTTAGCTGCCCTTCGGTAGCTGGCTTCCCGCCGGATTCTCCCCCCTTGGTTTTTCGCAACTAGGAGAATTCGATGCGACCGAAAACGCTGGCGCTGGCCTGCACACTGTTTTTTATATCGGTACCTGCCTTTGCGCAGTCAACCAGTCCTGTAGCAACCAGTACGCCGGAGCTTGCTCCCCTCACACTGCAGGAAGCCCTGGCACGGGCCGCTCAGGCCAATCCTGCGTTGCGCTCCAAACAGGCGGAGCTCGCCGCAGCAGAAGGGTTAAGTAGCGACGCGAGGTCGCTGCTTTTCAACAACCCCCAACTGGCTTTTGACAAGACGCGGCGGCTCGTGCCACAGACGGGCATGGCTACTGAACGCCGCAACGAGTGGACTGGGGGAGTCTCCCAGACCTTTGAAACCGGCGGGCAGGGAGGATACAGGCGAGAGACAGCCTCGTCTGCCCTGGAGGCATTGCGCTACGAGATTGTTGATGCGCAGCGGCAAATTCGAAGCGAGATAGCCACGCGCTTTTATCGTGTGCTGGCTTTGCAGCAACGTGTTGAACTGGAGAGCCAGGCGCTGAAATTGTTCGATGATGCTGCTGCAGCCGTACAAAAGCGGCGAGTAGCGGGCGAGGATACGAAGCTTGATGCCAACGTCGCGCTGGTGGAGGCCGAGCGCGCACGGAATCAACTAGCACTGGCGCGGGAACAGCTTAACGAAGAGCGTAACGATTTGGCGGCGCGCCTGCAGCTTGTGGGCCCAGCTCTACCGCTGGCGCAAGGCGAACTGACGCCAGCGCCTATTGGGTTTGTATTGAACGATCTGCTTGGCAGTCTCGACTCCCAGCCGCGTCTTCTTGCTCTTTCGGCGCGTGAAAAAAGCGCAAACGCAAGATACCGCCTGGAACGTGCAAGCGTAAGTCCCGACGTGACGGTGGGATTGAATGTAGGCCGTGAAGGTCCAGGCAGCGCACGCGAAAGACTCACCACTGTTTCCGTTTCAATCCCATTGCCGCTTTTTAAACGCAATGCCACTGGCATTGGTCAAGCGTCTACCGCTGCAACCCAAGCGCAAATTGATAGGGAGGCCGCGCAGCGCGACATCAAAGCCAATGTCCTGTCACTTTGGGCAAGGCTTGCAAGCCAGGAGCAACGCGTGCGGCGCCTTCAGGATGTCGTCTTGCCAGCGCTGACCGACAACCTGAGTCTTTCTGTCAAATCCCGCCAGGCGGGGCAGATCGGTTTGCTTGAACTAATCGTCGTCAACCGCCAAGCACTCGATGCACGCCGTGACTTGATCGAGGCACTTACCGAATACCACAGTACCCGTGCCGCGATTGAGTTCGAAGCGGGTTGGTCCAAAGAATGAGAGTCATCATGAACAACACAAAATTCAAATTTTCGGTTTCACGCCGCGTCGTCGGTATTTCATCCGTTCTTGCTGTATTGCTGGTGCTGGGTGGTTGTGGAGACAAGTCTGCAAAGGTTGTGGAACCAGCCAAGCAGGAGGCCAAGGCAGACTCCGGCAAAGAAGAAAAAGGCTTGAAACTAACGGCAGAAGAACAGGAACGGGCCGGGATCAAGCTTGAAGAAGTTAACTCACGCACTTTCGAAGACTCGGTAAGCGTCACAGCGACCATTCGCCCCAATCAAGATCGAATTGCCAAGATTTCACCCCGGGTGGAGGGCCGGATCGTTAGCGTGTCAGCCAATCTGGGTGATACGGTTCGCGCAGGGCAGGCCCTGGCTGTTATGGACAGTCTGGCAATTGGCGAAGCGCAATCGACTCTGCTGCGTGCGCAGTCTTCCGAACGTGTTGCACAGGCTGACTTCAAGCGTGCCGAGTCACTCAGCGCGGAGGAAATCATTCCACAGAAGGAGTTGCTCAGGGCGCGTGGTGAACTGGAACGGGCCAGTGCGGAATCACGGGCGGCGCGTGACCGGTTGCGCCTGCTTGGAGGATCCGCCAGTGCCAGCGGACACGCACAGTCCACCTTTGCGTTGACGTCGCCGTTTGCCGGCACAGTCATCCAGAAAAAGGCCACGATCGGTGAACTAGGATCGCCTTCGGACGCCATTTTTACCATCGCAGATTTATCCAAGGTCTGGATTGAGGCAAATCTCACCGACCAACTGGTCTCGAAAGTCAGGACCGGTGCAGCGGCGATCGTGACGGTGGGAGCTTATCCTGGCGAGCGCTTTAACGGCCGGGTTGCATATATTGCCAACGTGCTGGACAAGGATAGCCGCACCATAGCAGCACGCATCGAAGTGCCTAACAAGGACGGTCGGCTCAAGCCTGAAATGTTTGCCAGCGCCAGCATTGCAACCGGAGGGCAAGTAGAAGCCATCACGGTCCCTGACACCGCAATAGTTTTGCTCCAGGGTCAACCGACTGTTTTCGTAAATGAGCAGGGTAGCTTTGAGTCTCGTGCAGTAGAGACAGGAGAAAAATTGGCGGGGCGTACGGTGATCACATCCGGCCTCAAGACGAAAGAACAGGTGGTGGCAACGGGCGCCTATGCGCTCAAAGCCCGCCTGTTGAAATCGCAAATCGGTGGATAAGGCAAGGAACCATCATCATGCTCAATGCCATTGTCGATGCTTCGCTGCGTTACAAAGTTCTGGTTCTTGTCGCTTTTGCCGTAATTGTCGGCCTTGGTGTTCAAGCCTTTCGCACCGTACCGGTAGATGCCTTTCCAGACGTCACGCCCATTCAGGTCAACGTATACACAGAATCGCCCGGTCTTGCTGCCGAAGATGTTGAAAGGCTGCTGACCACGCCCATTGAAGGGGCCATGGCTGGCTTGCCGGGCGTCGAAGAGGTTCGCTCGATTTCCTTGTTTGGTCTGTCTTACGTTGGTGTCTACTTTAAGGACAACGTTGACATTTACTTTGCACGCCGACTTGTGGGTGAAAAGCTGCAGGAAGCCAAAGGCCGCCTACCGCAAGGCTATGGGGAGCCCGTGCTGGGTCCCAACAGCTCAGGCTTGGGGCAGGTGTTCTGGTACACCATTGAATCGGCCGATAAAAAGCTGAGCACCATGGATTTGCGCACGCTGCACGACTGGACGGTTCGCTTGATCATGCGTACTGCGCCCGGTGTGGACGACGTCATTTCCTTTGGTGGAGAGCAGAAACAATTTCAGGTGCAGATCGACCCGAACAAGTTGATCAAGTATGGGTTGACCTTCAAGCAGGTCATGGAACGACTTGCTGCCAACAATAAGCAGGTAGGCGGGCAATCCATCAATCTGGGAGCGGAACAATATTTGGTTAGAGGGCTGGGCCTCGTGACAGGCTCTGCCGACATCGCGAGTATCGTGGTGGCAGAGCGAAACGGTGCGCCTATTTTTGTTCGCGATGTTGCCGATGTCAAGGAAGCCGCCACGCCGCGTTTCGGTGCCGTCACCCGTGACGGAAAGGAGGCCGTTCTCGGCATTGCCTTGTCGCGAGTCAATGAAAACGCGAAGAGTGTCGTAGATGCAGTGAAGGCCAAGATGGCCCTTGCGCAGGCGGCGTTGCCAAAAGGTGTGTCGCTGGTCCCCGTCTACGACCGTACCGATCTGGTCGAAAAAGCATTGAAGACGGCTGAAAACTCCCTGGTGGAAGGCGCAATCTTGGTCGCCATTATTTTGTTTTTATTTTTGGGAGATTTTCGTTCGGCAATCGTTGTCATTGTGACCTTGCCGATGGCGATGTTGATTGCCTTCATCCTCATGCAGCAGTTTGGGGTAACGGCCAACCTGATGTCGCTGGCGGGATTGGCTATTGGCACGGGAATGATGGTTGACGGCGCCATAGTGATGGTCGAAAACGCATTCCGGCTTTTGGCTCATGCCAAGGAGTCTGGCAAGCCCATCAAAAAGACGCATCTGATTTTGGAAGCTGCGCGTGAGGTGATGAACCCCATCGCGTTCGCCATCCTGATCATCATTGTCGTCTTCATGCCGCTGTTTTCCTTAACCGGCCTGGAAGGCAAACTGTTCAAGCCGATGGCCTTCACGATCACCTTTGCCATGGCCGGCTCCCTGTTGCTGTCGATGACGCTGGTACCTGTCCTGGCGGCATTGATACTGAAGCCTAAAGAAGAAAAAGATACGTTTGTCGTGCGTTGGGCCAAAAAGTCCTACCTGCCGCTGCTCGACTGGGCGCTTGAACGAAAGAAGCTCGTCATCTCTGTTGCAATCGCACTGCTTGTGGCGTCTCTTGCACTGTTCCCGTTTTTGGGCAAGGAATTCATGCCACAGTTGCAGGAGGGAACCATTCTTTTGCGGGTGACTGGCATTCCATCGGCTTCTCTCGATGAATCTATTCGAGTTTCCAATGTCATTAGCGCTGAGTTGAAGAAGCAATTTCCGCAAGTCGACTCGGTGCTCTCAACGATTGGGCGCGCGGAGGGCGGCGAGACCACTGACGTGAACTCCATGGAGGTGCTGGTAGCAACAAAAATCCAGTCCGAATGGCCTGAAAAAATCTCGTACCCGGCGCTTGCACACGAGATGCAGGAGGCTCTGGAAAAAGTCATTCCTACTGCTGTTATCGCAGCGACACAGCCCATCCAGTCGCGTGTTGAAGAATTGATATCCGGTGTGAGGGCCACTCTCGCTCTGAAGCTTTACGGCCCCGACCTTGCAACGCTGGATCGGCTTACGGCCCAGTTGCAAGGAGTGCTGGGCGGTGTGTCCGGAGTGGCAGATTTGTCAGCCGAGGCCAACAAGGGCAAGCCTCAGTTGGTCATCAAAGTCAATCGCGAAGCTGCCGCCCGTTATGGCATCAATGCTGATGAAATTCTGGAGGTTGTCAAAGCAGGCATCGGGGGAGAAGCGGTTTCCACGCTGATTGATGGAACCAAACGGTTTGATATTGCTGTTCGGCTTGCTGACGGTTTCCGCGCCGACCCGGCATCGATTGCAGCCATTCCTATCCGTACCACAGGGGGCGCGCTGGTTCCGTTCTCTCAGGTCGCGTCTATCGAACTGGATGAAGGCTATTCCTTCGTACGCAGGGAGTCTTTGCAGCGCTATTCCGTGTTGCAGATGGATGTGAAAGGGCGGGATGTGGACAGCTTTGTAAAGGAAGCTGATGCGAAGATAGCCCAGCAGGTCAAGCTGCCAGCCGGATATTACTTCCAGTGGGGTGGTGCTTTTGAAAACCAGCAGCGCGCCATGGCCCGCCTAGCCGTGATCGTGCCTCTGACTATTGGCCTGATCTTCATGTTGCTTTACACGGCATTCAATTCGGTACGCCACGCGACCCTCATCATCGCCAACGTGCCGTTTGCCATCATCGGCGGAATTGTGGGTCTGTTCATCACTGGTCAGTACCTGTCGGTGCCGTCGGCTATCGGTTTCATTGCGGTATTCGGAGTTGCCATGCTGAATGGCATCGTGATGGTCACTTTCCTGAACGATCAGCGGAGGCAGGGATTATCGATAAGGGATGCCGTGCGCAAGGGTGCTGAATTGCGTTTGAGACCAGTCTTGATGACCGCGTCCGTGGCTATTCTGGGTCTCGTTCCCATGCTTCTTTCCACCGGGGTAGGCGCTGAAACCCAACGTCCACTGGCCACTGTGGTGGTCGGTGGCTTGTTCACATCAACCGCGCTCACCCTGTTGCTGTTGCCACTTTTTTATGAATGGTCTGAGTTGCGCGCTGAGCGCCGCTTACAAAAACTGACAGCCACTGAAGGAGCGTCGACATGAAAGAAATCAAGGCTTATATACATAGCAACCGTGTTGCGGACGTTATCAGCGCGCTCAAGAGCTCAGTTGCCTGGACTACCGTCGGTAACGATGAACACAACCTGACGGCCTATATGGTCAAGGGTTCTCTGGTTCCGCTGGACGAGGGTGAGCGGCGATTTTCGGTCGAGCTTGGCGATGAAGTCATTAATGAATACAAGCTGGAACTCCACTGCTCCGAAGAGCATGTGGATGAGTTGGTAAAGATCATCGTCGCGTCCGCCCGTACGGGACGGGCCAACTCAGGCTGGGTTTATGTGATGGATGTGGTGTCAGCAGTTCCCATCGTCTGAGCATTCACCAAAAATCAATGGGCTACGACGCAAATGGACATTGCTAATGAGCTTCTGTATGCCTTCCGGGTCTTCCTGGCAGCCGTGCTCGGCGGAATCATCGGTTGGGAGCGCGAGCGAAGTGATAGTGATGCCGGCATAAGGACTTACATGGCGACCTCTATGGGGGCATGTGCCTTCAGCCTCATATCGATCCATGGCGGAGGCGACCCAACCCGTATCGCGGCGCAGGTTGTCTCTGGCATTGGGTTTATTGGTGCCGGGGTGATTTTCAAAGGAAAAACAGGAATTTCCGGCCTCACTACTGCAGCAACGCTTTGGGCTACAGCAGCAGTCGGAATGGCAAGCGCATTCGGTATGTATGTATTGGCAGTTCTCTGCTGCGGTCTTTTGCTTGCCACGCTCCTGCTTCAGCATCTACCAGGCTGGAGGCAATTTACAGGAAAGCGTGCAGAGCGGGAGAGTAGTGGACAAGTCCCGCCCAGCGACCACGGCTAATTTTGAGCAGATTGAGTTAACTTTTAGGAGAAGCATATGAGCTTTCTTGGAAAATTATTTTCAAATATGAGCGGAAACCATCATGGCGGGAACCGTGACGGTCACGGGGGCAGCAGGCATGGATACCGAGAGGACGAGTATCGCAATCCACCGCCATCGCCCGTGCCGGCACCACCGTCTGAAGGTGGGGGCGTAGCGTGTTCATCGTGCTCAGGACTCAACGTGGCTGGAGCACGATTTTGCAGTCAGTGCGGCAAATCAATGATGCCAGGAAGCTGCACAGCATGTAACGCAAGTATTACGGCGGGCGCAAAGTTCTGCCCCAACTGCGGAAAACCACAGTCGTAAATTGCCATTGGCTGAGGTTTCGCTAACGACCGTTTTTAGAAGGACTTATATATGAGCGAAGGTCATTCACATGCCGTCCCGGAGAACAAAAAGGAAACCACATTGTGGATAGCTTTTGGTTTGACTTCCACATTTTTAATTGCGGAAGCTGTAGCCGGAGTGTTGCTAAACAGTTTGGCGCTTCTCGCCGATGCCGCTCATATGTTTACCGACGCTGCGGCTTTGGGAATAGCGTTGGCGGCCATGCGTGTCGCGAGACGCCCGGCGGATGCACGTCGCAGCTTTGGCTACTACCGATTTGAAATACTCGCAGCGACCTTCAATGCTTTGCTGCTCTTTGCAGTTGCCATCTATATTCTCTATGAAGCGTACCAGCGCTTTCGAAGCCCAGCGGACGTTCAGACCACTGGAATGATGGTGGTAGCTACGCTGGGACTGATCATCAATATCATCAGCATAAAAATGCTCAGCGGTGGCAAAGACTCAAGCCTGAATATCAAAGGGGCGTATCTGGAAGTCTGGAGCGATATGCTTGGCTCAATTGGTGTGATTGCAGCCGCTCTGATCATTCGTTTTACCGGCTGGGCATGGGTTGACACCTTGATTGCTGTAGGAATCGGCCTGTGGGTATTGCCACGGACCTGGATATTGCTCAAAGAGAGCCTGAATATTCTTTTAGAAGGCACGCCCAAAGGACTGGATCTCGATGACCTGAAGAGATCAATGCTTGCAGTCAACGGCGTAACCGGTGTGCATGACATTCACATATGGGTTCTCACCAGTGGAAAAAACAGCTTGACAGCGCATATCGTGCATTCTCCTGAAGTTCCGGCCGGCATGGTAATTAACGCGTTAAAAACCGTCGTTGCTACGCGCTTTGACGTGTTTCACACCACTTTTCAGTGCGAGCTTGTCGGGTGCGCTCATACGGAGGACGGCTGCAACTTCACCGCGTATGAGCCGCCGCCAAGAGAAAATCCGCAACGGTCAAGATTGGATCGGCCCTAACAATTCAGAAGGGCTTTCGCTGGATTTCAACACCTTGATTGAACATCTAGTGGCTTGATGTGAGGCATCCGCAGGGATCAGGGTCAGGGCGATGGACGCAGGGGCACCTTGGTTGGCCGCAGATTCACAATGAAACCTCCAATGACAACGATCAGAACAGCGAGCTGAGCGAACACAGTTTGCCAAGAAGGATAGATCCCAAGAAGTTCAACGCGTGGGATGGGAGCCGGATAGAAGCTCAGGAGGCCGGCTTCTTGGAGCCCGGCCACGCCTTTGCCAGTCAGTACGATCGCCAATACTGCGATGAGTAAAGAGCTTGCCGCAAAGAACTTTCCAATTGGCAGGCGTGCACTGGTACGCAGAAGGACCACTGAGAGCAATGCCAGCAAAGCCGAACCGGTTCCGAGTCCCGCCAACAGTGGCAGTCCGTTGTCCTCTGTCCATAACGCGGCGAAGAACAGCACGGTCTCGAAGACCTCGCGGTAGACCGCAATGAACGCTAGCGAAAACAGGAACCAAGCAGTCCGCTGGTTCAGCGCGTGCGACAGTTTTTCATTGAGGTAGATTTGCCAGCGCCCTGCAACGCTCTTGTGGTGCATCCAGATGCCGACGCCGAGCAGTACGACGGCGGCAAACAATGAAGAGAACCCCTCGGTGAGCTCACGGCTTGCGCCGCTCACGCTGACTAGGTAGGTTGCAGCGAACCAGGTAAACCCGCCAGCCGCGAGGGCGAGTGTCCAACCGGCGTGCACGTAGCGCAAGACATCGGGTCGCTTGGCCTTTCGCAGGAAGGCAATCATCGCGACCACGACAAGCAGTGCCTCTAGGCCCTCGCGCAGAAGAATCGTCAACGCCGCCAGGAAGGTCGTGAGCGCGTCGTTGTCACTGGGCTGAAGAGCCGTCTCCGCTTGTTTCAGCAGCGACTGAAGCGATTGTTCGGCGTCCTCGACCTTGGCTCGATCGCCGACGCCGAGGGCGTTCCGGTACGTCCCCATAGCGGTCTCGATCTGGGTCAACAAGGCTGCATCGCGGGCCCTGAGCGAAGGCTCCAACGGTTCGAAACCGTCCAAGTACGCCGACAGGGCCAATTTTCTTGCCCGTTGGCGATCGCCCTGTGTGAAGGCTGCCAGGCTTTCTTGAAGCTTGGCCTTGGTCGCCGCCGTACCCTGCTGCGACGCTGCGGCTTCTCCCGGATGGGCGCGCACATGGGCCACGATCAACGGTGCGGTTCGCGGATCCAGTTTGGCAGCCAGGGCGCTCTCAGAAAGCTGGGAGACCGTCTCTAGACCGGCCACGGCCTGTCTGGCACGCCGGTCGGTTTTCCACTGCGTCGCACCCTCTGAGCGATCGGCATCGGAGTACGAAAGCCCACCCACGAAAAAGGCCAGGGCCCAACGATCATCGTCGGACAAAGTTTCCCTGAAGCTCGCCATGGCCGTACCTTGAACGCCTTGGGTCATGGCTTGGTACAGCGCGAACGGAGATCGATTGCGGGCCCGATCCCGGTCCGTGAAGGCCGTAGGCGCTGGCTCGAGCCGCGCTCCAAGGGGACCATTGCCCGCGCCACGTTCGCCGTGGCATGCCGCGCAATTGGACTGGAAAAGTACGGCGCCGCGCGTAAGATCCGGCGCCTTAGCAGGAGAAACCGGAAATGGATAAGCCTTGATCAATGCCGCGGCCAGAGCATGGGCTGCATCGGCCACCGCTTTCGGGTCGGCCTTGCTCGCAATGAGCTCGATCAGCTTCGATGCTTGGCGCTGGAGTTCTGGAAGCGTCGGCGTGCTTGGAAGCCCAGCGAGCTGCTGCGCTGCGGTGGCAGCGAATTCCTTCATCTCTTCGTATTCTGCGCCGCGCTCGACCTTGCCATCGCGCACTGCGTTTCCGTAGTCGACAGCAACATAGTCAAGCAACTGCCAAGTCTGCTTCGCTTTATCGTTTACAGGGGAACCTTCAGCCCATGCTGGCGAAAACGACCCCATAACGAGCACCGTCGCGATCACCAGGAATCTTCTACCAGAGAGAGTAAGCAACTTCATTTTTTTGTAGTGAGAATATGAATGATTCTCATTTTATCTGCAGTCGGATTAGTTTGTGTGCCAGCGTGACATCGGTTCCTTCGGCTAGCCTGCCAACACCTGACCCGGAGCAGCACAAAAAGGCCTACTCGCATCGTGAGAATCAGCGCCTGAATTCAATCCTCGGGAAAGGAAAGAAAGCGCGGTAGCAAGAAATAGCCAGCCGCGAGGACAAACGTGTACAAGGCCGTGCCCTTGGCCACCCCCATCACCACGCCCTCAAAGAGAATCGTTCATTCGTTCCGGTTTTGTCCGGCCGTGCCCGAGAAGGCCGCGGTAATCAGCGCCAGGGCGCCGAGGCAAATGGCCACGTCGGCCAAGTTGAAGGCCGGCCAGTGCCAGTTCCGCCAATGGAAATCCAGGAAATCAGTGACCACGCCATACATGATCCGATCTGCGGCATTACCGATCGCGCCACCCAGTACCAGGCTGTATCCCAGAGCCTCGATGCGAGTCAGTGCCGAACTGAGCATCCATACCAGCCAGGCAGAAATGACTACAGCTACAACGGTGAAGAAATACCGTTGCCATCCGCCAGCGCCCGCCAGTATGCTGAATGCGGCACCGGCGTTGCTGGCATGCACCAAATTGAAGAAACCCGTGAGCGGAATCTGATCTCCCTGTGGCATGGTCACGCGCACCAGTTGCTTGGTGGCGAAGTCTGCCAGTGCGATGGCCCCGCCCAGACACCACCAGATCCAGCCGGTGGCCAAACGCTCCTTGAAGGTGTTGCGCGATCTTGCAGCAGTCATGAGGTCTTCTTGAAAGTCGTTAATGATTTTGTTCTGCCCGTGAATGCGGCGGCAGTCGCGAAACAAAGCAGTCCCACCAGCCAGCCGCCCAGGACGTCGGCGGGGAAATGGGCGCCCATGGCAATACGTCCCCAACCCGCCCAGAGCAATGCAGCGATCAGCACAGGCCGAGCGCATTTGTTCGAGATTGGCCAAAGAGCCGCCAAGACCAGCGCGGCATACACGGCATGGCCGCTGGGGAAACTGTGCCTCGGCTCGACGGGCGCTAAAACCCGAGCGACGGCTCCCAGCGCGGTGGCTGGCCGAGCCCAATCAACCCCCCACTTCAGCAGGCTTGCGACGGCCAAGGCCAGAAGGCAAGCCCAACCGAAGCGCTGCGCCTGGGCGGAGATCCGTTTGGCAAACACGTGCTGACCCTGGGAACCGGCCCACCGCGCCCAGACCGTCAGGGCGGCGAGCATCAGGGGCGCAGCCCAATAGCTGCCCAGCGCGCTGCCCATGTGCGCCAGAAACGCGGCTGAGTCGGGCAACCCGCCATTGATGGCCTGGAACAAGTCACGGTTCCAGCCATACCAATCGTAGAGGGCGAGCTTCAGGTTCATGACCGGCCGCAGCACGCAGAACTGAGTTCAGTCATGAATCATCTTTCTTTCCCAGCAAACGCAAGCCGTTGAAGACGACCAGCAGGCTCGCTCCCATGTCGGCAAAAACCGCCATCCACATGGTGGCCTGACCCGTGAATGTCAGTGCCACAAAAACCACCTTGATCCCCAGAGCCAAGACGATGTTCTGCGTGAGCACCTGCGCGGTCTTCTGCGAGAGCCGGATGAACGCGGGGATCTTGCGCAGGTCGTCATCCATCAGGGCGACGTCGGCCGTCTCGATGGCGGTGTCGGTGCCGGCGGCGCCCATGGCGAAACCGATGTCTGCGCGCGCCAGCGCCGGCGAATCGTTGATGCCGTCGCCGACCATGCCGACCTGGCCCTGGCCGCCCGCCAGGCCTTCAATGGTGCGCAGCTTGTCCTCGGGAAGCTGGTCACCCCGGGCCTCATCGATGCCGACCTGGGCGGCGATCGCGTTGGCTGTGTGCTGGTTGTCGCCGGTCAGCATCACGGTGCGCACGCCCATGGCGTGAAGGTCCGCGATAGCCTTCTTGCTGCTGTCCTTGACCGTGTCCGCCACGGCAAAAATCCCCAGCACCACCGACTCGTTCATCAGCATGACCGCTGTCTTGCCTTGGCGCTCCAATCCCTCCAGCGTCGATTGCAACGCCGGCGTGCTCAAGCCGCGCTCCTGCGTCAGTCGATGGTTGCCCAGGTGTAGCAAAGTGCCTGCGATCTGCCCACTGACGCCCCGACCGGGCAGCGCCTTGAAGTCCTGCACCTCCAGCGCCTGCGTTGCGGCTTGCTTGGCGTGCCGGGCGATGGCCTGAGATACAGGGTGGTCCGACCGCGCGGCCAGGCTGGACGCCCAGCGCTGCACCATTGGCTGGTCGCCACTCAGGGCAACGAAATCAGTCTGCTCGGGCTTGCCGTGGGTCAGGGTTCCTGTCTTGTCCAGGGCCAACACCTTGAGCTTGCGCCCCCCTTCCAGGTAAACACCGCCCTTGATCAGGATGCCGCGCCGCGCTGCGGCGGCTAGGCCGCTGACGATGGTGACCGGGGTGGAAATGACCAGAGCGCAGGGACAGGCGATCACCAGCAGCACAAGCGCCTTGTAGATCCAGTCGAGCCAGAGTCCGTCCATGGCCAAGGGCGGGACCACCGCCACCAACAGCGCCACCGCGAAAACGGCGGGCGTATACACCTTGGCGAACTGGTCGACGAAGCGCTGGGTCGGCGCGCGGCTACCTTGGGCCGACTCGACGGCGTGGATGATGCGTGCCAGCGTCGAGTTATTGGCGGCAGCGGTGACCCTGTACTCGAAGGAGCCGGTCTCATTGATCGTGCCGGCAAAGACCTGGTCGCCCTCGGCTTTCTCGACCGGCAGGCTTTCCCCGGTGATGGGGGCCTGGTTGATCGCGGAACTGCCCGAGGTGATGATGCCGTCCAAGGCAATGCGTTCCCCTGGCTTGACCCGCACCACAGCCTGCAGGGCAACCTCCTTGGCCGGCACGTCCAGCCAGGCGCCGTCGCCCTGGCGGACGGTGGCGGTGGCCGGTGTCAGCTCCATGAGGCCGCGGATCGCATTGCGGGCGCGGTCCAGCGACTTGGCTTCGATCACCTCCGCCAGCGCAAACAGGAACATCACCATCGCTGCTTCGGGCCAGTGTCCGATCGCCATGGCGCCTGTCACCGCGATGGCCATGAGCGCGTTCATGTTCAGGTTGAGATTTTTCAGCGCGATCCAGCCCTTCTTGTAGGTGCTGAGCCCGCCGGTGGCGATGGACACCAGAGCCAGCGCGACCACCACCCAGTGGTTGCCGCCGTTGGCCCAGTAGACGACTTCGGCCAGTACAGCCGCCACCCCCGAAAAAATCATCGGCAGCCAATTGGTCTTCGGCGCTGGCGAGTGCGCATCACGTGGTTCATCCGTGGTTTGCACCACGGTTTCATATCCCAGCGATTCGATGGCTTTGACGGCTTGGGTGATGGCCTCAGGTGAATGCTGGACCGTCAAGGTGCGCTGCATCAGATTGAACTGCAAGCCGGCGATCCCCGTCATGCCCTCCAACTTGCCTCGGATGAGTCCTTCTTCGGTTGGACAATCCATCTTGGCGATCTGCAGCACGGTCGTGGTGCCGCCGGCGGCACCTTGGCGCTGCGCTTTCATACCGATCGCGGCCAGAGCCTGCTCTATGGGTTCGGCGGAAGGGAGGGTGTGGTCAACAGTCAGCACGCGTTGCATCAGGTTGAACTCGAGCTTGGCAACGCCGCTGACCTTGCCCAGGCGATCACGAATCAAGGCCTCCTCGGTGGGGCAGTCCATGTTTTCGATACGGTAGCTGACCGTGACCCCGTCCCCAGCCTTGGCAGCCTGGGCCGGCGCGCGCTCGGGCGCTACCGTCAACGCAGGGACAGCCTGTGCTTGCACGGACCCAGCGCGCTGGGCGCGCATGCCGATCGACGCCAAAGCGGCCTCCACCGGCGCCAGTGCTGCAGCGTTCAAGGTTATGGCCAGCTTGCGCTCCGGGAGGTCAAATTCCAGGGTTTTCACGCCGTCCAGCTGCCCCAAACGTTCCCGAATCATGGCTTCCTCAGAGCGGCAATCCATGTTGTCAATCTGAAACACCACTCGCTCGTCAGCGGACTGGAAGCCGTCGGGCTGGACCTTGGCCTTCATGCCGATGGAGGTGAACACGGATTCCATCTCGGAGCGAGCTTGCTCATTGTGGGTCACCACGAGCGTGCGCTTTTTCAGATCGAACTCGAGCGCTTCTATGCCGTCGAGTTTTCCGAGATGGGAGCGAATCAAGGCCTCCTCGCTCGTACAGTCCATGTTTTCGATGCTGTAGCGCGTCTTGGCAAGGCCTACGGTTTGCCGCTGAGGTCGCATGCCGATGCTGCGCAAGGCATCTTCAACGGCGCCTAGAGAGGGCAAGGTGTGCGTAATCGCCAGCGTGCGTTGTTTAAGGTCGAATGCCAGGGCGCTCACGCCGTCAAGCGCGCCCAGGCTCTTGCGGATCATCGCCTCCTCGTTTTTGCAGTCCATGTTGTCGATGTAATAAGTAACCGTGTCGGACTTCGACGATGTGCTGCATCCGCAAGATGAGGGGGCCGTTTGACTCATGGGGATTCCTGTTTGTAAGGCGGGGTTTCTGGTAGATTTGATATTAGGCAACCTAAAGTTGCTATAGAGTCAAGCTTTTTAGCGGGGATTCAAGATGCTGCGAATTGGAGAGCTCGCAAAACGCGCCGACTGCCAAGTGCAGACCATCCGCTTTTACGAGGCTGAAGGCCTGCTGTTGGAACCTGCGCGCAGTGAAGGCAATTTCCGCCTTTACGACGAAAGTCACTTGGAGCGCCTGCTTTTCATTCGCCGGTGCCGATCACGTGACATGACACTGGACGAGATCCGCAACTTGCTCACTTTCCGCGACCGGCCCGAGCTGGACTGTGGCGAGGTCAACGAGCTGGTCGATGCCCATATCGTTCAAGTGAGGTCGAAAATCCGTGAACTCAAGGCGCTGGAGCAACAGTTGATTGAGCTGCGTCGTTCTTGCGATACCGTTCGCTCGGCCAAGGAATGCGGCATTCTCAGTGGCTTGGCGCAGGCACTTTAGCGCCACAAAGCCGGCGCACCTCTGCCATTTACGCTTACGGGGTAACGGGTAGCGCGCGCTTGTGCGCTGTGCGACGGTAAGTTGAGATGATCAGTTGGGAGAGCGCCAAGTTGGCTAAATGAGCCCATCCCCTCGAAAAGGTAAAACGAGCGGTTTTCCCCTCTGAA
>JAZKCE010000030.1:0-58660 GCA_040388255.1 Pseudomonadota bacterium | reverse complement strand
CCATGGGGGAGTTTGACTGGCCGAAGGTGGGGGAATTTGAAGTGGCCATCGGGGCTGCGCGACGATGCAGGGGTCAAGGCCATTGTCATTACCGGCAGTAGCCGCATGTTTTCGGCTGGCGCGGACATCTCGACGTTTGCGGCCATCGATGGCGAGCCCGATGTCAACCGCGTGCGTCGCATGACGCAAAAAGGCGCGCGCATGACCGAATTGTGGCAGTCGATGCCAGCCATCACCATCGCTGCCCTGGAAGGCGGCGCAGTGGGCGGCGGCTTCGGTTTGGCGCTGGCCTGCGACTGGCGGGTTGTCGCACGCGACGCCTGGGCTTATGTGCCGGAAGCGCGCCTCGGCCTCAATTACGGCTGGGGTACTCTGCCGCGGCTGGCTGCGCTGGCGGGTCCGGCAAGGGCAAAATGGATTTCGATTTTGTGCCGACGCCATGGAGCGCAGGAACTGTCGGACTGGGGCATTGCCGAGCACATCTGCGACGCTGGCACAGCGGTCGCCACCGCCCTGGCTCTCGCAAAGGAGGTTTGTGCGTCACCGGGACTCGCGCCGCAACTGATCAAACAGACCGTTAATGCCTACAGCTTTGCGCTCGCAAAGACGGCTAGTTATGGCGATATGGACGACATGCTGTTGTGTATGGCCGACCCCGAAGGGCAGAACGCACGCGCCGCATTGATAACCAACCTTGACGGCAGGGGTTAAAGCAATGCATGAGATGAACGTTAACTGCCCAACCGGTGATGAGGTCATCGGCGACTGGTTGGATGCTCACGCCGCGGTTCACCCTGACAGGACTGCCATTGCCTTTGAGGGCCTGAGCATCACCTACCTGCAACTCAAATCGCAGGTGGACCGCTGCGCCATGCGCTACCTCGCTTGCGGTTTGCGCAAGGGCGACTGCATCGCCATTCTGAGCACGCCTCGACCGGAAGCCTTTATAAGCTTTCTCGCGGCGGCGCGCATAGGTGCATTGTGGCTGGGCCTCAATCCCCGGTACCAGATACCGGAGCTGAGCTATGTTGTTGGGGATTCGCAGCCGCGGCTGCTGATGTCCCTGGACACCATTGACGGACGCTCCTATGCAAAGGATATTGAGGCACTGGCCGCCGCAAACAGCTGCATCGAAACAACGGTGATGATTGAACGCCGCGAGAATGGCAGCTCGTCCTTTTACGATTGGATTGCCACAGAGCTGCCCTCTGCAGTCAGATCTGAAGACCTTGAAGCAGCGCGACGGGGCGTCGATGTCGGGACGCCCGCACTGCTGGTCTATACCTCTGGCTCCAGCGGCAAGCCCAAGGGAGTCCTGCTGCGGCACCGCGAACTGATCAGGCGCAGCCGCACACAAAATGAACGGTTCCCGACAAAAACCTGGCCCCAGGTACTCAACCCGCTGCCCATCAACCATATCGGCGGCATGCATTTCATGGGGCTCTTCGCGTTCATCGGTGCCGGCACTATCCATTATTCGGAACGATTCTCTGCACCCGAATTTGTTCAAGCGCTGCACTCAGGAAGAGTCAATGTCCTGATCGTGCTGCCCACGATGTTCAAAATGATGGTCGACCAGCCTGGTTTTTCCGCGAACCTGCTGTCGAGGCTGGAGTGGTTTGTTTTCTCCGGTGCAGCAATGGCACCCGAGCTGCTGGAGATGATCCTGTCGTCGGCTTGCCCCATAGGTCTGACCTATGGCATGACCGAGACCTGTGGTTCCGTCACCTATTCGGACCCTAATGCCTCGATCGAGGTGTTGACCAATACGATAGGCCGTGCAGCGCCTGATGGTGAGGTCCGTGTGGCTGACGCTGCGGGAACGCCATGCATGCCGGGTGCCCCGGGCGAATTGCAGATCCGCGCACAGCACTGCATGGGTGGCTATTTTGGGCGCGAGCAGGCTACCCGCGATGCCTACACGCCCGACGGCTGGCTGCGAACGGGTGATACCGCCATCATGCGCACTGACGGCAACATCCACTTCATAGGCCGCACCAGCGAGATGTTCAAGTCGGGTGGGTATAACGTCTATCCGCGTGAGGTTGAACTGGCGCTCGAAACCCTGGATGCTGTCGTTTTGAGCGCGGTGGTATCTGTGCCAGACCCCCTATTTGATGAAGTTGGCTGGGCTTACGTTGTACCCTCGCCGGGGCGGACTGTCACCGAAACGGACCTCGCCGAGTGGAGTAAAAGCCAGCTCGCCAACTACAAGGTGCCGAAACGTTTTTTTGTCTGCAGCGAGTTGCCTCTGTTACCGGTAGGGAAGGTCGATAAGGTTAAGCTTAAGGCACAGGCTGTCGCCGCGCTCGCACGATGAGCATTGTCTGCCGCAACGAGTAATCCTCTCGCTTGCTTATGGAACTGGAACGCAATCAGCCCTGACGCAGGCGGCGGTGGAAGCGGCGCTTGCCGAGATCCGGAAACACGGGCTTTCGCGGGCACTGGGAAACCCCATCCCGGGTATTGATGCCCTGTGCGCGCCGGTCTTTGACTCTGCGGGCCACCTTGTACTGGGCATTCTTGTCATGAGGCCTGTGGCGACCTTCGACAGCAATTTTGACGGCACAGTCGCCGTGCCTTTGCGACGCTGTGCGGCAGAGGTATCCAGGCGGATTGGCAATGACAGCGGCGGCAGCGCATTCGCCTGAGTTGTGCATGGCTCACCACTTTATAAAAAGCCCGGCCCTCATCGGCTGGGCTTTTTTATGCGTGCTTCGTGGTGATTGCCGTCGCGCCATGCGCGACCCGCCACAAGCGACAATATCCCCATGGCAAGCATGCAACTTCAAGAAATACTTTTTTCCCAGGGCTTTGGCACACGGCGCGTCTGCGCGGGGCTGATTCAACAGGGTTTTGTGGCTGTAGCCGGAGTCCCGTGTGCGGAGCCAGCTATGGAATTTGTAGCGGATGGGCTGCAGTTCACGGTCCAGGGCGTGGCCTGGGCGTACTTTGAGAAGGCCTACCTCATGCTGCACAAGCCGGCCGGCTACGAGTGTTCGCAAAAACCCAGCACTTATCCGAGCATTTACACCTTGCTGCCTGCGCCCATTCGCCAGCGCGGCGGTGGGGCGGCGGCGGGTGTGCAGGCGGTGGGGCGGCTGGACCAGGACACGACGGGTTTGCTGCTGCTGTCGGATGATGGCAAGTTCATCCACCGCATGAGTTCGCCCAAACACCATGTACCCAAGGTTTACCAGGTCACGGCGAAACATGCGGTTGATGACAAGCAGGTCCAGAAGCTGCTCAGTGGCGTGGTGCTCGACGATGACCCCAAGCCGGTCAGGGCGGCGGCCTGTGAAAAGACCGGCGAGAACACACTCAGCCTGACGCTGACTGAAGGCAAATACCACCAGGTCAAACGCATGATTGCCGCGGTGGGCAACCGGGTGGAAGATGTTGGCGGCCTGCACCGCTCGCGCATCGGTGAACTGGCCTTGCCGGCCGACCTGAAAGCCGGTGAGTGGCGCTGGCTGACGGCGCAGGATCTGCTGAGCATTTCGGCTGCCGCCGCCAAAAAGGCCTGAGTCAAACCAAACACTTGAGGAGCTTGTCATGAACCAGCGTCGTCAATTCCTGGGTGCCAGCGCGCTCGCCGCGGTAGCTGCGCCTTCACTGTCAAATGCGCAGCATGCGCCCAAGGCCTCGCGCGGCCCGATTCTGCTAACCGTCAGCGGGCTGATAGGCGCCGGCAACCGCGGCCCGCTGGACCCGGCGCTGGACCAGATGATGGCCAAGCAGAAAGTCGGCTTTGACAGGGCGCAGGTGTTCGATTTCGCCGCCATCACGGCGCTGCCGGCCGTCACCATCAAGCCGACGCTGGAATACGACGCCAGGCTGCACACCCTGAAAGGGCCTTTGCTGCTGGATGTGATGAAAGCCTGCGGCGTCAAACTCACCGGCAAGACCACGTTTTTCCTGCGTGCGGTGGATGGTTATGCGGCGCAGGTCTCGGCTGCCGAGGCCGGAAAATACCGCTTTATAGTAGCCACCCACCTGGACGGCCAGCCCATGGCGCTGGGCGGTTTGGGCCCGCTCTGGGCGGTCTACGATGCGGACCGTTTCCCAGACATGGTGGCCAAAAAACTGCCCGAGCGTTTCGCCTGGTGCCCCTGGGCGACCTATCACATTGAGGTCAAAGAAGCCTAGTGCCATTTTCTTAATGAAAAGTGCCTGTAGCCCAATAGGCTAGGGCACAGCAAGCTATCAAAAAAATAGCGATCAATCCCTGGTTTGCAGGAAGCCGGCAATCGCTTCAAGCGTTTTTTGCGGCTGGTCGCGCTGCGGCGAGTGCCCGCATTCGGCCAGCCTGAGCTGCACGGCGTGCGGTGCGGCCAGGGCGATTTCGTCGATCTGCAGCATGGTGCCGTACTCGTCGTCCAGGCCCTGAACCAGCAGCAGCGGCGCCGTGATGCGGCGGCATTCGGGCCGGATGTCAAAACTGCGAAAGGCATCGGACAGCCACACGTCGTTCCACTGCCAGAAAGCGCCGTCCACATCGGCGTGATGCCTGGCCAGTCGGGCACGCAGGCTGTCAGGCGAGCCGCCCGCTTCAAAGGCCACTTTGGCCCCGGCAATCGCCGTGACGGACACCGGCTCAACCAGCACATGCGGGGCCATGGCAATACAGCTTGAGACGGCAAAGCGGCTGGCATGGAGCAGGGCAATCGTCGCCCCGTCCGAGTGGCCGACCAGCACCGGTTTTTGTATCTGCAGCTGCCTGAGCAGGGCGGGCAAAACCTCCCAGGCTTCGTGGTGCATGTAGTCGGGCTGCAGGTAATGGCGCCCGGCAGGCACCGGCTCGGACTGGCCGTAGCCCCGCCGTGAATACACCACGCCGGCACGGCCCGTGGCCTTGCAGACGGCCAGCGGCCAGTCCAGCCCGCGCTGCGTCCAGAGGCTGACGGAGCCCAGGCCTTCGTGCAGGAAAACCAGGGGCGCGAGCTTGGCGGAGCCGGCAATTTGTTTGACTTCGAGCCGCGATCCGTTGATATCCATCAGGTTCATCGCAACATCGTAAGGGATGGCGTGCATCTCGTCCCGGATAAGGTGTTTGCTCGGCCGTTTCCTGGCAAGCTGCCCGGTACACTAGCTGATTGCCCCGAGAAAGACCGTTTTTGTGAATGTCTCTGCCCGTTTTTTAGCTGTCCGCCGGTTTGTTGCTGCTGCCGGGTTTTGTGTTGTGCTGCCAGGCGTATCGCTTGTTCAGGCCCAGACCGCAGCCAGGCCCGCCTTGCCGGCAAGCGGGGCAGTTGCTCCGGCCGCCATCGCCACCCCGGTGTTTGTCCTCAACTCGCTGGATGCCAGCGTCAGCGTCATCAACCCGCAGACGTGGACGGAAACCAAACGCATTGCCACCGGCAAACAGCCGCACCACCTTTACCTGACGCCGGACGAAAAGTCGGTGATTGTGGCCAATGCGCTGTCGGATTCGCTCACTTTCATCGACCCCAAAACCGCCGAAGTCCAGCGCACCGTGCGCGGCATCCTGGACCCCTACCAGCTGCGCTTTTCGCCGGACATGAAATGGTTTGTGACGGCGGCCAACCGCCTGAACCATATCGACATTTACAAGTGGGACGGCCAGGACATCACGCTGGTCAAGCGCGTGCCCACCGGCAAAACGCCCAGCCACCTGTGGATTGACAGCAAAAGCACCACGATTTACTCCACCATGCAGGACAGCGACGAGTTGATCGCGCTGGACCTGGCCAGCCAGACCATCAAGTGGCGCACCAAGACCGGCTCCATCCCGGCTGACGTGTATGGCACGGCCGATGACAAATTCCTGCTGGTCGGCCTGACCGGCGGTGATGCGGTCGAGGTATATGACGTGAGCGGCAAGACGCCTTCGCGCACCAAGGTCATCAAGACCGGCGCCGGCGCCCACGCCTTTCGCGCCTTTGGCGACCAGCGCCACGTGCTGGTGAGCAATCGCGTGGCCAACAGCATCAGCAGGATAGACCTGCAGACACTGGAAGTGGTGGACAACTACCCCGCGCCGGGCGGTCCGGACTGCATAGACGTGAGCCGCGACGGCAAACAGATATTGGTGACCTCGCGCTGGATCAGGAAGCTGACGGTAATTGATGTGGCCAGCCGCAAGGTCGTGCGCCAGGTAAATGTTGGAAAGAGCCCTCATGGTGTCTGGACGCTGGATCACGCAAAGCGGTAAGCCCCCACGGTCGCTCACTGCGTGTAGCTCCCTGCCCCCCGAGGGGGCCGCTGCGTCTGCGGCCCGGCAAAGCCGGTTCCGCAGCCCTGGCTTGAACATGAAAATCCCACGCCCGCTCAGTGCTATTGTTTTGATAGCTGCTTGCGTGCATCCTGTCTTGGCTGCAGGCCCCAACAATGCCAAAGCAGTGGCCGAAGCCGCTTCCTGCAAGCCGGTTTACCTGACGCTGGACACCGGCCACATGGAAGTCGCGCCGCTGATGGCGGACATCCTCAACAAACACCAGGTCAAGGTCACCTTCTTCGCGGCCAACGAGCGCACAAAAACCGGCGACGGCAGCCTGGGCAAGGACTGGGCGCCCTGGTGGAAGGCGCGTGCCGCAGAAGGCCATGAGTTCGCCTCGCATACTTTTGACCACACTTATTGGCGCGGCGATGTGGCTAGCAATCCTGTCCAATTCAAGGTGCGGCCGTCGGCAGGCCCCTCCGAGGGCAAGGACTTCAGCTGGACGGCGAAGCAGTATTGCGAGGAGATAGGCAAATCCGCCAGCCGGCTGCAGGAGATCACCGGCAAAAAGCCCTTGCCGCTGTTCCGGGCGCCGGGCGGCAAAACCTCGCCCGCTTTGCTGGCTGCGGCCAAAGCATGCGGCTATGAGCATGTAGGCTGGTCGCCGGCCGGGTTTCTCGGTGACGAATTGCCCAGCGACAAATATCCCAACGACGCCTTGCTGAAAAAAGCGCTGCAGGGCATCCGGTCCGGCGATATTTTGCTGGCGCACCTGGGCATCTGGTCGCGCAAGGACCCATGGGCGCCGGCCGTGCTGGAGCCCCTGATCACCGGCTTGCAGGCGCGCGGTTTCTGCTTTCAAACCTTGCGCGAGCACCCCCAGTACAAGGCGTGGATTGACAGCCATGCCGGCACGGCCGGTGCAGCGCCCGCAAAATAACATCCATGGGCTGGTTTACCGATCTTTTCTCGAATGTGCAGGGCTGGCTGTTTGACACCGCAGTGCAGCCGCTCATGTTCTGGCTGGGCATGGCGGGTTATCTTGAAGATGCCTATGAGGCCACGGCCTGGCTGCTGGCGGGCGTCATCCAGGTGCTGATTTTGCTGGCCGTGATCGGCCCGCTGCAGCGCTGGCGGCCGGTCGAGCCGGTGACGGACCGGGCGACCATACGCACCGATGTGCTTTACACCCTGATCCACCGCCTGGGCCTGTTCCGGCTCGCGCTGTTTTTCACACTTGACCCGTGGTTTGACGAGTTGTTTGGCGCGTTGCGCACTGCGGGGTACGGCACTTTTCACCTGGACCAGCTCTGGCCGGGCGTCACTGACAAGGCCATCGTCAGCCTGCTGATTTACCTGGTGGTGTTTGACTTCGTGGCTTACTGGACCCACCGCGGCCAGCACCATGTGGAATGGTGGTGGCGCCTGCATTCGCTGCACCACGCGCAGCGGCAAATGACCATGTGGAGCGACAACCGCAACCATCTGCTCGATGACGTGGTGGGGGACACCATCATCGTCCTGGTGGCGCAACTGATCGGCGTGGCGCCCGGCCAGTTTGTTGCCATCGTGGCGTTTACCCAGCTCAGCGAAAGTTTTCAGCATGCCAATGTGCGCCTGTGGTTCGGCCGCATCGGCGAGCGGCTGTGGGTCAGCCCGCGCTTTCACCGGGTACACCACAGCATAGGCATAGGCCATGAGAGCCTGAAAAATGAGCAGACCGTCCTGGGCGGGCATAACTTTGGCGTGCTGCTGCCCTGGTGGGACGTGCTGTTCGGCACGGCCAATTTCCAGGAGCGCTACGACCCGACCGGCATCCGTGACCAGGTCGAGCAAAACCGCGACTATGGCGGCGGGTTCTGGTCACAGCAGTGGGTGGGCCTGAAGCGCTTGTTTGGCAAAGCCTGATCACGTTATCCTCTGTCCCATGAGCAAACTACTGGATTCCTTCTGGCGCGCAGCCATGTACTGCCTGCACCCCCGGGTGATTGCCCTGTCCATACTGCCGCTGGTCATCATGGCCGTGCTTTCGCTGGGGCTGGGTTATTTCTTCTGGGAAAGCGCGATCGCGGTGGTACGCGGCAACCTCGACAGCTACGAGATGGTCAATACCATGGTGCGCTGGCTTGAAGGGCTGGGCCTTTCCAATCTGCGGGTGGTGCTGGCGCCGGTGCTGCTGCTTTTCATGGCGATTCCTGTGATCGTGATTGTCTCGCTGCTGTTTGTGGCGATCTTCATGACACCGGCCATGGTCGCGCTGGTGGCCGAGCGGCGTTTTCCGCAACTGGAGCGCAAAAAGGGCGGCTCCATGGTGGCCAGCCTGTTCTGGTCCCTGGGCTCCACCCTGCTGGCCGTGATTGCGCTGCTGCTGTCGATTCCTTTGTGGCTGATCCCGCCCTTGATTTTGGTCCTGCCGCCGCTGATCTGGGGCTGGCTGACCTACCGCGTGATGTCTTATGACGCGCTGGTGGACCACGCCAGCAGCGAAGAGCGGCGGCAGATTTTCAGGGAGCACCGCATCCAGCTGCTGAGCATAGGCGTGATCAGCGGTTACCTGGGCGCCGCGCCCAGCGTGATCTGGGCCTCGGGCGCCATGTTTGTGGCGATGGCGCCCATACTGGTGCCGGTTGCGATCTGGATCTACACCCTGGTATTTGCCTTTTCATCGCTCTGGTTTGCCCATTACACCCTGTCGGCGCTGGAGCAGCTTCGCAAGAAAAACAGTGCCACAGCTGCCGACCTGCCTACGCCGACAGCTATCAAATCAATAGCAAATGAAACCCCGGAAGGGTCAGTGGAAACACCACCCGGCCTGCAACCCTGAACCGGATGCCTCCAGCATGAGCACCACTTTCGGCATCGTCATCATTGGCGATGAAATCCTCTCAGGCAAACGCGCCGACAAACACCTGCCCAAAATCATTGAGCTGCTGGGCGCGCGCGGCCTGCAGCTGGCCTTTGCCGACTATGTCGGGGACGACCCGGAGCGCATCACGGCCACGCTGGCCCGCGCCTTTGCCGGTGCGCGCGAGTGGGGCGATGTGGTGTTTTCCTGCGGTGGCATTGGCGCCACGCCGGACGACCACACCCGCCAGTGCGCGGCCAGGGCCCTGGGGGTAGATCTGGCATTGCACCCGCAGGCCGAGGCGCTGATCACCGAGCGCATGAAAGACACGGCCAAAGAGCAGGGACTGCCTTTTGATGCCGGCCGGCACGACAACATCCACCGCCTGAATATGGGCGTGTTCCCGGTGGGCGCGCAGATCATTCCCAATCCGTACAACAAGATTCCCGGTTTTAGCTGCAAGGCAGGGGAGGGCGCGGTTCACTTCCTCCCTGGTTTTCCGGTCATGGCCTGGCCCATGATGGAGTGGGTGCTGGACCAGCAGTATGCCCATTTGCACCAAAAATCAGCCTATATCGAAAAATCCATCATTATTTTTGGCTCCATGGAAGCCACCCTGACGCCGCTGATGCTGGATATCGAAGCCAGCCATCCGGGTGTCAAGGTGTTCAGCCTGCCCAGCGTGGATCACCCGGTTTATGGGCGTCACATCGAACTGGGCGTCAAAGGCATGCCCGAAGCCGTCGCGCTGGCCTATCCGGCCCTGCTGGCCGGCGTCAGCCAGTTTGGCTTCAAGCTTGGCCCCGAGTTGGTGCGTTAATAAACTGCACCAATAATGTGCATTCAATAATGCACCAAAATAAGGCGTAAAAAGACGTCTGGTTTCCAGCCCGGGCTGCCGCTCACGGGCGGGTGCCATCCGGTGGTGCGCCAATTTCACGGCACAATCAGGGGCGCGCTGGAAAGCTGAAAGAGTATTTTCTTTGGCACAAAAAGTGCATTCCCTATTTCTGAAAAGATTTTTTAACCACCATCCAGCAACAGGAGATTCTGATGGCAAAGACCGTCGCAGACGTCATGAAAATGGTCAAGGAAAACGAAGTCAAGTTTGTTGACTTCCGTTTTACCGACACCCGGGGCAAAGAGCAGCACGTGACCGTGCCGGTTTCCCATTTTGACGAAGACAAGTTCAATTCGGGCCACGCTTTTGACGGCTCATCGATTGCTGGCTGGAAGGGCATTGAAGCCTCTGACATGCAGCTGATGCCTGACCCCAATACCGCCAACATCGATCCGTTCTTTGAAGAAACGACGATGATCCTGACCTGCGACGTCATCGATCCGGCCGACGGCAAAGCCTACGAGCGCGATCCTCGTTCGCTGGCCAAGCGTGCTGAAGCCTACATGAAAGCCTCCGGCTTTGGCGACACGGCTTACTTCGGTCCCGAGCCAGAGTTTTTCGTATTCGACAACGTGCGCTGGCAAAACGACATGTCGGGTTGCTTCGTCAAGATCGGCTCCGAAGAAGCCGCCTGGAACACCGGCAAGGAATACGAGCACGGCAACAGCGGCCACCGTCCCGCTGTCAAGGGCGGTTATTTCCCGGTCCCACCAGTGGACAGTTTCCAGGACATGCGCTCCGAGATGTGCCTGGTGCTTGAAGCCCTGGGTATTCCTGTCGAAGTGCATCACCACGAAGTCGCCAACGCCGGCCAGATGGAACTCGGCACCCGCTTCAGCACGCTGATCCAGCGCGCTGACTGGGTGCAGCTGCAAAAGTACGTGATCCACAACGTGGCCCACGCTTACGGCAAAACGGCAACCTTCATGCCCAAGCCCATCGTTGGCGACAACGGTTCCGGCATGCACGTTCACCAGTCGGTCTGGAAAGACGGCAAGAACCTGTTCGCAGGCGACGGCTATGCAGGCCTGTCTGATTTCGCCCTGTACTACATCGGCGGCATCATCAAGCACGCACGTGCCCTGAACGCCATCACCAACCCTGGCACCAACAGCTACAAGCGCCTGGTTCCTGGTTTTGAGGCACCGGTCAAGCTGGCTTACTCAGCCAAAAACCGCTCGGCTTCCATCCGTATTCCTTACGTGGCAAACCCCAAGGGCCGCCGCGTCGAGGCACGCTTTCCGGATCCACTGATGAATCCGTACCTCGGCTTCTCGGCTCTGCTGATGGCTGGTCTGGACGGCGTTGAAAACAAGATCCATCCGGGCGAAGCTGCCAGCAAGGATCTCTACCATCTGCCGCCGGAAGAAGACGCAAAAATCCCGACGGTCTGCCACAGCCTGGACCAGGCGCTGGACTGCCTGGATGCCGACCGCGCCTTCCTGACCAAGGGCGGCGTGTTCACCGATTCGTACATCGACGCTTATATCGAACTCAAGATGCAGGAAGTCACGCGCATGCGCATGGCGACCCATCCGGCCGAATTCGATATGTACTACTCGCTGTAAAAAGCACGGGGAAGTCCCACCCATGTAAGTTTTGCTTACATGGTGTGGCAAAAAAAGGACGGCAAAGACCGTCCTTTTTTCATGGCTGGCCCGCAGTTAATCCCCTTATTTTGAATTTCAGGGTCTTTGCCGCATACTGGCAGACCATCCTTGCCTTGAGCGGCACAGGGGTAATGTATGAATCAAGTCTTATTGTTTTCCAGATGTTCCTTGTTGCTGGCCATGCTGGCACTGGCCGGCCCGTCCGTGATGGCCCAGGTTTACCGTTGTGGCGGTGCCGCTGGCGCAGCCCCTGAATACATCAACAACGCCAAAGAAGCCCAAACGCGCGGCTGCAAGGCCATGCAGGGCGGCAATGTCACGGTGATGCAGGGTTCGCCCGCGCAGAAGTCCACCGTGCGGGTTGCCGCCGCGGCCCCGTCCGGTTCCGGCCCTCGCACCGACGGCAGCCCGGAACAAAAGGCGCGCGACAGCGACTCCCGCAGCATTCTTGAATCCGAGCTGAAAAAGGCCGAAGCCAAACTGGCCGAGCAGCAAAAAGAGTACAACAACGGCGAGCCTGAAAAGCAGGGCATTGAGGGCCGCAATTACCAGCGTTACCTGGACCGCGTGGCCGAACTCAAGGACAGCATCGCCCGCAACCAGAGCGACATCGCCGGCATCAAACGCGAGATCGCACGCCTGCCCGGCGCTAATTAAACAAGGATGGCGGCCGGTTCTGGGCCAGAATAGAAGGCTTGAAAACGCCTAAATTCTTCGCATCCGCGCCTGTCGCAAACCCTGCCCGTTTCCAGTCGTTTGACCTGCTGGCCACGCTGGTGGCCGTAGTCCGTACCAACGGTGTTGTGGTGTTCGCCAATGCGGCGCTGGAAGACGCGCTGGGCACGTCCCGCCGCACCATCGAGGGCTCGCAACTCCCCGACTGTTTTACCGAACCGCTGATTCTGCAAAATGCGCTGGAAGGCGCTGGCAGCAACGAGTTTGCCGCCCTGCGTTATGACGCCTGGCTCAGGCGGCTGAACCATGAGCCCATGCCCGTGCATGTGGTGGTCGCGCAAACCGATACCCCGGGCGAGGCGATTGTCGAGCTGCTGCCGCTGGAGCAGCAGGCCAAGCAGGACCGCGAGGAGCGCCTGATAGACCAGGCCCAGGCCAACAAGGAACTGATCCGCAACCTGGCGCACGAAATCAAGAATCCGCTGGGCGGCATACGCGGCGCGGCGCAGCTGCTGCAGATGGAAATCGACAAGGAACTGACCGAGTACACCCAGGTCATCATCCATGAGGCCGACCGCCTGCAAACGCTGGTCGATCGCCTGCTTGCGCCGCACCGCCGCCCGCACCTGGTGGGCGACGTCAACATCCACGAGGTTTGCGAGCGTGTGCGTTCGCTGATCCTGGCCGAGTTCCCCAGGGGTTTGCGGGTGATGCGTGACTACGACATCTCGATTCCCGATTTCCGCGGCGACCGCGAGCAGCTGATACAGGCCGTGCTCAACATCGCGCACAACGCCGCGCAGGCGCTGGCGGAGCGCGTTGCCGCGGGTGACGCGCAGATCACTTTCAGGACCCGGATTGCCCGACAAGTAACTTTCGGCAAGCAGCGCTACCGCTTGGCACTGGAATTGCATGTCATAGACAATGGACCGGGCGTGCCGGACTCCATCAAAGACCGGATCTTCTATCCCCTGGTGTCAGGGCGGGAGGGCGGTTCGGGGCTGGGGCTGACATTGGCGCAAACCTTTGTCCAGCAACACCACGGTTTGATCGAGTGCGATAGCGTTCCGGGGCGTACAGATTTCAAGCTGCTGATACCGCTGCCGTGAAGTTTGTCTCGTCAATTGTTTGACAAATAAAGGGGCCAAGCCCCAAGGGACCACAACGCATGAAGCCAATCTGGATTGTTGACGATGACCAGTCCATCCGGTTTGTTCTGGAAAAGGCCCTGCTGCGTGAAGACCTGCCGACCCGCAGCTTCACCAACCCGCGCGAAGTGCTCGCGGCCCTTGAAACCGCGACCGAAGACGACGGCCCGCAAATCCTGGTGAGCGACATCCGCATGCCGGGCGGCTCGGGCCTGGACCTGCTGGAGAAGGTCAAGGAAAAGCTGCCCGGCCTGCCGGTCATCATCATGACGGCTTTCTCCGACCTCGACAGTGCCGTATCGGCCTTCCAGGGCGGCGCCTTTGAATACCTTCCCAAACCGTTTGACCTGCCCAAGGCGGTTGAACTGATCCGCCGCGCTGTCGAGGAAAGCCAGCGCGAGGAAGTGGCCGAAGAGCGCATGGCCAATGCGCCTGAAATGCTGGGCCAGGCGCCCGCCATGCAGGACGTGTTTCGCGCCATCGGCCGCTTGAGCCAGAGCAATGTGACGGTCATGATCACCGGCGAATCCGGCTCGGGCAAGGAACTGGTGGCGCGCGCGTTGCACAAGCATTCAACCCGTGCCAACGGCCCGTTTGTCGCGATCAACACGGCGGCCATCCCCAAGGACCTGCTGGAAAGCGAACTGTTCGGCCATGAGCGCGGCGCTTTTACCGGTGCCCAGACCATGCGCCGCGGCCGCTTCGAGCAGGCCGAGGGCGGCACGCTGTTCCTGGATGAAATCGGCGACATGCCCTTTGACCTGCAGACACGTTTGCTGCGCGTGCTGAGCGATGGTCACTTTTACCGTGTCGGCGGCCACAACGCGATCAAGGCCAATCCGCGCGTGATTGCCGCCACCCACCAGGACCTGGAGCAGCGCGTCAAGGAAGGTGTTTTTCGTGAAGACCTGTTTCACCGCCTGAACGTGATTCGCCTGCGCCTGCCGGCATTGCGCGAGCGCCGTGAAGACGTGTTCATGCTGACACGGCATTTCCTGCAGCAAAGTGCCAAACAACTGGGTGTGGAGCCCAAGCGTATTTCCGATGCCGCCCTGCAGCAGCTGAGCAATTTCAGCTTTCCGGGCAATGTGCGCCAGCTTGAAAACATCTGCCACTGGCTGACCGTGATGGCGCCCGCGCAGGTGATTGAAGCCAAGGACTTGCCGCCTGAAGTGCAGGGCGCCGTGGCAGACGCGGGCCGGGCACCGGCGGACCTGCATGAACACGCCAGGCCGGAACTGACAGGTGTTTCCGACAAGGCGCCCGCCATGCCGGCTGCTCCGTTGTCCGAGGCTTTTGCCTCGCCCGTGCAGCACCCGGCAGGCGAGGGCGCAGGGCAGAACTGGGAAAGCGGCCTGGAGGCCGAAGCCCTGGCGCTGCTGGCGACCGGACGCAGCGACGTGTGGGATGTGCTGACGCGCCGCTTTGAGTCCAAGCTGATCCAGACCGCGCTGCTCAACACCCGCGGACGGCGCATAGAGGCCGCCCAAAAGCTGGGCATAGGGCGCAACACCATCACGCGCAAGATTCAGGAACTGAACTTGGAGTAAATAATGGCTGTCGCCGCCGTCCCGTGTGCGTAGCCAGCTACTGTTTTGATAGCAATTGAAGTCAGGCGATCTCGACGGTCACCGGTGCATGGTCGCTGGGCCGCTCGTTTTTGCGCGGTAGCTTGTCAATGACACAGCTGCGCACCAGGGGCTTGAGGGCTTCGCTGACCAGGATGTGGTCGATACGCAGGCCACGGTTGCGGCGAAAGGCAAACTCGCGGTAATCCCACCAGGAGTAGCTTTTTTCCGGCTGCTCAAACATGCGAAAGGCGTCCGTCAGCCCGAGGTCAATCAGCGCCTGGAAATGCTGACGTTCTTCGGTGGTGTGGTGAATCGTTTCGCGCAGGCCTTCCGGGTCCCAGGTGTCGCGGTCATCCACCGTGATGTTGAAGTCCCCCAGCAACACCAGGCGCGGGTGCGCCGCCAGTTCGTCGCGCAAGGTATTGCGCAGGCCGTCCAGCCACTTCATTTTGTACTCAAATTTCTCGCTGCCTGGCGCCTGGCCGTTGACGAAATAGCCGTTGACCACTCGCAACTCGCCATCCGGCGTGTCCAGCGTGACGGCTATCACGCGTGATTGCTCATCGGCAAAACCCGCAATGTTTTTCACAATGTCGCGTGGCGGCGTACGGCTCAAAATGGCCACGCCGTTGTAGGTTTTCTGGCCAAACGCTGCACTGTGGTAACCGGCCGCTTCGAGTTCCTTCAGCGGGAATTTTTCATCGCTGAGCTTGAGTTCCTGCAGGCACAGCGCATCAACCGGGTTGGCGGCGAGCCAGTCCAGCACTTGCGGCAGCCTAACGGCCAGTGAGTTGACATTCCATGTGGTGATTTTCATTGATTCATGTCTCCGGCCCAATAAACATGGGCGTAATCAGCTATCAAATATGTAGCGCGGCGAGTGCGCCTATCACCAGCCCTATGCCGGCCAGGACGAACATGCCGTATTCCAGCCATTTCTTGCGCGTCAGCAGGGCAATCGCCGCCAGTGCAATCGACACCTGCAGCACAGTGGTGGCTTGCGCCCAGCGATGGTGCTGGTGCATTTGTTCGTCGGATGACTTGTCCCAGGTGGTGGCTTCGCCTTCAAGCTTTTCCGCGGCGAGTTTTATCTCGTTTTTTTCTTTTTCATAGCGGTCAACCTTGCCCTGGTAGGCGACTTTTTTATCTTCGGTCGCCAGGTCGCGCGCCAGCTCGGCGAGGGACTGCTTGGTGCTTTTGGCCTGGAAGAAATTCCACTGGTTGGAAGCTTCGGTCTTTTTGATGGAGGCGTTGTTTTTGTAGAGACCCGCGTTGGCCTGCGTGGCGCCGCCCATATACGAAAAGATCGCCCCCACGGTGGCGATGATGGCCGTGATGACGGCGATCTGCGCGATCATGCCGCCGCCGTTTTCATGCTTGTCGTGGCCGCCCTGCGCCGCATGCTCCAGTTCATGGTCATGGGGTCCGTGTACGTGAAATCCGCCTCCTGACATGGCAACTCCTCTTTTGTTATTTCTGCTTGTTATAGGTAATGAAACTGAACTTCAGTCCATTCGTTGAAATGTGGCTTTCGCGGGCTGTCTCCACCCATTGTGTTCCCAGCACCGGTGCAAAGGCATCGCCTTCAAAGTCCTGTGCGATTTCGGTCACTTCAATGCGCTGCGCCAGCGGCTCGGCGTGTGCGTAGATTTGTGCCCCGCCTATCACCCAAACCTGTTCCGAGTCCTCGCCGAGCCTGAGGGCATCCGTAACGCTGGTCGCAATTTTGGCGCCCGGCGCCGTCCAGCCCTGCTGGCGCGTGACGACGATGTTGGTACGGCCGGGCAGGGGGCGGAAACGGGGCGGCAGCGAATCCCAGGTCTTGCGCCCCATGACGACGGGCCAGCCTTGCGTCAGGCGCTTGAAATGCGCCATGTCTTCCGGCAGATGCCAGGGCAGGGCATTGTCCTTCCCGATCACGCCGTTGGCGGCGCGCGCAAAGATCATGTTGACCTGCATCAGACGGCTACCGGTGCCTTGATGGCCGGGTGATGCTGGTAGTCCGGGAATTCAAAGTCTTCAAACTGGTAGTCAAAAATCGATGCAGGTTTGCGTTTGATGTGCAGCGTGGGGTA
The DNA here is from genome assembly GCA_040388255.1 of Pseudomonadota bacterium. Classification (GTDB taxonomy): domain Bacteria; phylum Pseudomonadota; class Gammaproteobacteria; order Burkholderiales; family Burkholderiaceae_C; genus Polaromonas. Next base: position 41,654 of record JAZKCE010000030.1, on the reverse strand, counting down.
AGGCAGGGGCGTGCGGCTGAGCTGCAGTGCCACCTGTTCGGCGTGGTTGCTGTAGATATGGCAATCGCCACCGGTCCAGATAAAGTCGCCAACCTCCAGATCGCATTGCTGCGCCACCATGTGCGTGAGCAGGGCGTAGCTGGCGATGTTGAAAGGCACGCCGAGGAAGATGTCGGCGCTGCGCTGGTAAAGCTGGCAGCTGAGTTTGCCCTTGCCGCCCGGCTCCGTCGCAGGGGCCACGTAAAACTGGAAGAAGGCGTGGCAGGGCATGAGTGCCATTTTGGAGAGATCCGCCACGTTCCAGGCGCTGACGATGATGCGGCGCGAATCGGGGTTGCTCTTCAGGGTCTTGATGACATCGGATATCTGGTCGATATGCCCGCCATCCGGCGTCGGCCAGCTGCGCCACTGCACGCCGTAGACGGGGCCCAGGTCGCCGTCTTCGCGTGCCCACTCGTCCCAGATGCTGACGCCGCGCTCTTTCAGCCAGTTGTTGTCGCTGGAACCCTTCAGGAACCACAGCAGCTCGACCACGATGGATTTGAGGTGAACCTTTTTGGTCGTGATCAGCGGAAAACCTTCGTTCAGGTCAAACCGCATCTGGTAGCCGAAGACGCTTTTGGTGCCGGTGCCGGTGCGGTCGGCCTTGAACACGCCTTGCGTGTCCACATGGCGCATGAAATCTTCGTATTGGGAGCGCACCGGTCCGGGTGTTAATTCAGTCATCAATAGCTTCCAAAAAGCGTATCCAGGGCATCCTGGACGATTAATTGTTGAGCGCCCAGGTTGGCCACGGGCTGTTTAAAGACGGTAGCCGGAACAGCACCTATCGCCGGTGTGTCCATCACCACCCGTTGACCGGCAAGATCAAACTCGGGGTTGAGGTTTTCACTACGCTCGGCGAGAAGCTCGGATTTCCAGAGAGGCACGACAACCCGGGTCTGCAGGCCTTTGACATGGTCGCTCTGTACATCAAGGTAAAAAGGAATCAGCCGGCTTTCCTGCTTGTCGGGGTTGGCGTAAACGTCAAAACGGGCCACCTCAGGTTTCCTCTTTGCCGTCGCCCAGGCTTTTGCCGAAGCTGCGGTACTTTGCCAGCGGAAGGCCATGCTTTGCGATGCGTGCGTTGTAGGCATCAATCCCGCTTTTGTTGCGCTCGTTCCACTGCTCCCAGTACAGGCGTTTGACTTCATCCGCGAGCAAGGTGTCCACCGTTTGTGAAATGTTCAGGCCCATCTCGCGGGCGGCCTGGAGCACTTTGGAGTTCAACGAAAGATTGGTTGCTTTTTTGGGAGCATGGTCAAATTTCAGCATGAAGTTCCTTCATAAGGCATGCGCACATTATATGCGCAGCACCCTTCCGGGATTCATGACGTTCTGCGGGTCCAGCGCCTGCTTGATGGCCCGCATCATGCCCAGTGCCACGGGTGATTTGTGGTGCTCCAGCTTGTCGAGTTTCAGGCTGCCGACACCGTGTTCTGCGGAAATGGAGCCGTCAAAACGCGCCACGGCGTCGTACACGATGGTGTTGACCTCTTCTTCACGCTCGCGCAAAAAGGCTTTTGCATCCCCTTCGGCGGGGGCCTGTACGTTGTAGTGCAGGTTGCCGTCACCCAGGTGGCCAAAGTTGACCATGCGCACGCCGGGGATGGCCTGCCGCAGCAATTCGTCTGTCTCGCGCACAAAATCCGGAATGCGTGACACGGGGATAGAGATGTCGTGTTTGATGTTCAGGCCTTCTTCGGCCTGCGCCAGCGGAATGCTCTCGCGTACATGCCAGAGCTGGTGCGCCTGGGCCAGGTTTTCGGCGACCACGGCGTCCGTCACGCAGCCCTGTTCGAGGGCGAGCTCCAGCAGGCGCTCAAACTGCTCGCGGGCGTGGGCTTCCGATTCATGGTCGGAGTTTTCCAGCAGGACGCAAAAAGGAGCCCCCACGCTCCCCACTGCGTGTGGTTCGCTGCCCCCCGAGGGGGCCGTGCCTAGCTTGGGGTGGCCCGGCGCTGCGGCAGGCGCTTCCAAGAACGGCACGCGCTGCTGCGGGAAGTGTTTGGCGACCAGGCTGAGCGCAAACTGCCCCATGACTTCAAACCCCGTCAGGCCGGCGCCCAGGTGCTGGTGCGCCAGGCCCAGCAGTGTGACCGCATGCGCCATCGACGGCACAGCCGCCCAGGCTGTAAGCTGCGCCGCGGGCATGGGGTAGAGCTTCATGGTGGCGCTGGTGATGATGCCCAGCGTGCCTTCGCTGCCTATGAACAGGTCACGCAGGTCGTAGCCGGTGTTGTCCTTGCGCAGGCCGGAGAGGCCTTGCCATATCTCGCCCTGCGCGGTGACCACTTCCAGCCCCAGGCATAACTCGCGCGCATTGCCGTAACGCACGACCTGCGTGCCGCCGGCATTGGTGGCCAGGTTGCCGCCTATGGTGCAGCTGCCCTCGGCCGCCAGGCTCAGCGGAAACAGAAAACCGGATTTTTCTGCGGTTTCCTGCAGGGTCTGCAAAATGCAGCCGGCCTCCACCGTCATGGTCAGGTTGGCGGCGTCAATGTCACGCACGGCATTCATGCGCTGCAGGCTCAGCACCACCTGATTGCCGGACTCGTCCGGTATGGAGCCGCTGACCAGGCCGGTATTACCGCCCTGCGCCACCAGGCTGACGCCTGCGGCGGCGCAGGCCTTGACGACGGCAGCGACTTCCGCGGTACTGGCCGGCCTGACAACCGCAAGGGCCTTGCCGCGTGCGCGTTTGCGCCAGTCCTGCTCCCAGGCCGTCAGGTCGCCCTCCGACAGGACGTGGGACGGGCCGGTGATGTTTCGTAAGGTTTGAAGCAGCGCGTTGTTCATACGGGATCGGCGGCGCCAGGGGCCGTAACGACATTTTTAAGCCGCAGGCGCACGTGCAGCGCGCAGGCAACAAACAGCAGCAGGCAAAGAAACACTTCAAGCATCGCCAGGTAATTGCCTGGCGGGCGCTCGCTCCAGGCGCGTGTGGCGCCTTCGGTGAAATAAACCCAGACCAGCAGGCTGATCCAGCGGTAGGTGTACATGCGGTTTTTCAGTATGCCGGCCAGGGGCAGGCACAAAGGCAGCACTTTCAGTGCCAGTAGCGAGCCGCCGGGGCGTATCGGGGCCAGCCAGAGTTCCCAGGCCAGGCCCAGCACAATCAGCCCCACCATGCTGCCCACGGCCAGCCAGCGGGTTGCGTCAATTTGATTTGTCTTGTTCATTCCATGTCAGTCGATATCGGGTCTGAGGCATGATAACGGGGATGACATTTCAGCAATCCCTGCAAGCCTTTTTGGCCAACCTTTCACGCTTTCCCTGGCGGGATACCGCCTTGACCCTGCGTGACCGCTTTCGTGAAGACCGCATGGGCCTGACGGCCAGCAGCCTGACCTTTACCACCACGATTGCGCTGGTGCCGTTTTTTACCGTGGCGCTGGCTGTTTTTACCGCCTTTCCCATGTTCGCCAAGCTGCAGGGTGCCTTGCAGGGCTGGCTGGTCCAAAGCCTGATTCCCGACAACATCGCCAGGCAGGTGCTGGGGTATCTGACGCAATTCAGCCGCCAGGCGAGCAAACTCGGTGTTGCCGGCCTGGCGCTGCTGCTGGGAACGGCGATTGCGCTGATATTGACCATAGACCACACACTCAATGGCATCTGGCGCGTTAAAAAAACGCGTCCGCTGGCACAGCGCGTGCTGATTTACTGGTCCGCCATCACGCTGGGCCCGTTGCTGCTGGCCGCCAGCCTGGCGGTCACCTCTTACGTGGTGTCGGCTTCCAGCGGGCTGGTGGTGGCCATGCCTGTCAGTTTGCGGTTTCTGCTCGACGGGCTCCAGTTCCTGCTGGTGGCGGGTGGCTTGGCTGCACTGTATCGTTATGTGCCCAACACCTACGTCAAATGGCCGCACGCCTGGGCTGGCGGTGTATTTGTGGCGGCCGGCATAGAGGTGGCCAAAAAAATCCTCAGCCTGTACCTGAGCCAGGTGCCGACCTACTCGCTGATCTACGGTGCGTTTGCCACCTTGCCGATTTTGCTGGTCTGGATTTATGTGGCCTGGGTGATTGTGTTGCTGGGCGCCGTGATTGCCGCCTACATGCCCAGCCTGCTGGCCGGCGTGGCACGCCGCGGTGGCGGGCCCGGCTGGCAGTTTCAGCTTGCAGTTGAGGTGTTGCAGCAACTGCATCGCCAGCGGGGCACCGCAAACCGGGGCTGTGGCGCTTCCAGCCTGGCGCAGGCGCTGCAGGTGGACGTGCTTCAACTGGAGCCAGTGCTTGAAGCGCTTGCCGGGCTGCGATGGGTGGGGCAACTGCTTGAAGAGAGCGACCAGGAATCGCGTTACATCCTGCTGGCCGACCCCGACCAGACGCCGCTGGAACCCCTGATGCAGCAACTGCTGCTGGACAAGACGGATTCAACGCTGCCCTTGTGGACGCGAGCCGGATGGGCCTCGCTCAGCTTGCGGCAGGTGCTTTAACGCAAGGCGTTTCTAGAGTTTTACCTTGCCGGCCCAGATATCCCGGTACATGGTCCAGTCACCCATGAAGCTGTACAGCGGTCGCTTGAAGGACGCAGGCCTGTTTTTCTCAAAACCAAAATGGCCTACCCATGCAAAGCCATACCCGCACAGGAGGGCTGCCGGCAGCCAGAGCGGACTGCGCGTCAGCAGCAGCGCCGCCAGGCATACCAGCGTCAGGCTGGAGCCGGCAAAATGCAGGCGGCGGCAGGTCCGGTTGCTGTGCTCGGTCAGGTAAAAGGGGTAGAACTCGGCAAAGCTTTTAAAGCTGCGCGGGTCAGGGGCCGCCGGGTGAACCGCATCGGAAGAGGCTGCTGCCATGGCTTGTCTCCTGCTTTTTTGGCGTGGGGTGCCTGTTGTGAATGCCGCTGGCCATAATAGTTCATCCCTGTCCTGAAGACCATGAGCCACACCACCACCTTGCCGCTTCCAACATCCTGGGTTATTTGCCTGTGCGCCGACTGGTGCGGCCTGTGCCGCGACTACCGCACGGTGCTGGCATCCATCGCCGAGCGCCACCCCGAACTCCGTTTTGTATGGCTGGATATTGAGGATCAGGCCGATCTGGTCGGCGACCTCGATATCGAAACCTTCCCCACCCTGCTGGTGGCGGATGGACAGGGCGTGCAGTTCCTGGGCCCCCTGACGCCGCATGCCGAGACCCTGGCCCGCCTGCTGGTCTCCCTGCAGGCGCCGGGTGTGCAACGCCAGGCGCATGGCCCGGTGATTCAGCAGTTGCTGCAGGCCTTGCCGGCCCGGTCGGAGTTTTGGCTTACGCCCTAAGCCGGCCCTATAGCCGCAGGAAATCCCGAATGGCAAACAGCGTTTCTTCAGGCGTCTCGCTCATCTGGTGATGGCCCACGGGCAGGCTGACGATCCGCACTGTTTTGCCACTGTTCTTTGCCTTTTCAATCAACAACTGTGCGGCTTTGGGTTGTGCCATCTGGTCCTGCGCGCCAAGCAGAAAGAGCACCGGGCAGGCAATCCGGCTGATGGCGTTTTCACCGTTGGCATAGCTGTCACAGGCCTTGAAGCCCCGATGGAAAACGTTGGTTTTGGTATTGCTGGCCAGCACGCGCCGGCCCAGCGCCATGCTCGCGCCGTAGACCCAGGTGCCGGGGCCCAGTGCGGAGGGCGGAGCGGCCAGTGTGCTGCGCGAGAACACATTGATCATGGCCAGGGCCTTCATGGGCTCGTTGAGCGATGCATCCAGCAGTGCCGGCGATACCTTCATCGGGAAAGCGGTGCCAACCATCACAAGGTGCGTGATGCGGTCTTTTAGTTTTGACGCGGCTTCCACAGCGATCAATGAGCCCCAGCTGTGGCCGACCAGTGCGGCGCGCTGCACGCCAGCGGCATCGAGCAGCGCGGAGATAAAGTCCGCCGCTTCCTCGACGCTGGCGGGTGCCTCGCCTTCACTGCGGCAGTGGCCCGGCAGGTCCACCGCCAGCACGTTCCAGCCGTGGTTGGCCAGGTAGCGGCTTTGCAAAATCCACACGCTGTGGTCATTGAGTACGCCATGGATAAACACCACGGTCGGTTTGGCAGTGTCCAGCGGCTTGCCGCCGGTGTAGCAATAGGTTTTGTGGGCGTTGACACTCAGGTACATGCTCAGGCCTCAGCTTTCTCGGCGGCCTTGAGCGCGCGCTTCAGGTCGTCTATCAGGTCATCCGGGTCTTCCAGGCCTATGGACAGGCGTATCGTGCCCTGCGTGATGCCGCCCGCTGCCAGCGCCTCGTCGCTCATGCGGAAGTGCGTGGTGCTGGCCGGGTGGATCACCAGGCTGCGGCAATCACCCACATTGGCCAGGTGGCTGAAGACCTTGAGGGTTTCAACAAAGGCCTTGCCCTGTTCGCGGCTGCCCTTCAAATCAAAACTGAACACCGAACCCGCGCCGCGCGGCAACAGCTTTTTCGCCAGCGCATGGCTGGCATGTGATTCAAGCAGGGGGTGGCCCACACGCGAGACAAAAGGATGGCTGGCCAGAAAAGCCACCACCTTTTCGGTGTTGCCCATATGGCGTGCCATGCGCAGGGGCAGGGTTTCAATGCCTTGCAGGATAAGCCAGGCCGTGTGCGGGCTCATGCAGGCGCCGAAGTCGCGCAGGCCTTCGCGGCGCGCGCGCAGCAAAAAGGCGCCTACCGTGCTTTCTTCGGTGAACACCATGTTGTGAAAGCCGTCGTAGGCCTCGGTCAGTTCGGCAAACTTTCCCGCTGCCTTTGGGCCGTCCCAGTCAAAGGAGCCGCCATCCACAACGATGCCGCCAATCACTGTGCCGTGGCCGCTTAAAAACTTGGTGGCCGAGTGGTAGACCAGGTCAGCGCCCAGGTCTAAGGGTTTGATCAGCCAGGGCGAGGTCAGCGTGGAGTCCACCAGCAGCGGCGCGCCGGCCTCATGCGCGATGCTGGCCACCGTGGGGATATCCAGCACCTCTAGGCCCGGGTTGCCCACGGTTTCGCCAAAAAAAAGCTTGGTGTTGGGCCGCACGGCAGCGCGCCAGCCGTCGATGTCGCCGGGTTTGACGAAGGTGGTTTCAATGCCGAAGCGCCGCATGGTGTAGTGCAGGAGGTTTTGCGAACCGCCATACAGCGCGGTGCTGGCCACGATATGCGCGCCGGCGCCCATCAGTGTGGCAACACTCAGGTGCAGCGCGGCCTGCCCGCTGGCGGTGGTGATGGCGCCTATGCCGCCTTCAAGCGCCGACACGCGCTGCTCCAGCACGGCGTTGGTCGGGTTGCTGATGCGTGAGTACACATGCCCCGCACGCTCCAGGTTAAACAGGCTGGCGGCATGGTCGCTGGATTCAAAGACGAACGAAGTCGTCAGGTGAATCGGAACCGCGCGCGCGCCTGTGGTGGGATCAGGGGCCGCGCCCGCATGCAGCGCGAGTGTGTCAAAGCCGGGGTCCGAGTAACCGGGCATGGTGTTGTCTCCATAAAAAATCAGAATTGGCGAGCATGATGTGTTTTTACCCAACAGGAAAGGGAAAACCCAAAACAAACATTACAGCCTGTCACCTGATTGTGGGCTATATTTAAATAGAACTTCCCGATGCGCCGCTGCAGTGGGAAAATACCAATACATGCCGGGTAGACGGCCAAAGAGGAGAAAACCATGAAGGTTCTTGACATACTGCGCGTGAAGGGCAACACGCTTTACACCGTTCAGCCCGACGAGCCGCTCGCCAAGGCGACCCAGATCATGGCTGAAAAAGACATCGGTTCGCTGGTTGTCATGGAGCATGGTGACCTGGTCGGCATGCTGACATTCCGTGAAGTGATTGTCTGCATCGTCAAGAACGGCGGCGAAATCGGCGGCACGCTGGTACGCACCGCCATGGATGACCACCCGCTGACCTGCACATCCGAGACCGAACTGGACGAAGTGCGCCGCATGATGCTGGACCGCCATGCACGCTACATGCCGGTCATGAACCAGAAAATGCTGATGGGCGTGATCAGCTTTTACGACGTCGCCAAGGCCGTGGTGGACAGCCAGAACTTCGAAAACAAGATGCTCAAGGCCTATATCCGCGACTGGCCTGCCGAGGAAGACGGCAAGGACGGCTGACCGGCTGTCGGGCCGGCAGGGATGGCCTCGGCCCGGCCCTGGTGAGCGTGTGCGGTTTTACTCCTGCTCAATTCCCGCGGTCTTGATGATGCGGCCCCACTTGTCCGCTTCGGCCTGCTGGAATTTGGCCAGGCCTTCAGGGCTTGAGGTGGCGACAGTCATGTGCGAGCGGGCCAGGAATTTCTTGACCGATTCGGTTTGGGCCACTTTCACAAATGCGTCGTTGAGGCGCTTCACAACCTCGGGGCGGGTGCCGTGGGGTGCATAAACGGCCAGCCAGTAGCCCATCTCATAGTTCTTGACGCCGGCTTCCGCAATGGTTGGCAAATCCGGCAGGCCGGCAAAACGCTGGCTGTCGGTGTACCCGAGGGCGCGCAGCTTGCCCGACTGGACCAGCGGCAAGGCCGAGAGTGTGTCGGCAAACATGAACTGTATGCGCTCACCCATCAGATCCGTCATGGCCAGGGGGTTGCTTTTGTAGGGGACATGCAGTGACTGCGTACCGCTCATCTGCAGGAACAGCTCACCGGCAATGCGGCTGGACGAGCTTCCGCTGGCGAATGCCAGCTTGCCGGGTTGTTTTTTCGCCAATGCAATCAGGTCGGAAACCGACTTGACAGGGCTGGCAGGGGGAACGATCAGCAGCATCGCACCCTTGGACAGCAGGGTGATGGGTGCGAAGTCTGCGACCGGGTCGTAAGGCAGTTTCTTGAAAAGGTGCTGGTTGGCCGCCTGCGTGGTGTTGGTGGTCAACAGCAGGGTATGGCCGTCGGCCGGTGCCCGCGCCACGGCTTGCGCGGCCAGGAAACCATTGGCGCCTGGCTTGTTGTCTATCACCACTGGCGTGCCCGACAACTCGTCACTCAGCGCCTGGCTGAAGGCGCGTGCGACCTGGTCGGTGCCGCTGCCGGGGCCGAAGGGCACCACGATGGACACCGGCTTGGACGGGTAGTTTTGCGCGTGGACAGGGCTGGCCAATGCCAGCAGCGCCAGGGCAATGCCTGCCAGTGCGCCATGGGTTTTGCGCCTGGCCTGGTCAATACACGCTGTGCTGTTTGTGCCGGTCCGGGCGGTGATTCGTTTTTTCATAAGGTGTCTCTTTGCTTTGTGGTGAAAATTTTCAGTTGCTTGCTTCTTCTGCAGCCGGATTGTTTGCCCCCAGCCTTGGCGCAGGCGCCGTCAGGGCCGGGCGCACGCCGTTGATGGACAGGGGCAGGCCGGTCAGTGAAAAGTCTTCACCGGGCACGGCCTGCAAAATACCCAGCGCCTGCACCTGGTCCTGGGCCAGTGCCTCGGGAACCGTATGGATGGGTGAGCAGGGCACGCCTATCGTTTCAAAACGCGTGGCCCATTCCTCGCGGGAGACCTTGCGCAGCAAATCCTCCAGTGGCGCCATCAGGGCTTTCTTGTGCTCAAGCCGCGCCCGGTTGTTGGAAAAACGCGGGTCATTTGCCCATTCCGGCCGGCCCACGGCAGAGGCCAGTTTGGCAAACAGCCGGTCATTGCCGCAGCAGATAAGCAATGGCCCGGTGGCCGTATCGAAAGCCTGGTAGGGCACAAAGCCGGGATGGCCGGAGGCGTGCCGCTGGGGCACTTCTCCCTGGTTCAAATAGGCGTCATTTTTTTGCCCATTCCACGACAACGCTGTTTCAAGCAGTGATGTCTGCACCACGCCGCCCCGCCCTGACAACTGGCGCTGCTGGAGCAGGGCCAGGGCGCCAATGACGGCCCACATGCCGGACCCCTGGTCACACACCGAAGCACCTATCCGCAGCGGCGGATCGTCGGGGCCACCATTGGTGCTGGACAGGCCGCTGTAGGCCTGGATCAAGGGTTCATAGCCCGGCAGATGGCCCAGCGGCCCCTTATGCCCGAAGGCCGATATCTCGCAATAAACCAGCCGGGGGTAGCGTTCGCACAGGGCCTTGCCGCTGATGCCTATGGCGTCCACAACGCCGGGCCTGAGGTTGTGAACCAGCACATCGGCCTGGGCCGCCAGTTCCTCGAAGGCCGCCAAACCTGCCGGGGTCTTCATGTCGATCGTGACCGATTTCTTTCCCCGATTGAAGATGTGAAAAACCAGGGCATCGCCGTGGCGAAATGCCGGACCCATCTGGCGGGCATCGTCGCCGCTGCCCGGGCGCTCCAGCTTGGTGACGTCCGCGCCCAGGTCCGCAAAAATCGCACCCGCAAAAGGGCCGGCCAGCACCTGGCCCAACTCCAGGACACGGATGCCGGTCAATGGTTTGCTTGAAGAATTCATGGGGCGCTTCCTGTCCGGATTCGGTCTGTCGATGCTTGCTCACCGATGGTAGAAAGTCTTTGGTGATTCGAGAAGTAGAATTAACTGAATTCTGTAATAACAAAAGTTGAACTCCAATTGGGCCAGCCATGCGCATCAATGTGACGGTTCGCCAGCTGCAGGCGTTTCTGGAAATCGCCGACGAAGGAAACTTCAGCAAGGCCGCCGCGCGCCTGCATGTCTCGCAGCCCGCCCTGAGCCGCACGGTGCGGTTGACCGAAGATGCGCTGGGCACGCGCCTTTTTGACAGGAACACCCATGCCGTGGAGTTGACGCCTTCAGGCCGCGAGTTGCTGCCCATCGCCAGGCGCATCGTCTCGGAGTTCAACGAATCCATGAGCGACCTTGCCCTATTCACGGAGGGGCGGCGCGGGCGGGTCAGAGTGGCCATCCTGCCTTCCATGGCCCAGTCGATCCTCTCGGATGGGATCGCAACCTTCTGTGCCGCCCATCCCGACATTGAGTTCCTGGTGACGGCCGAGCCTGCCGGCGCCATCCTCGCTGCGGTCGAAAGCGGCGACATGGATGTTGCCATCACCGTCCAGCCGCCGCCAAACGGGCATTTCAGTTTTCGCCGCTTGTTGACCGACGAGTTTGTGCTGATCTGCAGGGCGGATGATCCGGTGCTGCAGGGGGTGCCCCCAGACAGCCCGCTGTCCTGGCAGGTATTTACGCGGCGTCCTTATATTGCCAGCACGGCGGGCAGCAGCGTGCGTGCCGCCACCGACCATGCCTTTATGCAAAGAGGCATGATGGTGCGCCCCGCACATGAAACATCCACCGTCCAACTGGCCGGGGCGATGATCTCTGCGGGTTTGGGTGTTGGCGTGCTGCCCCGCATCGCATTGCCCTTGCTGAGCCAGCCCAACCTGGTCAGCCGCCGCCTGGAGCCACCGCAGGAAACCAGGGAAATAGGATTTGTCACCTTGCAGGGACGCACCTTGTCCACGGCGGCCGGGCTCTTTTGCGAACACCTTGAGGCACTGGCGCTGCAAATGAAATCCTGAAGGACGGCGTTTTATCTGCCGCGCGGCGGTGCAGAAACAAAGCCGGGCCGGGCTCTGGGATAATCTGCCCATGAGCGGCAATACTTTTGGAAACCTCTTCGCAGTCACCAACTTTGGTGAATCCCACGGCCCGGCCATTGGCTGCGTGATTGACGGCTGCCCACCGGGCATGGACCTGAGCGAGGCCGACATCCAGGCCGACCTGGACCGGCGCCGTCCCGGCACCAGCCGCCACGTGACGCAGCGCAACGAGCCCGATGCCGTGGAGATCCTCTCTGGCGTTTACCAGGGCAAAACCACCGGTACGCCGATTTGCCTGCTGATAAAAAACACCGACCAGCGCAGCAAGGATTACGGCAATATCCTGGAGACCTTTCGCCCTGGCCACGCTGACTACAGCTACCTGCACAAATACGGCCTGCGCGACCCGCGTGGCGGTGGCCGGTCTTCGGCCCGCCTGACAGCGCCCACGGTCGCCGCCGGTGCAGTGGCCAAAAAATGGCTGCTTGCCAAATACGGCACCACCTTTCGCGGCTGCATGACGCAGGTCGGTGACGAAGTCATCCCGTTTGAGTCGTGGGAACATGTGCCGAACAACCCGTTTTTTGCGCCTGTGGCGGATGTTTCAAAACTCGAAGCCTATATGGACGCCTTGCGCAAGGCCGGCGACTCCTGCGGCGCGCGTATTCGCGTCACCGCCTCCAATGTACCCGTAGGCCTGGGCGAGCCGCTGTATGACAAGCTCGATGCCGATATCGCATTTGCCATGATGGGCATCAACGCCGTTAAGGGCGTTGAAATCGGTGCCGGTTTTGCCAGCGTCACGCAGCGCGGCACCACGCATGGCGACGGGCTGACGCCGGAAGGTTTCCAGTCCAACAACGCCGGTGGTGTGCTGGGCGGCATCAGCACCGGGCAGGACCTGGAAGTGTCGATTGCCATCAAGCCGACCAGCTCCATCATCACGCCGCGCCAGTCCATAGACACCAGCGGCCGGCCTGCCGAAGTGGTGACCAAGGGCCGGCACGACCCCTGCGTAGGCATACGCGCGACGCCGATTGCCGAGGCCCTGCTGGCGCTGGTCGTCATGGAGCATGCCCTGCGCCAGCGCGCGCAAAACGCCGACGTCCAGGTCAGCACGCCTGACATCATGCGTAGCAGGGCATGATTCGGGCCTTCCGGCGCGGCTAGCCCGTCATGAAGCGGTGCCGGGGTTTCACCAAAGGCCAGGCTCGCGTCATACCAGGCCGGCCTCCTGCAGCTGGCCAAACATTTCCTCGCTGATATCCAGCTCTTCCCGCAATACATCGGCGGTATCGGCGCCCAAAGCCGGCGGTATACGGTATTGCGCGGGTGTCTTTGAAAAACGCAAGGGGCTCCTGATCTGGGCCAGCTTTCCGTACACCGGGTGATCCAGTTCCATCTTCAGCTCCCGGTGCTTGACTTGCGGGTGTTCAAAAGCCTGCGCGAGGTTGTTTACCGGTCCGCAGGGAACGCCAGATTTGCCGAGAAGCTCCGACAGGGTTTGTTTGTCCCATGTGCTGGTGATTTCCGACAACAGCAGGTCCAGCTCCCGGGACAGGCTCATTCTTGAAGCGTTTGTTGCGAACCGGGGATCTTCCAGCCAGTCTTCCCTGCCCAGGCATTTGCACAGCCGTGTCCATTGAAAATCGTTGCCGATCTGGATCAGGATATGGCCTTCCACGCAGGGGTAGCAGTTTGACGGGGCAAACAGCAGGCTGCCATTGCCGGCGCGCTGGGGCAGTTTGCCTGTTGAGAGATAAGTCTGGCCCAGGTGCACGGTAGCCGCGAGCGCCACGTCGAGCAGGGCAATGTCGAGGTGCTGGCCCTCGCCAGTGCCCTTGCGGTGCAGCAGTGCCCCAAGTATTGCCGAGGTGGAGACCATGCCCGTCATCACGTCCACCAGCGGAAGCATGGAGCGCATGGGGCCGCTTCCGGGCATGCCGTCAGGCAGGCCGCAGGTGCTCATGATGCCCGATATCGCCTGGAACACCGGGTCGTACCCCGGTTGTGAGGCCATCGGTCCATCCTGGCCATACCCGGTGATCGAGCAATAGACGATGGACGGATTGACCTTGCGCACGCTTTCATAGTCCAGACCGTAGCGCTTGAGGTCGCCGACCTTGAAGTTCTCGGCCAGCACGTCGCAACGCTCGATCAGGCCAAGAAGCAGTTTTCGCCCTTCCGGACGTGTGAAGTCTATGGCCAGGGAGCGTTTGCCGCGGTTCACGCAAACATAGGAGGTGGAATCCCGCGTGGCAAGGCCTTCCGCATCCTTAAGGAAGGGCGGCGAGTGGCGCATCTCGTCACCGGCTCCGAGTCGCTCGATCTTGTAGACCGTCGCCCCCATATCCGCCAGTGCCTGTGTGCACCACGGGCCGGCCAGTACCCGGGTCAGGTCCAGGATCTTGATGCCGCCGAGAATTTGCTTGCTCACTGTGGTTGCCCTTGTTGTATTTGTGGATGCGCCGGCTCAGGCCTGGTCATAAAACTTCATCGACATGCCGCCGTGCGCGGCCGCGGCGCCCGCACACAATGCGGCCGCAATCAGTATGGCTTCGCTGACTTCTTCCTTGCTGGCACCGGCGGCTTTGCCCTTCTTGACATGCGACTCCATGCAATAAGGGCAGGCCGTGGCATGGGCCACGGCGATGGCTATCAGTTCGCGGTACTTCAGCGGTATCGCACCTGTTTCGATGCCGACAATGTTGTTGAAGGCCAGCCAGGCCTGAAACTCGGGCGGGGCCGCCTTGGCCATGTCCATGCGGTGTTTCGCGTCGTCTTTGTCGTAGTAATGTGACATCCTGATTTCCTTTGTTTGAAGTTTTCGATTTGTTGCGGGCCATGCCGGATATTTCCCGGATGTTTCCGGATTACTCAACCACCATCTTTGCGCGCACCTTGATGTCCTGGTAGCGCTTTACATCCTCGCGGATCATGGCGCCGAACTGGGCGCTGTAGAGCGGTGATGGCAGCAAACCGGCAGCGGCCAGGATTTTTCTGGCCTCCGGATCGGCCATCACCGTACGCGTGGCGGCGTCAATTTTTTCCACGACCTCTTTCGGCAGGTTGGCCGGACCCACCCATCCGAACCAGCCCACAATGTTGATTTCCGGGCCACCCGACTCCTTGATGGTTGGAATGTCCGGGTAGGTGTCCACCCGGGTGCTCTGCGTTGTAGCCAGTACCTTGATGCGGCCGCCATTGCGCTGTGACAGCACCAGCGGGTCTACCATCAACTGGATGCGGCCGGCCATTAACTCTGTCAATGCCGGCCCGCTGCTTTTTGCGGGAATGTGAACAATGTCGGTGCCGGTCAGAAGCTTAAAGTACTCGACCAGGAAATTCCCGAACGAGCCGCTTCCCGCAGAGCTGTAGTTCAGTTTGCCCGGCTCGCGCCTGGCGAGCGCCACCAGTTCCCCGACCGACTTCACCGGCAGGTCGGCACTGACGCCGACGTAGTTGGGCGCGTCCGCAATCTTGACTAGGGGCGTGAACGCGCTTGCGGGGTCGTAGGGGCTGGGGGACTTGACCACCGATTGCACCACCAGTGCCGCGTTGTTGCCGGACAGCAGGGTGTAGCCATCCGGTGCCGCACGCATCACAAACGAGGCTCCCAATATGCCGGCTGCTCCGGGCCGGTTCTCCACAACAAATGGCTGGCCGAAAATTTTCTGGAACCGGTCTGCCATCAAGCGTGCCACAACATCATTCGTCCCGCCCGGTGCATAGGGTGAAATGATGGTGACCGGCTTGCTTGGCCAGCTGTCCGCCCGGGCAGGCGCCAGTGCCGAGAGGCCCAGTACGCAGGCCATGCCGATAAGCGCCATGCTGCGCAGGAGCAGGTGACCTGCAGGCTTGCAACTCGAATTGGCCGATGGTGATTTCATGGTTTGTCTCCTTCAGGATTTTTTGTGTTGCGTCGACTGGCTTTCGATTTATTCAATCACCATCCTTGAGCGGACCTTGATATCCTGGTAACGCTTCACATCGTCCCGGATCATGGCGCCGAACTGGGCGCTGTAGACCGGTGAGGGCACGAGGCCGGCAACTGAGAGTGTTTTCCTGGCTTCCGGATCAGCCAGGATGGCGCGTGCGGCTGCCTCGATTTTTTCCACCACGTCTTTTGGCAGGTTGGCCGGGCCGAACAGGCCAAACCATCCCACGATGTTGAGCTCCGGTCCTCCCGATTCCCTGATGGTGGGAAGGTCGGGGTAGGCTTCCACGCGGGAACTCTGGGTGGTCGCCAGGACCTTGATCTTCCCGCCGTTGCGCTGCTGCAGGACCTGGGGATCTATCATCAGCTGAATCCGTCCGGCCATCATTTCGGTCAGTGCGGATGCGCTGCTTTTGCCCGGAATATGAACAATGTTTGTACCCGTCTGGAGCTTGAAATACTCGCCCATGAAGTTGCCGAAAGAGCCGCTGCCGGACGAGCTGTAATTGAATTTCCCCGGCTCGCGTTTTGCCAGCGCGATAAATTCCCCGACCGTCTGCACCGGCAGGTCGCTGCTCACGCCAACGTAATTGGGGGCATCCGCCAGCTTGACCAGGGGCGTAAAAGCCGTTGCCGGGTCATAGGGCGCAGGTGTCTTGACAACCGATTGCACAACCAGCGAACCATTGTTTGCCGACAGCAGCGTGTAGCCGTCAGGCGCGGCCCGCATGACCGCGGTAGAGCCGACTATCCCGGCCGCCCCGGCGCGGTTTTCCACGATGAAGGGCTGACCCAAGGCCTTCTGGAGCCGGTCTGCCATCAGGCGCGCCACAACGTCGTTGGTCCCGCCGGGTGCGTAGGGGGAGATGATGGTGACAGGCCGGCTGGGCCAGCTTTGCGCGTGGGCCGGCGCCATCGCGGCAAGCCCCAGCATGCAGCACGTCAGCGCCATGGCTGTCCGGCAGCGGGTGAAGATGCGTCGCAGTCCGGCTCGCGGTGAAACCGGCGGTGTGCGTGTTGATTGCATGTCTTGTCTCCTGTTTATATTCTGGAAAAAAGCTTTTGGCTTTTGAATGGAGGCAAGGCATGTCAGCCTGGTGCCGCCCCATGCAGGCTGAAAATTTTCCCCGGGTTCAGGATATTCAGGGGATCAAACGCGTGCTTCAGGCGTCGCATCAACTCAATCGCGTCTTCGCCGGCCTCTTTGGCGAGAAAGCCGATTTTGTGCAGGCCTATGCCGTGTTCGCCGGTGCAGGTGCCGTTCATCTCCAGGGCCAGCAGGACTATTTTTTCGTTGAGGCATTCGGCCTCGTCCATTTCGCGCTGGTTCTCCGGGTCAACAATGAGCAGCGCATGAAAATTGCCATCGCCGACATGGCCAAAAACCATGGTCGGAAATGACGCGTCCTGCAGGATGTGTTCGGCGCCAATCAGCGAGTCGGCCAGCCGGGAAATCGGGACGCAGGTGTCGGTTGCGATGACCTGGCTGTTGGCCCGCACAGTCTTGCATGAAAAGTAGGCGTTGTGCCGTGCCAGCCAGAGGCGGCTTCGGTCCTCGGCGCGCTCGGCCCACTGGAAGTCCTGCCCGCCGTGCTCCTGGGCGATGTTCTGCAGCAGTTCGGCCTGTTCGCGCAGGCCGGCCGACGTCCCGTGAAACTCCAGGAAAAGTGTGGGCTGCTCGCGCAGGCCAAGCTTGCTTGAAAGATTGATGGCGCGCAGGGATTTGGCACAGAGGTATTCGCTCCGTGCAACCGGGATGCCCATCTGGATTGCCTGGATGACGGTGTCGACCGCGCCGCGTGCATGCGAAAAGGTCAGCACTGCGGCGGATACGGCATCGGGCAGGGGATACAGGCGTACCGTCACTTCTGTGATGATGCCCAGCGTGCCTTCCGAGCCGACGAAGATACGGGTGAGGTCGTAACCGGCGGCCGATTTTCTGGCCCGCGTTCCCGTTCCTGTCACTTTCCCGTCGGCGGTGACAACTGTCAGATCAAGCACGTTCTCGCGCATGGACCCGTATCGAACGGCGTTTGTACCGGACGCCCTGGTCGCGGCCATGCCGCCCAGGGTGGCATGCGCGCCCGGGTCTATGGGGAAGAACAGCCCGGATGATTTCAGGGCCTGATTCAGCTGCTCGCGTGTCACGCCCGCCTGCACGGTGGCCGTCTGGTCTTCCGCGTTGATGGACACGATGCCGTTCATGCCGGACAGGTCCAATGAAACACCGCCTTCGACGGCCAGCAGTTGCCCTTCAAGAGACGAGCCGGCTCCGAACGCAATCACCGGAAACCGGTGCGCGCGGCATAAATTCACCACGTCCACAACATCCTGCAGGTCCTGGGCGTAAACCACGGCGTCAGGGGGAATGGGTGGAAATGGGGACTCTCCCCGTGCGTGGTTTGCAAGTACGGAAGGACCTGTCGAAAACTTCGAGCTGAACCTGTCCCTGAGTGCCTGAAACAGTTCCGGCGGGGCGTTGCGGCGCCGGGAGAGTGCAGCGGTGTTATCGGAGTGCATATGGTTTTTTTCCTTGTGCCTCAAGCGCCCAGAAAACGTGGTGCGCGCTTTTCCCTGAAGGCTTGCACGCCCTCTTGCGCATCCGCGCTCAAGGCAACCTGTTCGGCGCGTGCCTGGGTCAGGTACGCGGATTCAACGGGACTTTTCGGCAAGGTCTCACGCGTCATCTCCTTGAGGAACTTCAGTACCAGCGGTGCCGATTGGGTCATTGTCCGGGCCATCTTCATGGCTTCTTCCATGTGCGCGCCAGGCTCGACCAGGCGGTTGACCAGGCCGACTTCATAAGCGCGCTGAGCCGACACGGGTTCTCCCAGCAGCATGAGTTCCATGGCAATCTTGTGGGGAATGCGCGTGCTCAGGGATGAGATCAAGCCGGCGGCGATGCCGACGCGGGCCTCCGGGTAGATGAATTTGCTGCTGGTGCTTGCGACACAAAGGTCGCAGAAGGCGATCATGGTGACGCCCATCCCGACGACGGCGCCATTGACCGCTGCGATAACCGGCTTGCCGATATCGACGCCAACCTCGGGCAGGGCCTTCCAGAACTGCGCCGGCGGATTGTTCAGGTCGGCTCCGGCCGTAAAAATATCCCCCTGCGCAGCAAGAATGGCCACCCGGTCTTGCGAGTCGCGAAAAACCTCCCAGGCACGGCGCAAATCGTTGCACATGCCTGCCGTGAGCGCATTGCGCTTGCCCGGGCGGTTGATGGTGACCACCGTCACGCCGTCCTGCGACTCCAGGTCTATGGAACCCTCTGTCATTGCTCTTTTCTCCGGTTTTTCCACTCGCGTTGTACGTCGTGGATGCGATGAGGTCGAACTGTAAGAGCATGTGCTTATAAATAAAAACTAGTTTTTTTATATGATTAACAAGTTTTAACTTACTAGTCTTCGCTAAAAGCCTCACCATGAACATCTCTTTCCGCCAGCTTCGTGCCTTCACAACCATAGGGCGGCTGGGCAGTTTTGTTGATGCGGCCAATGCCCTGCACGTGACGCCGGCGGCGCTGAGCATCATGATCCGCTCGCTGGAGGACACGCTTGGTTTTCGGGTTTTCGACAGGACCACCCGGCGTGTCACGCTGACGGAAGCCGGCCAGCAGTACTTTCAGCAGGCGGAGCAGGTGCTGATTGACCTGCGCCATGCCGAGCTGTTGGCGCAGGACATCCGGAGCCGGAAAACCGGTGTGGTGCGTATCGCCACGACCCAGGTGGTGATCTGGACGCTGTTGCCAAAGATATTTGCGGCGTTCCACAAAAAATGGCCGGACATCCGGATCGAACCGATTGATGTTCCCAATGACCAGATCATCAGTTCCGTGGAAAACAACCAGGCTGACCTGGCCATCACATTCAAGGTGCCGGTTGCCGGGAACATCGAGGCAACGCCTCTTTTTTCCTCGCGTTCGCATGTGGTGTGCAACAGCCGGCACAGGTTTGCACGCCGAAAGTCCCTGTCCTGGACGGCGTTGAGCGAGGAGCCCATTATTTTTATCGGCCGGGGCTCGGAACTGCGTAT
Organism: Pseudomonadota bacterium; assembly: GCA_040388255.1. Taxonomy (GTDB): domain Bacteria; phylum Pseudomonadota; class Gammaproteobacteria; order Burkholderiales; family Burkholderiaceae_C; genus Polaromonas. The sequence goes on along the minus strand of JAZKCE010000030.1, from coordinate 22,266 downwards.
CCGGTCGGAGTTGCCGCAGGAAATAATCCTCAATTCCAGGTACGAGGTCAACAACACCAGCACCGCCCTGGCGCTGGCTGCCAGCGGAGCCGGGGTGGCCATTTGTGCCGGTTATGTCAGGCCCATGACGCAGATGCACAACCTGAGCATCATTGCCTTGAGCGACCCTGTCATCAGGCGGCCGTTCATGCTGTACAGGAACTGCGCGCGGTCAATGGGGCCGGCCGTTGAGGAGCATCGAAGCTTTTTGCTTGATTATTTTGCGAAGGCCGACGGCGCCTGTGTTGAGGATGTGCTGTTGCCCTGATCCGTTTTGACGGGGCTCAGGGCTCCGGCGGCGCGCCCCTGAAAGGGTTGAAGCCGGTGATCAGCGCGGTGGCCGCCAGCACCAGGACACAACCGGGCAACATGCTGGCGGTGACCGCCTCACCGAGGAACAGCCCGCCCCAGCTCACGCCGAACAGCGGGATCATGAAGGCCGCAGACGTGGCCGCGCTGGCCGATATCTCGCGCATCAGCCGCATGCTGATCCAGTACATGAAACCGGAGGTGATGGTGCCGAGCACGGCCACGGCTACCAGGGCGCCGGGTGTGGGGTGCGCTGACGGCGCGGCGACGCCCATGGGCAGCAGCAGGATCAGCGACGCCGCCACATGCACGGCGGCGGATGCCGGCAGGGGCGCGTGGGCCATGGTGGCGCGTTTCATCAGGATGGCGCCAAAACCATAACTGGCCGCCGCCGTGGTGCAGGCCAGTGCCGCCAGCACCACCTGCAGCGTCACGGCCACCGGGCCGAGCTGGACCAGCAGCGCCACGCCCGCAAAACCCACGGCGCAACCCAGCAGGCGGCGTGCGGTGAGTCTCTCCTCGCCGGCAACAGCGGCCCCCAGCACGCCAAACAGCGGGGAGGTGGCATTGAGCACCGCTGAATAACCGGCCGGAATAAACAGCGCGGCCCAGTTGAACAGTACAAAAGGCGCGACCACCGTGAGCAGGCTCAGGACCGCCAGCCGTGGCCAGGCGGCGCGTGCTGGCCAGCGTTCGCGCAGCGACAGCATGAGCACGGTCAGCACGACGGCGGCGAGGGTGCAGCGCAGGCCGGCCACAACCCAGGGGCCAAGGGCCGGACTGGCGATACGCAGCAGGGGAAATGAGGCACCCCAGAGGGCGGAGAGTCCAATGAGCTGGAGAAAGTGTCGGGTTTGCATGTCGGGTGCTGCAATTGTCGGAGATTCACGCCAATGCGGCTGGGCGGCCGTTCATGCGCCCCCAAGGGCGAAAATATGAAGAAAATCCGCCGTTTGAGCAGGTGGGACGGGCGCAGCCAGCTATCTAATTTATAGCGATCAGATCAGGTTTCGCATCGCCTGGGCGGTCTCGCTGAGCACCGACAGCACGCGGGCGGCTGCGTCTTCGCTGGCCTCATGGCCCATGGGCATGGTCACGCTGAGCGCGCCGGCCATGTCGCCATGCCGGTCACGCAGCGGCACGGCAATGCCGCGGTGGTTGAGTTCAAGCTGCTGCTCGGAAATGGCCCAGCCCTGCGCGCGCACGCGTGCCAGTTCGACGCGCATGCGCTCCTTGCTGGTGATGGTGTAGGAGGTGTAGGCCTTGAGTTCGTGGTTGGCAAACCAGCTCTCCAGCCAGGCGGGCTCGCGCATCGACAACATCAGCATGCCGGCGGCCGTGACCTGGGCCTGCACCCGCGCGCCGAGCACATAGCCGGTGTTCAAGGCGCGGTTGGCGCCGTTGCGGGCGATGTAGACGATGTCGTCACCGTCCATGACACACACATAGGCGCTTTCCTGGGTGCCGGCCGTCACGCGCTGCAAAAAAGGCTGCACGATGCGCGGTAATCGCGCCGATTCGAGATACGACTGGCCCAGCCTGAGCACCCGCGGGGTGAGCCAGAAGAGTTTGCCGTCGCTGGCAACGTAACCCAGATGCGCCAGCGTGAGCAGGTAGCGGCGCGCCGCGGTGCGCGTCATGCCGCAGCGGGCGCCTGCCTGGCTGGCAGTCAGGCGCGGGTTGGCGTCGTCAAAGCACTCAATGATGGACAGGCCTTTTTCAAGGCCGGCAATCCAGTCGCGCTTGTCGAGTGCCGGGGTGCTGGGGGTGGTCGAAACGGGCGGTGTCATGCGCAAAGTATTGTGTTGGTGCGGCTGGCACAAACATGGGTGTAACCCTTGTTTCGTACGATTATCGAACATAAATGTACGTTAATCGCTCAAATGGTGGTTTTTAGCTTTTTCCAGGGCCTGTTTTTTAATAAAGTCCGCCTGCGTCAAGTCGTTTTATCGAACACCAGGGTTTTATCCAGACATGCTTTCCACCATCCAGGGCTCTACCGATGTTTACCTGATTCCCGGCGATCCGGTGGAGCAGGTGCGGGCGCCGGAAGTGTTCAACCTGATCTTCCGCACGCTGGGCATCAACGCAGTGCTGGTGCCGGTGCATGTGGCGGCCCGCGACATTGAGTTGTTTGTGCGCACGGCCTTTCTCGCCAAAAACATCAAGGGCATGTTTCTGGCCATCCCGCATAAATCCCTGGTCATGGGCCTGCTGTCGAACTGCAACGACTATGGTCGCGTTGCCGGCGCCGTGAACGGCATTCGCCGCAACGCCGGGGGCGAGCTTGAGGGCGGGCTGTTTGACGGCAAGGGTCTTGTTTCGGCGCTTGATTATTTTGGTATGGCTTATGCCGGCAAGCGCGTGCTGATCCTGGGTGCGGGCGGCGGCGCGTCGGCCATTGCGGCTTCTTTGGCCATAGCGGGCAACTGTGCGCCCGCCGAAATTGCGCTCTACGACCCGGTACCCGGCAAGGCGCAGGCCGTGGCCGGCCATATTGCCGCCGCCGCAAAAGCCCCCGGCGTAAAAGTCGTCGCGGCAGCCAGCAGCGACCCCGGCGGGTACGACGTGGTCGTCAATGCCTCACCGCTTGGTTTGCAGGCAGGCGATCCCTTGCCCTGTGACGTATCGCGCCTGGAGGGCCACGCCGCCGTGGTCGACATCCTGATGAAAAACCAGCCCACACCGCTGGTCCGCGCTGTTCGCGCACGCCAGCTGGTGGCGCAGCCGGGCTTTGAAATGCTGATCCAGCAGGCGCCCGACTACCTTGAATTTTTTGGTTATGCCGATGCCGCGCAAGCGGTCCGGCAAGACGCCACGTTTATCCGCGAGTACCTGTATCCGGCAGCCATGGCCGGCGAGATCAGGCGCCCGGCGGCGGCAGCCGGTGTTCCGGTTCCGGGCGCCGGGGAAACACGGCTCGCCACCCAGTGATTTGTATATTGCTTTTTTAACCCAGAGGAGACAACCATGAAAAAACGATTTGCTCTTAAATTAATAGCTGCATGCGCCCTGTCGGTAAGCGCTACGGCCGGATTTGCACAAGACGTCATCAAGATCGCCAACATTGTCGAACTGTCCGGCGCGGGCGCCACGGCAGGCACCAACTTCAAGAACGGCATTGAGCTGGCCGTCAAGGAGATCAATGCGGCCGGCGGCATTCTGGGCAAAAAAATCCAGACGACCACGGCCGACACCCAGAGTAATCCCGGCGTTGCCAAGGGCCTGACACAAAAGGCGATTGACGACAACGTGTTTGCCATTTTCGGCCCGGTGTTCTCCGGCTCCATCATGGTCAGTATGGCCGAGTCGCGCCGTGCCGAAGTGCCCAACTTCACCGGCGGAGAAGCCGCCAGCATCACCCAGCAGGGCAACCCCTATGTGTTTCGCACCAGCTTCACGCAGGACACGGCCATGCCCAAGGTGGCGCGCTACATGACGGACGTGGCCAAGCTCAAAAGCATTGCTGTCATTTATGTGAACAACGACTTCGGCAAGGGCGGCCTGGACGCCATCAAGAAGGCGCTGGCCAATTCGTCGACCAAGGTGGTTTCCGAAATCTCCACGGAGTCCGGCCAGATCGACTTTTCCGCCGCAGTGCTGCGCGCCAAGCAGGGCAACCCCGACGGCATCTTTGCCTACTCCAACGAAGACGAATCCGCCCGCCTGCTGCGTGAGCTGAAAAAGCAGGGCTGGACCAAGCCCGTGATTGGCGAAACCACCTTGACGGGCCAGAAAGTCATAGACCTGGCCGGCGACGCAGCCAATGGCGCGATTGCCCACGTGGGCCTGACGGTGGACGCTCCGCTGCCCGCCATCCGCGCCTTCAAGGCCAAGTTCGAAGGTGCCTACAAATACGTTTCCGACCACAACGGCATGAAAGGTTACTCCGGCATCTACGTGCTGAAGGCCGCAATTGAAAAGGCCGGCAAGCTGGATCGCAAGGCCGTGGCGCAGGCGATGAAGGGCCTGAAAGTCAGTGCCGACAAATACCCCGGCGCGTTGATGGACACCGAGTTTGACAACAAGGGTGACCTGGACCGCATGAGTTTTATCGTCCAGGTGAAAAACGGCAAGCAGGAGGTGATCGATACCGTGCCGCCGCTGGGCTCGGCAAGCAAGGCCGCGCCTGCAGCAGCCGTCAAAAAATGAGCTGAAGTTCCGGCTGGCCATGCGGGCCAGCCGCCGCCTGCGCACCGGGCAAACCGGCCAGCAGGCGCGAACGCTGTTGCATCAGAACGGACCTTTCCATGACAGACTTTCTTCAACTCTTTTTCTCGGGCCTGGCGACCGGCAGCATTTACGGGCTGGCGGCACTGGGTTTTACCTTGCTGTGGCAGGCCTCCGGCACCATCAACTTTGCCCAGGGCGAGTTTGTCATGCTGCCGGCGTTCATGATGCTCGCCTTCATCTCGCTGGGCGCGCCCATGGCCGTGAGTTTTGTGCTGACCGCGCTGCTGGCGGTGCTGGTGCTGGGCTGGCTGTTCAAGCGCGGTGTGGTGGACCCGCTGCTCAAGTACGGCATGATGCCCATCGTTGTGGCCACCATAGGCCTGTCGATTGCCATGCGCAACGGCGTGCGCGCCGGCTACAGCGCTGAAGCCCACCCCTTTCCCAGCCTGTTTGCCGACAAGCTGTACAACATCGCCGGCGTGACGATTACGCTGCAGGACATCGGCACGTTTGCACTGGCGCTCATCATCGTGATGGGCACCCAGGCCTTCCTGGCCAAAACCGTGACGGGCCGCGCCATGCAGGCGGTGGCGCAAAACACCGAAAGCGCTTCCGTGCTCGGCATCAACGTGCCGCGCATGATCTTCTACACCTTTGCCATCAATGCCGTGCTGGCCGTGGCCGCCGCGCTGCTGGTGACGCCGACCTACCTGGCCAAGTTCGACATGGGCGAGGGCCTGGGCACCAAGGCCTTTTTTGCCGCCATCATAGGCGGCTTCAACAACTCGCGCGGCGCGCTGCTCGGCGGCTTGATCGTGGGGGTCGCCGAGAACCTCGCTTCCGCCTATATCTCCCCGGCCTACAAGGACGCCGTTGCGCTGATCATCTTCATGGTCGTCATCCTCTTCAAGCCGCAAGGCCTGCTGGGTAAAAAAGAGGAGCGCAAGGTATGAAACTGCTCAATCACAAAATTGCGCTGGTGCTGACCGTGCTGGGTGCATTGCTGGTGCTTGCCGCCCCGCAATTCCTCAAGAACTACGGCATCTACCTGCTGACCTACTGGCTGATTTTTATCATCGCCACCATGGGCCTGAACCTGACCCTGGGTTATGCCGGGCAAAAGTCCCTGGGCCATGCGGCCTTCTTCGGCATAGGCGCCTACACCGTCGCCATTTTGATGAAGGCGGGTTTCAGCTTCTGGCTGGGCCTGCCCATGGCTGCGCTGATCTGTTTTAGCGTGGGGCTGATCCTGGGCTTTCCGGCACTGCGGGTGCAGGCGATTTACCTGGCGTTTGCCACGCTGGGTTTCAACACCGCGATCTGGCTGGTCATGCGCAACGAAGAGTGGCTCACGGGTGGCACTTTCGGCATCAACAACATTGCACGGCCATCGGTTTTTGGCTATGCAATGGAGGGCAACCTGGCGTATTACTACTTTGTGCTGGCTGTCACGCTGGTCATGGCTGGCCTGCTTTGGGGCCTGTTGCGCTCGCCCTGGGGCAAGGCTTTCAAGGCCTTGCGTGACAACCCGATACGCGCCGAAAGCCTGGGCGTGGACATCCGCAACTACACGCTGCTGAGTTTTGCCATAGGCGCGGCCTTTGCCGGTGTTGCCGGCGCCCTGTTTGCTTCGCTGGTGCAGTTCATAGAGCCTGCGCCTTTCAACGTGGCTGCGTCGATCATGATGTATTTGATGGTGGTGGTCGGCGGCGCGGGGTATTTCCTCGGCCCTGTCATCGGTGCTGCCGTGGGTGTGGTGCTGCCGGAGTGGCTGCGCGACGTGCCTTATGTTGCCAACTGGTATTTGCCCATGTTCGGTGCGGCCGTTGTGCTGCTGATGGTCTGGCTGCCCGATGGTTTGCTCAGCATTCCCGACCGCATGCGCGCCAAGCGCGAAGCGCGTGCGGCCTCCAGTGCACGCGCAGCTGCCGCGAGCAGGATTGGAGCCGGATCATGAGCCAGTCCCTGCTGAAAGTTACTGAGCTCAAGAAAGCCTACGGCGCCATCCAGGCCGTCGATGGCGTGTCCTTTGAAGTCATGCCAGGTGAAATCTTCGGGGTGATAGGCCCGAACGGCTCGGGCAAAACCACCATGTTCAACAGCGTGCTGGGCCAGATCAGCCCCGATGCGGGTGCTATTGAGCTGCATGGGAAAAACATCACCGGCCTGTCGCCGCTTGAACTCAGCCGGCGCGGCGTGGGCCGCACTTTCCAGACCTTGCAGGTGTTCGGCAAGATGACGGTGCGCGACAACCTGATCGTCGCTGCACAGGAGCACAAGGGCAATATGTTCAGCCGCATGTTTGCACCGGGTGATTCGGGCCTGGGTGAAAAGGCCGATGCACTGATTGACCAGTTCCGCATTCGCCATGTGGCGGACAAGCTGGCCGGCACCCTGAGTTACGGCCAGCAAAAGCTGGTGGATATCGCCATGGCCTTTATGGCCGAACCCGACCTGGTGCTGCTCGACGAGCCCTGCGCGGGTGTCAACCCCAGCCTGGTGGGCGGCATTTCAACCTTGCTTAAGGACCTTAACCGCAACCCGAGGTCCGGCAAGAAGGCTTCGTTTGTGGTGATCGAACACAACATGGATTTTGTGATGGACCTGTGCCACCGCATCATGGTGATGGTCGAAGGCCATGTGCTGGCCATAGGTACACCGGCCGAGATTCGGGGCAACAAAGAGGTGCTTGACGCCTATCTGGGGAACTGATCATGGCAGACGATATCTGCATTGAATTCGACGACGTGGTGGCGGGTTACAAGGATTTCATGATCCTGAACAAGCTGTCCTTCAAGGTCAAACGCGGCTCCATCACCTTGCTGCTCGGCCCCAACGGCGCAGGAAAATCCACTGTGCTTAAAACACTGTTTGGCCTGCTCAAGCCGCGCCAGGGCCACATCCTGCTCGATGGCGAAGACATCTCAGGCTATACGCAGAAAGCACTGCTGGCCAAGGGCGTTGCCTTTGTACCGCAGGGCCGCAACCTATTCGGGCAATTGACGGTGTTCCAGAACCTTGAACTGGGCGGCATCACCCTGGGTGCCAAGACCACGCAAGAACGCATTCCTGAGGTGCTGGAGTTCTTCCCGCGCGTCAAGGAGCGCTTGCACTCACAGGCTTCCGCGCTGTCGGGCGGAGAGCAAAAGCAGCTGGAGGTCGGCCGGGCCTTGCTGCTGCGCCCCAAGGTGCTGCTGATTGACGAGCCGTCAATTGGCCTGTCGCCCATGGTGGTGCAGGACGTTTTCAAACTATTGCAAAAGCTGGCCGCCCAGGGCACCACGGTGCTGATGGTGGAGCAAAACGTCAAGAGCGCACTGAAGATTTCCGACGATGCGATTGCGCTGGAGTCGGGGCAACTGGTGTTGCACAAGCCGGCTTCCGAATTGCTGGCCGATCCCAACATTGAGCGGCTCTTTCTTGGCGGCGGCCATGTGCCTGGCGCCGCGCCGGCAAACCTGCCGCTCTGATCTGCACCCAAACCGGAGAACACCATGAGCACCCAAAACAACGCTGCAGGCGCCGACCGCGAATCCATCCCGGACGCGGCCAACCCGCTGGGGCTGGACGGCATCGAGTTCATCGAATACACCACCGCCAAGCCGCAGGCACTGGGGCAGGTGCTGGAGATGATGGGTTTCAGGCCGGTCGCGCGGCATCGCTCGCGTGAGGTTTTGCTGTACCGCCAGGGCAGCATCAATGTGATTGTCAATGCCCATGTGCCGGCCTTGCCCGACGGCGCGGCGCCTAAGGACAAACCGGTGATTGCCGCCATTGCCCTGCGCGTGCGTGACGCGGCCGCCGCCTACGGCCGGGCGCTGGAGCGCGGCGCCTGGGCGGTGCCGTCCCGCGTCGAGGTCATGGAGCTGAACATTCCCGCCATTCACGGCGTGGGCAAAAGCCGTCTTTATTTTGTAGACCGTTACGACAAGTTCTCGATTTACGACGTTGACTTTGTGCCCATCCCCACGGTGAACCAGCATCCACCGGCGGTGGCGGGATTGCATTTTTTTGGCGTGGTGCAGTACATAGGCAATGACCGCACGGAGGACTGGGCCGAGTTTTACCGCGAGCTGTTTGGTTTTACCGAGCTGCCTGCCGAGCAGCGTTTTGGCATATTGCCCAAGGGCCGCATTCTCAGCAGCCCCGGCCTGGCGTCATCGCGGTTTTATATACAGCTGATCGAGCCCGAGGCCAGCGTGCTGGATGTGGAGGACGACGAAGGCCTGCAGCGCATAGGCCTGGGTGCAGCCGACGTGTTGAAGGCGGTGGCCGAACTGGGCAAGCGCGGCGTGGAGTTTGTGGAGTCGCGCGGTGTGCATACCGAAGACCGCGGGGCGCTGACCAAAACCTGGTTGGGCAGCGTAAGTTTTGAACTCGTACACAACCAGCGTGGCTGAGCAGGGGCATCCTCATGAGCCACTACAGCGGAAACATTGACGATTTCGGGATGGACACCATCTCGCTGGCCGGCCCGCTGGAGGCCAAACTCAGGGCCGTGCGCGATGCCGGGTTTACGCAAATCATGCTGGCTGCCAAGGATCTGGTCACACACCCCGAGGGCGTGGAGGCCGCGGTGGCGGCAGTGCGCGCCAGCGGCCTACGCGTGACGGGCTTCCAGGTATTGCGGGATTTTGAAGGCCTCTCCGGGCACCTGCACGACTACAAGATCGACATTGCCAAGTCCATGCTGGAGATGTGCCACGCGCTGGGCTGCCGCCTGCTGCTGGTCTGCTCATCGACCTCGGTGCATGCCACGGGCGACAAGGCGGCGCTGGTGCGCGACCTGCGCAAGCTGGCCATGCTGGCGATTCCAATGAACATCAGGATCGCCTACGAGGCCCTGTCCTGGGGTCGCACGGTCAATGAGTTCCCGCAGGCCTGGGACATTGTTTGCGAGGCCGACATGCCCAACCTGGGCCTGGGCTTTGACTCGTTTCACATGTTTGCCACCAACACTTCGATTGACGAGCTGGAGATGCTGGACCCGGCCAAGGTGTTCCTGGTGCAACTGGCCGACTTCATGTGGACCGAGATCAAGTCGGTCGAGGAGCGCATGGCCACGGCGCGGCATTTCCGCGTCTTTCCCGGCGAGGGTGTGCACAGTGAAGCGCTGGCCCAACTGGTGTCCAGGCTGCACCGCCTGGGTTACCGCGGTGACTACAGCTTTGAGGTGTTCAACGACGACTACCAGCAAATGCCGCTGTCCACGGTGGCGCAGCGCGCCTGGCGTTCGGCGCTCTGGCTGGGCGAGGATGTGCTGCGGCGTTCCGTGCCGCTGCCCAACCAGATTCGTCTTAAACGTTGAACCGTTCAATGTTTTCTCCCAGGCCTGTTCATTGACTTACTGAAATCCCACTCTCATGAGCAGCATTTTTGAAGGTTTTCTCTCCACGCCGGAAGTGCTTGAGCTTTTCAGCGAGCGCAAGATCGTCGAGGCCATGCTGCGTTTTGAAGCGTCGCTGGCGCGGGCCCAGGCCAGTGTCGGGCTGATACCCGACCCGGCTGCGCAGTCCATCATTGGCACCTGCAAGGTCGAGCTGTTTGACGTGGCCAAGATCGTGCGTGAAAGCGGGCGCGCGGGCAGCATCGCCATACCGCTGGTCAAAAGCCTGAAGGAAACCGTCGCGCTTTTCAACAAGGATGCGGCGGGGTTTGTCCACTTCGGCACCACCAGCCAGGACGTGGTGGATACCGCCCTGGCGCTGATCACGCGCGAGGCGCTGGGCATGATTGAAAAGGACGTACACAAGGCCGTTGCGGCGCTGTTGCAGCTGGCCGAGCGTCATGCGGCGGACCCGGTGCTGGCGCGCACCCTCATGCAGCCCGCATCCGTGACCAGCTTTGGTTTGAAATGCGCCGGCTGGGCCGCGCCGCTGGTGCGCAGCCTGCAACGCCTGCAGTCCACCGCGGCCAAGGCCCTGAGCCTGCAGCTGGGCGGCGCAGTGGGCACGCTGGCGCAAATGAAAAAGGGCAACAAAAAACTGGGGCCGCAAGTCATCGCGCTCATGGCTGCTGACCTGAAACTAAAGGAAGCGCCTTTTGCCTGGCATACCCAGCGTGATGAATGGGTGGCGCTGGCCTGTGAAATGGCGCTGCTGGTGGGCAGCCTGGGCAAGGTCGCCAGGGACATCTCCCTGATGGTGCAGTTTGAGGTCGGTGAGCTGGCCGAGCCGCTTGAGCCCGGGCGCGGTGGCGCGTCGGTGATGCCGCACAAGCGCAACCCGGTGTCCTGCATGGTGGCGCTGGCCGCCGCCCAGCGTGTGCCGCAGCGTGTGGCCGCCCTGCTGGCCACCATGCCGCAGGAGCACGAGCGTGCGCTGGGCAACTGGCAGGCCGAACTGGCCGAATGGCCGGGACTGCTGATGTCGGTGCATGGCTCCGCGCGTGCGATGGCGCAGGCCCTGTCCGGCCTGCAGGTGGATACGCAGCGCATGCGTGCCAACCTGGATGCGGTGCGTGCCGGGTTGTCCCCGGACGTGGTCGATGAGTGGTTTAACCCCGCACTGGCGCAGCACGCGGCCACGCTCACGCGCGCCCAGGTCGCGCTTGCCGCCGGTGCGCTTGCAGCGCTGGCACTGCCCTGAGACCCTGAGCAGAAGGGCGGGCGCTGCCGGCCGCATGGGTCACCCCTTTCTTGAAAGCATGACGTCCCTATGTCTTTAACAAGTCCCCGTGTTTTTCAGCTGGCCGTGGCCGGTGCCGGCCTGATCGGCCGCCGCCATATCGAGCTGATCAAGGCCAGCCCGCGCACGCGTCTGTGCGCGGTGGTGGACCCCACGCCCGCGTCGAAAACCTTGGCTGCCGGCCTGGGTGTTGCGCATTTTGAAAATCTTGATGCGCTGTTCGCGCAGGCGGGCAACAGGCCTGACGGTGTCATCCTGGCAACCCCCAACCACCTGCATGTGCCGGGCGCCCTGACGTGCGCAGGGCACGGCGTGCCCGCCATCATTGAAAAGCCGCTGGCTGACTCGCTGCAGGCAGGCCGGCAACTGGTAGCGGCATTGGAAAATTTCGACGTGCCCATGCTGGTCGGGCACCACCGCCGTCACAGCAGCACCCTGCAACTGGCCAGGCGCACCATCCAGTCCGGGCAATTGGGGCGTGTGGTCACGGTCATGGGCAGCGCGCAGTTCTACAAACCCGACAGTTATTTTGAGCAGGGCGCCTGGCGCAAGGAGGCGGGCGGCGGGCCCATACTCATCAACCTGATCCACGAGGTGGACAACCTGCGTTACCTGTGTGGCGAAATCGAGTCCGTGCATGCCATCGCTTCAAACGCGGTGCGGCATTTCGCGGTGGAAGACTCAGCCGTCATGACGCTCAAATTTGCCAGCGGCGCCATGGGCACTTTCACCTTGTCGGACACCGTCGCCGCGCCGCGCAGCTGGGAGCAAACCTCGGGCGAGAACACCGCCTACCCGCGTTATCCATCGGAAGACTGCTACTTCATTGCCGGCACGCAGGGCTCCATCGCAGTGCCTACATTGCGGACCTGGCGTTTTGCGCCGGACGGCAAGCAGCAGGGATGGTTCGCGCCCTTTATTGAAAACACCTTGCCGCTTGAGGCGCTAGACCCGCTGGCCGCGCAGCTTGGGCATTTCTGTGATTTGATCGCGGGCGAGGCAGAGCCGATAATCACCGTGTCCGATGCGCTGCAAAGCCTGCTGACCGTGGAAGCCGTACGGCAATCGATTGCCAGCGGCAAAACCGTCGCCCTGCGGGACCTTGCGTGATGCCAGAACAAAAAACGCCGAAAGATAGTCAATGAAAACAGTGCTTGTCCTCAATGGCCCCAACCTCAACCTGCTGGGAACGCGTGAACCCGCCGTGTACGGCTCGCAAACCCTGGCCGATGTCGAGGCGCTGTCCGAAGCCGCCTGCAAGGCGCACGGCCTCAAGCTCGACTTCCGCCAGAGCAACCACGAAGGCGTGATGATTGACGCCATCCAGGAAGCCGGCCGCGCGCAGGCCGCCGGCACGCTGATTGGCGTGGTGCTCAACGCCGGCGCCTATACCCATACCAGCGTGGCCCTGATGGATGCCATCAAGGGCTCGGGCGTGACTTTGATTGAGCTGCACATCAGCAATGTGCATGCGCGCGAGGCTTTCCGCCATCACTCCTACATCTCGCCGGTGGCCAAGGCCGTGATGGCCGGATTCGGCGTCAAGGGTTATGCGCTGGCCATAGGCGCGCTGGCTGAAATTACAAAACCGGCCTGAAGTGTTTGGCTGTTGGAGCGTTGACGCATGACGACGCCCCCGAAATTTCCCGTTGATGAGCGCGAGGTCGAGTTCAGCGCCATCCGGGCGCAAGGCGCGGGCGGGCAAAACGTCAACAAGGTGTCAAGCGCGATTCACCTGCGTTTTGATGTGCCTGCGTCGTCATTGCCTGAAGAGATCAAGGCCCGTCTGTTGGCACTGAACGACAGCCGCATCACGCAAGAGGGTGTGCTGGTGCTCAAGGCCCAGCAGCACCGCACGCAGGAAATGAACCGCAGCGACGCGCTGGCCCGCTTGCAGGAGGTGGTTGACAGCGTGGCTTCGCCGCCCAAGGCCAGGCGTGCGACCAAACCGACTTATGGTTCCAAACAGCGGCGGCTTGAAGGCAAAAGCCAGCGCTCGGTCATCAAGGGTTTGCGGGGCAGGGTGGACGAGTAAAACGGCTTTTACAGGCCTTTTTTACCGGCCTGCTGGCCCTGTCTACAGCAGTGACGAAGGCTGCGTTTTTTCGTAGCCGACTGGCGTGAGTCCTTCGGCTGCCTGTCGGTCTAGCTCCCGGTCGCGTATCGCGAACAGGCGTTCGAGGTCCTGCACCGGATCGTTCCCTGGATCCGGCGCGGTTGACTCAAAAGACACGGGCAAGGCGGGCGAAGCCGAGGCAACTGGAAGCGGCGCACCGGCTGGCTCTGCAATGGTTTTAGTGTGTTTGGGCTCCTGCCAGAAAGCTTTATCGGGTAGCTCGGTGTAAGGGCAGGTGTCCGCCACTTCGAGCTGCCAGGAAATGCCATGCAGCCACTCCGATGCCCTGGGTTCGAAGTGTTCAATGTCGGCGAGCAGGGTTTGCTGGAAGGCAAAGGCATAGTTCATGAGGCGCTTGTCCCAGTGCCTGACGACAAGCCGCACATACATGCCCCGGCCGCGGGAGCGGCTGGAGACCAGCAGCATCTTGCAGTCTATCCATTGTGGGGGAATGCCACTTTTGCGCAGCACGTCGCGCAGCAACACCTGCACCAGCTGTCGCCGCATGGCGTTTTCAGAGCCATCTTCTATGGTGGCCGGCTCGTCCCCCTCGTCAGGGGTGGAAGGCCGCTGGCTGTTGACGGGGGCGGTCCTGGCGTTGCCGGAGAACCATTGGGTGAAAAAGTTGCTCATATCCATAAGCTCCGATGCGGCCTGGCGCCAGGCCTTTTTCAATCCGGGTCTGACCGGGTGTATTTGTAACACTGAAGCTGCCATGGGCCACTTTATGCCTGTTGGACTGGCAAGTCAGGCCGGAGATGCCCAAAATTTGACCTGAAAGGACACATTTTTCACCCATATGGCGGTTTTTCAAGGATTATTTCCACTGAAACCACGATATTAAGGCTTAAACAAGCCTAAACAGAAATCGGCGGGCCGTGTCAGGCCTACCTGCGGATCACACATCTCCGTGCTGGCAAACAGGTTTGCGCCAGCGTGAAGGGCTGGCCTGTGATAACTTCCACCCCAATTCAAGAATCCGGGGAAATGACGATATGAACAACTTGCAGCTGCCTGCGGGCGCGCAAACGGGGGGGGCGCAGCGCGATCTTCTGGAAAGCCGTGTGAAAGCCATAGCGCCAGGCCGGCTCAAGGACATGCGGCGCGGCATCGAAAAGGAAAGCCTGCGCGCCCAGCCCGGCGGCGGCCTGGCCCTGACACCGCACCCGGCGGCGCTGGGTTCTGCCCTGACGCACCCCTGCATCACCACCGATTTCAGCGAGTCGCAGATCGAACTGGTGACCGGCGCCCACAAGCAGGCAAGCAGCGTGCTGGAAGAACTCACGCAAATCCACCAGTTCACCTACCGCAGCATGCGGGCGCTGGGCGACGAGATGCTCTGGGTCTCCAGCATGCCTTGCGATCTGCCGACCGACGAAACCATTCCCATCGCGCGTTTCGGCTCTTCCAATGTCGGGCGCGCCAAAAGTGTTTACCGCATGGGCCTGAGCCATCGCTATGGCCGGCGCATGCAAACCATCTCGGGCATTCACTACAACTGGTCGCTGCCCGGGGTGACGAACGAGCAGTACTTCGCGCTGATCCGTAATTTCCGCCGCCAGGCGTTTTTGCTGCTCTACCTGTTTGGCGCCTCGCCGGCCGTCTGCTCGAGTTTTGTGGCGGGCCGCCAGCATGAATTGCAGTCGCTGGCCGGCAGCACCATGTACATGCCGCACGGCACCTCGCTGCGCATGGGCCGGCTCGGTTATCAAAGCGATGCCCAGGCCTCGCTGGCCGTCAGCTACAACAGCCTGGAAGGTTATGGCGCCTCATTGCAGGACGCGCTGACGCGGCCCTATCCGGCCTACGAGGCAGTGGGTATACGCAACCCGGGCGGCGACTACAACCAGCTGGCCACCACCTTGCTGCAAATTGAAAACGAGTTTTACGGCACCATCCGGCCCAAGCGCGTGATCTTCCCGGGTGAGCGCCCGCTGCATGCGCTGCGCGAACGCGGTGTGGAATATGTCGAGGTCCGGCTGATGGACCTGGACCCTTTCGAGCCCGTGGGCATCACCGCGCAGACCATGCGTTTCCTGGATGTGTTTTTGCTGCACTGCCTGCTGGCCGACAGCCCGCCCGATACGCCGGGAGAAATTGCCGAACTCAAGCACAACCAGCACCACACGGCGGCACGCGGCCGCGAGCCCGGCCTCACGCTCAAGCGCGGCGGCCAGGAAGTGCTGCTGACAGGCTGGGGCGCCGAGGTGATCGCGCAATGCGGCCCCATCGCCGAAGCGCTGGACGCGGCGCACGGCGGCAGTGATTACCGCGACGCCTTGCAAAGCGCCTCCGACCGACTGGCCCGGCCCGACACCACGCCTTCGGCCCGTGTGCTGGCGGTCATGGCCAGGGACTTTGACAATTCCTTTATCCGTTTTGTGCGTGCGCAGGCGCTGCAGACCCAGGCCACCTTGCTTGACCTGCCCTTCAGCGCAGAGCAGCATGCGCGTTTTGTCGCCTTGTCGCAGACATCAATGGCCGAGCAAAAAAAGATAGAAGCCGGCGACAGCATGCCGTTTGAAATCTACCGCGAGCAGTACGTGTCGGCCGAGCGGCTGGGCCTGTCCGCCAGCGCGCCGGTTCGGGTCTGAGCGGCTGCTACTTTTTGGCAGGGGCCGCAGGCACCAGCGCCGAGAGGCGCTGGTCGGCGCTCATGGGTTTGTCGCGGCCGGGGCTGCCCGGAGGTGGGCCAAGGCGTTCACCTGAAGCCGGCGGCCTGCTGGCCGTGTGGCTGGCCAGCGGGTCCACCACCAGGTCAAGTGAGGCGACATAACGATCCGCCTCTTCGCGCACCGCACCCAGCACCGTGCTGCCGGCCATTAGCGCAATGCCGTCATTGCGGTTGAGAGTGTTGCGTACCTGCTGCCTCTTGTAGTCGGGCAGGTTGGTGTAGAGGAATTCACTCAGGGCGTCCGGCAGGAAAAATTGCGAGGTCAGCAGCGTGCGTGTACCGCTGAGCACCTTGAAGTGGATGTGGGTGGTGCGGCCCTCATACCAGCCTGGGTAGACCGAACGGAAGGCCACCAGGCCGTCTGCACCCGTGGTCAACGTGCCGCGCAAAAAGGTCGCGCCCACGGTCGATGTGTTGCGCCTGTCGCCCTGGCCGGCATAACCGGAATAAAGGCCGGCGGCGTTGCAGTGCCAGACATCGACGCGCGCATTGGGCACAGGCGCGCCGCTGCTGTCCATCACGGAAAAACGTATGTCCAGCGGCACGCCGGACAGGCCTTCGGTGATGTCGGCGCGCAGCTTGCCCGCGTCAAAATAATACGGGCCTTCGGTGGCCTGTGCCGTCAGCGGCAGGGCTGCGGCGTCGGTTTTGCCGGTGGCGGCATTGGTACCGGTGGTGACGAATCCGGCCACGCCGGCGCTCGCCACGCCAAAGGCCAGCCAGTGGCGGCGGTTGAGTTTTTGGCTGGGGTTGGGGTGCTTGTCGTGAGGTTTCATGGAGAGCTCCAGTGGTCAGGGAGATGTTTCACGCAGTGTGATGCCGGCGTGTATCCAGACTGTATGGCGATTGTTTTTCGAGTGTAAATGCCATGGTTGTCGCCCATTTTTTAAGAAATAGGGGCGTGATGGCCGTGGGGCATGTGCGGACAGCTATTGAAAAGGTAGCAAAAATCGAGCCCTGAAATCCGTAAAAATCCACCTTGGCGAGGCCAAACGCGCGGACTTGTATAGGCTTATCCAAGCTGCTCGCTTATGCCGGGTAGGGTGCCGGTCATGCGAGTATGGGTTTCACCGTATTTGTTCCTGGGCTATTGATCAGCGCTCAGGGCTGCAATTGGAGCAGGGCTTCTTCGCGCCAGTACTCCGCCGCGCTGTAATAGCCTTCCCAGACGCAGCCGTTGCAGCCGCGACCGCAGCAGGTGCTGGGTTCGGGTGGTGGCGTGCGCAGGGTGATGCCGGCGGCCTGGGCGCGCTGTTGCAGGGCGCCAAACAGGGCCAGCACGGCTTCGCGGTCCGAAAGTCCGGTGGGGCAGTAGTCCGGCATGCTTGTCGGGTGCGGGCTGCTTCAGGGTTTCTCAGGATTTGCTTGAAGAGCCCATGCGCCGCTTGGCATACACGCCTATAAACGCCAGGCCCAGCACCAGCGCAAACCAGCCGACCAGGGAGGACTGGGCCACGATGCCCTGCATGCCCGGCGAGGTGATGAAGTAGGGGGAAATCAGCACGCCCAGGCCAATCAGGCCACACAAAATGCCCTTGAACAGCAGCTCGTTGTTGGCTTTCTGGCTGGCCCGGTTTTGTGCGGTTTCTGCACCTGTGCTGTAGGGGGCTTTGCTGGGGCGTTGTTTGGGGGGCTTGGGCAGGGACATGTAAGTAGGCGAGGGCGCTGTTGGGTTTTCCCCCGGTGGGGATGGTTTGGGTGTCTGTTCCCCCGATTCTCCCCCATTGCCCGGACCCCGCGCGGCTTTCCCCCGTTTGCAGCGGGGTCAGGCCGTCTTGGGGCATTCCGGGCTGTGTCGGGGCCGGGCGTCGATAATCGGGGCTGGCTGAATTGCGCAATGCAAAACACCGCCGGCGCACCTGCCCGCCGCAATCCAGGCTTAGAACCAAGAAAGAACATCCCGATGGCCATCCAGTGGTTTCCCGGTCACATGCATCTGACCAAAAAAGCCATCAGTGAGCGCATCAAGGAAATTGATGTCGTCATTGAGTTGCTAGACGCACGCCTGCCGGGCTCCAGCGCCAACCCCATGCTGGCCGAACTCACCAGCGGCAAACCCGCGCTCAAGGTGCTGAACAAGCAGGACCTGGCCGATCCGGCCTGCACGCCGCTCTGGCTGGAGCACTACAACAGCCTGCCCGCCACTCGCGCGATTGAGCTGGACGCCAGCGAAACCGCGCCGGCGCGCCGCCTGATCGATGCCTGCCATGCGCTGGCGCCCACGCGCGGCAGCATGGTCAAGCCCATGCGTGTGCTGATCTGCGGCATTCCCAACGTCGGCAAGTCCACGCTGATCAACACCCTGACCGGCAAGCGCGCCACCAAGACCGGCGATGAAGCCGGCATCACCAAGGTGGAGCAGCGCCTGGTGCTGGCCGACGGGTTTTACCTGTGGGACACGCCCGGCATGCTCTGGCCGCGCATCATCGTCGCCAAGAGCGGCTACAACCTGGCCGCCAGCGGCGCGATTGGCCGCAATGCGTTTAATGAAGAAGAAGTGGCGCTGGAACTGCTGGATTACCTGATCAAACGTTACCCGGCATTGCTGGAGGCGCGCTACAAGGTCGAAGTAACGCCGGGCATCACCGACGAACAGCTGCTGGAAGAAATCGGCCGCAAGCGCGGCGCGGTGCTGAGCAAGGGCCGCGTGAATTTGCAGAAGGCGGCGGAAATCGTTATGTACGAATTTCGCGCAGCAACGCTGGGCCGCGTCACGCTGGAGACGCCTGAGGAGTTTGCCGGATGGCTGGCTGCCGGCAAGCTGCTGGACGCCGAGCGGCAGGTCAAAAAAGACGCCATTGAGACCAACCGCCTGATCAAGTTCAAAAAGATTCCGCGGCCCGACAAACGCACTGCTGCGAACAAGCCGGGCAATACCTAGGACCCCGGACGGTCGTGGGGTGATGGTTGAATGGTTGAGTCGCCCTGTGCTTCATGCCCTTCGAAGCAGGCTATCGAGCCGGTTGTCCCAGCGGGCGCCGGGCAAGACGCTGGCCAGCGACGAGTCCGGCATTGCAAAGGTCGAGCGCAGCACCTGCGCCAGTACGGCGCGGTAGTCGTGGTGCGCGGGCAGGTCGCGCGCTTCATTGAGGTTGCCGCGCGCAAGGCCTGTCCACTGGCCGTGCCAGCGCCCGCCGTTGATGTTGCTGCCGAGCAGCCACATGGCATTGCCATAACCGTGGTCTGTGCCTTTGCTGCCGTTCTCCACGGCTGTGCGGCCGAATTCGCTCATCACAACAATTACATCGCCAGGCTCCGAGAAGTCCTGGCGTAGTTGTGCAATGCCGCGCCCCAGGTTGCCAAAGTTGTTGGCCAGCTGACCGCTGGTATTGCCCTGGTTGGCATGCGTGTCCCAGCCGCCAGCTGACAAAAAACCCATGCGCAAGTCCCTGTCATTGCGCATCAGGGTGCCCAGGTGCTGGGCGTCCAGCTGCAGGCCCACCGGGTCCGCCGCGCCATTGCTGGCGGCCAGCATCTGCGCGTTCTGTGCCTGGACGCTGGCTGGTGTGCCGTCGCGGTCCAGCCTGCCATCCCGCATGGCGGCCTCGCGGCTTGCCATATCGCGCCGGCCAGCGGCTGCGGCCTTCTCGGTGCTGAGCTCCTGTGCGCTTTGCATGCGGCTGCCCGCGCCCTGGCGGAAAGCCTCGCTGACCTTGTCGTTGCCCGCGTAAAGGTCCAGCAAGGCCTGGCGGGTTTTGTCGTTGGCAAGCACGCCGGTTTTTTCCGCGGCCTGGCCGCGCGGGATCAGTTTGACGCTGGCTGCACCCGTCAGGATGGCCGGATTCGCTTCACCGACGCCCAGCGCGCATGCGGTGGTCGGATGGCTTGCGCCGCTGATGCCTGCTGCCTTGTTGAGCCAGCCGGAGGCCGCGCTGGTTTTGCCGCTTTGCCCGATTTCCATTTCGTATTGCGCGGCAAAGTGCGAGCGATTCGGCGCGGGCAGGCCCGCAGCGGGGACAAAACCCAGCACGCCTTGCTGCCACAGCGGCAGCAGGGGCGACAGGGCAGGGTGCAGCGCAAAAGTGCTGTCAAGCTTGATGGCTGTGCGTGTGCTGCCGTCCGGCGCGGCGATCGCGATATTGGGGCGCGTGCTGTAGTAGTCGGCATCGGCGTATGGCACAAAGGCCGAGAGGCCGTCATAGGCGCCGCGCAGCAAAACGACGACCAGCCGGCCCTGGCTGTTTTGTTTTGCACCCAGGGGCGCGGCTTGCGCCCAGACGCGCGGCACGGCCATGGCGCCCAGCGCCAGGCCTGCGCCCGTGAGTATCCGGCGGCGGGAAAAGTCAGGCTGGTGCATGTGTGTCTCCTGGTGTCGCGCGGTAACGTTTATTTGTTCATGAAGTCGGGGCTGGCCAGCGTGAGGCCGGTGCGCAGGGCAGGCGGCTCCTGCGCAATGCGCGCGCGGCTGGCATCGCTTAAAAACGCCTGCAGGTAAGCGGGTTCGTTGATGCGATTGCCCAGTGTCATGGCGTAGTCGGCGCGGCGCGTCAGGGCTTCCGGCGCCAGCCAGGTGGCCGCGTCGGTTTTGTAGCCGTCGGGTGTTTGCCAGCCGTGCAGGGGTTGCCCGGCTTGCGCCAGGAAACCGAGCGTCAATTGCAATTCGCGCCTGTCCTTGATGCCGCCGCCCGCGGTGAGCGCGGAGCAGGCAAAGTCCATTGGTGTTTTAAAAAGTGTATTGTCTGCGCGCCAGAACTCGGGCGACGTAACCAGCGTGCGCATGACCGCGCGGATATCGCCCTGTGTGCTGATAAAGGTGTTGCTCAGGCGATCTACCAGTGCCTGCTGCGGTTTGTCTGAAACAAAGGTAGTGGCCAGCCGTCGGGCGATGCGTTTTGCCGTGGCCGGCTGGCGTGCCAGCATGCGGATGGCGTCCTCGCCTTCGCGCACACCGTTGGCGCGAAAGGGCCGGCCCAGCAGCGTCTTGTCGCCGTTGTCATGCAGGCGTTCGGCAAAACGGAAACCTTCGCCCTGCTGCAGACCGACGGTCCAGCCGGTGAGTATGCGTGCCAGTTCGCGCACATCGTTCTGGGTGTAGCCGGCATCGACGCCCAGCGTGTGCAGCTCCATCAGTTCGCGTGCGTAGTTTTCGTTGATGCCGCGCACATTGCTTTGCGCCTGGTCCAGGTAAAACAGCATGGCCGGGTGCTGTGCGCTGGCCAGCAGCAGGTCTTCAAACCGGCCCAGCGCATGGGCGCGAATCACGTTTACCGCGTAATGCCCGACAAACGGGCGCACCGCGCCTTTGCCAACAAAAACATTGAGGTGGTTGAACCAGAACTCGGTCATGCGCGCCAGCAGCGGGTTCTCCATGGACGGGTCGCTGCAGGACATGAGCCGCCAGGCGGCGGCGCTTTGCTGCATCTCGCGGCTAAAGCCTTCGGCATCAGTGGCTTTGGCAACCATGACAGCCGGGTTGGTCGGGTTTGCCGCATTGGTCGTGGGCGTTGCGGATTGTTCGCGTGCCGTGCGGCGCGCCTCGCGCTCGGCGCGGAAGTCGCGCGCGATGTCATTGACCGGTTCGCTGAAGCGCGCAATTTCTGCGGGAATGTTGGGGGCGTTCTGGCTGGCGGCATGGGCGGCGTCGATTTGCTGCAGCGCCCAGGCTTTGGGGTCGCTTGCAGCGGCCTGTGCCGTGGCCGCAGTGGGACCGTAACCCAGCCGTGAAGTGGCGCGCCACGTTGCCGTCAGATTGGCCGGATGATTGGTATCGGCCTGCGCCATGGCCAGCGAACCTGCCAGCATTGAAAAAGCAAGCGCGAGGGCTGTCGCGTTACGCTGGTTCTTTCGCCCGGTGTGATGCGGCGTGTTCAGGCTGTGTGGTGGCATGGATGTCTCCGGGTGCAGGGAATTGATGCTGCACATGCCTAACGCCGCACGGGCGACCGTGGTTGGCAGCTTTACACAGTATTCTGGTTTTGTCCGCCCTGGCGATTCAGGTTGCCGGCGATCTACTTGCCTTGCAGTTGCAGCAGCATTTGGTCGGTGGCGTAGTCACAGTCCCTGGGGCCGCGCAGGCAAAAAGCCGCGATGGCCTGGACGTTCACCGGCATGCTGGCCAGGCCCGGCCGCTCGACCAACAGATTGCCGTCCGCCGTGGCCTGCACCTTGTAGCCCGGGTATTGCTCGCTGATCTTGGCGGCCAGCAATTTTTGCCAGCTGGGGGCCTCGCTGCAGGCGGCCAGCGCCGCAGCAAGCGCCAGCAGCAGGCAAGTTGTCAAAAGTGTTTTTGGGCGCTTCAGGAAGATCATTTTGAATGACTTTAGGGATTAAAATTGGCTCTCTTCCGTTTCGGGTGGCGCGCCACTGCCCACACCGTGGTCATGGAATAG
>JAZKCE010000029.1:0-24434 GCA_040388255.1 Pseudomonadota bacterium | reverse complement strand
AGGTGGGGGAGTTTGAAGTGGCCATACCCGGGGGAATTTGGGTGGCCATCGGGGCCCAATTTTCTCCGAAGCTTACAAAACGGCCAAAAGAGAAGGATTACGTCACATTTAGATCAAACTTTACGTAATCGCTGTTGTGCGGAGCAGGGAGGTCGCAAAGGGAGATACCGGGAAGAATTCCGCCATATTATTTAACATAATATACATCGTGGAACATCAAAAATGACCCTAAAAAGGGTCGCCAGTGCCTTGCGGACCGCATGGAGCATGTAAAGCGCTTCCGTGCCCTGCTGGCTGATCTGGGCCTGACACACCTTGAAGCGGCGAAGCTTCTGCACGTCTCATTGCGGACTTTACAGAACTGGCTGAGCGGTCGTCACCAGGTGCCGTACATGGCCTTCAAGCTGGTGCGCCTGCTGCGCTATGCGGAGCTTCCGGGCAAGTCCTGGGAGGGCTGGCATTTCAGCCGGGGCATGCTCATCACGCCTGAGGGCCACACCATCAGTGGCAATGAGGGCTCCTGGTGGTCCATGCTGGTCCAGCGGTCGCGTGGCTTTGGGGAGCTTTATGACGAGGTCCAGAAATTAAGGGCTGTAGCGGTCCGGCCAGAGGGGCCCCGTGTCGGGGACGTTGGCCGGGCCGTGAAGGCCCTTGCGGCGCCTGTATTGGGCTGCTATGCTGGTTTATGCTCACCAGAAAACACGCTTCCACACACTGACGCGCTGGTTTCAAGAATCCCCCTTGGTAATCACGGGGATAACAAACGGCGTTTCGCATCATGAAACGTCCAGTTCGTAGCGATAAAGCTACATCCAAGCGTTCAAATTCCCGCGATTCGGCTACTGGTCAGTTTCTTCAAGCTGATGGGTATGACATGGCTGACCTTTTGAAAATGGTCCGGGCTATCAGGGACCTTGAGCCAATGCTGGCCGGCTCTGTTCTGGCTTCTGCCATGGAGGGGGATGATGGCGGTGCCAAGGGCTATGCGGCTGTGGGCTTCTTCCTGGCTAATCTCAAGCAGCTGGCTTTGCGTGAGCTTTCCGCTGACCCTGACTCTCTCAGGGAGGCGAAAAAGCTTGCGCTTGATGTCAAGCGCCTGGGCAATATGCCTATGGAGGAGGAGCAACGCATCAGCAAGCTTGCTGCCGCCTGGATGATCGGGCCTGACGTTACCCCGGTGAGCTTGCTATCTGAGGTGGTGCGTAGCTGTGCGGGTCAACTTTTGCAGGAGCCGCCAAAAGACCTTTTGTAGGCGTCTGTTACGTTGAGCTGGTGATTTGCACCTGCTCAGTTTTATCCAAAATAAACGGTTTATACAGTTATGAAAAACACACCATCCTATGCTTTGCGCCGCATGTCGATTGCGGCTGATCGGGTCATCAGAGGCGAGAACGTAGAGGCGTCAAAACGGTGGGTTGCCCTCTGGCATCGGTGCAGCAAGAAAACCGTATAAACCGTATAAATCGTTTTAATGTAAGCGGGGCGGGCCGGTGTAACAGCACTTGCCCTCCCCTGACCAAAACCGAACTACTGGAGAGTTCAAAAATGGCTACTAAGAAGTGTATTCCCCTCGTTACTGGCGCTGTCTATCGGGACGGCAAACTGCTCGGTGCTGCGCCCTTGGCGGGCCTCCCCGCCAATCGCCCGTTCCAGCCCAAGCCTAAGGCTTCGGACTCCTGGAACTGGATGCCCCCTCACCGGCTTGCTCTGCTGGCTGAGAAGGCGCTGTCTGCTGCCCAGGCTACTTGCACCCCGCCTGCTGGGGAGCCCGTCATTGATCGTGATGGCGTCCGTTGGTCTACCAAATCTGACTTTGCCCGTGCCCTTGCTGAGGAACTGTCTGAGCGCCTTCTTGAGGCGGTGGCGGGCCTTGATGGCACTGGCCCTGGTACTGGCATGTCTGTTCCTGCTCGGGTGTCCCCATGAGCGCGTTTACAGACCGTCTCTACCTCGAATGGGCCGCCAAAAATGGGGAAGTTCGAATGCTGGCTGCTCGCCCTGCTCGTCGTCGGGGGTATGGGGGCATGCCCCCATGGGAGCGAAGCGAAGCACGGCCTACACCCCCCACCGTGCCTGCCGCGGGTGCTGTTCCTGGCCTTATAACCGCTTGTCCTGCGTGCCCTGAAAAACTGTCTTCTGGCCAAAAAAATTTGGCCGATTGATGAAGATTCTGCATTAGACTGAAAAGGGCATATGTCTTATACATCGTGGAATATCAAATCAGACCTAGGCAAAGCCCAAAAGCGGTCATCCCCACACGATTACCACTGTCCCGGCGGACGTTTGCTTCGTACGAATTTTGCGATGAGGTCCGCCACATCAAGCCGGCTGGCGCGCTGGGCGAACTGGATGGCTGTCAGGCCTTGCTGGTTTTTCAGCGCGGGGTCTGCGCCTTCATCAAGCAGCAGTTTGACCGCCTCCAGGCTACCGTACATGCTGGCCATCATCAATGGTGTGCTGCCGTTGGGGGATTCCGCGTCTATGTAGGCGCTGTTTTCAATCAGCAGGCGTATCAGCGGCAAATGGCCGTTGCTGGCCGCGTAATGCAGCGGCGTCCAGCCGGTCTTGTTGACGTCGGCGCCTTTCTGGACCATTTGGCTGGCCAGCTCCAGCTGTCCCTTCAAGGCTGCGAGCATCAGCGGGCTTTCGCCCTGGGCATTCAGCGCGTTCAGCTTGATTTGGGGTGTGTCTACCAGCGCCTTGGCTACTTTGGGCGATGGCTCCCGGATGGCGATAAGCAGGCCATATTGGCCTTGTGGATCCTGGGTGTTGGGGTCAAAACCACGCGCCAGAAGTTGCTGGACCTCGGCCGCATCGTCCATTCTCACGGCTTTGAAAAAATCATCGTATGAACCTGCATTCGAAACATTAAATCCAATTAAAACAATTAGGTATATTGGATATTTAAAGTAATTTATAAAGATTTTTTTCATGCCTTGACGCCCCTGAAAAGCTGCTCAAAGTTGTGACTCGTGGCGCTGGCAATGGTTTCAAGGCTTTGCTGTTTAAGCTCGGCAATCAGTTTGGCGACGTAGGGCACATAAGACGGGTTGTTGGTTTTGCCGCGGTAAGGGACGGGTGCCAGGTAAGGGCTGTCTGTCTCTATCATGATGCGGTCCATGGGTACAAACTGGGCGACTTCCCGCAAATCAGCTGCGGTTTTAAAGGTCAGGATGCCTGAAAAAGAGATGTAAAAACCAAGATCAAGCGCCGCTCGGGCCACGGCCTGGCTTTCTGTAAAGCAGTGAAAAACACCGCCAGCACGGCCTGCGGCGTCGGCGCCCTCACCCTCCTCCTTCAAAATCGCCAGGGTGTCTTCGGACGCGCTACGGGTGTGGATGATGAGCGGTTTGTTGACCTGGCGGGCGGCGCGGATATGCACCCGGAAACGTTCGCGTTGCCATTCCATGTCGGCGATGCTGCGCTCGCCAAGCCGGTAGTAATCCAGCCCGGTTTCACCTATGCCCACGACTTTGGGCAAGGCGGAGCGACTTACCAGGTCTTCAACACTGGGCTCGGTCACGCCTTCGTTGTCCGGGTGCACGCCAACGCTGGACCAGAAGTTGTCATAGGTCGTAGCCAACTCGTGAACGTCTTCAAACTCTTCCAGCGTGGTGCAAATACACAGGGCCCGATCGACCCTGGCGTCGCTCATGGCCTGGCGTATCTGGGGTAATTGGGCTTTGAGCTCCGGAAAACTCAGGTGGCAGTGGGAGTCGGTAAACATGGATGGCTTGGCTTAAACCGGTAAATCAGGCATAAAAAGTGGCTGTAGCCCTTTGGCAATGGGCATAGCCAGCTATAAAAAAGATAGTAACCATGGGTGCGCAGCGGATTGCAGCCCTACCGGCCCCAAGGCTAAATGGTCTGTGTAGGCCGGTCCGATGCCAGGTGGGCACCGAGTATTTCTTCTATCTTGAGCTTGAGCAAACGCGATTTCTCGTCATTGGGAAAACGTACACCGACGCCCTGGGTGCGGTTGCCGGCAGCCCGCGCGGGCGTGACCCAGGCGACTTTGCCGGCCACGGGATAACGCTGGGTGTCTTCCGGCAGCGTCAACAGCACGTACACATCAGCGCCCAACTGGTATTCACGCGAAGTCGGGATAAACACGCCACCTTCCTTGAACAGGGGAATGTAAGCCGCATACAGTGCCGCTTTTTCCTTGATCGCCAGTTGCACAACGCTGGGCCGTGCGGCTGCGCCTGGGGCAGCGGGTGAACTTGCGGGGGGCGTTGTGCTCATGGCTGTAGTTTATCGGTTGCTATGCGGACTGCCTGCATTTCAAGCCTTGTTTTGAGGGCTTATCTCGATGTCAAGGCGAGTTTGGCCCGGCTGGCCAGTGATTCGAGCATCAGTCCCGGGTTGTAGGGATGCTCCACCGTGCGCGCTGTCAGCGCCAGCTCTTTGGCCCAGGTGGCCAGCGCATACATGCCGGTTTTGGCACTGGCGGTGGGCGGCAGGTCTTCAAGGCTGAAAAACCGGGGCTGGGCACCGGACTTGACCGCCCAGACATCATGGCAAAGCTTTTGCAGTGCATCCACCGCCTGCGCGGGTGCCCAGTCCGCAAGTACCGTGACGTCGCCACGAGCCATGGCTTTGGGCAGGGCTTGCCAGCTTTGCGCGATGTGGGCGGCCTGGTTGTTTTGTATCCACGCCAGCGCGTCGGCGGGGCGCCCGCCAGCGGCGACCAGCAGGGTTTTCAGGTCCTGCGCCGATGGCGGTTTGAGGGCTTTTTTATCACTGCCCTCGCCTTCCCTTGCGCTGCTCATGGCTTGCAGCCAGGCCAGCGCTTCTTCAAAGCCCGGCCAGTGCATGGCATGCCCCAGGCAACGGCTGCGTATGGTCGGCAGCAACTGGTGCGCCGCTTCCGTGGCCAGAATGAACTTGACGGCGCCGGGCGGCTCTTCAAGTGTTTTGAGCAGCGTGTTGGCCGTGATGCCGTTCATGCGCTCGGCCGGGAAAACCAGCACCACCTTGGTGGTGCCTCGGGAGCGTGTGAACTGGGTAAAGGACACCGCTTCGCGCGCGGCATCGACCTTGATTTCCTTGCTGGGCTTGCGTTTTTTACTGTCCAGGTCGTCCTGGGTTTTTTCGTCCAGCGGCCAGCCAAGCTCGATCGACAGGGTTTCGGGCAGCAGCATGCACAGGTCGGCATGGGTGTGTACCTCTACCGCATGGCAGCTGCCGCAAACCCCGCAGGCGCCATCAGGCGTTGGGGTCTCGCACAGCCAGGTTCTGGCAAGGGCAAGTGCCAGCTCAAACTGGCCCAGGCCAGAGGGGCCGCTCAACAGCCAGGCGTGGCCGCGCTGGCTCAGCAGGCTTTTGAGCTGGGTCTGCAACCAGGGGGCCAGGGGTTTGACGCTCATGAGAGCCAGCCTTTGGCAACAAACACCTGCTTCACATCGCGCCACACGGCGTCGCGGGTTTGCGAAGCATCAATCCGGGCAAAACGCTGCGGATCAGCCTGCAGGCGGTCCTCGTAACCCTTGGCCACGCGGCGGAAGAACTCGACGGGCTGGGCCTCGAACCTGTCGGGCAGGCGCGCACCGGCCAGGCGCTGTGCGGCTTCTTCAGGGGCCAGGTCGAACCAGACGGTGAGCTCGGGTTGCATCAGGGTTTCGCTGTCTTTTTGCGCTGCAGGGGCGCTTTCGTTCTGCACCCATTTTTCCAGGGTCCGCAACACATCGAGGTCAAACCCGCGGCCACCGCCCTGGTAGGCAAAGGTGGCGTCGGTGAAGCGGTCACACAGCACGACCTCGCCACGGCCAAGCGCCGGCGCAATGATGTTTGCCAGGTGGTCACGCCGTGCGGCAAAGACCAGCAGGGATTCGGTCAGCGGATCCATGACATCGTTCAATACCAAGGCGCGCAGCTTTTCGGCCAGCGGCGTGCCGCCGGGCTCGCGGGTCAGGGTCACGCTGCGGCCTGCGAGCTTGAACGCATCGGCCAATGCGGCAATGTGTGTGGATTTGCCGGCGCCGTCTATGCCTTCAAAACTGATAAAAAGGCCGTGCACTGTCATGCTCATTGGCCCCTGATGTATTTGTTGACGGCACGGTTGTGCTCGTCAAGGCTGCTGCTGAACTGACTGCTGCCATCGCCGCGGGCCACAAAGTACAGCGCCTGGGTGGGCGCGGGCTGCACTGCGGCCAGCAGCGCGGCCTTGCCGGGCATGGCGATCGGCGTGGGCGGCAGGCCAACGCGTGTGTAGGTGTTGTAGGACGTGTCGGTTTGCAGGTCGCGCTTGCGCAAATTGCCGTCAAACCTGTCGCCCATTCCGTAAATCACGGTGGGGTCTGTTTGCAGGGGCATGCCCATGCGCAGCCGGTTGATGAAAACACCGGCAATCTGGGCCCTGTCCGCAGGTTTTCCGGTTTCCTTTTCCACAATGCTGGACAGAATCAGGAGCTGTTCGGGGGTTTTCAGCGGTGTATTCGGGCCGCGCAGCGCCCAGGCTGCCTCGACCCGTTTGTCCATCGCCCTGGCGGCCCGTTTGAGCACCGCCAGATCGCTTGCGCCTTTGGCATAGGTATAGGTGTCCGGGAAAAACCGGCCTTCGGGGTGGACGCCTGGCTTGCCCAGTTTTTCCATGATGATTTCGGGGCTCAGCCCTTGCGTATCGGGCACAAGCTGCTCTGCTTTTTGTAGCGCCGAGCGGACCTGGTTGAAGTTCCAGCCCTCGACCAGGGTGATACTTTTCAGGGTTTCCTCGCCGCGAACCAGCATGCTCAGCAATTTGCGCGGCGTGGTGCCCGGCACGATTTCGTAGCTCCCGGCCTTGATCTGCCTGGCCTGGCCGGACAGGCGGAACCACACCTGCAACAACGGGACAGGCACGTCCGCGCCACTGGCAACAACAACTTCGGCAACGGCATGGGCCCGGGTGCCGGGTTCAACTTCAAGGTCCACAACCTGCGCGCCGGGTTGCAGCCTCAAGGGCATGGGCTCATGCAGCCACCACGCGGCGGCGCCGGACACGAGCAAAAGCAGTACCAACAAGCTTGTAAAAATGCGACGCAAAACCCAACTACCTTTCCTGCTACTAGCGACCCGGTGCGAGCAAAACCCGCAAGCCTATGATAATTCAGCCCATGCACACACCCACACAAGATCTACTGGCCTTGAATTCACTCACCGCATCCTCGCAGCCCGGCTTATCCGGTGCCGTGGAACTGACGCACCTGGGCGTGATTCGTGTGATGGGCGAGGATGCCGTCAAATTCCTGCAGGGCCAGTTGACCCAGGACCTTGCGCAGATGGACCTGGCGCAAGCCCGCCTGGCCGCGTTTTGCAATGCCAAGGGCCGCATGCAGGCGAGTTTTGTGGTGTTCAAGCGCAGCGAGGAAGAAATCCTCATGGTCTGTAGCCGCGACATTCTGGCGCAGACACTCAAGCGCCTGTCCATGTTTGTGCTTCGTGCCAAGGCCAAATTGACGGATGCAAGCGCTGATTTCTCACTGTTTGGCCTGGCTGGAAGTGCTATCGAATCAATAGCTGGTTCCGCCCATGCAGCTTGGTCAAAGCATGATATTGATGCAGCAAATCTGGTATTTTTGTATCCTGGAGCGGGCCAGGCACGCGCCTTGTGGTGCGCGCCTGCCGGCACGCCAGTGCCCGAAGCGGCGGCGCTGCAGCCCGGAATCTGGGCCTGGCTGGAAGTGCAATCGGGCATCGCCATGATCACCCAAGCCATCTTTGAGGCTTTTGTGCCGCAGATGCTTAATTACGAATCCGTGGGCGGCGTGAACTTCAAAAAAGGCTGTTATCCCGGCCAGGAGATCGTCGCACGAAGCCAGTTTCGCGGCACGCTCAAGCGCCGGGCCTACCTGGCGCATGGCGCTGGCGAGCCGGTGGTCGGGCAAGAGGTTTTCCACGCCCATGACGCCGGGCAGCCTTGCGGCCTGGTTGCCGCCTGCGCCGCAAATCCGGCCGGTGGATTTGACGCGATTGTGTCCATGCAGACATCGGCTGCGGGTGATGCGGACAACGGACGCCTCACACTGGGACATGCTGGCGGGCCTGCATTGACCTTGTTGCCGCTGCCCTACCCCTTGCTCGAAGATATTTGAGCCTCACCGAATAAAACAGGCGAAAGGTTTCAGGGTGTGTCTTGTTGCGTTTGCCATCAACACCTCGGCGCGTTGGCCGCTGGTGATCGCGTCCAACCGTGACGAGTCTTTCGAGCGCCCTAGCTTGCCGCTGGCACGCTGGCAAAACGCGGCTGGCCACACGATTATTTCAGGGCGCGATGTGCGCGCCGGAGGTACCTGGCTGGGCATGACCCCGGGCGGCCGCATCGCCCTGCTGACCAATGTGCGCGAATTGCCCGCATCGTCACAAGCGCCCGCCCCCAAGTCCCGTGGCGAACTGGTCATGCGCTGGCTGGAAAGCGACATGGACGCAGACCAGTTCATGGCGCAAACCGACAGCACGGCCTATGCGGGATTCAACCTTGTTGTCGGTGACTGGTCCACAAACAGCTGGACCTGGCTTGGCAACCGCTCTTTTGACCGCAAATTGGCTGGCTCCGCCGCGCACCGCCCCCAAGGCTCGGGATGGTGTTCGCGAGCATTGGCTCCCGGCGTCTATGGCCTGTCCAATGCAGCACTGGATACGCCCTGGCCCAAGACGCTGGCTTTAAAAAAAGCGCTGGCTGGCGCAATGGCGGATGCCGCTCATGCGCCTGATCCAGACGCGATGGAGGCGACCTTATGGACCGCCCTGGCCAGCCGTCGCCGTGCCGGTCCCGGCGAGCTGCCGGATACCGGGCTGCCCATGGCGCTGGAAGAGGCTTTATCCAGCGCTTTTGTGGATTCGCCCGAGCGCGCTTATGGCACCCGCTGCAGCACGCTGCTGGTCGCCAGCGCAACGGAAAACCTGCAGGATGCTGGTCGCTGGACGGTACGGATGCAGGAGAAAACGCACCATCAGCCGGTAAAAGGCCAATCTGCCCATGGGCCAAGTGACAGCATGGTCAGCCAGGTTTTACATTGGCAACGCGCTGGTGTTGTGCTTTAGCGCCCGGCGAGTTACAGCCGCGCCTGGTAAGCCGGGGGAATCTGCCTGCGAATAGCTTCTTTATCCGCAGGTGATGCCGCGTTCAGCGCCGCATTGAAAGACGCCAGGGCTTTGGCATCGTCTTTCTTCTGGGCTGCATAGATATTGCCCAGCTTGAGCAAGGAGTCCACCTGCAGGTGCGGCCAGTTCTTGACACGCAACTCCAGGCCCTTGATCGCCATGTCGTAGTCCCCGTTGCGCAGGCCCAATACATAGGCCGCATTGACCAGGTCAAAGTCGTAGATGCCCTCGTCGAGGTATTGTTTGGCAAGCAGGGCGGCCTCCGGTTCCTTGCCCATGCGGCTTAACAAAATCACCTTGAGGGAACGCACCGAAACGGCTTTGGGCTGGAGCTTTTCACAACGCTGCAAAAACTCCATGGCTTTGTCGTTGTTGCCCATTTGGGCGTAACCCCTGGCGATATTGGACATGATGGCCACCACATAAGGCCTGGACACCGCGACCGATTCCCAAACCCAGACAGCATTTTTCCAGTCACCCCATTTCGCCAGTTCATCGGCGACCATGGGAGTGATCTTGCGGTAGTGCGTATTGATGGCAATCGCCTCCCTGGTCAGGGCCAGGATTTCCCTTTTGGCCGGGTCCCATCTCGGATTGTTGTAATCCCCGGACTGGGAAATCCCCAGTGATATCTGGACGGCCCTGACTATTTTTTGCTCCACGCTCGCCGCTTGCTGGCTGATATAGGCGGCCCAAACCAGGCAGGCAGCCATAAAAACAAGCATGATCCGTGAATACACGGGCTTCCAGGGCAGGCGCATTGCCACAGTCGGGCCGCGCAGCTGAAGCCTTGCGTCTGAGGCGCCCAGCAAGGCCAGGCTCAATGCAAACAGGCAACCAGTGCTTGCGAGCCGCCAGGGAAAACCGATATTGCTGACAATCAGGAAAGCCAGCAGGCTCGCAAGCGCAATGGCCCGCATGGGGGCTTCAGCCAGCCCTTCTGCGGAGCGATTCCTGAGGGTTTTCCAGGCGGCAAAAAGCAGGTAGCTGATCAGGGCGAGCAGGAAAAGCCATCCCGTCAATCCATATTCGGCCAGCAACTGCAGGACTTCGTTGTGTACGTAGTAGTCTGTCTCCAGTTGGGGGCCGTCAGTTTGGTAAAGCGGCTGCATGACCTCCCATGCACCGGCACCCACGCCTGTCAAGGGCCTGCTTTCGATGATACGGGCCGTGGCCTTCCACATGATGAAGCGAATGCCCAGAGAGCCGTCATCCGCCGAAATGGATGCGGTTCTTTTGAATGCCCGCTCAAAGGCTGTCGTTCCAAGGCCAAGCACTTTGGCATCCTCCAGAAGCCTGGGATTGTTGGTGCTTGCCAAACCGAGCCCGGCAATGGTTCCAAGCAAAACGCCACCAGCCAGCAGACGTTTCCCGATATTCCAGTTCATAAAGGTAAATTGTTTGCGGTAAATAAGCGCAATTGAGGGCAAGACCACCAGCGTCAAAACCCACATCGCACTCAAAGCGCCCCGCGCCCCCGTCATCATCAAGGCCACGATATTGAAGCCAAGTGTGAACGCCATCAGGGTAATGCGCACCGACCCGCGGGCCTGGGCCAGCAGATAGGCCGAAAAGGGTATGGTGCACACCACAAATTCGGCAAAGAAATTCCGATTCACAAATGTCGAGGCTGGATTCGGACCTTGCGGGAAATAGCTGAAGTCAATCCAGAACTGCAGGGCCGTCCACAATGACGCAACAAGCGCACCCCAGTGAATGCCCTCGATCAGGTATGGCGTGCGGGCGCGCGACAAGGTGTTGATTCCCAGCCAGAACATCAGGCTGAAAATAAACCAGCGGATCGCCTCGACACCCCCCAGGTAGATGTGTGACCAGACCATGCTGCCCAGGGCATAGGCCATCAACGCCAGCGGCAACCACATCAATGCGTGCCAGCGCAGGCCGTCACACCGCTTGTGCAGCCGCCAGAAAAACAGCAGGCCGGCCGTGAGCGCTGCAAACGACACCACAATCGATTTCAGGGTGTCCTGCAGCATCTCCTCATTGGGCACACCAATTGCCGGTGCCAAAAACATCATGAAAGCCAGAATGGCGACCGTCCAGTCACCCTGCTCGACCTCTGTGGGCGGCATTGCTGAAGGCGCGCTTGAAGAACTACCAACATCGCCAGGCTTGTTGCCGTCCATACATTTTTTCTTGGCCATGGAGATGAATAGTCTTTCTGATGCATTCGGAAGTGCCTGTCCCACCCCGATGCGATCGGCTATTGTCGCTGCCAGGACGCGGCGATCTGAGGCCCTGCCGCCGAGATGTTTACATTGCTTGAAGTTGTTTGAACATTTCGATATGCGCGATGCCAACCTCATCAAACGGCTCGCCCCTTGGCATAAAACCTGCGCGCTGGTAAAAGCCCTGGGCGCTGCGCTGCGCATGCAGCACGATTTCGGTGTCGCCGCGCTCCCGGGCGGCATCCATCAGGGCCTGCAATATGTTCTGCCCCAGATGCGCTCCACGCAGCACCTGCTTGACCGCCATGCGCCCCACCTTGCTGCTTCCCGGCATGTGGCTTGTCAACAATCGCCCGGTGGCCACTGGCTGCCCCAGGCCGTTATAGGCCACGGCGTGCAGGGCCGTATGGTCCGCCTCATCCCACTCCATGGCGACTGGAACGCCCTGCTCCTGTACAAAAACCTCGGTGCGTACCCTGGCCGCATCCTGGCCCAATTCAATCCATGGCCCGAGGCTGATGCGGCCCATGGCTGCACCCTCCTCGAAACGCATCAGCACGCCGCGCAATGCGTCCGGGATGGGTCTGGATTTTTGTGTGGATGGATCAGCAAACACATAAACCAGTTCACAGCTGATCAGCAATTCATCGCCCCTGAAAATCGCGCCTGAAAAAACCATGGAGGAGTTGCCAATGCGCGCGCACTTGAGTGCCACATCGATCCGTTCATCAAAACGTGCCGAGCCGTGGTATTCAATGCTGGCCTTTTTGACATAAAGGTCGCCACCAAGCTGCTGCATGGCTTCCTCATAAGGCAAGGCCAGCGCACGCCAGTAGTCGGAAATCGCCGTGTCAAAGTACATCAGGTAATGCGCGTTGAAGACGATTTTTTGCATGTCCACTTCGGCCCAGCGCACACGCAGAGGGTGGAAAAATCGAAAGTCTTGTCTGGTCATGGTGGTAAATCAGGTTACAGGTTACAGCTCAAAGGCCGACCGCAGCGCCCGCGCCGCGTCCGCGTGAGCCTGCCGCGCCTCCGGGATCACACGCCCCATTTTGATGAACTCATGGGTAACGCCCCGGTAAATATCCAGGTCGACCGCCACGCCAGAAGCACGCAGCTTGTCGGCATACATCAGGCCTTCATCCACCAGGGGATCGCATTCCGCAAGCCCGACCCAGGCCGGTGCCACACCATCCACGTCGGGCGCATTCAGCGGTGCAAAACGCCAGTCGTCGCGGTCCGCCGGACTGCGCACATATTGGTCAAAAAACCAGGTGATTTGCGCTTCGCTGAGCACAAAACCCTGGGCAAACTTCTGGTGTGAGGCCGTGTCCTGGTGTGCTGCGCAGCCGGGGTAAAACAGCATTTGCAACAACAGCGGCAGCCCGGCATCCCTGGCCAGGATGGCGCAGGTGGCGGCCAGGGTGCCGCCCGCGCTGTCCCCACCCACGGCCATGCGCGAGTCGTCCAGCCCCAGCGCTGACGCGCGGGCGGCCAGCCATTGCAGGGCATCCCAGGCGTCGTTGGAGGCCGTGGGAAATTTATGTCCAGGGGCAAGGCGGTAGTCAACTGAAACGACAGCGCAGCCTGCCAGCTGGCTGAGTTGCCGGCACAGGATATCGTGAGTGGCAATGCTGCCAATCGTGAAGCCGCCACCATGAAAATACAGCAAGACCGGCAGGTTTCCGCTCGACGGCACTGCGGCCGGAGACGGTGCGTAAGGCGCATAAAGCCGCGCATCAAGGAGATGGCCGTCCCGGGCCGGTATCTGCAGGTCTTCCACGCGTGCCAGCTGCGGTTTGGGGATTTCCAGTACACCCGCCCCAGCTTCATAGGCCGCACGGGCCTGGTCTGGCGCCAGCGTTTCAAGCGATGGGCGTCCGGCACGCGCCATGCGGCTGATCACGTCCCGCATGGCGGGGGTCAATTGTGCGAGGGCCAGGTGTGAGGCGCTCATCGAGCTGCCTGAAGCCACATATCAGCCAATCTGCTGGAGAGGTCGCGCTCCATGCGCAGGCCATCAGGGATGTGTTGCGGTTTATCCGCCCGTACTATGAGGGTTTGCTTGCGGGTCATGCAGGTCTTGAGCTATTAAAGTAATGTCATTCGATTCAGGCAATCACGCCAATATCGTACAACGCGGAAAACAGCACGCCATGGCCTTCATTTATTACGTTACCCAGGTTCAGTTTGAGTTCGGCGCGATCAGGCTGCTTAAACAGGAATGCGAACGCGTCGGCATCACGCGCCCCCTCATCGTGACGGACCCGGGTGTCAAGGCCGCCGGCATTTTGCAAAAAGCGCTGGATGCCCTGCCGGGACTGCAGGTCACGGTGTTTGACCAGACGCCGTCGAACCCGACCGAAGCGGCCGTGCGTGCCGCGGCTGAGTTGTACAAGGCCAGCGATTGTGACGGGTTGATTGCCGTGGGCGGTGGTTCGGCCATTGATTGCGCCAAGGGCGTGGCGATTGCGGCCACACACGAAGGCCCCTTGACGACTTATGCCACGATTGAAGGCGGATCGGCCAAAATCACCGAACGCGCCGCGCCGCTCATTGCCGTGCCCACCACCAGCGGCACCGGCAGCGAGGTGGCACGCGGCGCCATCATCATCGTGGATGACCACCGCAAGCTCGGTTTTCATTCCTGGCACCTGGTGCCCAAAACAGCGATCTGCGATCCCGAGCTCACATTTGGCCTGCCGGCAAAACTCACCGCGGCGACCGGCATGGATGCCATTGCGCACTGCATGGAAACCTTCATGTCGGCAGCGTTTAACCCGCCCGCAGACGGTATTGCGCTCGACGGCCTGGAACGCGGCTGGGCACACATCGAACGCGCCACACGTGATGGCAGCGACCGCGAAGCGCGGTTGAACCTCATGAGCGCGTCCATGCAGGGTGCCATGGCATTCCAGAAGGGCCTCGGATGTGTGCACAGCTTGAGCCACAGCCTGGGCGGCGTGGACCCGCGCCTGCACCACGGCACCCTCAACGCCATGTTCCTGCCGGCGGTCATTGGCTTTAATGCGAGCGCCGAATCTATCCAGAAAGACAGGCGGCTGGAGCGCATGGCCCAAGCCATGGGACTGGGCTCGGCCAACGATATCCAGGATGCGATTCGCGACATGAATGCACGCCTGGACCTGCCCAAAGGACTGGCCGAGATGGGTGTGCGAAAAGATATGTTCGGCAAAATCATTACCGGCGCGCTGGCTGACCATTGCCACAAGACCAACCCGCGGCTGGCATCGGTTGCCGACTATGAGGCCATGCTGGAAAAATCCATGTAAATTGAGAGCGGCTCTAGGCTCTATCGGGCCGGTGCACCGCCGTCAAACAGGCCCGGCTGCGCGCCAAAGCGTGCGCCTTCAATTTCCAGCATCTTCAGCTTGGTTGAAACGCCTCCACCGGCCGAGAAACCACCGGAGCCATTGGCTGCCGCCAGCACGCGGTGGCAAGGCACCACCGGCGCAAAGGGGTTGTGGCCCAGCGCCTGTCCCACCGCACGGGACGCACCCGGCTCGCCAAGCCTGGCTGCGACGTCGCCATATGTCAGCGTCTGGCCGGGCGCGATGGCCCGCGCCACTTCGTAAACCCGCTGGTTAAAAGGGGGCACGCCGGTCATATCCAGGGCAATGTCCGCAAAATCGTCATGAATGCCCTCAAGCGATGCCGTGATGCGGCCTATGATGAGTTGTACCCAAGCTGGCGGCAGCACTTCAGGGGTTTGTGCAAACCGTGCCTGCATGCGGGCTCTTGTGGCCGCCGCGCTGGCTTCGGGTAACTGGACCCCGGCAAGGCCCTGCCCCGCCTCACCCCAGGCAATACCGCAATACCCGATGGCCGTTTTAAACAGCGCAAAGCCCTGGGCAGTCATATGCGTCATCACCAGCTTGGGTCGGGGGGCTCAGGCCGCGCGCAAGGCTGCCTTGAGTTGCTGGCCTATCTCGGGCTTGTCGGCAAACGGGTCGGTCGGGTTGCGCGCCTGCAGGACATCTTCCAGCCGCGTCTGCACCGACTTGATGGCCTTGGGGTGGCTGTAAATATAAAAACGGTTTTTGGCGATGGCATCAAAAACCAGCTGCGCCACATCGGCGGCGCTGACCTTGCCAGAATCGACGGCCTTGCCTGTCATCGCCTGCTGTATCAGCTGGCTTTTGGTGGGCTTGTCGCTTTGCAGCTCGGCCGGCCGGTTGCGATGGCTCTGGCCTATGCCGGTGGCCACAAAAAATGGGCATAACACCGAGGCGCCAATCTGGTCCGTCACCAGGCCCAAGTCCTGGTACAGGGTTTCGCTCAGGGCCACCACGGCATGCTTGCTGACGTTGTACACCCCCATGTTGGGCGGGGCAAGCAGGCCGGCCATGCTGGCCGTGTTGACGATATGGCCTTGCCAGGCCGGGTCTTTTTTTGCGGCATCCAGCATCATGGGGGTGAAGATGCGCACGCCATGCACCACACCCATGACGTTGACGCCCATCACCCACTCCCAGTCCTTGACCGAGTTTTCCCAGATCAGCCCGCCCGAACCGACGCCCGCGTTGTTGAACACAAAATGCGGTGCGCCGAAACGCTCCTGTACTGCGCGCCCCATGGCTTCCATCTGATCGGCGCTGGCCACATCCAGCCTGAAGGCCTGAACCTGCGCGCCGGCAGATTCCATTTCCTTGACGGCGGCATCCAGCGCGTCCTGCTGCACATCCACCAGCACAAGGTTCATGCCGAGTTTGGCGCCTATGCGGGCACACTCCAGGCCAAAGCCCGAACCGGCACCTGTCAGTACCGCCGTTTTGCCTTTGAAATCCGTGATCATCAAATCTCCTGTGTAAATCGAATCAGGCCGGGGCCACGGCCTTGAGCTGGTAGCCAATGCGCGGGAAATGCACATGCACGACACCGGCACGCTCGTCTGTGCGGCGCAAGGTGTAATGCATGCGGGTAGCGGCTACCAGTTCACCCTCCGTCGGTTCCGGGCCAAAGCTCTCGCCGCTGACCGTCACGCGGCTACCCAGTGCAATGCCGTGGTCATCCTGGAAAAGGTCGTCCCGCAAGGGGGCCGGTGTCGCCGCGGCCGCCACGGCAATCGCATCCGCCGCGCTGAATTTCTCCAGCTTGCCATGGCCAAGTGCGGCCATGCGGTCCATCCAGGCCAGGACGGCGGGTGTGGCGTCAAACACATCGGCCAGCACAGAGGTGCGCGTGCGGGTAAACCACAGCGGGTGGTACACCGAAAAATCGGCAATGCAGGGAACTTCACCGAGCAGAAAAGGCCAGTCATCAAGCATGTCCGAAATGCGGCGCAGATAGGACTTGTAGGCGGCTGTGGCATCTGTCGAGCGCAGGCGCGGCATCCCAAGGCTCATGGCGCGGCGGTCCTCGCCAAAAGCCCTGGCCGCTTCAGGTGGGGCATTGCCGAATAGCTGGGCAACACCCTTGGGCTGCATGCTATAGGCCATGGCCGTCCAGAACAGCAGGTTGTCGGCCCAGTGCGCCAGCGTCCGGCCCATGCCTTTGCTGGGTTCGGGGTAGATGCTGGGGTCGGGCTGCAGATGCTCCAGCACATCGGCGATCAGCGCGGTGTCGCAGTAAATGTCGGCCCCGATCTGCAGGACCGGCGTTTTG
This sequence comes from Pseudomonadota bacterium, assembly GCA_040388255.1. GTDB lineage: Bacteria > Pseudomonadota > Gammaproteobacteria > Burkholderiales > Burkholderiaceae_C > Polaromonas. The sequence goes on along the minus strand of JAZKCE010000029.1, from coordinate 7,536 downwards.
CGGTAGCCGCCCGTCAGCGCCACCAGGTCAGGCTTGGGACTGATCATGGGGATGGTGACGGACTTCCAGTGGAGTTTTTTGTAGCCCAGGATCAGCCGTGCTTTCTCGGCAAAGGGCGAGGTCGGGTAGTGATGAAGGATCAGCTCGGTCATGAATGTCTCCTGGGTTGTCTGTTGTTTTTACTGGGGCATGGCCCTGGCGATGATGCCATCGAAATCGGTGCCGGCGGCCAGGGTGCCAAAGGCCTGGCCCCAGTTGCCGGCAATGCGCGAATCGCAAAAAGCGCTGAACACGGCGGCCGGCGCGCTCTGGTAAAGCAACGCCGCCTGGACGGCCAAAGCCACGTCCTGTGCCAGGCGTCGTGCCTCGATCTCGGTGGCCATTTCCTCAACGCGGGTCGGCAGGGCGGCGCTGAGCCGGTCAAGCGCCGGGTGTGCGCCTTTGGCGGCTGAAAGCTCATGCGCTAGTGCCGCCACGGTATCGGCCTTGCGCAAGGCGCGCAGCAGGTCCAGCGCCATGATGTTGCCCGCGCCTTCCCAGATCGAATTGAGCGGCATTTCGCGGTAAATGCGCGCCATGACACCCTCACCGCCCTCTTCCACATAACCGTTGCCGCCCAGGCATTCCATGGCTTCCTGTGCAAAATGGCTGCCGCGCTTGCAGATCCAGAACTTGGCGACAGGCGTCAGCAGGCGCGCCATCACGGCCTCATGCGCGTCGGTGGTTTTGTCGAAGGCGCGGGCCAGGCGTATGGCCAGCGCGGTGGCGGCTTCCGACTCCAGCGCCAGGTCGGCCAGCACATTGCGCATCAGCGGCTGCTCGATCAGCAATTTGCCAAAGGCCTTGCGCTGCGAGGTGTGTCTGAGCGCAAGGCTCAGGGCCTGGCGCATCAGGCCGCTGGTGCCCAGGGCGCAGTCCAGCCGCGTCATGGTGCCCATCTCCAGGATTTGCGGAATGCCGCGGCCTTCTTCGCCGACCAGCCAGGCCTGCGCACCTTCAAACTCCACTTCCGAACTCGCATTGGCCTTGTTGCCGAGCTTGTCTTTCAGGCGCTGGATGCGGATGGCATTAAGGCCGCCATCGGGCAACACGCGCGGCAGGAAGAAGCAACTCAGCCCGCTTTTTGTCTGGGCCAGTACCAGGAAGGCATCGCACATGGGCGCCGAAAAAAACCATTTGTGGCCGGTGATGGCATAACGCTCACCCCAGGCATCGCGGCCGACGGGCTCTGCCTGCGTGGTGTTGGCCCGCACGTCCGAGCCGCCCTGCTTTTCCGTCATGCCCATGCCCATGGTCAGGCCGGCCTTGCTGCTCCACGACTTGAGTTCTGGGTCGTAGGCGCGGCCTGTGAGCTTGGGTCCCCAGTCGGCGTAAATCGCCGCATTGCTGCGCAACGCAGGTGTGACCGCGTAAGTCATGGATATCGGGCAAAGTATGGAGGGCTCAAGCTCGGTAAAAAGCATAAAACCGGCCGCGCGCAAGACATGGGGTGATGTACCTTGCCCAGCCCAGGGCGTGCCATGCAGGCCGGCGCTGGTTGCTAGCTGCATCAGCGCGTGATAACTGGGGTGGAACTCCACCTGGTCCACCCGCCGGCCAAAGCGGTCGTGGCTGTGCAGCACAGGCGTATGGATATTGGCCTGGCGTGCGTGGTTTTGCATGCCGACGCTGCCCAGCGCAGCGCCCAAGCCGGACAGCTCGGTCGTGTCCAGCGCCGGTGCATTGAGCTTCAGCGCATCACGCAGCGGGCGGTTGGTTTCAAACAGGTTGTAGCCGACCAGTGGATCGGGCTGGTTAAAGACTTCATGGGTGATGTCCACAGCGGCCTCCTGTTGTTAGCCCTGGTCAGGTACTGGAGAACTAGACCAGCTTGACCAGTTGTTTGCCGAAATTCCTGCCTTTGAGCAGGCCCAGGAAAGCCTCGGGTGCGGCTTCCAGGCCCTGCGCCACGGACTCGCGCGGCCTGAGCTTGCCGGTACCTACCAGGGTGCCGAGCTCCTTCAAGGCCTCGGGCCAGACTTCCATGTGCTCGCTGACGATAAAACCCTGTATCTTGAGCCGGCAGGTGAGGATCAGCGCCGGATGGCTCATGGGCAGGGGTTTGCCATCGTAGCCCGCAATCATGCCGCACAGCGCCATCCGGCCAAAGTCGTTCATGCGCGGCAGCACCGCATCCAGCACCATGCCGCCCACGTTCTCAAAATAACCGTCAATGCCCTTGGGGCAGGCTTCCTTGAGCGCTGCGGACAAGGACGCCGCATCCTTGTGCAGCTTGTAGTCGATACAGGCGTCAAAACCCAACTCATCCACCGCATATTTGCACTTCTCGGGCCCGCCGGCAATACCCACCGCACGGCAGCCGCGTGCCTTGGCCAGCGCGGCAAACGCACTGCCCACCGCGCCTGTGGCCGCGCTGACGACCACGGTCTGGCCGGCCTGCGGTTCTATGATTTTGACAAGGCCGTACCAGGCCGTGACCCCCGGCATGCCGACCGCACCCAGGTAATGCGACAGTGGTACGTGGGTGGTGTCCACCTTGCGCAAGGCTCCCGGCTGCCCTGCGTTGACGACGCTGTATTGCTGCCAGCCGCCCATGCCGACCACCTTGTCGCCGGGCTGGAATTTGGGCGAACGGCTTTCCACCACTTCGCCGGCCGTGCCGCCCAGCATGACCTGGCCCAGCGGCTGGGGCGCGCTGTAGCTCTTGGCGTCATTCATGCGGCCGCGCATGTAAGGGTCCAGGCTCAGGTAGTGATGACGCACCAGCACTTGGCCGTCCTGCAGGGCTGGCGTGTCACTGCTCACCAGCTTGAAATTGCCGGCAACGGCTTCGCCGGTGGGCCGGTTGTCGAGAAGGATTTGTTGATTGCGTGGCATGGCGGGCTCCTGAATAGGTGATTGGAAAGCTGGTGCAACTGTCGCCAGGAATCACGGGGCTCCAGGTTGCTACATTTTTGATAGCTGCCTGCGCGCATGTCCAGGCGATCAGCGCACTTTTTGATATATAAAACCCGGATTAATCGCTTGAAATAATGCTCCGGGAGGCCTCTGCGGGCGCCTGATCCGCATTCGCGCTGCCAGGCCCGGGCGCCGCCGGCCGGGGCTTGGCGTATTTAAAGGTTCCAGTGGCGTGGGCGCAGGCCTGGCCCTGCGCGTCGTAAATCGTCGCTTCGGTAAATACCAGGGACGCCGTGCGGTGCACGATGCGGCCCTTGCCCGTGAGCCGGCTGCCATCGCCCGGTGTCGGCCGCATGAAGCTGGTTTTCATCTCTATGGTGATGGCGCCCATGTCCTTTGCCATGCTGCGTGCAGCGCGCGCCATGGCAACATCGAGCAGCGTCATGCAAGCCCCGCCGTGCGTCACGCCAAAGCTGTTCTGGTGTTCCGGCTTTGGGGTGTAACCAATGACAGACTCGCCACCTTCATACAGCTCCAGCTCGAAGCCGAGCAGCGCAACAAAGGGAATCTCGTTGCCAAAGCCGCTGGCGTCCGGCTTGTCGTTGCCGCTCATGAACTTATCCCCCAGTCACTACCGACACGCCGCCGTCCACGGCCAGCCACTGGCCGGTGATGTGTTTGCCGGCATCGGACGCGTAAAGGACGCACAGGCCCTTGAGGTCTTCGTCATCGCCCAGGCGGCCCAGCGGTGCGTGCGAGGCCAGCTTTTCCTCGCCCATGGCCTTGAGCGTGCCCACCGTCATCTTGCTGGGGAAAAAGCCCGGGCAAATCGCGTTCACCGTGATGTTGTGCTGGCCCCATTCGCAACCCAGTGCGCGGGTGAAGTTGACCACCGCGCCTTTGGAGGTGTTGTAGGCGATGGTGGTCATCTCGCGCGGATTGCCGCCCAGGCCGGCGATGGACGCCAGGTTGATGATGCGGCCCGACTTGCGCGGAATCATGCTGTGTTTGGCAATGTGCTGCGAGAGGATGAAATAACCGCGGATATTGAGGTTCATGACCTTGTCCCAGGCCTCGACCGGATGGTCTTCGGCCGGTGCGCCCCAGGCGGCGCCGGCGTTGTTGACCAGGATATCGACATGACCCAGGCGCTTGATGGCTTCGTCGGCCAGCGCGCGTATATCGTCTTCTTTCGAGCAGTCGGCGGCAATCCAGTCAACGTCAATGCCGGCGGCCTTGAGCTCTGCGGCCGACTCCTTCAGGTCTTCTGCCTTGCGCGAGCTGAGGATGATTTTTGCGCCGGCTTCGCCAAGCGCCTGCGCCATCTGCAGGCCCAGGCCGCGCGAGCCGCCGGTGACCAGGGCGGTTTTGCCTTTGAGGTCAAAAAGTTGCTGAATGGTACGTGTCATGGGTATCTCCTGAAGTTTCGTAATCAAGCACGGGGCGGATGTCGCGCAAGCGCTCCGGCCACCGACGATTTGTTAATGATGAAAGGGATTTTTCTTTCAACGATGAAGTAAAACACAACATCACTGCCGGCCGCGAATTCCTCTGTCCTGATGGCGACTCACGGCCCGGTCTTCAGCCTTGAGCGCACGTAGATGAGGACGGCGCCCAGCGCCGCGACCAGTGCGCCGCCCACCACCATGGACCAGCCTATGGGGTCGCTGGTGCGCTGCACCGACAGGCCCAGCACCAGCGTCAGCAGGCCGCCGTAAATCAGAATCCAGATCAGGGCCTGGAGCCTGGCGATGAATTTGCCGGAAGATGGCTCCGATGATGGCTTGAAAAAACTCATGGTTAAAACGCCTCCTCTGGCAAGTCGGCACAAGTCCGGTCGCGGGTCTCCACCACTTTGAGCCAAGCGTCTATTTTTGGCAGTTCGTAGTGATAAAAATAGCGTGCAGCCACCAAGCGGCCAGCGCGAGCAGCTATTGATTTTGTAGCATCCGAAGCCATGACCGCCAACGCCACATCCAGCCAGATCCAGGCCAGCACGGTATGCCCAAAGGCCTGCATATAAGGCACGGCATTGGCCAGCGCATCGCCAGGCTGGCCAGTTGCCCAGGCCGCCTTGGTGGCGCTGCCCACATGCTGCAGCGCCTTGCCCAGTGCATTGGCGTGGGCCGCCAGTTCCGGCACCTGCATGGCGCGTTCAATCGTCGTGTTGATGCGCCCGGCCAGCAGCGCAAGCCCCCTGCCGTCTTCCATCAGCACCTTGCGGCCCAGCAGGTCCATGCCCTGGATGCCGTGGGTGCCTTCATGGATCATGTTCAGCCGGTTGTCGCGCCAGTACTGCTCGACCGGGAAGTCGCGCGTGTAGCCATAACCACCATGCACCTGGATCGCCAGCGAGTTGGCCTCCAGGCACCATTCGCTGGGCCAGCTTTTCGCAATTGGCGTCAGCACCTCGAGCAGCATGCGGGCATCGTCAGCGGCCTGCGGCGCGCCGGTGTGCTGCTCGTCCACCAGTCGGGCGCAGTACAACTCCAGCGCCAGTGCACCTTCGCAGTAGGCTTTTTGCGCCAGCAACATGCGTTTGACGTCGGCGTGTTCGATGATGCGGATCTGCGGCCGCGCCGCGTCCTTGCCGCCCACGCCCATGGGGCGGCCCTGCGGCCGGCTCTTGGCATAGTCGAGGCTGGCGTGGTAACCCGCCATGCCGAGCATGGTGGCGGCCATGCCCACGCCTATGCGCGCCTCGTTCATCATGTGGAACATGCAGCGCAGGCCTTCGTGCGGCTTGCCGACGAGGTAACCCACGGCACCGGGCTGGCCATCGACCGGGTATTTGCCTTCGCCAAAGTTGAGCAGCGTGTTGGTCGTGCCGCGCCAGCCAAGCTTGTGGTTCAGGCCGGCCAGCGCCACGTCGTTGCGTACACCGGTCAGCTCGCCTTTTTCGTTGACGATTTTCTTGGGGACGATAAACAGTGAAATGCCGCGGGTGCCGGGAATCAGCTTGCCGTCCGGGCCGGGAATCTTTGCCAGCACCAGGTGGATGATGTTCTCGGTCAGCTCGTGTTCGCCCGCCGAGATCCACATCTTGTTGCCCTTGAGGCGATAGCGCGGGCCCAGTGCATCGTTTTCATGGTCCGCGCTATCGGGCACTGCCCTTGTGGTGACATCACTGAGCGATGAGCCTGCCTGCGGCTCCGAAAGGCACATGGTGCCCGAAAAGCGGCCCGAAAACTCGTTTTTCGCAAACACGTCCTGCTGCAGTTTTGTGCCGTGTTTCATCAGCAGGTTGGCATTGCCGGTGGTCAGCATGCCCGAGCCCATGCTGACCGAGGCCATGGCAAAAAAGGCGTTGGCGGCGGCTTCAACCGTGTACGGCAGTTGCATGCCGCCCATCTCGTAGTCTTGCGCGGCGCTGAGCATGCCCGACGCCGCATAGGCGTCCTGGGCATCATGCGTGGCCTGAGGCAGTAGGACTTTTTCACCGTCAAAATGCGGCTCCTGCGTGTCCACCGTGCGGTTGAAGGGGGCGTACTTTTCGCGCGCGATGCGCTCGCAGGTATCAAACACGGCGTCAAAGGTTTCGCGCGAGTGGTCGGCAAAACGGCTGCGCTGGTTCAGCGATTCGGCGGCGAGCCAGTCGTACAGCAGGAAATCAAGAGTGGGCCTGAGGCTCATGGTGCTGTGCAATCCTTGGTGGCCGGAATTATTCCGGGGAGTTTTTGGCGGCAAGCTTTGCAATCGTGCCCTGGGCCACGGCGCAAAGTTTTTCCTCGCCATCGATCAGCATGAAAACATCGCAGCGGCAAACCGCCTGTGATTTGCCAGCATACACGGCATGGGCGCGCGCGATCAGGCGCTCGCCAATGGCCGGCCGGACATAGTTTATTTTGAATTCGGAAGTGACCACCGCCCAGTCAAGCACAGTGCCGCCGGCATCGGTCAAGGCGTTGTCGGCCGCATAGCTGACCACACCGCCATGCACAAAGCCGTTTTGTTGCCGGATCTTTTCGCTGGCCGGCACATGCAGCTCGCAATGTCCGGGCGACAGTGCGTGCAGTTCGGCGCCGATCAGCAGGCTGAAAGGCTGCAGGGCAAGAACAGCCTGCCCTTTCTGAAGGAGCAGGGCCTGGTTCATGTCGCTTGCAACGCTTTAAAGAACTTCGAAAATGCCCGCAGCGCCCATGCCGCCGCCTATGCACATGGTGACGCAGACACGTTTGACGTTGCCGCGGCGATTGCCTTCGATCAAGGCATGGCCTGTCAGGCGCTGGCCGGTGACGCCGTAAGGATGGCCCACGGCAATCGCGCCGCCGTTGACATTGAGCTTGTCCATGGGGATGCCCAGCTTGTCGGCGCAATACAGCACCTGCACGGCAAAGGCTTCGTTGAGTTCCCACAGGTCAATGTCGCTGATTTTCAAACCCAGTTTTGCCAGCACCTTGGGAATCGCAAACACCGGGCCAATGCCCATTTCGTCCGGCTCGCAGCCTGCGACCGCAAACCCGAGGAAGCGGCCCAGCGGCTTCAGGCCTTTCCTGCTGGCAAGCTTCTCGTCCATCACCACAACGGCACCGCCGCCGTCGGAGAACTGGCTGGCATTGCCGGCCGCAATCACGCCGCCTGGAATGGCCGGCTTGATGCCGCTGATGCCTTCCTTGGTGGTGCCGGCACGAATGCCTT
>JAZKCE010000028.1:0-152145 GCA_040388255.1 Pseudomonadota bacterium | reverse complement strand
CGGCTGGGACTACATCTACGAGCCTGATGCGCAGACCGTGATTGACGACCTGCTGGTGCGTTACGTGGAAGCGCTGGTGTACCAGGCGGTCGCCGAGAACATGGCGTCCGAGCAGTCCGCCCGCATGGTGGCCATGAAGGCCGCAACCGACAACGCCGGCAGCGTTATTGGCGAACTCAAGCTGGTTTACAACAAAACGCGTCAAGCGGCGATCACGAAAGAACTTTCGGAAATCGTTGCCGGTGCTGCTGCGGTTTAAGCCGCCACACCTGATTTAAAGACTTAAAGAACAGAAAAGGATCCAATCATGGCTCAAGCTCAAGGCAAGATTGTTCAGTGTATCGGTGCGGTGGTTGACGTAGAATTTGCGCGCGACCAGATGCCCAAGATTTACGATGCACTCAAAATGGAAGGCTCTGCACTGACGCTGGAAGTCCAGCAGCAGCTGGGCGACGGCATTGTGCGTACCATCGCACTGGGCACCTCCGACGGCCTGCGCCGCGGCAACGTGGTGTACAACACCGGCGCCAACATCACGGTTCCCGTGGGCAAGGCCACACTGGGCCGCATCATGGACGTGCTGGGCGCGCCGATTGACGAGCGTGGCCCGGTCGACCAGACCCTGACCGCCCCCATCCACCGCAAGGCACCTGCCTATGACGAGCTCTCGCCATCGCAGGAACTGCTGGAAACCGGCATCAAGGTAATTGACCTGGTTTGCCCCTTCGCCAAAGGCGGCAAGGTGGGCCTGTTCGGTGGCGCCGGCGTCGGCAAGACCGTGAACATGATGGAACTCATCAACAACATCGCCAAGGCGCACTCGGGCTTGTCCGTGTTTGCCGGTGTGGGTGAACGTACCCGCGAAGGCAATGACTTCTATCACGAGATGGCCGACTCCGGCGTCGTGAACCTCGAGAACCTTAGCGAATCCAAAGTCGCCATGGTTTACGGCCAGATGAACGAGCCTCCAGGAAACCGTCTGCGTGTTGCGTTGACCGGCCTGACGATCGCCGAGTCTTTCCGTGACGAAGGCCGTGACGTGCTGTTCTTTGTGGACAACATCTACCGCTACACGCTGGCCGGTACCGAAGTGTCCGCACTGCTGGGCCGTATGCCTTCCGCCGTGGGTTACCAGCCTACGCTGGCCGAGGAAATGGGCCGTCTGCAAGAGCGTATTACCTCCACCAAGGTCGGCTCCATCACTTCCATCCAGGCCGTTTACGTTCCTGCCGATGACTTGACCGATCCATCGCCTGCCACGACCTTTGCCCACCTGGACTCCACCGTGGTGCTGTCGCGTGACATCGCTTCGCTGGGTATCTACCCCGCGGTTGATCCGCTCGATTCGACCAGCCGCCAGCTCGACCCCAACGTTGTGGGCGAAGACCACTACGCCACGGCCCGTGCCGTGCAGGGCACGCTGCAGCGCTACAAGGAACTGCGCGACATCATCGCGATTCTGGGCATGGACGAACTGGCGCCTGAAGACAAGCTGGCCGTGGCCCGTGCCCGCAAGATCCAGCGTTTCCTGTCGCAGCCGTTCCACGTTGCTGAAGTGTTTACCGGTTCGCCCGGCAAATACGTCAGCCTGGCTGAAACCATTCGCGGCTTCAAGATGATTGTGGCCGGCGAGTGCGATCACCTGCCGGAACAGGCCTTCTACATGGTCGGCACCATTGACGAAGCGTTTGAAAAAGCGAAAAAAGTTTAACGGACGTTTGATATGACTACCATCCACGTCGATGTTGTCAGTGCGGAAGAGTCCATCTTCTCCGGCGAAGCCCGCTTTGTGGCTTTGCCCGGCGAGGCGGGCGAGCTGGGTATCTACCCGCGCCACACACCGCTGATCACCCGCATCAAGCCGGGCGCAGTGCGCATTGAAAAGGCCGATGGCTCGGAAGAATTTGTCTTCGTGGCCGGCGGCCTGCTCGAAGTGCAGCCCCATTGCGTCACCGTCCTGAGCGATACCGCGATTCGCGGCAAGGATCTCGACGAAGCCAAGGCGGTCGAAGCCAAGGCCGCAGCCGAGGAAGCCCTGAAGAACGCGAAGAGTGATATCGATATCGCCATGGCGCAATCCGAGCTGGCCGTGATGGCTGCTCAAATCGCTGCCCTGCGCAAGTACCGCCAGAAAAAATAATCTGGTCGGACCTCAAGAAAAACCGCCTCCGGGCGGTTTTTTGCTTTCTGTGATGCCATTGCCCAACCTTGGTGCATGCAGTCGCTTGCGCATGGCCACTCCTTTTACAATCGGGCCATGTTTTTCTTCCGCAACCGAAACTTCACACCCTTCAAGGACGTCAACCAGGAAAACGCGGCCTACCTGCTGGTGACGCCCACGGCCCTGGCGGACCTCAGCAAGGCCGATGCCCGGGCGGTGGTCAGTTTCATGCTGCTGAGACGGGTAGACATGGGCACGGTGCTGATCAAGGAGGGCGAAGTCACGTATACCGACTTCATGATGCTGATCCTGGAGGGTGAGGTACTGGTTGACAACGAGGTGGCGCAGGCGGAAGACAGCATGGTGATGTCCATCATTGGCCCCGGCAGCCTGATTGGCGAGATGGGCGTTCTCGACGGTGCGCCGCGTTCTGCCACATGCACCGCCACCTCCGAGCTTTCGGTCGCGGTGCTGTCGCGTGAAGCCCTGCTCACGCTGATCAAAAGCAACCCGGCTGTCGCGGCGCGGCTGATGCTGGCCATTTCCAAACGGCTGTCCGATCGCCTGCGTGAAGCCAACCGGAAAATCAGGACGCTGGGCGGTTTGAGCCGCGCGCTGCAGCAGGAGCTCAATGCCGCGCACCAGATCAACAGCGGCGTCGTCTTCGGACGCTGAGCCAGGGGGCCACCCGCCTGGTGTGACGATGAACCGGCCTAACCGACCAGCGGCTCGTTGGGCAACTCGTTTCGCGGTGGCTCGCCCGCGGTCACCGGAAAGTGCTGCACCAGCAGGGCCGACACTTCTTCCAGCGCCTGTGTCAGGCCGTCTTCAAACTTTCCTTCGCGGAAAGCCGTGCTCATGCGCCGTGTCATGGCCTGCCATTCAGCGGCCGGCACCTGGCGGCTGAGACCGCGGTCCGCCACGATCTCTATGGCCCGTTCGGCCAGCTGCAGGTAGATCAGCACGCCGTTGTTGTGTTCGGTGTCCCAGACACGCAGCTTGCCAAAAAGCATTACCGCCCGCTGGTGCAGGAGTTGTTTGATACCGGTGTTGCCGCGCAGGCGCCAGAGGTAGCTCACGGGCAGCGCGGCCTCCACGCAAATCCGGATCTGGCCGCTATGGCGGCTCTCACTGGCGCCCACGCGTTTGGCCAGCCGCTGCAGCATGTCGGGCGGAATGGCACGCCGGGCATCCGCCGCGTCCAGCCACAGGTGTTTCAACAGGCGTTTGAGTTGTTGGATGTTCATCGTTGCTTCACCAGTCACCCGAGGCGCCGCCGCCACCAAAATCGCCACCACCCCCGCTGCTGAATCCACCGCCGCTACCGCCCCAGCTGCTGCCGCCTGACGGTCCGCCCCAGCCGGATGAAGCGCCGCGGCCGAATCCGCCCAGCGAACCCAGGCTTGCAAACAGCCCGAACAAGGTTGCGACAAGCGCCGCGCCGCCGGCCAGCAGCAGGCTGCTGGTGAAAACCCATGCCAGCAGACCGACCACACCGCCGGTGGTGATGGCGCCGCCCTTGCGTCCCAGCACGCCGGAGAGCACGCGGGCGCCTATGGGCACGGCGAAAAACAGGAACACTGCCATGTCTGTCCACTGAAAACCCTGCTTGCCGCCCTGCTTGTCGTTGGACGCGGGGAGCGGCAGGTTCTCGCCGCTGATGCGCGCCATGATCTGCTCGGCCGCCGCGTCCAGGCCGCCCGCAAAATCGCCCTGCTTGAAGCGCGGGGTGAGGGCGCTGTCTATGATTTGCCTGGCGGCCAGGTCCGGAATGGCGCCTTCAAGTGTTTTGGCCGTGGCGATGCGGACCTTGCGGTCGTTCTTGGCAACCACCAGCAGCAGGCCGTCGCCTATGTCCTTGCGCCCGATTTTCCAGCTGTCGCCGACACGCTGGGCATACGCCGTGATGTCTTCGGGCTGCGTGCTGGGCACCATCAGCACGACAATCTGCGCGCCCCGGCTGGCTTCAAACGCCGCGAGTTTGGCCTCCAGCGCCTGTTTTTGCGCGGCGTCCAGCGTGCCTGTGGTGTCCATCACATGGGCGCTCAAGGCCGGTATGGCCTGCAGCTCCTGTGCCGCGGCGGGTTGTGCCAGGCAGAAAAAACCGCAACAGGCGAGCGCCAGAATTGCTATGAAATATATAGCTGACTGCGCCCGCGGGACGGCGGCCAAAGGCATATTTTCCTTATTTTTTGTCAAAACTGACGGTAGGCGGCACGGAAATCTGCGCTTCGTTCTGCACCGAGAAGTTCGGCTTGACGCCGTAGCTGAAAACCATGGCGGTCAGGTTGCTTGGAAAGCTGCGCGCCAGCACGTTGTACGCCTGCACCGTCTGGATGTAGCGGTTGCGCGCCACGGTGATGCGGTTTTCTGTGCCCTCAAGCTGCACGCGCAGGTCCGAGAAACCCTTGTTGGCCTTGAGGTCGGGGTAACGTTCGCTGACCACCATCAGCCGGCTCAGCGCGCTGCCCAGCTCGCCCTGCGCCGCCTGGAATTTGCTGAAGGCGGCCGGGTCATTCAGGGTTTCCGGCGTGACCTGGATAGACGTGGCCTTGGCCCGCGCCTCTACCACCTTGGTCAGGGTGTCCTGCTCAAAAGCGGCCTCGCCCTTGACGGTGGCCACGATGTTCGGCACCAGGTCGGCACGCCGCTGGTACTGGTTGAGGACTTCGGACCAGGCTGATTTGGTCTGTTCGTCCAGGCTCTGGAAATCGTTGTAACCGCAGCCTGTCAACAACACGCTGAAAAAGCCCAGCACAAGCCAACTCAAAAAACGGGATTTCATGAAAAAGCCTCCTGAATTCAAGCCGCAACACTAACATAGTCGGATGTCGCATTTTTCAGCATTGGCCCAAGACCATGTCTCCTCGGCGCTGCAGGCCGGGCTGGGGCCCAAGGCCGCGCCACACCAGGCAAAACCCGGTCTGATCGTTGCCGGGGCCACCGGCGCCTTGGGCAGCGAGGTCTTGCGCCGCCTGGCCGGTTGTGGCCGCTTCTCCCGCACGCAGGTGCTGGCCAGGGAGCCCATCACGACCGGGCTGTCACAGGTCGGCATCACGCTGGCCGCGCAGGGCGCCTGCGACGACTGGCCGCTGCAGGCCTTGCACGCGCAAATCGGTGTGGTGATGTTCGAGCCGCCGCGCCTGTACCACGACCGCGAGCGCGCACTCTGGACACCCGGGCCGGAACAGCTGCTGGGCCTGGCCCGCTGGCTCAGGCGCTGCGGCGTGCAGACGCTGGTGGTGCTCATGCCGCATGCGGAAGGCCGCTTGCCTGAAGCGCTCAAGCGCGGCCTGGCGAACCTGGATGAACAGGCGGTGGCCGCCGTGGGTTTTGAGCGCCTGCTGCTGGTGCGGTCAGCCCGCAAAAAAGAGGCTGAAAAACCTTCCGGCTTTCTGGTGCGGACCGCTGCGTGGATGCTGTCCACGCTCAGCTACATGATTCCCACGACCGAGCGGCCGATCCGGCCGGCCAGGCTTGCAGAATTTGTTGACGCGGTTTTGCAGGTGCTGCCGCCGGGAACGCATGTGGCGCCGCCCGAACTCCTGTGGCAGTTTGCGCAGGGTCCGGGCACCGATACCCGCGCGGCATTGCAGGCGTGGCTTAATACAACGCTGCATTGACGCCTAAGCGCCAGCGCATCACCCAGGCACATCACTTATCCGGATGCTCCCATGCGAAACCCAAAAATCCCGGCTGCCCTCAACGGCAGCGCCGACGACACCGAAGCCACCTTTTACGAGGCGCTGCAAAGCGGCGACATCGAAAAACTCATGGCCTGCTGGGCTGACGAAGACGACATCGTGTGTGTCCATCCCGGCGGCGCGCGGCTGATCGGCGCGGGTGTCATACGGGCGGCGTTTGAAGCCATGTTTACCAACGGCAGCATCCAGGCGCGTGCTGAAAAGGTGCACCGGCTTGAGTCCATGGGCGCCAGTGTGCACAGCGTGCTTGAGCGCATCGAGGTGTTGACCGAGGAAGGCCCGCGCCACGCTTATGTGATCGCCACCAATGTCTACCAGAAGACGGCGCAGGGCTGGCGCATGATCGCGCACCATGCCAGCCCCGGCACGCCGCGCGAAATGCATGAGCTCTCTGACAGCCCGCAGGTGCTGCACTGAGGGATGTTGCCGTCATGAACTACTCCGCCCCCTGGTGGCTGCCCGGCGGCAACCTGCAAACCATCTGGGCCGCGTTGCGGGCGCGGCGTTTTCTTGGACCCAGGCCGGTGTTTCGCCGCGAGCGCTGGACCACGCCCGACAACGATTTTGTGGATGCGGATTTTGCCCTGGATGAGGCTGCTGCCAGTGCGCCCCTGCTTGTGGTTTTCCACGGCCTGGAAGGCTCATCCGCCAGCCATTACGCCGAAGCGCTGGCCGATGTTGCGCGGGGGCGCGGCTGGGCTTGCGCCGTGCCGCATTTTCGCGGCTGCTCGGGCGAGATGAACCACGCGCCGCGCGCCTACCACTCGGGTGATTTTGAAGAGATCGACTGGATCTTGCGGCGCTTCAGGGCGCAGCGCGGCGGCCCGGTATTCGCAGTGGGTGTGTCGCTGGGCGGCAATGCCCTGATGCGCTGGGCCGGTGAGATGGGCGCCGCGGCAGGCGCGGTGGTGAGCGCCGTCGCCGCCGTCTGCTCGCCGCTGGACCTGGCGGCTGGCGGCTGGGCCATTGGCCGGGGCTTTAACCGGCAGGTCTACACCCGGATGTTTCTTAAAACCATGGTGCCCAAGGCGCTGCAAAAGCTGGAGCAGCACCCCGGATTGTTCAGCCGTGAGGCCTTGCTGGCAGCGCGTGACCTCTACACCTTTGACAACGTGTTCACCGCGCCTGTCCATGGTTTTAAAAATACCGATGACTACTGGTCGCGCGCCTCCGCCAAGCCGCACCTGCACAATATCGGCGTGCCGGCGCTGGCGCTCAATGCCCGCAATGACCCTTTTATTCCGGCCTGGAGCCTGCCTGGGGCCGCCGAGGTCAGCGCCAGCGTGACCTTGTGGCAGCCGCAGCAGGGCGGGCATGTGGGGTTTCCCTCTGCGCCCTTCCCGGGGCATGTCAGGGCCATGCCGGAAGCGGTCACGGATTTTTTTGCGGCCCATCTTTGATTCAACAGCTGGAATGAAAAACCATGGATGACATCGTCAAGGCCGCGCTGGCCAAATGGCCCAACGCACCCGATTGCTACGGCTGGCTGGGGCTGGATGCGCGCGGCAACTGGTATATGCGCGACGACAGGGCCCAGGCCGCGGGGCCGTTTTGCGGCGTGGCCGGCATGGACCCCGCCCGCCAGAAGGCCAGCAAGGGCTCACTGTTAAAGCACGACAAGCTGATCGATTTCATTCAGCGCAATTACGAAAGCGATGCGCAGGGCCAGTGGTTTTTCCAGAACGGGCCGCAGCGGGTTTATGTGGAGCTGGAAGCCACGCCTTTTGTCTGGCGGGTTGCGGCCGATTTTTCGGTGGCCGCGCATACCGGCAGTGCGGCCCGGCCGCAGCGTTGCATGGTCGATGAGGCTGGCCATGTCTACCTTGAAACCGATCTGGGTTTTGGCCTGGTCCACACGCAGGACATGATGTATGCGGCAGATGCCATAGAGCAGGGCCTGTGGGTGCCGCAAGAGGCCGCAGTGCACGAGCTGCCGGTGCACTACGGCTACGTGATCAGCCCGCAGGCGCTACAAAAACAATAGCTGGAAGCGCGCATGCCTGGCCGACTTCGGGCACTTTTGGCGTAAAAAAAGCCGGTCGAAACCGGCTTTTTCATGTGTCGGGCCAATGGCCCCGCAGTTTTATTTCACCGCGTTGACCATGTATTGCACAACCGCCTTGATTTCTGCATCGGAGGCTGTCGAACCGCCTCTGGGAGGCATGGCGCCCATACCTTTAATGGCAATGGCCGTTATGCCATCGACGCCAGCGCCCAGGCGAGGTCCCCAAGCGGCTTTGTCACCCAGTTTTGGTGCGCCGGCAACGCCCGCGGCATGGCAGACGGCGCAGGTCTGTGTGTACAGCGCAGGGACCGCATTGCCACCGGCAACAGGCGCGGCTGACTTGTTGGCGGCTGCCAGCGCGGCTACAACGTCGGCGGATGGGCCTGCGGCGGCTGGCGCTGCATTGGCGGGTGCCGCAGCAGCAGGGGCTGCGGGCTCGGCAAATTTGCCGCCGGCGGCTGCCGTCATGTAGACCACGGCGCGACCCACTTCGAGGTCTGCAAAGTCGCCGCCACCCTGTGCACCCATGGCGCCCTTGCCTTTGAGTGCGGAATTCCAGAGGGCTTCAAACCCGGTCTTGATGCGCGGCGCCCAAGCGGCGACATCGCTGAATTTCGGTGCACCGGCTGCGCCCGTGCCGTGGCAGGTCACGCACTGGGCTTTGTAGACTTCTTCGCCAGTCTTGAGGGGGCGGTTGGCATTGCGGATTTCAACGGCACCAATTTTCTGGATGCGTTGTGCCACGGCCTTTTCGGTATCCACCGCGCCCGGGGCCGTCTTGTTGGCCGAGGTCACGTAATAAACCAGTCCGATGATGCCGAAGATCGGAATAACGAAAGAGAAAAAGACCGCAGCCAACAGCTGCTTGGGGGTCTTGATCGGGCCGGTGTGGGCTTCTTCGTGGGCCGTGGTGTGATCGTTTGCGCTCATGGCGTCCTCAAAAAACTAGGAATCGGGGGCGGGAATCGGGTTTGTTGTGTGCCGAAGCAGGCGCTGCCCGGCAACCCCGCATTATAACTGTGGCCTTGCAAATCCCCGGCCCTTTGTGTCTGCGGGTCATGACCGGCTGGTAGAATCAGGCGCTGTCCTCGTCAAGAGGGCAAGTCACCTCACAGCATTGCGGCTGTAGCTCAGTGGATAGAGTATTGGCCTCCGAAGCCAAGGGTCGTGGGTTCGATCCCCGCCAGCCGCACCAATGAAAATCTACGTTTTCTTCTTGTCTGCTGCAAACGCGTTCTAGCCATGTAAGCACTCATGTAAGCAAATTTTGTTGTGGCAGTCTTTGTTAGATTAATGACGTTGGACTTCCCCAATTGGCGTTGCCCTGCCCAGTTGGAGTTCGATAGGTCATGCCCGTCCAGAACGGCTACTTCATAGAGCTCGAAACGCTCCTGGCACGGATCAAGCATCATGAGGCGGTTGGCCTTGAATGCGTTTCGTAATTGAACGCGAGGAGTAAAAGAATTTGCACAAACCTATCCCTTGTGGTTGACAGGCTATTTGATGCAAACTGAATTCAGCTTTTCAGGCTATGGCGTATCCTGTCACTCCAAATTTCTGGAGATAAAAAATGAATCGGGTCATATCGGTAGCTTGTCCATGCTGCAACAAAGAACTCTGTCGGGCTGAGGAGACTCGGGTTGATGAGTACCTGCCGCCCGCAACTGGCCTGCAGATAAAAGATGACAAAGAAGGCTTCTTCGTGCTTTGTCCGCACTGCAAGAAAAGAATAGCTATCAATCCGAGTTTTGCGGGGCAGAAAGACCCAGTCTCGTTCAGCGTCGCCGATCAGCAGAACTGCGGTCAATAGCTTTACGTGAACCCGAGCGGGCGAGTCACCGACCTACATCTGAGTCTTGGTTGGAACGTGCCAAGCGCTAGTTGTCCTCTCTATTTACTGCAGAGGGCACAGTTCCGCACTCAATAATTTGTCCTTGGCAACATAGATGAAGGAGAGCTTGGTATTCGGCGGTGGAAATGCGCACTGCTTCGCTACAGTTGTACTGAGGCCTTAGGCGCAAATTTGGCCGCATAACTTCGTGAGCAACAAGCAGGGTGAAGGTATGACACGCGTGTATCACTTGGACCAGATTATTCGGCCATACTGCAGATTCATTAATGCCTGACTTCTGGTATTTAATATTATTCCGAAGAGTATTCGAGGTTTTACACATAGAGACTTAAAGGACCTACAGATCAAGCTCAAGACCAATCTGTAGATCACAGTCTCAGCCCAACTCTGGTCAGTAATAAATTACATCGCTATCTATTCCTATGACCCTTAGGAGTAGTAGATGAATTCAGACTTTGATGAATACCAGCAGCTCACTGCTGATGAGATCTATCGAGCAATCGATTTAGAGAAAAACCTTGAGATCACTGAGGCCGAACAGCTCGTGATCAAGAAGGACTTTGAGAACAGCCGCCCTGCCATAGAGCGCTTTGTTTACAAGGTCATTGAATCAGACCGTCTTGGTTATGAGATCAAGCCAAACGCAAAGAATATATTGAGCTTAAAAGAGCTGGCCTTTGGTCGGCGGTACTTTAAGCTGTTAAATGCTTTCCTCCAGTCATGGCTGCCAGGCTACTCCTTCAGCCCGCACGTGGACCTATTTTTCCAGTGCTGCAGGTGCTTAAGTGTTGGAGATTGGGCCTCACTCAGACCTGATGACAAATTGCACTCAGGATCCTTCGTGGGTGAGGAGTTCAACCGTCTCCTTGCTAAGCTACGCGAGGGGGTAGCCGGGCGCAATTTCAAAAGAAGACTCGCCTCCCGGGAGCTCACCAGCGAGAGGGGCTTTCAGAGCTGCAAGAAGTATTTCAATGCTCTGATGAATGTCACTGCACGGCTGCTGGTACTTCGTGTCGACTTTGCATACCAAAAGGACTACGCAGCGAGCGTATCACCCCAAGAACTTAAATCGGATCTGAAACGATTTCTTGACTCAAAGAGAACCAGTCCAGTCCTGAAAACGCTGGTGGGTTATATCTGGCGCCTAGAGTATGGAGATGACAAGAAGCTGCATCTCCATATGGTCTTCTTTCTGGATGGTTCGGCGTCTCAAAATGACTCGTGGCTTGCAGAGGAATACGGCAAGCATTGGCAACAATGCTGCGCCGGTGGCAAAGGCCTTTACTTCAATTGCAACCGCAAGAAGATGGTCTACAAATATCTCGGGGTTGGCATGATTGAGTATCACAACTACGAGTTGCGATTGAATTTCATTAACAAAGTGCTGGCATATCTCGCCAAAAAGGACCAGTACCTGATATCCAAGGTGACGAAGAAGATGCGTTGCTTAGGCCATGGCAAGATGCCCGAAAACTCAGGCAAAGCATCTCTGGGAAGACCAAGGTCTAGATAACCTGAAGTGGCTGAACCAAGAACTTGGTGCAGCACGGCAGCAAACAAGCGACATGCACTCAGCAATTCGTGTGCCGCATTTTTCCAGCGATAAATCCTGATGACTAGCGACAATATGTATTTATCGATAGCTAGCCAATATCGGCTGCTGAGGGCTTGAGAAAGTCGCACTCGTCGTCCATGACCCAAGCATCGATCTGGTTCTGCCGCATGCACCAATAATCATGGAGCTTGGGTAGGGTTTGCGGCAGAGCCCACCCTTTGTCAAGATCTTTGAAGACATCGAACTGAGGTGTAGGTACGACGCTGCCGATACCGTGCCAAAAGAAAGATGCCATGAAGTTCGCCACATGAGTCAGGGTACGTAGGGCGTCCTCAACATTGTCGAAACTCGGAACCGCAACATCGTTCCCTTGCGCAAGACGCTCAGCGTGGGCGACTACCTTGTCGGTAAACGTCTTCACCAGCAGAATCGACGGAGCGCCCAAAGCCTGCCGCACGTTTGCGAGCACATGGAGCGGGATCGTGTCTGACCGACGCCGTTTCTCAGGCAGCACGCCAGAAAGTTTGTCGAATGCCCTGTGCATCATCTCGGACGTTCCCCACGCGGCATGCCCTTTCGTATCCTGCCGGCTAAAGGACGCTCCCGGCCCATCGGTGATGACCTTTTTTACGTGCTGCTCGTAGCCCACAGACCAGTCAAAAGGTATGCCGTCGAAGGCGACGAAGAGTTCCCGGGTGAAAAACTCGGGATGCGCCTCCATGTCCTTCAGAATGGTTGCCAAGGAGGTCGCGGCGCCGTGCGTATCTACCAGACGGCGAATTCCCACAGTCATTAGGTTCGCGTAGCCAGCGCCGATTAATTCCCAAAGAGCGCCATTAACGAGCCGCTGCCCTTCGATTCGCCGTGTCTCGTTCAGACAGTAAAACACCATTGTGTGCCATGACAGGTCATGAAGCTGCTGACTCACCGCCGTGCTCTCGTCGCCGGACAACCGTTCAAGGCACTTCGTCCTGAATTCGCGGTACGCCGCCAGCCGCTTTCTGCTTTCTGGAAGAACTGAACAGGCTTCAACGGCAAATTGGTAGTCGCGGAAATTCATGCTCGAATCGTATCGCTCCCTCGTAATGCGTAGTCATCAAACCCTGATTGTGGATATAAGCCTCTCGCCCTTGGATCTGGCGAGTCCGTTCGTGTTTGAGTTATGACCGTATTTGACACGCGCGCCCGACCGAGAAAAACAGGCTCAGTCGAGCGAGGTATAAGGATTAGGCGAACGTGGAATCAATTCGACACGTTCTCAGCAAAATCATCGTCTTCGTCCATGTCATCGCTACTCATAATAGGGCCAAGAAGGCTGTCTCGACCAGGGGAATAGCGATACCCCTCAGCCTTCAACTTTAAGACTTCTTCAGATGCATAGCCCTTCTTGATCATTTGAGCAACGACTTCGTCAGTGATGTCCACCGCGTCCCACTGACCAATGACAGCCGTCATTTTGGAAAGCGTCGACTGTGCTGTGTCCAAGACTTTGCGCACCTCGCCCAGCGGATAACCACCTATAGCTCGCTCACCGATTCGCGGGTTATTTGTGTCTACGTGGAAGAAGTCACCTAGAAGTTCATATTCACCGTCCCAAGCGACTTCTATCCGCGAGGGGTCCTCCGAAACTCCGATCTCCTCGCGCTTACCCTGCCACATTAGGCACATTGCTAAATGCTCATCAGGCTCGAGTAACCAGGCATCACCAATCCCAGTGGAGAAAAGAACGAAAGGTGGACAAGCTGGCCCAGGCTTTGTCACCACGATCTTCACGGCACCTTGGACCTCCGCAGTGATGATTGTTTCGCATTCCTCGCGAATTGACCGCATCTGACTGGCAGCCTTTGCGTTCTCGTTGCAACTGACTACGTGGCGCCAATGGTCATAGCCACTCTGTTTGGCGACGCGATTGAGCAAATCCGAGTGCTTGCCGGCACCGGAACGCTGCAGTTTTTTAGCTTGTTTCTTGAGGCGCTCGACGACCTGGTCGGGCGTGGGTATATAACGCATGACAGACTCCTTCTGTACGCAAATCACAGGTGCCCACTGCCTAGACTCGCCTACAAAGGGAATCGGGATTGAAGTTAGATGAACGTCGTCCCGCGAGGGTTTGCCGTGGTGGGCAGCAGGCGCCGACATGCGCTCTTATCGGACTTTAGCCGCTATAACTGACACCGTCAATACTGCCCCGCTCCTGGAGGGGTGCGCGCTTTAGGCTAGTGTTTGTCCTGTCTATGCGATCAAAGAACCGTAGCCGCTGAAAAATAATCTGTCATAGACTTCTGTCACTTCAAGCGAAAAAGCTCGAACTGCCCGGAATAGGGCTTAAACGAGGGAGACATGACGAACGTCCCGGCCTTTCTTGAAGGCCTTTAGAAGTGTGTCAGGCATCACGTGGAGGTCGCCGCGTGCCCGCGAGCACGCGACGTACAGCTTGTTACGTGAGACTGCGGCCATCTCGGATAGGGTCCCTGCCGAATAGCGTTTCCATGACTCGGGGTTCAAGACAACGCACACGTCTTGATAGTGGTCGCGCCCCTTTGAATCGCCCCAGGTCTGCGAATAGCAACCGTACCGTCCGTGCTCTTGATAGAAAAGCTTGACGGTTCCTGACGCCGCGTGAAGCTCCGATGCCTGGGACAGCTCACTGACAATGGAGACTTGCGTGGTGCGCTCTGAGTAAGCATAGATGTCCACCCCAATCTCGTCTCGGATGAAAGAACATACGGTGGCACTGCAGCGGTGACTTTTGACCAAGGAGGTTGTGTCAACGACCAAGCCGGCAGAACGCAAGGCATCCTTGAAGCGCTCATAGCTGTCGTGCAATCCTCTATTGACTGCACCATCTGAGCTTGTGGAGTACGTATGCTGGTAAAAGTCACCGACCAACAACACCTCCACGTCGGCTTGGACAATCTGCTTGAGCAAATTGAAGTCGTGCCCACCTATATCCTGCACTTCGTCGAAGCAGATCTTGTCGTAGTAGCGCTCCAGTCGACGCTGCAGCGTCGGAATGCATCCCCGCACATCCAGAACCTTCGCCATTCGAGCGTGGTAGATGCGACCGCTCTTTGTCACGTACCGATCACGGCTATGGAGCTTTTGAAGCGATGAATACTCGCTCGGCTTCTCAAAGGAGATGCCCGTGCTCTGCATCTTCATCAGAAGTAGGGGCCGGTAGCAGAACGAGTTCAAGAACGTGAAGTAGGTGCAGACAGTGATGTTTTCCGGGAGGTGCCCAAACTTGACAAGAATGCGGCGAAGTATCTCCTCACAGTTGCTTTCTGTATAGGTAATGAGCAGGACTCGCTTGGAAAAGTCGAGCTCGTTGATAAGACGGGTAGTTTTCCCCGAGCCTGCAACCGCGAAGACTACCCGTTTATCCATCTTATGGCCTCCTGCATGTATCCAGGGGCCACCAACTCAGCTGGCTTCGCGAGCAGAAGGTCAAATGCCGCGTCGGCCTTGTTGGCGAGCATGTACTCCAACGGCTCGAGCTTACGCTTTGGCTTACGGAACACTTCGTCGCAAACTGCCTTGTTGTCTTCGTACAGACAAATCTCGAAGGTCGTGCGCTGCTTGGAATCAGTGTCGGCGAATATCTTGGCGTGCGACATTGCATGCTCGGCGTAGTTGTCGACGCAGTTCTGCTGGTAATCACCGTCGTTGTCGCGAATGACCGCGGTGCGCACGCCCAGTAGCTTGGCGAGATCCAGGTAGCGCTTGAAGCTCGTACCTCCCACCGAGATGACGTGGACACCGTCCTTCTTCAGCGTCGATCCTGAGTGTTTCTGGTAGAGCGCATCTAGGAGAATGAACTCAGCGTCGCCTTCTACGAGGATGACCTTCCTAGAAAGTGCGAACTCAAGAACGTTGTTATCCGGCGCTTTCATAAAGAACTTCGCCGTATCCGGCGGGAGTTTGTTAAGCCGTGCCTGCTGGCCTCGTTTTCCGAGGAGGGTGGCTTTGCGCAGGTCAAGCCGAGAGGAGATCAAACTGCTGTGAGTCGCGATGAACAATTGCTTGTTCGCCGACTGAGCGATTCGCTCGATGAGTTGATGCATCGTCGCGTGGCTCAGGTGGTTCTCAGGTTCCTCAAGCAGGAGGACATCCAGCCGACTATCGACTCCCTTCTTGCTCAGCGCGAATTCGGTCTTGATAAAGCACTGCCGACCCTTGCCCTTGCTCTCGATTGGGATCTCATCCTCGGTGATGACCAAGTCGGACTCGAGGTTGGACTTGGTGCTAGTGCGCACGCCAAACTTGTAGTCGACCAGTTTGTCGTTCAGTGCTTTCAATTGACCGTTCTTGAATTCACCCTTGCTTTGCCGATAGGCGTTCTCTAGTCTGCTACGGTTCCCAACGTCCGCATGCATCGCGAACACCGAGCGGGTGTACTCCCGCGCTGCGTAGTCGCTATCGATCTTTGAGCTATCTATTGCCAAGTGACGGACGTGTCTCTTAACACTGGAATACGGATCACCCGAGAACGTATAGAACTGAACGCCGTAGTACTCAAAGGGGAAGTTGGTCTGATCTTCCTTCAGCGCCTCAGCGATTTCCTTGCTAAAGTCGAGCATGGGCTCGAACGACATTCGCAGGCCGTCACGCTCGAGTCCCTTCGAGTTGTTCGTTCCGTTCAACCCAGGTTTCTTATCTGCCGAGAGGTAGACTTCAACGAACAATTTTGGCAGGTTGGCCACGGTACACTCCCCTGCCTGGAATGCTTTAACAGCGTCGCCGTTTAGTAGCGTCTCGATTCCGACAGTTTCAACCTTGCTGCGACTTCCGCTCATCACAAGTTCTAGCGCCAACAGCACTGAGCTTTTCCCTGCCTCGTTGTCCCCAATAAGGAGGTTCAGCTCTGAGTCAAAATCGAGCTCCAAGGTGTCAAACTTTTTGAAGTTCGACAGCACTAATTTTTCAATCGTTGGCATCTCCGCTCCCAATTTGTTGTTTTGACACAGGTTAATCTAACGTGGCGAACTCCGGATCATCGCTCCCCGGTCAAACGCAATGTTATGCGAGCGGCAACTCGTTCTCCCATGTTGTTAGTCGGCCGTCCGAATTGATAACTAGCCATAACTACATATTCTCGACAATTAACTTCGAGAAGGAGCTCGGCTAAGTGGATATATTGGCGACGTTGGGCCTCGCATGAATACATCTATTTATTTGGCAAAAAAATATCTGGCTGTTACCACGCCTCAAGTTGAGGCGTGGTAACTGGAAAGTTTTTCTACATACAGCCCTCCAGATAGGAGCAGTTCTGAATGCTTTGCAGCGAAGGAAAATACGACAGGCGCTGAGCCCACCAGACACGCTCGGCCGCCAGATCCCTCTTGGCCAGCCTCGCCATCGAGAAGACATATTCCCCGTCACCAGCGCCTATTTTCTTGTCCCCCACGATCAGGCTCATGCCCCGGAGCCGGCCCTGCTCGCCCCGCACCTGGAAGTAGTATTCCGCAGCCAGTGAGCCCGAATCCAGCAGCGTCTTCAGTCTCTGCAGTTCTTTCTCCTTGCGCGCATCCACTTCGGCCATATACGCATCAACGCCCTTCTTGCGCGCTTCCAGCCGGCTCGCCTCTTCGTTGTATTCCCTGAGCGCGTAAGCCGAAATCGACGAAGGATCCTGCCCCGCAAACTGTTGTGCCTGTTGGCCCACACGCTCCTGCGCAGACTTGAACTGCTGGGTGAAGATGTACTTGTTTCTCTTGACCTCTTCGTTCAGACGCTTGTCCGCCAAGGCAATGGCCTGCTCCTTGACCTCGCTGGACGTGCTGCGGCTCAGGGTGCAGGTGGCTGTGACGTACTTGTAGCCGTTGTCATCCGTGGGGACGGCCCAGTTAAGGGAACCGCAGTCCGCTCGGTCCAGTATGGTGCCGTAAGGCGGAGTGTCCTCCCAGTGTCTGGATGCCTTGACGGCCTTGACCTCTGGATCCGTACATCCTGCGAGAAGTGTTGAGAGCGCCACAATGGCCGCTGCGAGGATCAATCTGGTTGTGTTCATAAGCTTTCTTTCGTAATGTCTGGTTGGAAGTAAAAAGGTTGGAAGTGGATGCAAGCCGGCATAGCGCCAGCCGCCCACAAAAAAGCGGCCAATGGCCGCAAAGAGCTAAGGAGCCAGAAGGCTTGAGGGATCCCCATGTCCGGCAAACGCCGAGGGACGCGGAGTCCACTCCATGAAGGCTTATTCGGTTTTGGTAGGCTCAACCGCTGCAGGCTGGTTGTAGATCGAGAAGTACATGATCAAACCCCGCACCCCGACAAAGAGCAGGAACATGCCCTGCACCGTATAGAGCTCGGCCACCATGCAGATCAAGGACAAGGTACTCCCACCTGCGACCAGCATCCAGTTGAGCTTGGAGCTTCCGGAAAAGCCTGTCTTGTGGTGCGCCAGGTAAAGGCGCACGCTCAACCCAAAACAGACGCCGGCAGCTGCCCCGATCAGGAAAAACGCTTTTGTTGTGAACAGAAAGATCACGCCCAGGGCAGCTGCCACCAGCATCACCAGATGAAGCTTCTTGTTCAAGGAGTCGGCAGGACTGAGGGTCGCAGCCGGCGCAGATGCTGAACCCGGCTGGGCAACCGGGGTTGCCGTGGGTTTCTGAGGCGCTCCGCATTCGGGGCAGGTCGGTGCGGTTTCATGGATTTGCTTGCCGCAACCGCGGCAATAGACCAAAGCTGTCATTTACTTGTTTCTCCTGTGTGTGGTTAAGGTTGTTTCAATCAGATTGAGCCCAGCACCGCCAGACCCGCGATGGCGCAGACGAGCACCGCAGCAACTGCCCAAGCGTTTCGAGTCTCAGGTCGACTGAGGTTGATCACCGAAAAGGTCAGCCCGACTACGGTGAAAAGGCCGCCGCCTATAAGCGTGTCCCTGGTGATGGTGTCTGCTTCGAGCAGACCAAGAATGGTCAGACTCCCCAGAACGATGGCAGCGATGGACAAGCTAAGGCTGGCCTTGCTTGAGGACGACTTGGTAGGTGGTGGGTTGGTAACTGCTCCGCAGTGGGGACAACTGGCTGCGGTTTCGTGGATGGGCTTACCGCATCCTCGGCAAAAGATCATTTTTACTCCAATTATTTAATGATGTTTTTGTAACTCTATTTAAGACGTGAGACGCCTTTTGGTCCTATAAATCAAGATCTAAATACGGAAATAGTCTACATCTAAAAGAGCTTCAAACACCGTGGAACTAAACACCTCACTTATCAAAGATAGGAGTCATGTCACGGACGCGCAAAAACGAAAACCCAGAGCTGTCGCTCCGTCTGACGTTCGCACGCAATGTCCGTTTAGTGCGAGTGCATCAAGCAATGTCTCAGGAGCGCCTTGCAGATGAAGCTGGACTTGATCGCACGTTCATTGGCACGTTGGAGCGGGGTTTGAGGAACATCTCCATCGACAACATCGAACTGATCAGTCACGCAGTGGGGATTTCTGCCCAAGAAATGCTGGATCCAGCCTTGGCGGAGAAACACGGGTTGGATGTCACGTTGACCCGTGCACCGCGCACCGTTCGTGCGGAACCTATTAAGAGAAGGAAAAGGATTCCTCGTTAATCCCGATATCTGGTCGTACCGTTTAGCTAGACATCTGCCCCCTCTCCACATACCCCCAGAACCTCGCCTCAGCCTCGATCACCCGCTCGATCAAGGCCTCGTCCCTACAGATTCTGAGAACCCGCACGGACCGGCCTCCCTGCAGGACGGCCAGATCCACCGCTTGCTGACCCGTCACCGCCAGCAAATGCATCAGATCGACCCGTACAGGCTCAGGGATTCCGTGTTCCCATAACGGCATGTCTTTGGCACCGACCTGCAGGCAGTGCAACAGCCCCACCTCCGGCGACTCCACTTCCCAGCGGATTGCCGCGCCCATCCATGGATAGGCAGGATGCCGCAGCGTTTTGGACACGCGTTTGACGAGATGCCCTGTACGCTTGGCATACACGGTCGCCACCAGTGGCTCCAGCATGAATGGCCAGATTCCAGTTTCCTCCGGCTCTGGATCTTTTCGGGGCTGGATGAGCAGACCTTGTTTTTCATGCCAAAGATCCAGGCTGGTGCGGGAGGGATCAACCCCCAGAATCGCCACGGCTTCTGACCTGTCAATGCCCCGTTCGAATCGAGGCTCGTTGGCAGCCGGACCCGATCCGTGCCTGCTGGGTGTGGCGATGGTCAGTCCGGCAGGAGCCGGTGACCAGATGTTGTCCTGTTTCAGGTTGCTCATGGCAACTCCTTTCATGAGGGGTTGAGTAACGTTAGATTTGGGGCTTTGTCTCGGTCTCGGTCTCGGATCTGGCTTCGCCGGCATGGAACCTCCGGACCCGTTCCCGCCACTGCTCAGATTGCTTGGGCGCCAGGTCCAGGTAATGCACGAGACAGCTGTACGCGTATGGGTGCATGCTCTCCTCCGCTGCTTTGTAGCCCCAGCTTCCATCCTGCTGGTCCAGCAGGTCACAGCGGATGAAGATCAGGGCTTCGCCCTTTTTGAATTGCTGCAGTCCGTCCTTCTTGACGGTCAGCCGCACAAGCGACCACAAGACGCTGCCGCCGACCAAGTGGTGCTCGAGCACCTCATTGCTGACGTTGTCGTTGCCGCTGGATGCCACCAGTGTTGCCACCAGTTGATCCTTCGTTTTCTTGGTAAAAAGCCATCCCATAAGGGGTTCCTTCAAGGTTGAATGTTTGAGTTGAGAGTTATGAGGTAGAGGTATGAGTCATCCAGCCAGCCATGAGGCCGGCTGGAATCGACAGACCGACGGCCGTTCAGGCCAACAGCTCGAGGGCCTCGGAGAGTGCCCTCTCTTTCAGACTGGCACCCTGTCCGAACCATGCCGAGTCGCGGCGATAGTCCTGGTTTCGGGCACGGCGCTCGTGGTCCACCCATTGGGTGCAGGCCTGCAACAGGCCAAAAGCTGTCCCTTTTGCAGAAGCTAGGTCGGCGCCGCGGCCTTCTCCTAAATACAGCGCATGAAGCTTCTTGAGAGATCGCGCGTGGGTGACACGCTCAGTGGGACTGACCGCACCTTCCGGAAGACTCAGAACCTTGCGTAGAAAGGTCTCGATTTCAGAATCCTTGACCTTTCTGTGGGTGAGCTCCTTCATGCGGTACATGAACGCATCCCACTGGGACACGGCAATACCGAGCTGAGACTTCACCAGATCAGGGTCGAAGATCGTGTTGTGGGGAACCTTGACCGCTCCCTTTGCCCCGTCGATGGCGGCAGCGAGCGTATTGGCACACACCACCCGTACGGTGGTGTGAGTCGCGGTCGTCGCCAACGTACCGTCGCAGGAGGTGGCCAGCAGGATGTAGCCGTCGACGCGGTCACCTCCCTTGAGCACCGTCTGCTTGCCGGTTTTGGCGAGGGCAAACAGCTTGCGTCCTTCCTTCAGTACACCGGCGGTTTCGAGCTCAAAGCCCGATGCCTCTGTGAGCCCCTTGTAGAACGCAAGAATCTGCTCGGGCTGGACGGTGCGGTAGCGACGGCTCACCACCGACAGAGCTTTGTTGTTGTCGCTGCGGTAGAGGACTTTCTGGTCTTCGAAAGCGAGGACCGAGGATTCGGGAGATCCAGCCGGCTGGAACCGGACTGGGGTTTCGCGGATTTCCCAGTTCATGCCTGCGGCGGCCGCCCAGACTTCGAGGGGCTGTTTGGCAGGAAGGCGATTTCCAAGCGAATGCCAGGGGGCATCGCCGGTGTATGCAAAGGAGTTGATTTCGTGCGGCATGGTCATGTACTTTCTTGGTGACGGGCGCAGCCAGGCCTCTGCGGGAATGCAGAGGCCTGGTGCGCGCGCGGGGTGGTGAGGGAAAGGGAAAGGGAAAGGGGAAGTGAAAGG
The DNA here is from genome assembly GCA_040388255.1 of Pseudomonadota bacterium. GTDB lineage: Bacteria > Pseudomonadota > Gammaproteobacteria > Burkholderiales > Burkholderiaceae_C > Polaromonas. Next base: position 131,017 of record JAZKCE010000028.1, on the reverse strand, counting down.
CAGCAGGCCAGCCCGGCGGGTTGCCCGGCCAGATCGCCTTTGGAAACAAGGAAGCGCTAGGCGGTTGTCTGGCCTGGATCGATCACTGGACAAGAGTCCGGGTGGGTATCGGTATCAAGGTCAGCATCTGTGCCCAGGGTGAGATCTCGCGCCTGCAGCGCAAATCCGAAAGGCGGCAATCTGGACGGAAAGTCAGTGCCTGCTTCATCTTCTTCATCCAGATCGACGTCCGTGGGAGGCTCGCCGAATCTTGGGGAGAAGAAGCCTGAACCGGAGCCGCTGGCGTAACCGCCCGGGCCTGCCTGCTGGCTTGCTGGTTCGAAGGGGGTGGGTCGCTGGACGAATTCCACGCCTTCGCCGAACGGGTGGCCGCAGTGTCGACAAGCCTGGTTCTCCAGCAAGTGGGCGTCCACTATCTCGCCGAGCCGGATTCCAACGAGCGCGCCCGTGGTGGCGCCGAGGAGTCCGCGCAAGGTGGCTGCCGCGATGGCGATCGGGTCAGCCCGGAATTCTTCCCACTCATGGGGGAAGCGGACATCGCCCATGCCTATGCGGTCGGTCCCGAGGATGCCATAGACACCGCAGGCGGCGCCTGCGACCGCGCCCAGGACCCCGCCTATCTTTCGGGCGAGGTTTCTGGGGCGGGTGTCTTCCTGGTGGCAGTTGGGACAGATGGCTGACAGGGGTGGGGTCTGGGGCTGGGGATCGCGTTTGAAATACTTCAACAAGTTCATGGATGTGTTCCTTTGAGGTTTTGGAATCAAGCGGTGGGGACCGGCCTGAGTGAGCTAAGGGCGTCCAGTGCGCTGACAGCATCATTTCGGATGTGCGCGGCATATCTGGACAGGAGAAGGCCGCAAACGAGGCCGCCGAAAAAGGCGAGGCTGAATGCGGCCAGAGATTCAAGAGGCGATGAGTTGACGATCATGGGTTGCTAGTTGGTTGAAGGGATGGAGTGCGAAGGTGGAATCAGGGGCAGGGTTCACGCGCGATGGCTATTCAGTGCCTCGGATAGCCCAAGCCTTGGGAGACCATCCGGGTGGACAGTGATTGGGCAGCGTCCCGCCGGCCTTTGACGGTTTTGGTCTGGTCGCCTTGCAGCCAGGCGTGGCAGGTGCCCAGCAGTTCGGTGGCTTGGGTAAGCTGGTTCTGCATGGTGCTCAGTTGGGCGTTGAGGCTGCTCATGGCGGCCTGCACGTCCTCGCTCAAGCCTTCGAGCTTGCCGGCTTCGAAGGCTTGGGCTTTGAGGGTGTCGTGTGTGTTGAAGTAGTTCAGGTTCTCCTGTTCAAGGTTATGGGCGGTCTCGGCGAGGCTGGCGATCAGGCCGTCGCCGGCCAGGAACGCCCTGCGCTCGAGTTCCTCATGGGTGAGGTATGAGGGATAGGGCAAATTTGGGCTCCTTGTGTTTGGAATGCGGTTGATGGACGTGCCTAGGCCTCCGCTGGGCATCGGATGCTTTTTGGAATGCAACGGGACAGGAAAGAGACGGCGCGGGTGAAAGCCTGTGAAGGCAGACCCAGAACTTCTAGACGGCGTAAAGCAGAGAGGTGTCCAGACCTCGGGCTTGACGGGCCGAACGGATCAGGTCGGTCATGATCAGGCCGAAGGTTTCGGCATGGTTCTCTTTGGGGAAGTCGGCAATGGTTTCTATGTGCCCGATTTGCAGGTGCAGTGCGACCGACCAGAACTGGGGCAGTGTGCCTTCGGGGTGTTCGTTGGCCTCAAATCTATGGATTCCACCCTCGCCTCCTATGCAGCCGTACACCTCGACGGCGTCGTAGTGGTGAAGGGGCAGCTGCGGCGTTGTCAGGTTTAACAGATGGGCGCCGGGATTGGCCGAGTTTCTTGGACGGCAATACTGCTCTTGTGGCCCGAGAACTGTTGCGCCGCCGGGCAAGCTTTTATATTCCAGCCCTAGACCATCCACGATGCTCTGGTGCTGCTGTTTCGACATCGTGAAATTGTTGCGCGCCCAGCAAACAGCGCCGATGACTGCGGGTGTGACGAGGCCTCTGGCATTGATCCGCCAGCAGAGGTCGCGATCAACGGTGATGAGGCCCGCCCCCTCGTTTGGCGGGCTGTAGGGGTGGAACTGACACGTTCGAACAGGGAAGCTTGAATCTTTCATGAATTGCTCCAGAGTGGGTGCCTTGACGACACCCGGGGTTGAGGATGAAGTCGGACCGACGTTGAGTGGCGGGCATAAAAAAACCGGCCTGCTGTAAACAGGCCGGTTTGCCGTTGGATGAAATGACTGAGTGTGCGAGGTGAGTAACTTCTAACTCAATGTCGTCATATGGGATTGAAATTTTCTAGGTTCAGGGCAACCACTTTAAACTTTGGTAAGTGACAGGTTTGAAGTGATCTGCGATGAGTACTTCACAACGATGACTCCAGAATCCCGGCTATTTGGCTATTGGATAGCCAAATAGCCAAGATCTGCGGCATATCACTCTAAATAAACACGCGGCCAGAGCTCGTAAGAGTTACCGGGTACGACTATCTGTGGTGGGCTTGGTGGCGGGGGCATGCTGCTTGGGTCCAATGACACTTTAAGTCGGGGAAAAATTGTCGCGGTGCCGGCGGGAGGCTCTTCGAAATACCTACTTGTTCTTGCAACCACTTCAACTCGCCATAGGCTTCCTTTGGCACCAAACAGCTTCACCTTTCCGGTTAACTCAAGTGCCTTCAAAACCTCCCAAAGTCGGTCGACTGGACGCAGGTGACGAGGACCAATCCTGCACAGATCGGGTCCATCGATCATCCCATTTCTTACGTATGACGGCGGAATCCTGTATGTGACGAATTCTTCCATTGCACTCATATCTAGCTCAAGCTGCGAAAGGGGGCAAAAACGCATTCGATGTTGATTCAGGAAATATGCCGTGAGAACGATAGCATTCCTCATCACTTCTACGCCGATTGGGCCATCTAGCTTTTCCATCACTTGCAAATGTGCAGCGAGCCGAGCCGCGTTTTCCGGGCTTTTACTCGCTGCCGCGCGCATGTGAAAAAACCAACCCCCTTCACCGATCGCCTTTTCTTTTTCGTCATCAAACCAACTGAGAAGTTCTGTGGCGGCTTTGCTCAGTGTCAGGACTTTTCGAGTCGGGAGATCCGGACCTCTATACATGTCCAATAACTCGTTGATCCGCATGTGAAAGGGCTGAATATCCTCCTCGCGAACCTCCACAAATTTCTTGTCCCGAGTACCTTGAGTTGAGTTCGCTCGGACATGAAGACTGCGACTTGAGTACCCAGTCGCGTGGTAATGATTGCCGCCTTTCCTAAGGACGCCATCCATGATGTCTGGCTGAATTTGCCAGTACGAGCTAAAGCGGCAGTTGCGCAACTCGGTTCGTCCGCTGCCGACACGACTGGAACTCCAAGTGCCGTTGTCCCACATTTTGTTGTGCATGCCGAAGTCACGCAAGATTCCACTTTTGAGCACGGTGATACCTTCGTCGTTGTCGAGGCCGCAATTTGAATACACATGCCTCAAGTGATGACCAAGAGCTGCCTGAGTTGCTTCGGTGATCAGCATTCGAGCAAACTTGCGTCGCTGAGGTTCCTGAGACACCAGGTCTTGCAGTTGCTCCTCTTCTTCCTCTGTGCACTGCCCTTTGGCAGTCAGCTTTGCAATCAATTTACTGGTCTCTTTAATCCTAAGTTTCCACAGTTTGTATTCGATGTCGAACGTAAGGTTGTAGTCACTTTCAAGCGCCGCTTGCTCCTCATCAAATGCGCGGAGATAGGGTCGGGCTTCGTCGTCGTTTGCACTTTTACGCTCGCCACTTTCGGCTTCCACCACGATATTCAAGCTTATTGGTGAAATCTTCCCTTCTCTCCAACAAACGTCGTAAAGACCTTGACTGACTATCGCGGTGGTCGCCAAGACAGAACATACGCACATCTCGGGCGGCGATTGGTTCTTCGCGTGTATGTAGCTCGCAGCGCCCCCCATCACGCGCATAAGAGTGGTTAGAGGAAGTTTTGGATTGAAAGCCTTTCCTATCATGACTTTCCTTCCGCGCTAGGTGGTGTAAGTGCAGAGCCTGCTTGAGCATTCAGGCTCGCGCCAGGGCAACCAATCTGGCCGGAGGAAGTCTTTCGATTACCGGTGTCTGCAAGTAAGACCGCGGCCAAGCTTATAGGACATGAATCACTTTCTTTCGCAGCAAAAGTGAAAGATAAAAACGGCCCCTTCATTTCGAACCCGTCTGAAGTTTTTCTGCCAAAAGCTGCTGTATGGAGTCATCCGGCCAAAGCAGCTTTCGATTGGGCAGCGGCAGCGGACGCACGCCGAAATACGAGCCAGTTGTTGAGTGCTGCTTGAGTACCGTCTGCGCTTTAACAAGATTGAGGTCAGCAAACTCTTTGGTTGATAGGGAATAACTTCTGGGTGATGGCGCTGCGACGAAGCTTTCCCTGTTCATGGACGCAGCGGGTTCTCTTACCGTTCCCCTCGATAGGTCACGTGTGGTGAAATTTGTCATTGATGCAACTTTCTAACTAACTAAAAATAACCTTTCAAAACAAAAAAATTCTGCAGCCGAGCTATCCAAAAATGTCCAGCTCGAGCACAGAGGCTCTATTCAATGTGGTGAGGCGACGCAGACCTTTTTCAGGTCAACTGCTTGAACTTGGCTCTTCGGCGCATTGATAAGCGCTTCGTCCAAACATGTTCAGCAGTTGTTCCGGTGCATTGATTGACCGGGACTGTGCCTTTGCGTGAAGTGGCTCATCAAGTACATGGGGCTTGAATTTTCAAGCAGCTGTACAAGGTGCTTGCCACCTTTGTGTAAGCGGAAACCAAAACCTTGAGGTCCCAGTTATCCACTCGGTCTAAGGTCCGCATCATCCATGCAGAGTTAGACCTGAATTACAGAAGTTTTTCGATGCAACGTCGGATGATTGCACTCACCTCTGTTCAGCCAGTTCAGATTACTGTGATAAGTGGCTGGTTCAATTACCCGACAACAGTCTGCCTGAATCGGGTGCTGGTCAAGCTCTTGTCTCAACCAGCTCAAAGTCTGCAGTAACCAAGACTATGAAGGCCTCGATTTTAGGCCTAGTGAAAGCAGATCGTCAACCAAATCTCCCAATTCAGCACGACAGTTTTCATTGCTGAAGTGCCGGTTTCAGTCGATGGTCGGGAACTGGGAGATGGATTGGAATTGATTCAGATGGACCGCGATGGACTGCCGTCTGCGGACGTTTGCGCCTCACTGAAGTAAAAAGATGGCAGTAGTGAGCCTCCGTGCGTGTCAGTTCGAGTTAATTTGATCCCAATATCGAGAATCAGCGTCGCATTTCGACGCATGTCCATAAAGGCAATCTAGAAGAAGCAAACACACATCTAGAATCGCGAGATGCTTCGGTTTGACCTGCTCTCCCTCCAGATGTTGCTGTTTGTCGCGGAAACGGGAAGCGTCAGCAAGGCAGCGGAAAAAGCCAGTCTCACTGTGTCGGCTGTCAGCAAACGGCTGCTGGAGCTCGAAGCACAACTTGGCGTAGTGCTGTTTGAAATTGCAAGGCGTACAACGTCGCGTGCACACAGCGACGAAGTACTCGGCTCAGAGGAGAGCGAGCCAACCGCAAAACACAGGCTTATCGGCACAACTAATAGGAGGCATTGCGCCACCTTGGATGAAAAGCTGTATAAAGTGTGATTTATACAAGGGTTGGTCATGAAGATTGGGATTATCGGCGCGGGATACGTTGGCCGTTCTATTGCAGGAGCGGCAATGAAGGTGGGCCACGAGGTCATGCTTAGCAACTCGCGGGGCCCCCAAACCCTCTATAGTGATCGCGGAGTGATTGGATGCGAGATTGGCACTATCGATGAAGCGGCCAGATTTGGCGACATTGTCGTGGTAGCTATCACCATGAAACATTACCAAGCGGTTCCGGTCGATCCGCTGGTCGGCAAGATTGTCATAGACACAAACAATTACTATTCGGGTCGCGACGATGGTATGCCGGCTCTAGAAGAAAAGAAAACAACCAGTAGTGAGCTGTTGGCCGGGCACCACGCGAACGCCAGCACCAAAACAATCACTGGCACGACCACCGCCAGCATGATGACGGTGGCGTTGAGCAGGATCAGCCGCTGCGCTGCCGCAATCGGGCCTTGGGGATCCAGCACGCCGGAGTTCATGGGTTTGCGCCGAGGTAAGAAGAGATCGGGAACGTCATTGCTTTCGGTATGGGGCCGTAGTCGCGCCTGCCAAACTCCTGCGAGCGCGCCCCACGGTCAAGCCCTGAACCATGATGGCAAAAACTACCACGCAATACGTACGTGAGGGCCAGTACAGCTTCGCGGAACTCGCTGGCCGGAAGCGACACAGCGCGTAAGAGAAAGTTCCGAGAAATGCGCCCAAGGTCAGCTGGACGCCGCGGTCGCGGGTGAAGTTGCGCAGCAGCCGTGGCCGCATCTGGCCTGCTGCAAGTGAGAGCGCCGCGATAGTGATGGAAAAAACCATTGCGGCAACGCCGATCGCTGAGGAAGCAATCTTCCCCAGCAGCGTCCTGGCACCGGTTCCCCCGCCGTTGTAGATCCAGGTGCTCTGCGCCAGCCAGACCGGCAGCGTGTCGTTGCAGTCGATACGGAGAAATCCCATTGTCAATACGATACCAAGAACCACCAGCGCGGCCGGAACAAGCCAGAATGTCTCGCCGAGAGCATTGATGAATTGGCGGAGCGCGCGGTCATTGCGGTCAGCAGCCGACGTCGTGAAGATGCCCGTCGGGGTCGGCGGCGAACGTCATTGCCGGAGACCCATGCCACACCAGGCGATCAGCCATCGCGTGGTTGGCGCCGTTGCTTACAAGCGCGGTACCGCTGGGTGCGGGTGTGATGTATGCCAGCAGTTCAAGGTGGACGCCGGATTGGCCACCGGGGATCATTGCGACCACTTCGACCTCGACGTCCACCCCGGAGGTTGCCAAGCCGTCCAGTCTGGCCTGACCTGAGCCGCGATTGATCTGGCGGGCGCCGGTCCGGAAGCCCATGCCCTCATAGAAGGCGATGCTGCGTTCAACCTGCGACACGCTGATCGCGGCATGGTCGATGCCAAGCGTTGCATGGCGCCCTTCATGCGCACGCCATCTCACGGGACAGTTGCCGGTGGCAAACTGGATAAGCTCTAGGGGATGCCCGTCGGGGTCGCGAAACTTGAAAGCGGTGGCACCCCCCGAAGCTGGTGGCAACTGCTGTGGCCCGCCATGTGTAATGCTGGCCGGTGCCAGCGCCTTCAAGCGCTGCAAGGCGCCCGCCATATCGCCCGTCACGATGGCGGCATGCGCAAAGCGCACATCCGGGCCGTCAACCCGCGGCACCTCATCGTCGGCATTACCGGCAACGAACAGGGCGATTCGCTCCTCGCCCAGCCTAAGGATGGCCCCAGCCCGATCGGCTGGCCTATGGGACGGTGACTGCAATGCAAATCCCAGCCCGCGCACATAGAAGTCGATGGAACGCTCCAGGTCACTGACCTGACGTTCCAGCGCAAGGAAACCAGTGACTGCAGCGGTTCGCGGCAATCTTGTTCTCAAGGCCATTGGCTGCCTCGCCGATTGACCGCGATGGTGTAAAGCCGTTGCCCTGCGCACAGAAAAAGGTGGCTGCGATGCCGCCCGCCGAAGCAGAGGTTGGCCACGGCGTGGGGCACAAATATCTTGCCGAGGAGCGCGCCGGACGGGTGGATGCAGTGCACCCCGTCAGCGGCCCCGGTCCACAGGTTTCCTTCTTCATCGCAGCGAAAGCCGTCCGCATAGCCTGGCGACACCGTGTGAAAAACCCGGCTGTTCGCGAGCTGCGAGCCGTCGTCAACGACATCGAATACCCGGATGTGCCGACGCGGTTCAGCCGCGAATTGCGTGCCGCTCTCGGCCACGTACAGCAGCTTTTCGTCGGGCGAGAAGCACAGGCCATTGGGCCCGTCGAAATCGTCCGCCACCAGGACCAGGGATTCGTCGCGCGGATCGAAGCGGTAGACCGATGGCGCAAGCTCGGGCATGCGCTTCGTGCCTTCGTAATCGGTCTCTATGCCGTAGTGCGGATCGGTGAACCAGACGGTCCCGTCGCGTTTAACAACCACGTCGTTGGGCGAGTTCAGCCGCTTGCCGCCAAAGCGGTTCACCAGCACTGTCTCCGCACCGTCGATCTCCACCCGCCGCACATCCCGGTACAGGTGCGAGCAGCCAATGAGCCGGCCTTGCCGGTCGCGCGTGTGGCCGTTGGAAAAGCCCGACCGGCTGCGCTGTACCGAAACGCCCGCACCGGCACGCCAGCACAGGATGCGATCATTGGGTACGTCGCTCACCAGCAGGCTTTGGTGGTCGGCAAACCAGACCGGTCCTTCGAGCCACCGGGCTTGGTCGAACAGCAATTCGAGTTCGGCATTGGCGAGCACGAATGATCGGAACCGCGGATCGATCACTTCATGCGTGGGCATCTCGTTTACGGCTTAGCTGAGATGGCAGGCCTGGCGCACGGGTTCAACATGCAGGCGAATGGTGATCAGGTGCGCAGGCTCGCCGCCGACAGTGCCCGACCGGTGGCCCTTGCGGCCCTGCGTATCGGCGATGCAGTGCTGGTCTTCCCCGAGCGACAGTTCGCCGGGGCCCATCTCGATGCGCGTGCCGTCCATCGCTTCGACCCACCATCGGCCGGATAGCGGCACGATCCACTGCGGCGCCGGGTTCTCGTGCCAGTCCCCAACCCAGCCGACCGGCTGCACGGTAAACACCACGGTGGCTTCGCCGCGCGGCTGCTCGTCGTTCCATTGGGGCGCGGCTTGGCCCACTTGCGCCAGCTGGAAAGCCGTGAGCGCGCAACGGGTCTGGTGGCTGGCGCCATCGGCGTCGGTCCACAGGTGCCAGTAGTGAGTAAAGGGCGTGGTCATGACAGCCCCGCGCCCAACGCCACCAGCAGCAGGCCACCGGCGAGGCCGCAGTTCTTGGTGAAATCCCAGAAGTGCTTACGGTCCACGCTGTCGCCATGCGCCCAGAAATCACCATGGCGCCAGAAAGGGTGGTACATCAGTGCGGTTACCAAGCAGAAAGCAGCCAGCACCAATGCCGCGAGCTGCGCATGCCACTGCACCACAATGCAAATGGGCATCAGCAGTTCGATGGCCATCGCGCCGACCAGCAGCAGCGGCGCAGCGGGCAGGAAGGACGAGGAGGCCTGCGCCAGCGCCGCCTTCCAGTGCAACACCTTGTCGATCGCGCTGAACGGAAACATCAGCACCAGGCAGACCCGCGCGAAGAGCATAAGAGATTCCTGGTGTGTCATGCGTCCGCCACGCCAAGCCGTCGACCGATGTGGCCGGCAATGCGCAGGGCATTGGCGATGATGGTCAAGGTCGGGTTAACGGCGCCTATGGAGACAAAAAAACTGGCATCGGCGATGTAGAGGTTGTCGAGCTCATGCGCCTTGCAGTCGAGATCCAGCACAGAGGTCGCGGGGTCGGTGCCGAAGCGCGCGGTGCCGGCCTGGTGCGCCGTGCCGCCGAGCGCGATGTCCTTGCCGAAGTAGAGCTTGCGTTCCAGCAGCCTGGTATGCGCGCCGGCATGGCTCAGCAACGACTCGAGTTTGGCACGCAGGCGATGGTGGGATTCCATGTTGTTCGGCGTGAGCGCCAACGTCACGCGGCCATCGCTCCCGATCTGTATGCGGTTCCCGGCGCGCGGCAGGTCTTCGCTGGACAGCCAGAAGTCCATCGAATGGCGTGCCATGGTCTCGAACGGCATGTCGGGCAGCCATTCGAGCCACGCCGGCAGCGCTTCGCCGCGTATCTGGTCCGCATGCGACTTGGCGCATATCTGTATCAGGCCCAGCGGATAGGGCCAGTCGGGCGCGTTGAAATAAAAGTCGCTCACTGCCAGCGTCTTCTGGAAAGTGGTGTCGTTCGGCTCGCGCGACAGCGCCATCAGCACCGACTGGTTATGGCGCATGTAATTGCGGCCGACCTGGCCTGACCCGTTGGCAAGGCCATTGGGGTGCGCATCATTTGCCGAGCGCAGCAGCAACAGCGCGGTACTCAAGGCGCCGCAGGCGGCGACCACGATGTCGGCGGAGTAGCGCTCGACCCGTCCATGGCGCGTTACGCAGACTCCGGTAATGGTGCGGCCAGAGGTATCAGTCTCAAGACGATCAACCATGGCGTTGGTGAGTAAAGTCACGTTGGCATGCTCGCGCAGCATCGGGTCTATGCAAACGACCTGTGCGTCGGCCTTGGCATCGAGCGGGCAGGGAAAGCCGTCAAAGGCATCGCAGCGTATGCAGCGGCTGGTGCGCGTCGGCTGGCCGTCGCGCTCTTCGAGCAGGATGCCGAGCGGCAAGTGAAACGGGTGCAAGCCCTGCGCCACAAAGCTCGAATGCAATGCCTCTATGCGTGGCTCGTGTGAAACCGCAGGATACGGAAATGCTGTCGCGGATGGCGGCTCGTTAGGGTCTTCGCCACGTTGGCCATGCACATGAAAGAGCCGCTCGGCCTCGTCATACCAGGGTGCGAAATCTTCATACCGCAACGGCCAGGCGGGCGACACGCCATCTGCATGCACGACCTCTTCAAAGTCACGTTCGCGCAACCGAAGCAGCGCTGCGCCGTACACCTTGGAGTTTCCGCCGACAAAACGATGCAGGCCCGGCTGGAACGGACGGCCGTCGGCGCCATGCCAGGTTTCACGCGCCTGGTAACGGCCATGCACAAATACTTCACTGGAGCTCCAGTTTGCGGTTTCGCGCGGCAGGTAGTCACCGCGTTCGAGAATCAGGATGCGCTTGCCGCTCGGCGCCAGGCGGTGGGCCAGGGACGCGCCACCGGGGCCACTGCCGACGACGATCAGGTCGTAATGTTCATCCGCCACTGGCGAATCCCGGGAAAAGTGTCATGCCGCCGTCAACGAAAAGCGAAGTCCCCGTCACATAGTCGGACGCGTCGGACGCGAGCCACACGGCCGCCTGGCCAATGTCCTGTGGCTCGCCTATGCGTTTATAGGGAACCAGCTTCATCAATTCGGCATAGGCCTCGGGTGTTTCCCACGCGGACGTGTTGATGGGTGTGCGAATGGCGCCGGGTGCAATCGCATTCACGCGAATGCGCAGCGGGGCTACTTCTTGGGCGAGGCTTTTCATCAGCATCATCACGCCGCCCTTGGACGACGCGTAGTTGGCGTGCCCGGCCCACGGAATCATTTCATGCACCGAGCTCATGTGGATGATCCTGCCGGCCGCCGTTGACACGCGCTCATCAACACCGCGCCGGATGAACTCCCGTACCGCGCTGCGTGCGCAGAGAAACTGGCCCGTCAGGTTCACGCCAATCACGGTGTTCCACTGGTCAATCGTCATCTGGTGGAAAGGCGCATCTCGTTGCAAGCCTGCATTGCAGACCACGATATGGAGCGTGCCGAAGGCCGCTATCGCTTCCGCAAACATGGCCTCGACCTCGACCTCCTTGCTGACATCTGCCCGCAGTGCCATGGCGCGCCGCCCAAAGCCTCTTATTTCAGCTACGACCGCTTCGGCTGTTGGGTGATCCGAGACATAGTTGACGACCACATCGGCGCCAGCCTTGCCCAGCGCAAGTGCTACCGCGCGGCCTATGCCTGAATTGGCGCCCGTTACCAATGCAGACTGGCCGTCAAGCACAAACGGAATCTTGGGACGAGGAAGTGGAGGGCTGGCTTCAGGAGAAACCGGATCGGAAGGCGCGGAAGCAACGCGTATATAGCTTGAAGCGATACTGTCAGCCATCATGAATTGTCCAGCCAGCCGCCGCGAAAGCCCGCGATCTTCAAGCCTTGTTTAATGACAGGAATATTCCTGCACAGTCGCCAGACGAGACCGCTGCGGTAGTTGTCTATCATGATAACGATGGGTCCGACGTCGATACCGAAATGGAAGGGTGATACCCAGCCGATGGGGTGGTTGTTGTCTGCTGGATAGGTGGCATTGAATGAAGCCTTGAAGCCGTAGGGATTGTCCAGATGCAGCTGAAGGCGCACGAAGTTTTCCAGCGCAGGCAGGACGATGTCTGGCGCGAAGGGCAGGGAAGCCACTACCGCCCACGGCGCCAGCGTTCCGTCGTCAGGACCGTCCGGCACACCGCGCGCAACGTAGTCGAAATAGGTTCGCACGCTGCCTGCCGGTGTGGGATTGCGCCGGCCGGGGCCGTCGCTAGCAGAAAGGCCGAAGCTGAACTCACCGTATTCCTCGAAGTTCCCCGGGTTCCGCATCGCGTAACGCTGCTGGATACGCGTTGCCTGCCCGCTGTTCCGGAAGTAGTCGCTGTCATGGGCACGCATGAAATCGTCCTGCAATCCCCTGAAGTCGATCCACGCATGCGACATCTGGTGAATAAAAAGAGAGCTCGCATGCAGCGACTCGATACCTTCAACGGAACGCCATTCATAAGTTTCTGTCCACGCGTCGTACGATTCAGCTCCAATGGGGTGCGTCGGCGATCCAAGCGCCAGTACGTAGACAATCAGGGCTTCGTCATAGCCTTTCCAGTGAAACGGAAGAAATCCGCTCTCAGGTTTCCATCCATGACATACCGTCGCCTGACCCGCCAGCATCCATTGCCAGTCGACCCGTTCATGGAGCGCGGCAGCCAAGCTGCGGATTTCGTCTTCGAGCGGATTCCCAGCAGAAAAAACGATGCAGCGCAAAGAACGCCTGCCATCAGCAAGGCGGTATCGATGCTCGACAGCTCGCATTTAAAAGCGCGCTTGCCGGATTGCATATCGATGAAGTGATAGTAGAAACCGCGATACCCGGTGGCGTCCGGTGACTCGCTCTGCTCGCTGCCGGACAAAAACCGCAAGGTCGTCAGTGTCCGCTTAGCCGCTTCCGCATGCGTCATGAATCCGCTTTTAACACCGATGGGGTAAACAGTCAGCGCCATGCCGACAGCGGCTATGCTGCACGGCCAGCCCGAAGCGGTTTTATCCAGAACCAGTCCGTTGACGGGATTGACTTCGTGAACAAAGTAACCGAAAGCCTGCCGCTGGATGGTGTCCAGCATCTCCTCCTGCTTGAGGCGATCTTCCCGCTTCATGCCCACTCCAGGAGGATAAGCGCCAGCGACTGAGGTGGCAGCACGAGGTCTATCCAGGTCTGTGAGCCGTCCGCACTGAAGTCCTTTGCCAGCTCCACCAGTTCCGAGGCTTGCATCAGCAGTTCAAGATTTTTCTGAGACAGGTAGGCAGGGCTTCCCAAGGCCTCCCACGCGGTCTTCGGGTTTGCGTGCGTGTCGTCGATGCGGATGATTGACGCTGCACGAACGCGATGATGGCCTTGGTGTGGAATGCCTAGGCGCACCGGTTCACTGACGATCGGGTGGCGCGGCATCGCCACATTGACCCACAAAATTGACCGTGGCATAGGGGTGCGTCCGGAATTGGGTGTTCGCCGCAGCCTGCCCAGCAGGCCACGGTACTATGCTCGCCTTCCACCGGCCAATGCCGCCGCCCCAGACGTTTCATGAGTTCGAACCCGCGGTAAACAGGTTTTGGGACGCCATAAAGGTTCATGAGGCCAAAGCCGCCGTGATAAGGTGCACTGGGAAAGTAGTTTTCTTCAAATATGTCGCTGAAGACCCACCAGCTCCAAGCATCGACCATGTCGTCCACGCTCATCGACAATTTCACAGCGAGCGCTGCACAGAACGAACCGTCATGCATGTCGTCGCGTGGATTGGACGTAATGTTCCATTCGGTGTAGTAAAGCGGTCTTTTGCCCGCCACAGAGCGTGCTTCGATGGCTCGCTGGCGCATCACGTCTGCGGGGGCGTGCTCAAGCTGGGTTATTGTGTCCGCGCCGATTTGGCCAAACGCATCAGTCGGGTAGTAATGTGTGCTGAAGAAATCCGGCGGGCAGGCATTCGCTAGGCAGAAGGCGTCGAACTCCTGCAGCCATGCGTTTTGCGCCGTTGCGGGACCCCCGACCTGAAGCCGGGCAGATACCTTTTTAATCGCCTGCCAAGTCGTCTGGTAGAGGGCGAAGTAAGCTGCCTGGTCAGCTTTCCAGAAAGCCGGAAGGTTAGGTTCATTCCAGACTTCGATGGGCCACTGCGCGACTTCGGTTTCCCCGTAGCGATCCACCCAATGGCTTGCCAGCTTGTGAATCAGCAGCGCCCAGTCGTCGGGTTTTGCTGGGGGCGTGATATTGCCCCGGTAATGAAAGACGGTGTCTCCGCCAGATGACAAAGTGGCCGGCATAAAACCGAGTTCGACGATCGGTTTCATGCCAATCGACAGCAAGAAATCGAAGATGCGGTCGATGTTGAAAAATGAGAAGACGAACTGGTTGTCTTGGCAGATCAGTGTTCCCATATCGTCGTCGAGCAATCCGTGGAAACGAACGTGGCTAAAACCCAGATCGCGTTGTGCCTGCGCGAGTTGCCGTTGCCAGTCTGCCCTCAGGGCCAATGTGGCATGTCCGCTTCCCACGCAAATCTGCCAAGGATGATGTAGCGGCACGAACTCTTGATTGAGATCGCAATGGAACACGGTGGGGGGGTGGTCTCTTTCATCCTGCGCAGGATCACCCTGTTCACCTGAGTGGATGCTGACAGATGGATTGCAATATAACGTCCTTACAGAAGTTCGGGCTTTTGTCCACGCGCGCTGCGTGATTTTACTGAATTGTTTCTGAATGTGGTCGGCACGCAGCCGCGCTGCGCCGCATGGAGCGATCTCTCAATCGCAATTCCGTCAGTACAGCGCGCCGCACCCGCCGCAAGCCCATGATGGCCCTTCCTGTGGCCGAGATCGACGCCATGAATGTCCTCGCCATCACCCTCAAGCTCATGGGCGGCGTGGCCGGCGCCAAGCGCGTAACCGCGTGCAGTTCACCTCACTTCGTCACCGAATTCCCGAGGTCTTGGGCGCATTCGGCGTCGCGTAAAGGTGCCTTGGCGTGTTGAAAATACACCGGCTGTCGGGCACCTTCGTCAACATGTTGCGGTGTCACTGGAGCCACATAGGGCTCGAGATTTTTTCGCTCTGGCTGCGTCACGGTCGATCCCTTCAGGACGATCTCTTCCGGTTCGCTCCTTCCCACTCCTGGGGTTGCTTTCTTCGAAGCGAGCCGGTCGTTAAAGCCATGGTCCGTTGCGAGCGACTTACAGGGATCCCGAGCACACCCACGCGCAACTGCGCTTTGTCACCTCGTCCGTCAACGGCACTCTGTCGCAGACCTGGCTGCGTTAGGCATCTCTCCGGCTTCCGTAAGGGCCGTGGGCGCGCAGCAATCGCCGGGCACCGGGAACCTAACCGCGCTGTCAGCGGCACCATCCATGATGACCTGCAACGTGGTACGGGATGCCAGTAATAAGACCGGCCGAATCCTGACTGCCAGGAAAATCGTCCAATCCTTAACATAACACGCGTTCGTCAGCGTCGCCGAAAAAGACCAATCGCGGGACCAATATTCACTTGAGCAGTAGAGTGTTGCGCACCCGCCGCGCAAGCCTTGTCGGCCCCTCCAAATAGATCAACAATGAAGGTGAAACACCCACAAGGAGTTTGCCGTGATCGACTATGGAACTGACTACCCGTTCAACCTCATAGACAACCCGACGCCCGACTGCTGGCGCGTCTATTACTTCCAGATTGGTGACCAGCACAAAGTCATCGACAACGGCCAGCCGCGCCATATCCCGTCGCGTCTGGCCTGGTTTCTCTGGTACCCGGAAACGGTCTGGGAATTCGAACTGGCGGCGCCCGACTGCTGGGGGTTTTCCGATGATCCCGATACGCTGCTTTATGAGCAGTTCGGCGCAGATATCCCCTTGTATTTCCTGCGTTATGTGAGTGACGCCATACTGTGCGACTTCATGCTGGAAGCCGGTGGACTGCCTGAAGCGGCTGAGCGTGCGGTGGAGTGCACGAGGACGCGGTTGCTGGGGATGCCAGAGCAGCGGCTTTTAAACATTCCGTTTGAAAGGTTTGCCAAGTTGATGGTGAGGTAACCGACAAAATTTTTATGCTACGCGTATAGAGGTCCTTGATATTCCTCAGGCGTATCTAGGTGCGATCTGCTCCGTGCTCGCTATATATCAAACAAACTATTTACGCAGTCGTCAATTTTTGAGCGCAGCCAAAAATGCAATCCGGCTAACAGCACTCATTGACGCCAATACCCATGCTGCAGAAATAGCTGGATCGCTTCCAAAGCTCACCAGAAGAGTGCAGGCCGCGCCAATTGCCATCTGTAAAAATCCATATATTCCTGCGGCTGACCCCGTGATATGCGCATCGACGCTAATGGCTCGGGTCATCGAAAGAGGACTTGTGATGCCAGTACCCAAAGTAAAACAGAACATCAGACCAATCAGGGTCGACACAGACAGCTGACCCATAAGAGAAACTGTCAGGAATGCGCTTGCACTCACGATGGAAAGAATGTTGCTGGTTAGCAATATTTTTTCCAATGGGAAAATCTGAATAAGGCGACTGGTCAACGCGTTTCCCAGGAGCAGTCCACCAAGCAAAAGCGCCAGATAAAAGCCCAATTGTTCGACTGGCCGATGAAGGTCGGTCTGAAATATGAAGGGAGCCGCAGCCAAAAATCCATAGAACGCCGTGGTTCCGCAACTTCCACCAAGCGCAAATCCGACGAAGCTGCGAGAACGCAGCAGGGTGCGGTAATCGTTCCAAAGAATGCGTGCGCTGATATGTCCGGTCGGTACAGTGGTTTCAGGCAACCATTTTGCGCAGCAGAGGAAAGTGAATAGTCCTATCGCGCCTAACAGAACAAAAATGTACCGCCAGCCGAGGTAGGCAGTGGTCAGGCCGCCGATAATCGGAGCGAGCCCGGGACTCAAAACTAAGATCAGATTTAACATCGCTAGCTTGCGTATCGAGCCATCGCCGGTAGTCGTATCCCGAATGATGACGCGCCCAAGCACCATGCCCGCGCAACCGCCTAACGCTTGTAATAAGCGTGCGAAGACCAGAAAATGAATGTTCTGGCTGAGTGCTGCAAGAAGACCGGCAACTGCGTAAACAGCTAAACCACCCAACAGCAATCCCCTTCTACCGAAGGCGTCGGACAGTGGGCCGTATATAAGTTGACCCACTCCAAGCCCGATGATGTAGAGGGTGATGGTCAATTGCATGGCTCCCGTGCTGGTTCCCAGTTCACGCGCGGCGTCTGCTAGGGCGGGTACGAACATATGCATGCCAAGTGTCCCGCTCAAGGTAACGAACACGAGAAGCCAGAGCGCGGGAGCGCGTTTAGGCGATGCGGTAATGTTGGGCAATACCTTCACGCGTGCGCCATGTCAAAGACAGTGTTCCATCTGGTAGGCGTCGATACTTTTCAGCGGGGCTAGTTCATGAAGTTGTTTCCGGCTGGTTTCTAATTACCAACCGCCGAAAGAAAGCCCACCGTTAACACTGAGGGTCTGCCCGGTAACCTGAAAAGATTCGTCGGAAGCGAGAAACACCGCAACACGCGCCACCTCTTCAGCGGTAGGCGGGCGACCCGATGGAAAGCGCGTTGCAATTTTTCCGAATAACTTGGCATCAAAAGTGTCGCCAGAGCCGAATATTCGCTCCCAAGAGGGCGTGTCCGAAGTTAAGGTGAGGGATACCGAATTCACCCGGATACTCCAGCGGGAAAACTCCTTGGCGAGCGCCTTAGTCATCAAGATGATGCCCGCACCGACCGCACCTACTATGGACTCTCCCGGCGTGGGATAACGCCCGGCGTCTGTGGTGACCATGACGACGTTGCCACCTCTTTCTCTCAAGAAAGGGAGTGCAGCGTGAACAGGGAAAATTCGGGGAAAAAGTCGCGACTCAAAAGCGGACACAAGGTCTACACCAGTCATGTCTGCAAACGGTTTGGGCGCAACACTACCTTGGGCCCCGGCGCTGACCAGAATGTCGATGCCACCGTTCAAGGCGGCTGCTTCCTTAACGACTTCAGTGGTCGCCTCATAGTTGTTGCAATCGCCGATGACAAAGCTTGTTTTTTTGGAAATAATTTGAAGGCGCTCCAGCGCCTGCTGCCCTTTCTCTTGAGACCTACTGTTGATGACAACTGTCGCGCCCCCAGCAGCCAATTTTTCCGCGATATGCAAGCCTATGCCTCCAGACGAGCCGGTCACAAGAGCAACTTTCCCGGAAAAATCGGAATAGTCCAAGGTCGTTCCCATTCAGTTAATTAAGAAAGGCTGCCTTGGCCGCTAGGCAGCAGTTGTGAAGAACGCCACACTTGTTCAGAAGCCAAGACGATTTGCTTCCTGATCAAAAACAACAGCGACTTTGCCGATCGAATCCCTTGATAGAACCGTGGCCATGGCTTCTTTGTATTGGTCAAACGTGAAGGTGTGACTGTTCTCAGGAATCATGCGGTTCTCAACCACCCAGCGGAACATTTGGTTCATGCCCGCGCGAATTTGGGGCTCATAAACTTTGCCCATGTCTTTATGCCTGGTCGGATCGGTTCCCCATTGACCGTTGTAATAACCAGCGTTTAGCGCCAGCACCTTCAGGTTTTTAACCAGCAGGATATTGGCCGGAATCTGCGGCACGACGCCACTCGCAAATCCGATCGGCACGATACGACCCTCCGGTGCCAGGCATCGGAGGGATTGCATGAAAGTGTCACCCCCGACGGGGTCATATACCGCGTTGACGCCCGCGTTTTGGGTGAACTCCATCACTTCAGCAACGAAGTTTCCGGTGCGATAGTTGATGACATGGTCGGCGCCGTGGCTTCTACATACCGCCATTTTTTCCTCAGAACCACAGGTGGCGATTACCCGCGCGCCAAGGATCTTTGCAATGTCAATGGCTGCCAGGCCCACCCCGCCTGCCGCACCGTGTATGAGAATTGTCTCTCCGAACTGAAGATGTATCCACTGAGGCCACACCAGTGCAATGTAGGAAGTCATGTGTGAACTGGGAAATCCAACCGCCTGACGAAAATCCATCTCGTCGGGAAGTTTGAAGGCTCTATGTTCAGGCACGATGCATTCCTCAGCGAATGCGCCGTGATTGACAAAGCAGGTTACACGGTCGCCGATACTGAATTGGGTAACGCCCACCCCAATTTCCGTGACTATTCCGCATGCATCAATGCCGGGAACGTGGGGCAGGTCCGGCTTGATCTGGTACTTCCCTTGTACGCGCAGGGAAAGCGCAAAGTTCATGCCGACGGCCTGAGTGCGAATACGCACGGTGCCTGGCTGAATTACCGGCATGGGCCAGGACTCTTCAATCTTCAGGTTTTCAAATGATGTCCATTGATGAACGACTAAGGCGCGCATGGTGCTTTTCCGGCTTTCAGGCCACTGTGTTTACTGGTTTTGCGACTGGCTTGCCTAGATACGACTCTATGACATCTGGATTAGCTAAGACGTCCGACGGCTTTCCGTCGCACAGGTTCTTGCCGAAGTTCAGGACTACTAGCCTGTCCACCAGTTTTACTAGCGCCCGAATGACGTGTTCGATCATCAATATGGCTGTCCCTGTTTGATGCACGTTTCTCAAGGCGATCGAGATTTTCTCGATTTCGCCTTCCGACAAACCGCCAAGAACTTCGTCAAGCAATAGCAGCTTTGGTTTTGTTGCGAGGCACCGTGCAAGCTCAAGTCGCTTTTTTTCTCCTAAGGTCAGAATGCCTGCAGGGACTGCCCGCCGTTCATGCAGACCGACCAATTCCAGAAGGGACTCACACTGGGCCGTTGCGTTAGCACGCTCCGACCTTGATGCGGCTGAACCATCCCCGGAAAACAATAAACCGGTCAACACATTTTCCAGGACGGTCATTTCGGGAAAAGGGCGGACAACCTGGAATGTCCTCGCGATACCGAGCCGGCAGCACTGATATGGCCTGAGGCCCACAATGCTTTTACTTTCAAAGACGATGGTGCCTGCGTCGGGTCTAACATAACCCGTGATCAGGTTCATGAGTGTTGTCTTACCCGCTCCATTGGGGCCGATAATCCCGCAAAATTCCTGCGCGCCCAATTCCAGGGAAAAGTCGCCGATGGCAGGAATCCCGCCGAAGTTTTTCTTCAGATTCTTTATAGATAGAAGTGGCGGAGTCATGTCATGGCTCCCGCTGTATGGGTGTATCAGTTGACGGCACCGGGATGGGCGTATCCTGCGCTTTTCCAAAAAATGCTTCACGTATAGCTACCGCGTCGCGCAGGGTTGCACTGTCACCGCTCAATGCGACGGCGCCATGTGACAGGACATATCCGCGTTCCGCAACCGAGAGCGCGGTTTGTGTGTTTTGCTCGACAAGCAGAATGCTGATGCCGGACGTGGCAATTCTTTCGATCACTTCATACACCTGCTGGGTAATTTTTGGCGACAGGCCAAGCGAAGGTTCGTCGAGCAACAGCAACCGCGGATCCGACATCAACGCACGTCCAATGGCCAGCATTTGCTGTTCACCGCCTGACATCAGTCCCGCGGTCTGTTTTTTTCGCTCCGCCAGACGAGGAAACATTTCATAAATTTCCTCAAGCTTCGATTTCCTCACCTTACGAGCTCGTTTGCTGAATGAGCCAAGGAGCAGATTCTCATGCACGCTGCAGTGTTGAAAAACCTGCCTGCCCTCCGGCGCCAGGGCAATGCCTAGCTCGACTCGTTGATGCGCCTGAATTCCCCGCAAATCAGAACCGTCAAATCTAATTTCCCCTGACGTTGGCTCGACCATCCCTGTGATAGCCATGAGGGTGGTGGTCTTGCCGACGCCGTTAGCGCCTAGGAGGCACACCACTTGACCGGGAAAAATATCGATGGATAGTTTCTGCAAAACCTGCGATTCACCGTAGCCGGCGTCGACATCGTCGAGTCTGAGCAATGCAGGGAGTGCGTCGGAAACATGGGAGCTCATGACTTCACCACCGGGTCCGGTTGAATGACGTCTTTAGGGGAGAGTACCGTCCGTGTTTGACCGCGGGTACGTGCTTTCAGAAGACCGTAAAGTCCATTGGGCATGAAGGAAATGGAAGCCACTAGCAAAACGCCGTAAATCAACAAGCTGTAGCCTTCGTTGATGCCTACTGCCGTCCTTGAAATCTCGGACAACCCAATAATCGCAAAAGCGCCAATGACCGGGCCGGCGAGCGTGTGCACTCCGCCGATGATGGCCGCGATCTGTGCAAGGATTGCGAAATGAAGAGCAAAGGCGATGTCGGGCGCAACGTAAGCAGCGTGCCAAAGATTCAAAGCACCTGCTAGCGCTGCCATCCCGCCCGCAATGATCGAAATAATTGTGCGGTAAAGCAGTGGATTGATGCCAAGCATTTGCGCAGCATCTTCGTTGTCGTGCATGGCACGCATGGCATAGCGAATCTTAGTTCTAGACAGCTTCCAGGCGACCAATACCGCTACGAGCGCAAAAATAATGGCTGTGTAATAAAGAACGTTTGGTGAAGGTCGTGCGCCATGACGCACGAACATCCCAGCAGCCCCGCCGGTAAGGTCGGGCATCATCAAACCGAATATGCGAAGGCCTTCGGATAACGCCAGCGTGGCGATCGCAAAAAACACACCTTTCAATCGCCCAGTCGACAAGGCCAGAAGCATGCCGACCACCGCTCCAACAAGAAGAGCTGGTAGAAATGAGATGAAAAACGGCAGTTTGAAATAGTTAACTGCGGCCAGACACCCATAGCTACCGATACCCCAAAATGCCGAATGGCCAAGAGAAATCATGCCGGCACTCGCCATCATGTTCCAACTCACGGCCAGCATGACCAGCGTGGCAATACGAAAAAGCCAGTCATTCATCTGAGGGAAATTGAACGGGATCAGCGCCATCGCGACCAGCAAAACCACGCCCCCCGCAACAGCGAAACGATTGCCTGACATTTCTTAGCCTTCCGCAGTTCGACCGGCTATGCCGCGAGGGCGGAAGATCAGAATCAGGAAGAGCACCGCAAATGCAACTCCCTCAGCCCATCCAATTCCGTCCGGTACAAAATACGCTACTGCCGTTTCAAGAAACCCCAGCAGGAAAGCCCCGACCATCGCGCCTCCAATGCTTCCTATGCCACCCAAAATGATGATTGCAAAAGCTTTGACTAGGAGGTGGAAGCCCATAAACGGCGTGACGGGAGTCACCCAGCTCAATACAACACCTGTCGCCACACCGATAGCGATACTGATGCCAAAAGCAACTGCATAAACATTCTTCAGATCGATGCCCGCCAGCGTGGCTGCCAGCTGGTTTTGGGCTACGGCGCGGCAAGCGCGACCATATTCTGTTCGGTGAAGCCACAGCAGTAACGCGCCGGCCATAATTAGCGCGACACCGAAGGCAATCAGTCGTCCCATCGGCAAGAAGGCCTCGCCGAGACGTATGGAGGCCGAAGCATAAGACGGATTTGCTGACCGCATGTCGGCTGTAAACGCAATAGCGGCAGCGTTGTTCAGTATCATGCCCAGCCCGAAGGTCAGCAGAATCTGGTTAATTTGAGGGGCGGTCAACACTCTCTTCAGGAAGTAACGGAACAGTAGATAACCGGCGCAAAATCCGATGACCATCAAAAAAGGCAGTGAAACGAGCGGATCAATGCCTTGCATCGAAAATGCGAAGAACGCCCCGTAGGCGCCAAGCATGATTGCCTCGCCATGAGCAAAGTTGAGGATGTTGGTCACGCCGAAACTTAGGGCCAGCCCCAGTGCCATCAGCGCATACAAACCCCCCAGCAGCAGCGAGTCAATTAAAAGCTGAACGTAAATCATCGGGCTACCGGTTGAAATTTAAAAACACGGCCGCCGTGACGACCGGCCGACACCTGTCTGACTACTTTGTTGAGCGTGGGATCAGCTTGCCCGTCGCGAGGTCGTTGGGAAACACGACAACGTTTTTCCCACCTTGACGCTGGGCAACCATCAGATCCTGGAAGGCTTGGTTCAAGGTGCCGGACGGTGTGGATGTGAAATGACCGCGTCCGATAAGTGTCTGAACGTCCAGCTTTTTGAGCTCCGCTGCCACTTTTTCAGGGTTGTCCGAACCTGCCTTGTCCACGGCCATCAACAGCATGATGGCTGCCGAATACGCGCCCACGTCCAAGTAGGCCGGAGCAACACCGTAGCGTTTTTTAAACGCCGCTTCCCAATCCGCCAAACTTGGGAACAAGTCAGGCCGGTCTTTGCTTGCAGGCCGGGTCATTCCGGGAAAATAGCCAGCTACACCAATCCATCCTTCTTGTGCCTCGCCAACCGCCTTTTGCCATTCTTCAATAAAGATATCCGTACCATCAGTCAGATAAGGTGTTTCAAGCCCGGCAATGCGAATTTGCTTGGCGAGAGTCACGAGGTCTGTCGTTTGGACGAGATTGATTAATACATCAGGTTTGGCAAACCGAACTTTCTGCAGCACAGGGTTCATATCGGTCGCGCCGGAGCGGACCAGTTCTTCCATGCCAATCTTGAAACCGGCCTCCCCGAAATACTTTTTAGCAGCCGGTAGTGCAGCTCTTCCATACGCGTCGTCGGCATACAGAATGGCGGCAGTTTTACCAGGGCCGAGTGCTTGTTTGAGGCCTGCCGACATCGCAGCCTGATAGTGGTATGAATAAGGGAAGGTGTGGAAAAAATGTGGTTCGGCACCGACCTCTTCCTCTGTACGCGGAGTGGTCGAACCGTGTGCGATCCAGATGGGCTTGCCTTGGCGCCAGGCTGGAATGGCCGCCGACACCATCGCACTGGAAATCGGACCGATCAGGAGGTTAACTTTTTTCTGGGCGATGAGGTCGTTTAGCACCTGTACTGTCACTTGCGCATCCGACTGCACATCGCGCAGAAGGATTTCTATCTTCTTGTTGGCTACGCGTCCTTTAAAGGCGTCGACCGCCATTTCCACGCCACGTTTGCCGGACGTACCGAAGGCCACAAATCGACCGCTGAGCTCCATAGGAACACCGATTTGAATGGTGTCATCTGCAGCCTTTGCCTGGGGGATATAAGCGCCTGCGGTTACGGCGCATAGCGCCATGTACAGCACCGTCTTCAAAAATATTTTCCTGGGTGATTTTTTGATCGACTTGTTCATGTTGTCTCCTTGTGGCATTAACGCCGGTTTTAATGGTCAAACAAAATTTGCCGCGTCGCAGCCCGATGATTAATTCGTAACTCCAGAACGTCGTGGTACCCCAACTACTCCCTCATTGTGCAAAGCGGCGAGGGCGTCCCTGCCGACCCCTAGTTCAGTTAGAACGGCGTCCGTATGCTCGCCGTGTAGGGGTGGGGGGCGTGTAATTTTTCGCTCGACGCCTTCGAACAAGACGGGATAGGCAACGGCCTTCATGGCACCACCCACCGGATGGTCGTAATTCATCACCATATGTCGGGCGTCGGTCTGGGGATCTGCAAGCGCCTGCGCGATGTTATTCACTGGTGAAGCTGGAATTCCGGCTGAATTCATGACTTTCATCCACGTCTCAACGTTTTGAGTTCTTATAACGCCTTGCACAAGGGCGACGGTTTCCCCGGAGTTGGCGACCCTGTTTGCGTTCGTGTTGAAACGTGGGTCGTCGCGAAAGGATTGCAATCCGAGCACGTCACAGAATTTCCGCCAAAGAGAATCACTCCCCACCGCGAGGAGTATGTAGCCATCAGTGGCAAGAAATGCCTGGTAGGGGCAGAGCGAGCCATGACCTGATCCTGGTCTTTCTGGGAGGGCGCCGTTCATCCAGTAAGCTTGTGCGTGCCATCCCATAAAAGCTAAGGCGGTCTCAAACAGCGATGCTTCTATGTAAGTCCCTTTGCCCGTCCGGTCCCGCATTCTCAGGGCCGCGATGATTCCTGTCGCAGCATGAATTCCAGTGGTCTGGTCAAGCGGAGAAAAGCCGATTCGGAGCGGGCCGTTGTCAGCTTCACCGGTGGTCATCATCATTCCAGAATAGGCCTGCATCATCAGCTCAAATCCAGGCCGTGAGCCCAGTGGGCCATCCCTTCCGAACCCCGAAACGCTGCAGTACACAAGTCGGGGATTCAGCTTTCGCATTTCAGCCTGACCAATTCCAAGGCGCTCGGTTACACCTGTGCCGTAGCTTTCAACAAGTACGTCTGCTTTTTCGATTAATTGCAGAGCTAGTTGAAGGCCTTCAGGTGATTTCAAATTCAGGGCGACGCTGCGCTTGTTGCGGTTCATGCAAAAGAACATTGCGCCATCGGTACCCACAAAGGGAGGCATACCGCGAAGGTCGTCGCCACGCTCACAGTCCTCAATCTTCGTGACCTCAGCGCCAAGATCGCCAAGGTATTGGGTGCAAAGTGGTCCAGCGATGAGCTTTGTAAAGTCCACTACAACGATGTCGTCCAAAGGCAGATCGGTCATTTTGTTATTGCCTCGTATCAGAAGTTGAGGGATGGCGAAGCGCCTGCAGTTCGTTGCGCACTTCGGCTTCGTGTTCGTTGAGTCTCGGAGGCGGCGTGTAGGGGCTTTTGTACAAACCGCCAGGCAGTGCCGCTGTTTTGATGCGCTCGCCTGTTAGTGGGTCGTCAAAATGGGATACGACGCCGCGCTCTGTGAATTGCGGTTCGGAAAAGACTTCCTCATAGCCGCTGACCAATGAGAAAGGCACATCATGTTTGTTGAACGTGTCTTCCCAGTAAGAGAAATCGCGGCTGGCAATATGCTTGGTCAATTCAGCGCGTAGCTGGTTTCCGGCTTCCTTGCGCGCGGTGGCGCTGGGAGACTGTTCGAAAGTTCGGGCGAGAGATCCAGCTTCTTTCCAGTTGCATGCCGCGGCTAGGTGCTCCCAGAATTTCACTTCTACCAAACCTAGAGCGATGAAAACCCCGTCAGAGGTTTGGAAAACGTCGTTGCCCGGTCGGACATGATTCCAGTCTTGTCCTGATTTATGCCTGTCTGCATAGCGGATTTGGCTCCAGTGCAAGACTGAATCAGTAATTGATAGATCAATATGCGCGCCCCGCGCGCCAGCGTCGCGTACCCTAAGTGCAGCCAGGATATTGATCGCAGCATATAGCGATGCAGAAAGGTCCGCGACGGGGAGTCCGCTGCGTCGTGGCGCTTCTCCCCAGTGCGAAGGTATAGCCAAGGCACCCGCCTTCGCGAGATAGTTGATGTCATGGCCGGGCGAGTGTGCTAGCGGCCCAGTTTGTCCATATCCCGAAAGAGAAACGTAGATCAAACGCGGAAATCTCTTGGACAGCGATGCGTAGTCAATTCCCAAGCGCGCTGCTACGCCGGGACGAAAGCCTTCGACCATCACGTCAGTTTTCTCTAGCAATTCATCGAGGAACGCCTTTCCCTCTGGACTTTTTAGGTCAATAGCCACGCTCCGCTTGCCAACGTTGACGAGTGAGTGCGCTGCGGGCATTATTTCCCGCAGATAATCTCCGCCCTCGGGACGCTCTACCTTGATGACATCTGCGCCCAGATCGACCAGGATGCGCGTGCAAAAAGGGCCTGGTAACAGCCAACTCAAATCGAGCACGCGCACACCTGCCAAGGGTGCCGGCTGCGGGCTGGAAGCTGAATCGCTGTAGCCTGAATTCATGATTTGATGGCGAAGCACGCATTGTTAGATGCGTTCACAAAATAGAATGACATTCGTATATGCGAATATAACTCTATTTTTCTGACGGCGTCAACTTTTTATTAATGCTGCGGTGCGCCATATTTTTAGCGCGCGGCGCGCGCTAACGGCTCGTCAGTCCGCCCGTCCCCGGACGCTCGCGGGAACTCTCTTGGCTTTTTGAACCTGTGTTTTGCGCGGGGAGTGGAGTGAGGACTTTGATAGCGATTCAACTTCCTGCAATCCGGCGACGAGGTTGGTTTTTAGTGCCGCATTGGGATGGCCGAATCCAAAAGAAATGCTCTCAGCTGCAGCCTTGACCTTTGCAGCAATTTCTTGCTGGGGGATTCGTGTGCGACTAACTGGCGCCGCCATCGCAAGCGCGGCGATGACCACACCTTGATGATCAAATATGGGCGCGGCAAAGCCGGCGACGTCGCTCGATACTTCGCCTATGGTCATAGACAGGCCCTGTTCCCGAATGCTAGGCAAAAGCTTTTTTAGTTCCGTAGGGCTTGTAAGGGTCTGGGGGGTTAAAGCAATAAATTTCTCTGTGCGCAGGTAGTGCTCAATGAATTCTTGGTCCGCGTATGCCAGCAATACCCGACCTGCTGCAGAGCAGTAGAGCGGCCTTGAAGTTCCGATAGGAACGGTGTACCGGATAGACCGGGGGCTTTCTATTTTTTCGACATAGGTAGCCTTGGCACTGCCGCGGTCCAAGGTGGTGATTAAAACCGTTTCCCCGCACTGCTCCACCAGTTCTCGCATGATCGGAATCGCAATTCTCGCCATCGATAGGGCCGGCATGATGGAAACGCCCAACCGGTAGGATGCCGGACCAAGCTGGTATCGCCCATCAATGTTGACGATGTAGCCAAAGCCGCAAAGCGGGCGCAATAACCCCAAAAGACTGCTTTTAGGTGCGGCAAGTTCCGCGCTAAGTTGTGCGAGTGTCGGACCTTCGGGTGAGCTCGCAATGTCCTGGATGATCCTCAAGGTGCGAAGCAACGACCTCGGCCCAGTGTCATCTCTAGAACCGGCAGGTGACGCTGACTTTGCCGCGGCGGCCTGCGTTTTAAGCCTGCCGATTTTTTCATTGGCCATGGAATTCTTTCCTGAAAGCAAGCGGCACAGTATGCCGCAAACGAATTTCCAGTATTCCTGAATTATCGTATATTCGTACGATGTTCACATATGCGAATATATGCAGTAGAATAATTTTTGATGCTTCGACGGTTGCTTTAAGAAAATACGGCGGAGCAAATCGCACCAATTGCTGATGGAGTACTTATGGATTTTGAATTTAGTGAAGTTCAGACACAGCTTCGTGAAGGTGTCCTTGACCTATGCAGCCAGTTCGATGGTCAATATTGGCTCCGCAAGGACAGAGAGGGCGGTTTTCCGGAAGAGTTCTATAGAGCGGTGGCAGATGCGGGGTGGCTGGGCATCGCAATGCCGGAAGAATATGGCGGTGCGGGCCTTGGAATCACAGAGGCCGCGCTGATGCTTCAGGCGGTGGCTGAATCCGGCGGCGGCATGTCAGCAACGTCTTCGGTACACATGAACATCTTCGGCCTCAACCCAGTGGTAGTTTTTGGGAGTGACGAGCAGAAGCGACGCGCGTTACCTCCACTCATTAGAGGTGAAGGTAAGGCTTGCTTTGCGGTCACCGAGCCTGATGCAGGGCTGAACACCACGAAGCTTAAAACACGCGCGGTCCGTGCTGGCGACCGCTACATTGTGAACGGCCGAAAAATCTGGATATCCACTGCGCAGGTAGCCGATCACATGCTGCTACTGGCCCGAACGACGCCCATTGAAGAGGTTAAAAAACCGACAGAGGGCTTGAGCCTTTTCTATACGCGTCTCGACAGAAATTACGTCGACGTGCGCGAAATAGACAAAATGGGCCGTAAGGCCGTGGATTCAAACGAACTGTTTATAGACGGGCTTCCTATTCCAGTGGAAGACAGAATTGGCGAAGAGGGCAAAGGCTTTCAATACATTCTGCATGGCATGAATCCGGAACGGATCCTCGTTTCCGCAGAGGCTGTTGGTATTGGCCGGTCTGCCTTGGCGCGTGCCACGCAGTACGCTAAGGATCGGGTGGTTTTCGACAGGCCCATTGGCATGAACCAGGGCATCCAACACCCACTGGCCCAATCATGGGCTGATCTCGAAGCTGCGCATTTGATGACATTTCGGGCCGCAAGCCTTTACGACAAAGGCAGGCCATGCGGCAGTGAAGCCAATGCGGCAAAACTGCTGTCTGCTGAAGCCGCAGTCAGGTCTTGCGAGACGGCCATGGTGACGCATGGCGGCTTTGGTTACGCCAAGGAATATCACGTCGAACGCTATTTGCGTGAAGCGATGATTTTGCGCCTTGCTCCAGTTAGCCCCCAGCTCATTCTCTGCAACATTGCAGAGAAGGTGCTCGGTTTGCCCAAGTCTTACTAAGCCTTCCCGCAAAGCCCTCTAAAAAGAAAGCTCTCGAATGAAACCCATACGCTCTTTCCTATTTGTGCCCGGTAGCAGGGCGTCCTGGATCGACAAAGTTCCAGGTTATGGAGCCGATGCCGTCATCCTCGATCTTGAGGATAGCGTGCCGCTGAAATCCAAGGCTGAGGCGCGCTTGATCGTCGCAGCAAAAATCTCGGAGTTGGCCAATGCGGGGCAGCGCGTTTATGTCCGTATCAACAAAAGCCCGTTTTTGTACAGCATGGACGACCTTAATGCGGTTGTGATCCCCGGTCTCGAAGGTATCTTGTTGCCAAAGCCCAATGGGCCGGAAGACATAGACATGGTCTGCCTAATGATGTCAGAAGCGGAGTCAAATAATGGACTCAAAGTTGGCTCGGCAGGACTAATTCCGACACTTGAAACAGCGCGTTCGCTTCAGTTTTCGCACGAAATCGCGTTGAGACCGCGGGTAACGGCACTCGCCTGCGCTGCTGCAAGAAATGGCGATGTTGCGCGATCGGTTGGGTTTCAGTGGACGCGCGAAGGCCTTGAAAGCCTGCATTTCAAATCGGCAGTCGTCATCGCTGCGCGGGCTGCTGGAAAACTGCCGATTACTGGTTTATGGCAGGAAGTACATGACCTGGAGGGCCTCAGGCTGGCTGCGCTGGCACATCGCCGACTTGGATTTGTCGGTGAATTGCTGCTGCATCCTTCCAATGTGCCAGTTGTGAATGCAGCCTATAGCCCATCTGAAGAAGACATCGCCTATTACGAAGGCATGCTCACCGCCTTCGATGCTGCGCAGGCTGTGGGGCGCGCGGCGGTGGTCTACGACGGCGAGCACATCGACTACGCGCATGTCAAAACTGCGCGTGAAATTGTTGAACAGGCGCGCGCCCAAAAGTCCTAAACGGATCATATTTTTCAAACTATTGAGACATCAACATGGCGATTACCACATCCGGAAAATATCTTGAGGAATTGCTGGTTGGCGACGTTTACCGGCACGCGGTCACGCGCACTATTACAGAAACCGATAACCTGCTTTTTTGCGCGCTTACGCACAACACCCAGCCACTTCATCTAGATGAAGAGTTCGGCAAAGCGTCAATTTACGGTAGCCGTGTAGTCAACAGCATTTACACCCTGGGCCTGGTCGTCGGCGTAGGCGTTACAGAACTGACGTTAGGCACCACCCTAGGAAACCTCGGCTTTGGTGAAATAACCTTCCCAAACCCAGTTCGCATCGGAGATACGCTTCGTTCAGAAACTGAGGTGATTAGCTGCCGAGAATCGAAATCAAGATCTGATTCCGGAATCGTGGAGTTTGAATCACGCGGCTACAACCAGCGCGAAGAGGTCGTCGCCACCATACGCCGCAAGGCTTTGATGATGAAACGCCCCGGCGAAAAAGTCTGATGACCATAAAAACACTGCTGCCATCGGGAGCGGTGTGGCAGCCGCCGTCTGAGTTGGTCGAGGCCAGCAACATTTTGGCGTTCCTTAGGAATGTGGGAGTTGAAGATTACGATTCCTTGGTAGCGCGTGCAGACGCCGACCCCCAATGGTTTTGGGGCGCCGTGGTGGACCTGCTTCAATTTTATAAACCCTATAAAAAGCTGCTTGAGCAGGACGGAGGGCTGCCATTCTCAAAATGGTGCGTCGGCGGTACAAGCAATATTGTGCTGAATTGTCTCGACCGCCATCGCCCTACGTCGACGTGGCAACGTGAGGTCTTGATTTGGGGAAACGAGGCCGGAGCAACTGTTCGCTGGACCTACGAAGATCTTGATCGGGAAGTTTGTCTGCTCGCACATGGCATGCAAAAGCTCGGAATCCGGCAGGGAGAGGTAGTCGGGCTGTTTCTGCCGAACATACCCCATGCGCTGGTCGCCTTTCTTGCGTGCGCGAAGATTGGCGTGATCGCCATGCCGCTATTTTCTGGATTCGGCTCGAACGCGCTGGCTGATCGTCTGCAATCTGCGGGTGCAGTTGCACTCATTACCGCTGACGGAACCTCGCGCAGGACCACCCAGGTCTCGATGAAAGCTGTCGCGGATGAGGCCATCCTTAACTTGCCTGCCCTGCGGCACTTGATCGTGGTTAAAAATGTGGGTATCACCGTGGCTTGGGACGCCAAACGCGACCATTGGCTTCACGAGCTGGTGCACGGCTGTGACGAACATTTCCCAACCGTCGAGCTGCCGGCAGATGCCACCTTGATGTTGATGTATACGTCGGGCACCACCGGGAAACCCAAGGGGACGGTACATACGCACATCGGTTTTGCCGCCAAGATGCGCCTGGATGTCGGATTGATCATGGACCTGAAGTCCTCCGACCGATTGATGTGGATGAGCGACATGGGTTGGTTGGTGGGGCCGATGGTCGCTGTAGCCGTTCCGTTGCATGGCGCGACGCTGGTTATGGCGGAGGGCAGCCCTGACTACCCGGACCGTGGACGTATGTGGCGACTTATCGATGAGCATGCCGTCACCCTTCTGGGCATCGCCCCGACGACCGCGCGGAGCTTTATCAAAAATGGCGGGGGTGACATTGAAAAGTACCGACTTTCCAGCTTGCGGATTTGTGTCTCCACTGGCGAAGTTTGGACCCCCGATGCTTGGCAATGGACGTTCGAGCAGGTGTGCAAAGCCCGGGTTCCGCTGCTCAACTATTCGGGCGGCACGGAAGTTGGTGGCGGAATTCTGTGCGGCACTGTGATGCATGCCATTAAGCCCTGCACTTTCAGCCGCGCAATTCCTGGGATGAATGCCAGGGTCGTCGACGACCAGGGAAAGAATGTCTCGCGCGGAGTAGTCGGAGAGTTGGTCCTAGCAGGGGCCTCACCTGGATTGACCAAAGGGTTATGGCAAGACGAGGCGAATTACCTCAAGAGCTATTGGACAGATATACCCGGAATGTGGCGTCATGGGGACTGGGCCACGGTCGACGTGGACGGTTACTGGACCATACTGGGACGATCGGATGACACTCTAAAAATCGCCGGCAAGCGAACGGGTCCATCGGAAATTGAGGCACTGCTCGCCTCCACCGGCTTGGTGGTGGAGTCTGCCGTTGTTGGGCTTCCAGACCCTGTCAAGGGGCAGTGCGTTGTTTGTGTAGTGACCCTGATGCCGGGGTACGTGCTGGACGACCAGGTGATATCTCAATTGACCGCAGCGGTAGTCAGTGGTTTAGGAAATCCTTTCCGACCCAAAACGATTGTCGCTGTCGATGAACTTCCGAAGACACGCAATATGAAGATCATGCGGCGCGTGGTTCGGGCTGCCTGCCTCGGGCAGGATCCGGGCGACCTGTCTTCACTGGTTAATCCCGAGTCCGTAAATCTACTGCGTGAAAAGGTTGGTGCGCAATGACAACTTGTAGAACTCCCCCTAAATGCGCTGCCATCGGCTGTTTACTGTCATGACGGAGTGCGTTAACAACTCCTCCGGCACTAAAAAAGGCGGTGCCTTTTCTCCACTCGCAGGTTTACGCGTTCTTGATCTCACCAAAGTACTCGCCGGCCCTCTATGCACCCAGTACTTGGGCGACTTGGGGGCTGACGTTATCAAAATCGAGGCGTGTGATGGCGGTGACGACACGCGCTCATGGCCGCCGCTTGCTGGGGGCGACGGCGCCGTCTTCTTGAGTGCCAATCGCAACAAACGCAGCCTGGCGGTCGACTTGAAGAGCGCGTCCGGCCGCGAAATTGTCATGAAGCTGGTGGATAAGGCCGATGTCCTGGTGGAGAGCTATCGCAAAGGCGCGATGGAGCGTCTAGGTCTCGGGTTTGAGGATGTCAAAAAACGCAATCCGAAAATTGTCTATGCGAGCATTTCAGGTTTTGGTCGCAGTGGCCCCCTATCCGATCTGCCCGGCTATGACGTTATGGTTCAGGCCTTTAGCGGCATCATGAGCATCACAGGGGAGAAGACGGGCGGCCCTGTGCGAAGCGCTTTTTCGCCAATTGATCAAACTACCGGAATCTGGGCGGCGCTTGGAATCATGGCTGCCCTTCGCCAGCGCGATCTTGATGGGAAGGCACAGTTCCTGGAGGTGTCATTATTCGAAACATCGATGGCTTTCCTGGGGTACACGGCGCAGGCCTTCTGGATCACAGGCCGCAACCCTGAGCCCGCTGGGTCTGGCCACGAATCGCTGTGCCCTTATCAAGCGTTCAGGGCCAGCGATTCCTTCATCCTGATTGCGGTGGGAAATGACAGCTTGTGGAAAAAGTTCTGCTTGGTGACTGGCCTTGAGGCCTTGGCGGACGATCCACGATTCCGTACCAATACAAAGCGAGTTGAAAATTTTGCGGAGACGGTGGCGTTGGTGGCTGCCCGTGTCGCCGGCAACACCGTAGCTTATTGGGCAGAGTTGCTGACGGAAGCGGGCATACCTAACTCACCGATTAACAAACTTGATCAGGTGCTAGGCATGGAGCATACGAAAGCCCGCAATATCGTAATCGACTACGACGATCCGGTCCACGGCCCGCAGCGGGGTATGTCGATGCCGGTAGTGTTCAACGATGAACATCGGGAGGTTCGAATACCCCCCCCAGCGCTCGGCGATAGCACAGTCGAAATACTTGAAGAGCTAGGTTATAGCGAAGATGAAATCCAGGCGCTCTCCCTTTCTAGCGTGGTGCGGGGGACTATGGCGGCCTCCGCCACCGATTCCCAATAGTTGCTGTTTATTGAAGTACCTTTTCATGGAGTGTTTATGACTGATCGCTACGCTGCCTACACAAGACTTGCATTTGACCGGCCTGCGGACCGTGTTCTTCGTATCACTATCAACCGACCGGAAAGACTTAATGCGCTGGACTCAACAGGCCATGCGGAACTTACTGATGTCTGGCGCGACGTGGACCGTGATCCTGATATCAACGCCGTCATTCTGTGCGGAGCCGGCCGTGCGTTTTCAGCGGGGGGGGATTTCACGATGATCGAAGAAATCATTAGCGATTACGAAGTGCGTTGCCGCACCTGGCGCGAGGCGCGTGACCTCGTTTACAACATCATCAATTGCAGCAAGCCCATTGTTTCTGCAATTCAGGGGCCAGCAGTTGGCGCCGGGCTTGTGGCAGCCTTGCTTGCCGATATCTCAGTGGCTGCAAAGACCGCGAAAATCGTTGATGGCCATACCCGGCTTGGCGTAGCTGCCGGGGATCACGCGGTCATACTGTGGCCTTTGCTGTGCGGGATGGCAAAGGCGAAATACCACCTTCTTTTATGCGAGCCTGTGAGTGGCGAACGCGCTGAAGAGTTAGGGCTCGTTTCTTTGTGCGTCGACGAAAGTGAACTTCAGGCCAAAGCACTCGAGGTCGCGATTAAATTAGCTTCTGGGTCGCAGTCAGCGATCCGGTGGACTAAATATGCATTGAACAATTGGTTGAGGATGATGGGCCCTTCGTTTGACGCATCCACCGCGCTTGAAATGCTTGGCTTCACCGGACCCGATGCGGTTGAAGGACTTGCATCGCATAGAGAAAAGAGAAAACCGATGTTTGGACCTTCAAGTTCAGTTTGACGCATCTAAAGATGCCGGCCTTTCAGCACTTGAGTAATGTCCCCTATCAACGAGTCGATTTGCATGACATCGGCCGGCCAAATGCGTGTTGGCGAAATCTTCTAGCTGCAAACCTAGCGCCCGCCAAGTCGTGTGCCAGGCCTCCTTGTCGCCCAACAGAGAGCCGATCATGGATTTTTTTTCAGTTTGAGCCATATTGTTCGCCAAGTTGATTATTCGAACATTCTACGCACGGCGCCCGGTGCCGCCCAACTTTAGAGTGCCTAGCTCTGTCACAGTTGCAAACGACGCCGGCTCTCATAAAAACAGGTGAGATTTCTAACCCAAAGCTATATCTTTTGACATGGCATAGAAACCGCACAACAAAGCACAGATATATACGGGCAATAACGTTGCAAGCGTAGGCCTTTTTTCAAACTTCACTGGGACGGATGGCCTGGTTCTGTGCTCCGCTTGTCCACAGCAGCGATCCACAGCATGAATTTGTCAACACTGGGCGCCTCACCTATGCCGTGTTCGTAGGCATACATTTCAGCCAATAAAGCCATAAACAATTTGTGTCGCTGACTCGGCGCGTACTTTTCACGCTCGATTGCGTCCAACAAGAGTTGAAGTTTTTGATACGGCAAAGAATTTCTCCTGAAATTTGCGCAAAGACTTTATCAATTGAGCACCCCTTTGGGAAGTTCCTACATTGGGGGGAGCCGTAACCAAAAAAGATCAGGTCTTGTGTCTAGGCCTTGCCTTTAAGCGCTTCAGCTGCTCTCTTCAATTCAGCGGCTGTAGCTTCAAGCTCTTCCTGAATCTGTTTGGTGTGTTCGACTGCGAGTTGAGCATCTTGGGTAGTTGCCACAGGTGTGATCTCTCCACTTAAGACAGCGTGAACGAGACCTAATTCTTCAGCTGATTCTTCAATCTTCGCAACCGCTTTAACACTGGTGTTCAGCAGCTTTTCCATCGGCACGTCAAGGGGCAGTTTCTTTTTAACTTGTTCACTCATGGCGTCTTCTTCGCAATTCCACCTCAAACTACAAAACATCCCAAGACGAATCGTAACTCAAGGTATCTTCCTACAGCAGTGCGCATACCGTGCGTTTCAAATCCTGACTGCTTGGTCACAAGAGCTATTTTCTAACTATCTGGCAGTAATTTTAATGAAAACTCCTACCATTCTTGTGGAAGACAATGAGACGATTAGAGAGACGCTTATTCCCACTATGGTTGAACTTGCTGATGTTGAAGTTATCGACATCGCGGAAACGGCAGATGGCGCTATAGAGCTCTTGAAGACGCAGGATGTGGTCTGGAAATTGGCCATCGTAGACCTGATGCTTAAAAAGGGCACCGGCCTTGATGTGGTGCGGTCATGTAGGTCCCGCAGGCCGGATCAACATGTCCTAGTGCTGACGAATTACCCGACCGATTACATCCGTAGACACTGTATTGTCCTTGGTGCGGACGCAGTATTTGGACTTGACCCGTTTTCGTAGACACATGTCAGCTTCCAGTACGAAGCTGCTCGAATGCCAGCGGGCTCAGAAGGTCAAGATGACTGTGCCTGCGGACTCGATTGTAGAAACCCTCGATGTAATCGAACACGTCTGACCTGGCATCGTCCCGTGTTGGATAGATCTGAAGTTTGATTCTTTCCTTCTTCAAGCTACTGAAGAAAGACTCAGCCACCGCGTTATCCCAGCAGTTCCCCCTTCGGCTCATGCTGGGCAGCAGAGCGTTGTCCTTGCACCAGCGGTTGAAGTCATCGCTGGCAAACTGGCTGCCCTGATCCGAATGAATGATCACCTCGGCCTTGGGCCTTCTGCGCCACACCGCCATGGTCAAGGCGTCAAGCACCAGCTCAGTGGCCATCGTTGGCTTCATTGACCAGCCCACCACCGTACGCGAGTACAGATCAATCACCACCGCCAGGTAAAGCCACCCTTCATCGGTTCGGATGTAGGTGATGTCTGTTACCCAAGCCTGGTCAGGGTGTTCAAAGGTGAACTGGCGCTGCAACCGATTAGGTGCAGCCACTGCAGGCTTGCCTGCGCGGTAACGGGGCCGCTTGTAGCCACGCACTGAACGCAGCTTGGCCACTTGCATGAGCCGGGCGACACGCTTTTTGCCACACAGCACGCCAGCTTCGCGCAGGTCTCGATGGATGCGTGGGCTGCCGTAGATGCCGTGACTGTCTTCAAACGATTGCTGTATGGCTGTCGTCAAGGCTTCATCGGCTTGGGCTCGCAGCGACTTCGGTGCAGCCTTCCAGGCGTAATAACCGCTGCGCTGCACCCGCAGCACCCGGCACATGCTCTTGAGGCGAAACTGCCCATGGTGCTCGGCCATGAATGCGTACCTCACCCGGACACTTTGGCAAAGTACGCGGCGGCCTTTTTTAGAATATCGCGCTCCTCGCTGGTGCGCTTGAGTTCGGCTTTGAGCCGGGCAATCTCACTTTTCAGCAAGGCAGCCTCTCCACTGCCCGGGCCTTGCCGCTCCTTGGCCTGCCTGGCCCAAAGGTATAAGCTTTTATCCGACACCCCGAGCCGGTTGGCAACTTCCACAACGCCGTGGCCGCGTTCAATAACTTGTCTGACTGCCTCAGCCTTGAATTCGGCTGTGTAGCTGACTCTCTTCATGACTTTCTCTCCTTTTCAATTTCGACCTTATCAGGTGTCTATTGAAACGGGTCAAGTCCAATTCGATAAGTCAACTGAATTAGAGATGTTTTTCGATAAGTGTTTGAGTTATCGCATTGGTTGAGTAAGGCCTGTCGTTACGGCGGTTCTTTGTGGGCTTCAGTTGAATTCCCGCTTCGGAAAGAATCCAGGCCTCAAATTTCTCGTGATGCATCCGCAGCAAGTCGATGGGTCGCCGCTTGTAATGTTTTTCTGCGATGGCGCTGGGCTTGTGTCCTTGGATTTGCGCAATAACGCCCACCGGAAGTTCCAGCCACTCACTCAAAGTCGAAAACGAGCGACGCAGCCCGTGAAGCGATACGTGAGCGAGGCCGGCTTTACGCAGTGCATCAGTGTGGGCCTTGCTCATGCCAATTGCATATCCAAATTTCGACGAGGGGCTACCGAAGACGAACTTGTTGAAACGTGGAAGAGACTCAAGCAACTTGCGTAGATACGGTGTCAGCGGAATAGTGCGGTTCCCGTCAACCTTGTCTCTGATGGTCATCTTGCAACCGACAAAGTCCACATCTGTCCACTTCAAAATTTGCCACTCGGTCCGTCTGGCGCCGACTAAAAGCAGGCCTTGGAGGTAGGCGCTAAACACAGGGTTGGAGATCATGCGCATTTCGTTGAACCAGCCCTTGAGGTCCTGTTTCTGCAACGCATCATCTGGCTTTGTCTTTTTTGGCGGAGCGAAGTCTGTTACGACCCGAGCGACGGCGCAATCTGCGTGAACGACCGTCTTGTAGATTGGATTGACGCAACACCAATTTACAAATGTTCGAAATTTGCGAAGCGAATTACCCGTCGCAGTAGGCCTGGTAACAGACTCCCGCTGAAGCCATTCCGAGACGACCTCGGCTGTGGTCGCGTGGAGTGGTCTCGCCAAAAGACTACTCAGGGGTCCCGGCTTGGTCAGCTTCTTTCCACGTTTTGGAAGCTCACCGCCGATTTGAGCCGCGATTCTGTGATCACTGAGGTGAGTTGCACCCCATTTGGGATGAGGGGCCTTCAGGTAGGTTTCCCAAGCCTCACGGCCCGTTGCTTTGCGTGCTTCTTTCTCCGCGCGTGCTGACTGGGATGCCAACTTTGCTTTTGCGACTAGTTCTCTGGGATCGACGCCTTGGTCTATTGATAGCTGGAAGCGATTGGCTGCCTCCCTGGCGTCTTGCACCGTCCACGTTTCGGGCTTTCCAAGCGTCATTCGGATGTCGGCTCCGTGCAGTCGCGCTTGGCATATGAATGCTTTCATCCCGGTTCGGGTAGCCCGCAGAGCGAGGCAAGTTGACTTGGCATCCCAAAGAAAAGATTGGGGCTTGCCGGTCTCGCAGCGGTAGTCCGCGATACGAGATGGGGTGAGATTGACTCGAGCCATGTAAGTACCTGTGTAAGTAAATTTCGACCATTTAAAGGCATTTTGATCAATGCCATATTTTAGCCAAAATCACATAACTCATTGATTTGATTGAATAAATCAATTCGGATCAATGTCGATCAATACCCCCTGAAATGGCCTCCGAAGCCAAGGGTCGTGGGTTCGATCCCCGCCAGCCGCACCATTCTTAAGCGAAACTCGCGTATCCATTTGATCCGTATGAGTTTCCAAGTAAATCAACCTCTTACGCGCTCCCGCCCGGACACAACCCCGGACACATTGCGGAGCGACATGCCTTCCAAACCCGCCTCGCTGGTCCGACTGTTCGATGCAGGGGGGACTATGCCCAAGTGGTCTGGTTATCACGTCAAGACAGATGGACGGGCGTACTTTCGCCTTCGCGTACCCAAGGACCTACACCACCAGTTCGGAGAGCAGTGGCCGACGGTTAACCTCGGGTTGAAGGCTGGCCGTGAGGCTGAACGCTTGGCGCTCATGCACTACATCGCAGTGCAGGGGGTATTTGCGGACAGACGACGGGAGCTTGCCGCGGAAGCAATGCGGCCTCGTCCGCGTCCCTTATGCCTGCGGTATCGACCAGACCCGGCGTGATCTGCAAATGGCAGCTGGGGCTCAGGGACGACCCTGGGATATGGGCAAGAACTTCAGCTATTCAGCTCCCGTAGGAACCGTGCACCAGGCAGAAGACGTCGATCTCGATTCAGCGGAGCTCAGCCTGACCGAAGACGACCATCAAAGTGACGGGCTCACCAAAAATTTGCTGCCGCTGGATTTTTTCGCGTATTCTTTTACGAATTCAGGGTTAACGACGTCGTTGAGCGAAAGTGTTCCTTTGTAACTGCTGGCAAAGGTTGTCGACAATTCTCGAACGATTCTGTTTTTCAATGACGCCGTCGTTTCGTCCCCGAATTTTTGCAAAGCATTCAGTACCAAAAATCTAGCAACTGCCCACGAAGATCCATACGTCCGCGTAAGAAGCGTCGGCGCAGGATTGAGCGACCCATAAATATAAACTTGCTTCAAGGTCGATGTTCCGTAGCGACTAAATGCGGTCTGGCTTGCGCCCAAGGCCGCTTCCATTGCGCAAAGAATGCTATCCGACATTGATCCTCCGCCAGTGGCGTCAAATGCCAACGTCGCCCCGGTAGCCGTGATAGCCATCGTCAGATCCTCAAAGAACGACTCGGCACTCGAATTGATGACGTATTTGGCTCCGATCGCATGCAGGGTTTTGACTTGCTCCTCGGAACGAACGACATTTACGAGCGGAATACCATCGTTGATGCAGATGCGATTAAGCATCTGGCCTAAATTTGAAGCCGCCGCCGTATGAATAAGAGCACTGTGCCCCTCGCGGCGCATGACCTCGACCATGGACAGAGCCGTCAACGGGTTTACATACATCGAGGCGGCATCCTGAGCGCTCGTGCCGGTCGGAAGGACCGTGCATGCACTAGCGTTCACGCGGCGAAAGTTGGCATACATTCCCCCGCTCATGGTGCTGACGGTCTTACCGATCAAATCGACGGCATTTGCCCCCGCTCCAACCACCGTACCGGCCCCCTCAGTTCCAACGGGCAACGACTTGCCGATTCTCGGCCTCAAATCCACGGAGCTCATGTGCATGGGAGGAATTGGTGCGCGCAACCCCGGACGACCATTCTGCGAGAAGGCCTCCAATCCTGACAAATCGGCTGGTCCCAAAAGGAGACCGATGTCCGTGGGATTCATTGAGCTCGCATCAACCCGAATGACGACCTCGTCGGGCGACACGTCTCCAATGGACTCTTCTTCTAACGTGACACGTAGTTCGCCGTCTGAGGTGATCAATGTGCGGAGACCCATCGACATGAATTTTTCGTCGGTCATTGTAAATTTCCTATCAATCAAAAAGTTTGGCTGCAATTGAGCCGTTTGTAATTAAGCGACCGAAGGCAAACCTCATATGAGGTTCGTACTTATGCTGCCGCCGACGGCCAGCGTCGTTCCCGGCCGGGGTTTTGCGCTCCACCTACCGAATGACTTGCTTTGCTGATCGCTTGGCCCTTATGCGTCGCATGACGACTGGCATCGTCCAACCGCTAGCGAAAACTTTCATCGCTCACACTTGGGTTGGCTGTTAGCGGATGTGGTCGGGCACGGGGATGTTCACGTAGATTTCGCTCGTTATCCTTGTGACATCCACGTTAGGAAGGTCTCTGGTTTGACGCCGTCCGTCCGCGCCTTCTCGATCAGCGGTCTGAGAGTGTCTTTGACGAATTCTTCCATTGCTGTGGGCAGCGCGGGACGACCATCGCGAAACTTCACACGCCCATCGTTGAGAGCAGCCAAGGTGTTGTAGTCATAGACCCACCGATCGAGAGTTCCGAACCTTTCCCGGAATACCGTCTCGAGCTCGCGATCGTTCCTGACGAAGCGATAGTTGACCTCTCTACCGAGTGCCCGGCCAATAATCGCGGCGATCTCGGTTATCGTGTAATCGATGCCCAGTTGCCTTACGGATCGGTGCTGGTCAGTCGGCGTGTCGAACTCCTTCGCCGCGAGATCCACGATGTCCTGAATGGCGACCCAAGGGATTTTGACGTTGGGCTCAAGCGACCAGCCGATCTTATCGTTCTGCGCGATCGAGTCGCTCCACCTGGCCAGGTCCTCCATGAAGAAGCCACCCTGCAGGTGCACCAGATTGATGGCACGGAGTCGGTTCAGGATCTGATCCAGGATATGGAAGGGTTGGAAGTGGCCGGTGTTTCCGCTGACCTCGGATCCCATGGCGGTCAGGCTCACGGCCAATTTCACCGGGGAATCCCGAAGTGCGTCGAAAAGCCGAAGCGCTACCGTAGGGTAGTGTCCATGAAAGTCCTCCGCCTGCCAAACGGTTTTGACCATTAGGAACGCAGCGTCAGCATCTTCGAAGAACTTGCCAAGTTCACCATCACCTGTGTCGAAGCTGCCAAGGAATGGTTCTGCACCTTTCGCGACAAGTGCATCGAGGGA
The DNA here is from genome assembly GCA_040388255.1 of Pseudomonadota bacterium. GTDB lineage: Bacteria > Pseudomonadota > Gammaproteobacteria > Burkholderiales > Burkholderiaceae_C > Polaromonas. The sequence goes on along the minus strand of JAZKCE010000028.1, from coordinate 89,408 downwards.
TGGACCGCCCCGCGAGAGGACCCTAACCTGGTGGCCCGCACGCAGCAGCTTTGACGTAAGTTCAGCACCGATTCTTCCGGTGGCTCCGACGACGGCAATTTTCATGTTGTTTCTCAAGAGGATTTCAGGTTGCAAGGCAGGGATTGCCATCGGCGTGTGCTGACGCCGCCGGCAGATCCTGAACAAGCGTGGGTGAGTTCAGGGCCTCATCGTAAGGAGACCCTCACAGGTCCGCCACCTGTGTTCCGCCAACAAATACGACTAACCCGCCATGACGGAGTCAGTCGTGCACTGCATGGGTTGCGCGGTAGCGGCCTGGCGTTTCCCCAACCACTTCCGTAAACGCGTCGATGAAGCTGCTGGGATTGGCCCAACCCAGTTCGAGCGCGGTCTCCGTGACCGACGCACCCTGACCGAGAGCGAGCAATGCGCGCTGGATTCGCAGGAGCGTGCGCCACTGGTGGAAGCTCATCGAGAACTCGCTGCTGAAGAGGCGGCTGAGGGTCCGTTCGCTCGCACCGGTGTGGCGGCCCAATTCCGCGAGCGTGGCGGAGTTGGCGGGGTTCGCATGCAGCAGGCTAGTGACCCCCTTGAGTCGCCTGTCCTTCGGTTCCGGGATTCGCAGCAGGTCGCGTGGCGCGCGCGCGATCTCGGTCGCGACCACCCCCACCAAGAGAAGAAATCGTGGACTGTCCACCGGCTCCTGGTCGCTTACCAACGCCAGGCAGGCCTCGCGCATCAGTGCGCTGGCCATGAACACGCATGACTCAGCGGGGAACTGTTCGGACTGCGGAGCGGACACGTTCAGCAGTCGGACATCCGCTTCGCCATAGGAGCGGCTGCTGTGCACCTGAAAGGGCGGCACCCAAGTGATCCGGCCCGCCGGCGCTAGCCAACTGTCCGTCTCGGTGATGGTGACCAGCACGCCAGAAACCGCGTAGCGCAGTTGCCCGAAGTCATGAAAGTGTGTGGAGACGTCCTCGCCATGACCCATCCGTCCACAGACTAGCGACATGTCGCCGGAGAACACCGGCTCTTGCACGGGGTTCGTCATTGTCGCACCTCAGTCTCCAACAGAAGCTGCAGAACCCGTCGCCACCCGATCCAGAGGAAAACCAAGCCCACGAACCAAAAACTCGGTGATCTCGGCAATGAGAACCTCCGGATCGTTGTCGCGCAGTGACCAACTGCGCAGTGCCAACATGGTCGGCAGAAACGTCACGATGTTTGTGGAAAGGTGAGGAAAGGGTATTGGAATCTTCAAGTCAGACGCAGCACCTCGGAGGATAGCTTCGAACACCCCCATGAACTCATCGACGCGCGCAAAGATAACTTCGCGTGAGCGGGTGTCCAGTAAGTGAACATTTTGGTAAACCATGCGAATAGCACGGCGGTGTTTGTGCGCAACTACTGTCAGAGCACGTATGGCAGCGCGAACTCTAGTCGCAGGTTCCTGGGACAGAGCTAAGGCCTGCCGTGTTTCTTCCGAATACTCCGCCACTACCCGATCGCAGGCCATGTAGAGGATGTCCTCTTTGGAGCTAGCGTAGTTGTAGATTGTTCCTTGAGTCAGGCCTGATACGCGCCCGATGTCCCGCACGGTCGCTGCGTGAAATCCGCGTTCCACGAATACCTCAATCGCCGCATTTACCAGCACTTCGCGGCGCTCTCGAATTCGTTTTTGACTTTTGGTGTTTGTCTTAACGCTGCGCAAAACTGCGGTTGAGCGTTCTTCCGGTGGCGATTGATCGAGTGTCATTGGGTATTTCCTGAGCAGCTGGTCATTTTAATGAAAACTGGTTAGATGCTTCTCAAATATGTCTTTTCGAGGAGAGTATTGGCGTTTACCCCTATGTCTTCTGACGAAAACTAAAAATAAACTGAGCGCTCAGTCAGTTTTATTCAATTAAAAAAGGAGACAGGTATGCATGCTCGGTTCAAGGCTGCCATAGCGTCCGCGTGGTTGTTGGCGGCGTCCGCGATGGCGCAGCAGGGGGTCACGGCGGACAGCATCACCATCGGCGCGCATGGCCCCATTACCGGCCCCGTGGCTTATGCGGGGCTTGCTGCCCGCGACGGAATGCTGATGGCCATAAAAGAAATCAATGCCGCAGGAGGCGTCAACGGACGCAAGCTCAACGCAGTGTTTGAGGACGATGGTCACTCACCAAGCCGTGCTCTGGCAGCCGCTAAGAAGATGGTCGAGCAGGACAAAGTCTTTGCAGTGTTATCGGTCGGTGGCAGCAATGCGACGATAGGAGCGGTGGACTACCTAAAAGATAAGGGGCTTGTCTACTACGTTTCCATTTCCTCGGCGCCGCAGATCACCTGGCCGTTTACCCGCACCATGTTCCGTGGCGGTGTGACGGAAGTGGCTCGCTATGGCGAGGGCTATGCGGAGATATTGGTTTCCTATTACAAAGCCAAGCGAATCGCGATCATGAGCGGGCGAGATGAATACGCTCGCAATGAGGGCTCGGCCGTCAAGGCTAAGCTGAAAGACTGGTTTCAAATAGCGCCAGTGTCTGCTGTGGAGTTCAACATCGGCGACAAGGATTTCACCTCCCAATTGGTAGAGATCCAGAGCAGCAATCCCGAGGTGATTGCTTTCTTCGGATATCCGGCGGAAGCGGCGATTGCGATGCGCCAAGCCCGCGAACTCGGCATCCGCCAGCCATTCTTTGTCGGTGCCAGCATCGTCGACCCAGGCTTTCTGGCCACTGCTAAGGCCGCAGCCGAAGGCGCCATGGGCGTTGCTGTGGTTCCATTCCTACCCGGTAGCACGGCCCCCGAAATGCAAAAGTGGACTGCTGCGTGGAAGAAGGAGTATCCGACTGCTCCCGCCGGCCGGCCGAATAGCTTTGACCTGATTGCTTATGCCGACACGTACGTGATGGCCGAGGGCATGCGCCGCGCCGGCCAGTCGCTGACGACCGACAGTTTCATTCGCGGCTTGGAGAGCCTGCAAAACTACCGCGTGGGCCCGGTCGCGACGCCGCGAACCTTCACTGGAAAACACCACATCGGCAATCTCACGGTCGTACCGATGATCGTCAAGGACGGGCGTTGGGAGCCGGTACCGTTCAATCTCGCACGTCCCAGCGACATCCTGTCGCGCTACAACTGAGGGCGCGCCGCAGCGGTACCGATGACTTTCGCACTCGCACTTCAGTTGGGGATCGCCGGCGTCAGCGTGGGCAGCATCTATGCATTGGTTGCTCTGGCCATCGTGTTGCCCTTCAAAGCCTCCGGGGTGTTGAATTTCGGGCAGGGGGAGGTTGTCACCCTGGGCGCCTACCTGGCTCTGACGTTCACCCAGCTCGGCCTGCCCTATCCAGTGCTGTTGCTGGCTGTGGTGGCCGTCGGAGCTATCGGCGGAATGGTGGTGGAGCGGGTGTTGGTTCGGCCGATTGTGCGTTCGCCGGAGTTCACGCTGGTGATCGCGACATTCGCCATTGGCCTACTTATCAAAACGCTCATCTCGCTGCGTTACGGCGACAGTCCAGCGAGCATTGAAGGTCCCTTCGGAGGAGCGCCGGTACTCCTGGGAGCTGTCCGGTTTAATCCGAATTCACTCTGGATACTGGCTTGTACGACGTTGGTCGCTGTGACCATCGTGCTGTTCTTTCGCTACTCCAGGCTGGGTCTGGCCATGCGCGCAGTTTCCATCCATCCAGAAGGCGCCCGCCTGATGGGTGTCCGGGTTACCACCGTATACCGGCTGGCTTGGGCGATCAGCACCGCAATCGGAGCCCTGGCGGGTCTGCTGGTTGCACCGCTGATCGGGATCAATCCAGAGATTGGACAACTGGTCCTGCGCGGCCTGTTGGCTGCAGTGATTGGCGGATTCACCAGCATTGGCGGCGCTTTGGTTGGCGGACTCGCGGTCGGGTTGATCGAAACCTATTCTGGAATTCTGGTCGGCAGTGCATTCAAAAACTTTATGCCGTTCCTGTTGCTGATGGTGTTGCTGCTGCTGAGGCCACATGGTTTGTTCGGCAGTCCTGACGTCAAGAGAGTCTGAGATGAGACCGAACACGCGTTTGGGCGCTGGCATCTTGGCAGTCGTGGTCCTTGCTGGGGCAGGCACCGTGCTGGGAAGCTACCCGATGTACCTGTTGTCGCTGGCTTTCGTAACGGTGATCTCGGCGGTAGGGCTGAACATTCTGACCGGAAACGCTGGCCAGATTTCCCTATGTCATTCGTCGTTCATGGCTATAGGCGCCTATACGTCAACGCTGCTGACTATCCATCTTGGGGTTCCATTTTGGGCTGCCATTCCGTGTGGCACAGCGCTCGCTGCGTTCGCTGGCCTGCTGGTGGGAGCGCCGGCCATGCGTCTAGGTGGCATCTACCTTGCGCTTGTGACCCTGGGATTCCTGCAGATCGTGCAGATCGGCGTCGAGGAGATGCAAGTGCTCACGGGTGGCGTGCGCGGGCTGGCTGTTCCAAAAGCAAGCTTTCATGGTGTTGCGCTGACCGACTATGGCCGCTACTTGATCGTCCTCGGCTATTGCGCGGTGGCTGTCTGGATCGCTCACAACCTGCTTACTTCCAGGGTGGGCCGCGAACTGAATGCGGTACGGCAAAGCTCCCAGGCTGCTCAGGCACTAGGCATATCGCTGCAACGTACGAAACTGATGGCCTTCGCGCTTTCCGCCGCTTACGCTGGGGCCGCTGGTGGACTGTTGGCGATGCTGGTCGGCTTTCTCGATCCAATGGAATTCGGTGTGTCGTCGGCGATTCGGTACATCACGTACATCGTGGTCGGCGGTGTCGGCTCGTTGGGCGGATCCATCCTGGGCGCAGGCCTCCTGAGTGCACTGCCTGAGCTACTGCGACCGGTCAAGGAATACGGCGACCTTGTCTACACGTTGATCTTGCTTGGCTTTCTTATCTTTATGCCGAGGGGCCTTGTGGTGCCATGGAAAGCCGTAGCTGCAGCGGTACGCAAGCGCTGCGCCAATGCTGCTGTGGGGAAATCATGACGGAACGACTTTTGATCGATCGCTTGTCCGTGCGATTCGGCGGGCTGCAAGCGCTGCGCGAAGTGTCCATGGTGATCCAGCCAGGGGAAATCCGCGGCCTGATTGGTCCGAACGGTGCGGGCAAGACGACCCTCATCAACGCCATCACCGGCATGGTGTCGCCTGATGCCGGCAGAGTTTTGCTGAACGGTCGCGACGTCACTGCGATGCCGGCGCACCAGGTGAGCCGACAGGGAATCCTGCGCACCTTTCAGCACGTAGAACCGTTCGCAGAAATGTCCGTGCTGGACAACGTTCTGATAGGGATCGGAAGGCATCGGCCCGTCGGGTTTTTTCGAGCTGCATTTCGGACGCCTGCAGCTGTCGCTGCCGAGAAAGGCAATGTCGACGAGGCGATGGCCATTCTCGAGCGTTTTGGCTTGGCCAGCTGCGCGCGGATGCCCGCCACAGAGCTTCCCTATGGAATGCTGAAGCGGATGGATTTGGCAAGGGCGCTTGCAGCACGTCCGGCGTTGCTGCTCATGGATGAGCCTGTATCCGGCATGAGCGAGGCGGAGGCGGATGAAGCCATCAACACGGCGCGCGAGCTCGCGCAAAAACAGGGGATCACATTGTTGGTCATTGAGCACAACATGCGCGTCATGATGTCGTTCGCTCAGCGGGTCACCGTGATGCAGAACGGCGGCGTCATTGCTGAGGGCACGCCAGCGGAAATTCAAAGCAACCCGCAGGTCATTGACGCCTATCTGGGTCAGGAGGAATCCGATGCTGCGCATTGAGTCGCTGCATTCCGGCTACACCGCCATTGACGTCTTACGTGGCGTGTCACTCAGCGTCCCGGACAGAAGTATCGTTGGGCTGCTCGGTCCAAATGGCGCGGGGAAGACTGCCCTGATGCGAGCGTTGTCCGGGTTGAATGCTGTGCGTTCCGGAAGCATCCAGCTGGATGGGGTCGAGCTGGCTGGTGCTGGGCCTGACCGAATCGTGGAACTTGGTGTCGTTCAGGTACCGCAGGGCCGCATGCTGTTCGGATCGATGACGGTAAGCGATAACTTGGCAATGGGGGCGTTTTTGCAACGCGATCGTCGAGCCATCGCGCGTCAATTGGACTTGGTGCATAGCATGTTCCCCATTCTTCATGCGCGCGCGTCGCAGCCCGCAGCATATCTCTCAGGTGGGGAGCAGCAGATGCTGGCCCTTGGGCGAGCGCTTATGGCTCAGCCGCGGCTTTTGCTGCTGGACGAACCTTCGCTGGGTCTGGCCCCGAAGGTGTTCGACACCATCCTCGAGCAGGTCCAGCTTATTCACGCGGCTGGGGCGTCGGTTCTTATCGCAGAGCAGAACGCACGCAAGGTTTTGCGCATAGCGGACTACTGCTACCTCATTGAGGGTGGCGTGATCGCGCTAGAGGGACCTGCGAGCCAACTGGCGCGCGATCCCCGTATCGAACAGGTTTACCTGGGTGGACATAGCCACCCCTTGTCAATTTAGAAAACGATTGGAGTAGATGTATGGAGTTGGAGCTTAAGGGAAAGATCGCGGTTGTCGGCGGCGGTAGCCAGGGCATTGGCTACGGCATTGCACGCGTACTGGCAGGTGAAGGCGCGACAGTGGCGATTTCCGCCCGTCGCGAGACTGACTTGGAGAGTGCAGCGAAGCGCCTTCGCGAAGAGACTGGTGCAACCATCCTCACCATCCCCGCAGACTGTCGCAAGGCGGAAGATTGCTCACGCGTTGTGGCAACCGTCAAAGCTGCGTTTGGTGGGATCGACATTCTGGTCAACAACGACGGGGCTCCGCCGATGGGCGAACTCACCTCCTTCGACGACACAGCATGGTCCAAGGCGGTTGAACAGAATCTGATGTACGTCGTTCGCATGGCCCGAGAGGTTGTGCCACTGATGCGCGAGCGCGGGGGCGGAAGCATTCTGAACATCACGGCCTTGTCGGCACTTCAGCCTATGCCCCAGTTCGGTTTGTCAGTGGCTACTTGGGCAGCCGTGATCGGCTATGCCAAGACGCTGTCGTTGGAAGTCGCGGCATCCAATATCAGTGTCAACACGATCTGTCCAGGCTACGTCGACACTGGCCGTTTGGACAAGGCATTAGGTACCGGGGCGGACGGTGCGCACGCCAAACAGCGTCTTGTCGACGAGGTGCCAATGAAGCGCATTGGACAGCCAGAAGACATCGGCAACCTAGTGGCCCTACTGGTTTCCGGCAAGGGCCGCTACATCACGGGAACCGCGATCCAGGTCGATGGCGGCTCCCTGCGCTCGGTTCGCTAAGCAAACGAAATTCAAACAACAGCAACACATACCTGACCATGAAAATCATTGACATGCATTCGCACTGGGGTACGCCCCGAGGCCTGGGCACAGACCTGTTTACCGAAGTCGAACTCAAAGGCCAAGCGCTCGCTTGGAACGGAGAACTTAAGACGGTGACTGAAGCGGAAATGACCGAGCAGTTTCGCAAGGCCGGTGTTCGGGCCATTCTCGATTTGGGTTTCCGCTTCGGACAGCCGCCGGAACTGATGTCCAGCCTGTTTGACTACGCCATCGACACGCAAAAGCAGTATTCCGATGTCATCCTTGGAAACTGGCTGCATATTGACCCGCGCCGCGGCGATGCTGTCAAGGAACTACGCCGCTGCATAGATCGGAAAGGCGAAGGTTTCGTCGGTCTCGGCGTGAGCGGCGCCGGGCTGAACATCGCGGCCAGTGATCCGCTGTACGAACCCTTGTACGCTCTGTGCGAGGAGGCTGGTATCCCGGTTCTGGTCCTTGTGGGTACCACCGCATTGGGTGTCGGAGTGCCAGGCGGCGGTGGCGTGCAGATCGACTTTTCCCATCCCCGGCATCTGGACCAAGTGGCGGCAACCCATCCTGGGTTGAGCATTCTGGCTGGTCGACCTGGCTGGCCGTGGCAGACAGAGACCATTGCAGTGCTGTTGCATAAGCGGAACGTCTATTATGAAGTTCATGGCTGGTCGCCCAAGTATTTCACTGAGGATTTGAAGCGTGAAATCTCCAGGCGGCTGAAAGGGCGCATCCTGTTCGGCGCCGACTACCCCATGCTGACGCACGAGCGCCTGGCGAACGAGTGGCAGAAGGAGGGCTACGCCTCTGATGTGCTCGATGGCGTTTTCCACGGCAACGCGGAAGCGTTTCTGAGCGGGTTAAAGGGTTACAAATTCAAGCACGTGGAGTAACGCAAATGGACCTGATTCATTACTTCGACCGCGGCGTTTATCTTGCGCCAGATCGAGACTGCATGGTGATGGACGACAACGCCTGGACCTACCGCGAAGTCCAGGCTGTCTCCATGCAAGTCGCCTCGGCGCTAAGGCGCGACGGAATAAGAACCGGGACGCGGGTTGCTGTTCTCAGCCAGAACGATCCGACCGCCTTCATGTGCGTGCTGGGGTTGATCCGTGCGCAGATGGTCTGGGTGCCGCTCAATCCTCGTAACTCGGAGGAGAACCTGATTGGCATACTGGATAGGTTCAAGTGCGAGGTGCTGTTCTACAACAGCGCCTTCGAGGACTTGGTCGCCCATGCTCGTCAGGCCATTCCCGGTATGACGACCACTGTCTGCGTGGACCAGCAGGCAGGCGCAGTTCCCAGCCTGACGCAGTGGATTGATGACGCGCCCACCCATTTCGAGATTGAACCGGCGGATCCGAACGCAGTGATTGCTCTGCAGACGACAGGCGGCACCACTGGTTTGCCGAAGGGCGTGATGCAGACGCATCTGTTCTACGAGCATTTCATTTCCTCGCTGCTTGCGGCGATGCCGACGACCACCCCGCCACGCTTTTTGGCGGCGGCGCCGATGACCCACGCCGCGGGCTATTTCTGCTTGCCTATCTTCGCGCGAGGTGGGACCATCATCGTGCTGCGCGCAGCTCAGCCATTGCTGATTGCGCAAGCCATAGAGCGCTACAAAGTGACGGATACGATACTGCCGCCAACGGTGATCTACGCCATGCTGGCAGAACCAACGATCCGTAACTTCGACTTCAGTTCCATGCGCTATTTTTGGTATGGAACCGCTCCCATCGCTGTCGACAAGTTACGCGAGGCCATCGAGGTATTCGGACCTTGCATGGTGTCGGGTTGGGGGCAGTCCGAAGCGGTCGCCCTTACGTTTCTCAGTGCCCAAGACCTTGTTAAGGACGGCAAGATCAATGAAAAGCTGCTGACGAGTTGCGGCAGAGCGTTTCCGTTCACCGAAGTGGCTGTCATGGACCCGGATGGAAAGCTGCTTGGGCGCAACGAATCTGGCGAACTGGTGGCACGCGGCAACAGCGTGATGCCGGGTTACCTCGATGATCCCGAAGCCACGGCGGACGTCTCTCGCTTTGGCTGGCACCACACGGGCGATATTGGCTACTGCGATGACGAAGGCTTTTTCCACATTGTCGACCGGTCAAAGGACATGATCATCTCCGGGGGCTTCAACATTTTCCCCAGCGAGATCGAAAAGGTCATCTTCACCCACCCTGCCGTGGAGGACTGTGCGGTGGTTGGCTTGCCGGACGAAAAATGGGGCGAGAAAGTCTCTGCATTCGTCCAGCTCAAGAAGGGGCATGAAGTGACTCGCGAATCTCTTGAAGCACTTTGCCGCGCCAAGCTTGGCTCAATGAAAACTCCAAAATACTTTGAATTTCGTGACACGCTGCCGCGAAGCCCGGTGGGTAAGACGCTCAAGCGCGAACTGCGTGAACCCTTCTGGGAAGGGAAGGAACGCAAGGTGTGAAAGTCACTCTAGCAGCAAAAAAATCTACCGACTTGAGTAACCCCTATGAATGAAAAATCAAGCGCCAATCTTGAAGAAGCGGCGCGCCGACTGCGAGACGCTCGGATTTCAAATGTTCCAACAACCCCAATTCGGCATCTATTAGGGGATGGCGACATTGTTGGTGCCTATGCGGTTCAGCGCATCAACACCGACCTCCGCGTTTCCGCAGGTGAGCGGGTGGTTGGTCGCAAGATTGGTTTGACCAGCTCCGCTACTCAGAAGCAACTTGGTATCGCCGAGTGCGATTACGGGGTGGTCTTCGAAAGCGATATAAAGCGAGAGGACGAAGAGATTCAAACGAACCAAGTCATCGCGCCTATGGTCGAAGGGGAGATTGCGTTCGTGATGGCCAATGACTTGGAGCAGGAGTCACCGACTTGGGCCGACGTCGCTCGCAACGTCGCGTATTTACAGCCTGCCATCGAAATTGTCGACAGTCGGATTGCTAATTGGGACATTGGCATTGTCGACACAATCGCAGACAACGCTTCCGGTCAATTTATCGTGCTTGGTGGAACGCCAATGCTGCTTAATAAATTCGATCTAGAGCTTTGCGGAATGCGCCTAGATGTCAATGGTCGCATGGCCTCAAGCGGAATTGGGGCTGCATGCCTTGGCAGCCCTATGAATGCAGTTGTATGGCTCGCTCGTCGTATGGCGCAGGCGGGATTGCCGATTCGCGCTGGCGACATCATCATGAGCGGAGCCCTCGGCCCATTTGTCAAAGTTGCATTGGGTGATGCGGTCAGCGTTCGGATTGCGGGTCTCGGACAGGTTCAGACTTACTTCGCACGAGGGGCGACACCTTGAAAGCTTTTTACGTGAGCCACAAAGATGGTGTTCTCACCTACGGATCGGCCCGGCCGATCTGGCTATAGCGACGAGGACGGGCAGCCTCTGGCAGCCGCGAAGTATTTCAGATCGCAAATCGGCGACAACACGGGTCGCAGCGGAAAACTTCCTCGTTCTGGTCTAAGTTTAATTTATTGGTCAACAAGTTAGGGATACCATGAGCAAAAAACTGAAAGCTGCCATCATCGGCAGCGGCAACATCGGCACCGACCTGATGATCAAGATGATGCGCCACAGCCAGCACCTGGAGCTGGCGGCGATGGTCGGCATTGACGCTGCCTCGGACGGCCTTGCACGCGCCAAGCGCCTGGGTGTGGCCACCACACACGAAGGTGTCGAAGGCCTGACCCGGATGCCCGAATTTGCAGACATCGACTTTGTGTTTGATGCCACCAGCGCCTCGGCCCACATCACCAACGACGCCCTGCTGCGCAGCATCAAGCCCGGCATTCGCCTGATCGATCTGACGCCTGCGGCTATCGGCCCCTATTGCATTCCCGTGATCAACGGCGATGCCCAGCTCGACGCACCCAACGTCAATATGGTGACCTGCGGCGGCCAGGCCACCATTCCCATCGTGGCAGCGGTGTCACGCGTGGCCAAGGTGCATTACGGCGAAATCGTCGCGTCCATTTCAAGCAAGTCAGCCGGCCCCGGCACACGCGCCAACATCGACGAGTTCACCGAAACGACTTCGCGCGCAATTGAAGTGCTGGGTGGCGCCAGCAAGGGCAAGGCCATCATCGTGCTGAACCCGGCCGAACCGCCGCTGATCATGCGCGACACGGTCTACACCCTGAGCGACATGGCCGATGAAGCCGCTGTTGCCGACTCCATTGAAAAGATGGTGGCCGATGTGACCAAATACGTGCCAGGCTATCGCCTCAAGCAGAAGGTGCAGTTCGACCGCATCGAGGAGCCGATCAACCTCCCGGGCATCGGCCGCATGAAGGGCCTGAAAACCAGCGTCTTCCTGGAAGTTGAAGGCGCAGCCCACTACCTGCCAGCGTATGCCGGCAACCTCGACATCATGACCAGCGCAGCGCTGGCCACGGCTGAAAAAATGGCCGCTCGCATGATCAAGACACAGGAAGCAGTGGCGGCCTGAGGTCACCTTGAAGAGGACAAACATGACACACGACATCAACAGAAAAATCTACATCTCCGACGTCACCCTGCGTGACGGCAGCCACGCGATTCGCCACCAGTACAGCGTGGCTCAGGCCGCACAAATCGCCAAGGCACTCGACGAGGCCGGCGTGGACTCGATTGAAGTTGCCCATGGCGACGGCCTGCAGGGCAGCAGCTTTAACTATGGCTTTGGTGCCCACACCGACCTGGAGTGGATTGAAGCCGTGGCTAGCGTGGTCAAAAAAGCCAAGCTGGTCACCCTGCTGCTGCCAGGCATTGGCACCGTGCATGACCTGAAAAGCGCCTACGACGCCGGCGTGCGTGTGGTGCGCGTGGCCACGCATTGCACCGAAGCCGACGTCTCGCGCCAGCACATCGAATACGCCCGCAAGCTGGGCATGGAAGCCGTCGGCTTTTTGATGATGAGCCACATGCAGACGCCGCAAGGTTTGGCGCAACAGGCCAAGCTGATGGAAAGCTACGGCGCTACCTGCTGCTACGTCGTGGACTCGGGCGGCGCGCTAAACATGAATGACGTGCGTGATCGTTTTCGTGCCTACAAGGACATCCTGAAACCCGAAACACAAACCGGCATGCATGCCCACCACAACCTGAGCCTGGGCGTGGCCAACAGCATCGTGGCGGTGGAAGAAGGTTGTGACCGTGTCGATGCCAGCCTAGCTGGCATGGGTGCCGGTGCCGGCAATGCACCGCTTGAAGTGTTTATTGCCGCCGCAGAACGCATGGGTTGGAAGCATGGCTGCGATCTGTACAGGCTGATGGACGCTGCCGATGACATCGTTAGGCCCTTGCAGGACCGCCCAGTGCGCGTGGATCGCGAAACGCTGGCGCTGGGTTATGCCGGTGTTTATTCAAGCTTCCTACGTCATGCAGAAGTGGCCGCCAAAAAATACGACTTGCCGACGGTGGACATCCTGGTCGAGCTGGGCCGCCGCCGTATGGTCGGTGGGCAGGAAGACATGATTGTTGATGTGGCGCTGGATTTGCTGGGGCAAAGGAAAGTGCCGTGCCTAGCAGTGCCTTCAATTTAGCATTGCCTTAGGCACGCGTCAGCGGGGCAAAGACACCCCGCCAGCCGCACCAGTTATTCCATTTTAAATAAATCAATGTGTGCGGAATCCGGCAATTAATGCGCGATCGCGCATCAAGTTCCGGAAATCCCGGCCGCTCACGAAGTGCCGATCAGTGCGGATCTACTTGCGTTGCCGGGCGGATCTTGAACCAGATGGAATACATGGCTGGCAGGAACACCAGGGTCAGAACCGTCCCAGCAAAGGTGCCGCCAATCAGCGTGTAAGCGAGCGTCCCCCAGAACACCGAATGGGTTAGCGGAATGAAGGCCAGCATGGCCGCCAATGCAGTCAACACCACCGGCCGGGCACGCTGCACGGTTGCCTCGACAACCGCGCGAAACGGATCCAATCCCGCCTGCTCATTGTGGCGGATCTGACCGATCAGGATCAGTGTGTTGCGCATCAGGATGCCCGAGAGCGCAATCAACCCGACCAGCGCATTGATACCGAACGGCTGCCGAAACAGAATCAGGGTAGGCACCACACCGATCAGCCCCAGCGGGCTGGTCAGGAAGACCATGACCATCGCCGAGATCGAACGCGTCTGAAAGATGATGATGAGCAGGGTGATTGCCAGCATGATCGGGAACAGCGGCAACATGGCCGTCATCGCCTTGCCTGATTCTTCGATGGCGCCTGCCTGTTCGATGCGGTAGCCGCCCGGCAGCTTGTCCATGATGGGCTGAATCTGCTGGCTGATGGCTGCTGACACGTCCGGTGGTTGCAAGCCGTCGGCAATATCGCCCCGGACCGTGATCGTCGGCATGCGGTCACGCCGGCGCATGATCGGCTCCTCCGCGCGCACATCGACTTTGCCCAGCTGCGACAGCGGTATGCGTTGCCCGTTGGCGCCGGTCAGTGTGAAGTCCGCGATCCTGGCCGGATCGAGCCGGCTGTTGCCGGCCGAGCGGGCTGTGACCTGCACGGTGCGAATGTCCTCGCGCACCGCGGTCAGTGGAACACCGCTCAGCAAGAACTGCAGTTGTTGCGCCACGGCGCTGGAGGTCAAGCCCACGGCCTGCAATCGGTCTTGCTGCAAGGTGAAGTGCAGCGCGGGTGTGCGTGTGCCCCAATCATTGTTAACAGTACGCATCATCGGACTGGCATGCATGACCTGCTGCACATCGGCCGCGATGTCGCGCAGCTTGTCCGGGTCTGGCCCCGTGATCCGGTAGGCCACCGGATACGGCGAGTAGGGACCAAACACGAGCTGGGTGACACGCACGCGCGCGCCAGGCGCGAGGCCGCCGGCAATCGCCTCGCGCAGCCGCATTTTCAACACCTCGCGTTCATCCTGGTTGTCGGTGCGGACCACGATCTTGGCAAACGACGGGTCGGGCAGTTCCGGCCCCATGGCCAGGTAAAAGCGTGGCGCGCCCTGGCCGACGTAGGCCGTGACGATCTTCGCTTCCGGTTGCTTGGCCAACCAGGCCTCCACCGTCGCCGTGCTGGCGCTGGTCTGAGTGATCGAGGTGCCGTATGGCATCTGCACCTCGATCAACACTTCGGGCCGGTCAGAGATCGGAAAGAACTGCTTTTTGACGACCGCCATGCCGAGGATGGCCACCACGAACAGACCCACGACGGAAGCGGCGACTAGCCACTTGCGCGCGATCACACGTCCCAGAAGCCGGCGGAAGCGGTTGTAGCGCGGCGTGTCGTAGAGCGCGTCGTGGCCGCCTTCGACCTTTTTGAGCTCAGGCAATAGCTTGACGCCAAGGTAAGGTGTAAAGACCACGGCGACCACCCAGGAGGCGATCAATGCAATGCCGACGATCCAGAACATATTGCTGGTGTATTCGCCGGCAGTTGATCGGGCGAAGCCATTGGGCATGAAGCCGACAGCCGTGACCAGCGTGCCCGAGAGCATGGGCGCCGCGGTGTGGCTCCAGGCATAGGCGGAGGCGGCGATGCGGCTAGAGCCTTCCTCCATCTTCACCACCATCATTTCGATCGCGATGATGGCGTCGTCGACCAGCAGGCCCAGCCCCAGGATCAGGGAGCCCAAGGTGATACGGTCGAAGTTCTTGCCGGTCGCGGCCATCACTACAAAGACCGCCGCCAGCGTCAAGGGCACGGCCGCGGCGACCACGATACCCACACGCCAGCCCATGCTGACAAAACACACCAGCATGACCACCAGCAGCGCGACGAGGAACTTGACCATGAACTCATCGACCGCCGAGCTGATGTTGACGGCTTGGTCTGTGACCTTGGCAAGGCTCATTCCCTGCGGCATGTCGGCATTGATCGCACCGACCTCCTTATCGATCGCTTTGCCCAGGTCGAGTCCATTCCAGCCGTCGCGCATGATGATGCCCAGCAGCAGGGCGGGTTCGCCGCCATTGCGGATCATGAAAGTCGCCGGATCTTCATAGCCACGCTTGACTGTGGCGATGTCCGACAGTTTCAAGGTGCGGCCTTGCGCCACGACCGGCGTATCGCGGATCTTCTGCAGCTCATCAAAAGCGCCGTCCAGGCGGATGAAGACCTGCGGCCCCTTGGTCTCCACGGAGCCAGCCGGCGTCAGGGCGTTCTGGCTATTGAGTGCGGCGAACACCTCCTGTGGGCTGACGCCCAGTGTTGCCAGGCGTTCGTGCGAGAACTCGACATAGATCCGTTCGGATTGCTCGCCCACGATGTTGACCTTCTTGACGCCTGGCACGTGCAGCAACCGCTGGCGCAGCGTCTCCGCATCGCGCACCAGCAAGCGCTGCGGTTCGCCTTTGGCCTTGAGCGCAAACAGGGCAAAGGTGACGTCTGCATATTCATCGTTGACCATCGGCCCGATCACGCCGGGCGGAAGGTTGCCGGTTTCGTCTCCGACCTTCTTGCGGGCCTGGTAGAACTGCTCCTGCACTTCGGAGGGTGGCGTGGTATCGAGCAGGGTCAAGGTTGTGAAGGCCAGGCCCGGTCGGGTATAGGTCTCGGTACGGTCGTACCAACGCAGTTCCTGCAGCCGCTTTTCAAGCTTCTCGGCAACCTGGTCCTGCATTTCCTGCGGGGTTGCTCCTGGCCAGGCCGTAATGATTGTCATGACCTTGACGGTGAATGAAGGATCTTCCGCCCGGCCCAGCTTGAGGAACGCAATGAGCCCCGCCAACGAGATCAGGCAGATCAGGAACAGGGTGACGGAGCGCTCGCGCACGGCGAGCGCCGAGAGGTTGAAACGGCCTTCGCTCATGGCCGCACGCTTGCGGTTGCAGTCGCTTGGCCCGCCACGCGAATTTGCTCGCCTTCACGCAGCAGGTGCGTGCCGAGTGCGACGATCCGGTCACCCAGCTTGAGCTGCCCTGCAATCTGAGCGGTGTCGTCGCCCAGGCGCTGAACCTTGACCGGCCGCCACGAAACCTTTGCCGGCTCGCCCTGGATGACCCAGACGCCCGGCCCTTTGCCTGCGTCGGACAGGGAGGCAATGGGTACCGAAAAGCCGCCTTGCGTCGTGGAATCTGCGTCCGGAAGTTGAACAGTCACCGTGCTGCCCAATGGGGCGTTGGACAGCTCGCCATCCAGTACATAGCGCGCTTCGAAAGTACGCGTCAGCCGGTCCGCGGCGTTCGAGAGCTGCCTGAGCCTGGTCGGAGCGGCCACGCCTTCCTGGCCATAGAGCGTGGCCAGCCCGGTTGAACCGACCGCAGGGCGCAAGGTTTCCGGTAATTGAATGACGGCTTCACGGCGGCCGGCATGGGCCAGACGCACCACGACCTGTCCCGCATTGACGACCTGGCCGGGCTCCACCAGTGTTTCCATGACGATGCCATCGCCGTCTGCCACCAATTCCGTATAGCGGCTCGCGTTCCGGGCGACTTCGGCCTGGGCTTCGGTTGCGCTGAGCTGGGCTTTGGCCGCATCTGCCGCAGCCTTGACCTGGTCATAGGCTGAGGCTGAAATGGCACCGGTTCCGCGCAGGTCCTGGTAGCGGGCCTCGTCCTGCGCCGTTTGCTGCGCCCGCGCCCGGGCGGCGGCGACGGCCTCCTGTTGCGCATGAGCGGCGAGCTTCAGGTCGACGGGATCGATACGCATGAGCACTTGCCCGCGCTTGACGGCTTGCCCCGCATCCACAAGACGTTCCAGCACCTTGCCGGAGACCCGAAAACCCAGGTCGCTTTGTACCCGGGCGGCTACGGTCCCGGTAAACGTGCGAGACGCGGCTACCGAGCCCTGAATGTTGGCCACACGTACCAGCGGCGCCTCGGTACGCGGATCAGATTGCGCCTTGTCGCCGCAAGCGGCCAACGCAAAGGGCAATGCACAAATGACTGCAGATGTAGTGAAGTAACGCCTGAGCATGAAAGTCCCACCGACGAAGTGAATTGGACTTTCATTATGAAACTAGTGACCAAATTAGTCAATAGTCACAATTTTAATCAAGGTGACAGGCTGCGGAGCACCAGGCTCGACAAATGCGCCGGCGCCTCTTTGTTGTAGTCAAAGCTGTGCTGCAAGAGCAAAGGGTTGAGATAGGGGCGCATGACCAGATAGATGGCCAACGCCGTCTCGTCCAGGGGTGTCTTGCGCTCGAAGTCTCCGGTTTGCCGGCCCTCCTGCAAGACATCCCGAAGCAGCTTCTGGATACGTTCTTCGTAGGCATGAACCGCCTGCCAGCGCTCTGTAGCGGCCGACGCGGCTATCTCGTAAAGCTTGCGGTCCTGGAAAAACAGGCGAAGGCTCGCCTCGGTCATGGCTTTAAACATCCGCCGCAGCTTCTCTGGCGGCGTGTCTGCCCCGGCAATGGCCGCACTGACTTCGGTTTCGATTTCGCGCAGGCAGTTCGCGCAGATCATCTCGCCAATGGCCTGCTTGGACTCAAAGAACTTGTAGATGTAAGCCTTGGAAAACCCGATGGCCTTGGCGAGATCGGAGACGGTCGTTTTCTCGTAACCGTAGCGGCTGAAGTGCTCGGTGGCCGCGGTAACGATCTGGTCGCGCACGTCGTGGTCGACCGGGCCGCGGGCGGAAACCGGATAAGTGGTCGCTTTGTTCATGGTCTGTAGCTTACCCGCATCCAAAGAAATGAACAACGAGTGACCATATTGTAATATAGTCACATTATCGATTAATGACCTGGAACAAGTCCATGTTGCCCAAACGCACCCTTGCCATCTCCATTGCTGCCGCCCTTTTGGCAGGCTGCGCCGTCGGTCCCGACTATGTCAGGCCCGATACGCCCATGCCACAGCAGTACCTGGGCCAACCCGCGGTCGACCAGCGTCATGCGACCGCCCACGCCGATCTCGTCACATGGTGGACGGGTTTCGGTGATTCGCAACTGACCCGATTCGTCACGCTGGCGTTGGAGCAGAACCTCGATCTCGCGCAGGCGTCCGCTCGCGTCACCCAAGCGCGCGCGGAGCTTGGGGCGGCAAATGCCGCGTTGCTGCCTTCCGGCAATGTCAGCGGCCAGGCAGCCAGAGCCTACCAATCCATTGAAACGCCTCTGGGCAAAGTCTTGAGTTCTAATCCCGGTTTCGACCGCCACGGTAGCTCTTACGAAGCCAATCTGGGCGCGAGCTGGGAACTGGATGTATTCGGAGGCTTGCGTAGAGGCAAGGAAGCGGCGCTTGCCGGCTACCAGGCATCGGAGGCCGGCGCCACCGCGACCCGGTTGACTGTGGCGGCACAAACCGCCGACACCTACATCATCATTCGTGGGCTGCAAACCCGCCTCGACCTTGCCCGCCGGCAGGTGCAGACGCAGCAGCAATTGCTATCAACCATCAACCTTCTGTATGGGAAGGGGTTGGCGGCCGAACTTCAAGTGAATCAGGCCGAAGGTGCGCTTGCCCAGGTTCGGGCGTCCGTGCCGGTCCTTGAAGCGGGCCTGGACGTGGCGATGAACGCGCTCGACGTGATGCTGGGCTCGCCGCCCGGAACGCATAGGGCGGAATTGGCTGATGCCAGAGTCATCCCTGCGGCCCCGCAAATCGCCGCGACAGGCTCTCCGGGTGAGTTGCTCAGGCGCCGTCCTGACCTGATTGTGGCTGAGCGCCGCCTTGCCGCATCGAATGCCCGTATCGGTGTCGCCATTGGCGAGTACTACCCCAAACTCTCACTGAGTGGGCTGATCGGCAGCGCGACATCGGTGTCCGGCGGCAATCTGTTTACCAGCGGTGCGAGTCAGGCCTCCGGCGTTCTGGGCCTGCGCTGGCGTCTGTTCGATTTTGGCCGCATCAACGCGCAGATCGACCAGGCCAGAGGCCAGGAGGCCGAGATGTTGGCCGCATATCGGCTTGCCGTATTACGGGCAACCGAGGACGTCGAAAACTCTTTCTCCGGTCTGGTCAAGCGCGAGGAACAGGCCGCTGTACTTGCCCAAGGGGTGGACTCTCTCGGCCGTGCTCGAGCAGCATCGTTTGCGGCGTATCAGAAAGGGGTTCTCAGTCTCATCGAAGTCTTGCAGGCCGACGAAAGCCTGCTGCGCGCCTCCGATGCGCGAGCGCAAGCACAAACCGAATCCGCGCGCGCGGCGGTTGCGGCGTTTAAAGCCCTCGGCGGCGGTTGGCAACCTCAGGCGTCGAACACGGTGGCAACCAGATAACAAGCCATGTCGAGCGCACGCAAGGCACCGCAACCCCATAGCACCTACCGCCACGGCGACTTGCGGCGTGCCCTGCTGGACGCCGGTGTGGAGCAGGCCCGCGCCGGCGGGCCTGAGGCCGTGGTGCTGCGCGAAGCCACCCGGCGCGCGGGCGTGGCACTCAATGCGGCTTACCGCCATTTCGACAGCCGCCAGACTTTGCTCTATGCGGTTCGCTCTATTGCAATGGCGGCGGTGGCCCGTGCCATGGAGGCAGCGCTGGCCGCCATCCCGCCGGGGTCTACCGTCGGCCGAATTTGCCCGCGCCAACGTCCGCGCGGTGGGCACCAGCTACCTGCGTTTTGCGCAGGCGGAAAGTGGGCTGGACCCCTTCGAACTTCTGGGCGTTGCAATCGACAAACTCGTGAGTGCCGGCATGCTGCAGCCCGAGCGCCGTCCCGGCGCCGAGTTCCTCGCCTGGTTGGCGGTGCACGGGCTGGCCATGCTGGTCATAGACGGGCCGTTGGGTCAGATCCTCGGCCCGCACATGCAGCAGATCGGCGAGCGTCTGGTGCAGATGGTGGAAAAAGGCCTGTGCGGGAAGTAAGTGCAAGGCGAGTGCAATCATGTTGTACCTCAGTGACACTTTTGGTAATCAACAAGCAGAACCTGCGCCCTTTCAAGGGCATTAATCAGTACGCGGCACGCTTATGTTTCCAGGGACACAATGGGACAACCATCACCGGTGCGGCGGTGACTTCCAGCCGATGAACTGGGGATAAATGCGGGCAACCACGGGTCCATTGAACGACCAGGTGGTGCATCGGCCCAGGTGCTGCGGTGGTTGACCATCTTCGCTCTGGATGACATCGCCGCTCTGCTGGGCCTGCCACACCGGGATTGTCTGGTACGCCGTTGTTGCGATATGCAAGAGCAGCTCGCGTATATGGGTGCAACCGCGTTCTCCTCCCAGGCGCTCCTCTATGGCTTTGCGCCATCCTGACCCTATCCTGGCGCCCTTCATGGCCGCTATGGAGGCCAGGGCGTCTGGACAGGTGTGGTAAGGCACGGCCGTCATGAACGCCTGGGCATCGGTTACAAGAAGCGTATTGTCGACCGTGACACATACCCGGATGTCGTGGATGCTGTCTCCGGCCGGGATGGTGCCCTTCTCCACTGAAAGCGAATCATAGGCGCGGATGTCTTTCAGCTCGGCCTCAATGTCCCACAGTGCATCGCTGCGCAGGTAGCCCCGCAATGTGACCTGGCGTTCGTGCTTGAGCTCGCGCGTGATGTTGGGCGTATCGCTCTTGCCTGGGCGCGTCATGGGGCCTTCTTTTCAGGACGGGCGAGGGCACTGGCATTGGGGATTTGCGCCAGAAAACGGCGCATTCCGGAAAGCCAGCGGTCTATGTTTTCTGCCTTGCGCTGAACAAAACCCTTGACCTCGGGATGTGGCAGGATCAGGAACTCCTCATTCGCAATGCCGCGCATGACGCAGTTGGCCACTTCCTCGGGCTCCAGCAGGGTGCCCATCTGGGCGAACGCGCGCGAGGCCGAATTGCCGGAGCCTATCGAGTCCTCCAGCAGGCGTGTGCGCACCGCCTGTGGGCAGATCACGCTGACGCGTATGCCTGCATCCCCATGCATGATGGACAGCCACTCGGCAAGTGCGATGGCCGCGTGTTTGGTGACGGCGTAGGGCGCGGCGTTCGGGCTGGTCAGCAGGCCGGCGGCCGAGCAGGTGCTCAGCAGGTAGCCGCTGCCGCGCTGAATCATGCCGGGCAGCACGGCACGCGTTGCGTAGACATGGGCCATTACGTTGATGTCCCAGGAGCGTCCCCAGATGCTGTCGCTCACCTCGACGCCACCTTCATCGACGATTCCGGCGTTGGAGCAGAACAGGTCTACCGGCCCGAAGGTATCCTCGGCAGCCTTCACCAGGGCTTGTATGGCCGTCTCGCTGGACACGTCCGCGCCCATGCCCAGTGCGTTTCCACCGGAGGCGGTGATCCGGGCGGCCACCCGCTGCGCGTCGGCTTCATTGAGGTCGCTGACGAGCACCCCTTTTGCGCCGGCAGCGGCCATGCTGTGTGCCATCGCGGCACCGATGCCGTTGCCCGCGCCGGTCAGCACGACGACCTTGTTTGCGATGTCCATGAAAGACTCCTTGTTATCTATTTGTGATCAGGCGACGCCACCGGGCGCCTTTTGAAGCGGGTGGTCGTAGGGGTGCGAACGGACCAGCGGCTGGCCCAGGCGCGGCGCGTCGGCGCACACCCGCTCCCAGTAGGCCAGCAGACTATCTTCCGCGCTGTAATCGAAGTCCCTGGGGCTCAGTTGGCCGCCTTTCCCGTCCACCACGGGCGGAAAGGCCAGCCAGTGCGCGACGGTTTTCGCTATCCAGGGTGCCGGCTCTACCGCGTCGGCGTAACCCAACCCGATGCGGGCTTTCTCGTTCGAAACCAGCTGGTGACGCAACCGTCCTGCGTCAACATCAACCGATCGTTTCCAGGTGTACTCACCGGCCATGGGCACTGCCGAGCCGCCCAGTGGGCTGATGGTGGATGGAATGTCGACGAACCGGAAGCGGTAATCCATGGTGGCCGCCACCATCTCGATCCACTCGCGTTGTGAATATTGGCGCGAATCAGCCGCATGGTAAATCTCGCCGCCGGCCGCAAGCGGCTTGTCCACTACCAGGCCCACGAGGCGAGCGGCGTTAGGCGAGGCGCAGCGCCCGCCAAGCGCCAGGCCGTCGCCCTGGAGAATCCAGTCGCGCCGTCCGTCCAGAACGCGCTTGATCACATGCCACTCCATGGGCACGACCGAGTGGGGGCCGTAGACATAAGGGTAGCGCACCACGGTTGCCGCAAAGTCGCCCCGCGCGTGTGCTGCCAGCACCTCGTGTTCGGTCTCGATGATGCGCGGCAGCAGTCCCTTGAGGCCGATAGGGCCTTGTTCCACGGTTTCGGCCGGGTGCGTCTCCAGCGCCGGCACACCGGGAACCATGCCCACCGCAGGCATGCCACTGATGGATACGAACTGGCCGGTTCGCCCGCGCAGTGCTTTGGCCAGGTACCGGATTCGCCCGTAGGTGGCGATGGTCACGTCCCACTGCCGCGTTCCCAGGTCCTGCGCAATGGAGCTCTCGTGGTGAGGGTCTCCGTGGATATGTTCGAGGTCGGCCAGCGCGTCGACCTCATGGGTGCCGCGATGATAAATTGTGATGTCAAAACCGCGCGCACGGAGCTCTGCTGCAATCGCCACGCCGGTGGCAGCCGTTCCACCCACCAGAAGTGCAGTTTTCATTTCATCACCCGCGGCGCAGGCCTTGGTCTTGGGGTTTGTTGGGTGGGCATGCCCGCATGTCGCGGCAGACCCGGTTTTGGCAAGTATTGCAGCTTCAGTCGTCAATGTCAACATTGATGTTGACTAAAGGAAAATTCCGCATAGCACAGGCAATATCAAATTGACGTTAATATGGCAATCAACATGAATGTAGACTGACGTACCCGAGATGTCGCCTTCATCATGCGGCAGCAAGCCACGCCAGGTGCTCATTGACTGGGTGGATTCATCCATAATTTCCCCGGCTTTGCGCAACGATGCCCGTCGTTGCATAGACAAATCAATCAGAAGGTGAACCTCATGGAAGAAGGCAGCAAGATAGCACGTCGCCGCAAGTCGGCACTGTCGGATGGCAGCGCGGATTACAAGGTCAAGCGGGACGAGATCGTGCAGACCGCGTCGCGGCTGTTCGCGGAACGGGGGTACAAGTCGACCACGCTGGCGCAGATCGCCGAAGTGGCGGGCGTGGACCGCGCCACGGTGTATTACTACGTGGGGAGCAAGGAAGAGTTGTTTCGCGAGGCCGTTCAGGGCCTGGTGGACAAGAACGCCGCCAAGGCGCAGCGCATCTTCCGGGACAAGAGCCTCGACCCCAAGCAGAAACTTGCGCAGCTCGTCGAAGCGCTGATGTGCTCCTACGAGGAGCACTATCCGCACATGTACGTCTATATCCAGGAGGAGATGCATCAGGTCGCAAGTGACACCTCCGAATGGGCGCTGGCCATGTCGCGGCACACGCGGCGCTGGGAAACCATCTTCATCAAGCTGGTCAATGAAGGCGTGGCCCTGGGCATGTTTCGCAGCGACATTCCTGTCGGCATTTCGGTCAACGCCCTGTTCGGCATGCTGAACTGGACGCACCGCTGGTTCAAACCCGGTGGCAAGCGCAACGCCGGCGAGATTGCGGGCTGGTTCAGTGAAATTTTCTTCAGCGGCATGCAGCCGGACGCGGCCAGAACCAAGGTCTGAGGTGTTAGGCCTGCCCTCTGGATGGAGGGTATGCAATCGTCAACTATGGTGTTGACGATTGTGCGTGACAGGTGTATTCTGCTGTCCATCGGGAAAGCGCGCACAAACGAAGTCGCTGTGCGGCTGTCGCCCGTGCAACGCCATCGCCCAATATGTTGAAATCCAGCCCCTGGACCGAAGTGTCCACCCTCGGTGACCTGCTGATCAAGAGCGCGCACCGCCATCCGCAACGCGCCGCGCTGGTCTTCCCCGAGGCTCGCTGTACTTTTGCCGAACTCCTTGATGGCGCCACCGGCGTCGCCCGCGGCCTGTTGGCCCAGGGGGTGCGCCCCGGTGATCACGTGGGCTTGTTGGCCTCCAACAATATCGAATTCATGCATGCCTTCTTCGGCATAGCCCTCATGGGGGCGGTTGTCGTGCCGCTCAATGTGCGCCACAAGGCAACGGAGCTGGCTTACATCATGCGAAACGCCGAACTGGTGGTTGTGCTGACCCAGGCGGAGGCGGGTGCGCATGTCGACTTCGCGGCGCTGCTATGCGACGCTGTTCCGGGGCTGGCTGGGGCGCCGCCGGATGCGCCCCTGCAATTGCCGGAGTTGCCGTGCCTGCGTCACGCGGTCCTGTTGAGCGGCGGGCTGCGTCCGGGTTTCATTGACCGCGCAGCGTTTGAGCAGGCCGCCGCGGGCGTTGAGGCGCAGCGGGTGCGCGAGGCGGGCATGCGTGTAGCGCTGCGTGATACGGCCACCATCATTTACACCTCGGGAACGACGGCCAATCCCAAGGGTTGCATGCTGTCGCACGAGGCGCTTACACGTGGCCCGATCGAACGTGCGTCATACCGTCTGGCCACCGGAGGCCACGACGTTCATTGGGGCGCGGGGCCCTTGTTCCACATCGGCTCACTTGGCCCGGCGCTGGGTGCATTGGGGGCTGGATGTACTTATGTCACCGATCTCTACTACGACGCGCCGCGTGCGCTGGCCCTGATCCGCGACGAGCGTGCCACCACCATCTGGCCATGGTTTCCGGCCATTGTGTTGGCGCTGCTGGAGCAACCCGGCTTTGATGGAGAGCACCTGCCCGACATACGCAGCATTGTGCTGATTGCATCCAGTGCGCTGGTCGAGCGGGTTCAGGAGCGCTTTCCTGGCGCCGAGATCATCCAGGGTTGTGGTATGACCGAGACGGCTGGTATTTTCGGCCTTAGCGGGCCCGATGACTCCGCGCTTGAGCGCTCCACGACCCAGGGCAAGGTTTACCCGGGCATGGAGGTGCGCCTGGTTGATCCGCAGTCCGGCAGCGAGGCCCGGGTGGGCGAGGCAGGCGAGATATGGGTGCGTGGCTACTGCGTGATGAAGGGCTACTACAAGGATCCCGAAAAGACCGCGGCGACCCTGGATGCCCAGGGGTGGTTCCACACCGGGGATCTTTACGTCGGGACCGCTGAGGGCAACCTCATCTTCAATGGCCGTCTCAAGGACATGCTCAAGGTGGGTGGCGAGAATGTCGCCGCTGTCGAGATCGAGTCCTACCTGAGCCAGCACCCCGCAGTGCGGATTGCCGAGGTGGTGGGAAAACCCGATCCCCGGCTTGATGAGGTGCCCGTGGCTTTCATCGAGGTGCATGACGGTGCCGAAATCACGGCCCAGGCATTGATCGACTTCTGCAAGGGCCGGATCGCCAACTACAAGGTACCGCGCGAGGTCCATTTTGTTGTGCCGGGTACCTGGCCGATGTCGCTGACCAAGATTGACAAGCGAGGGCTGCGTCAGCGTCTGCTTGTGACCGATCCCGGTAAGACGGCCTGACCGGGCCGTCCCGCCATTGCTCGCCATGGTTGGCGAGTGCCCCCTTGTATCCACAACACCCAGGCAGCCCGGGTCGATTGACTCAGGCTGCCGAGGCCTGCGCGTTCGTGAATGGCGGGTTGCAGCCTGCGCGCAGTTCGGTGCGAATCTGATTTTTCCACACCAGTGTTGACAAGTGCAATTTCCAGGAATATTATCAACACATACGTTGACAACAAGGAGAAAGCATGAACTTCACGTCCCAGGATCCAGCCGTACAGCGCCTGATCGACTCGGAATCCATCCGCCAATTGATCTTTGATTACGCCTATCACCTCGACATGAATCACCCGAAAGAGTTGGTCGAACTCTTCGTGGATGACTGCGAAGTGATTTATGGCCCCAACTTCGGAGCCGTTGGCAGGGAGGCTTACGCCAAAACCCTGGAGGGCATTGGCAGTTACTTTGTGGGCACCAGCCACCATGTGTCCAATATCGTGCTCGATTACAAGAGCAACGACGAAGTGCATGTACGCACCGTTCTGTATGCGTGGCACCGCTACACGCGAGAGCGTCCAGACTCCCATGTCTACGGTCAATACCACGACATCGTGGTGCGCGAAAATGGCCAGTGGAAGTTCAAGCGCCGGGAACTTCGCGTCACCGGCCACAAGGACTTCCACGTGAAGGAATGCGTGCCGATCGGACGCGCCTGAAATGGACAACGCCACCAGGCCTTTCAGCTACAAAACCATCCGCATCGAGCATGCGGGCCCGCTGACATGGCTGATCCTGAACCGCCCTGACAAGGCCAATGCCCTGTCTGCCGAGCTGCTTGACGAGTTCAGCGATGCGCTCAAGCGGCTGGAAACAGAAGGCGGCGCGGTCATCGCCATACGCGGCGAAGGGCGCGGCTTCTCCTCGGGTTACGACATGGGCCAGTACGGCAAGGTGGGCAACTCCGACGACCCGGTGGCAGACCGCGATCGCCTGCGCCGCAACCTCGAACGTTACCTCGCCATCTGGGATCACCCCAAGCCCGTCATTGCGGCGGTGCACGGCTACTGTGCGGCAGGCGCTACACAAATATGCGTCTATGCCGACATCACCATTGTGACCAACGACGCGCGCATCAGTGAGCCGACGCTGCCGATAGGCGGTGGCTACATTGCCCCGGTGTGGACGCCGCTGGTCGGCCCCAAACGCGCCAAGGAAATGTCCTTCATACCCGGCAACAGCATTGACGGCCGCACCGCCGTCGAATGGGGCTGGGCCAACCACAGCGTTCCGGCTGAAGAGCTGATTGCCGCGGTCGAATTCCTTGCATACCGAATTGCCAAGACGCCGCCGTCCGTGCTTCGCATCAAGAAGCTGTCCATCAACCGTGCAGCAGAAGCCTGCGGCTTTCGCGAAGCGGGCGCCGCCGTGGCCGAGATGGACGCGCTGCTGCACATGACACCGTCAGTGCTTGAGCTTCGCAAATGGATAGGCGAGGTTGGCATGAAGGACGCCATCGCCGCATACCGTTCACCGCCGAGCACGCCGCTGACCGCGCCGGCCCCCGAGACTTATCGAAAGACACAGGAGTAAATATTCATGGCAGATGTAGAGTTTTCACGCGAAGGGCATGTTGCCCACGTCCGGTTGAACCGGCCAAAATCGCTCAACGCCATCACGGGCGAGATGAACCACCTTCTCCATGATGCGTGGACAGAGATCAACAACGATCCTGACATCTGGGTGGCGGTGCTCTCTGCCGAAGGCGAGAAAGCCTTTTGCTCTGGCGCCGATGTGAGTGGCGACGCAGAACCGACGAGCAGAATCGCTTTCGGCGGCGGCCTCACCGGTGTAGGCGGCCCGCTGCTGACGCTGAAAAAACCTCTGGTAGCTGCGGTACACGGTTACGTGTTGGGCGGTGGCTTCGAGATGGTCATGTGTGCCGATGTCATGGTGGCCGCCAGCAATACGCAGTTCGGCATGCCTGAAACCAAGGCCGGCATCATGGGTGAAAGCGGCATCATGCACCGCGCCATTCGCCAGTTGCCGCACCGCATCGCCATGACCATGATCCTGACCGGCGAGCGTATGCCGGTGAAGGACGCGCTGAATTTCGGGCTGGTCAACGAGGTGGTCGAACCGGCAGATTTGATGGCTGCCGCCCAGCGCTGGACCGACAAGCTCTGCGCCGCATCGCCTCTGGCGGCGCAGGCCGCCAAGGCTGCCGTGCTGTCCCGCCTCGACATGCCGCTGGAGGTGGCGCTTGCTACGCGCTATGAGCCCATTGAGGCCTATGCCTTTACCGCCGACAGGCTTGAAGGCCGCAAGGCCTTCGCAGAAAAACGCAAACCCCAGTGGCAGGGCCGCTGAGGCCGGCTGCCCGAGTCCAATGGAGATATCCAGATGTTGAAAAAAGTTGAACCCCGCAGTGTGGATGCCGTTGTCATAGGCGCAGGCATCACGGGCATGTACCAGACCTATGTCTTGCGCGAGATGGGTTTTTCCGTCCAGGGCTATGACGGATCCAGCAATGTGGGCGGCACCTGGTACTGGAACCGCTACCCTGGTTGCCGGCTTGACACGGAAAGTTATGCCTACGGCTACTTCGGCCTCAAGGGCATCATGCCCGAGTGGACGTGGACCGAGCGCTTTGCAGGCCAGCCGACCATGCTGCGTTACTGCAACTATGCGGCGGACAAGATGGACATCCGCAAGGACTACCAGTTCAACACCCGCGTCAGCAGGGCGCATTTCAACGAGTCCACCGACATGTGGGACCTGGGCCTGGACGACGGCAGCGAGGTTTCGTGCCGCTACCTCATCTCAGCGGTCGGCCCGCTGTCCGCCACCCGCATGCCCAATATCGCAGGCATAGAAGACTTCAAGGGCGAGTCCTTTCACACCTCGCGCTGGCCGCGTGATCCGTCCGACCCGAACGGCGCGCAACAAATCGATTTCAGCAACAAGCGTGTGGGCGTGATCGGCACCGGCGCGACCGGCGTGCAGGTCATTCCCATCGTCGCCAAATCGGCAAAAGAGCTTGTGGTCTTCCAGCGTTCGCCGAACTGGTGTACACCGCTGGGCAACACCCCCATCACCGAAGACGAGATGGTCAAGCTGCGCAGCGAGTACGAAAAGATCCTGGCCTTTGTGTCGTCCACGCCCACAGGCTTCCCCTATGAGCGCAACATGAAGAAGGGCAGCCAGACCACGCCCGAAGAACGGCAGGAGTTGTTTGAATCCTTGTATGACATGCCCGGTTACGGCATCTGGCTGTCGGGCTACAGGGACTTGCTGACCAGCAAGACGTCCAATAATTACCTGGCTGAATTCATCGCCAACAAGATACGCCAGCGCGTCAAGGACCCGGCAACAGCCGAGAAGCTGATTCCCAAGGACCACCCCTTCGGCACCAAGCGCGTGCCCATGGAGACCTATTACTACGAGGTCTACAACCAGCCCAATGTGAAGCTGGTCGATGTGCGTGAGACACCCATCACCCGCGTCACGCCCACTGGCTTGCAGGTGGGCGACCAGAGCTACGACCTGGACGTCATCGTCTATGCCACAGGCTTTGATGCGGTCACCGGCTCGCTGGACCTGATCGACATTCGCGGCCGTGGCGGCGAGCCGCTCAAGCAGACCTGGGATGACGGTCCCCTGACCTACCTCGGTTTGCAGGTCCGCAAGTTCCCCAACTTCTTCACGCTGGTCGGCCCGCACAACGGCGCCACCTTCTGCAATGTGGGCGTCTGCGGTGGTTTGCAGGTCGAGTGGGTGAGCCGCATGCTGGGTTACATGCGCGACAACAAGCTGGTCTATTCCGAGCCACAGGAAGAAGCGCAGGACAAATGGACCCAACAGGTGTACGAAGATTTTTCCAAGACCCTGCTGACCGAGGCTGATGCATGGTGGGTCAAGGTCAAGACGCACCCGGACGGCACGCAGACCCGGCGTGCAATGGTGCACGTCGCCGGCGGCCCTGAGTACCGCAAGTTCTGCGAAGACATTGCCTCCAGGGACTACGAAGGTTTTGTCCTGAAATAGCCGAGGTCTGGTACCTACGCAAACCCCACAATCACATCAAGCAAATGGTTTCCCATGGTTAACCTGTCAGATATTCGAAACGAAGCCATTGGTTTGTTGTCAGGCGTGGACGGCGGCCCTTCCCTTGATGTGCAAACCAGTGAGTTGATCGCGTTTGCCGTGCGGGTGTCTGTCACCACGCTGGACAGCGTGAGCGCACAGACGCACGCGCAACGTGCTCTGGATGCGGGGGCAACGACGGAGCAGCTGCACGAGCTGGTGTTTCTTGTTTCAGGGCTGGGCGTGCATACGCTGTTCGAAGGCACCCGCCTGGTCAATCGGCTTGCCATGCCAGCCGCGTCTGTCCGGGACGATAGCGCGCCGCCGCTGGACGAGGAGCGCCAGCGCCTTTGGGACACCTGGATAGGGCAAGACCGTTACTGGCAGGGCTTCGAGCGCGAAGTGCCTGGCTTCCTGGTGGAGTTGCTGCAGGCGTCGCCGCAGGGCTTCGATGCCTTCTTCCGCTATTGCGCCGTGCCCTGGACGATGGGGAAACTGCCTCCCTTGACCAAAGAGCTGGTCTCCATGGCTGCGGACGCCACGCCTACGCACCGTTTCCTGCCGGGCATGCGGCTGCACCTTCGCAATGCGGTCAAGCTGGGCGCTGGACGCGAGATGGTGCTCAAAGTGCTTGAAATCGCGGCAGCCGCACCTGCGCATCCGGGGGTGGCTTGAATGCCGAAAGATGCCTATAAAAACGCTCGCCGGGCCGGTTTTCCCGCTCAGGCGTTGTTGCCGTAACCGACGCGAAAAATACCAAGGGTTTTCACCCGTTCATTTAATCAACACTATTGTTGACTGATGAAAAGTTTTGCCTGACAATGACCTCGATTGCATCTGGTTCCTGCTTAACCTGTTGTTTGAGCCGAACCGGGAATGAGCTGGGTATTTGGCAATCTGATAACTGAAAGAGACAAACGTCATGGACAGATCCACGCTTGACGCCATCGTCAGGGAAGTCGAGGGCTATATCGAGAACGACACCACCCGGCTGTGGGCCCGGGAGGCGCCCCAGGCCGCCAGCAACTACGCCGATCCGGCGTGGCTGGAAAAGGAGCAGCGTGTACTACGCAGCCACCCGGTGATCGTCGGTCATTCTTCCAAGATCAAGTCCCGTGGTGATTTTTTCACGCACGATGCAACAGGCCTGCCCATCATCGTGGTCCGGCAGGAGGACGGCTCTGTGCGGGCGCTGCTCAACGTCTGCTCCCACCGTGGTGCCCGGGTGTGTACCAAGCCCGAGGGCAATCGCAGGGTTTTTGTATGTCCTTATCACGCCTGGACCTACCGCATCGATGGCGCTTTGCGTGGCCTGCCCAGGGAAGAGGGCTTCCCCAACCTGGACAAGTCGCAATACGGCCTGCAGGAGTTGCCGGTCGAGGAGCGTCATGGGTTTATCTGGGTTCTCCCGACACCAGGCGCGACGATAGATGTGGCGGCGCATCTTGGGACCCTCGACGCAGAGCTTGCCCACTACGGTGCTGCCGGAATGGTGCTGGAGCGTGAGGAGCAGTTGTCCGCGCAGATGAACTGGAAATTCGTTCTCGATGGCTTTCTCGAAACCTACCATTTTTCCGCGCTGCACTCCAAGACCATTGCGCCCTATTTTTATGGAAACTATTCGCCATTCGAGTCCTTCGGTATCCATGGGCGCATGGTGGGTGTGCGCGCCTCATTTGAAAAGCTCCTGGGCAAGCCAAAGGATGACATCGCGACTGAAGAGCTGATCAAGCATTTCGCCATCAATTACTTCATTTTCCCCAACACCATCCTGGTCTGGCAGGGCGACCATTTCGAGTCCTGGACCGCCTTCCCGGGTGAACGCCCCGACCAATGCGTGGCGCATGCGCAGTCCGTCACGTCTGTGGCGATGGCGCAGCCTGAATACAAGGAAAAATGGTCGCGTAACTGGAAGATCATGACCGGGACCGTGGTGGAGGAGGATTGGGCGGTGTCCACCAGCATCCAGCAATCGGTCCATGTCATGCGGCGCAACGAGATCATCTTTGGCCGCAACGAGCCAGGGCTCCAGCATTTCCATGGCCAATTGGCCAGGCAGATCGGCGAAGAATCGCCGGATTCAGTCTGAAACCGACCCCGACTCAAGTAAGCCCATCATGACAGACAAGCAAACGTCACCCGGGGAACCCCTGCTGGCAGTCCACAACCTCCAGGTGGTCTATGGCGGTGCCATCGAAGCCCTGAGGGATGTCTCCTTCGAGGTCCACCAGGGGCAGATCGTCGCCTTGCTCGGCGCCAACGGAGCGGGAAAATCGACGGTGCTCAAGGCGATTTCCGGCATCTTGCATTTCGAGGATGGCGAAATCGAAAAAGGCGATATCAAATATGAAGGCGCGCAGATCGGCGGCATGAAGCCCGAACGCATAGTCGCGCGCGGGCTGGTGCATGTGCCGGAAGGGCGGCGGCTGTTCGCCTCCATGACGGTGCAGGAAAACCTCGTTGTGGGTGGCCATCACCGCAACCGGGCCGGACTCGGTGACAGCCTTGATTACGTCTACCACCTGTTTCCGCGCCTTCTTGAGAGGCGTACCCAGATATCCGGTTATCTCTCGGGCGGCGAACAGCAGATGGTCGCCATTGGCCGGGCACTGATGAGCAAGCCGCGCATCCTGGCGTTGGACGAACCCAGCCTGGGCCTGGCGCCGCTGGTGGTGAACGAGATTTTCGAACGCATACGGCTGTTGTCCCGCGAGGAAAAACTGACCATCCTGCTGGTCGAGCAGAACGCCAAGAAAGCGCTGGCCATTGCGGACCATGCCTACATCATGGAAAACGGCCGCGTCATGCTGACAGGCAGTTCCGCAGACCTGCAGAACAATCCCGATGTGCGCGAGTTTTATCTGGGCATCAAGAGCGGCGAAGTGCAGAGCATGCGCGACGTGAAACATTACAAACGGCGCAAGAGGTGGCTGTCATGACCCATTTGATGGAAGCGCGCAGAGTGTTCAAGCAGTTTGGCGGTTTGAAGGCGGTCAACGACGTCAGCCTGCATGTCAACGCTGGCGAAATCTGCAGCCTGATCGGGCCCAACGGCGCCGGCAAGACCACATTGTTCAACCTGATCAGTGGAGTGTTGACGCCCACAGCTGGCGAGGTGTTTTTCAAGGGAAACAGCATGGCCCGTGAGCACGCCGAAAACTATGCGGCGGCTGGCATGGGGCGCACATTCCAGAATCTGGCCTTGTTCAAGCACAGCACCGTGATCGAGAACCTGCTGGTGGGTCGGCACACCCACATCAAGTCGAACCCGCTCGAGTCCATCCTGTTCTTTGGCCGGGCGCGGCGTGAAGAAGCCATCGCGCGCGAGCGGGTGGAGCAGATCGTGGAATTCCTTGAGATCGAGAGCCTGCGCGACAAGATCGTCGGGTCGCTGTCCTATGGCCAGCAAAAGCGGGTCGAGCTCGGGCGGGCCCTGGCCAGCGAGCCTGAGCTGCTGTTGCTGGATGAAATCGTTGCGGGCATGAACCGGGAGGAGAAGGAGGACATCGCTCGTTTCATTCTCGACATCCGGGATGAACTGGGAATCACTGTGCTGATGATTGAACACGATATGCAAGTCGTCATGGACCTCTCGGATCGCATCTACGTTCTGGACTTCGGCTGCCTGATTGCGGCAGGTACCCCCAAGGAAATTGCGAACGACCCCGCAGTAACCAAAGCCTATCTGGGTGATGAGGTGACGCCGCATGCGTGAAGAACTCACTTTGACCGCGGCCCAGGCGATGACGCTGCCGCAGTTGCTGCGCTGGCGTGCGCAGCACACGCCGGACGCAACTGCCCTGCGGCAAAAGCGGCTTGGTATCTGGCAGGGCATTTCCTGGCGTGACTATGACGCACAGGTGCGCCTGGTGGCGCTTGGGTTGCGCGAACTGGGTCTCAAGCGCGGGGACAGGATTGCCATCGCGGCCGAAGGCATGCCGGAGTGGTTCTTTGCCGATCTGGGGGCTGAGTTGATAGGCGTCGAGGTGGTCGGCATCTATCCGACCAATCCCTGGAACGAACTGCAATATGTGGTGCGGCACTGCAACGCCTGCGCAGTGATCTGCGGGGACCAGGAGCAAACCGACAAGGTGCTGGAGGCCATGCAAAAGGCGGGCGGCATGCCCGACCTCAAGCACATCATCTGTGTCGATACCAAGGGCATGCGCCATTACGACAAGTCAGTGGTGCGCAGCTTCGGGGATTTGCTCGAACTGGGCGGGAATGCGCTGGAGCGCCAGCCGGACAACGCCAACTGGCTCAACGGTGAAATCGATGCCGGCGATGTCGACGATGTCAATGTCCTGATCTATACATCGGGAACGACGGGCGCCCCAAAAGGGGCGATGCTGACGCACCGCAATCTGACGTTCGCAACCTGCCAGTTCGCTCTCGCCAGCGGCCTGAAGGCCGGCCAGTACGAAGCCGTCTGCTATCTGCCCTTGTGCCATGTGGCCGAGCGTTCCTACTCCATGGTGCTGCACCTGGTGCTCGGCGGCGTGGTGAACTTCGCCGAGTCTATCGACACGGTGTCTGCCAACATTCAGGAGATCGCACCCACCTTCTTCCTGGGTGTGCCCCGCATCTGGGAAAAGCTGCAGCAGAACATCACTTTCAAGGCGCGCGAAGCCGGCAACCCCTGGCGGCCTGTGTTCAACCTTGCCTTGCGCAGGGGGCGCCGCCTGGCCGAAAAAAAGGCGGAGAGGGAGGGCAGGCGCTCACTGATGGAGCGACTGGAATACACCCTGTGGTACTGGCTGCTTTACCGCAATATCCAGCAGCAGATGGGGCTGGACCGCAGTCTCATCCGGGTTTGCGGTGGCGCCTCGGTGTCGCCGGAGACATTGCTGTTCTTCGACATCCTCGGGCTGCAGATCTGCCAGGGCTACGGCCTGACCGAGAGCTGCGGCATGGCCTTTGTGCAGCGACCGCAGCGCAGCAGCCGTGTCGGGACCTGTGGCCTGGCGCTTGAGGGCGTCGAGCTGAGATTCGCCGAAGACGGCGAGATCCTGCTGAAGTCACCAGGCGTGTTCAAGGGCTACCTGCACGATCAGGCGGCGACAGCATCGACCATGAGCAGCGACGGATGGTTAAACACCGGTGACATCGGCAGGTTCGATGATGCGGGCGAGCTGATGATTGTGGACAGAAAGAAGGCCATCATCATTACCAGCGGCGGCAAGAACATCGCGCCGTCCGAGATCGAAAACGCCTTGCGGGACAGCCCCATCATCCACGAGGCCATCGTGGTGGGAGAGGGGCGCAAGTTCCTTGGCGGCCTGATCCAGATCGACTTCGAAACGGTCGGACGCTGGGCCAGCGAACGCGACATTTCCTACAGTACCTACAAATCACTGGCGCTTCACCCTGAAGTCCGCACCCTGGTGCAAGGCGTTGTCGATGAGGTCAACAAACGTTTTGCCCGGGTCGAGAACATCCGGCGCTTCGTGGTCCTCGAAAAAGAGCTCGATCATGATGATGGAGAGCTGACGGCCACGCAAAAAATCCGGCGCTCGGTGATCGAGAAGAAGTTCGCGCGCGAGCTTGCCATCATCTATGAAGGAAAGGACTGATCATGCGTTATGCCATGGAACTCATCTACTCCGGGGTGGCCATAGGGGCCATCTACGGCCTCATGGCCATGGCGTTTGCGATGACCTACAAGGCCACCGGGCTGCTCAACTTTGCCCAGGGTGAATTGGGAATGCTGATTGCCTACATGGCCTGGTCCATCAGCGTGGCGCTGGGGACGAGCACCTGGGCGTTGATAGGCGGCGCGCTTGTTTCCAGCGTGCTGCTGGGGCTGGCGATCGAGAAGTTCATCATGCGCAAGATGATTGGGCAGCCGGTGTTTTCGGCCGTGCTGGTCACGGTGGGCCTGGGGGTCATCATCACTTCGCTTGTCCTGATGATCTGGGGCGGTGAGCAGCAGCGCATTGAGGCGAAGTACGCAAGCGACATTGTGATGTTTGGCGGGCTTCGCATGCGCGTGAGCCAGATTGCCGTCATTGTTGTACTTGCACTGGCCTTGCTGTCGACCCATGTGTTTTTCCGCTACAGTCGCTTCGGCATTGCCATGCGTGCGGTGGCGGCTGACCAGCGAACGGCCAGCCTGATGGGCATTTCGGTCGCACGCGTGCAGTCCGTCGCCTGGGCCGCATCATCCGTGTTGGCCGGGTTGGCGGGGCTGTTCTTTGCCGTGAGTTTCGAACTTTCGCCTTCGATCTTCAGCCTGGGGCTGAAGTCTTTTCCAGCCACGGTGTTTGGCGGCCTGGACGCTGTCATTGGTTCGGGTGCGAGCGGTATCTTCATCGGTGTTTTCGAAAACCTTGTGGGTGGCTATGTCGCGCCGCTGCTCAAGGAGATCGCCGGTTTCCTGCTGATCCTGGTCATCCTGATGGTGCGGCCATTCGGACTGTTCGGGCAAAAAGACATTGAGAGGGTGTGATGCAAAGCGGTTACTTCAAGCAAAGCTTTTCCGAGCAACTGGACCTTACTGATTCGAATGCAGTGAGAGCCTGGTATCTGTTGGTGCTGGCGGCCCTGGTGCTGCTGCCCTTTGTTGCGTCGCCCTATCTGACCGGGTTCTTTACCACGGTGCTGTTCACGCTGGTGGGGGTGCTAGGACTCAACGTGTTGACGGGCTTCACAGGCCTGGTTTCTCTGGGGCATGTGGCTTTTCTGTTATTGGGTGGCTACGCATATGCGATTGCAACCGTCAGGCTCGGGCTGCATCCGGTCCTGGCGTTCGCCCTGGCCGGGATCGTCCCGGCGGTTGCGGGGCTGGTGGTCGGCATTCCCTCGCTGCGGCTCAAGGGGCTGTATCTCGCGATCACGACATTGGCGTTCACCTTCATCGTTTATTCGCTCATTCTTGCCGGTGGCGAGTTCACGGGCAGCGGCCGCGGCATCATGGTGCCGCGACCCCAGGTGTTTGGCATCGATTTTTCGTCCGAGCGTGCGCTCTACTGGCTGTGCCTGGCTGTGTCACTGGCCACCTTGCTCGGCGTGCTCAACATTCGCCGCAGCAAGCTGGGACGGGCGTTCATGGCCATACGGGACAACGACCTTGCAGCGGTATCCATGGGCATATCGCTGACCAAGTACAAGCTGCTGGCTTTTGCTATCAGTTCATTCCTGACCGGCATTAGCGGCGCGCTGATGGTGCTTTTCATCAACTTCGCCAACGTTGAGGGTTTTCCCTTTCTGTTGAGCATAGAGGCCGTCGCCATCCTGATTGTGGGGGGGGTTGGGTCGGTGCTGGGTACGGTGATCGGGACCATCCTCATCATCTCCCTGCCCGAACTCAGCAGCCAGCTGCTGAGCGCCATCAGCGCTGCCAGCGGCATACCGCTGAATTCGGCTGCCCTTGAAATCAAGGGTGTTTTATACGGCTGCGCCATTGTCGGCTTCCTGTTGCTCGACCCCAGGGGCCTGGTTGGCCTGTGGGTCGATGTCAAGCGGCTGTGGGTGGTCCGCCCGATGCGGTATTG
Source organism: Pseudomonadota bacterium (assembly GCA_040388255.1). Taxonomy (GTDB): domain Bacteria; phylum Pseudomonadota; class Gammaproteobacteria; order Burkholderiales; family Burkholderiaceae_C; genus Polaromonas. The sequence continues at coordinate 52,337 of JAZKCE010000028.1, read as the reverse complement.
AGGCGCCTGACGATGTCACTTGACCGCTGCTTTTTCAGTAGTTAACATCAACATAGACGTTGATAATCATTTTGCGCTTTCGATGGAAGCTTTTCTTTTTCAGTCAACAACCGACGTCAGGAGACAAACCATGAAACTCAAAACCACACGGCTCATTCCCGCATTGATGGCGGCCCTGCTTGCCGCCAGTCCCTTGTTCGCGCATGCGCAGCAGGGCGTCACCGCCACCGAGATCCTGTTGGGCGAGATCGCGCCGCTCACCGGCCCGGCATCGGTGGGAAGTGTTGCGTTGAGCCTGGGCACAAAGATGGCGGTTGCAGAGGCAAATGCCAGCGGCGGTGTCAACGGCCGCAAGATCCGCGTGATATCGGAAGACGATGGTTATGTCGTGACCCGCGCAGTGCAGGCTGCGCGAAAATTGATCACCAGCGACAAGGTGTTCGCATTGGCGGCCATCTCGGGTTCGGCCCCCAGCAGTGCCTTGTTGCCCATGCTCAAGGAAACCGGCATTCCTGCGATCAACGTGTTGAGCTTCCCCGACACGCTGCATACGCCGGTAGTACCCAACATCTATGTAGCCGGCGCTTCTCACCAGGACACGGTGGATGCGTTGGCGACCGAACTCAACAAGCTCTACCCGAACAAGAAGTGGGCGGTGGTGACACAGGATGACGAGCTGGGGTCCCTGATGCTTGAAGGCTGGAACCGTGCTCAAGCCAGACTCAAGCTCAACGTTGTCTACAAGACGGCTTACAGGCGTGGCCAGAAGGACTTTTCCGCAGAAATGCTGGCTGCCACCAACGCTGGCGCTGAAATTCTGTTTGCCGGCGGCATCGTCACGGAAAACATTGCCATGGTCAAGGAGCTGGAGCGGCTCGGTTCCAAAATCCCGGTAGGGGCCACCTGGATTGGCCGCTATCCATCGGTGCTGCAGGCCATGGGGTCGGCGGCGCAGAATTTCTACATGATTGACTATGTGGTGCCGGAGGGTAGCGCGCAAAGTCGCGCTTTCTACGCTCGCGCCACAAAGTTTTTGTCCGGTGATGACCTCAAGCGTGTGAACCGCTACACACCCGTGGCCTATGCGGGCACCAAGAGCCTGATTGAGGCGATGCGCCGCTGTGGCAAGGACCTGACCTGGGCCTGCACCATCAAGGAGATGGACGCCACCAGGGACATGGAGACGCCTGTGATGGCACCTATCAACTTTACGCAAAAGTCCCACTTCTCACGCCAGAAACTGGGCTTGATGAAGGCCAACCCCAAGACTCTGGAGTTCGAGGCGGTTAACTAGGCTGCAAGGCTGGCCGAAGCTATGCTCTCAATACGGGCTCCCATGCAGGCCCACCTCGTGTCATGGTGTGTTGACCCCGGCCGGCTGGTGCGGGCCGGTGAGGTGGTGGTCATCCTCGAGGCCATGAAGATGGAGCACGAGATTGCCGCTCCGGAAGATGGCCGGATTTGTGAGTTGATGTTCGCGCCTGGCGAGGCCGTTGGTGACGGCGAGGTGCTGTTCACCCAGGAGGCGCATTCGCATGCAGAAGTGCGTCCAGGCCCACCCCCAGCTCCTCAAGCGGCGTCGACAGGAACGCAGCCAGGCACGGTGGGCAATGTGGATGTGGCCCCGTTGACTGGACCTGCGCCTCGCGCTGACCTCAAAAAGGTTCTTGACCGGCATGCGCGAACCCATGATGACAGTCGCCCGGCAGCCATGGCGAAGCGCCATCGATTGGGTTTGCGCAGCGGCCGAGAGAATGTCGCCGATCTTTGCGACCCTCAGACCTTCCTGGAGTATGGTGCGCTGGCGTTGGCTGCCCAGCGCAATCGCCGCAGCCTGGACGAGCTCATTGCTGAAACGCCCGCCGATGGCGTGATCACTGGCATTGGGCGGATCAACGGTGGGGCGGTCGGGGAGGCACGGGCCCAGGTGGCGGTCATGGCCTACGATCCCACGGTGCTTGCAGGAACGCAGGGAAAGCGCGGCCACCAGAAGGCGGACCGGATACTCGGCGTGGCGTGGAAGCTTCGTTTGCCCTTGGTGCTATTTGCTGAGGGCGGCGGGGGCCGGCCGGGCGACGACGATTTTCCTGTGGTCGCAGGTCTGCAGATGAGCACATTTGCCAACTTTGTGCGCTTGAACGGGCGGGTCCCCCTGGTCGGTATTACCGCGGGACGTTGTTTTGCGGGCAACGCCTCGTTACTGGGCTGCTGCGACGTGGTGATTGCCACCCGCGACAGCAATATCGGAATGGGCGGGCCGGCCATGGTCGAGGGGGGCGGTTTGGGTCGCTTCCAGCCGGAGGAGATCGGCCCCTCAAGTGTGCAACATGCAAATGGGGTGATTGACGTGCTGGTCGCCGACGAAGCGGAGGCGGTGCGCATCGCGCGTCAATACCTTTCGTATTTCCAGGGACGCCACCCGCAATGGACGGCGGCTGATCAAGCGGCGCTGCGTGACCTGATTCCCGAGAATCGATTGCGCGTGTATGACAGCCGCACTGTGCTGCACACCATTGCCGATACGGACAGCGTGCTTGAGTTGCGAACCGGCTTTGGCCGGGGCATACACACTGCACTTGCGCGTATCGAGGGACGTGCGGTTGGCCTGCTTGCAAGCAATCCCTTGCATCTGGGCGGTGCCATTGACGCGGATGCCGCGGACAAGGCGGCGCGGTTCATGCGTTTGTGCAGCAATTTCGGATTGCCTATCATCAGCCTGGTCGATACGCCAGGGTTCATGGTAGGGCCAGAGATTGAAAAAAAGGCACAGGTACGCCACACCAGCCGCATGTTTGTCGCTGCTGCCCATTTGCGCGTTCCGTTCGTGAGCGTGGTCTTGCGCAAAGCCTATGGCCTGGGTGCCATGGCGCTCACCGCGGGCGGCTTTCATTCCCCATCATTGACCGTGTCCTGGCCTACGGGTGAGTTTGGCGGCATGGGCCTTGAAGGTTTTGTGCGCCTGGGTTACAAAAAAGAACTTGAAGCCTTGCCCGAGGGTGAGGCGCGCGAGGCCTTGTTTCAACACCTTGTGCGTGAACGTTATGAGGCTGGAGGCGCTATCAATATGGCGTCCACGCTGGAGATTGACGCCGTGATCGACCCTGCAGAAACCCGCCAATGGCTTGTAGGCATTCTTGATGCCGCTGTTGACCCGACTTTCTCCCCTGGTGAATCGTACGTTGATCCCTGGTGACCCAAATTCCTGAATCTCAATCAATCTCCAAGGGAGAAGTACATGAAACTGTTTACTCAACTGATTTGTAGCCTGGCTGTGGTGGCCTGCGCCGGGCTTGTCCAGGCCCAGGAGCCTTTTCCCTCCAAGCCCATCACGCTGATAGTGCCTTACCCTCCCGGTGGCGCCGTCGATACATTTGCGCGTGCCCTCGCCGATGGCCTCAAGCACGAATGGAAGGCTGGCGTCGTGATTGACAACAGGCCGGGAGGAAACGAGGTTATAGGCGCCACAGCGCTGGCCAAGGCCCGCCCTGACGGGTACACCATCATGGCCTCGACCGAGGCGGCATCGATTCTGAATCCCCTGCTGTTCAAAAAACTGCCTTACGATGCCGCGAAAGAGATTGCACCGGTATCGATCTTGGTCCGGGCGCCTCTGGTGCTGGCGGTTCCATCCAGTTCACCGGCCAATACCTTGCGTGAGTTCCTCGATATGGCCCGGGCCCGTGCATCGAATCCCGTACGCTATGGTTCTGCGGGCGCCGGAGGCACAGGGCATCTCCCCTTCATTCAACTGGCCAGCGACCACCAGCTTCAGTTGATTCACGCGCCCTATCGTGGTGCCGGGCCCATGTTGCAGGATCTACTGGGCGCTCACATTGAGGCAGGTTTGGTGGGCTCAGCGGTAGCGGAGCCATACATCAAGTCGGGAAAGCTCAAGGGCCTGGCGATCACCGCGGACAATCGCCTGGCTTCATTGCCCACGGTTCCTACGTTCCAGGAGATGGGCATCCCCGACATCAATGCGACCTTCATTGTGGCGCTGAGCGCGCCGGCTCGGACACCTTCCGTGATTGTTGACACTATTGCGCAAGCCGCCCGCAAGGTGTTGCAGAACCCCGAGTTCCAGTCCAGGACCCTCAATCCATTTGGCTTCATACCGGTGGGCTCGGATCCTGCTGCCTTCGGGGAGTACATACGCCGCGAAATTCCAGTGCAGAAGAAGCGGATTGAGGGCGGCAACGTTAGCCTTGATATGTGAGCCTGCTGGAAATGGGCGTTTGGTAGTCCTGGCCCCCGCCTGACCACCCGGTATTTGCCCGGCTGCAGGCTAGCCAGCCAGCCAGCCAGCCAGCCAGGTGAGGTGGCGAACGCCCTGGTCCGGCTTGTTCAACGCATCATTTCATCGCTGATGATGATTTTCCGGACTTCGGTTGTACCTGCGCCTATCTCCAGAAGCTTGATGGCGCGGTACAGGCGGTTCACTTCCGATTCCCAGATATAGCCTGTTCCTCCGTGGATCTGCACGGCTTCGTTGAGCACCTTGTTCATGGTTTCCGCGGCAAACATCACCGAGGCTGCCGTGATCTTGTGGATGTCGCCGCGCCCGCCGCCGCCGACTTCCAGGTCGTTCGCGGCGCGCAAAGCCTGGTAGGTGAAGACGCGCATCGCCTCTACCCAAACAAACATGTCCGCCAGCTTCGCGCGGATCATCTGGAAGTTGGCAATCGGCTGGCCGAACTGCTGGCGCGTCTGGGCGTATTCGAGCGCCAGCTCCAGGGCCCGCTCCGAAATGCCCAGGCAAATGGGCGCTATCATGGCCCGCTCCAGGTCCAGGCCGCTCATCACGATCTTCACGCCGGTGTCTTCTTCCCCGATGCGGTTGGCCGCCGGCACCCGGCAGTTGTCAAATACCAGCTCGGCTGTCTGGCTCCCGCGAAACCCCATCTTGGTGAGCTTCTGCGCCACCTTGAAGCCGGGGTAATCCTTTTCAACGATAAATGCCGAAATGCCCTTGGCGCCTTTTTCTCGGTTGGTTTTTGCATAGACCAGCAACACATCGGCGACCGGGCCATTGGTGATGAAAATCTTGCTGCCGTTGAGCAGGTAGTCATCGCCATCGAGCGTGGCCGTGGTGCGCATCGAGCCCAGTGCGTCCGAGCCCGCACCCGGCTCGGTCAGGCCCAGTGCGCCTATGGTCTGGCCGCTGCACAGACCGGGGAGGTAACGCTGGCGCTGCTTTTCATTGGCATTGCGGTAAATGTTGTAGAGGCACAGGTTCTCATGCGCCACCCAGCTCAGTGCCATCGCATGGTTCCAGCGTGAAAATGCCTGCACGACCAGACCGCTGGTGAACATGTCCAGCCCTGCGCCGCCGTAAACCTCGGGCACGGTGATGCCGAAGTAGCCCGTCTTGCCAATCAGGGGGAAGGTCTCGTCTGGCCACCACTCCTCGTTGTCCATGCGTTGCGACAGCGGGTACAGCTCCTGTCTTGCAAAGCGGTCGGCCTCGTCAAGCATGTTTTGTTCGTCATTGGAAAGGCCTGCAAAACGCTGCATGGCGGAGCCCGAGGGCGTCCCGGGGATGGAAGTGCTGAAGTTGTTCATGGAATCTTCGGTTTGTTGATGGGTTTTGGAGGGTGCCCGCCTGGGTGCAGGCGGGCGGGTTATATGTTTTTCAGGCCTGAGCCTGACGTTTCTGCGCAAAAGAGGCCACGCGCGCGGCGAAGTCCGGTGTTGCCGAACAGCGCAGGAACGCTTCCTTTTCCCGCTGCAGGTGTGCCTGCAAGGCGACGCCGGATTGCTCCGCCACCAGGGTTTTGAGTTCCCGCAATGATTGCGCGGGCAGGGCCAGCATTTCACCGACCCATTGGTTTGTTTCTTCTGTAAGGCGGGCGTCATCGACGACACGGTTAACAAGGCCCATCCGCAAAGCCGTTTCCGCGTCAAACTGGCCGCCCGTGGTCAGTGCTTCCAGGCCTCTTGGCGCGCCAAGACGTTGCACCAGGAAAAAACTCAAACCACCATCTGCCGGCGCGCCCAGCTTGGGGTAGGCAACGACAAAACGGGCAGAACGCGCAGCCACCACAAAGTCACAGGCCATTGCCAGTGAAAACCCGCCGCCCGCCAGCGCACCGTGCGCGCAGGCAATCACGGGCATGGGCAGGCGCTGTAGGCCCAGCACACAGTCGTGAAAGGGGGTAATGGTTTTTTCAATAAACGCCGGCAGGTCTTCGTGGTTCGCATGCATGGCCGCCACATCGCCGCCGGCGCAAAAAGAGCGACCCTCGCCGCGCAACACTACCGCGCGGGCCGAGGCATTGTTTTTGACCGTTTCAATCGCATCCCGCAAAACAGCGGCCATCTCGCTGTCCAGCGCGTTCAGCCGGTCGGGGCGATTCAGGGTGAGCGTGACGACGGCGCCCTGCTGTGAGGAGAGAACGGAAAGTTCGCCGCTCATACCGGTTTCTTCATGGAAAAAACTGTCGATTTAATAATTTGACCCATTTTCAAATTTCTTCGTTAAGAAGAGCAATATGTAATCCTCATTCAGCTGAAACATGGATAGGGTAATTACCAATCCTTAGCATTTGTATAGTGAAAATTATTGAGTAAAGGGAAAACTAAGAGACTTTATAAGGGAAATCCATAGGCATCATTATTTTTGAGTCAAGGTCATAATTAACTGAATTCGAGGGCTTTGTATTCCACGGAATCCGTTTCATCAGAGACACAGCGTGCCGGGTAGGCACCATGGAGAAGATAAAAATGACATCAAGCGTCCCCGCCAATGGGGCAAACCGGCACAAGGCATGCTGAGCATCACCAACCTGCAGGTCTTCTATGACCATGCGGTGGAAGCCGTGCGCGATGTCTCGCTGGAAGTCGGCGCCGGTCGCATCGTGGCACTGCTGGGCAGCAACGGCGCCGGCAAGTCCACCGTGCTCAAGGCCATCAGCGGCGTGCTTTACCCCGAAGAAGGCGACATCACTGGCGGTGTCATCTCCTACGGTGGCAAATCCATCAACAAACTCGCCCCGCATGAAATCGTCAGGCTGGGCCTGGTGCAGGTGCCCGAAGGCCGCAGGCTGTTCGACACGCTGACGGTGGAAGAAAACCTGTTGATGGGTGGCTACGCGCGGCCCGCCAGCGAATCGGCCGAAGCCATGGCCCGCATCTTCGGGATGTTCCCGGCCATAGAGTCGCACCGGCACCGCGTGTCGGGCTATCTTTCAGGTGGCCAGCAGCAGATGGTGGCCATAGGCCGCGCGCTCATGGGCCAGCCCAAAATGCTGCTGCTTGACGAGCCCTCACTGGGCCTGGCGCCTCAAATCATCACCGAAATTTTCCAGGCCATACGCAAGCTTCGCGACGAGCGCGGCCTGACCGTCCTGCTGGTCGAGCAAAACGCGCAGCTGGCGCTGTCGGTCGCCGACTACGGCTACATCATGGAGCGCGGCCGCATCGTGCTGGACGACACACCGCAAAAGCTGCTGGCGAACAACGATGTCAAGGAGTTCTACCTCGGCATACAGGACGGCGGCGAGCGCCGCAGCATGCGCGACATCAAGCACTACAAACGGCGCAAGAGGTGGCTGTCATGAACGCGCCTGTGCAAGCCACCATGGCAAACCCCATCCTCGAATTTGCAGACGTCTCCAAGCGCTTTGGCGGCCTGCAGGCCCTGGCCGACATCAGCCTGCGTGTGATGCCCGGCGAGATCTGCAGCGTCATCGGCCCCAATGGCGCCGGCAAGACCACGCTCTTCAATCTTGCCTCCTGCCTGCTCAAGCCCACCACGGGTACGGTGACTTTCGACGGCGAAGACGTCACCAGCCTGCCGGCACACAAGCTGGCCAAACGCGGCCTGGCGCGGACCTTCCAGAACCTGGCCGTGTTCAAGCACGAAACCGTCATCGACAACATCCTGACCGGCATGCATTCGCGCCTGGGCAGCGGCATCTTCGGCGCTGCCATGTTCTGGGGCGCAACACGCAACGCAGAAATCCGCGCGCGTGAAACCGCAGAAGAGATCGTCGAGTTCCTTGAGATCGAATCAATCCGCGACCTGCCCGTGGGTACGCTGTCCTACGGCCTGCAAAAGCGGGTGGAGCTGGGCCGGGCACTGGCCATGCAGCCCAAGCTTTTGCTGCTGGACGAAATGGTCTCGGGCATGAACCAGGAAGAAACCGAAGACATTGCACGTTTCATCCTCGACATACGCGAGGAGCGCAACGTGACGGTCATGATGATCGAGCATGAAATGGGCATCGTGATGGATATTTCCGACCATGTGTGCGTGCTGAACTTCGGCCGCAAGATTGCCGATGGCACGCCGGCCACCGTATCGAAAGACCCCGCCGTGATTGCTGCCTACCTTGGCCAGGATGTGGAGGCCGCAGCATGACCCGCCCTGACCCCGCACTCGCCGACCTGCAGTTGCCGCCTGGCTTGGCCGAAGGTGAGGCTACCATGCCGGGGCTGCTGCGCCACCGTGCACGCACCACGCCAGAGCAGATCGCCCTGCGCGAAAAAGCGCGCGGCATCTGGCAGGGCACGACCTGGCAGGGTTACTTTGAAAAGGCCAGGGCCTTTGCGCTCTTTCTCAAGTCGCAGGGCTTCATGCCCGGCGACAAACTCATCATTGCATCCGATGGCACGCCCGAATGGTTTTTTGCCGACCTGGCCGCGCAGTCGCTGGGCGGCGTGACCGTCGGCATCTACCCGACCAACCCGTGGCCTGAACTGCAATACATTGCACGCCACTGCCGCGCCAAGATCGCGGTCTGTGGCGACCAGGAGCAGACCGACAAGGTGTTGACCGCCATGCAGCGCGAAGGCGGCCTGCCCGAGATGCAGCGCGTGCTGACGGTGGACTGGAAAGGCATGCGGCAATACACCGACAGCTGCCTGATGTCTTTCAACGATGCGCTCGAAGAAGGTCAGCGCCTGGCAGGCGATGCAACGCAGGTCGCTGCCTATGAGCAGTCCATAGACGGCCTGCGCGCCGAACAGGACGCGCTCATCGTCTACACCTCGGGCACGACCGGCATGCCCAAGGGCGCGCGCATCTCGCACCGCGGCATCCTGTCGGACGCCTGGGCGCTGGGCCAGGTGCACGGTTTTGCCGGCCAGCCCATGTCGGTGGTCTGCTATTTGCCGTTGTGCCATGTGGCCGAACGGCTGATGTCGCCAGTCATGCAACTGGCCTACGGCACCGTCGTTTATTTTGCGGAGTCGATAGACACCGTGACGCAAAACCTGCGCGAGATAGGCCCGAGCTTTTTCTTCGGCGTGCCCCGCATCTGGGAAAAGCTGCAATACGAAATCCTCATCAAGTCACGCGATGCCAGGCCGCTGGCGCAGTGGGCCTTCAAGAAAGCACTGGCCATAGGCACACCGATTGCCGAGCGCACTATTACCAATGGCGGCAAGCCTGTCAGCCTGCGTGATGCCTTTGTCGGCTGGCTGCTGCGGGCGACGGTCTTCAGCAACCTGCTGGCCAGCATAGGCCTGGACCGCACCTGGATATCGATGACGGGTGGCGCATCCATCTCGCCGTCAGTCATCCTGTTCTTTCGCGCCATGGGTGTGCCGATTTACCAGATCTACGGCATGACTGAATGCAGCGGCGCCAGCCACGCGCAATCAAAGCGCATGTCGCGGCTGGGTTGGTGCGGCCCGACCTTGCCCGGCGTGGTCGAGCAGCGCATACTGCCCGATGGCGAGCTGCAGTTGCGCGGGCGTATCGTCTTCAATGGCTACCTGTATGACGAAGCTGCGACTGCCGCAGCGTTCACCGACGGCTGGCTCAGCACCGGCGATGTGGTCGAGCTTGACAAGGCCACAGGCCAGGTGCAGATCATCGACCGCAAGAAGGCCATCCTGATCACCAGCGGCGGCAAGAACATCACACCGTCGCTGATTGAAAACACGCTGAAGGAAAGCCTCTACATCAGCGAAGCCGTGCTGCTGGGCGATGGCCGGCATTTTGTCTCGGCCCTTATACAGATAGACCTCGAGACCGTCGGAAAATGGGCGCAGGAGCGTGGCATGGCCTACACCACCTACGAAACGCTGGCGGCACTGGAGGCGGTCAAGGGCCTGATCAACGAGGATGTGGAGCGTGTCAACGCCCGCTTCTCGCGCGTCGAGAACATTCGCAAGTTTGTCATCCTGAAAAAGCAGTTGGACCATGACGACGGCGAGCTGACGGCCACCATGAAGGTGCGCCGCAATGTGATCGAAAAGAAGTTCGCTGCCGAAATCAGTGAAATCTATGGACCCGCAAAGGAAGCAGCATGAACTACTTCATGAACCTCGTGATGTCCGGGCTGGTCATAGGCACGCTCTACGGCATGGTCGCCATGGGTTTTGCCATCATCTACCGCGCCACCGGCATGGTGAACTTCGCGCAGGGCGAGGTCATGATGCTGATCGCCTACATGAGCTACACCTTTGCCTCCATACCGGGCATGACTTTTATCCCGTTGCTGGCCTGCGTGCTGATGGCTTCCATAGCTCTCGGCCTGCTGATTGAATGGGCCTTTATACGCCCCATGCTGGGCGAGTCCATGTTTTCGCGTGTCATGGTCACCATCGGTCTGGCGGTCGTCATTCGCTCTACCGTCATCCTGATCTGGGGTGTGGAGCCCACAGCCTTCCCGCGGCCTTTCGGCAACGCGGTGATTCGTTTTGGCGAGATGGCGCTTTACCCGGGCCAGATTTTTGCACTGGTCTCACTGGCCGTGCTGTCGCTGGCGATGTGGCTGTTCTTTCGCCGCTCACGCGTGGGTATCGCGATGCGCGCCACCTCCAACAATGAGACCACCGCCCTGCTCATGGGCATCAACGTCAAGCGCATCAGCGCGATTGCCTGGGCGTTGTCCGCAGTGTTTGCAGCGTTTTCGGGCCTGGCCTTCTGCCTGATGTTCAGTCTGGAGCCTGAAATCTCCCAGATGGGATTGCGCGGCTTCCCCGCCACCATCCTGGGCGGGCTCGACTCCGTGGTCGGCGGCGCCTTTGGCGGACTGGTGATTGGCGTGGTTGAAAACCTGGCTGGCGGCTACCTGGGTCGCGGCCTGAAGGAAATAGCGGGCTTTGTCCTCATCATCATCGTGCTGATGATCAAACCCTATGGCCTGTTTGGTCAACGAGAAATCGAGCGTGTCTGATGCGTAGCCGTACTTACCAAAACTCCTATGCGGGCCTGGTGGCCCTGTCAAACCAGCCGACGGCCTGGGCCTGGGCTGCCATCGGCATTCTGGTGCTGGCGCTCATGCCCACGCTGTTCGGCTCCTTCGGCCTCAACATGTTGACGGCCATCTTTGTGGCGTCCATAGGCGTGCTGGGTCTGAACCTTTTGTCCGGCGTGGCCGGACAGATCTCGCTGGGCCATGCGGGTTTTCTGCTGATAGGCGCCTATGCCCAGGCCATATTGACCACCGACTACAAGGTGCCGTCGCTGATCGCCATCTTCCTGTCCGGCCTGGTCGCTGCGGTAGCCAGCCTGGTGGTAGGCATCCCGTCACTGCGGCTCAAGGGCCTGTACCTGGCCATCACCACGCTGGCTTTTACCTTTATTGTGCGTCACATCGTGCTGTTTGCAGAAGGCATCACGCGCGGCTCGGCCGGCATGCCGGTTGACGCGCTGACTGTCTTCGGCTTTTCTTTCAAAGGCGATGTGCGTTTTTACTATGCAGCGCTGGCACTGCTGCTGCTTTTCATTGTCATCACGCTCAACCTCATGCGCTCACGCATAGGCCGCGCCTGGCTGGCGCTGCGCGACCACGACATCGCCGCGCGCGCCATGGGCATTGACCTGATGCGCTACAAGCTGCTGGCTTTCATGGTCAGTGCTTTTTACACCGGCGTGGCCGGCGCGATGGTGGCGTTGCAGACGCGCTTCATCAATGTCGACACCTTCAGCATCCTGATCAGCATCGAGGCACTGGCCATGGTCATTGTCGGCGGCATGGGCCGTATCCACGGCGCCATCCTGGGCACCGCGCTCATCATCTTCCTGCCCGAGCTGCTGAACCTGGGCTTCACCGCCGCTGGCGACAACTTCAAGACCCTGATGGCCGACCGTATCTACGAGGTCAAGGGGCTGATGTACGGAATCGTCATCCTGCTCTTCCTGCGGCTGGAGCCTGAAGGCATGGCCGGCATCTGGCGCAAGTCAAAACGGTTCTGGGTCCAATGGCCGCTGTCGCAATAAGCACTTCCATGACGACAACAGCAAGCCAGCCAACGCATTCGCATGACACCGGAATTCCCCGGCGCCAGCGTTTTTTTGAGGAGACAACATGAGCCATAAATTTAAAAAAGCAATGAATCGCCTTGCACAGTGGTCTGCCGTCACGCTGGCTGCCGGTGCCGTCATGTCGGTTGCCGCGCAGGACGTCGGTGTGACCGCAACCGAAATCCTGATCGGTGAAGTCCAGCCCATGTCCGGGCCGGCATCGCTGATCGGCAAGGCCGGCGCTGCCGGCTCCAAGCTGGCGATTGCAGAGATAAATGCCAATGGCGGCATCAACGGCCGCAAGCTGCGCGCTATTTACGAAGACGACGGCTATGTGCCGGCGCGGTCGGTATCCTCGGTCAAAAAACTGATCGACTCCGACAAGGTCTTCGGTATCACCGGCACAACCGGCAGCTCGCACATGGTGGCCATGCTGCCAACGATTGAAGAAGCCAAAATCCCGACCATCGTGCACATGGCGCCCAACCCGGCCGTGGTCACACCGCGCCGACCCACCGTGTTCATGATCGGCCCCGACTACGACTATGCGGGTTTTGCGCCCATCAGTTACATGGTCGAAAAAATGAACAAGAAGAGCGGCAAATTCGGCATCCTTTACCAGGACGATGATTTTGGCAAGGCGCTGCTTGCAGGCTATCAAAAAGCCGTCAAGCAATACGGCCTGAACAGCGTCGCTGAAATCTCCTTCAAGCGCGGCGCGAAAGACTTTTCTGCTGAAGTGCTGACCCTCAAGGACAAGGGCGTCAATGCGGTCTACCTCGGCACGCTGACGACCGAGTCTGCATCCGTCATGTCGGAGTTCCGCCGCCTGAACATGGACGTGACGGTGGGAACCCTTTGGGCTGGTCAACTACCTGCCGCCGTCAAGCTGGCTGCGCCTTCCGGCTACCAGTACCTGATTCCTGACTACTATGCGTCCAACTACGACCCGGCCGGCCGGGCATTGATGGAGAAAGCCAAAAAGTTCCTGAGTGCGGACGACTATGCCAACTTCAACCGCTACACCGTCAGTGGCTACGTCGGAACGCTGGTGTTTGCAGAAGGCATACGCCGCTGCGGCGCCAATGTGACGCGTGTCTGCGTGGTCAACGAACTGAACAAGTTGCAGAACTTTTCAACCGGCGGACTGAGCGGTCCAGTGTCCTTCAACAATGCCAAGGCCCAGGCGGTTCTGCCGATCAAGCTGTTCCAGACCGACCCTGCCAGCGGTACCGTGAAGTCGCTGACCGATTTCATCGCCTACTGAACACCTGAAGCCTTAAAAAACGCCTTGCACCAAACAAGATGAACCTGCCAAGCACCAACTTCCCCAGCACACAGCCTGGCCCTGACGGCCCGGCTAGCAAGACACGTTACCGGTCGGCCTTCCGGCCGGGACTTTTTGAAGGCCAGACCGTCATCGTCACTGGCGGGGGGAGCGGGTTGGGCCGGTGCGCGGCGCATGAGCTGGCCAGCCTGGGCGCGCATGTCGCCCTGGTCGGCAGGCAGGCCGCCAAGCTTGAAGCGGTGGCGGCGGAAATATCATTGATTTATCCCGAGCGCGCGGGCGACGTCAGCACCACGGTGTGCGACATCCGTGATGAGGCCGAAGTCAAGGCCACCATCGCCGCCATCCTGCAAAAGCATGGCCGCATTGACGGGCTTTTTAATTGTGCCGGCGGGCAGTTCCCCGCAAAGCTGCGCGACATCTCGCTCAAGGGCTGGGATGCGGTGGTTCGCAACAACCTGCACGGCACATTCCTTTTTTCACGTGAGTGTTTTGTCCAGTGGATGGAGCATCACGGCGGTAGCATCGTCAACATGCTGGCCGACATCTGGGGCGGTTTGCCCGGTATGGGCCACTCCGGCGCCGCGCGCGGCGGCGTGCTGACCCTGACTGAAACAGCGGCCTGCGAATGGGGCCATGCCGGCGTGCGCGTCAATGCCGTCGCCCCGGGCTGGATTGCCTCAGCAGGCATAGACACCTATGACGAGGACTACCGTAATGTCCTGCGTGGCCTGCGCACCAAGGTGCCGCTGCAGCGCTTTGGCACTGAGGCCGAATTGTCCTCCGCTGCTGTCTATCTTCTGTCTGAGGCTGCGGGTTTTATCAGCGGCAGTGTCATCCGCGTGGATGGTGCCGTGCCGACGGCGCGCCATAGCTGGCAGTTGCAACCCGCGGAGCGCAGCTTTCCGTACAACGGTTTTCCACAGTACCAGCCGCCTGTCACCTTTGCCGACGCGCCGGATAGCCGGAAAGAGTGAGCATGGCACAGGACTATTCACAACTGATCGTCGAGCAGCGTGGCGCCGCCTGCTACATCACCATCAACCGCGCGACCGAGCACAACACCATGACCGATGTGGTGATGGAAGAGTTCGTACGCGCATTCCGCGAGGCCGAAAGCATGCCCGGCGTGCGCACCATTGTGCTGACCGGTGCAGGCGAACAAACCTTTTGCGCGGGCGGCAAGCTCAAGCCCACCGCAGACGGCTCGCCCTTCGCGCTGGAGCCCGGCCGCTTTGACAACCCGATTGCCGAGATGTTCAAGGCCATGGACCGCTGCAACCTGCCCATCATCGCGCGTGTCAACGGCAGCGCCTTTGGCGGCGGGCTGGGCCTGATCTGCGCCTGCGACTTTGCCGTTGCTGTTGATACGGCGAAGTTCGGCACCACGGAGGCGAAAGTCGGCGTCTTTCCCATGATGATCCTGCCGGTGCTGATGCGTGTGATTCCGCGCCGCCGCCTGCTGGAAATGTGCTTTTTTGCGCATCGCTTTTCAGCAGCGGAGGCGCAGCAGTTTGACATCCTCAACGAAGTCGTGCCGGCTGCTGAACTGGATACCGCAGTCAATGCGATGGTCGACAAGCTGGCCGCCAACTCGCCGGTGGCCCTGCGCATCGGACGGCGCGCCATCTCTGCAGTGACCGACCTGTCGTTCTCGGATGCACTCAACCTGACGCAAGCCGTGCTGCCCATCCTGTCGCAGAGCGAAGACACCAAAGAAGGCATGAAGGCCTTTGCAGAACGCCGCGCGCCTGTCTGGCCCGGACGCTAGTCAACGACCAATACCATGACGACGAAAACACCACCCCGCACCAAACCCTTGCGCATAGGTTGCGCCACGGGTTTCTGGGGCGACTCCGAAGCAGGCGCTACCCAGTTGGTGATGCATGGCGGCATTGATTACCTGGTGTTCGACTTCCTGGCCGAGATCACCATGTCGCTGCTGGCACGCGCACGCGCCAAGTCAGCAGACGCGGGCTACGCTCCTGACTTTGTACGCATCGCTGCCTCACTGGCCAGCGAACTGAAGTCGCGTGGCATCAAGGTGGTATCCAATGGCGGTGGCGTCAACCCCAGTGCCTGTGGCGAAGCACTGAAAAAACAACTGCAGGCGCTGGGCGTGAACCTGAAAGTTGCCGTCGTTGAAGGCGATGACCTGTCGGCCCGCGACTATGAATTCAGGGCGGCAGGCGTGCGCGAGATGTTTAGCGGCTCAGCCATGCCGCCACAGTTCCTGAGCGTCAATGCCTACCTGGGGGCGCAGCCGATTGCGGCCGCGCTGGATGCCGGCGCCGATATTGTCATCACCGGTCGCGTGGTTGACAGCGCCGTGACGCTGGGCCCGCTGGTGCATGCGTTCGGCTGGTCATGGACAGACTGGGACAAGCTGGCAACAGGCAGCTTGGCCGGCCACATCATCGAATGCGGCACCCAGGCCACAGGCGGCCTCTTCACCGATTGGGAAAGCGTTCCCGGCTGGGACGACATGGGTTTCCCGATTGCCGAGTGCGAGGCATCGGGGACAAGTTTTGTGCTCACCAAACCGGCAAATACCGGCGGTTTGGTCATACCCGCCAGCGTGGCCGAGCAGGTGATTTATGAAATCGGCGACCCGGCGGCCTACCTGCTGCCAGACGTCACTTGCGACTTCAGGAACGTGCAGTTGCAGCAGGACGGCGATCACAGGGTGCGTGTCAGCGGTGCGCACGGCACGGCGGCACCCTCAAACTACAAGGTCAGCGCCACCTATGGCGAAGGCTGGCGCCTGTTCACCACATTAATGATTGGCGGCACCGATGCGGCACGCAAGGCGCAGCGCGTGGGCGAGGCCATATTGCAGCGTACACGCCGCCTGTTCAGCGAACGCGGCTGGGCCGACTACAGCGAAATCAGCCTGGAAGTGATGGGCGCGGAAAGCAGCTACGGCCCGCATGCACGCATGAGTGCCACGCGAGAAGTCATTCTCAAGATCGCTGCCAGACACGCCTCACGCGATGCGCTGGAACTGTTGGCGCGCGAGATCGCCCCCTCGGCGACCGCCATGGCACAGGGCATCACCGGTTTTGCGGGCGGGCGCCCTTCGCCCTCGCCTGTGGTGCGGCTGTTTTCCTTCCTGACCGACAGGACGCTTGTGAATACAGCCATCAGCGTGGATGGCCAGGCCATACCCTTCAAGGAAGTCTTTAGCCCTGCAACGCCTGTCCATGCGGAGGTGCCTTCCGCAGGTGCGTTAAAGACAACAGGCCAGGGCGAGACACGCACCGTGCCCCTGTTGCGTGTAGCCCATGGCCGCAGCGGTGACAAGGGCGACATGGCCAACATCGGCATCATTGCGCGCAGCGACGCGCTTTACCCTGTCCTGCAGCAGGAACTGACGACGGACAAGGTGCGCGACTACCTCGCCCATGTGGCCAAAGGCGAGGTTTCGCGTTACAGCCTGCCGGGCTTCAATGCCCTCAATTTCACGCTTGAAAATGCACTTGGCGGCGGCGGTGTGGCATCGCTGCGTTATGACCCACAGGGCAAGGCACTGGCCCAGATGTTGCTGGATATTCCGGTCAACATTCCTGCCGCCCTTCTTGAGAATCTTCCATGAAAACCCTTACCGACAACCCCAACGACCAGGACAGCGAAACCCCTGCCACCAACCCTGCCGGCAAGCAGACGCCACGCCGCATGCGGCGTGCGGCTGAAATCATTGCCGCTGCGCGCGAAACCTTTCTTGAAAAGGGTTTCGAGCGTGCATCCGTGAGCGAGATCGCCGCCAAGGTGGGCGTGGTCGAGGGTTTGCTGTATTCCTACTTTCCCACCAAGCGCGATCTTCTCAACGAAGTACTGCGCGGCATGTATGAGCCGCTGATACGCGAGATGGAAGACGGCTTTGGCCGCCTGCAGGGCCTGCGCAGCCGTATGCGCTTTCTGAT
Organism: Pseudomonadota bacterium; assembly: GCA_040388255.1. Classification (GTDB taxonomy): domain Bacteria; phylum Pseudomonadota; class Gammaproteobacteria; order Burkholderiales; family Burkholderiaceae_C; genus Polaromonas. Next base: position 34,927 of record JAZKCE010000028.1, on the reverse strand, counting down.
CTGGCGGCATCTGCGCGTGTATGTTGAAGACCCCGGTCTCTCACGCTTGGTGCTGCATGAGGTGCGTACACGGCCCGAGTATTTCAACTCCGCACTTCACGAATTGCATGTGCGCTATACCGGATTTTTGATCCGTACCGTGCGCGATGCCGTGACCAATGGTGAGCTGCCGGCGGATACCGATGGCGAGATGGTGCGCGGCATGGTTTACGGCGGTATCGAGCACCGCATGTGGGGTGTTCTGTTCGGGCGTGACACCGTCAATGTGGAGGTGGCCGCCGACCGTTTTACCGACATGGTGCTGCGCGGCATCCTGCCGGATGGCCAGGCTGAGACCTCACCCTCGGCGGTGCTGTCAATTCCCTCCAGTCGCGATGACCTTGAGCGCCGGCTGGAGCGGCTTGAAAAGATAGTCGCCGCAGGCGCCACACAGCCCGCGGCACCACGCCGAAAAAGCACACCATGACCACTATTAAAAAACTTTTTATCGCAAATCGCGCGGAGATTGCCCTGCGCATTGTCCGCACCGCCAGGCGCATGAGCATCGCCACCGTTGTGCCCGTGCACAGCCAGGACCGGTTCGGCCCGGCGCTTGCCGAAGCCGATGAAACCGTGGAGGTCTTCGGTACGCCCGCCGTCGCCGCCTGGCTGGACATCCCTGGCATGATCCGCGCGGCAATAGATACCGGCTGCGATGCCATTCACCCCGGTTATGGCTTCCTTTCCGAGAACGCAAGCTTCGCAAAAGCAGTCGCCGAGGCGGGTCTCATCTTTGTCGGTCCACCGGCCTCAGTGATTGAACTCATGGGCGACAAGATCACGGCGCGCCGCTTTGCGGTGACGCAGGGCATGCCGGTCACGCCGTCTGCCGATGAGGCAGAAGACCCCGCCACTTTTGAGAAACGCGCACTTGCCGTCGGCTTTCCGCTGCTGGTCAAGGGTGCCGCAGGTGGCGGCGGCAAGGGCATGCAGATTGCACGCCGCGCAGAAGACCTGCCCAACGCGATCAGCATTGCACGCGCCGAAAGCCAGCGCTACTTCGGTGATGGCCGTTTGTTTGCAGAACGTTTTGTCGAGCAGCCCCGCCACATCGAGGTACAGGTGTTTGGCGACACCCACGGCAACGTCATTCATCTGGGTGAACGTGAATGCTCCATACAGCGGCGCTTCCAGAAACTGATTGAGGAATCTCCCGCGCCGGCACTGCCAGCGGGCCTGCGCGACCGCATTTGCGACGCTGCGGTGAAACTGGCCTCTGCCGCAAAGTACGTCAACGCCGGCACGGTGGAATGCATTGTTTCACCCGATGGCGAGTTCTTCTTCCTGGAGATGAACACCCGCCTGCAGGTCGAACACCCTGTGACGGAAATGGTCACGGGCCTGGACCTGGTGGAGTTGCAATTGCGTGTTGCCCAGGGCGAAGTCCTTCCCATCAGGCAGGCGGATGTCCAGTTCAGCGGTCACGCGATTGAGTGCCGCATCCTGGCCGAAGATGCAGACGCCGGATTTGTGCCAGACACCGGCAAGGTGCTGCTGCTCAATGCGCCTGCCGGGCCGGGTGTGCGTTTTGACTGTGGTGTGACGCAGGGTGCACCGGTCACGGCTGATTTTGATTCAATGCTCGCCAAGCTGGTGGTGCATGGGGCGGACCGCACACTGGCCATCTCCCGCATGCGCAGCGCACTGGCCGAGACCGCCATGCTGGGCGTGACCATCAACAACGATTTTCTTTCCCGCGTGCTGAAGCACCCGGCTTTTGGACGCGGCGAAACCGATACCGGATTTCTTGAGCGCCACAAGGCCGAGCTTGTACCCGCTGTGCTGACAGAAGCCGAAAGGCAGATGCTGCTCGCCGTTGCTGCCAGTGCAGCGCCCGATATTTCCGCCACCCGCATCCCCGAACCCTACGCCTCCATGGGCGCATGGCGCAACTGATTGTCCACATGACCACACTCCAGTTTTCAGACACCCCCGACACGCGGCACCAGGTGCAGGTTCGCACTGAAGCCGTTTATGTCGATGGCAAAGCCATACAGGTCCGCAAGTCTGCGCCCGGCAATTTTGCAGGCACGCTTGACGGTCATAGCGAGCGCCTTCGTGCTGTTGCCCACGGCGACACCATTTATGTGCAGTTTCGGGGCCGGGGCATCAGGGTTAACCGGGTGGACCCGACCCGTGCGTCGGCAGCTGGTGCAGCAGGCGGCGCAGGTGCGTCGCACGCGCCCATGCCCGGCGTGGTGGTGTCCCTGCTGGTCACTGTCGGCCAACAGGCCAAAAAAGGTGACGCACTTCTTGTGATTGAAAGCATGAAACTGCAAATGACGATTTCCGCCACGCTTGACGGTGAGGTGGCAGAACTGCCGCTCGCCGTCGGCCAGACCTTCCAGCGCAACGACATGCTGGTGCGCCTCAAAACTTCCGGAGACGCCGCATGAGCCGTATCGTCAGCAAGATAGACACCGCATCGGCGGGCTACAAAAACAATCACAAAGCCATGACCCAGAAGGTCGAGGCGCTGCAGGCCAGGGTGCACAAGGCGCGCTTCGAGCGCCCCGCGCGCGACATTGAACGCCTGCACCGACAGAAAAAACTCACCGTGCGCGAACGGCTTGATCTGTTGCTCGACCCTGGTACACCTTTTCTGGAAATCGGCACGCTGGTCGCCAACAAGGCTTATGACGGCGAGGTGCAGGGCGCCGGCCAGGTCTCGGGCATAGGCATCATCCATGGACGCGAAGTCATCATCCATGCCGACGACCCCAGCATCAAGGGCGGGGCCTGGTACCCGCTGTCGGTGAAGAAGATAGTGCGCACGCTGGACATCGCCATCGAGAACCGCCTGCCGGTCATTCACCTGTGCGACAGCGCCGGCGGTTTTTTGCCGCTGCAGTCCGATCTCTTTCCGGACCGTCACACGGCAGGCCGCATCTTCCGCAACCAGTGCACGCTTTCCAAAATGGGCGTGCCACAGATTGCCGTGGTACTGGGCCACTGCACCGCCGGTGGCGCCTACATCCCCGCGCTGTCTGATTACAGCGTCATCGTGCGTGGCAACGGCGGCGTCTTCCTGGGCGGGCCACCGCTGGTGAAGGCTGCCACCGGCGAGGTCGTCACCGCAGAAGCACTGGGCGGCGCCACCATGCACACCACCGTTTCGGGCACCTGCGATTACGCGGCCGACGATGAACCGCATGCCATGGCGATTGCACGCGACATCTTTGCCAACACCTCGCCGATTCAGAAACAGACGATTGACCGCGTCGAGGCCCAGGAGCCGTTTTACGACCCCAAAGAGTTGTACGGCATAGTCCCGACCGACTGGAAAACCGGCTTTGACATGCGCGAGGTGATTGCGCGTGTGGTCGATGGCAGCGAATTTCATGAATACCAGCCCGACTACGGCACCACCATGATTTGCGGCTACGCCCGCATCTGGGGCTGCAAGGTCGGCATCCTGGCCAACAACGGCGTGCTCTTCAACGACAGCTCGCTCAAGGCCGCACACTTCATGCGCCTGTGTGACCGCGACCGCACGCCCCTGGTGTTTTTGCAGAACATCACGGGCTACATGGTGGGCCGTGAATACGAGGAGCGCGGCATTACCAAGGACGGCGCCAAGATGATCATGACGCAGGTCGGCTGCACCGTACCCAAGTTCACGGTCATCGTCGGCGGCTCTTTCGGCGCCGGCAACTACGGCATGTGCGGACGCGCCTTTGATGGCCGCTTCCTTTGGATGTGGCCGCAATCGCAGATTGCCGTGATGGGCGCCGAGCAGGCCGCCAACACCCTGGCTGACGTGAAGATACGCCAGCTGCAGCGCAAGGGCCATGAGCTCAACGCCGAAGAGATCGCCGCCATCCGTGACCCGGTGCTGGCCAGTTTTGAGGCCGAGAGTGACGCCTATTACTCAACATCCGAAATGTGGGACGACGGCATCCTGGACCCGGTCGACACCCGCAATGCGCTGGGCATGGCCATTGTGTCATCGCTCAACGCACCATTTGGCGAGATGGGTTACGGCGTGCTGCGCCTGTAAACCGGCCGCGAATTCCGCAGGAGCACGCATGATTGCCGTCGATGACCACTCAACCATAGGCGAGACGTTTTTCCGCGCTGCAGACCGGTATGCGGAAAAATCCTTGCTGGCGGTGCCTGCGAATGCGGCCCGCGCTTATTACCCGGCGGGCAGGGAAATCACCTACTGCGAAGCGGCAAAGAGGGTGCGCGAACTGATGCTGGTCTATGCCGAAGCGGGTTATGGCGTCGGCCACCGCATCTCGCTGCTGGTAGAAAACCGACCGGAGCACATGCTGCACAAGCTGGCCATGAATGCACTGGGTGTGTGCTGCGTCCCGCTCAACCCTGACCACAGGCCACGCGAACTGGCCTATCTGCTGGACCATGCCCAAGTCGACCTGGTCGTGGTTTTGGCATCGCTTGAAGCGCAGTTGCGCCTGGGCATGGACCAGGTCGAGCGCAGCAGGCCCCAGGTGGTGCTGTTTGAAAACTTCGCAAGCGGCCTGTCGCCAGCCGCACGCAAGGCCGCGTCGGTCACACCAGAGTCGGCCGCGCCCGCCAGTATTTTGTACACCTCAGGCACCACTGGCCGGCCCAAGGGTTGTGTGTTGTCACATGCTTACGAGCTGGCCGGCGGCGCGTGGTATGCAACACGTGGCGGGCTGGCGACTTTTGGCGAAGCCTGCGAACGCATCTACAACCCGTTGCCGCTGTTTCACGTCAACGCCTCCATCTTCTCGTTTTACTGCGCCATGCTCAAGGGCAACTGCCAGGTGCAGACCGATCGCTTCCAGCCCTCGCGCTGGTGGACGGAGGTGTATGAATCCAAAGCCACCGTGGTGCATTACCTCGGTGTGGTCGTGCCCATGTTGCTGGGCCAGGCGGAACACCCGCATGAACGCGGCCACCGCGTGCGTTTTGCCGTTGGTGCGGGTGTTGATCCGCAGCGGCACAAGGCTTTTGAAGAGCGGTTCGGCTTTCCGTTGATTGAAATCTGGGGGATGACCGAGATGGTGCGCGCCATCATTGACAACCAGTTGCCGCGTGAAATTGGCACACGCGCCTTTGGCCGCGTCACGCCGGGCGTCGAAGTGCGCGTCGTCGATGACAACGATGTCGATCTGCCGGTGGGACAGGAGGGTGAAATGATCGTTCGCCACAGCGCCGCCACGCCGCGCAAACATTTTTTCAGCGCTTACCTCGATGACGAGGCCGCCACGGAAACCTCCTGGCGCGGTGGCTGGTTTCACACCGGCGACATCATCACGCGCGACGCCACCGGCCTGCTGCGGTTTATCGAAAGGCGAAAAAACATCATTCGCCGTTCGGGTGAAAACATTGCCGCCGCCGAGGTCGAGGCTTTGTTGCAGGCGCACCCGCTGGTCGCGCAGGCTGCCGTGCTGGCCGTGAAGGACGAGGTGCGGGACGAAGAAGTGCTGGCCTGCGTGGTGCTGAAGAACGGGCCAGCCGCAGATGCCATGGCCACGGCCAGGGTGCTGTTCGAGCATTGCAACAGCGGTCTGGCGTATTACAAGGCGCCGGGCTGGCTGTACCTGACAGACAGCATCCCGACCACGGCCACGCAAAAAATCCAGAAGCACCAGATATTTGAGGCCGGCCTGGACCCGCGCACCCTGCTCGGCATGATGGATTTACGTGCTTTTAAAAAACGCGATGCACGGCCGGCTGCAAAACAGCAGTCCACCGCTGCCTGAAATTTTTTTATGCCATTGCCCAAACTTTTCGAGAGCGCGCTCACCATCCCGGCCATAGGCTCGCCGATGTTCCTGGTGTCCTTTCCGCCGCTGGTCAGCGCGCAGTGCAAGGCCGGCATTGTCGGCACCTTCCCGCATGTCAATGCGCGCACATCGGAGCAGTTTGACCAGTGGCTGACAGACATTGAAACCGGCCTGGCTGGCTACCGTGCAGCCGACCCGGCAGGCGTGGTCGCGCCGCACGGCGTCAACCTCATCGTGCACCGCACCAACGCCCGCTTTGAGCCCGACCTGGCCATTGTCGTCAAACATCGCGTGCCTTTTGTCATCACCTGCCTGGGCCACCCTGGCAAGGTGGTGGACGCCGTGCATGCCTATGGCGGTACGGTGTTTTGCGACGTGACCAGCGCGGCACATGCCCGCAAGTCCATTGATGCGGGTGTGGACGGCCTGATCTGCGTGGGCGCCGGTGCAGGCGGCCATGCATCGAACCAGAGCGCCTTTTCACTGGTGCGAGAGATCCGCGAGTTCTGGGATGGTTGCCTGGTGCTGGGCGGCGGCATCAATGACGGCCACCAGATACGCGCGGCCGAAGCGCTGGGCGCCGACCTGGTCTATATGGGCACACGCTTTATCGCCACGCAGGAGTCCAATGCACAGCCGGCGTTCAAGCAGATGGTGGTTGACAGCGATGTGTCCGACCTGGTCTACACCGACAGGCTGTCGGGTGTGCATGCCAACTTCCTCAAGCCGTCTCTTGAGAAGTGGGGTGTGGACGTGAGCAAACTCCCGCCCAAGACACCCGACATGTCGTCCCTCACCGACACCAGGGCCAAACTCTGGAAAGACCTGTGGAGCGCCGGCCAGGGCATCGCCACCATTCACGACTCCCCCACGGTGGCCGAACTGGTCTCGCGCATTGCTGCCGAATACGACGCCGCCTGCAAGCTGGGCCGCAGCACGGCGGTGCGCCGGCCTGTGGCCACCGCCTGAACTCACCATGCGGCCCGCCATGCAGCCGATTGATTTTTACTTCGACTTTGCCTCGCCTTATGGCTATTTCATGTCGGAGAAGATTGATGCGCTGGCCGCGCGGCATGGTCGTACCGTCACCTGGCGGCCGGTTCTGCTGTTTGCCGTGCTGCGCGCGCTGGGCCTGCCGCCGCCGTTTGAGCATCCGGTCAAGCTCGAATACATCACCGCCGACTTTGCGCGCTCGGCCAGATTCCTCGGTGTGGACTACACACATCCGCCCGCCTTTCCGGCGCTGACGCAGCACGCCGCACGCGCTTTTTATTTGCTGGAGCAAAGGGCTTCCGCTGTTGCTGTACCCTTTGCACGGGCCGTGCTGCGCGGCTACTTTCGAGAGGGGCGAGACATTTCGAACATCGAGGTGATTGCACAGATGGTCCGTGACCAGACCGACACACTCGGCTCCGTGGCCGACGTGCGCGACCACCTCAAGACCGATGAAGCCAAGACCCTGCTGCAGGACGCCATCACCTCGGCCGTCGGCAAGAAGGTATTTGGCTCGCCTTTTGTCATCGTTGACGGGGAACCCTTCTTCGGTGTGGACCGCCTGCCGCAGATCGCCCAAAAGCTTGAAGCCCCTGCCTGAACAGCGGGCCGCACACCACAGGAGACCCGCATGAAACCCGACCTCGTCACCATCGAAACCCTGGGCCATGTCGGCCTGATGCGCTTCAACAATCCTGAAGAGCTCAACACCCTGCATCTGCCCATGCTGCTGGCGATGGAGGAGGCGCTCATCGCGCTGGAGCGTGATGCCAATGTGCGTGTGATCGTCGTCACCGGCGTGAACGACAAGGCCTTCATCGCTGGTGGCAACATCAAGGATTTGAACGCCAGGCGCGGCCTGCAGCACTACAACGAGTTTTCTGAAACCCTGCACCGCGTGCTCAGGCGCTTTGAGGCCTGCAGCAAACCCACCATTGCCGCCGTCAACGGCTGGGCGCTGGGTGGTGGCATGGAGTTCATGCTGACCATAGACATCCGCCTGATGGCCAATGAGGCCAAAATCGGCCTGCCCGAAATCAAGCTGGGGCTCTTCCCCGGTGGCGGCGGCTCGCAGCGCCTGATGCGCCAGCTTCCGCTGTGCCAGGCCAAGCTGCTGATGTTTACCGGCGATTTTTTGAATGCGGAGGAAGCGGTCGCGATGGGCCTGGTCAACCAGGCGCTGCCCCGGGCGCAGTTGCTGGACGAGACCCTCAGGCTCGCCAATCGCATCGCCGAGAAATCACCCCTTGCCCTGAAGCTCCTCAAAAGCGCCATGCTGCACGGCGCAGACATGCCGCTGCCGGCCGCCCTTGCGCATGAAACAGCGGCGATAAGCCTGGTGTTTGACAGTGACGATGCGCACGAAGGATGCAGCGCGTTTCTTGAGAAAAGAGCGCCGGTTTTCCTGGGGCGTTGAGTGCTGCCTGCGGCACTGGCTGGCAGCGCAAGAAGCAAAACAGCCCGCACGCCAGTCATATGGCGTGCGGGCTGTTTTGTGGGGTCAGGCAAATGGCCGGACCGGAATACGCCAAGGTGTTTTAACCGGCTGCGAAGCCTGGCTTATTGCTCTGCAAAAGCGCGTTCAATCACAAAGTCGCCGGGCTTGGAGGTATTGCCCTCCTTGAAGCCCCGGCCTTCCAGCATGTGTTTCAGGTCCTTGAGCATGTGCGGGCTGCCGCAAATCATCACGCGGTCATTTGCTGCGTCGAGCGGCGGGAGCTTGAGGTCTTCAAACATCTTGCCGGTCTCCATCAGGTCCGTCACCCGGCCCATGGTGCGGTAGGGCTCGCGCGTCACCGTGGGGTAATACAGCAGCTGCTTTGAAATCATCTCGCCGAGGAATTCGTGCTGCGGCAAATGGTCGGTGACCAGGTCGTGGTAGGCCAGTTCGTCGGCCTGGCGCACGCCGTGCACCAGCACCACCTGCTCAAAAGCCTCATAGGTCGCCGGGTCGCGGATGATGCTCATGAAGGGCGCCAGGCCGGTGCCGGTTGACAGCAGGTACAGGCGCTTGCCCGGCAGCAGGTAGTCGATCAGCAGCGTGCCAGTCGGTTTGCGGCCCACGATGATGCTGTCGCCGACCTGGATGTGCTGCAGGCGCGAGGTCAGTGGACCGTCAGGCACCTTGATGCTTAAAAATTCCAGGTGCTCTTCATAATTGGCGCTGACGATGCTGTAGGCGCGCAGCAGTGGCTTGTTGTTGACGCGCAGGCCGATCATGGTGAAGTGCCCGTTGCTGAAACGCAGGGACGTATCGCGCGTGGTGGTGAAGGTGAAAAGCTTGTCGGTCCAGTGGTGGACTGACAGCACACGTTCTTCGTTGAATGCACTCATGGTAGGCGGTGAGGGTAATTGAAAGGGCGGGTGTCGTTATGCCGGTGGGCCCATGCACGGATACTGCAGGCTAGCTTTGACGTTCTCTGGTCCTGCCGGATGGGTATTTCGGCTCCATGGCCCAATCTTAGCGTCTGGTGCTTCATTGATTTTGCATAAGCTTATTCAATGGTATTCAGGCAAAGTGGTCAAAAGACTGAAAGGTTTGCGTCAAGGTCCGGCCTTGCGCATCGACCAGCCGCAAACCGGGCGCCTTTTCAATGCTGCCTATGCGGGTGACGGGCGTGCGGCTTTGTTTTGAGGCCGCGTCCACCGCCTGCCTGGCTGCTGGCGGGGCGGTGAAAGCCAGTTCGTAGTCATCGCCGCCCGCAAACACGTATTCCAGCTGTGTTTCATGATTAAAAAGGCCTCCAGACAGTGCTGGATGTGCGTGACTAGCTATTAAATTAATAGCGAATTCGAGGTCGATCCGGGCGCCGGCGCCCGAGGCGCGCAGCACATGTCCCAAATCGCCGGCCAGGCCGTCGCTGATGTCAATGGCCGCGGTGGCGATACCGCGCAGGGCCTGGCCCAGCGCCACGCGCGGGGAGGGCTGCTCCAGCCGGGTCCTGGCCTGCGCCAGCAGGTCTGCGGGCAGGGCCCGCCTGCCCCTGAGCGCGTCCAGCGCCAGCCGCGCGTCGCCCAGCGTGCCGCTGACATACACATCGTCGCCAGCCCGCGCGCCCGAACGCAGCAAGGCCTGGCCGCGCGGTACTTCGCCAAACACCGTGATGCAGATATTGAGCGGGCCCTGGGTGGTGTCCCCGCCTATCAGTTCGCAGCCATGCGCGTCGGCCAGCGCCCACAGGCCGCTGGAAAAGCCCTGCAGCCAGGTTTCGTCCACCCGCGGCAGCGCCAGCGCCAGGGTAAAGGCCACGGGCGTGGCGCCGCAAGCGGCCAGGTCGCTGAGGTTCACGGCCAGGGCTTTGTGACCCAGGGTGAACGGGTCCACGCCGGCAAAAAAATGCCGACCCTCGACCAGCATGTCGCTGGAGATGGCCAGCTGCATGCCCGGCGCGGGCTGCAGCAGCGCGCAGTCGTCACCCACGCCCAGCGCGGCGCGGCGCACCGGGCGCGTGAAGTAGCGGGAAATCAGGTCGAACTCGCCCATACGGTCACTCATAGAGGCATGAGCATACAGGCTGCGGTCACCTTGCGCGATGAGCCAGACCGCCGCCGCCGTGCATCAACCCTGTTGCGCGTGTGCCATGTCGCCGCGAAAGCGTTGCGCGGCCTGGCGTATGACTTCGGCCAGCAGCTCTTCTTCGCCTTGGCGCTCGCGCAGCCAGCGCGCATCGTTTTCAGCCCGTTCGACGCTGCTTTGCAGCATGTGGATGAAGGAGCTGGCGCCCAGTCTGGCCGCATGACGCTGAACCTGGTGCAGCGTGAGCTGAATGTGTTCGCGTAGCGGCATGTGCTGGCCGGTGCCCGGATCGACGTAGGCCGCATCCAGTCCGAAACGGCAGGCCTGGAAACGGTTGTAGGTGTAGACCAGGTAGTCGTCCTCCGTGGGCATGAAGGGCTGGTCTTCCATAAACCAGGCAGCCAACGACTGTACAAAACCGGACAGCGCCGCAGCACGTTCGACCGTCAGGGGTGTGTCAAAAACGCGAATTTCTATGGTGCCGAACTCAGGCTTGGGCCGGATGTCCCAGTAAAAATCCTTCATGCTTTTGACCACGCCGGTATGCGTCATCTTGTCATAGTAGATGGTGAAATCGTCCCAGGTCAGGGCAAACGGTGCGCGCCCGGACAGCGGAAAGGCAAACACCGAATTGAGCCGCGCGGAGTCAAAAGCCGTGTCCTGCCCCTGCACGTACGGCGACGACGCCGAGAGCGCTATGAAATGCGGGATGTAGCGCGACATGCGGTGCAGCGTGAGCAGGGCGGTGTCGGCATCCGGGCAGCCCACATGCACATGCTGGCCAAAAATCGTGAACTGCTTGGACAGGTAACCGTACAGCTCCGAGAGTTCGCGAAAACGCGGCTTGTCGTAGATGCGCCGCTCGTGCCATTGCTGGAAAGGGTGCGTGCCGCCGCCGACCACGGCAATGTTGAGCTTGTCGGCGCATTTGACCAGCGCATCGCGGATCTGCGAGAGCTGCCCCAGCACTTCCGATGACGACCGGCAAACGCCGGTCGACACCTCAATCATGCTTGAGGTCATTTCGGGCACCACGGCGCCGGGCAGCGGCGTTTTGGCCATCAGCCGCAGCATGTCTTCGGCATAGGGCGCGAGGTCGTAGTCGTGGGTGTTGACGAGCTGCAGCTCCAGCTCCACGCCCAGCGAAAGCGCCTCGGATTTCTGGAAGGCTTCAAGACTCATGTGCAGGCTCCTTCGACTCTTTGAGGTTGGCGCGCGAACCCGGCGACCAGGGCCTTGAACTCTCACCGGCCCGGTAAATGGCGACCGTGGCCAGCACGGCGCCCAGGACTTCCATCAGCAAGATGGCGGGCAGCGCCACGCTTGCGATTTGCCGGCCCAGTGTCGGCGCGGCGCTGACAAACTGCGAGACCAGCAACAGCACTATCGACGACATCGGCGACATGGCGCAGCCCACCCACAGGGCCTGCTTCCAGCTTGCACCGCTGCCGGCATTGCCCAGCGCCACGCCGACGATCTTGGCAAGCGCACGGGCCACGATCAGCGCCACGACCAGCCCCGCCACGGGGCCGCGCCAGTCGGCCTGCGCGGCGACCACGGACACCAGCACAAACATCAGCATGGTCAGCATGGCCGAGGCGGTGCCCATCTGCCGGGGCCAGGACCAGGGGCGCGGGTTGAGCTGCTTGAGCAGCATGCCGCCCAGCAGCGCGGACAAGGGGGCCGAGCCGCCAAAATTGGCCGCCAGCGCAGCCCCCGCGGCAATCAGGGCCAGCAGCAGGATGGCGGTGTTCTCGCTGGTCGGGCTCATCACGCGCAGGGCCGTGCGCAAGGTCAGGGCCAGCACCGCCCCGACCACAAAGGACAGGCCCAGCACCACCAGCACCGGGTAGAAGGTGTCGGTCAGGCTCATGTCGACCAGCACCTGCTTGCCGCGGCGCAACATTCCCGCGCTGGCGCTGCACAGCGTCAGCGCATACAGGGTGCTCAGGGTTGACAGCACCATGGCGCGTTCGCTGACCGGGCCGGACGCGTGCGTGTCCATCAACACCCGCGCCAGCACGGCCGGCGAGGCCGCCATGGCCAGCAAGGCCAGGGGCTGGGCGACAGCGTCGCGCATGCCCATGAAGGTCAGGGCCCAATAGACTGCACCGTATGTCAGCGCCGACTCCAGCAGGCTTTGCACCAGCACCATGGGGTTGTGGCGAAACCAGCGCAGCGAGATCCGCCCGCCCGCCTCAAACAGCACAACCGCGACACCCAGCTCCAGCAAAAACAGGCCCGTGCCCTGCAGCGGCCACACCGCGCCGGTGAACCCGGCCAGCCCGGCCAGTGCGCCTATCAGGGAATAACCTATGACCTTGGGCAGGCCGGTGTAACGGTGGATCAGGTGGCCGGAGGCAGCCGCGAGCGCGAGCAGTATGGACCACTGCACCGTGGCCAGCCCCGCCGATGGCCTGATCCATTCAGCCCATATGGCCAGGAGTTCGTTCATGCGGATCTGCCTCCTTTGAATTGATTGATGCCTGCGCGCGATGCCGCCATTTAAGTGGCCGGACGCGCGTGCTGGCTGTTGTTGAGCCACCGCTTGCCATCCACATGGCGCAGAGCCTGGCGGGACGGAGTGGCCGACCGCTGGCACTGCAAATCGCAGCACGCAAGGTGAAGCTTCAATGTACCGGTGATGGGGCAACCGGGGTGTAGGACAAGGCCGGAAATGCCCTTTCGCCCCGGGTCTATTCGGGCATGAAGAAGCTGCGCGGATGGCTGCGCCAGCGGGCCCAGATCACCGCACGGATACGCGCGCGGTCAACGCCGCTGACGTTGTGGGCCTGCAGGGCCAGGCGAAAGGCGAAGTAAAAACTCACACCCAGATTCAACGCGCCTATCAGGGGAATGGAGGCCACGCACCACCAGAAGATGGGTAGTTTGAGCGTTTCCAGTCCCAGCGATGCGGCAGCCGCAGCCAGTTGCCCGGTCGAGAGCGTGACATGGCGCGCCTCGAGTTCAAAACCGAAAAACCCCGTGAAGGCCGGGATCAGGCCCAGCATGAAGCCCAGGGAAATATTCGATGCAAAACCGGAAATGTTTTCGCGCATGAAGGCCGACCAGCGCGCCGCGCGGCCGGCGCCCAGCAGCGCCGTAAAACGCGGGTTGTGGCGTATGGCCGAATCCAGGCGGTGCAAAACAAACCAGTTCTCCGCCCAGCCCGCCACCATGCTCGATGAAAACAGGATCACGCCGGTAAAGGCCGCCCACAGCAAGGTCGGGCCCAGCAGCGTGAGTGTTTCAAACACATGCATGGCCTCCTTGTGGCTGATCATGGGGCGGCCCAGCAGCAGATGCACGATGGCATTCACCAGCAGCACCGCCGGCACCACCATGAACACATTGCCAAACACCGCCGCCACCTGCGAGCGCACCAGGTGCGTGACCTCATCGACAAAGTCATTCACGGCATCGGCCGACTTGATGTCCTTGAGTTTGGCCGCCATGGCCGGGGCGGTCATGGCGGGCTGTTTGGTGGCCAGCGTGAGGTGCAGCAGCTGGATCATGATGAAGGTGCCGGCGTAGGCCACGCTGGCCCAGAAGCCGCTCCAGAAGGCCGACAGGCCTATGGCCACCACCATGAACTTGAGCAGGGTGGTGAGCGCGGTCACGGCGCCGCCGCCCATGGCCTTGCCCAGCATCTCCTTGTATTCGGCGCGATCGCGGGTGATGTAGTGCTCGCCGGTCTCGGCGCTGCGCTCGGCCATCTTGGCCGACAGCAAGGTGGAGTTGGCGCTGATCAGGGCGCCTATGCTTTTGCTCTCCTGCCCGATGATGACGCGGCGCACCAGCAGCTTGACGGCCATCATGGCGGGTGCGGGCGACAGCAGGGCATCGAGCAGCTCGCGCACGCGCATGATGCGGGCGCGCAGCTGGCGCAGGCGAAACACCATGCCTATGGAAATGCCGTTTTCTTCAAGGTGCGCATAAACGCTGTTGACGGCCAGCCGGCAGGCGTCGAGCCGGTCGCGGTAGCGGGCAATCACGGCCTGCAGCTGGGCCTCGTCGCGCTGCGGGCCAAACAGCGCGTTGCGCAGGTCTTCAATATCGCCGGGCAGGGCGTGAAATGCCCTTACGTCGCTGGCGCCCTTGTCCATGCGCAGCCGCAACTCGGGCGCAAACCCGGTCGCCCGGATCTGCGCGGTGCAGAAGGTCAGCGCATCCATCAGGCTGTGCTGCCAGTGCAGGGTGTCGGCTTCGGGCTCGGCCGACAGCAGTGCCACCAGTTGCGCGACTTGCGCCTCTTCCAGCGCGCTCATCCATTGCGCATCAAAGCGGGTCGGTGCCACAAGGGGAAACAGCTCGGAGGCATCGGTTGTTTCGGGTGTGCCGGGCAGTATTTTCCGGCGCAGTCGTTCGGCCAGCTCGCTCATGAAGGCGGTGCGCGGCGCAAAACCAAAATCGGCCAGCAAGGTGGTGATGTCCACGGTCTGGATCAGTGTGTGCCACCAGGCCTGCAGGCGGGCCCGCAGTTCCGGCTGGGCTTGAACGGCCACGATGAAAGCCTGCAGGCGGGCGGCGCAGGCCTGCACAGAACTTGCGTCGCCGCGAATCCATTCAAACAGCTTGATCAGCCAGACATGGCGCCCCGCCAGGTCGGTATCGGGATCCAGCGCATTGAGCAGGGAGCGTAGGTCTTTCATCGGCGGGTATTGCGGGTGGTTCAGTGCAGGATGCGTTCGGGTGTGCCGCCATCGCTGGCTTCAAGCACAAACATGGGGATGGCCGCCTCGAAGCGTTCGCCGTCTTCGGCGACGCAAAAATAGCTGCCATGCATGGTGCCGCTGGCCGTGCGCAAGCGCGAGCCGCTGGTGTACTGGAATGATTCGCCTGGCTTGAGCAGCGGCTGGTGGCCCACCACGCCCAGGCCCTTGACCTCCTCGCTCAGGCCGTTGGCGTCCACGATGGTCCAGTGGCGTGAAATCAGCTGCGCGGTCACATCGCCGGTGTTGGTGATCGTGACGGTATAGGCGAATCCATACACAGCATCCCCCGGGGATGACTGTTCGGGCATGTATTGCGGTAGGACTTCGCAGGAAAACTGGTATTTCGGCATGGCTGGGGTAACCCGGAAAATCTGGTGGCAACGCGTGGAAGACGCGAATAAGGACCAGTCTTCCATGTTAACCGCCCGCCTGAAAGCCCGGCGCCCGCCGCCATGTGACGGCTTTGTGTCAGGCGCGCCTTTCGGCTTGCTGCGACAATCCGGGTATGAGTACAAACAAACCTGTTTATCGCATCGCACCGTCCATTTTGTCGGCCGACTTCGCCCGCCTGGGCGATGAACTCAAGGCCGTGATTGCGGCTGGCGCGGACTGGATCCACTTTGACGTGATGGACAACCATTACGTGCCCAACCTGACCTTTGGCCCCATGATTTGCCAGGCGCTCAAACCACATGCCAAAAAAGCCGACGGCACGGCCGTGCCGATTGACGTGCACCTGATGGTGCAGCCGGTGGACAGCCTGGCCGCCGCATTTGCCGATGCCGGTGCCGATCTGATCAGCTTCCACCCCGAAGCCTCCGGTCATGTGCACCGCAGCGTGCAGGCCATCAAGGCCAAGGGCTGCAAGGCCGGCCTGGTGTTCAACCCCGCCTCGCCCATGGATGTGCTGGACTGGGTGATCGACGACATCGACCTGATTTTGATCATGAGCGTCAACCCGGGTTTTGGTGGCCAGAGTTTTATCGATTCGGCGCTGCGCAAGATCGAGCAGGCGCGCAAACGCATTGACGCGTCGGGCAAGGACATCCGCCTGGAAGTCGATGGCGGCATCAAGACCGACAACATCGCACGTGTGGCGGCTGCGGGCGCCGACACCTTTGTGGCCGGCAGCGCCATTTTTGGCAAGCCGGATTACAAGGCCGTGATTGACACCATGCGGGTAGAGCTGGCGAAGTGATTCTGGTGGCGGCCACGGTGGTGTGATTGAAAAGAGTCCACAACAGCCCTTTCAGTGTCTTCTCCGCATCTTCCTCCGGGTGTTGAATCCCGCCGAAAACAGACCCGGTGATGGAGTGAACCTCTCGAACTGGAGCGTATTCGTTGGTGTTTTCATACAGGAGCTTTTGCCTAGACAAACCGGAAGGCAATTACGCCCAGCGGCCCGTAGTCGGCATGAAAGGTGTCGCCGGCCTCGGCAGGCGTTGGCCGGGTGAAGGAGCCACCCAGCACAATTTCGCCCGCTTCAAGCGACTCGCCCCAGGCGCCCAGCTTGTTTGCCAGCCAGGCAACACCATTGGCCGGGTGGTTGAGCACGGCTGCGGCCACGCCGGATTCTTCGATGACGCCGTTTTTATAAAGCAGCGCGCTGATCCAGCGCAGGTCGATGGCATCGGGTTTGACCGGGCGTCCGCCTGTGATGATGCCGGCATTGGCCGCGTTGTCCGAAATCGTGTCAAAGACCTTGCGCATGGCTTTGGTGTGGCGGTCGAACTGCTCTATGCGTGCATCAATGATCTCGATCGCGGGCACCACATAGTCGGTCGCCGCCAGCACATCGAAGATGCTCACGTTCGGCCCCTGCAAGCGCCTGCCAAGCACAAAGGCCAGTTCCACCTCCACGCGCGGCGCGATAAAGCGGTTCATGGGAATGTCGCCGCCTTCAGCAAAAAACATGTCGTCGAGCAGCGTTCCGTAGTCGGGCTCGGTGATGTTGCTGGACAGCTGCATGGCGCGTGATGTCAAGCCAATCTTGTGGCCACGCACCGTTCGGCCCTCGGCCAGCTTCATCTTGACCCAGGCACGCGACACCGCGTAGCCGTCTTCAATCGTCATCTCCGGATAGCGTTTTGAGAAATGCTCCACCTGCACCCGCGTTTTTTCGGACTGGTGCAGCTCGGCGGCGAGCTGGCCTATGCGTTGCTGGTCAAACATGGGCTGCGTCTTTGGTGAAGGTCAGGGTCTGGGCTATGAATTCCTTGCGGCGTTCAATCTGCACCCAGTGGCCGCAGTTGGCAAAAACATGCAGGTCCGCATTCGGACAGGCGTGGGCGATGCGTATGCCGCACTCCAGCGGCACGCGCTCGTCATGCCGGCCATGCAGCGCGAGTATGGGTGTGTTGATGGTGCGCAGGTCTTCTTCAGGAATGCCCTTGACCTCGCGCGTCTGGCCGCCAGGCGCCGGCTCGGGGAAAAGCTTGCGGTAAGCCTCCATGCCGCCAGCAAGCTGGGTGACTTCATGGCGCAGCCGCACCATCTCGTCGGTCACAAAAGCCGGGTCATGCGGAAAGCTGCGCAACAACTCGGCCATGTTTTCCAGCGAAGGTTCGTAATACCAAGAGCGGGCCATGGCCGCTTTTTGCGTAAAGCTGCCAGCCGGCGTGCCCATCAGCACCATGCGTTCGACGCGGTGCGCATTGCGTATCGCCAGCGCCAGCGAGAGCGCACCGCCAAAGGAGTTGCCGATCAACACGGCCTTCTCTATCTCCAGCGCATCCATGAACCCGAGCAGGTGCTGCACCCAGAGCTTGATGCTGTATTTGGTGCCCTCGGGCCGCTCGGTAAAACCAAAGCCGATGATGTCGGGCACCAGCACACGAAAGTGTTTGGCGAAGTCCGGCATCACGCCGTGCCAGTTCTCCCAGCCCGTGACACCTGCGCCGGAGCCGTGCAGCAGGATCATGGGGGGGCCTTCGCCGACATCGTGGTAATTGGTCTTCACGCCAGCCGCGACGATGGATTTGCCGATGGCCGGGTGTTTGATGGGGTTGTCTGTGGTCATGGAGTCTTTCGCGTCAGGTTCAGACCGAGCGTGCGCCTGTGCCGCCGTCGCTCATGAAAATTTCGCCCGTCACGGCGCGTGAATTGGCAGCGCTGGCCAGCAGCACATAAAGGCCTGTGTGGTCTTCAGGCCTTTGTGCAAAACCAAGTGGCACTGCTGCAGCCATTTTTTCGTTGAACGCTGCCGGGTTGGCATTGATGCTGCGCCCTGTTTGCCCCAGCGCCTGCGTGCCGCTGAGTGCGGTCAGTGTGCCGCCGGGGCCGACGCCGTTGACACGGATGTCCGGCGCCAGTTCAAGCGCCAGCTGCGTGACCATGCCGACCACCGCATGTTTTCCCATGGTGTACAAAATGCCGCCGCCGCCTGAATTGAAGCTCGCGACCGACGCCGTGAAGATAATGCTGCCGCGGCTGGCGATTAGCGCCTCGCGCCCCGCCATGGCGGCATAGAGGTAGCCGCGCAGGTTGATGGCAAAAAGCTCGTCCATGGTCGCCGCCATGGACTCGCCGGTATAGCTGCGAAGCGGCCTGCGGAAATCAAACACACCGGCATTGCCGACAACCGTGTCGAGCTTGCCGAAGCGTGAAATGGCCAGGCTTACCGCTTCTTCATGGCTCGCGTATTGACGCACGTCACCGGCAACGGTTGCGATGCGGTCGCCATAAGCGCTGGCCAGCGTTGCAAGGCCCGCCGCATCGCGGTCAAGCGCAACAATGCCGGCTGCGCCTTCCTTCAGGTAGCGCTCCACCACAGCGCGCCCTATGCCATCGGCTGCACCGGTGATAAAAGCCACCTGTCCTTCAAGCCAGCCGCTCATGTGGGTGTCCAGTCAGAGAAAGACATTGAGGTTCTTCGCCAGCAACACGGTCTGCGTGGTGACTATCTCGCGTGAGGCAATGCGCAGCACGCCGTCGTCACCGCGCCGCAGGATGTCGGTGCGCCGGCCTGTGAGCCAGAACTCTTCCGCCTCACCCCGGCCACGGCAGTTGATGAAGGTCGAATAGACCTTGAACTCATTGTCCTTGTCCGTCAGCTCCACCTCAATGTTGGAGATGACATGGCATGCACGTGTCGGCGGGTCTTCCGCCCACGCGGTGGGGTCCATGAAGCGGGTCACCCGCCTGCGCATGTTGAGCATGTCGTCGTCAAAAAATGCCATGCGTTTCGGGTCAAGCCGCGGCGTCTTGTCCTTGCGGTGCCTGGCCTGTATGCCCGGCATCCAGTAGTGGATGTCGTCGGTCATCATGCCAAGCCACTCCTCATAACGCTCCTCGTCGAGGATGCGTGCCTCGCGGTATAAAAACTGGCTGACTTCAAATACCAGCTCCATGGGCGGCAACGTCAAGGCTGCGGGCGCAACAGGTTTTTTCAGGACGGGTGTCTCTCCAATAACCATGGCCATGATCTAGGCCTCTCTCTCATCGCACATCAGCTCCAGCCATCTGCGGTAGAAGGCGAGCTGGTTCGAATCGTTGAATTTGCGCTGGTGCAGATTGCCCTTGAATTCCTCATGCGTCACCTGGCTGTCCATGCCCAGGCCGTAGTGCAGCTTTTGCCGGCGCGTCACCACACCGCGATTGGTTGCGGTGGCGTTTTCCCAGTTGTCGCCGTCGTCCATTTCAAGAATGCCCGACGGCGAGAAGCTGCGCATCACGCCCTTCATGTACATGTCTTTCAGGGCCTCGGGCGCAGACTTGTTGACCAGCACCCAGGTGTGCAGTTCAATCTCGGACGGGCCTTTGGGGTGCCAGGTGCGAAAGGTGTTTTGCCCCGGCAAAAATGAAGTGTGCGGAAACAGGTTGGCCGAACTCATGGCGCCCACCATGCGCGAGCGCAGCTTGCCAAGCCGTGCTGCCACCTTGGCTTCGTTCTCTCGCAGGTAGTCCACGATGTCCTGCTCGCCCAGCACCATGGCGTTGCCGACCATGTCCAGGCCGAACTGCCAGCCGTGGCCGTTCATGTTGGCCTGGTAGCTCTTGTCCTGGTTGGACTTTGCAACGCCCTTGCCGAACAGCGCCACTGCGCCCGAGTTGTGTGTCCATGCGGCGTGGTAGGAGTCGCCTGCAAAATTTTCGGACGGGTACTTCCAGTTGCAGTGCATGCGCGACTTGATGTTGCCGGGCAGAAATTCAGTGCCGGCCGGGTCGTTGTCGAGCAGGATGTCGAGGTACCAACGGTAGTCGCCGAGGAATTGCTCCAGGCTTTCGGCCTCTTCATTGAAGGTTGCAAAAACCAGGCCCTTGTAACTTTCAACCCTGGCCTTGCGAATGCCAAGCTGAGTTTTGTCGAAGTCCCTGCAGGTGCTTTTGTAGGTCTCTTCCTGTGGCAGGCCGACAAGCGCACCGGCGCTGTCGAAGGTCCAGCCGTGGTAGTTGCAGGTAAAGCGCCGCTTGTTGCCGGCTTCGGCCAGGCAGATCTTGTTGCCGCGGTGCGTGCATGAATTGAGGAAGACATTGACCTTGCCGTCCTGCGCGCGGGTCACGATCACGCCGTCTTCACCCATATAGGTGGTGAAGAAGTCGCCGTACTCTGCAACCTGGCTTTCGTGCGCGACAAACAGCCAGGTCTTTGCGAAGATGCGCTCAAGCTCCAGGCTGTAGATCTCTTCGTCCCAATAAAGGCGCCGGTCCAGGCGGCCGGTTTCAAAATCAACGAGGCTGCGCAGTGTTTGCGTATCCATGGCCTGGCGGTGGAGCGGCTTGTGCCGTAGGGGTGTGATGGGAATGGTCGTAGGCATAAATCTGTTGTCCTGTCCGCTCAAGCGCTTGCCGTCTCGAGCTCACCAAAAACTTCGGCAAAGCCCAGGCCCGTCACCCATTGCGGGCCCTGCTCGTAGGCGATGACACGGCCGGGGTGCGCAGGCAGCGCGCCCATCATGCAAAGAAAATTGCGGATTTCCCAGGCGCCATTGCCGCCCTGCGCAAAGACTTCCGCATCGCTCAGCTTCATCATGGCCTCGGCGTCGCCGCGCACCACGCAATCGAGAACCCAGCGGTCAAAGGTTTCATTGACCTTGCCCATTTCGGGCAAGCCCACCCAGTGGCTGATGCCGCCCGAGCCGATCACCACCACACGTTCGTCTTCGGGCCAGGCTTGGACGGCGGCGCGAATCATCCGGCCCAGTTCATAAGCACGGCGCATGGGTATGAGGGGCGCGACACCGCTGGCGAGGTACACGGGCACCACACCCTTGACGCTTGCGTTCGGCAATGCGCAAAGCCGGGCAGGAACGCCTATCGAATGGTCTACCCGCAGCGTCTTGGCCACGGCCCAGTCAAAGCCATGCTCACGCCCGTACTGCGCGATTTGCAGGGCGAGGGCGGTGTTGTTGAGAATGTCGCCCTGCGCGATGTCCGGAAAGCGCTCATAGGGGCCGCTCACATCACCAATGCCTATGAGGTAGCTGGGCAGGCAGCCGGGTCCGAAGAGCACATAGTGGTCTGCGCCCACCACGATGACCGACGTTGCACCGAGCTCGCCGATGCGCTCGCCAACCTGGTCGTAAGCTGCGCGAACCCGCTTTTGTGCGTCGTTCCATTTGTCTTTGGGCATGTAGAACACGCCGGGTTCATGCGGCATGATGAAACCGCCAACTATGCTTGCCATATGCTGTGTCCTGTTGTGTTCAGGCAGCCTCGCGGCTGCGCTCAAGGTAGGCCGTACGCGTTTTGACGGGGGCATTCATCATCCAGAAGCCATAGGTCAGCAGCGGGCTGACACCTGCCTTGAGCAGGCCTGCCACATCAAAGCTGGTGATCATGGCTGCCTCGGCGGCGTCGACTCCGTAGCGCTTGAGGAAAGCTGCAGGGTCTTCACCAAAAGCGGTGCGCGCCTCACGCTTGACGCCGAGGTCATGCAGCACCGACTCCATTGCATGCGTGCTCATTGTGCTTCCTCAATCTTCCTCGATGTTGGCGGCGCGCAGGACCTTGCCCCAGCGTTCGTAGTCACGCTTCATGTAGTCGTTGAACTCGGAAATGCTCAGCTTGCGGGTGGTGGCGCCGTCTGCTGCCAGGCGGTCCTGCATGGCCTTGTCTTCCAGCGCCTTGCTCAGTGCAGCCGCCAGGATGTTGACGGCTTCCTGGGGCGTGCCTTTGGGTGCGGACAGGCCAAACCATGAGGTTGCAAGGACTTCGGGCATGCCTTGTTCTGTAAAGGACGGGATGTCCGGCGCTGCGGGTGAACGCCCCGTGGTGGTGACTGCATAGCCGCGCAGTTTTTCGGCCTTCAGGTAAGAGAGGGTGCCCGGTATGCTGGCAAAGTAAATCGGCACCTGGCCCCCCAGGAGGTCGATCAGCGCGGGTGCTTCCCCACGGTAGTGCACGGGGCGAAACTTCGCATTGATGGCATTGAAGAACATCACCGCGCTCAGATGCGACTGGCTGCCTTTGCCTGCCGTGGCAATCGGCGTCTCCTTGTCCTTCAGCGAGCGGACAAGCTCCTGCAGGTTCTTTGCAGGTGCGGAGAAGGGCGCGACCAGAACAACCGGGGACTCACTGATAAGACCGATGTGTACAAAGTCTTCCGGTTTGTAGGACAGCTTCTTGTGGTACTGGGGGTTGATGCTGAAGCCGCTGGCGGTCGAGAGCAGCAGTGTGTAGCCGTCGGGAGCGGCCTTGGCCACCGCATCGCCGCCGATGATGGTGCCTGCGCCCCCCTTGTTGTCGACAATGACTTCCTGACCCAGTACCGCCGACATGTTGCGCGCCGTCAGCCGGGCCAGTACGTCGGTACCGCCGCCGGGCGGGAAGGGCACCACCAGCCGGATTGGTTTTTCGGGGTATTTGGCCCATGCGCTTGCCGGAATCAGGGCGGCGGCCGCAAGTCCCATGGCGGCCAGGCAGCTTAAAAGTTTGTGTTTCATGGTTGTCTCCTTGGGGGTTTTCAGATCATCCGGCTGCGGCCGGCCCAGTACGGGTCGCGCAGCTTTCGTTTCATCAGCTTTCCGGAATCGTCACGCGGCAGCTCGTTCATGAAAACAAATTCGCGGGGCACTTTCAGCCCGGCGAGCTTGCCCCTGAGAAAAGCCTTGATATCCGGCTCTGACGGGTTTTGCCCTGCGATAGGCTTGACGAAGGCCAGCAGTTTTTCACCGAACTCTTCATCGGGTATGCCGATGACGGCGCAATCCGCCACACCGGGGCATTCGATCAATGCGCATTCGATTTCGGCCGGGTAGATATTGACGCCGCCCGAGATGACGATGTCTTTCTTGCGGTCCACGAGGAAGAGGTAACCCTCGTCGTCGAGGTAACCGACGTCTCCGTTGGTGACCTGCCCATTGCGGCCTATTTCTTCGCGCTGTGCCTGTGCGTTCTGGTAGGTGAAGTTGGGTATACCCTGCAGGCCCACGTAAATTTCACCGACCTGGTTGGGGCCAGCCCGCTTGCCTTCTTCGTCATAGATGCTGATGTCGCGGCCGGGCCATGCACGCCCCAGGGTGCCGGGCCTTTCCAGCCACTCCTGTGTGGACGAGCGGGTCACCATGCCGGTTTCAGTGGACGCGTAGTATTCGTAAATGACCGGGCCCCACCAGGCTATGAAGGCACGTTTGGTTTCAACCGAGCACGGCGCTGCGCCGTGGATGACAAACTGCAGCGAGCTCAGGTCATAGCGCTGCCGCACTTCTTGAGGTAGGCGTAGCAGCCTGACCATCATGGTCGGCACCAGGTGCAGATGGGTGATGCGGTCACGCTCTATCACGGCCAGCAGCTCTTGGGGATCAAAGCGCGTCATCAGCGTGATGCTGCCGCCCGAATTGATGACCTGCCGTGAATAGGTGTTGGGGCCGCTGTGGTACATGGGCCCGGCCATGACGGTGCGCACGCCCGGCTTCAGGTCAAACCACTGCTGTGAAAGCAGGGCGTATTTTTTGGCTTCTTCTGCACCCAGTGTGGAACGCTTCACGCCTTTGGGCCGGCCCGTGGTGCCGCTGGTGTAGACAATGCTGCCGCGGCTGCCGAAGCGGGACATGTCCGTCAGCGGCGCTGCCGATGCAATCGCTGCGTCATGGTCAAGCGTGCCGGCCGGCACATCGCATTGATCGGGTGCGATGCCGTAGGCCGCAGCCAGCTCGGCAGGCGTTTTGGCAATGATGGGGCGCACCCCTGGCGCTATGGCGTGTGCAACAGGGCTGTACAGGTCTGCGTGTGCCAGCAATATCACCGAGCCGGAGTCGCGCAGAATGTAGTCGATTTCTTCGCCGGTGAGGTGCCAGTTCAGCGGAACTGCATAAGCGCCCAGGATGGAGGCGGCGATCATGGCCTCCAGAAATGCGAGGTCGTTGCGCATCAGGATGGCGACTGCTTTGCCCTCGCCCACACCATTGTTTTGCAGCACGGTTGCCAAGCATGCGCCGCGATGCCATAACGTTTCAAGGCTGACCTTGCGCTGGTCTATGGAGGCATAGCCTTCTTTGGGAATCATCTGTGAGTCGCGCTTTTCATTTTGTTGACGTGTTTTTTGGTATGTGCCATACTGGGCGGTATGGAAGATAATTTATTCGCCAAGCCATGACACGTCAAGCCCCGTATAAACCCTTAAACGATCCGTCTGGTCCGTTTTCGAAGCTGCGCATCCCTGTCATCGGTTCGCCGATGTTCATTGCTTCCTCGAAAGAGCTTGTGGCGCGGCAGTGCTGCGCCGGCATTGTGGGCGCCTTTCCGGCGCTCAATGCGCGGCCGCAGGAAGAACTGGCCGGCTGGCTGGCTTACCTCAACAGTGAAATTGACAACTGGAACGCGCAGTCGCCGCCCTGGCCCGCCGCGCCCTATGCTGTCAACCTGATCGTGCACAAGGCCAACCCGCGGCTTGCGCATGACCTGGAGGTGGTTTGCGACTACAAGGTGCCGGTGGTCATCACCAGCCTGAACGCGCCCGGCGAGGTGGTGCAGAAGGTGCATGCCTACGGCGGCACCGTCTTGCATGACGTGTCGTCCATGCGCCATGCCCGCAAGGCCATGGATGCGGGTGTGGACGGGCTCATCCTCGTATGCGCAGGTGCAGGCGGCCACACCGGCACACTCAACCCCTTTGCCTTCACGGATGAAGTGCGCCGCATCTTTGGCGGTGTCATTGTGCTGTCGGGTTGCATGACGCATGGGCGCCAGGTCCTGGCCACGCAGGTGATGGGCGCCGACCTCGCCTACATCGGCACGCGCTTCATCGCGTCAAAAGAAGCACAGGCAGATCCGCGCTACCAGCAGATGGTGGTGGAGGCCGGCTCCGCCGACATCGTTTGCAGCAATGCCGTGACGGGGCTGCCCGCCAACTATTTACGCGCGAGTTTTGAGGCGCTTGGCGTTGATGTCGACCAACTGCCGCCTCGTGAAACTTCTTCGTTCAGTTTTGGCAAGCGCGGTGACGGCACCGAAGCCAAGGCATGGCGTGATGTCTGGAGCGCCGGCCAGGGGGTTGGTGGCATTGATGCCGTGCTGCCGGCGACAGAGATTGTCAACCGCATGACTGGCGAATATGAGGCCGCGCGCACCGCCAGCGGGTTTGCCGGCATGGACTTAACGGCCCTAGCTGCTTGAAGCTGCCTCGTCGTTTGCGGCAGCAGCACCCGAGAAAAATATCTGCTCCAGCGCAGCCTGGCGCAGCGCAAGCTTCTGTTTCTCAGGATAGGCAAACACCAGGCGCAGGCCGGTAGAAAAGCAGTAGTGCATGCAGGCCAGCAACTCTGCATCCACGCTGGAGCCGACTTCCTTGTAGAGGTGGGTCAGGTAGTTCAGGCGCTGCCTGTCCACATCCGCCACAATGCGGCGCACGTTGGGGTTGACGCGTGCCCAGTTGCGCACGGCTAGCTCGACCGCACCGCCGAATTCATCAATCGGCGAATTGGCGCCAATGGCCGCGATGACACGGATTTTTTCTTGCGGCGATGTGTCCGCATGTTCAACAATCTCGATCACCCGAAGCGTGGCATGCTGCTTCCACTCTTCAATCAACTGGAGCAACAAGTCGTCACGCGAGGTAAAGTGCCAGTAGAAGCTGCCCTTGGTGACACCAAGCGCCTTGGCCAGGGGCGGAATCAGCACCATGTCCACGCCCGACTGCGCGAGGATTTTCATGCCTGCCCTTACCCAGTCTGAAGGTTGCAAATCAGGCTTGGGTAGCTTTGGGGCGGCATCTTTTTTGGAACGGGATGACGCAGCATTCTTTGCCGTAGCCGGCTGCGCATTCGCCTTTTTCTCTGGTGCTTTATTCTTCATTGCCTATGATCGCTTTCGATAACTCCTGTGTGCTTGAGGGTAACCAAGTTTGCACCAGTATTCGCAAAACGATGTCCATTTATCAGTCCTGTGAGTCCTGCGCGGAATACGCGCTTGCTGTGAACTCTATGAAGTGCGCTCCGCTTAAGATGAAGTGTTTGTTGTGAACTCTATTGCTTTGCTGTGAACTTTATTACTTCGAACCATACGGGCTGTGACGCCGCCATTGTTGACCTCGACGGCACCATGGTGGACACCATGGGTGATTTTGTAGCCGCGCTTAACCTGATGCTGGCTGAGCTGGACCTGCCGGAAAAACCGCAGCTTGAACGGGCAGTGGTTGAGCCCATGGTAGGCAAAGGCTCCGAGCATTTGATTGAATCGGTGCTAAATCACCTTCTAGCCGCCGTCCCACGGGCGCAGCGTGCTATCAATAATGAAGCGCTCCGGGGCCAATTGCTGTTCGACCAGGCTTTTGCCAGTTACCAGAAGCACTATGACGCCGTCAATGGCCGGCATTCGCTGGTCTATCCGGGTGTGCTGCAGGGGCTGCAAAATTTGCAGCAGGCCGGACTCAAGCTGGCTTGCCTGACCAACAAGCCGCTGGCCTTTGCCCGGCAGTTGCTCAAGCTCAAGGGGCTGGACGGGTTTTTCTCCGAGGTTTTTGGCGGCGATTCGTTTGAGCGCAAAAAACCCGACCCGCTGCCTTTGCTGAAAACCTGCGAGGCGCTGGGGACGTCGCCGGCCCGTACGCTGATGATTGGCGACTCCAGCAACGATGCCCGTGCGGCGCGTGCGGCGGGCTGTCCGGTGCTGCTGGTGACCTACGGCTACAACCATGGCGAGCCGATCCGCGCGGTGGATGCCGACGGGTTTATCGATTCGCTGGCCGAACTGCGCGGGCGAAAATGAAAACGGGGCCTGCAAGCCCCGTTGGAATGATGGCGGTTTGAGCCGTATCAGGCAGGCTTGCCCAGCAACTGGTCCTTGAGTTTCCAGTCGGCGGGGCTGGGTCCAAACCAGATGCGCATGAGGGCGTTGTAAAACTCCGGCTCCTTGAAGGGCTCACCCTGTGGTTTGCCTTTGACCGTGATGACGGTGCCGGTGCCGGGAATCCAGTCAATGGTGAAATTTTCACCGGGCAAGAGCTTTTTCTGGTCGGCAAAAATCTGGCCCATCCGTATCAAGCCG
Source organism: Pseudomonadota bacterium (assembly GCA_040388255.1). Lineage (GTDB taxonomy): Bacteria > Pseudomonadota > Gammaproteobacteria > Burkholderiales > Burkholderiaceae_C > Polaromonas. The sequence goes on along the minus strand of JAZKCE010000028.1, from coordinate 7,520 downwards.
GGAATCAGCTTGGACATTTCTCCCTTGGGCGTGTTTTCCTCAAAACCCTTGGTAAACGCCTTCCCGAGCTCGTTGGAGTCGATCTCGCGGACCAGCGTGATGCTCATGCGCCGCGGGCCGGGGGCGGCGTAGAGCTCCTCGGGGGTGGAGATTTTTTTCCCGAGGTACAGCCCCGCCACATAAACCTTGAACACCGCCTTGTAGCGAATGCCTGCGCCATTGAGCTGGAGCTTGCTGCCCCGCACATCGACCGGGTCATCGAGCTTGATGCCCGATACCTCCACCGGTGTGGCCAGGGCGCCGAGTGACAGCATCAAACCGGCCAGGCCCGCAAGGCATTGCTTTTTGAACGTCATGAGAAATCTCCTAAGTGGTTCCCTAAATAGAACGAGCGTTCTTTTTTGTCATGCTATTTTCAAGCCCCCAGGCTGCACCAGCAATAGGGTTTGCGAGATAGGCAGAAATACCAGCGTGTGAGGGCCGGTTGGGGCTGGACTGTTGTAACTTTGCCCATTTCGGTGCACCAAGGCTGGCAATTGGCGCGGCAGTGGCAGTGGTCTTTGCTACACTTTGCCTGCCATGTTCATTCACCGCATCATTCAGACAGGTCAAGGCGACCGGGGAGCCTGGCCCTGGCGTACCTGCTCTTTTTCGCACGCCTGAAGCGTTCACCGGTCACATCTGACCAGCGTGCTTCGCCTCGTCGCTGCGCCATCCCCACATTGATGTTTTCCTGGTTTTCACCAGGAGCACCCGGCCCCGAACCTCGGGGCGTTTGAATGAAACGTGGCCCACGCCCACACGGCGCCGGCCACCTGCGAAGGACCTATCGTGATTACTGAACTCGAATTTAAAAGCCTTGCCGGCCAGGGCTACAACCGCATTCCACTGATGGTGGAGGCGTTTGCCGACCTCGAAACCCCGCTCTCGCTGTACCTCAAGCTGGCCTTCTCCAAAGATGGCGGCAAATACAGCTTTTTGCTGGAATCGGTGGTGGGCGGCGAACGTTTTGGCCGCTACAGTTTTATAGGTCTGCCCGCCCGTACGCTGGTGCGCGCCTCGGGTTTCGGCCCCGATGTGGTGACCGAGGTTGTGACGGACGGCAAGGTGGTTGAGACCTCGAAACAAAACCCGCTGGACTTCATCAGCGATTACCAGAAGCGCTTCAAGGTCGCCCTGCGGCCCGGCCTGCCGCGCTTTTGCGGCGGGCTGGCCGGTTACTTTGGGTATGACGCGGTGCGCTATATCGAGAAAAAGTTAGAGGCCAGCTGCCCGCCCGACACGCTGGGCTGCCCTGACATCATGCTGCTGCAATGCGAAGAGCTGGCGGTGATCGACAACCTCTCGGGCAAGCTCTACATGATTGTCTATGCGGATCCGTCCCAGCCCGAGGCCTATGCCAACGCGAAAAAGCGCCTGCGCGGGCTGAAAGAGCAGCTCAAGTATTCGGTCAGCGCGCCTGTGGTCAAGCCTTCGCAGGGTTTTCCGGCCGAGCGCGACTTTGCCAAGGCCGATTACATCGCCGCCGTGGAGCGCGCCAAAAAGCTGATCGAAGCCGGTGACTTCATGCAGGTGCAGGTCGGCCAGCGCATCAAAAAGCGTTATACCGAATCGCCGCTGAGTTTGTACCGCGCGCTGCGCTCGCTCAATCCCTCTCCTTACATGTATTACTACCACTTTGGCGACTTCCATGTGGTGGGTGCCTCGCCGGAAATCCTGGTACGGCAGGAGCAGGTTGAAAATGGCCAGAAAATCACCATCCGGCCGCTGGCGGGCACGCGTCCACGCGCCTCCTCGCCCGAGGTGGACAAGGCCGTCGAGCATGAACTGGTCAACGACCCGAAAGAACGCGCCGAGCACGTCATGCTGATCGATCTTGCGCGCAACGACATAGGCCGCATCGCCAAAACCGGCACGGTCAAGGTGACCGAGGCTTTTGCGGTCGAGCGCTACAGCCATGTCATGCACATCGTGAGCAATGTCGAGGGCGATCTGCTGGACGGCATGTCCGGCATGGATGTGCTCAAGGCCACCTTCCCGGCCGGCACCCTGAGCGGCGCGCCCAAGGTACACGCGATGGAAATCATCGACCAGCTGGAGCCCACCAAGCGCGGTTTGTACGGCGGCGCTTGCGGTTACCTCAGTTATTCGGGCGACATGGACGTCGCCATCACCATACGCACCGGCATCATCAAGGACCAGACCCTGTATGTGCAGGCGGCGGCCGGCGTGGTGGCCGATTCGGTGCCCGAGCTGGAATGGAAAGAGACCGAAGCCAAGGCGCGCGCGCTGCTGCGGGCTTCGGAGCTGGTCGAGGAGGGCCTGGAATGAGCACGCTCACCGGACAAAATGTCCAGCACTGCGAGACCATGGCCGACGTGCGCAGGCACATCGACGCGCTGGACGAGCGCATTGTGGCGCTGGTCGCCGAGCGTGGCGGCTATGTGGCCCAGGCGGCGCGCATCAAACAAAGCGCGGACCAGGTCTACGACCAGGCGCGCATAGACTTCATCGTCGCCCGCGTGCGCGCACAGGCGCGCGAGGCGGGTGCACCCGAGGCTGTCATGGAAGCGACCTACCGCGCCATGATTGCCGCATTCATTGACTTTGAGCATGGCGAATTCAAGCGCCTGCGCCAGGAGGCCTGAACCATGAAGCGCACAAAACTCTTGATGATCGACAACTACGACAGCTTTACCTACAACATCGTCCAGTATTTCGGCGAGTTGGGGGCGGATGTTGAGGTGTTCCGCAATGACGAGATCACGCTTGAGGGCATCGCCGCGCGCGCGCCCGATCTGCTGGTGGTCTCGCCCGGCCCATGCTCACCGGCCGAAGCCGGCATCTCGGTCGCGGCCATCCGGCATTTCGCCGGCAAGCTGCCGATCCTGGGTGTTTGCCTGGGCCACCAGAGCATAGGCGCGGCGTTTGGTGGCAACATCATCCGTGCGCAGGAGCTGATGCACGGCAAGACCAGCGTCATCACCACCACGCAGCAAGGCGTGTTTGCGGATTTGCCCAAACAGTTTGTGGTCAACCGCTACCACTCGCTGGCGATTGAAAAATCCAGCTGCCCGGATGTGCTGGCCGTCACGGCCTGGACCGACGACGGGGAAATCATGGGCGTGCGCCACAAGGAGCTGGCCATCCAGGGGGTGCAGTTTCACCCTGAATCCATACTCACCGAGCACGGCCATGCCATGCTGAAAAACTTCATGGTGCAGGCATGAAAACCCATTGCACTATTGATTTGATAGCTGGTTCCGCTTGTCCCTATTGGGCTGCGGCGATAAATTCCTCTAAATTCTTGCTGCCAAACAATCGTTAAAGGGACCAACATGCCCAACTCACACAAAATCACCCCGCAGGAAGCACTGCAGCGCACCATAGAGCACCGCGAGATTTTCCACGACGAGATGCTGCACCTGATGCGCCTCATCATGAGCGGCGAAATGTCGCCCGTGATGATGGCTGCCCTCATCACCGGGCTGCGCGTCAAGAAGGAAACCATAGGCGAAATCACCGCCGCCGCGCAGGTCATGCGCGAGTTTTCCACCAAGGTCCATGTGGCCGACAAAACCCACCTGGTCGACATCGTCGGCACCGGCGGCGACGGTTCGCATACCTTCAACATCTCGACCTGCGCCATGTTTGTGGCGGCGGCGGCGGGCGCCAAGATCAGCAAACACGGCGGGCGCAGCGTCAGCAGCAAATCCGGCAGTGCCGATGTGATCGAATCGCTGGGCATCAACATCAACCTGCCACCTGAAGCGATTGCCAGGTGTATTGAAGAAGTCGGCGTGGGTTTTATGTTTGCACCCAACCACCATCCGGCCATGAAAAACGTCGCGCCCATCCGCAAGGAACTGGGCGTGCGCACCATCTTCAACATTCTTGGTCCCCTGACCAACCCGGCCAGTGCGCCGAACATCCTGATGGGCGTGTTCCATCCCGACCTGGTCGGTATCCAGGTCCGTGCGCTGCAGCGCCTGGGCGCCGAGCATGCGCTGGTGGTTTATGGCAAGGACGGCATGGACGAGGTCAGCCTGGGCGCGGCCACGGTGGTCGGCGAGCTTAAAAACGGCGAAATCACCGAATACGAAATCCATCCCGAGGACTTCAAGCTCAATATGTCCAGCAACCGCGCGCTGCGGGTGGAGACCCCCGAGCAGTCCAAGGCCATGCTGCTGGGCGTGCTGGACAACCAGCCCGGCGCGCCGCGTGATATTGTCATCCTCAATGCGGGCGCGGCCCTGTATGCCAGCAATGTGGTGGCCTCCATGCAGGAGGGCATTGTCAAGGCGCAGGCCGTGATTGAATCCGGCGCCGCCAAACAGCGGCTTGAGCAACTCATCTCCATCACCCGAAAACTGGCAAGCTGAACACCATGTCCGATATCCTCGACAAGATCGTTGCCGTCAAGCACGAAGAAATCGCCGCCGCGATCAAACGCAAGCCGCTGGCCGTCATGCGCGAAGACGCCGAATCACGCGTGCTGACGCGCGACTTTGCCGGCGCGCTGCGCGCCAAGACCGCTGCCGGCAAACCCGCTGTGATTGCCGAAATCAAAAAGGCCAGCCCGTCCAAGGGCGTGCTGCGCGCCGACTTCATTCCCGCGGACATTGCGCAGAGTTATGCCGAGTACGGCGCAGCCTGCCTGTCCGTGCTGACCGACAAGCAGTTTTTCTCGGGCGAAATCGATTACCTGAAACAGGCCAGGGCCTCCTGCAGCCTGCCGGTGCTGCGCAAGGACTTCATGGTCGATCCCTACCAGGTCTACGAAGCACGCGTGATGGGTGCCGACTGCATTTTGCTGATCGCCGCCTGCCTGGACGACAAGCAGATGAAGGACATGGAAGCGCTGGCCATGTCGCTGGACATGGCGGTGCTGGTGGAAGTGCATGACGCGGCCGAGCTGGAGCGCGGCCTCAAGCTCAAGACGCCGCTGATAGGCATCAACAACCGCAACCTCAAGACCTTTGAAGTGTCGTTGGACACCACGATTGGCCTGGCGGGCAGAGTGCCTGCTGACCGTATTGTGGTGACCGAGTCCGGCATTTCCTCGCAGGCCGACGTGCGGCGTATGCGCGACGCCAAAATCAACGCATTCCTGGTCGGCGAGGCTTTCATGCGCGCCGATGACCCGGGCGTGGCGCTGGCCGAACTGTTCGGAACGTAATTGCAATGGGTGCACCCGACCAATTGATGGCTGCCGACACTTCGGCCTGGCCCGTTGCGCCGGGCTGGCAGGGTTTGGTGGATAGTTTTTTTGCCGGCGCTACCGGCCGCAAACTGCTTGATTTTTTAAGCCAGCGGCTGGCCGAAGGCGCGGTGGTTTTCCCGCCCAGGCCCTTGCGCGCCCTGGAACTGACGCCGCCTGAACAGGTGAGGGTGGTCATACTCGGCCAGGATCCCTACCACGGCCGCGGCCAGGCCGAAGGGCTGGCATTTTCGGTCGCATCCGGCGTGGCCCTGCCGCCATCGCTGCGTAATATTTTCAAGGAATTGCAGCGCGACCTGGGCACCCCGCCGCCGCCATTCCCCCTGCCCGGTGGCAGCCTGGTCAAATGGGCGACGCATGGCGTGCTGCTGCTCAACACCTGCCTGACGGTCGAGGAAAGCCAGCCGGCCAGCCATGCAGGCAAGGGCTGGGAAGTTTTGACCGACGCCGTGATCCGCACGGTGTCCGAGGGCGAGCACCCCGTGGTGTTCATGCTGTGGGGTGCGCATGCCCAGAGCAAACGCGCGCTGATCGACACCGGCCGCCACAAGGTGCTGGTCGCCAACCACCCCTCGCCGCTGTCGGCCTTGCGGCCGCCGCTGCCTTTTATCGGCTGCGGGCACTTTTCAGAGGCGCGGGCCTGGCGCGAGGCGCACCCGAGGGGTTGAAGCCGGTCGGCGGACGGTATTTTTTGCTATATTTTTGATAGCTGATTGTGCGTGTGTTTATTGGCCTCGGGCCATAAATGGCAATAAAAACAAGGGCGGAATCCCGGGAAATCGCCCAAGCCAGGCTCAAAAACTTAAAACTTCTGCGGCTGGCTGCCGACGTAGTCGCGGCGGATATTCATGGTGCCTTGCTGGCCCAGGGCTTCGAAATGGCGGCGCAACCAGCGTTTGGCCGCACCCTGGCCCATCTCGAACAGGTTTTCAATCATGAGCGTATCCGCTGACATCTTGCTGGAAGCCGGCAGGTCTTCCAGCGCCTCGCCGCCGTCGATGCGGTGCAGGAACAGGCTTTTGTATTTGGCACCTTCCTGCAGGCGCCCGTCGGCCAGCAGCCGGTTGATGAAGTCGATGGTGCGCATCTGGGACAGCAGGCTGGCGTTAAAGGTCAGCTCGTTCACCCTGTCCATGATGTCGTGCGGCGTTTGCGGCGTGCTTTCACGTTTGAGCGGATTGATCTGCACCACGATGATGTCGCGGCTGTCGCACTGGTTGATCAGCGGCAGCAGGGCCGGGTTGCTGGAAAAACCACCATCCCAGTAGGGTTCGCCGTCGATTTCCACCGCCTTGAACAGTGTGGGCAGGCAGGCGGATGCCATGACCGCCTCCAGGGTCAGGCGTTTGCCGGAAAAAATCTCGACCTGGCCGGTGGTGACACGTGTTGCGGACGCAAAAACCCTGGGCGTCTCCTGGCTGGCGATGGCGCCAAAGTCAATTTCGGCTTCCAGCAGTCTGCGCAGCGGGTTGATGTCCAGTGGATTTGACTGGTAGGGTGAAACCCACTGGCTCATGGCGTTACCGAAAAAGTTGGTGCCCACTTTCCCGGAGGACCAGCCACCCATGAGTACCTTGCTGATGTTCTCCGCCATGGCGCCGAGGCGGCCCATGGCTTCGATGCCCTGCCAAATCTTGCGCAGCGATGCGCGGGCTGCTTCCCTGGGGTCTGCTGTTTGGTCGCCCGCTTTGGCGGCCTGTGCCGCCGTGGCAAATCCATGTGCCAGTGCCACGGCATTGACCGCGCCGGCGCTGGCGCCGCTGATGCCGTCAATCTGCAGGCGTGTGTCTTGCAGCAGGGCATCCAGCACGCCCCAGGTGAAGGCGCCATGCGAGCCGCCGCCCTGCAGGGCCAGATTCACCCGGCGCAGGGTGCCCGGTTCCGCAGGTTTTGGGGGCGTGGCGTTGGATGTCATGGAGGACTTTCTCGGGTTGGCCCATCATGCCTCAAGGCCTGCGCCTGCGGCAAACATGGCTTGCCGAAAGCGGGGTCAGAGGCGTGCCCGCCTTTTTAAAGGTTTTTGCTATCGGGGGATCTGTCAATCGACATAAAACCGTGGCATAATCCGAGGTTCCCTTGAAGGATGGGTGTCCGAGTGGCTAAAGGAGGCAGACTGTAAATCTGTTCGCTAACGCGTACGCTGGTTCGAATCCAGCCTCATCCACCAGATTTCTTGATTTTCTGGAATCCCAGGCGTTTGTTTTTTGAGAGTTTTGTAGCGATTTCGATTTTTGGCAGAGCTGCGCGGGAGTAGTTCAATGGTAGAACCCTAGCCTTCCAAGCTAATGACGCGGGTTCG